>CAKAGU010000008.1 GCA_916439095.1 uncultured Stomatobaculum sp.
TCGAAACTTTTGCGCTTTGGGGGTGGTTATGGAAGGGAAACGTGTTATAATGGAGCTTACCATGCGCGAAGACTTGCGTTTCGTTGCGTGGCATTTTGTGCTTCTCAGGCAAAAACGGGGAAATATTTAAGAAGAGGAGGCAGAAGAGAAAGCTATGATAAGACAGACTATTTTTCGGCGCATTGCTGCGGTGGCACTTTCGTTTGCAATGGCGCTTGGTATGAGCAATGTTTCGGGAGATCTCACCGCACCGGTTCACGCGGAAGAGGGCAAGGTTGTCCTCGCCTATGAGATGGAGTACAAGGGACAGGGTTGGACCGGTTGGACCGAGGACAATCACTACCTGAGCCGCACGGGGACCTACCCGACGGCATTTCGCGCGGCGCTCAGAGAGCAGCCGTCCGGAATGTCGGGGACCATTAAGTACCAGGTCAATGTGAGCGGCAGCGGTTGGACCGGCGTCAAGGAAAACGGTGCGGTTGCAGGCGTGGAGGGCGGAACGGCTCCGCTCGAGGGGGTGCGCGTCTGGCTGAACGGAGAACTTGCGTCTTCCTACGATGTATACACCAAGGCACAGGTGAACGGCCAGTGGCTCGACTGGGTTACGAACGGTCAGGACGCGGGCAAGGTCGGCGTGGGAACCCACATTGACGGCGTTCGCATTGCGGTGGTCAAGAAGGGCGAGACGCCCGCGGAAGTGGCACCGGCAACGGTGCGGCAGGTGGACCCGAACCGCCCCATGATCGCTCTGACTTTTGACGACGGACCGAGCAAGTACGATGCACAGATACTCTCGGCACTTGAGGGCAAACGGCGGCCGCGCGACCTTCTTCATGGTCGGAAACTTGGTTCCGCGCTATCAGAAGACCGTGCAGCGCATGGCACAGGGACGGCATGGAACTCGGCAACCACAGCTGGGCGCACGAGAACCTCGCAAAGCTCAGCGGCGCTGCGGTGAGAGAATCCATTGAGAAGACCAATCGCGCCATCAAGGAGGCAACCGGTCAGACTGCAACGCTGGTGCGCCCGCCCTACGGTTCGCTCGGCGGTCAGGCGCGTCCCACGCTTGCGGCAATGGGCTATTCGGCGACCCTCTGGGATATCGATACCCTGGACTGGAAGACAAAGAATGCGGATAACACGGTCAATGTTGTTCTGAGCCAGGTGAAGGACGGCGACATCATCCTCATGCACAGCATCTATGCGCAGAGTGCGGCGGCTGCGGAGCGCTTAATTCCGGAGCTCACGAAGCGCGGCTATCAGCTGGTCACCGTGAGTGAAATGGCGGCGGCACGCGGTGTTACGATGCAGGCGGGACACAGCTACGGTTCCTTCCATAAGAAAGTGAGTACAGCAGAACTTGAGAGCGCACTGAAAAGCGGTGCGCTCTCGCGGGCCTATCTTCTTTGCGGAGAGGAAAGCTATCTCCGCAGGAATTATAAGGCCCGTTTTTTTTCTCGGTTCGGGACAGACAGCATGAATGCGAGCCTGCTTCAGGAAGAGGCGGCGAGCGAAGACAACATCATTGCCGCGGCGGATACCCTGCCCTTCTTTGCGGAGCGGCGCCTCGTCTTTGTCGAGGAAAGCGGACTCTTTCAAAGGAGTGCGGATAAGCTCGCGGATTATATCCCGGCTTTGCCCGAGAGCACGCTCCTGGTCTTTTCCGAGCGCGCGGTGGATAAGCGCGGCAGGCTTTATAAGGCGCTTCAAAAGCACGGAGCGGTGGTCGAATGCGAACACCCCTCCGAGCGGGATTTAAAGCTCTGGGCCGCGCGCTATCTGCTGCGGAGCGGCAAGAAAATTCAGGAGTCGGTCTTGGAGCGCTTTTTATCCCAGGTCGGCGGAGACATGGAAGCGCTCAGCGGAGAGCTCGAGAAGCTGATTGCCTATCTCGGCGAACGGGAAGTGGTCACGCGGGAGGATGTCGCGGCGATTGCTTCGGTCTCGGTGGAAAACCGCATCTTCGATATGATCGCGGCGAGTTGTGAACGGAAGACCGCGCAGGCGCTTGCGCTTTACAGCGATCTCTTGTCGCTCAAAGAGCCACCCGGGCGCATTCTCTCTATGTTGAGTCGGCAATACCGCCAATTGCGTCTTGTCAAAGCCTTTGCGGCGGAAGGCAAGCGGGAAAAGGAGATTGCGGAGCTCAGCGCACAGCCGCAGTGGCTGGTGCGGAAACTGCTGCAAATGGGGCGGCAGCTGTCCGTCGGCGGTCTCGTTGCGGCCGAGCGGCGCGCGGCAAATTTGGAGAGCGCCTACAAATCCGGGCGTTTAAGCGACCAGCTTGCGGTTGAGTTGTTGCTGTGCGGCGGTGATTTGACAGACTATTGTCCGTGAAATTGTACAATTTTTAACAAACGGCCGCCGGAAAAATGTGAAAACAATACAGAAAAAGCCAAAAAGTGCATTGACACGCATCATAATGTTTGCTATAGTTACATTGTGATTTGAGTGGACACGGATACGCGCGACGGCGGAGATCATGCAGTTCCATCCATGGTCGAGTTGTGGCGCGCTTTGTTGCCCCGGGGGATTACGGATTATTTTTTATTTCATGGAGGCAGAAAATGCACAACGGAACAGTTAAGTGGTTCAACGCAACGAAGGGTTATGGTTTCATCACGGACGATGCTGATAAGAGCGAGATCTTCGTTCACTTCTCCGGCATCAACTCTGAGGGCTACAAGACCCTTGAGGACGGCCAGAAGGTCACGTTTGAAGTTGCAGACGGCAACAGAGGACCGCAGGCAGTCAACGTAACGGCTGTTCAGTAAGCTTATCCCACACGAGGGCTAAATAAGCTGCGGTAGCTTTACAACTAAGATGGAACAGGAGAGAGCGCGAGAGCGCTCTCTCTTTTCTTTTTTTTGCGAAGATTCGTTCTCTGTTCTCATCTTCCGAAGGGAATTCGTTTCTTCGGGAGCGATAAGGCAGCCGGAGCGCCGCAGCGACAAATGCGCTTGCAATGCATAGAGAAGTAGTGTATTATTGCGATAGTCCACTATTGTTGAAGGTGAGAAGACAATCCGGACGCTCGGCGTCCGCAGCGGACTTTTGGCAAGCCCGCCGCGCGAACGACTAAGAGATGACAGAAGAGAGGCAAAGAATGAATCGGATTGAACTGAAGGAGCTCAGCAAGTGCTACGGCAAAAAGCTTGTGCTGAACGGTTTGAATCTAACGGTAAGACAGGGAGAAATTTACGGTCTGATCGGCAAAAACGGTGCCGGAAAAACAACCCTGTTTAAGACAGTTCTGGGGCTCACGGAGATACAGAGCGGGCGTGTCTCGATTGACGGTGAGGCGACACAGGCAGGGCTTCGTAAGGCAAGGAGAAAGATAGGCTTCTTTATCGGCGGCAATTTTTTTGACTATCTGAGTGCGGAGGAGAATCTACGCTTTTACTGCGGCGTCAAGGGGATACGGGACAGGGCGGAAATCGGGCGGGTGTTAGAGCTTGTAGGACTTTCGGGCGTCAAGTCCAAGTTCGGCGCCTTTTCACTCGGCATGCGACAGCGCCTCGGCATTGCGAATGCGATGCTCGGAAAACCGGAGATTCTTCTGCTTGACGAGCCGGTAAACGGTCTCGATCCGGAGGGCATTGCCGAGATGCGCGCGCTGTTCCGGAAGCTGGCTGCGGAAGAGGGAAGCACCATTCTGCTTTCTTCCCATATCTTGGGGGGAGCTCGAGCACACGGCGGATCGCTTCGGCATTCTGGAGAACGGTACCCTGGTGCGCGAGATAGCGAGGACAGAGCTACAGTCTAAGGCAGCCGATTGCGTGACCTTGCGGGTTTCGGATTGCGAGCGGGCCAAGCGGGTGTTACAGGCAGCGGGCATTCGAATCTGTGGGCGGGAAGAAAAAGGGCAGAGCCTTGAGGACTATTATTTTTCGCTGACGGGAGGCAGAAAAGATGCATAACTATATGTTTGCTGATATCTCGCGTGTTTTGAAAAAGCGAAGCGTCCGCTTCGGATTTCCGGGCTTTGCACTTTGTCTTGCGCTGCTGCTTCTGTTTTACGGCGGCAAGGGTGCGGTTTCTGCCGATATGCGCCGGGCGGCCGAGTTCGCGCTCGACTTTTTCCCGCTGGTCATCGGGACGCTGCTCTTTGTCTCTGTCTATGCGGACGATTTTAAGTGCCGGGCAATGCAGGTAGCAATCGGCGCGGGCGTCTCGCGAGAAGGTATCGTCCTCGCAAAATTCGGAGAATGCGCGCTGCTTCTGCTCTTCACGCTCTTGCCGACCGCTGCGCTCTGCTTTCTGCTGCCGGGCATACGAAATCTGTTCTACACAGGCGCGGAGGCGGAGGCGGTCGCCCTCACCATCGCACAGGTATTTCTCCGGACGCTAGGGTTTATGCAGCTTGCGGCGACGCTTTGCTTCCTCACGCAGAACAGCCTGCAGGGCGTGATTGCCTTTGTGCTGCTCTCATCGAACGCATTGTATATTCTGATTACAATGATTTTCTTGACGGGACCGCTTAAAAACAATGTGGGACGTCTTCAACCCTTTCTTTACACTTCGATGCTTCGCAGCGTGCAGGCCGACATACTGACCGGAAAGCCGTTTGTCGGAATTCTTGTGTTCGCAATCGGAGTGTATATGCTGCTTCCGCTGATCCTTGCCCTGCCGGGCTTTCGGAAGAAGGAATTGTCGTTCTAAGGAGGAATGGTATCATGCTGAATATACTGAAAAAAATACTGAGGCTCTGCGTTCGACTGCTCTTAGGGCTCATTCTGCTCGTGCTCGGAATTGTGCTGTTCCGCTTCGGAAAGCAGAAGTTAGAGGAGATGCAGGCGCACCGGGAAATTCCCGGACTCAGAGAAGAGATGAAGCCCTTATCCGCGGATCATATTCCGGACAATGTTTCCGTCCTGGCCATCGGAGAGGCGGTTCACGGCGGTCGTGAATTTCAGGAGCTGAAACTCTCTGTCTTGCGGGAGATGGTCGAGAAACAGGGGGTATACGGCCTTTGCGCTCGAGGCGGATTACAGCGAGTGTGCCGACATCAACCGCTATCTGCAGAGCGGCGAGGGAAAGCCGGAAGAGTTGGTACAGAAGTTCTCGTTTCCGATTTATCACACCAAAGAAATGGCGGCCTTGCTTGGCTGGATACAGGACTGGAACCGGACAGCGCCGGAAGAGAAAAAGGTCCGCTTTTACGGCTTTGACATGCAGAACCCCGAGACCGGCTATGCCTTTTTAAAGCAGTACAGTCTTGCGCACGGGCTTGCAACGGAGGCGGAATTTGATGCGGTGCTTGAAAATATTCTGACGCCCCCCTTACTCCTTGAGTCCGGAAACTGCGGGACAGGCCGTTGCGTTTCTGGATGGGCTGCGTGCGAAGACCGGTGATGCGGATATGCGGGATGCGGATGCGCGGGACTTTCGGATGGAACTCACAACCGTCCGACAGGCAATGGAATCCTGGACTTCGACCGAGGAGTCCAACACGCTGAGAGACCGGGATATGGCGGAAAATGTAGAGGCCATTCGGAAAATCGAAGCGGAGATCGGCTCCGGGAAGATTGTGATTTCCGCACACGACGGGCACATTGAGCGGGTAAACCCGATTTACACAAACATGGGCGTACTCCTTTCGCAGAACTTCGGAAACGACTATTACGCGATTGGGACCGATGTCTGGAAGCTTAGGGATAATATCAAAACGATGGGCGAAGCGAAGCGGAGCATACAGAGCTTTGTCTCCGGTGATCCGCTGGCTGCGCAGGCGCGTTTTGCGGCGGGGCAGCAGTATGTTCTCTATTTTTCGGAGCTTACGGAGGAGGAGAGCCCGGTTTATAGCCTGGTGCGGAAGCCCATGCGGATGATGCAGCTCGGCGAAGGCTACAGCTTTTTGATGCGGCTTTTGCCGGATCAAACCTATCGCTTAAAGGGCATACCGAACGAGCACTATGACGCGATGCTGTTTCTCTATGAGGCACATCCCATTGAGGTTTTGGAAACCCCGGGTGCATAAATTTGCGAAGCAACAGTGAATATACAAGAAAGTAATCAGTGTATTCGAAAAGCCGAAACGGCGGTGAAGAAAGTCTTCACCGCCGTTTGTTTTTCTTACGGCAGACCGATACAAAACAGCTGTCTATCATAAAACGCTAAGCCGAAACTTACTATGTAAAAAGCGACAAAGAAAGGGCTGAATTTGCGTAGATAAAAGCCTTTTTTTGTGGAATCTAGCCATAATTGCAGCAAAACAGACGGAGATATTGAAAAGAGATGTGCTTATTCTTATAATTACATTAAGCTTTCTTTAATAATTTGCAGTTACCTAGCGGAAAAGGAGGTAAAGGTACGGAGTAACGGGTGGAGTATTCAAGGGTGGCAGTTCGTGTTTACTTTTGGAAGGAGAACAAAAGCGAATGAGTGGAAAAGCAGGACAGGGGTTGCGGGCGGTATTGCTCGCGGCGGCTGTCGCTTGTTTTGTCCCGAATGTGACAGCTTACGCGATTGAGGGCTGGAACAAAGTGGGCGACGAGTGGCAGTATTTGAACCGGGAAGATCAGCCGGTGACCAACACCTTCAAGAAATCGAAGGAAGATTGGTTCTATCTGGATGATAGAGGCACGCTGTTAAAGGACCGCATTTTTTCCTTCGGCGGCGATGATTACTATGTGGACCCGGACGGTCGCATGGTGAGAAACGCCTGGGTCTTCATTGACAGCGAGAAGGATCCGGACGGTGCCTACGGTGACAGCGCCTGGCATTACTTCGGAGAGGACGGCAAGGGCCTCCGCGCGAAGGGCAAGGGCTTCCGCAAGGAAATTGACGGCAGAACCTACGCCTTCAACGAGAACGGCGGCATGCTGAGCGGCTGGATTGACGAAGAGGGCAATGTGATTGAGGATGAGGATCCCTTCGCAACGGCGCGCTACTATGCGGATGCGGATGGTGCGCTCTACACGAACCGCTGGCTCTATTACGACTGGGGCTCTCATTTGACAAGTGAAGTGACCGGCAGAAGTTATGAGGACTACGAGAAGATGTGGTTCTACTTCGGCGCCGACTCTAAGAAGTACAGAAGCCGTGCGGGAGAGCAGCCCTTCCAGCGCGACATTGACGGCGCAACCTACGGCTTCGACGAGAAGGGCGTCATGATTGAGTGGTGGGACAAGGTCGCGACCATCTCGGACGCGGTTCGCTCGAATCCGACCAGTGACGAGCGTGTCCGCTACTACAGCGGCTACGACGGCGGTGCTCTCATGAAGAGCAAGTGGTTCTGGATGTACCCGTCCGCAAACCTCGACGAGGATCAGAACCGCGACCTTGAGTGCTCCTGGTGGAGAAGCGATTCGAAGGGTAGAGCGATTCGCAACAAGATTCACCGGGTCGGCGAGAAGGAATACGCCTTCGACGGCATCGGCAGAATGAAGACCGGCTTTGTCCTCTTTAAGGGCAAGAGCGAGTTTGTCGCACAGTACGATGTGGATGCTTGGACCGCTGCGGACTTCATCAACGGCGACCTCTACGGCATTGAGAAGGCGGATCTCTACCTCTTCTCTCCCGGATGAGATCAACGACGGTTCCATGCAGAGCGGCAAGGAAATTACGGTTGAACTGGCCGACGGCCCGAGAACCTTTGCCTTCGCGTCGAGCGGCAAGGCTTACGGCAACCGCAACATCCTCCAGAAGAGAGACAATAAGTTCTACATCAACGGCCTCCGTCTGGATGCGCCGGAAGAGTACGGCTACGGCATTGTCTCGCAGAACGTGGGCACTCTGGCTTCCCCGCAGTACCGTTTCTATGTGGTCGATCGGAACGGCAGAATTGTGAACGGAAGACGCGTGCTGAATACGGGAGAGGGCTATATCCTCGTTTACAACGGTCAGTTCCTCGGCTTCACCGGAGATGAGGACGCGCCGCGCTGGAGAAACAGCGGCAGTGCGGGACCGGGCTTCTATCACTACGACAGAAAAGAGCGGAATCACTTTGCGCGCGGCCTGATTGCGGGCGCGTCGACAACGGTCACGCAGAGCGATGTGCCGGATGAGCTTTCTGTCTTTGAGGCGGATTGAGAAAGGGGCATAAAGAATGAGACATGAGAACAAAGTGAGGCGTGCGGGGCTTGGACGGCGTGTCCTGGCGCAGCTGCTCTCGCTCACAACGGCGTTTACCCTGCTCGCCCCGGGCGGCGGGGGGGACTGCTGACCGCGCGTGCGGCGACGGAGTTGCAGCCTGAGACGCTTCCACTGACCGAGTCGACGGACAATATGGAAGCTAAGTGGAAGGTGAGCGGAGACTTTGGTGAGGGAGGGGTGACTTCCTATCGCTATAATATGTCGGGTATTAATCGCGACAATACGAGGCAATCCATCACTTACCAAGAATACGGTATACCTCTTTATCTGGTAATGCCGGCGGCGAATGTGAATTCGAACTTCCTAATATTACAGCAACCGGGAGGCTATCATCCGACCTCATTGGTTACAACCGGCGGAAATCAGTTTTATATTGCAAAGCTCGGGCAGAGAAAGGCAGAGCTCAGCGCCGGGAATGTCTTGCCCGCAGGACAGAATCAGGCTTTGAGTCCACTGGTTGCCAAAAACGGTGCGGTTGAGACCACGCGTTTTGGGAACAACGCTGCTCATCGCACGGTGGAAACAATGGTCAAGACCTCCGCGAACGGCAAGTACATGATAGCGGACTACTACTTCTACGGCCGCGAGGATATTCCGGCTGCCGGTCAGGACTTCTATGTGTCGATGGCCTACGATTTTCAGGTCAACACCTCATTGTATAAGGACATGGTGGTGACCGACCGCGGTTTCTATGCGAGAAGAACCGGAGAAAATGCCACGGTAAACGTTATTCTGAAGGATGATAACCTCGGCGTGACGGCCGCTGACTCCAAGTGGATCGGCTTTATAGTCAAAGAATCCAACGATCGTTGACCACCGGAGTTGAGGGGACGTCAATGACATTGGCCCAAATCACCGGAAAGAAGTTAAGCAATGCCGATTATTCCATCTCCTATTCGTGGAAAATCCGCTTGCACCCCGGCGAGACCATCCATAAGCGAGTTGCCTACACCTATACCGAGGCGGCTATCTATGTCTCCTCTGCGCACGGAAATGACGGAAATAACGGAAACTTCGATGCGCCGGTGAAAACCTTCGCAAAAGCGTTGCAGCTCTCGCGGAATAAGAACGCGACCATCTTTATCGAGGACTATAATGTCGCGGCAAGCGGAGCAATGGTGATCGGCGCCGGCGCAGGTTCCGGTACGCTCACCATCACGAGTGCGGATATCACCAGAGGCGGTGCTTCCATCGGCTTCGGACAGGATACGCAGATCATTCAGTCCCCGGCCGGCAGTACCGCAGCGCTCTTTGAGAACAACCAGAGCGCGCGCCCGGTCACGATTGACGACCTGAGCTTCCAAGGTAACGGGAGCGAAACAGAGCCCCTGTTTAAGAACACTGCGAATGCGGGTGTTCTGAATCTCGGTGCAAAACTCACAATCACGGGCGGCGGCAACGGCGCTCTGGATATTAAGGGCGGCGCGGTCTCTACGACGGCAGTCAGTGAAGCGGAGAGCAGCATGCCGGTCACGATTACCGGAAACAAGGGTTATACCGAAACGGTGACACCCTCGGGCGGTGCGCCGGTACAGGAAAAGCGCGGCGCAGTTGCCTTCCAGGGCGGCAGCTTAAAGCTGGAGGGGGCCGTGAACATCAGCGGCAACACGATCGGATCCGACCCGAAAAACCTCTATGTGAAGGACGGGCTCTATGTAGATGCGACTGAGTCCCTTCGTGCGAGCTCGACGGTTGGTTTCACGACCGAGAAGCTTCCGGCGCCCAATTCCACAATTAAGGCAATTAACGTGACCGGAAAACCCGGAAACGCAGAGCGCTTCACGAAGGATGAGCCTTCCCCGGGTGTCCTCAAGTGGCTCGAGAAGAACTCGGGCGGCACAGTGACCGGTGTGGGCCTCGAGGCGAGGGCGCAGAATGTAGAGCGCGTCGTGGTCGATATGGATGGCAATGCGATTGCCGGAGCACCGGTCTTCGGCGGCACAAATCCGCAGCTTTTGACCATAGGCGCAGAGTTCAGCTATGCGGAAGGCACCGTGCCGGGAAACAACCAGGTAGGCGGTGCGTATCAGAAGCCGAAGTTCACGGCAAACGGCGTCGAGTGGATTTTTGACTCGATTATCACGGAGCCGGAGAATAAAATCGAAGCGGCGCAGATGAATACGACGACCGCGGCGATTACCAATGCAAAGGTGCCGGAGGACGGCTTAAAGATCTACTACCGATACAAGAAGAATATCGGCAAAATCAAGTTTGACGGAAACGGCGGATTACCTGCGGTAATCAATATGAGCGGCAGCGGCAGTGCAACCGGTATGACGCCGGTGGTATCGCGCTACGGCTATAAAGTCAGCAAGTGGACACTCGATCAGGCCGGCACCAACCCGGTCGATGTGCTGACGGTAAATCCGACGAGCGGTCAGGCCGCGTTCACCTACGGTAGTGACGAGAGAACCTATTACGCACAGTGGGTCTACGATACAAGCATCAGCTTTGACTTGGTCGCAATGTACTCGAATGCGGACGGCAGCATCAACTTCCAGACCCTGAACCCGGTCGCGACCCCGATCGGCAGTGCATCCGCAATTGCGGTGAAGCACATTCACGGTTATCAGCCGGATCCGAGTCAGACCCTGAGTGTGATTACGCCGGCGCTCACGACTACGGGAACCGATCCGCAGGCAGAGTGGGCACTCTCGGCGACGCCGAAGCAGTATAAGATTCATCACATGCCGGGCCAGGATACGGCGGTGGATCTCCACTACGTGCTCGGCACGGCAGAGTCGGATAAGTCCAATTTTGTGGTGGAGTATTACAGCGGATCGGCGGCAGCGCCGGGTACGCTCTTAAAGACAGATACGCCCCAGCGCTACTTCCCGGAGGCACAGATCAGCTATACGGTGAACCCGCCGCTCGGCTATGATGCCACGGAGTTTGCGGTCATTGACGGCAATGTGGCGAGCGATGCGTCGACGGTCGACAACCTGGTCAACGCGATACGCGATGAGGATTTGACCGGCACGCTGTTCACGGCCATCATGCCGAACCAGGACGTCAAGATTCGGGTGTACTGCACGCCGAACGGCACCGGTGTTCCGCTGGTTGTGGACTATGTGGATATGGGCAGCCTGGATCCGGCGCTCAAGGTACTCCTCCCGCAGAAGATCGCGACGCATGCAATCGCGAGCCTGTGAATGAGGAGCTCCCGAATATTTACGGCTATTTCTACAGCAACAACGAGCCGCTCGGTACTGTGACGCCGGCAGGTGTCGGCGGCAGCTTCCAGTATACGACCGCACCTTACAGCTATGCGTTCACCATGCCAACCGGCGAGGTGGACCTCAAGCTGGAATATCACAGAGACCCGAGCAAGTGGGTGAAGCTTACCTATCTTCCGGGCAACGACGGAACCCTGGGCAACGATCTGCCAAGGTATCCCCGGACGTGCACGCAGGCATTGCGGCAGGCAGTTTTGAGGCGGATGTCACGAAGCAGGGCGCGAACGCAGATGAGGGTTACAGTTTCGCGACGGTCAAGGCAAAGCGCCTGGTGCCGACAGTCACGCCGAACGATGCGCCGTACTACCGCTTCAAGGGCTTCATTGTAAACGATGACGGCAACGGCATTCTGGACGGCGGTGAGCATCTGGTCACCGACAACGAACAGTTTGCGGCAAACACCACCCTCACGGCTTGCTTTGAGGAGGATCCGGCATACTGGATTGACATCACTTTCGCACCGTACGACGGCAACACCCTGATCAACCCGGGTGCGGCACTCACGATGCACTTAAAGAAGGATAAGCTCTGGAGCGATGCCCTTCCGACCGCAAACCTTGCGTTCCACGGCATTGCGAACTATGTCTTTGACGCTTGGTATGACCTTGCGGGCAACAAGACGGAGCTTGGCACTGTGCTCGAGAACGGCGGCGTTTACCGCGCGAAGTACGTGAAGGATCCGCTTGTCTTCGGACTTCCGGCGCACGGCATTGACGCGGCAGGCAGCATTGACAACCGCGGCAAGGGCAAGGTCACGGCGTATGACACCAAGCCGGGCTACAAGTACATCCTCACGGATATGGACGGCAATGTGGTCGATGTGCAGGATGGCAGCATGACAGGCAGAACCTATTTTGATGACAAGACACCGGGGACGCGATACAAGGTCTACGAGGCAACCGGAGATGTTGCGGTCAACGCGGGCGATGACATTGCGAATATAATCGCGGCGAACCCGGCAGCGCCGAACCCGCGCATCTCGAACCCGACCGAAGTTCTGGTTCCGGTGGTCGAGACGAACTACCAGGTAACTTACGATCCGGATGATGAGGGCAGCGTGGTGCTCACAATCGATCCCGCGGATCGCGATGCGGACTATGCATTGATTGATGCCGCAGGTAATGTTGTGACCACGCCCGAGACGGCGGCGGACGGCTGGCAGGCAGGAACACCCGGCGCGATTCACTTCTCCGGACTCCGCGCACACGAAACTTACACGGTGGTTGCGAGACCGCACGGCAGAAACGACATTACCGTGCTCAGTAAGTTCCCGGACGGCACGCCGCTTCTCATGGCACCGGCAGGCGAGATTGAGATTCCGAAGTTCAGCATTGAGACAACGGACGGCGAGAGTTTGATTGACAGCGTAAACGGTGTTACAGTCGGCGCCGCAAGCTTTGCCACGGCACATGCGGGCGAGGCAGTGGTGCTCAGCGCGCCGGCAGTGAACGGCGCAGGCGAGGCGTTCAAGACCTGGCGCGTCACGGCGGGACAGATTCCGGGCATCAACAGCCAGCTCGGAAATGCGACGCTCAACTTCACGATGCCGGATACCAACCTTGTGTTGACGGCATACTATGACCGCGACCTGAACGGCAATGCGCCGGTTGAGGATGAAGTTCGCGGCGGTAACCCGGGCGAGATGGCCTTGGATCCGAACGAGCTGCCGAATCTGGAGAACGGTTTGACAACTCCGGCCGATCGCGTGCTCATGCAGGTCAACCATGCGGATGTGCGCTACAAGGTGGTCTACCAGAAGAAGAGTGTTCCGGCTTCGACCTCCAATGCACTGAAGAACGACACGGCGAACATCGATGCTGCAAATCACCCGAGCGCATTTACGGCGGCTTGGGAGGTGCAGACCAATGTGGAGCGCTACGTAAACGGCAGATTGGTGCCGCGCGCAACGCCTTCCTCCGCACAGTATGACACCTATGTGCAGCTGAACCGCGAGGATGTCAATAACCTCGATTACCAGCTGGTGCACTACGATGCATCGACAAACAGCTTTGTGCCGGAGCATTTGACACCGGCAGATGTCTACGAGAGCGGCGGTCTCTTTAAGTTCCGCGCGACCGAGGGCGTCAAGTACTACCTGGTTTACTCGAAGGCATATAAGCTCACCTTTGTGAACGAGCGCGAGAGCGCGTCTCCGTGGCCGCACTACAGCTTCCCGGTGAGACGGGGCGAGGCACCTTCGGATTCCGATTACACAACGCTCTACGGCACGGTTCTAAACGACACGCCGAGCGGAAGTGCAACCCATGTGACCGATCCGGCGACCGGCGTTGAGTATGACTGGCTGGGTTGGAGTAAGAGAGAGAACAAGTACATCGCTTACGACGACACGGCGCCGATTAAGAAGCGCACCATAGTCTACGGCTACTGGAAGAACAACAAGGAAGAGTTGGACAATGCGAGAAACGGTCTGGACGATGCGATTCGGCGGGCACAGCGCCTTGCGGACGATTTCTTCCTGAAGCGCCGCGAGACCGCAAATCTCTTGAACGGTGTCCCGGGTCAGTACATCGGTCTCAACGAAGTGATTGCGCTCTTTGAGCGGACCAACCCGAGACCCACGGCTGCGGAACTCGAGGCAGCGATTGCGGAACTGGAAAACACCATTTCCGTATTTGAGGCAAAGCTTGATCCGCGCTATCATCACTACGGCAACATCAAGGACAACAGCCTCTCCGGCGGCGGCAGCGGTGGCGGTGGTCGCGGAAACGGCGGCAGCGGCGGCGGTCGCAGCAGCGGCGGTAGCGGTGGCGGCGGTGGCCGCGGCACCAAGACCGTCAGCGCAGGTGTCGGCAGTACCTTCGGAAAGCCGAGCTTAATCGGAAGCGAAGCCTTCATTGCAGACTATGAGCCGAGCTATACGGTCGGAACCAACGGCAACTGGCAGCTGATCAATCCGGAGAACTCCGAGTGGATCTTCACGCTGAACGGCGGTATCCGCCTGGTGAGCCGCTGGGCAAAGCTTGACTATGCGAACAGCGACGTCAATAAAAACGGCTGGTATCATTTCAACTCTCACGGTATCATGGACTTCGGCTGGTTTAAGGATGAGCAGGGCAGTTGGTACTACTGCAACACGGCGCACGACGGCTGGCTCGGCAGGATGCAGACCGGTTGGCACTTTGATGAAGTTGATAAACACTGGTATTATCTTGATCCGGCGACCGGCATGATGCTCACCGGTTGGCAGGAGATCGGCGGAAAGTGGTATTACTTCACACCGACAACGACGGCCTACACCTATGAGTACGATGCGGTGAATGAGAAGTGGTTCTATAAGACGAACAACACGGTTCGCCCACACGGTTCCATGTATGAGGGCGAGACTACACCGGACGGCTACAGAGTCGACCGGAGCGGTGCTTGGCAGCGTTGAGAAGGTCGGGGTGCCGCTTGGCACCCCTGATAGATAGGAGAACAGAATGAGACAAAACAGACTGAGAAAAAAAGGCCCTTTCGGCGCTTCTTGCGCTGAGCCTGTTCTCGACCCCGCTCCTCACGGCGCAGGCGGCGGGTGCTGTGGATTACTCGGATTACAACACTGCCGGAACGGCGGGCTACTCCGGCCTGACCGGCAGCAATCCGTACGGTAGTCCGGCGGAGCTGATTTTTGACACAGGGAACGGCCCGGGGGTCAATGCCTCGTCCGTGCCGGGATGGCGTGCGCTCACCCAGACAGGGCGCTATTACGTCATTGGTGGGACTTCCGGCCAGCCTTTGAACAGCATTGCCCCCTTTGCCGGAAACATGGCGGCTTTCCCCGGAGCCAGCAGCTCTTTGCCGGGCGGCAAGCCCGTGTTGCCTTGGGGACAGAACAGTGTTCCGGCACCCAACTGGACGGGTTATGTCTTCAGGGGTTGGAGTAAGATTATACCGCAGAGCGCTTCCTCGGCTGAGGTAGAGGATGTGGGCCAGATTGGACTTGAACCCGTCATCCCCTACGCGAAGAAAACCATCTATGCCGCGAAATGGGTGGGAAGCGCAAGCTATAAGATGTTCACACAGCATCGCAGAAAGCCGGCGAACGATTTTTCGCCTTCCGCTGCACCCTGGGTTTTTGACAAGAGTGAAGATAGTGTCGTGGTCGATAACGATGTGAGTTATGCAAGCGTGGAACTCCCGGGCTATAAGATTACCGGCGCTACGGTAACGGGTACGGGCTCAACCGATGCGACTAAGACAGCGGACGGGGATTTTGTGAAGACCGAGGTGTACGGCCTGAAAGCCGACGGCTCATCGACCTACGGAAACAAGCGCTTTGTGGTTCCCGGCACCATTCCGAATCCGCTCAATCTGAACGATAAAATGCCGAACCAGAACGTCCGGATTATTTTTGACTATGAGCCGGATTTGAGCAAGACGTTCAAGTTCTCGACGAGCTACGTCTATGTGGATGCGGCGGGCGTTGAGGACACCATTACAGTTTCGGACAGCACGGGCGCTATCCTCGGCGCGGCAAAGCCTTTCGCGGCTGAGAGTGACGCAGCAGGAGTGCAGCGCGGTACGACTGAATTCAGTGCGCCGCTTCTTCCGGATGCCAAAAACCCGAAGGACAACACGCCTGCGGCACATCCGAAATACCTCTTCCATAAGGCAGAGATTGTTGCGGGTAAGGATCCCAAGACCCTAACGAAGGCAGTCGCGACAGGCGGCGCAGCGGAGACGTTTGTCCGCCAGCGTGGTCTCAGCGAGGCGCTCTTTGGTCTCAGCTTGCCGGCGGACGATGCGGCGGCACCGACTCCGGTGAAGTTTAAGTGGATGCCGAACCAGGATGTCAAGGTGAAGTACACCTACAAGCTGAACCCGGACTACCGAAATTCCGTGCGTATTATCTTCCGCAGTTCAGAGGACAATGACACGACCGGTATTCGCGATGTGAATGTGCAGGTGGCGGACGTCGAGAAGCCGACCGATCCCACCGGATTGACGACGGTTTCCATACCCTATGTGCCGAACTATAGGGTGGCTACGGTCATGGCAAAGGATTCGACGACGCTCGATCAGCAGCCGACAAACCTTGTGCAGCCCACGGCAACGACAGCAGGAAGCTTCCAGTATAAGTCGAAGACAGATCCGGCCGAAATCGTGGTACGCTATTCACCGATTCCGGAAGCCTTTGCAAAGGTGTACTACACAGCAACGAGCGGCGGTTCGCTCGGCGGCATCATTGTTCAGCAGAGGACAGTGCCGAAGAACTACACGCTGACAGAACTCCTTACGCTCCACGGCATTACGGCGACCCCGGACACCGGCTATGTCAGTGACGGTTGGTACCCGGCAAATGCGGGCGGCAACGCACCGTTGGCAGGTAGCACAAAGATAGAGCCGACGGATACGCTGACCTTGACCGCCGGTGATAAATTCAAGTATGTCCATGTCTTTAAAAAGGACCCGAATGCCTGGGGCACGGTGAGCTTTATCAGCGGGCCGAACGGCAGCATTACCGGCACGGCGTCCCAGTCCGTGCTGAAGAACACAGCGCTGAATACCCTGGCGCCTGTGGTGACACCGGCGGCAAATTATCAGTTTGATGGCTGGTACAGCGGTAGCACGCTCGTTTCGACCGACCCGAGCTTCGGCAGCCTGACGGTACAGGGCAATGCGCAGTACACGGCAAAGTTTGTCCTGCAGGCAGCGCTGTACGATATGGTCTTCGCGGCGCCGAATGTGGATACCTCCGTGAGCGCTGTGGACGGCACGGGACAGATTAAGGTCAACACGCCGAATGCGGCGCGCAACTATGCGGTCACCGATGAGCACGGAAACGTGCGTGCGGTCATGACCGGCACGGCGCTCGCGACGGGCAACTTCACCGGTCTCAACCCGGGTCAGCCCTATCATGTCTATGAGCTCGCGTCCGATCAGACCCCTGCAATCGGAAGCGACATCACTTTGGTTCCGGCAAATAAGAAGGGGCCGGAGACGCTCGCGGTTATTCCGCCGACGCAGCCCAATCTCACGGCGGTTCCGGATCCGGCAAGCAACACGGCTTCGATCACGGTGAATCCGGCGGCGGCAAACAGCCAGTACGCGCTTGTGGATGATGCGGGCAACACGGTTGCACCGGGCTTTGTGAGCCCGGCCGGTGGTAGCGTGGTATTCACGGGTCTCGATCCGGCGAGAAGCTACACGGTGGTGGCACAGCCGAACGGCGCGGCACAGGATCCGGCGGCGAATGCGGCTTCTGGCTACGGCATGACGGTTCCCGCGGCCAACCAGACTACGGTAATCGCAGCGGATATGCTGACCGTCAAGATTCAGAACAATCCGGCAAACAGCGGCAGACTGCTTCAGCACATCAGAGGCGGCGCAGTGCTTCCGGTTGCGGACGAGAAAGAAATTGACAGCGTGAAGAGCGGCGACAACGTGATGATCTCCGCGGACGCGACGAATGCAAGCGGCGCTCCGTTTGAGCGCTGGGAGCTTCTCAGCGGCAATGTGCTCAGCTTCAATCCGACCATGCGCAGCCAGAGTGTCACGGTTAACAGCAATGCAATCTTTGAGCCGATTTACCGGACCACACTCCCGGCAAACACCGTGGAATTAAAGGTGGAGTCGAGCGATCACAGCGTGGGCGTGGCCGAGGCAGTTCGCCTGCAAAAGCAGGATGATCTGAACAATCCGCAGCTTGCGGAGGACAGCAGTGTATGGGCGACCAACAGCAATGCGACCTATACCATCAAGCTGCAGAAGAGCGCGGCGAGTGCGGCAGTGAAGCAGGCGGTTGCGGATGCGGATGCGAACGGCAGCGAGAGTTCCTTCCGCGTGGGATGGATGGTCGATGTGAAACTGTTCCGCGCACTGACCAGAACGGCGGATGGTGCGGTCTTAAACCGCCCGGTTCCGGAGGATGCGATTGGTCGAATCGGTCAGTTCAATCTGACGGCTGCGCTCGACAACGCGGCGCTCGGCAAGATTGATTACGCACTCTATGCGGTCAGGGATAACGGCAGCGGAAATCTCACGGCACACGACCTGAGTTCCGCACTCCCGGCAGACTTTGCGACGAATCCGAGCGCAATTTACGAGGTGCCGGTGGAAATCGGGGACAAGCTGGTGCTGAGCTATCACAAGGCGGTGAAGTTCCGCCTGGTCGATGCCAGAAATGCGGCGAACAATGCGACTGTATCGGTTCGCAAGGGCTCTAAGCCTGCGGATAATGCAAGCTTTACGGCTCTGACACCGGATTACACGGTGAATCTCGACAACGGCAAGTATCGCTTTGTCGGTCTCTCGACGACGGCCGGCAGCTATACGGCCTTCGATCCGAGTGCGGATACCGTCAATGCGGATCAGACCGTCTACGCCTACTACGAGGTGGATCCGGCTTGGACCGCGGCAAGAGCGGCGCTGGATGCGAGCCGCGCAATCGGCACGGCGACCCTTCCGAACGTACAGGATCCCGCGTTGCAGGCAGCACTGCAGGCGGCACTGAACAATGCGGCGGCGGTTTCCAATGCGGTCGCGCCTTCCTCCTCGATTGCGGCAATGCAGGCGGCTATGGTCGCACTGAATCAGGCAATCAGTGACGCGACGGCAGCACCGACCCCGACGCCTACTCCTACACCCACGCCGACACCGACCCCCACGCCGACCCCGGGCGGCGGAGGCAGCGGCGGCGGAGGCGGCGGAGGCGGCGGTGGCGGCGGTGGCCGCAGAAGCAGTGGCGGCGGCCGCGGTGTGCGCGGCGGCACCATTCCGACCGGCACGGGCAACCGCGTCTACCAGAACGGCGTCGAGGGCAATTGGGTAAACTTTGACCCGGCAGGCCACGGCTGGTACTTTGACCTTGGGCTTAGCAAGCGCATCACGGCGAGTTGGGCGGATGTGGCCTACACCTACGGCGGTGAGACCAAGATTTACAGCTATCACTTCGACGAGAACGGTGTGATGGACAGCGGCTGGTGGAAGGATGGCCGGGGCGTTTGGTATCACCTCTCGACCAATCACGACGGCTGGTTCGGTTCCATGGACAAGGGCTGGTATCTCGACAGCGCGGACGGCAAGTGGTACTACTTGAATATCATGACCGGCTCCATGCTGACCGGTTGGCAGGAAATCAACGGAAACTGGTACTACTTTAACGAGAGCGCGCCGATGCAGACTTGGGACTGGGATGCGACTGCGAATCGCTGGGTATACGCGAATCGCACGGGCAGACCTTACGGTTCCATGTATGTGAACGAAGTGACGCCGGACGGCTATCATGTGGATGCCTCCGGTGCATGGATACGCGAGACGCCGTAAACAACAGTAAGACGAAAGAGCTCCCCGCGGGGAGCTCTTTTTTGGTTCAAATTAATCTGGACAAGTGCCGCGAAACTGTTATAATTATTTATTATTTCTTAATTTTAGGTGAGGTGACACTTGAAGAAGAGACAGTCGAGAGAAGCTTTTTTTAGGAGAGCGGGACGGAGCGCGCTGAGCCTGGGTCTCAGTGCGGTGCTCGGGGCGCTCTCTGTTTTTGTGCCTTTGGGCGGGATGGAGGCGCAGGCGGCGACCGAATTGCAAACGCCGTCTCCGGCGCTGCCCTTAAGCGGAGAAACCGCGAACCACAGCATGACCTTTTCCTGGAAGGTGGGGAATGACGACCGCGAGCTTACCCTCGGCGCTGAGCTCAAGCCGCTATAACATCCGTGGGAAAAATGCGGACGGCTATGAGCCCGGCATCACGTTGGATTCGGATGGCATGACGGCCGGGAACGGCGTCCCGCTCTACATCGTGATGCCGGATACGGACCAGGGCCCTGCTCCCTACCCGAAGCAGGTGGATACCACAACGGGTTCCGGCGGAACGGGGTATTGGCCGGGTGTTGCGGAAAACGACGGACGGGGAAATACCTACTACATCGCGAAGATGGGGCAGAGAGCTTCGGAACTTGCGGGGGGGCAATGCGGCGAGCGATGCGAACCAGAATTTGAGCGGGGCGGCATTGGTCGCAAAGAACGCTGCGGTCGAGACCACGCGCTTCGGTCCGTCCGGTCGCTACCGCACGATTGAGACTCAGGTGGAGACGCGCGTCTCCGGACGCTATGTGATTGCCGATTACTACTTCTACGGGCGGGAAAATCTGCCGCCGGGCGGTCAGAAATTCTATGTCGGCATGGCCTACGATCTCTCGGTCAATGACACCCCGACGACATATATAGGGTATACGGGACAATTTGCTTCGGGAGACGGTCGCACGAAAGATATGATCAGTACGGACCGCGGCTTCTATGCGAGAAAGAACGGTGATATCGCGACGGTGAACATTGTCCTCGACGATGCGACCCTCGGCACCTCTGCACCGAGCAGCAAGTGGATCGGAGACTTTTCGCGGCGTCTGTACTATGCTTTCCACAGTGGTTATGAATCGGTCGCGGGGTACGATACATTGGGGCGTCCGTTCTATCAGTTCAATCCGCTCGGCAGCGTTGCGGCAATGACAGGGCGCTCCACCGAGGGTTCGGACCTCTCGCCGGCTTTCCTGGGAGTTAAATCTCCGTCCGGGCGAGACCATTCATAAGCGCATTGCCTATAGTTACACCGAGGCAGCCATTTATGTCTCGAGCAGCGGTGTCGATACAAACAGCGGCACCTTTGACCATCCGGTCAATACGTTTGACAAAGCACTGCAACTCGCGAAAAACAAGAATGCCGTCATTTACTTTGAGGATGATCAGGCCCTTAGCGCTGCACTTACCATTGATGCGAGCAAGGTCGGAACCATGGGAAGTTTGACCCTTGCGAGCACGGATATGCATAGCAATGCAACTTCGGTGAGCTTCGGAACCGAGACCAAGACCATTGCGCCCGCAGCGGGCTACAGCGGACCGCTGTTCGTGAACAATCAGAGCACGGTTCCGGTCGCAATCGAGGATCTACACTTTGCTAACGGCAGCGGCGACTTCATGCTGAAGAACAGCTCCGGTACCCTTTCGCTCGGCGCAGGGGTGGTGCTTGAAAATGCCGCGGCGGGTGCGCTCAGCATTGAGGGCGGATCGGTCGAGTTCGCCGCAAACGGAGAAGAGGGAAGTCGCTACCCGTTCACGGTGAGAAATAACAGCGCTTATCAGGACACGGCGGTATCTCCCGCGGCATCGCGCGGTGCGGTTTACCTCGGCGCAGCCGGGAACCTCACGGTCGGCGGTTCGGTACAGATCAGCGGCAACCGGAATGCCGTGACAGCGACCCAGCCGGAAATCTCTACCTTTCGAACAACAAAACCGTCACGGTGAGCAGCGCAAACCCCTTGGACGGCAATTCCGTCATCGGGTTTACGACCGAGACCTTGCCGACTGCGAGCACTACGGTCGATGTCGCGCTGAACGGTGCGGGCTCCATAGACCGCTTTGTCAAGGACAATCCTGCCATCGGTATCGTCAAGGAGAAGAACGGAACCACCCTTCGCCTCAAGGCGGTGACACATAAGGTAAATCGCAGTGTGACAGATATGTCGGGACTTCCGATTGCGGGTGCACCGACGCTTACGCCGACCGGTGAAGATTATATGATAGGCAGTAAAATCACGGTGGACGGAATTCCGGCAGGTATGCAGAGCTTTGTCGCGGGCGGCATTCGCTATGTGTTTGACAGCGTCGAGCTCTCGGTATCCCCGGGCGCTGCGCTCATTTCGCCGACCGACGGAAAAATTACGGACTTTGTGATGCCGAACGACACGGTGCAGGTAAATTACCGCTACCGTGACGACATGGGACGCATCATCATTGACGGCAACGGCGGTCTTCCCACAACAAGTTCGACGAACGGTATGGCGGGCACCCAGGTGGCTGCGATGCTGCCGAGCCGTTACGGCTATGTCATTGATAAGATTACGGAAATCAGGACGGCACGGGCGCGGCGGTTACCGCCGATTCCACGGGGCAGTACATGCTGACCATTGCAAACGGTGTCAAGACCTACTACGTGCAGTGGAAGCCGGACCCGAGCGTGCAGTATCAGCTCTATGTGCAGTATATGAACGCCGACGGCAGCATTTTGTTCCACCAGACGCCGGGCACGCCGATCACCTTTATGACGGCCTTTACAGCTGCCAATCCGCGCATTCCGGGTTATCAGCTACTGCCGGACAAGACGCTCTCTCGCGTCATTCCGGATACAATCCGAAATATGGTCGGCGGCCTGGATACGAACTGGCAGATCAACGGCAATTACACAGCGACCATGCCGAACCAAGATGTGACGCTTGAATTCCATTACGTTCCGGGCACCGCGGAGAGTGACAAGTCGAACTTTACCGTGGAGTATCGTCTGGGAACGGCTGCGGCACCGGGTGCTCTGGTTCCGGGTACCGCGCCCATGACGACGCGCCACCTTCCGGAGACGCACATCAGTCAGTGGCTCACACTCCCGGTCGGCTATCGCATCAACGGCAACTCGCCTTTCCGCGTGGTGCAGGGGCATCAACCGAGCCTGCCGACCGCGACCAATAACTTTGTTTCTGCGGTGCGGAATGTGGACATCACCGGCAATACCCTGACGGCGGAAATGCCGAACCAGGATGTGAAGATTGAGGTTTACTTAGAGCCGGACGGCACGGGCGTGCCCTTCGTGACGAGCTTCCGCGACGCCGGCAGTCAGGACAGTGTTTTGCAGGTCCTGCGCCCGACGAGCATACAGAATAAGCCGATCGGCGCAAGCTTTACGGAGTCCTTCCCGGAGATTTACGGCTATCACTACGGCGCGACGGAGCCGAGCTGGAGCGATGCCCCCGCAGGCAGCGGCACGGTCAGTGTGAGCGGCACTGCGCAGAGCTATACGGCGATTATGCCGGGCGGCGAACTGGATTTGAATCTGGTCTATCAGCGCGACAGCGCAAAGTGGGTCAAGTTAAACTACCTGCCGGGCACGCACGGGACACTCTCGACGCTCAGTGCGGCGGCGGATGTCAAGACAGATGCTTCCGGAAATTACTATGCGGAGGTGATTCGCGCGGGCGCTGCGGCAAATGAAGGCTACAGCTTCGCGGAGATTAAGACCAAGCGCCTGGTGCCGGAAGTCACAGTGAGCGAGAGCCCGTATTACGAATTCGCGGGCTGGATCATCAATGACAACGGAAACGGCGTACTCGATGCGGGCGAGCAGCTCGCGGACGATGCGACCAAGTTCTCGGCGGACACGGTGCTCACTGCCTACTACCGCGAGAATCCGGCTTACTGGATTGACATTTTATTGGCGCCTTACGACAGCAATACGCTGACAGTGCCGGGCGCAAGCCTGAACCGCCATGTGAAGAAGGACAGTCTCTTTGGCAGTGTTCGCGCTTCGGCGGAGACTTCCTTCACCGGTATCGCGAACTATGTGCGCGAGGACTGGTACGGCGGAAGCGGCGCGAAGCTCGATACGACAACGGTTCTGCAGGACGGTGAGACCTATCGCCTCAAGTACGTGAAGGATCCCATTATCTTCGGACTTCCGGCGCAGGATGTGGATGCGGTCGGCGGTCTGCTCTCGGACAATACGGGGCGTGTCACGGTCTTTGACACCAAGCCGGGTTACAACTATATTCTGACGGATCCCGCGGGGACGGTACTCGACGTGGTGCCGGGTTCCGTTGTGGGACGGAGTTACTTTGACAACCGCATCCCGGGCGAACAGCTGGTGGTCTATGAGGCAACGGGCGATGTCGCGGTACAGCCGGGCGATGACATTGCGGTGGTGACGGCGCTAAATCCGCCGGCACCGAACGCAAAAGTCGGCGCGCCGCACCCGGTCACCATTCCGCTGCCGAATCAGAATCCGGATCCGGAGGCGGTAGAGACACCGAAGTTTATGATTCAGACTTACGAGGGCGATATCGACAGCGTCGGAACCCAGGCGGTAAACAGTGACTTCTACAGCGAGGCACACGCGGGCGAGCAGGTGACGCTCACGGCGCCGGCGGTAAATGCGGCGGGCGCTGTGTTCCGCGAGTGGCGTGTCACGGCGGGAAATATTCCGAATGTGAGCTTCCCGGCGGGACAGGGCACGGTACAGTTTACGATGCCGGAGACAAACCTGGTTCTGCTTGCGGAGTATGAGGCACTGCCGGGTGCGGATGCGGCGGTTTCGGATGAGAGCCGCAATGCGACAAAGGGTGAATTTCTCGCTTGTTCCGAGTGAGAGAGCAAGACTTTCCTCCTTCTCACCACGCCGGAAGACCGCGTGCTCTCGAGCGTCAACGGCGCAAAGGTGGAATACCGCACGGTCTACACGAAGAAGGCGGTCAGCCAAACGGCATCGAACGCGCTGAAGGCAATCAGCGTTGCGGGCACGCAGCACCCGGATGCCTACCGGGCGGCCTTTGAACTTCGCACGGACATTGAGCGCTATGTGGACGGCAGAAGAGTCAATGCGACGCCTTCCAATGCGACCTTTGATACCTATGTACAGCTTGAAAACCGGGATACGGATATGCTCGACTACGAGCTCTTCGAAGAGCAGCCGGGCGGCGGCTATGTCGGCGTCGCGATGCAGACCCTCGCGGGCAGTGTCGAGGAAAACGGCGGTCTCTTCCGTTTCACGGCGAAGGCGGGCGTTCGCTACTACCTGGTTTATTCGAAGGCATATCGCTTAAAATTCATCAACGAGGCGCCGAACGCCGCGCAGCCGAGCTACAGCTTTAAGGTAAGGCACGGCGAGACGGCGGAGGATAGCTACTACGCGGGCGGCAATGCGCGCGGCGGTCTTGTGGATCCGGATCCCTACGCGGTCGATGCGGACGGGGTCGAGTACGAACTGCACGCGGCCCCGGTTTGGAGTAAGCGCGCGGACCGCTACCAGGGCTTTGACCTCGGCACGCCGGTTCGGAAGCGCTTAACGCTCTACGCTTATTATGAGAACAACCGCGCCGAGTTAGAGGACGCGCGGAAGAAGCTCGATGAGGCAACCCGCCGCGCAATTCAGCTTGCGGACGATTACTTCCTGAAGCGGCGGGAGACCGCAGACCTGATCAACGGTGTGCACGGTGTTCCGGGTAAGCCGGAAATCTACGGCATTCTGGAGTCGCTCGGCGTGCTTGAGCGCACGGGACCGAGAGCAAGTCTTGCGGAGCTGCAGGCGGCGCTTGCGGCAATGGAACAGACGCTCGCCCACTATGACAACTTGTTGGATCCGCGCTATGACAACTACGGTCATCAGCAGCGGAATCAGCTCTCGGGCGGCGGCTCCGGCGGCGGCGGCCGCGGAAACGGCGGCAGCGGGCGCGGCGCGGGACGCGGAGTCGGTGTCGGCAGCACGGCGGGCGGTGCCCGTCTCATTCCGAGCGATCCCTTTGTCGCGGACTACGAGAAGGGCTATACAGTCGGCACGAACGGCAATTGGGAGCTTTTAAACCCGGAGCAGTCCGAGTGGATTTTCACGCTGAACGGCGGTATGCGGCTTGTAAACCGCTGGGGTAAGCTTCCTACCGTTACGGCGACCGCATCGAGACCGGCTGGTATCACTTCGGTCAGCACGGCATCATGGATTCGGGCTGGTTCCGCGATGAGAACATGAATTGGTATTACCTCGACCGGACACATGACGGTTTCTTCGGTAGAATGCAGCTCGGATGGCATCACGACGAGTACGATCGGCGCTGGTATCATTTTGATGAGAACAGCGGTGTCATGCAGACCGGCTGGCAGGAGATTAACGGCAAGTGGTATTACTTTGCGACAAGCGCGAGCACGGATACCTATGAGTACGATGCGGTCAGCGAGAAGTGGTACTATAAGGACAGCGTTTCGGTGCGTCCCTACGGTTCTATGTACATCAACGAGCTGACTCCGGACGGTTACCGCGTGGATGCGACCGGCGCTTGGGTTCGCGAGACGCCGTAAGACAAATAAGGCAGCAGCGAGATCCCTAATTCTTGTACCTGCGAGCGGGACGGTGAAGACATTCTTCGCCGTCCCGCCTTTTTATGCCTTCTTACCGGGAAACATCGATTCGTGCGGAGCGAACAGGAGGGCAGGGGCAATTCCGGGCGGGCTTTCCTTGCGGAAAATCGCAGTGCGGTAGGGGAAGAACCGAGCCCGGTAAATTTCTAAGCGTCCGGCGGCGTGTACAAGCCGTGCGGTTTGTGATACGATACTCAAAGTAAAGCTTCACCATTAAGAGGAGGTACGAGTATGCAGGAGTACAGACCGGTAAAAGAGGGAAAAGTGCGCGAGATCTACGATGTCGGCGAGGGCCTTATCATGGTCGCGACGGATCGCATTTCCGCCTTTGACGTAATCTTAAAGAACCGCATCACGGAGAAGGGCGCAGTGCTCACGCAGCTGTCCCGTTTCTGGTTTGAATATACCAAGGATGTCATGCCGAACCACATGATCAGCACGGATACGGCGGATATGCCGGAGTACTTCCGGACGCCGGAATTTGAGCGCCGCAGCATGCTTTGCAAGAAGCTCACGATGCTGCCGATCGAGTGCATTGTCCGCGGCTACATCACGGGCAGCGGCTGGGAGAGCTATAAGCAGAACGGAACGGTCTGCGGCATTCAGCTCCCGGCGGGCTTACAGGAGTCCGAGCAGCTGCCGGAGCCGATCTTCACCCCGAGCACCAAGGCGGAAATCGGCGACCACGACGAGAACATCGACTTTGCGCGCTGCGTTGAAGTGCTTGAGAAGGCCTTCCCGGGCAAGGGAAAAGAGTATGCGGAGATTATTCGCGATAAGACCCTGGCGCTCTATCGCCTCTGCGCGGATTATGCGAAGACCAAGGGCATTATCATTGCGGACACGAAGTTTGAGTTCGGCCTCAACGAGGCGGGAGAGGTGGTCCTTGCGGACGAGATGCTGACCCCGGATTCCTCGCGCTTCTGGCCGCTCGAGGGTTATGCGCCGGGCAAGTCTCAGCCTTCGTTCGACAAGCAGTTTGTGCGCGACTGGCTGAAGGCACATCCGGACAGCGATTATAAGCTTCCTGAGGAAGTCATTGACAAGACCATCGCAAAGTACAAAGAAGCTTATGCGATGCTCACGGGAAAGGAGTTAGACTGAAGCGCTGCTTCAGGTACTATGGAGTTACAAAAGAATCAGGGCGGACAGCCGGAGTTTCACCACTTTCACGCGGGAGATATCGCGGGCTACGCACATTTTTATGAGTTGCGTTCCAATCTGACCTCGGACAGCACGCCGCTCGAGAGTTTTCTCTGGAGAAAGTATTTTGACGCGCGGGCGGCGGTGTTGCGCGACGGGGAGCGGGAGTTGGGCCTGCTTTGGCTCTACGGAACCGAAGAAGAGCCCTATGCGGCCATGCCGCTTGCGCGGGAGGAAGATCTTCCCGCTTGTTTTGAGGCCTTGCAGCGATATTTTCATGAGGTTTTAAAGAAGCCGCTGGTCATAAAGCTTGCGGATGAAGGTGCCGTCAATGCGTTGAATCTTCCGCCGGAGAAATATCTGGTTGAGGAGGAAGAGGACGCAAAAGATTATCTCTACGACGGCAATGCGCTTCGCACACTGTCGGGCAGAAAGCTCCACAAGAAAAAGAATCACTACAATAACTTTATGAAGAACTACGGGGAGCGCTTCAGCTACCGGCCGCTCGAATGTTCCGACCATGACGCGGTAATCCGCTTTCTCGACAAGTGGCGGGACGGCAAGGGCGAGGAGGTTGAGAGCCATCTGGACCGCGAGGTCGATGGTATCCATGACCTGTTGAATCACTGTTCGGAAATCAGCGCACAGACAGGAGCCATCTTTATCGACGGCGAACTGGAAGCCTTTTCCGTGGGCAGTCTGAATCGGCGTGATAATATGGCGGTGATTCACATTGAAAAGGCAAATCCCGAGATTGACGGGCTGTATCAGGCAATCAACAAAGAGTTTTTGTGTCGCGCGTTTCCGGAGGCGGCCATCATCAACCGCGAGGACGATGTTGGTCTGGAGGGACTGCGGAAATCAAAGCTCAGCTACTATCCCTCCGGTTTCGCAAAGAAATTTTTGATTATGGAGAGAAGCGGCGCGGAGCTCAGCGCGGATCAAGTCCGGGCAGAAATGCAATACTGAACAATCCCAAAAGACCTGTCCGCGTCGCGACAGGTCTTTTTCAAATGGGGAGAGAAGAGAGCAGATGGAAGTAAAACGCTTGGAAGCGGAAGAGAAGGAGAGCACACGGGCACTGTATGCGGAAGCCTTTCCGGAAGACAGCGCGCGCGCGCGGGACTATTACTATGAGACGCGCATGCGGGAAAATCGGGTCTATGCCATCCGAAACGGGAGTGAGGTGATGGGCATGCTCTGCCTGAATCCCTGCCGTGTGCGTTTCGGCGGCAGGGAATGGGATTTGTCCTATATTGTTGCGGTTGCGACCGGAAAAAAGCACCGCAGGAAGGGCGTTATGCGGCGCATACTCACAGCGGCACTCCTCGATGAATATGCCGAAAAGAAGCCCTTTGTGTTTTTGAAGCCCGCGAATCCCGACTACTATACGCCGTTTCAGTTTGCCTATGCCTCAAAACGCGAAAAGCGCATCCTGAAAAACGATGCGCGCTATCACTGCAAGCGCGTGGATATGGCGGATGATGCACTGCTCGCGGAACTCTCGCGCTGTGCAAACGACGTACTCGGAGAGAAGTATCAATGCTACTGCCTGCGCAGTCCCGCATACCTTCGGCAAATCGGCGGAGAGTTGTCCGCCGGGGACGGTCGCATGTTGTCCGTGTGGGAGAGACAGGACAGCGGCGAGCGCCTAATCGGCATGGAGTGCTTTGACTATGCGGATACCGTAGAGCGGGACGCGCGCCTTGTGCTGCCGGAGGCGGCAAGCATCAAATTCTGCGGCACCGAGCCCTTTATTATGGTGCGGGTGCTTTCGCTGCCGGAATTTTTTGCGGGGATTTCCCTGCGGCAGGAGATAGCGGCGGAAGAACATGAACTGCTCTTCTCGCTGAAAGATCCGCTGATTGAAGAGAATAACGGCGTCTTTTTGTTGCATGCCACAAAGCACGGAAGTCGGATCGAGCGTCTACCGGCAACTGCGAAGCGCGGGCGGGAAGTCACGGAACTCACGCCCGAAGAACTGGTTTCCGTCTTTTTTGGCATGAAACAGGAAGCTTGGGCGAAGGAATTGACGGCATACAGGGCCTATTTTGACGAGGAGATGTGAGCCGCAAAAAGAGAAGTACCCGATGCGGATACAGAAGAATGGTGTCTGCGGCGGGAAAAGGGGGAAGGTATATGAACGGAATCAAAAAAACGGGACCCGGAATTCTGGTCTGCTTTGCGCTTGCCGTGCCGGCATGGCTGCTCGGAAAGCGCTTTCCGCTGATCGGCGGGGCGGTGCTCGCCATTCTCGGCGGCATGTTACTCACCATGGTTTGGACAAATAAGGAGAGAGCGGAAGCCGGGATACGTTTTACCTCCAAGTACATCCTGCAGGCCGCTGTGGTTCTGCTCGGTTTCGGTCTGAACCTTGGCGTAATACTCAAGACGGGAAGGCAGTCGCTTCCTATCATTGTGTGCACCATTGCGACAGCCCTGCTGCTCGCGTGGGGCTTACAGCGGGCGCTCCGAATTTCCGGAAATATTGCGACCCTGGTCGGCGTCGGCTCTTCAATCTGCGGCGGCTCGGCGATCGCGGCGACCGCACCTGTCATCGATGCGAACGATGACGAGGTCGCGCAGGCCATCTCGGTCATCTTCTTTTTTAATGTGCTCGCTGCGATTTTCTTTCCGATACTCGGAAGAGTGCTCGGCTTTGATACCGGAAGCGGCACGGCTTTCGGCGTATTTGCGGGAACGGCAATCAACGACACTTCTTCGGTGACGGCAGCGGCTTCCACTTGGGACAGCATGTGGAAACTCGGAACGGATACCTTGGACACGGCGGTCACGGTGAAACTCACACGAACGCTCGCAATTATTCCGATTACGCTGGCGCTGAGTGTATATCGTGCCAAGCAGGCGGCAAAGGCGGGAGGAGAGCAGAGCGGCTTTCAACTGCGGCGCGCCTTCCCGATGTTCATTCTCTATTTTATTCTGGCTGCGCTGATCACGACCGTTGCCCTGCAGGCGGGTGTCTCTTCGGCGGCCTTTCGTCCCTTAAAGGAGCTCTCGAAGTTCTGCATTGTCATGGCGATGGCGGCCATAGGCTTAAACAGCAATGTGGTGAAACTTATACGGAGCGGCGGTAAGCCCTGCTGCTCGGCGCGGTCTGCTGGGCGGGTATTACTTGCGTGAGTCTTTTGATGCAGCAAGTCATGGGACTCCGCTGACGCAAACGAGAGGAGCGGCTATGGACAGAGAAGCGGAACACTTGGAAGCACAGATTACAACACTTGCAGCTTGGATTTCGGAGAGTCAACGCATTGTCTTTTTCGGCGGGGCGGGCGTTTCGACCGAGAGCGGCATTCCGGATTTCCGCTCATCGGACGGGCTCTATGCGGAGAAGCGGCGCTACCCGCCGGAGCAGATTGTGAGTCACAGTTTTTTCCTTTCGCATACGGAACAATTCTATGAATTTTATAAAGAGCGCATGCTCTATCCCGATGCGGCGCCGAATGCCGCACACCTTGCGCTCGCGGAACTGGAGCGGCAGGGGAAGCTCAGTGCGGTAATTACCCAGAACATTGACGGGCTTCACGAGAAGGCCGGGAGCAAAAAGGTGCTTCCGCTCCACGGCACGGTGCTTCGGAACCACTGTCAGCGCTGCGGGAAGTTCTACGATTTACAGGAGATGCTCGCAAGGCCGGAAACGGTTCCGCGCTGCGACTGCGGCGGGATTATCAAACCGGATGTGGTGCTCTATGAGGAGGCGCTCGACACAGGGCTTCTCGAAGAGGCGGCTCGCTGCATTGCGGCGGCGGATATGCTGATTGTAGGCGGAACCTCGCTCGCGGTCTATCCGGCGGCGGGACTGCTCCGCTATTTTTCGGGAAGGCGACTGGTCGTCATCAACCGCAGCGCAACGCCCGCGGATCGGGATGCGGATTTGGTGATTCAGGCGCCGATCGGGGAGGTACTTTCCGAGGCCGTCCGTCGGAAGGGTTGAAGCGGAGGCGTTGGAGAAAGCGCATGAAAGGCGCGAAACTGCGCGGCTTTCGTGACATTTGCGCTTGCAAAACAGGCTGAAATCGGGTAGAATAAGACACCGTGACATTATATCCTTGCTTCCGGACGTGACCGGAGGCCGGAGACCAAAAGGAGGAAGAGCGAAATGAACAAATACGAATTGACGCTTGTTCTGAACGGTAAGCTCGAAGAAGAAGAGAAGGTGGCTGCGCTTGAGAAGGCGCAGGGTTACATCACCCGCTTCAACGGCACTGTGACGAACGTCGACGACTGGGGTAAGAAGAGATTTGCTTACGACATCCAGAAGATGAAGGAAGGCTTCTACTACTTCATCAAGTTCGAGTCCGAGGATGCGTCCACGCCGAACGAGCTGGAAGCAAGCCTTCGCATTTTCGAGCCGGTCGTGAGATATCTGATCGTCAGAGACGAAACTGTCGAGCAGCCCGCACAGGCAGAATAATTCAGAAAGAGTGATTGTATGAACAAAGTCGTTTTGATGGGAAGACTGACGAGAGATCCGGAAGTTCGCTATTCGAGCGGCGAAAGTCCATGGCGATTGCGCGTTACACCCTTGCGGTGGACCGCAGAGGCAGACGTGGGAACGGCAACGGCGAGCAGACGGCGGATTTTATCCCCTGCGTCGCATTTGACCGAGCAGCAGAGTTCGCGGAGAAGTATTTCCGTCAGGGAATGCGCGTGCTGGTGTCCGGACGGATTCAGACCGGAAGCTACACGAACCGCGAGGGGCAAAAAGTTTATACAACCGAAGTGATATTGGAAGATCAGGAATTCGCCGACAGCAAGGGCGCTGGCAACGGCGGAAACGGAAATTATAACAGCGCCGCACAGACAGGCTATGCGGAGGAGAGAAGACCGAGCCCGCAGAGTGCCAGCACCGAGGGATTCATGAATATCCCGGACGGCGTCGAAGACGAAGGACTGCCGTTCAATTAATCAGATAGGGGGACAAGGTTATGCCTTTTAACAGAAGTGACAGACCGGAAGGACAGAGAAACAGACGTCCGGGCGGCATGCGCAGAAGAAGAAAAGTTTGTGTGTTTTGTGCCGAGAGCGCAAAGCCGGTGGATTACAAGGACGTTGCAACGCTGAAGAAGTATATCTCCGAGAGAGGTAAGATTCTTCCGCGCCGCATCACCGGAAACTGCGCGCGTCACCAGAGAGCGCTTACGCTCGCAATCAAGAGAGCACGTCACATCGCTCTGCTTCCGTACCAGGTGGACTAAGCCATCGGGGCAATACGAGAAACCGGAAGGGAGTTCCCGCGAGGGGACTCCCTTTTTTGTGTGCTTGGCCTCAATCCCCTTTTGTTGTCTTGTTTACCAGCGACCAACATGCGCCTTTCCGGGCAAGAAGCTCGCCGAACTTGCCGGATTCCGCAAGCTGTCCGTCCTTCAGGACAAACACGCAGTCAAAGCGCTCCATGAGCTCGGGGTAGATGTCGTGGGTGACAACGATACGAGTCGTGGCTTCCATCTTTTGGACGGTGTCGATGACTTGGTAACCGGTGCGGGCATCCAGGGCGGAAGTAGCCTCGTCGAGCAGCAGCACCTTGTTGTTTCGCAAAATACTTCTTGCGATGCCGATGCGTTGTTTTTCACCGCCGGAGAGTAGTTTTCCGTTTTCGCCGCAGAGATAGTCCAAGCCCTTCTGCTTCGTCAATTCGATCAAGCCGGCCTTTTGAATCGCTCCGGTCAGCTCTTCTTCCGGATAGGAGCTGAACATGGTGATATTATCGCGTATGCTTGCATCGAAGATAAAAACCTCCTGTTGAATGACCGAAATCAAATCGAAAAGGCTCTCGTTGGAAATATCGCCTATGTCTAGGCCGTCATAACGTAGCTGCCCGGTATAATCCCGCATAGAACCGGAGAGTAGATTTAGGAGAGTCGACTTCCCGCTTCCGCTTTCGCCGATGATGGCATAACAGCCGTTTGCGGGGAGCAAAAGCGAGATATCGTTCAGTACTTTCCGTGTGTTTCCGTAGTCGACGGATACATGCGCGACTTCGATTTTGTCAAAACAAGTGACAAGGGCGATTTTTCCCTGTTCCCGATGTGACGCGAGAAAGTTGTCATGGTTTTGCATGAGTTTCCGAGATGCTTTGACATTCGCTATAAGTTCCGGCATGCTGATGCCAAGCTGAGAGATGTTCCGCATGAGCTGCACAAATACGACAATCATACCGATGGATATGCCCTCGCCGCTCTTCGCAAGGTACATCGCCGCAAAGAAAAAGACAATTTGCGCCAGGTGGCCTACTAGCGAGGCGATGTATGCGACCGAGATTTCCGCGTGTTCGCGCTTGCTGAAAGCCGCGGAGGCGGCCGCGTTGATGTGCTCCAGTTTTTGGGCTATGGCACGTTCGGCCTTCACGCTCTTGATGGAACGAAAACCTTGCAGCACTTCGGCAAAAGCGCCGAGAAAGCGGCTGTTTGCAAGAGCCAGATTGCTCTCGCAATCTTCAATCTGCTTCATGCGGAAGGAGGAGAACAGTATGGGTAATAAAGAAACCGAGAAGGCAATCAAGGAAAGTTTGATATCATAGCGAAGCATCAGGATAACGGTGCCGATAAAATTGAAAGCAGTTCAGCGGCATAGGGCAATTGCTCGAGATAGTTCATCCGAATCTGATTCAAGTCATTCGAAATCGCAGACGTATAGCTTGCGGAACTTTCTTGTTTGAAGGCGGTAATGTCCTTGCCGAGAATCTGTGCGCAGATGTGTGCCCGATACTGTGTCAGCGCACGGCTTCGAAACGCGGTCCAAAAGAGATATTCGAGCACCGCGCCGATAAGCAGACAGCCGATACAGGCCGTAGCGCAGAGAAGCAGATACGGAACGGTACTGCTACGCTCACCGGAGATGCTGTCTATGACCTTTTGGGTGAAAACGGAGAAACCGAGCATTGCGGAGGCCTTGCATGCAATTCCGAGTATCGACAATAGAAGATTTCGCCTGTTTCCGTCATACAGCGCGGATTTGCACGTTGCGGGAGCGCTCCATTCGGTTGAAGTTCTTTTCTCGCACATAGTCGGAGTCCCTTCCTTTTGCTTCGAAGCAAGATCCAAAATCAAGAACATGCTTCGGATAAGTCCATTATATCCGTATTGCATCGCTTTTTATACTCTGACAGCGTGGCTATGTGCGCCGAATCAAAAAATCCCCTGTTACGACGTGTGCGTAACGGGGGATTTGTCGCTTGAGAGCGGGAGCTTTGAGCAGGATAAATTATTCCCCTCTTCTTTCCGCATAATCTTCGAGGAAACTGTGATCTCCGTCGCTTCTGCGGAAGCCCGGGAAGGTCTCGGTGCAGACAGCGTGAATCGCATTGAAAATACTCTTTTCGATGTCGGGATTGTTCTGCTTTAGGTGACGCAGCAGAATTTTAATCTCCTGGCGCTTGCTACCGCCGCCTCCGTTGTCGCAAATGGTACAGTTCTCGGTGAAACGGCAGGCGCACTGGATGAAGGAGAGCTCATTGTAGCGGCGCCACGCGATGATATCGTCCTCGCGTATGCAGTACATCGGACGTATCAGTTCCATGCCCTCGAAATTCTGCGAGTGCAGCTTCGGCATCATGCCCTGTAGCTGGGAGCTGTAGAACATGGCCATGACGGTGGTCTCGATCACATCGTTTAAGTGGTGGCCGAGCGCAATTTTGTTGCAGCCGAGGTCCTTGGCCTTCCGGTAGAGGTGGCCGCGGCGCATGCGGGCACAGAGATAGCAGGGATGTTCGTCGGCATTGTTCGCGACATCAAAGATATCGGTCTCGAAAACCGTAATCGGGATGTTGAGTAGTTTTGCGTTGCTCTCGATTTTTGCGCGGTTAATCTCGTTATAACCCGGATCCATGACGAGGTAGATGACGTCAAAGGGCACATCGCTGTGGCGATGCAGTTCCTGGAAAGCTTGGCAAGCAGCATGGAATCCTTGCCGCCGGAGATACAGACCGCAATTTTGTCGCCGGGCTCCACCAGCGCATAGCGCTTCACGGCAGCGATGAAGGGATTCCAGAGTTGCTTCCTGTATTTTTTGATAATGCTCCGTTCGGCGAGCTGATAGGGCAAGAGTTCTCGTGCCATGGGCACTCCTTTCAAAAGGGCTTATTCATGTAAGAGAGGAGAGAGCGCGCTTAGGAGAGCGTCCAACTCTTCTCGGGTGGTCAGGTGGCTTAGGCTCACGCGAAAGGAGGCGAGAGCATTTTTGCGGGAGCGACTCACGGCAAAGACCGCGCGACTCGGAAGGGCATCGGAAGAGCAGGCGGATTTCACCGAGATGCAGATTTCGGCCTCGGCGAGCTTTGCCTGTACCGCAGAGCCGCGACTGCCGGCAATACTTAAGTTTAGAATGTGCGGCACCGCATCCGCCGGGCTGTTGATGCTTACCTTTTTTTCCTTGGAGAGCGCAGCGCGGAGATAGGTATTGTGTGCGCCGACTGCGGCGTTACGCGTATCCTGCTCGGAGAGAGCAAGTTTAAGAGCACATTCCAGGGCTCTGATTTCCGCAAGAGCGGGCGTACCGCTGCGGTAAGGAGAATCGCTTTCACCGCCGTGCAGCTGCGGGAGCAGCGGGATGCCTTTCTTCTTATATAAGACACCACTGCCGGTAAGCCCGTAGAACTTGTGCGGCGCGAAGCTCACGCTGTCCGCAAGACAAAAGTCGGTTTGAATCTTTCCGATGGCCTGGGTTGCATCGACATGAAAGTGGCAGTCGGGGAAACGGCGTATCCGTTCGGCGGCCTCCGAAAGCGGCTGCACGGTGCCGAGTTCGCTGTCCACAGCGGAGAGCGCGACCAGACAGGTGTCCTTCCGAAGGAGAGAGCCGAGGGCATCGAGATCGATGCGGCCGTTTGAAAGAATCGGGAGCAAGTCGATCTCATAACCGTTCTCCTGCAAGTGACTCAGACAGGCGCTGACCGAAGGGTGCTCGAGTGCGGTGCTGATGATGTGGCGGCCGACATGGCGGCGCGCCGCAACGCTGCCGAGCAGGGCAAGGTTATTGGACTCCGTCGCACCGGAAGTAAAGATGAGCTCTTCGGGCAGAACGGAGAGTAATTCCGCGATGCGGTTTCGGCTTTCGCTGAGCGCATCGGCCGCCGCCTGTCCCGCGGGATGTTTGGAATTCGGGTTCCCCGGATAATCGAGGCTTGCGCGGAGAAAGACCTCGGCGACCCTCGGGTCGGTGGGAGTATTCGCGCTGTAATCAAGATAAATCATAGAAGACCTCCAAACATACAGAAAAACATTCTAGCATGCGGCTGTAAGCGGTGCAAGGCGAGGCGGCGGAAAGGAGAGAAGCGAGTGGAAACGGGAGACAAACAGAGGAGCGTAAAAAGAGAGGATACTGCCGTAGGGATAGAAGAAAGGCTTTGACGGAAAATTCCGTGCGTCGGAAAGTAGAATTGATCCCGCGGGTTTGGGAGCGTAAAGCGTGGAGAAGAGGCGGGGGAAAACGAGAAGGGGAGAGTAGCGATAGAGTATGAAGGGAGTTATAAGGAAGAGAAGCGATAAGGGATAAAAGAAACTGTCGAAAGAGATGTGATAGGAAATAAAAGTGCTTAGAGCTGTGAGGAGAGAGCGGGGAGATGAGAAGCAATCAAGGGACAATAGGAAGCTGAGAAACGATAGGGATACGAGAGTCGATAGAGTATGAGAGATGATGGGACGGAGAATCGAAAGGAGATGAGATACAATAGAACTGTGGGAAGTATCGGCATGGGAATGAGAGTTGAGAGAGACAGCGAAAACTGAAGCTGCCAAGCGGAAAGGTGCGAATAACAAAAGAAAGGATGAGAAAAGGGACGGAATACAAAATATCGATATAACGGTAGCAGGAGGGTGAGGTTCAAAAAACGGCAAAAATCGTGTTCCCGGCAGAAGAACAAAAAAATAAAAAAAGTGCAAAGTTCTTGTTGACAGTTCTAAGAGAGGCTGATATCATATGAGAGTCCCGCTGATGAGCGGGCCAAGAACCTTGAAAATCAAAGATCAGACAGTACAAACAACCCTGAAATCTCTGTGAAAACAGAGGGTTTGCGAGCATCTTTCGAATGTGTTCGCAGACTTCCAAAAGAATTTCAAAAAGAACCAAACCAAGTAATAACGGGTAAAATAACTGAGAAAGACCAACGTTATTTTGACCGGAACGAACAAACTTTAAATTGAGAGTTCGATCCTGGCTCAGGATGAACGCTGGCGGCGTGCTTAACACATGCAAGTCGAACGAGAAATGAAGACGGAAACCTTCGGGCGGAAGCCTTCATTTCGAGTGGCGGACGGGTGAGTAACGCGTGGGTAACCTGCCTCATACAGGGGGATAACAGTTGGAAACGACTGTTAATACCGCATAAGACCACAGCACCGCATGGTGCGGGGGTAAAAACTCCGGTGGTATGAGATGGACCCGCGTTCGATTAGCCAGTTGGCGGGGTAACGGCCCACCAAAGCGACGATCGATAGCCGATCTGAGAGGATGACCGGCCACATTGGGACTGAGACACGGCCCAAACTCCTACGGGAGGCAGCAGTGGGGAATATTGCACAATGGGGGGAAACCCTGATGCAGCGACGCCGCGTGAGTGAAGAAGTACTTCGGTATGTAAAGCTCTATCAGCAGGGAAGAAAATGACGGTACCTGAGTAAGAAGCCCCGGCTAACTACGTGCCAGCAGCCGCGGTAATACGTAGGGGGCAAGCGTTATCCGGATTTACTGGGTGTAAAGGGAGCGCAGACGGTTGCGCAAGTCTGAAGTGAAATCCCGAGGCTTAACCACGGGACTGCTTTGGAAACTGTGCGACTTGAGTATCGGAGGGGCAGGCGGAATTCCTAGTGTAGCGGTGAAATGCGTAGATATTAGGAAGAACACCGGTGGCGAAGGCGGCCTGCTGGACGAAAACTGACGTTGAGGCTCGAAGGCGTGGGGAGCAAACAGGATTAGATACCCTGGTAGTCCACGCGGTAAACGATGAATACTAGGTGTTGGTGCCCCAAGGGCATCGGTGCCGTCGCAAACGCAATAAGTATTCCACCTGGGGAGTACGTTCGCAAGAATGAAACTCAAAGGAATTGACGGGGACCCGCACAAGCAGTGGAGCATGTGGTTTAATTCGAAGCAACGCGAAGAACCTTACCAAATCTTGACATCCTTCTGACCGCACCGTAATGGGTGCTTTCCTTCGGGACAGGAGTGACAGGTGGTGCATGGTTGTCGTCAGCTCGTGTCGTGAGATGTTGGGTTAAGTCCCGCAACGAGCGCAACCCCTATTGCCGGTAGCCAGCAGGTAAAGCTGGGCACTCCGGCGAGACTGCCCGGGATAACCGGGAGGAAGGCGGGGATGACGTCAAATCATCATGCCCCTTATGATTTGGGCAACACACGTGCTACAATGGCGTTAACAAAGAGAAGCGAGAACGCGAGTTTAAGCAAAGCTCAAAAATAACGTCTCAGTTCGGACTGCAGTCTGCAACTCGACTGCACGAAGCCGGAATTGCTAGTAATCGCGAATCAGCATGTCGCGGTGAATACGTTCCCGGGTCTTGTACACACCGCCCGTCACACCATGGGAGTCAGCAACGCCCGAAGTCAGTGACCCAACCGCAAGGAGGGAGCTGCCGAAGGCGGGGCGGATAACTGGGGTGAAGTCGTAACAAGGTAGCCGTATCGGAAGGTGCGGCTGGATCACCTCCTTTCTAAGGAAGAAGTAAGGGTTGTTTGTGCTGTCTGGTTTTTGATCAAAGGTTCATACCGGATTTCCGGTGTCGATGCGTCTTCTTGAAACACCCGTTCCCATCCCGAACACGACGGTTAAGAGGAAGACGGCCGAAGGTACTATGCTGGTAACGGCATGGGAGAATAGGCGGGCGCCGGATTATTATGGGATTATAGCTCAGCCGGTTAGAGCGCACGCCTGATAAGCGTGAGGTCGGTGGTTCGAGTCCACTTAATCCCACTTTGCACCTTGAAAATCGCATACAGAATGAATATTCAATTAAGAATATCTAGACATCCGAGGTGATACGACGAAGTCGTATCCGATAGATGTGACGAAAGTCATGTCTATAATGTAAATAATACGTAACTCTGTGAGAGCAGAGTTGACCAACCCGCATGTTCTTACGCTAGAGAACATGTAAGAGGTTAAACAGAAAAGAGCGTAGGGCGGATGCCTTGGCACTAAGAGCCGATGAAGGACGTGATAAGCTGCGATAAGCTGCGGGGAAGAGCAAATATCTATTGATCCGCAGATTTCCGAATGGGGAAACCTACTGCAGAAGACCTGCAGTGACTGTGCGTAAATCCATAGCGTACAGCCGGGAACCCGCTGAACTGAAACATCTAAGTAGGCGGAGGAAGAGAAAACAACAGTGATTCCGTAAGTAGTGGCGAGCGAACACGGAAGAGCCCAAACCGCGGTGCGTGCACCGCGGGGTTCGGACTGCATAAGGGAATTGAATGGTTACCGGAAGGACTTTGGAAAAAGTCCGCCAGAGAGGTGAAAGCCCCGTACGGGAAAACGATTCGAAACTCGGCAGGATCCAGAGTACCACGAGACACGTGAAACCTTGTGGGAATACGGGGGGACCACCCCCTAAGGCTAAATACTACTTAGTGACCGATAGTGCATAGTACTGTGAAGGAAAGGTGAAAAGGACCCCGGGAGGGGAGTGAAAAAGAACCTGAAACCCTATGTTTACATGCAGTGGAAGTGCGATACATGAACGCACAACCGCGTACTTTTTGTAGAACGGTCCGGCGAGTTGCCGGTGCTGGCAAGGTTAAGGACTACAGGTCCGGAGCCGAAGGGAAACCGAGTCTTAAGAGGGCTTACAGTCAGCATCGGCAGACCCGAAACCGGGTGATCTATCCATGTCCAGGTTGAAGTTCCCGTAAAAAGGGAATGGAGGACCGAACACATCCGTTGAAAAGGGTGGTGATGAGGTGTGGATAGGGGAGAAATTCCAATCGAACCCGGAGATAGCTGGTTCTCCTCGAAATAGCTTTAGGGCTAGCCTCGACTTAGTCAGACGGAGGTAGAGCACTGAATTCCTGAGGGGGCGTCAAAGCCTACCAAGGGATATCAAACTGCGAATGCCGCACTGATGATGGTCGGGAGTCAGACTGTACGAGATAAGTTGGACAGTCAAAAGGGAAAGAGCCCAGACCTACAGCTAAGGTCCCAAAATACGTGTTAAGTGGAAAAGGATGTGGGATTTCGAAGACAGCTAGGATGTTGGCTTAGAAGCAGCCACACATTCAAAGAGTGCGTAATAGCTCACTAGTCGAGAGGTCCTGCGCCGAAAATTTCCGGGGCTAAAACACGATACCGAAGCTTAGGAATGTAGCAATACATTGGTAGAGGAGCAATCTCAGAGTGCCGAAGCGTTACCGTAAGGAAGCGTGGAGTTCTGAGAAGAGAGAATGCCGGAATGAGTAGCGAGAATGATGTGAGAATCATCATGGCCGAATATCCAAGGATTCCAGGGTAAAGCTGATCTGCCCTGGGTAAGTCGGGACCTAAGGCGAGGGAGAGATCCGTAGTCGATGGACAGCAGGTTCATATTCCTGCACCTGACATGATCAGAACTGTGGGGACACAGGAACGAAACCGGACCCGGGAGAGCAAAGACCGGGCGAAGCGAAGCTAGGAGTGTGGTAGGTAAATCCGCCATACAATCCGAAAGCGTGATAGGGAGCGAAATATAAGTAGCGAAGCCGGTGGAGGGACTGTCGAGAAAAGCCGCTATTGTATCATGTCAGCCCGTACCGCAAACCGACACAGGTGGATGAGGAGAGAATCCTAAGGCCGGCGGGAGAAGCATTGTTAAGGAACTCGGCAAAATGACCCCGTAACTTCGGGAGAAGGGGTGCTGCAGAGATGCAGCCGCAGAGAAAAAGGCTCAAGCAACTGTTTAGCAAAAAAACACAGGTCTATGCGAAACCGTAAGGTGAGGGTATATGGGCTGACGCCTGCCCGGTGCTGGAAGGTTAAGAGGAGAGGTTAGCGAAAGCGAAGCTTTGAATTTAAGCCCCAGTAAACGGCGGCCGTAACTATAACGGTCCTAAGGTAGCGAAATTCCTTGTCGGGTAAGTTCCGACCCGCACGAAAAGGCGTAATGATTTGAGCGCTGTCTCAACAATGCACCCGGTGAAATTGAAGTACCAGTGAAGATGCTGGTGACCTGCGCCAGGACGGAAAGACCCCATGGAGCTTTTACTCCAGCTTGATACCGGGATTCGGTGTTACTCGTACAGGATAGGTGGGAGGCTAAGAAGGAAGGACGCCAGTCTTTCCGGAGCCGCTGTTGGGATACCACCCCTGTGGCACTGGATTTCTAACCTACATCCGTGATCCGGATGGGGGACAATGTCAGGTGGGGAGTTTGACTGGGGCGGTCGCCTCCGAAAAGAGTATCGGAGGCGCTCAAAGGTTCCCTCAGAATGGTTGGAAACCATTCGAAGAGCGCAAAGGCAGAAGGGAGCTTGACTGCGACACCGACGGGTGGAGCAGGTACGAAAGTAGGACTTAGTGATCCGGTGGTATAAAGTGGGATTGCCATCGCTCAACGGATAAAAAGCTACCCTGGGGATAACAGGCTTATCACTCCCAAGAGTTCACATCGACGGGTGGTTTGGCACCTCGATGTCGGCTCATCGCATCCTGGGGCTGAAGTCGGTCCCAAAGGGTTGGGCTGTTCGCCCATTAAAGCGGTACGCGAGCTGGGTTCAGAACGTCGTGAGACAGTTCGGTCCCTATCCGGCGCGGGCGTAAGATATCTGAGAGGAGCTGTCCTTAGTACGAGAGGACCGGGATGGACTGACCACTGGTGCACCGGTTGGGGAGCAACCCCATGGCCGGGTAGCCAAGTCGGGACGGGATAAACGCTGAAGGCATCTAAGCGTGAAGCCCCCCTCAAGATGGGATATCTCATGCGAAAGCGGTAAGACCCCTTGAAGACGACAAGGTAGATAGGAGAGAGGTGTAAGCGTGGTGACACGTTCAGCTGACTCTTACTAATCGGTCGAGGGTTTAACCAAAGGGTTTGGGAAAAGAGATGAATAGATAGAATTCTGTGTGCGGTTTTCAGGGTGTAAATAATCCTTGTTAGCTCAGTCGGTAGAGCACGCGGCTGTTAACCGCGGTGTCGTTGGTTCGAGTCCAACACGAGGAGCTTAATATGGCGACATAGCCAAGTGGTAAGGCGTGGGTCTGCAAAACCCTGATCACCGGTCCGAATCCGGTTGTCGCCTCTCGCGAAACCGGTCCAAGGGGGCCGGTTTTTGTTGCAAAAAAACGAGAGCTTTCTATAATGACGAGTAGGGACCAAGGAAACCCGGAGCATAGCCGAACCGATTCCAAGGGAGCGAATCAAGCCCTTGCGATGGCAGCGATTGCGTGTGTGCGGCGTGATTCCGTATGCTTGCGCTTTGTTTGCGTTGTGGTTCGTGTGATAGGCCTTCAGGCCCTTCTCGTGCCGAAGAGGATAAAGCCCTTGTCCTCGCATGCGTTCTTTGGGGGCAAGACAGGATTCCGGTGACTTCTTTATTTTCGGGGCTTGGGGTGGAAACGAATCGCGGGAAACGATGGGCGGCGATAAGAAGGAGAGCGGAAATGAGTCAGTTAAAGATGAAGCGTATCTATGAGCCTGCGGAGCCCACGGACGGTGTACGTATTTTGGTGGACAGACTGTGGCCGCGGGGGATTAGCAAAGAGAAGGCGGCTCTGACGCGTTGGGAGAAGGGAAATTACACCTTCACCGGAGCTCAGAAAGTGGTTTGGGCATGAGCCTGAGCGTTTTGCCACATTTACGGAACTCTACCGCAAAGAACTGGATGCGAATCCCGCGGGAGACGGCTTTGTCTCGGAGATACGCGATTTCTTGAAAGAAGGGGATGTTACCCTTCTCTATGCGGCGAAAGATCCGGCCTGCAATCATGTGCTAGTCTTGAAGGATTGGATAGAAGAGCGGCTGAAAAGATAGTATAATGGGCCTTGGACAGGCATACCGAAAACAAAATACAGAAACGTAGTGCACTTTTCTCAGGAGGAAAAAAGCATGGAACACATGAAAAATGTCAGGTCGCTGACGGTGGCGGCCTTACTCGTGGCTCTCGCGGTGACGCTCAAGTTTTTGAAGATTGTCATCACACCGACACTCGAATTCAGCTTCGCCTTTCTTGCAAATGCGAGCGCGGGTTTTTTGTTCGGGCCCTTTGTCTCCGGAACCGTAGGCGCGCTTGCGGATGTTCTCGGCTATCTGGTTCGACCGACCGGCCCATTCTTTCCGGGCTTTACGCTGAACGCGATTATCAACGGCGTGGTCTACGGCCTGATACTCTATAAGAAGCCGCTTTCCATGAAGCGCGTTGTGATTGCCCGCGTGATTAACACGGTGTTGATCAGCTTCCTCTTGAACCCGCTGTGGCTATCGATGATGTACGGGAAAGCCTTCCACCTGCTGGTTAAGACCCGCTTTATCAAAGCGGCGATACTCTTTGTGCCGGAGTGCATTTTGCTCTTCGCGATTCTGCAGCTGGTGCAGAAAATTGCGATGAATGCATCGCTTTTGCAGCGACGCAGTACAAGTGAATAAGAAGATCGGATTGATCGATAAACAGAGTCGGTCACGCCCCTCCGCAACGCCTTTGGTAGCAAGCGTTGCGGAGGGGCATTTTATTAGAACAGAATGAAGGACGGATCGAGGAATCTACTGTCATGAAGCACGGAAAGAATGCGCGGGAATCCTCGCCGGACGGAGGTATTAAATCTAAGTCAAAGAGCGGACACGCCGAATGCGGCGTATCCAGAGGCCCGGGGAAAGGCGGAAAGAAGCGTCGGCAAGAGGCACCGTAAACTGTATAAAATAGAATACATGGCCCTTTGCGCAAAAAAAAAATCGAATATCCCGCTTGCATTCCGCTTACAAGGCGTGTATAACAGAGTCTCGTGCGATGAGATTGACAACTCTTTGTCGATCTTATTTTTTTAAATTGAAACGGAGGTGAACGGCCTATGAAGGAAATGATGATAAGCAAGAAAGCAGCGATAGTCGATATGACGGCGGGAAGTCCGACAGCGCTCATTCTTGGTTTTGCTATTCCTATGTTACTGGGAACTTTGTTCCAGCAGTTTTACAGCATGGCGGATACGGTAATCGTGGGGCGTTACCTCAGCATCAACGCCCTTGCGGGCGTGGGTTCCACGGCGGCGATTAACTTCCTGATCAACGGCTTTGTGATCGGTATGTCCTCGGGATTTGCAATTCCGGTTGCACAGCGCTTCGGTGCGCGGGATTATGCGGACATGCGCAAGTTCATCGCGAATACCATATGGCTCAGCTTGATTTTTCGCTTGTCGTGACGGGACTCGTTGCAGTCTTTACGAAGCCCCTCCTCGTTTGGACGCAGACGCCGGAGGAAATCATGCCCTATGCCTATCAATATATCTTTATCATCTTCCTCGGCATTCCGACCACCTATCTCTATAACGTGACGGCGAGCTTGATTCGCGCCCTGGGAGATTCGAAGACACCGGTGTACTTTTTGATTCTCGCATCGGTCATCAACATCGTCCTCGACTTTGTGACGATTGTCGGTTTCGGCTTCAGCGTGAACGGTCCGGCGCTTGCGACCGTGTTCTCGCAGGCGGTCTCCGGTATCCTGTGCATCTTTTATATGCGGAAGAAGTTTCCGTTGCTCCGTTTTGCACCGCGGGAGCTTAACTTTGACCTAAGAAAATGCGAAATCCTTCTCGCAATGGCCCTGCCGATGGGCCTGCAGTATTCGATTACGGCAATCGGTTCGGTCATTGTGCAGAGTGCGGTCAATATGCTCGGCACGGTGACGGTTGCGGCTGTGACGGCGGGTCAGAAAATCAGTATGTTCCTCTGCTCTGTCTACGATGCGCTGGGCGCGACCATGGCCACCTATGCGGGGCAGAATGTCGGCGCGGGCAAGTTGCGCCGCGTGAAAGAGGGGGGTCTATGTGGCAACGCGCATCGGCATACTCTACGGCCTGTTTGCCTTCTTGCTCTGCTTCCTCTTCGGTGACAAGCTGCCGCAACTCTTTATCTCGTCGGAGCAGACGGAAATTCTGCGACAGGCAAAGCTGTTTCTGCTGATCAACGCGGCTTTTTACGGCGCACTCACCGTGGTCAATGTGTGGCGTTTTACCATTCAGGGCATGGGTTATTCCGTTTTTGCGATTCTGGCCGGTGTCGCGGAGATGGCGGCCAGAACCTTCATGGGCTTTGTCGGCGTTCGCTTCTTCGGTGTCTACGCGATTTTCTTTGCTTCGCCCCTCGCCTGGCTTGCGGCGGATTGCTTCCTGATTCCGGCCTTCCACCATTGCCACAGAAAGCTCTGCCTTTTGCTCGGTTTGCAGGAGGAGTGAACGTTCATAATTTGTTCATGATTTCTTTGAAAAAGCGTTACAAGGCGCACATGAATTTATCACGACTCTTCGCTATCATATAGACATAGCAAGCGGGAAACCGCGAACATCTTTTTTTCATATACTGGCCGGGAGCGAAAGCCCCCGGCCTCCTCCCTTTTATGGGGGGAATGCAAAGGGAAATGCTGTGACAACGAGCGGAAGGACGAACAACATTGCAGGCAGAAGACCCTGCTGTAGACCTGAGCGTGTTGCTGCAATAAGGGTTGGGGAGACTTCTGTTTGAACGAGACGGCGGACAAAAAGCGCTGCCGAAATTGTTTTAAAACCGTGAAGTGAAAATAGGGGGCAGACCCGGGACATGGGCAGAACACAGAGTGTAGCTCATGCCGGGACTACCGGTATCTGTGCATTCTTTTTAGCGCTTGAGACGGCGGGGAGGAAAGACGGCATGGATATGTGAAATGCCGTAGCGCTCGGTGAAGAACCGGATGGCGTAAGCGCTGTTTGGGAACTATCATGATTTGGGCGAACTATCATGTTTTGGGCATAGAAAAAGCACTGTTCCGAGAGAACAGTGCTTTTCATTTTGTTTCGAAGTCCTTACTCCCGACCGTCCCAGCAGTAAGTACAGAGCTTATCGCGGTCGATGCCGACAGACTTGATGAGGTCGTCGAGGCGGTTATAGCGGAGGGTTGTAAAGTTCAGCTGCTTGCAGATGACATCGAGCATCGCCTGATAGCGCTCGGAGTCCGGGTTTGCATAGTCCGTCAGAACTTCCCGGCTCACATTCTCGCCCTCGGCGTCACGTATCATGCGCCGCGTGATGAGCTCCATCTCACCGGTAGAGCGCGAGAAGTTCAGGTACTTACAGCCGAAGAGCAGCGGCGGGCAGGCGGGGCGCACATGGACTTCCTTCGCACCGCTGTGGTACAGGAACTCGGTGGTCTCGCGGAGCTGGGTGCCGCGGACAATGGAGTCGTCGATTAAGAGCAGACGCTGTCCGTTGATGAGCTCGTGCACCGGAATCAGCTTCATCTTTGCGATGAGATCGCGCTTATCCTGAATGGTCGGCATGAAGGAGCGCGGCCAGGTCGGTGTGTACTTGATAAAGGGACGTGCGAACGGAACGCCGGACTCATTCGCATAGCCGATTGCGTGTGCGGTACCGGAGTCCGGAACACCTGCCACCGAGTCAATCTGCTCGTGGCTCATGTGGTCGCGTTTTGCGAGTTCCTCACCGCAGCGCACGCGCATGGCCTCGACGGATATCCCCTCATAGGAGGAAGACGGATAGCCGTAGTAGACCCAGAGGAAGGTGCAGATGCGCATCTTCTTTCCGGGGGCGGAGAGGGTTGTGAGCGCCTCAGGGGGTCATCACGGCAATTTCGCCGGGGCCCAGTTCGCGGAAGTCCTCGTAGCCGAGATTCAGATAGGCAAAACTCTCGAAGGAGGCGCAGTAGCCTTCCGCCTTGCGGCCCACAACAATCGGCGTTCTGCCGAGCTTGTCGCAGGGACAGATAGATGCCCTGCGGGGTCAGGAGCATAATGCTCATGGAGCCGTCAATCATTTCCTGGGCGTAGCGGAGTCCCTCAATCAGATTGTCCTTGCGGTTGATTAGTGCTGCGACCAATTCGGTCGGATTGATGATGCCGCCGCTCATCTCGAGGAAGGAGGAGCCGTTGTTCTTTAAGAGCTCATCCAGAGCACATTCAGGTTGTTGATGCGACCCACGGTCGTAATCGCATAGGTGCCGTGGTGGGAGCGCACAATGAGAGGCTGCGCCTCGTAGTCGAAATACATCCGATGCCGAGGTTTCCCTCCATGGTCTTCACATCATCCGCAAACTTGGTGCGGAAGGGGCTGTTTTTCTATGTTGTGAATGGCGCGGTCAAAGCCTTTCTTCCCGTAGACGGCCATGCCGCCGCGCCGCGTGCCGAGGTGCGAGTGATAATCCGTGCCAAAGAAAAGATCAAAGACACAATCCTCCTTGAGTGCCGATGCAAAGATGCCTCCCATAGGACCTTCCTTTCAGAATGCGCATACAGAATACCGTGTTACCGCAAAAAAATCATAATAGATTCGGGCGGTGAATGCAAGGCAGGGGGACGGAAACAGTGCTAGTTTTTTTGATTACCCATAGATTAAAATAAGGGAAAAAAATGTGACGAAAAAGCAGTGTCGTGTCGAAGCTGCCTGCGGCGGCGGGAGGACTGCTTGGGAGGAAAAAGACTTGAATATTCATCAGAAAATCGCAGAGGAACTCGGCGTCCGGACAGAAGCAGGTTGACGCGGCGGTGCAGCTGATTGACGAGGGCGCGACCATCCCCTTCATTGCCCGCTACCGGAAAGAAGTGACAGGATCTCTGGACGATGAACAACTTAGAACGCTCGATACGCGGCTCACCGCACTTCGCAACCTGGAAGAGCGCCGCGAAAAGATACGCGCGGCGATTACGGAGCAGGGGAAGATGACGGAGGCGCTCGGCGCGCAGCTTGATGCGGCGGAGACTCTGGTGCAGCTCGAGGACATCTACCTCCCCTACCGCCCGAAGCGCAGCACCCGCGCGACGGTGGCCATAGAGCGCGGCTTAAGCGAACTCGCGGATCTCATCTGGGCGCAGAAGACCGAGAAGAGTCTCGAGGAAGAGGCCGAGCGCTTCATCTCCGAGGAGAAGGGAATCGGTACGGCGGAACTCTGCATCCAGGGCGCTCTGGATATACTCGCTGAGCGCTTTTCCGACGCGCGCGTCATTCGAAGCTATGTGCGCGACACGACCAAGCGGGGCGGTCAGCTCTGCGCGGCGCGGCGCGAGCAGAAGGGCAGCGCGGAGAAGCAGAACGAAGCCGAGAAGGAGAGAGAGAAGCGGGCGGTCTACGAGACCTACTATGACTTCCGTGAGCCTCTGATGAAGGCGACCGGCTACCGCGTGCTCGCCATGAACCGCGGCGAGAAGGAAAAGATTTTGCGGGTCTACATCGAGGCGCCGAGTGAGGAGATTCTTTCGACCCTCCGCGGCCGCCTGATTAAGGCAGAGAACAAGAACACCGCCGAGGCGATGGACCGCGCGATTACGGACAGCTACGCGCGTCTCATGGCGCCTGCGGTGGAGCGCGACATTCGGAACGAGCTCACCGAGGCGGCGGAGACGGGCGCCATTGAGGTGTTCCGGAAGAACCTGCATCAGCTGCTCATGCAGCCGCCGATTGCGGGCGAGGTGGTGCTCGGCTGGGACCCGGCCTTCCGCACCGGCTGTAAGCTCGCGGTCGTGGACGAGACCGGCAAGGTGCTGGATACCGCCGTGGTCTACCCGACCATGCCGACCAACGAGAAGAAACAGCGCGCGGCGGCGGGGAGAAGCTGCGAGAGTTTATCGAGAAGTACGGTGTGACCCTGATCTCGATCGGAAACGGCACGGCTTCCCGCGAATCCGAGCAGTTTGTCGCGGAGGTCTTAAAGGAGCTTCCGCAGAAGGTCTCCTATGTGATTACGAACGAGGCCGGCGCTTCGGTCTACTCCGCGAGCGCGCTCGCGACCGAAGAGTTTCCGGAGTTCGATGTGGGACAGCGCAGTGCGGCCTCGATTGCGCGCCGCGTACAGGATCCGCTTGCGGAGCTTGTGAAAATTGACCCGAAGTCCATCGGCGTGGGGCAGTACCAGCACGACATGGAGCAGAAGCGCCTCGGCGAGGCGTTGGAGGGCGTGGTCGAGGACTGCGTGAACGCGGTCGGCGTGGATTTAAACACGGCTTCGGCCCCTCTGCTCCGCTATATCTCCGGCATCACGAAGACCACGGCAAAGAATATTGTGAGCTACCGCGAGAGAACGGCAAATTCAAGAACCGGAAGGAGCTCTTAAAAGTCTCGAAGCTCGGGCCCAAGGCCTTTGAGCAGTGCGCGGGCTTCCTTAGAATCAGCGGCGGCGAGAATCCGCTCGATGACACCGGCGTGCACCCGGAGAGCTATGCGCTCGCGAAGGCCATCCTCGAGGCGGCGGGGGAGAGCGAAAGAGAAGCTTCGGGAGGGCCGGCTCAGTTTTAAACTCAACAAGGCAAAGCGGAAGGCGCTCGCGGAGCAGCTCGCGGTCGGCGAGGTCACGCTCGAGAGTGTCGAGAAGGAACTCACGACGGCGCGGCGCGATCCCCGCGAGGACATGCCGAAGCCCATCTTAAAGAGCGATGTGTTGCAGATTGAGGATTTGAAGCCCGGCATGATACTCCGCGGCACCGTGCGGAATGTCATTGACTTCGGCGCCTTTGTGGACATCGGCGTACACCAGGACGGCCTCGTGCACATCTCCCGCATGAAGAAGGGCAAGTTCGTGAAGCACCCCTCGGAGGTTGTGAAAGTCGGCGATATCGTCGAGGTCAAGGTGGTCGAGGCCGATGTCAAGAAGCAGAGAATCGGGCTTTCGATGATACTTTGAGAGCGGATACCACCCCGACAAAATAGCTTGAAAACGATAGGTAGAAATAACTAACTTGCAAAAAAAAAATGCGCGTTGTACAATGAAATCGAAACAAAGATGCATTTTTCTTGTGAGGAGGTCTGCTATGTCAAAGCCACTTTCATTGCGTTGCATCTATTTATTCCGTATGATACTGGGCGTGCTGATTATCTCCTTGGCTGTGGCGGAAGTACTCGCGTCAAAGCTGCTGTCAGAGCTGCCGCTTTTGCAAATTGCGGCAGGCCTGGGAATACTCTGGCTCATCGGTAGCTTACTGATACGCCGCATGGACAGCGAGCAGTTGCTCCGTTCCGGGCAGGCGCAGAAGTTACAGGAAGCGGATGCCGCGTTGTACCGTCTGCACTGCTTTGAAGAGAAGCTGCTTTCGAAGGCGGAATTCGGCATTTTGATGGCTGCCTTGTTGTTTATGCTTGTACGGCAGCGCCTCTGGTAAGCGCACGAAGCGGGAAAACAGAAGAAAAAAAGAGCTTGTCATCCGGCGGATGACAAGCTCTTTTTCGCTTTCTTTGTATGAAATTGTCAGAAAACGCAATCAGCGAATTTCCTGCTGCGCCGCGAGGAGGCGGGACAGGACTTTCACAATCAGGGTGCTCACGATGCCGCTCACCACAACCTCAATCACGCCCTGCAGGCCGACCAGAAGCACGATGAAGGCGAGGGGATTGGTCGCGTGCAGTGCGTTCGCAAGGGCCTGAATCGCCTCGGTCTGATAGAAGAAAAGAACCATGTAGCCCATGAAGAAAATCGTGTTCGTGAGGGGGGCCGCAACGGCGCCGACCAGGAAGGAAAGATTTTTCCGCTTGCTCGCGCCGAGCACCAGGCGGAAAATCCAGGCGGTGCAGATACCCACGAGGACACGCATGGTCACACAGAGCATAAAGGTGTGGAACACACTGAACTGCAGAAGCGCGAGGCCGAGCGGCGAAGTTCCGCTCACGCACTCATAAAATGCGGTGATACCGAAGACAGCGCCGGTCACGGCGCCTGCGAAGGGCCCGAGCAGGATGGCTGCGACCGCAATCGGGACCGTTAAGAAGGACATCGACAGCGGGCCGATGGGGACGGAGCCGAGGCCGACTAACTTCATCACGAGTTCAATCGCGACGAGGAGAGCAAGCTGGCTCAGGTAGAGAATACGGTTTTTGGGTGTATACATAGTTGTCCTTTCTGTCGTTCTCTCGGAGATACGACGAAACAAGATGTGCGGACACTGCCGCGGGTTCCGCTCCGGAGAGCCGCAGTTCCCTGCTGCCGAAGGTGCGGCGGGAATTGTGCCGAAGCAGGCTTATTATAGCACGAAACGGCCGGCTGAAAAGACCGGAAGCTTGCAAGTCGCAATCGGAATTCGCTATAATGCAGACTGTATGGTTCTTACACGGAAAGGATAGTCTATGAAACGTGGGTTGGTCATGGAAGGCGGCGGCATGCGCGGGCTCTTTACCGCGGGTGTCACGGATGTCTTTCTGGAAAATAAAATTGTCTTTGAGGGTGCCATCGGCACGTCCGCGGGCGCTGTGTTCGGTTGCAACTATAAGTCCAATCAGCCGGGGCGCGTGCTTCGCTATAACTTAAAATACGGCGCGGATCCGCGCTACGGATCGCTCCGCTCTCTCTTGCTGACAGGCGACTTTTACAACAAGGACTTTGCCTACCGCGAGGTGCCGTTTGAAAAGTTTCCCTTTGACACGGAGACCTTTCAAAAGAATCCGATGGAGTTCTATGTGGTCTGCACCGATGTGGAGACCGGAAGACCCTTTTACTACCGCTGCGAGAAGGGCGATGCCCACGATGTCGAGTACATGCGCGCTTCGGCCTCGATGCCGCTGGTGGCGCGGATTGTCGAGGTGGACGGGCATAAGCTCCTGGACGGCGGTATCACCGATTCGATACCGCTGAAAAAGATGTTGAGTCTCGGCTATGAGAAAAACGTGGTGATTCTGACACGCCCCAAGGGCTACCGGAAGGAGCGCGGTGCGTCCGGGACCATCGTCGGGGCAGCACTGAAAGGCTATCCGCGCGCCTCCCTTGCGATGAAGATGCGCCACCTCACCTACAATCAGAACATACGCTTTGTCGAGGAAGAGGCGGAGCGCGGGCGGGCGCTCTTAATTTACCCGCGGGAGGAGCTCGGCATAAGCCGCATTGCGAGCGATCCCGGCGAATTGATGCGTGTCTATGAGCTTGGACGCGGCGCGGGCTTACGCGCGCTGGAGCGAGTCCGCGCCTACCTCGGGGAGTGAGAAGAACACCATATTCGCAGCCGCATAGCGAGCAATCCCGGCGAACGGATGCGTGCCTGCAATCGAAGAACGGAAGAAAATCTCGGAAATATGATTTCCGCCGAGTTATGCTATACTTTCCTCTGTAAGTTTTCGCTAAATAAAATAAGCCTCCTCTCGCCGAGAGGAGGATGGAAAGAGGAAAGTATGAAATGTAAGGTGGTACATGAGACCGGTGGTAGCCTCCGCGTAAAGATTCTGGGACGGCAGCTTTCTTACAAGGAGTACGAGGCTCTGCACGGGCTTCTCGAAAAGACGGAGGGCGTGCAGCGCATCCGCACTTACTGGGCGACAGGCAGCATTGCGCTCAATTTCCGCGGTGACCGGGAGCGGCTGCTCGCGACCATACGCGGGATTTCCGAAGAGGATCTCGCGGCGGCGGTCGAAGAAAACCGCCGTGCCCTGGCAGAGCTCGGCAAGAAGGAAATCGAGCAGAATACGCCGGTCGACTTTGTCGACTTAAAGAAGTTAAAGAAGCAGGGGAAGAAGATGAGTTCCCTCTGGAAGCGGCGCTTAAACCGCCGCATTCTCATTGAGGCGGCCGCGGATATGCTACTCCCGGCGCCGGTTCAGGTGGCGTATCACGCCTACCAGATGCTGGTTTTACAGAGCCTCTGAGTGATTACCGCACGACGGCGACCTCGGTGACGCCGTAGCGAAGAAAGAGCGGAAGCAAGTCCGCCGAGAGGCGTTCGCCGCTCACTGCGAGCGGAACGGCGGGCGGGCAGGAAACCGTGGGCTGGCCGAGTATGCGCCCCACGGCCTCCGTGACCGGGACAGTCTCCTGCGGAGACAGCATGGCTTCCCGTATCGTTAAGACACGCGGCAGAGGAAGAAGACGAAGAGACGGCTCTTTTGCCGTCTCTTTTTTTGTCCAGAGAGCGGCTTCTTCGCGGTAGAGGGAGGCGATGCGGAGAAAATCCTCGGGCCGGTTTTCCGGGGTCAACATGAGCACCACGGCGGAGAGATCCGCGAATTCGACCTCCATCTGATGGGCGCGAAAGAGCGCCGCGACCTCCTCCCCCGAAAGAGCGCCGCTGCCGAGCACAAGTTTTAGCGGCTCGCTTGCACAGAGTTCCGCACCGAGAAGTGCGCAGATAGTAGCTAAGCCCCTCAATGCGGCGTATGCAGGCATAGAGGCGGGCCGGGTAGTTGTCCGCGAGGTAGGCATTGCAGAGGTCAAGGGACTGTAAAATCAAATACGAGGGACTGGTCGAGGCAAAGAGCTCCATGGTGCGGCGCGCGGACGAACCGACTTCCGCGGCTGCCTCTGCACTGAAATGGAGGTAGGCGCCGCCGGTCAGGACGGGCAGGGTCTTGTGCGCGGAGTCGCAACAGAGATAGGCTTCCTGATCCATGGGGTGCAGGGGCTCTTCGAGAAAGTGAAGGTAGGCCCCGTGGGCGTTGTCGACGAGAACGGGGACTGCTCCCTTGCCGCAGTGCGCATCGACCGCGCGAACAATGCCGCGGATGTCTGCGAGAAAGCCGAGGTAGTCGGGGCTCGTCAAAAAGACAGCGAAGGGCGGGCGCGGCAGGGTGCGTAACGCTGCGCATACCGAGTCCGGGCTCGGGTGACAGGAGCAGACGCTGTCCAGCGCTGTGTCCTCGGGATAAATCCAGGCAATGTCAAAGTCGAGGAGAGCTGCTGCGTAGAGGAGGCTCTTATGCGCGTTTCGTGCGGCGAGGAGGAGCGGGCGTTCGCCCGGGATGCGCGGTGCGCGGGAGAGCGCTAAGGCCAGCATGGTGCGGAGCGCAAGGCTGCTGCCCTCGGTCGAGTAGAGAGTCAGCGCCGTGCCGAAGAGGGCGGCCGCATTGGCCTCGCTCTCGCCTATGATGCCCGAGGCCTCCGAGAGCACATCCGCGCCGTGAATCTCCGTGATATCCCGCGCCTCAATGCCGTAGAGCGCCGCGCCGAAGGCGCTCTGTCCCTTGTGGCCGGGCATGTGGAGACGGCTTCTCCCGGCGCGTATGTAATCGCTCACAAAGTCATAAATCGGTGTGTTCATCGGCGTTTCCTTCCTGTTTCCGTTAGGTATCGGTATCTCGCGTCTGTCTGCTTCAAAAGAGCCTTCGGTATTCCGAGATGCGCCCGGCGATTTGTGATTCGGGAGCGGCGTATCTGTTTGCCGGCCGACATGGCGCCCGGGGTATCGACCTTCCGTTTGCTTGCTTCGCGCATTTCGTATCAGGGCTCTTTGATTTCAGCTCCCTGCTGTTTTGCTTTTATCTGCGTGTTTGGTATCTCATTTCTCTCGGCAGAGAGCAGCGCCCCGCCGCGAAGCAAGCCTTGTCTCCGTAGCGGGCGGAGATTGCGGCCTGCATTTCGCCGAGCTTTCGGCGCTTTTCGGCTTGGGCTGCCTCTGCCGCGGCGCGCTTTTCGGCTTGGGCTGCCTCTGCCGCGGCGCGCTGCTTTGCTTCCCGCACTTCCGATGGACTCGGCAGGGAGAAGAGGGACAGCTGTTGATATTGCGGGTCTTCGAGGCGGGCGGCGCCTATGCCGACAAGGCGCAGGGCCTCCCGCTTTGAGAACAGACCGTCCTCGCCCTCCAAAAGGGCAGAGAAGAGTTCGCGGGCGCTCGCCTCAAGCACTTCTTTTTCGTTGCTCGGGACAAGGAGGCGCTGCTGGCGCATGTGGCGCTGAAAAGAGCTTGTTTTAGCGATAATCACGAGCGTCTCGGCGCGAACGTTTGCTTTTTTGAGGCGCGAGGAGAGTTCTTCCGCAAGTTCCGAGAGGAGGGGCGGGAGCTCGGCGGCCGCGTTGCGTTTCTCGATGTCTGTCGTTGTTGTGCGCTCCACCGAGTGGCTCTTTGCCTGCGGGCGCTCCCGCCGCACGGCGGAGTGGTTGATGCCGCGCGCGCTCTGATAGACGGCCTTCCCGGCACTCGGCCCCAGAATGCGCTGTAGGACCTCACAGGGCGTCGCGGCGGCCTCGCCTATCGTGTGAATGCCGAAACGCAGCAATTTTTCGGCGCTTTGGCCGCCTACCCCGAAGAGAAGCGCGAATCGGAAGGGGGTAAAGTTTTTGGGGCATTTCCTCGGGCCAGAGCGTGTGGATTTTATCAGGCTTCTCAAAGTCGCTCGCCATCTTGGCGAGAAGCTTGTTTTCACTGATACCGACATTGACCGTGAAGCCGAGGGTCTCCCGGATTTCCGTCTGAATGGCCGCCGCACACGCGCGTATCGCGGCCTCTTCCTGCCTGCGGTCCGAGAAGTGCTCGCTCATATCGAGAAAGGCCTCGTCGATTGAAAACTGCTCCACCGCAGAACTGTGACGCTTAAGAATCTCGAGAAAGGCAGCGGATTTTCGGCGGTAATAGGAAAAAAATTCGAGGCGACCAGAACTAAGTTCGGGCAGAGGCGGAGCGCCGCGCTGACCGGCTCGCCGCTCTTTACGCCGAGGCGTTTTGCGGGGATGGAGGCGGCGGTCACGACCCCGCGGCGCGAGGCAACATCGCCCGCGACGGCCGAGGGAATCGTTCTGAGGTCAACGCTGTCGGGATTCTGTTCGAGCCGCTCGAGCGCGCTCCAGGACAAAAACGCGGAGTTCACGTCAATATGAAAAACGATGCGGGACAAGCGAGACCTCCTTTCGAAAATTGAAAGACCCATGCGCCCTACTATGTGTTAGTATAGCAGGAGCGCGGGTAAAAGAACATGTGTTTCCGCCTGCGCCGGAGGAAACATGGGAAAGACTTACGTTTGGGATCACAAGATTCAGTATTACGAGACAGACCAGATGCAGATTGCGCACCACTCGAACTATATTCGCTGGTTTGAGGAGGCGCGGACCGCGGCCATGGAAGAGGCCGGGCTCGGTTACGAGGAGATGGAGGCGGCGGGCGTAATCAGCCCCGTGGTATCGGTCACGGCGAAGTATCACATGATGTCCCGTTTTCCGGAGACGCTTCGAATTGCGGTTGAAATAGCGGATTATAACGGCGCGCGCATGCGGCTTCGCTACCGGGTGACGGAGAAGACGAGCGGAGAGCTCCGCTGTACCGGAGAGAGCGAACACTGCTATCTCGACGAGAGCCACAGACTCATCTCGTTAAAGCGAGGTAAGCCCGAAATTCATGCGATACTGGAAGCAATGAAGTGAGGGGAGACTTAAAGCCTGATGATTCACAAAAGAAAACGCGGCGCGGGAATATTTCCCGCGCCGCGTTTTACGTCGCTGTGAGCGCTTTAAAAGGCGCTTTAGTTCTTCTTCAGTTCGTCCGCGAGCTGCTGCTCCTCTGCGGTGAGCTTCAGCTGGCCTGCCGCAACCGCAGCTGCCTTCTGCTGCTCGAGCTGAGCCGCTGCCTGGAGCGCCGCCTGTGCCTCGCCGGAGCTCGGGTCGGTCGGATCCCACTTCTGGTCGCGCGGAATCGGAACCTCGATTGCATCCTTCTCAATCGGTCCCTTGTTCCACGGATCGTTGTAGATGTGGACCACGGTGCCGTTGCCGCAGTTCTTGTAGACCCAGTAGGAGTAACCGGTGAGCAGGCGGAGGCAACCGCCGGAAGCCGCATCGTCGATGTAGTTAAAGGTAATCGCATCCAGCTCAAGCTTTGCGCTGTAGTAGAGAATCGAGTGGATGATGAAGCCGTTGTAGAAGCGGTTTAAGTACTTGCAGTAGATGGCCGCCGGGACATCGTCGTGCATGTACTTGACATCGTACTTCGCATAAATCTTAAAGTTGCCCATGGGCGTATCCGGGCCGCTCGTCGAGTTGAAGGTCTTGTACGGGATGATGTAGCCCTTGTCGCCGTCCTTCGCCATGATGTACATGGTGCGGGTTCCCTGGTTATAGTTGATCTGGTAGGAAGCCTGCGGTCCCAGGATGGTCTCCATGTCGGTCACGACAGAGCCGTCGTTGTTGAAGTAGTACTTATAGCCGTCGACATAGTGCCAGCCGCGTGCCGGCTCGCCGTCAATGAAGTAGTGCTGGACATTGTCGAGGAAGCCCCAGCCCGTGTACGGGGTACCGCTGTGGGAGGAGTAGTGAACGCCCGTGCCGTCGCGGTAAGCGCCCTCATACTTGCCGACCATCAGGTTCTTCGAAGCATAGGGGAAGTGCTCGGTGTTGTGCCAGAAGCCCACGCGGATGCCTACAATGTAGCGGTCGGAGCCCATGGTACCGGTCGTCTGGCCGTTCTTTGCCCAATCAAGGACGGTGCCGTCGTTCAGCATGACCTTGTAGTAGACATCGTTGTAGCGGTGTGCCATGCCTTTGCGCGAATCTGGATGGCCTGAACCTTTGCGCCGTCCTCGTTGTAGGGCGTGATTTCCTTCGAAGATGCCCAGGGGGCTCCAACCGTGCTGGTCGGTGTAGACACGGTAGTACATACGTGCGACACCGGAGTGAATCATGTAGAACTTCGAGAAGCCGTTTGCCGAGAAGAGACCCTTGCCCGGATTATTGGTCGCGGTGTCGCCGATCACATTGCCGGCCGCATCGCGCATCTGGTAGGTTGCAATCTGCACCTGGTTTAAAACCGGGTCCGCCGGGGTGTTGCCGGTGCCGAGTGCCTCAAAGCCCGCGTTCTCGAAAATCGAGGAGAGGTCATCGCGCCCCGGGTTGCCCGCGAAATCCGCACTGCCCGGGAGGCTGTAGTCGGAGTTCACCGACTTTTCGGTCGCCGTGTAGGTAGCGGTGTACTGTGCGGTGCTGGAAGCGAACTTGGTGTCCGGGTTGGTCGCATCCGAAGCGGGGCTCGCGGACTGGCTTCCGCTCTGCGCCGCATTCTGGGTCTCGTCGATGCTCGTCGCGCTGCTGCCGATTGCGGGCTTGCCGTCGCTTGCCGGAGCAGCGGCCTCGGTCGAGGCGGGCGCGGAAGTCTCCGCGCCGCTTGCGCTGTTATCGCTTGCCGGAGCTGCGGTTTCGGTGCTCTCCGGCGCCGTGAGCTCCGCACTGCCGGAAGAAGTGCTGTAGGCAGCCGGGTTTGCACTGCGTCCCACTACCTTTGCGAGGGCGGGGACGGGGGCCTGTAAGGTCATAGAGGCGGTGAGCACTACGGCTACGCCTCGCTTAAGATTTAATTTCATGATTTGAAGTACCTCCTCATGGAAACAAGTTGCAAAACTCAGTTCAGAATATCTTAACATAAATTGTCAACAAGGGTACACAAAAAGCGCCTGGTAATTCTGACGGTTTTCTTACAAAAGCGAAAATCTCACGCCGGATAGCGGAGCTGGGAGGGCTTCGGCGCGTTCAGGGCGCGCTCCAAGTAGCGCGCACTCTCCCAGTTTGCCATGGGGAGATTCATGTCGAGATAGTTTCCGCAGTCCCGCGCGGCAGCACCGGGCACTTCGCCGCGAAAATCCCGCGTGAAGAGAAAGAGCTCGCGGAGCAAGGGCAGAATATCCGCGGATTCATAGTCGCCGCGGAGCAGAAGATAAAAGCCGGTGCGGCAGCCCATGGGGCCGAAGTAGAGAACCTTGTCGCCGAATGTTCCGTGGTTCCGAAGGAAGGTTGCGCCGAGGTGCTCGAGGGTGTGGATTTCCGCGGTGTTCATGACAGGTTCCTTGTTCGGCGCGGTCAGGCGGAGGTCAAAGGTGGTGACGGTCTCGCCGCCCACCGCATCCTTACGGGAGACATAGACGCCCGGTTCCAAATCCAAATGATTCACGGTAAAACTGGTAATTTTTTCCATTTTGCTTTTCCTCTTTGCGGAAAGGGGCCTCAGGGGGAGGCTCATCGATTGACATTCTATATGAATATGGTAAAGTTTTAGCCTAACACAGTAAAATTTGGAATTCAAGCGCAGGGCGCAGAGGGATTTTGAAATGGAGACAAGAGAATTGAGACGCATATTGGTGACGGCTATCGGATCGTTTTCGGCGGTTGCCGTGATACGGGAACTCAAGGCGAGCGGCTGCTATGTGGTCGGTACGGATTTGAACGCCGCGGAGTTGCTCTCGGAGAGCACGGAGGTGGATGCCTTTTATCGGCTGCTCGCTATGACGAGCGGGAGGAGTACTTAAAACAGCTCGCAAAGATCCTGGAAAAAGAAGAAATCGACGGCGTGTTGCCGCTCACGGATGCCGAGCTCGACGTGCTCGGCGAGGCGGGAGAGGCACTCGGCAGGGCAGAGCTGCTGGCCCCCTCGGGGGAGCGCTTGGTGAACGCAAGGAGAAAGCGCAGAAGCAAAGAGGCTGCGGAGGCGGTATTCCGCCGCGCGGGGAATGAGCGCTTTGCGACCATTCCGACCTTCAAGGTGCCGCACCGCACGGAGGAGGAGAGAGAGCAGTGGCTGCTGCGCCACATGCCGCTTATTTTAAAGCCGGACAACGGACGCAGCTCCGAGGGGGGTGTTCCGCATCGCAAACCGCGAGGCGCTGACCCGCGCGTTGCTTGAACTTCGCATGCTCGGTCGGGCCGATACTTACCTTGCGCAGCCCTTTGTCTCGGGGCGTGTGGTCTGTGTCGACACGGTGAGAGACCGGGCGGGCAATACCGTGGCGCTCGCAAGAGAAGAGCATCTCAGAAGTCAGCGCGGGGCCGGTCTCTCGGTGCAGGTATTCCGCGACAGCGAACTCGAGGCAATCTGCGGGGAACTCGCGGCGGAACTGGATTTGATCGGTTGCGTGAACTTTGAGTTTATCAAGGATGCGGGCGGCAGATATCACTTCCTCGAGTGCAATCCGCGTTTTTCGGGCGGCGTCGGCTTTTCGGAGCGGGCGGGGTTCCCGGCGGTCAAAATGCACCTTGCTGCTTGGCGCGGCGAGACTCTTGACACGAGCGTCTCGGAGCGTATTCAGCCCTGTTGGCAGGTCAAGAAATATATAGAAGTGATAACAAAAGAGTGATATAGTAAAAAAGCGCAGTTATGCTTGTGCTGCGCTTTTTTGGCGAAGAAAAACAGAACTGCCACAGGAGGAATATGGAGGAAAAGAAGAAGCGAAATAAGTCGCACGCAGCGCTGCTGGCGCTCATCCTTTTGCTCGGTGCGGCAAACGGAAAGCGGCTTTTGGATCGCAACTCACATTTGAAGAAATATGCGGAGATGCCGACAGTCGAAGCGGCGGCTCCGAGCAGCAGCGCCGAGACAACGGCTGCGGCGGAGAGCACGGCTGCGGCTCTGCCGGTACAGGATCCGGATGCGGAGCGCGTCATCGATTTTGCGGCGCTCAAGGCAAAGAATCCGGATGTGGTCGGGTGGATTTATGTGCCGGGAACGGTGGTCAATTATCCGATTCTGCACCGGGAAGCGGACAACGAATATTATTTGCGCCGCGATATCGACGGGCGCGAGGGTTCTTACGACGGCGTCTTCTTGGACGGCGACGACACGGCGGATTTTTCGAAGCTTCAGAACCTGATTTACGGACATCACATGAAGAACGGCACCATGTTCACGCCGCTCATTTCGTTCAAGAGAAAAAATTTCTTTGAGGAGCATACGCGCGTATATCTCTACACGCCGGAGCACACCTATATTCTAAAGCCGCTTGCCTCGCTCTATACCGATGCGGGCGAGGATAAACGCCGCATTGATTTCTCGGATCGCCGGGAATTCAACGCTTATGTGGATCAGATGACGAAGGGTTGCGAGTTCCGCGACCTTCCGGCGGAGGGCATAGACAAGCTCTTCTCCTTTGTCACCTGCTCCTATGAGTTCAGCGACGCGCGCACCATACTCTACTGCTATGAGGTGGATGCGGCAGGCAATCCGGTGAAGCCGACCCCGCTCGGCAACGGCCTCTGATCGGACAAAAACAACAGCAGAAAACAGGCGTCATCCGAAAATACAGTGTACAGGGAGAGACAAGATGAAGGGAATTGTACTCGCCGGAGGATCCGGCACGCGGCTCTATCCGCTGACCAAGGTCACCAGTAAGCAGCTGCTTCCGGTTTACGACAAACCGATGATTTACTACCCGCTCTCGGTCTTGATGACGGCGGGCATACGGGATATTCTGATTATCTCGACGCCGGAGGACACGCCGCGCTTTGAGGCGCTGCTCGGCGACGGCGGCCAGTTCGGCATCTCGCTCTCTTACACCGTGCAGCAGAGCCCGGACGGCTTAGCGCAGGCCTTTCTGCTCGGCGAGGACTTTATCGGCGACGACCGCGTCGCAATGATACTCGGCGACAATATTTTCGCGGGCAACGGCCTGAAGGAGCAGCTGCTCACCGCCGCGGGACGGGAGCAGGGCGCAACCGTGTTCGGCTACTATGTGGACGACCCGGAGCGCTTCGGCATTGTCGAGTTCGACAAGACAGGACGGGCGGTCTCGATTGAGGAGAAGCCGGAGAAGCCGAAGTCGAACTACTGCGTGACGGGACTTTACTTCTATGACCGCCGCGTGGTCGAGTTTGCGAAGAGCTTAAAGCCGAGTGCGCGCGGTGAGCTTGAGATTACCGACTTAAACCGCCTCTATCTGGAGAAGGGCGAGCTGGAAGTGAACCTGCTCGGGCAGGGCTTCACCTGGCTTGACACGGGAACCCATGCTTCCCTCGTCGAGGCGACCAATTTTGTCTATACGATTGAGACCCATCAGCACAGAAAAATAGGCTGTCTCGAGGAAATTGCCTACTTAAACGGCTGGATTTCCGGCGAGCAGCTCGCGGAAGCGGCAGAGTCCATGCGGAAGAACGAGTACGGCAAGTACTTGCGAGACGTTCTGGACGGCAAGTACTTGGTACAGTAAAAAGGCGCAGAGAGGACAGAGAGATGAAAATAGTAGTGACAGGTGGCGCAGGCTTTATCGGCAGCAACTTCGTGCAGTACGAGGTGAATCACTATCCGGAGGACGAGATCATCAACCTGGATCTTCTGACCTACGCGGGCAATCTGGAGAGTGTGGCGCCGGTTGCGGACAAGAAGAACTATCGCTTTGTGCGCGGCGATATCGCGGACAGAGCCTTTGTCTTTGACTTTTTCGAGAAGGAGAAGCCGGACGTTGTGATTAACTTTGCGGCGGAGTCCCATGTGGACCGCAGCATCACGGACCCGGAGATTTTTGTGCGCACCAACGTGGTCGGCACGACGACCTTGCTCGATGCCTGCCGCACCTACGGCATAAAGCGTTATCATCAGGTTTCGACGGATGAGGTCTACGGCGACCTGCCCTTGGACCGCCCGGACCTCTTCTTCACCGAGGAGACCCCGCTCCACACCTCTTCGCCCTATTCGAGCGCGAAGGCGGCCGCGGATCTCTTTGTGCAGGCCTATCACAGAACCTACGGGCTGCCGGTGACCATAAGCCGCTGCTCGAATAACTACGGCCCCTACCACTTCCCGGAGAAGCTGATTCCGCTTGTTATCAGCCGTGCGCTGAACAACGAGGAGATCCCGGTCTACGGCGAGGGACAGAACGTCCGCGACTGGCTCTATGTGACGGATCACTGCTCCGCAATCGATCTGGTTGTCCGCAAGGGCAGAGTCGGTGAGGTCTATAACATCGGCGGGCACAACGAGAGAAGCAATCTCGAGGTTGTACAGACCATACTCCGCGCGCTGGATAAGCCGGAGAGTCTGATTCGCTTCGTGAAGGACAGACCGGGTCACGACCTCCGCTATGCGATGGATCCCACCAAGATTGAGACCGAGCTCGGCTGGAAGCCGGAGCACACCTTCGACACAGGCATCCCGGTCACGATCGACTGGTACCTGAACAACCGCGACTGGTGGGAGCACATTGTGAGCGGCGAGTACCGGAACTATTTTGACTCCATGTACGGGGAGCGCCTTTGATGCGCGCCCTGGTCACCGGCGTCGCGGGCCAACTGGGGCACGATGTCGTGAATGAACTGCTGCGTCGCGGCGAAGAGGTAATCGGCTCCGACTTGGCGGCGACGTACAGCGGCGTGCAGGACGGAACGGCGGTCACGACTTGTCCCTATGTCTCGCTCGACATCACCGACCGCGAGGCGGTGGAACGTGTGATGCGCGAAGTAAAGCCGGAGGTGCTGATTCACTGTGCGGCCTGGACTGCCGTTGACGACGCGGAGGATGCCGACAAGCGGGAGACGGTTCAGAAGATCAACGGGCTCGGCACCGCCTATCTCGCGGCTGCCTGCCGTGAAATCGACGCGAAGATGATGTACATCAGCACGGACTATGTCTTCTCCGGTCAGGGCACGGCACCCTGGGAGCCGGACTGCCGAGATTTCGATCCGCAGAACGTCTACGGCATGACCAAGCTCTACGGCGAGGAAGCGGTGCGGCAGCAGCTCAGTAAGTATTTCATCGTCCGCATTGCCTGGGTCTTCGGCGTGAACGGCAACAACTTTATCAAGACCATGCTGCGTGTCGGCAAGAACCACCCGGAACTCCGCGTGGTCAACGACCAGGTCGGTACGCCGACCTATACGCTGGATTTGGCGGTATTGCTCGCGGATATGGTTCGGACGGAGAAGTACGGTACTTACCATGCGACCAATGAGGGCGGTTACATCTCCTGGTATGAGTTCGCAAAGGCAATCTTCGAAGAGGCGGGGATGGACACCAAGGTCATCCCGGTCACAACGGAAGAGTACGGAAAATCCAAGGCGGCGCGCCCCTTCAACAGCCGCCTTGCAAAGGACAAGCTGGTTGAACAGGGCTTTACGCCCCTGCCCGAGTGGCGGGACGCACTGCGACGCTATTTGAAGCTGCTCCGGGAGGAGGCGTAATGGGCAAGTATTTCGGAACGGACGGATTTCGCGGCGAGGCAAATGTAGAGCTCACGCCGATGCACGCCTATCAGGTGGGACGCTATCTCGGCTGGTACTACGGGCAGAAGTATGCGAACGGCGAGCGCTGCCGAATCGCAATCGGCAAGGACACGCGCCGCTCGAGCTATATGCTTGAGGATGCGCTCTCGGCCGGACTCACGGCCTCGGGCGCGGATGTGTTTTTGCTGCACGTGACACCGACCCCGAGTGTCGCCTATGTGGTGCGCTCGGAGGGTTTTGACGCAGGCATCATGATCAGCGCGAGCCACAATCCGTTTTACGATAACGGCATTAAGCTCCTAAACGGAAACGGCGAGAAGATGGAAGAGTCCGTCATCGAAGCAATCGAAGCGTGGATTGACGGCACGCCGGCCGAGCTGCCGCTCGCCGGAAGAGAGCACATCGGTCGCACGACGGATTTCTCGGCGGGCAGAAACCGCTACATCGGCCATCTGATTTCGCTCGCGACACGCTCGTTTAAGAACGTGAAGGTGGCGCTCGACTGCGCAAACGGCTCGGCGTCCAGCATTGCGAAAAATGTGTTCGACGCGCTCGGCGCGACGACGGTTTTGATTCACGCGGAGCCGAACGGCACGAACATCAACCTCTCCTGCGGCTCCACACACACATGGAGGATTTAATCGAGACCGTCAAGCGGGAGCGCTGTGACCTCGGCTTCGCCTTTGACGGCGACGCGGACCGCTGCCTTGCGGTCGATGAGAACGGCGAGCTGGTGGACGGCGACCGCATCCTTTATATCTGCGGCAAGTACATGCAGCAACGCGGCGAACTGGCAAATAATCGCATCGTGACGACCATTATGTCGAATCTCGGACTCTACAAAGCACTGGAGCGCGAGGGGATTGCCTATGAGAAGACCAAGGTCGGCGACAAGTATGTCTACGAAGAGATGCAGCGGAGCGGCGACCGCCTCGGCGGCGAGCAGTCCGGACACATCATCTTCGCAAAGTACGCGACGACGGGCGACGGTATGGTGACGGCACTGAAACTCATGGAAGTGCTGATGGAAACCAAACTCCCGCTCTCGAAGCTCGCGGGCGAAGTCACCATATACCCGCAGCGCCTCGTGAATGTCCCGGTGCGGGACAAGGCGGCGGCCGAGAACAATGCGGCCGTGCTCGCGGCAGTCAGACGGGAGGAAGAGGCCCTTGCCGGCGACGGCAGAGTGCTGCTCCGCGCGAGCGGCACGGAACCGCTGATTCGCGTGATGGTCGAGGCCTCGACCCATGAGCTCTGCGACGCAAGTGTATCGCGCATGGTTGAGGTGCTCCGTTCGGAGGGGCTGGTCGCGGAGAACTGAGGGCCGCTTTCCCAAGGAGCCGTCCGGAATATGAGAGAAGTAATGACAGGAATGAAGTAATTCGCTTTATACCATTTGCAAGAAGGAGGAACTATGTATCACATCGAGAGATATCAACGGAACCCGGTCGTTCATTTCCCTGAGCGCGAGTGGCCGAACCGTGAGATCGAGAAGGCACCCATCTGGTGCTCGGTCGATCTTCGGGACGGCAACCAGGCGCTCGTGGAGCCCATGGTCGTAGAGGAGAAGACAGAGATGTTCAATCTCCTACTAAAGCTGGGCTTCAAGGAAATCGAAATCGGCTTTCCGGCGGCCTCTCAGATTGAGTTCGACTTCCTCCGTCTGCTTGCGCTGCGGAAGATGATTCCGTCGGACGTGCATGTCCAGGTGCTCACGCAGTGCCGCGAGCACCTGATTCGCAGAACCTTCGAGGCCATCGAGGGCATTCCGAATCCGATTGTGCACATCTACAATTCGACCAATACCCTGCAGCGCGACGTGGTTTTCCACGCGAGCCGCGAGGAGATTAAGCAGATTGCCATAGACGGCGTCAAGACGGTCAAGGCTTGCATGAAAGAATTCGGACGCGACGACATCATACTCGAGTACTCCCCGGAGAGCTTCATGGGGACGGAACTCGATTTTGCGCTCGAGGTCTGCGAGGCGGTCCTCGACGAGTGGGGGATGGCGACACCGGAGAAGAAGGTCATCATCAACCTCCCGCTGACGGTCGAGATGAACACGCCGAATGTCTATGCGGACCAGATTGAGTGGATGGTGCATCACTTTAAGAATCGCGACTCGATTGTGGTAAGCATTCACCCGCACAACGACCGCGGCACCGGCGTTGCGGCGACCGAGCTCGCGCTCCTTGCGGGCGCGGACCGTGTCGAGGGCACGCTCTTCGGAAACGGGGAGCGCACCGGCAATGTGGACATTCTGACCGTGGCTTACAACATGTATTCGCAGGGCATAGAGCCGCATCTCAACATCTCGAACGAGAAGGAGATTGCGGAGGTCTATGAGCGCTGCACGAAGATGAGCATACCGCCGCGTCATCCCTATGCGGGCGAACTGGTCTTCACGGCCTTCTCCGGCTCGCATCAGGATGCAATCAACAAGGGCCTGCAGGCCATGCGGGAGCGAAACAATCCGTACTGGCAGGTGCCCTACCTCCCGATCGATCCGAGCGATATCGGCAGAGTCTATCAGCCGGTGGTGCGCATCAACTCCCAGTCCGGCAAGGGCGGCGTTGCCTTCATCATGGATACCTTCTACGGCTTCCGCCTGCCGAAGGGCATGCACAAGGAGTTTGCGGACATCATCCAGGCACTCTCCGAGAAGCAGGGTGAGATTGCGCCGGAGGAGATTTACGCAGAGTTCCAGCGCGCTTATCCGGATCGCAAGGAGCCCGTACACTTCAAGAAGTGCGTGATTTCGGACAACGGGCTCGAGGAGGGCGAATTCTCGACCCGCGCTGTCTGCACCTACATGCTGAACGGCGAAGAGCGGCAGTTTGAGGGTGTCGGCAACGGACCGATCGACGCGGTGCGCCACGGTCTCGCAGAGGCACTGGGGCTTCAGATTCGCGTTCTCGACTACTCCGAGCATGCGTTGCGCCAGGGTTCCAACGCACAGGCGGCTTCCTACATCCACATGTTGGATGAGAAGAGCGGACGTACGACCTACGGTGTCGGCATCTCGAGCAACATCACGAGGGCTTCGCTCCGCGGTATCTTCTCTGCAGTGAACCGTCTGTTTTACTAAAGAATCTGTACTTTCATACAGCCCGGCGTGCTCCGGGCTGTTTCCATAGGAGGGGATGCGAATGAACGTGGTTTATGTCTCCAACGAGGCGTACGCACAGCACTTTGCGGTCTCGCTCGCCTCGCTCTGCGACTGCAATCCGGACGAGGAGGAGCTTAAGATTTACCTCTTGGACACCGGTATTTTACCGGAGACCGCGGAACGACTCCGGGAACTCGCCGCGGATTTCGGCCGGGTTCTTACGTTAATCCCTTGCCGCAATCTGGAAGAGCGCTTCCCGGAGCGGCCGGACACGGGACGTTTTGACCTGAGTACGCTGGGGCGCTTTTTTCTCGGAGAGCTCTTGCCCGCCGAGGGTTAGAGCGTGTGCTTTATCTGGACTGCGATACCGTGGTGCAACGGAGTCTGCACCGCATGTACAAGTCAGAGCTCGGCGGGAAACTCCTCGCCATGGCGGAGGAGCCCAGCATATACCACGAGGTCAAGGCCTATCTCGGGATACTGCCGGAAGAGCCGTATTTTAACGCAGGTGTCATGCTGGTGGATCTCGCGCGCTGGCGGGAGGAGGAAATCGGCAAACAGCTCCTTGACTATTACGCGGAGATTGCGCCCTACTGCCTTTTTCAGGACCAGGACGCTATCAACGGGCTCCTTCGGGGGCGCATTGCCGCGCTGCATCCGAAGTACAATTTCATCACCAATTACCGTTACTTCTCCTACGCGGCGCTCGAGGTCTTTTCGCCGCCTACCGAAAATCGGGGAGCGGCGTTTCCGCATCGGCCAAGCGCTCTCCGGCCATAGTTCACTATGCGGGGGATGAAAGACCGTGGCGGCAGGGCGCCTTTAACCCCTACGGCCGCGCCTATGTAAGCTACCTTGCGCGGACGCCCTATCGAACGGCGAAGCCGGAGGGCGGGAAGAGAGTGTATCTTTTCTGCTATCACCTCATGAATCTTATGACGCGCTTCTTCCCCTCGTTTCGCTTTGCGCTGGGACGGCGCTATGTGAGAAAGAGCGCGGAGGAGAGAAGACGGAAGATGCGGGAGGCGACACATGCGTGAAAAGACGGCGGCCATCGTCGTAAACTATAACGACAGCGAGACGACCGTCGCGCAGCTTCGGCGCATCCGCGACTATGCCGCACTGGACGCTGTCATCGTGGTAGACAATGCTTCGACGGATCACAGCTTGGAAGCGCTCCGCGCGGAAGAGGGCGATAAGGTCACGGTGCTCGCGGCAGAGAAAAACGGCGGTTACGGCGCGGGCAATAATCTCGGCATTCGCTACGCGGCGGCGCGGGGCTTTACCTACGCGCTGATTGCGAATCCGGACGCCGAGTTTACGGAGGACTGCTTAAGAGGGCTTGTCTCGGCGCTCGAAAAGAACCCGGGGCTCGCCGCGGTCGCGCCGGTGCAGATCAATCCCACGAAGGCGCCGGGGGCAGAGCGTCCGGGGAGCCGCGCAAATGTGCTCTCCGGCGCGGCGGCCTTTCCGCTGCGGGGCTGGTTTGCGGATCTCCTCGAGGCGGGACCGGTCGCGCGGCGACTGTTCACGCCTCTCTTACACTATCCGGAGCGGCACTACCGCGCGAAACTCGCGCGGGTCGACTGCGTGCCGGGCTCGCTCTTGCTGGTCGAGATTTCGAGCTTTCTGCGTGCCGGCGGCTACGACGAGCGCGTATTTCTCTATGAGGAGGAGTATATCCTCGGGCAGAGACTCAGAAAGATAGGGGCGAAGACCGCGGTGCTGACAAGCAAGCGCTATTTGCACCGCCACGCGGCGAGCATAGGCAAGAGTTACCGCCGGGCACTTGACCGGCAGAAGCTCCGGGAGGACGCGATGCGCTTTTATTTCCGGCACTACCTCGGCTGTAAGCGGCCCGCGCTTCTCTTTGCGGCGTTTTATTTCGCGCTGATACGGCTTGAAATCTTTTTGACGGGCGGAGGAAGATGAACGGAATCGGCAGATTTTTAATCGGGAGCGGACAAAATCTCGCAAAGCGCAATGTGCTTTGGAACATGGTGGGCTCCTTTATCTACGCGCTGACCAGTATGCTGCTCGGTGCGGTGGTAACACGCAGTCTCGGTGCGGCTTCGGGCGGCATTTTCTTTTTCGCCTTCTCGACCTTCGGGCAGCAGATTTTTATCGTCGCCTACTCGGCATGCGGCCGGTGCAGGTGACGGATGCCGGTGAGCAGGGTACCTTCGGGGAATACCGGGCGTTTCGTCTGCTGAGTTGTGCGGCCGCGGTGCTGGCTACCTTGTTTTACGGTCTGCTTTTCACGGTGCCGGGAGAGGCGCGAACCGTGCTCTTTCTGACGGCGGGCTATAAAATTCTGGACGGCTTTGCCGACTGCTACGACTCCGAGTTTCAGCGGCAGGGAAGGCTGTATCTCGCGGGAAAGAGCAATGCCTTTCGCACCCTGGGGAGCGTGGCGTTCTTTTTGCTCCTGCTCTTTACAACGCGCTCGCTGTCTGCTGCCTGCTTAGCGGCCCTCATCGCGCAGGCGGGGATGATATTGCTCTGCTGTGTCGCGCCGCTTCGCTGTCTCGCGAAGGTGAGAACGGAGCTTCGCAGGGGCTATATACGCCGTCTCTTTGCAAAGAGCCGCTGGCTCTTTCTCGGCGCTTTCTTGGATCTCTATATCTTTGCGGCTTCGAAGTACGCGGTGAATCGCTATCTCACGGAGGCGGATAACAGCTACTATACGACCATTTTTATTCCGACCTCGGTCATTAACCTCATGTCGAACTTTGTGATACGGCCTGTTCTTACCCTGCTCTCGGAGGCGAGAGAGAGGCGGGGAGAAAAGCGGTCTTTCTCACAACGGTCGGAAAGATAACGGCGCTCATTCTGGGGCTTACGCTTCTCGGAACGCTGGCGGCTTGGTTCCTCGGCATCCCGGTGCTCTCTCTCCTGGTCGGTGCGGAGGCGGGTAAGGCACTTCAAGGCCTTCGGACGGAACTTTTGCTTGTGATTCTGGGCGGCGGCTTTTATGCGCTCTTAAATCTGTTATACTATTGTTTGGTAATCCTCGAACGGCAGCGCAGTATTTTCCTGATTTATGTGCTCGGTACGGGGCTCGCCTGGGTCAGCGCGGAATTCGGTGTACGGTATCGGGGGCTGCTCGGCGGTGCGCTCTCGTACTGCGGCATGATGGCGCTGCTCACCCTGCTCTTCGCCGCGGCGACGCTGCGGGCGCTTCGGCAGGACCAAAAATTCAAGGGGGAAGCTTGAGCATGGAAGAGAAGAGAGCAAAGGCGGATGTGATTATCCCGGTCTATCGCCCGGACGAGCGCCTGTTTCGCCTGCTCGACCGGCTCTCACGGCAGACACGTAAACCGCGGAAGATCATCATTATGAACACCGAGCGCACCTACTGGGACAACTGCGGTGCGGAGGGGCAGTTGGAACTCCTCGGTCTTTCCGAGCGCTGTGAGGTTCATCATCTCTCGAAGTCGGGAGTTTGACCACGGCGGCACGCGAAATGCGGGGGTCTCTTTTTCCGAGACGGCCTATTTTGTCATGCTGACACAGGATGCGGTGCCCGGCGGACAACCGCCTGCTTGAAAACCCTGCTCGCACCGCTTGAGAACAGGGTGGCCGAGATGAGCTACGGGCGTCAGCTCGCCAATCCGGACGCGGACATCCTGGAAAAATTCACACGGCGCTATAACTACGGCGATCGGTCGTTTCTGAAGACCGAAGCGGACAAAGAGAGACTCGGCATCAAGACCTACTTTTGCCTCCAATGTCTGCGCGGCTATGTAATGAGGCGCGTTTCGATGCGCTCGGGCGGTTTTCCGTGCGCGCCATCTTTTAACGAGGACATGATTTATGCGGCGCGGCTCTTAAAGAGCGGCGGGACCCTCGCCTACTGTGCGGATGCGCGGGTCTACCACTCGCACTGCTATACCCCGGCGCAGCAGTTCCACCGAAACTTTGACCTCGCGGTCTCGCAGGCGGAACATCCGGAAATATTCGGGGATATTAAGAGCGAGTCGGAGGGCATACGCCTGGTGCGGCGCACGGCGCACTTTTTAAAGCGGCAGGGAGAGGGAAGAGAAATTCCGCGCCTCTTTGCCCTGAGTGCTGCCAAGTACTGCGGTTACGCGCTCGGAAAGCGCTATCGCCTGCTCCCGAATTGGCTGAGAGCACGCTGCACGATGAATCGGAGTTATTGGGAGAGTATCGGATGAAAGAGATACTGGTGATTATCCCGGCCTACAACGAGGCCGGCAGCATAGAGCGCGTTGTGGAGGGCTGCAAAGAGAAGCTTCCGGATGCGGACTATCTGGTGGTGAACGACGGTTCCTCCGACGACACCGCGAAGATACTTCGTGCGAACGGATATCGCGCGCTCTATCTGCCGGTGAACTTAGGTCTCGCCGGCGCGTTTCGCGCGGGTATGCGCTATGCGGATGAGAAGGGCTACCGGGCCGCCGTTCAGTTTGACGGCGACGGGCAGCACCGGGCGGAGTACATCCCCGCGATGTACGAAGAAATCAAGGCGGGGGCGGAGATTGTGATTGCCTCCCGCTTTGTGAGCGTCAAGAAGCCGCACACGCTTCGCATGCTCGGCAGTCGCATGATTACGGCGGCCATACGCCTCGCCTCGGGCGTTCGCATCGAGGACCCGACTTCGGGCATGCGCATGTATAACCGCCGCATGATAGAGCTCTTCTCGCGGCAGATCAACTACCCGCCGGAGCCGGACACCCTTTCCTTTCTCGCAAAGAACGGCGTGCGCTTCCGGGAAATTCAGGCGGAGATGGATCTCCGAACAACGGGGCACAGCTATCTGACACCCTGGATATCCGTGCGCTATATGACGCGCATGTTGCTCTCGATCCTGCTGATTCAGAGTTTTCGGGCGGGAAAGAGCCTGCACGGAGGGGATAAGACATGAGCGTGGGACTTCGTATTTTTCTGCTCGCCGCGGCGCTGCTCGCGGGGGCGGTCGTGCTGACGCGGATACGCAAGGCGAAGATGCAGATCGAGGACAGTGTATTCTGGGTACTCTCCGCGCTGCTCTTTATTTTGCTCGCGGCTTTTCCGCCGCTCCTCTACCGGCTCACGGAATTTTTCGGCGTGCAGTCGCCGGCAAACCTCTTGTTTTTGCTGGTCATTGCCATTCTCTTTATGAAGGTCTTTTTCGCTGAGCTTTAAAGGTATCGCTGCTCGAAGAAAAAGCTGAGTTCGCTCGCGCAGAGCGAAGCGCTCCGCGAGCGCTTCGCGGAAGAAGCGAAGGAGGACAGGGGAGAGAAGGGCTGAGCACCTTAGACGGCGGCGGAAGGCTGCCGCGCGCATAACTGTTTTGTCAAAAAGAATGGGGGGAATCATGGAACAGAACAACAAAAAAGCGGTGCGTACGCTGCCGTTCTTTCTGATCGGTATCTTATTTGTACTGCTCTCCGGACTCTACGGCGGAATCTCCGCGCTGGACGCTGCGGCACACTTTTAGGACAACCTGCTCTTTGTGCTCTATGAGCTCCTGTTTCCGGCCTCTGTGATTACGGCGCTCTTTGCGGCGCTGCTCTGGAGTCGGAAGAGCAATCGCATGTATCGCGCCTATGCCTTTTCCGCGATGGTGCTCGGCGTGCTCTATCTCGCGGTGATGCCGGGGCTCTCGGCGCCGGATGAGCTGAGCCACTACAGCACGGCCTATCGCATTTCTTCGACCATGCTCTTCGAAGATCCGCTGATTCGCCCCGCGGGGCTCACGGCGGTGCGCGCGAGCGATTATCCCTTGGAGGATATGAACGGGGTGAAGACCCCGGAAATTCCGGAGGATACGGAAGAGCTTCCGGAAGTGCTCGGAAATCCGGTGAAGCAGACTACCTATCGCGCGGTGAAAGACTGGGAAAAGCGCTATGCCTTTTCGACCAAGCCGGTCGCTTCGCCGATTCCGGATGTGAAGACCACACCCGTTTTCTACCTGCCGCAGGCCATAGGCTTCTCGATCGCGCGCGTGCTCGGTCTCGGCGCCATGGGACTGCTCTTCCTCGGAAAGTTTCTGAACCTCTGCTGCTATGTTGCCCTGACCGCGCTTGCGGTGCGCACTGCACCGATCGGCAAGTCCTGGTTTGCCGCGGCGGGGCTTTTGCCGATGAGCTTACACCTTGCGGCTTCGCTCTCCTACGATGCGGGCTTAATCGGCTGCGTGTTTCTTTTCACGGCGCTGGTCTTTAAGCTGGCCTACGGGACAGAGGAAATACGCGCGCGGGAACTCATCGCGCTCTGCGCACTTGCGGCGCTCTTCGGCCCCTGCAAGCTGGTCTATGCGCCGCTCATCCTGCTTGCGTTGCTTATTCCGGCGCGCGTCTTCGGCGGCTTTGGCAAAAAGCTGCTTTGCATCTTAATTCTTCTGCTCTCGCTGGTCGCAGCGGTGCTCGCGGTCAATGCGGATGTGCTGGAAGCCTACTTCTTCCCGGCTGCCGCGGAGCAGGCGGGCAATGTGAGCGCCGATATGAGCCACGCGGGCTTTACGGCCGCCGAACTGTTCTCGCACCCCTTCTTTACCCTGCGCATGCTGGTGAACAGCTTCTCGGCGCGCTTACTGAACTGGGGCGCGGAGATGATAGGCATGAAACTCGGCAATCTGGATCCGCTGCTCGGCGCTTCCGGCCTGCAGACCCTGCTCTTTGCGCTCGGCCTGGTCGCGCTGACCCTTGCGGACAGCTCGGGAGAAAAGAACTACGTGTTGGTGCCGGGCAGCAAAGCCGCTTGGCAGGAAGAGGACACTGCGGAAGCGGGCGAGGGCACTGTGGTCGAGACGGAGACGGCTGTCGAGACGGCGACGGCTTCCGAGGCGCTTCCGGAACAGGAAAGCGAGGCAAACACGGAGGCCGCCCTTTCTACCCTGTCCGAACAGGAAACGGACAGCGAAGTGCTGACCGCTGCGACGACCGAACAGGTCGCGGAGGCGGCGGAAACACTGCGCGAACTGCGGGAAGAGGAGGCAGCCGAAGAGGCGCTTGCCGACGAGGAGAAGTCAGGCCCGCATTACATGGAGGTCAGGGAGCCCGGACGTTTTGCGCGCTTCTATGCGCTCCTGATCGGATGCATCAGCTTCTTCGGAATTCTCTTTGCGATGCTGCTCGCCTGGACTTCCCGCGATGCGCTTTGGATCGAGGGTGTGCAGGGCAGATACTTCCTGCCCCTTCTGCCGCTCTTCCTCTTCGGCTTACAGAATAAGACGGTTCAGAGCGAATTGCCGTTTAAGCGCCTTGTGCCCCTACGGCTTTGTGATTTTAAATCTCTGTGGGAATCCGCATCTTTGCGCTTGCCGTGCTGAGAGTTTGAGGAGATTGTTTATGACGGAACTCTTGCGTGAGCTCTTCGGAAATCGGAAGCTCATCTTTGAGCTCGCCAAGGCGGATTTTCGGAAGCGCTTTGTCGGCTCCTACTTCGGCATTATTTGGATGTTTGTCCAACCGATTGTGACCGTACTCATTTACTTCATGATCTTTCAGCTCGGCTTTAAGTCGGTGCCGCCGATTCCCGGCGTGCCCTATGTGCTCTGGCTGGTCCCCGGCATCGTCCCCTGGTTCTTCTTCCAGGAGGCGATGAATGCCGGCACCAACTGTCTGCAGGAGTACCACTATCTGGTCAAGAAGGTGGTGTTCAACGTGGAGGTTTTGCCGGTCATTAAGCTCGTGTCCTGCCTTCTGGTGCACGCAATCTTTGTCATGATTATGATTGCGATGTTCTTCTGCTACGGGAGACTGCCGCTCATCACCTGGCTGCAGCTCGTCTACTACAGTGCGGCGCTCTCTGTTTTGATTCTCGCGCTCACGCTGGTCACTTCGGCGGTACAGGTTTTCTTCCGGGATATGTCACAGATCGTGAGCATCTGCCTTCAGTTCGGTATGTGGCTGGTTCCCATTATGTGGGCGCCCGAGATGTTCCCGAACTTCCCGGAAAAGCTTATGCCGATACTGAAACTCAATCCCATTCACTATATCGTGAGCGGTTACCGGGACAGCATGATAGCCGGAAACTGGTTCTTTGAGCGGCCCATGCAGAGCCTTTATTTCTGGGCGGTGACACTTGCCCTGCTTGCGCTCGGGCTTCGTCTGTTCCGCAAGCTGCGCCCGCATTTTTCCGATGTGCTGTGAGAAAAGAGGAGACTGATTCATGGATAAAAATCTGGCAATCTCGGTGCAGGGAGTCAGTAAGATTTATAAACTCTACGACAAACCGATAGACCGCCTGAAAGAGGCCGTGAGCCTGACTCACAAGTCCTATCACCGCGACTTCTTTGCGCTCTCGGACATCTCCTTTGAGGTGAAGAAGGGGGAGACGGTCGGCATCATCGGGACGAACGGCTCCGGGAAATCGACCATACTGAAGATTATCACCGGAGTGCTGAGCCCGACCACGGGGACGGCGGAGGTCTCCGGCAATATTTCGGCGCTCCTGGAGCTCGGCGCGGGCTTTAACAGCGAATACACCGGTCTCGAGAACATCTACATGAACGGCACCATGATGGGCTTCTCGCGGCAGGGAGATGGAGCGGAGAATGGATGACATTCTCCGCTTTGCGGACATCGGGGACTTTGTGAACCAGCCGGTCAAGACTTACTCTTCCGGTATGTTCGTGCGCCTGGCCTTTGCGCTCGCCATCAATGTGGATCCGGAGATTCTAATTGTCGACGAGGCGCTCTCGGTCGGCGATGTCTTTTTTCAGGCGAAGTGTTACCGCCGCATGGAAGAGATGATGAAGAACGGCACGACCATACTCATGGTGAGTCACGACATGGGCAGCATCATCAAATACTGCGACAAGGTGGTGCTCTTAAATCGCGGTCATTTCGTGGCGCAGGGTGAGGCCGGCAAGATGGTGGACCTCTATAAGAAGATACTGGCAAATCAGACCGACGAACTTGCCGAGGCGCTGATTGAACAGAAGAAGGAGGCACTCGGCCTGCCGGTTGAAGCCGCGGTCTCCGATAAGCGGATGAAAGACCGCATGAACCTGAATCCCGAGGTGCAGGAGTACGGCGACGGCAGAGCGAGCTTTGAGGACTTCGGAACCCTCGACGCGCGCGGCAATGTGACGAACCTTCTCTTGAAGGGGGAGATGTTCACGATACGGGAGCGTGTCCGCTTCCACGCGCCGATCGAAAATCCGATTTTCACCTACACCCTGCGGGATAAAAAGGGAACGGATATCACGGGAACCAACACCCTCTTTGAGGGCACGGAGATTAAGCCTGTCAAAGACGGCGATGTTTACACGGTTTCGTTCCGGCAGAAGATGAATCTGCAGGGCGGTGAGTATTTGCTCTCCATGAGTTGCACCGGCTATGAGAACGGAGAGCATGTGGTGTATCACCGCCTCTACAATGTGCTGAGCTTAACGGTTATCTCGAATAAAAACACCGTGGGCTTTTACGACATGGGCTCGGAAGTTGAGGCTGTGAGGGAGGAGAAGGCATGAGCGAGAGAATTGAAAAAGCCAAGGAATTGCTCGAGCGCTACGGGAACGATACGGCGCGCATGCTCGACGAAAACCCGGAGCTTGCGACCTTAGAGCTCTTTTCCGATCGCCGCGAGAGTCTGCTCGACTGGTATCCCTTCCGCGCGGGCGCAAAGCTTCTGCTCGCCGGGGCCGGGGACGGCGGTCTCTTGGCACTTTTACTCCGAAAGGGACTCGCGGTCACGGCGCTCGATACGGATGTGTCGGCGCTTGCCCTCCTGCGGGCGCGAAAAGAAGCGTTAAAGCTCCCGGGAGAACTTGAGACTTTGGCAGGAAAAACTCGGCGATCGGAGCACGGAGCTCTCCGGTCGGTTTGACTATATTCTCTTTGACGGGACCCTGGGAAGCGAGGGAGAGGCAGCGCTCTTCGCGGCGCGGGAACTGCTTAGCCCGGGCGGCACGCTTTTGATTGCTGCGGAAAATGCCTACGGTGTCCGCGCCTTTGCGGGACAAACGCTCGGCGAGAACGCCCTGAGTTACGAGGCCCTCTCGGCGCTCACGGAAGCGGAGGGCGGAAGCAGCTTTTTCTATTTCCCGGAACCGCTTAAAAATCTGGCGGACACAATTTACTCGGAGCGGCGACTCCCGGAAGTCGGGGAGCTCTCCCGCGTGATTCCGGCCTACGGTTTTCCGACCTATGTCGCAATCAATGTCGGCGCAAAGTACAACGAGGTCTGCCGCGACGGGCTCTACCCGCGCTTTGCGGACTCCTTCCTCGCCTGCTGGACCAAGGGCGGCGAGACGACGGCTTCCCGTCCCGTTTTTGTGAAGTACAACCGCAATCGGACGGCGGCGTACCGCCTGGTCACGATTATTTGGGAGGCGGCGGACGGCACGCGGCGGGTCGAAAAGCGCGCGCTGAGCCCCGAGGGCAATGCGCACATCGAAGCCTTTGCGGAGCGCCTCGCCCTACTTCGGAGCGAGGACAGAGGCCTGCACTATGCGGATGCGGAGATAACGACCGCGGACGGCCTTACAAGCGCCTGCTTCCCCTATGTGCTCGGCGAGAGCTTTACGAGCGTCATCTGCCGCGAGCTTGCGGCGGGGCAGCCTCTTGAGGACACATTGGAGCGCGCGCTGCAGCGCATCATAGGCGGCGGCGAAGTGCATAACATCGACGCGATTTTCGATAACTTCCTCGTGCCGGAGGGCGCGGAAGCGCTCGGCATCGACAAGGTCCCGCTCACCGGAATCGACTGTGAGTGGGTCTCCGCAAAGCCGCTCAACAAGAGCTATGTGCGCTACCGCGCGCTTCGAAGCTTCTATGAGCAGCAGCGCGAGAGCCTGGGGCTCGGCACGGAAGAGGCCTTTTTGCTGCGCTTCGGCATCTCGGCAAAAGAGGCGGCAGGCTTTGCCGCGGAGGAGGCGGCCTTCCAGCGCGGCGTGGCCGGCGAGGAACAGGCGCGCTTCTTGGATCGCTTCATTGTCTCCCAGCAGAACGCGGAGATCATTGCGCGGACCGAGCGCACCCTCGAGGAGACCAGGGACCAACTTGCGGCCTCCTTAGAAGAGATTCGCATTCGGGATGCGGAGATCAAAAAAATCACCGAGGTGAAGCGCTTAACGGACAACCATGTCGTGAATCTGGAGACCATGATACGGGATCTCCGCGCGGAAAACGGACAGCTTGCGGAAACCTTACAGTATCTGAGTCGCCACCAGACGCTCTACTCCCGCCTTCGACGGAAGGCGAGCGCAATCTTCAACGCGAAGTACCCGAAGGGCTCGAAGGAGAGAAAGCGTCTCTTATTCCGTCTGAACGCGGTGCGCCATCCGCTTAAGCATTGGAAGCTCATGCACACGCCGGAGGGCAAGAATCTGGTAGACGGCGAGTTTGCCATCGGCGACATTTACCGCGAGCATGGGAAATTGCACTTTCCGCAGTTTGAAGCCCCGCGGGTTTCGATTATCATCCCCTGCTATAACCAGATTGAGTACACCTATGCCTGCCTGGTTTCTCTTCTTGAGCACACGAAGGACATCCCCTACGAAGTGATTATCGCGGACGATGTTTCGAGCGATGCGACCAAGCGCCTCTCGGATTTTGCGGAGGGGCTGGTGATCGCGAGAAACGAGACCAACCAGGGCTTTTTAAAGAACTGTAACCAGGCGGCTTTCAAGGCGCGCGGCGAGTTCCTCTTTTTCCTGAACAACGACACCAAGGTGACCGAGGGCTGGCTCTCCTGGCTCTTAAAACTCATGGACGAAGACCCGAGCATCGGTATGACGGGCTCCAAGCTGGTCTACCCGGACGGGCGGCTTCAGGAGGCGGGCGGCATCATCTGGAGCGATGCCTCCGGCTGGAACTACGGGCGGCTTCAGGACCCGACGCTTCCCGAATTCAACTATGTAAAGGATGTCGACTACATGTCCGGCGCGGCGATTCTGATTCGCCACGCGCTCTGGAAAGAGATCGGCGGCTTTGACACACGCTATGCGCCCGCCTACTGTGAGGACTCGGATCTTGCCTTTGAGGTGCGATCACACGGCTATCGCGTGGTCTACCAGCCGAAGTCGGTGGTCATTCACTTTGAGGGCATCTCGAACGGCACGGATGTGCAGGGAACGGGCTTAAAGCGCTATCAGATCGAGAACACCGAGAAATTAAAGGAAAAGTGGAAGAAAGAGCTTGCAGAGCAGTTTGAGAACAACGGCAACCCGGATCCCTTCCGGGCGCGCGAGCGGAGCAAGGGCAAAAAAGATCATCCTTGTGGTGGATCACTATGTTCCGACCTTTGACAAAGATGCGGGCAGCCGTACCACCTGGCAGTACCTAAAGATGTTTGTGAAGCAGGGCTATCAGGTCAAGTTCCTCGGCGACAACTTTGCGGCGGAGGAGCCCTACACGACGGCGCTGACCCAGCTCGGCATTGAGGTGCTCTACGGCGAGGCCATGCAGAAGGGCATCTGGGATTGGATTGAGAAGCACGCGGCGGATATCGACTTTGTCTACCTGAACCGCCCGCACATTGCGAGCAAGTACATTGACTTTATTCAGGAGAGAACTTCTATCCGCGTCCTCTACTACGGACACGATCTCCACTTCCTCCGCGAGCGGCGCGAGTACGAGCTGACGGGAGAGGAGGCGCACCGGGAGGCCTCGGCCTACTGGAAGGGCGTGGAACTCACGCTGCTCCGGAAGGCAGCGCTCAGCTTTTACCCCTCGGAAGAGGAGTGCAAGGCCATCCATGCCATCGACAGCACCATACGCGTGAAGCCCCTGACCGCCTATGTCTGGGACAGCTTCCCGGAGCTCGGCGATTTCGGCTACGAGAAGAGAGAGAGAGGGCCTGCTCTTTGTGGGAGGCTTTGCGCACCCGCCGAATCTGGATGCTGTGCTCTGGTTCCTGAAAGAAGTGTTCCCGAAGATACGCGCGGAAGAGCCGGTCAATTTCTATGTCGCGGGCTCCAAGGTGCCGGAAGAGTTGAAGGCGCTTCACACACAGCCCCGAGAACGGCATCCACATTCTCGGCTTTGTCTCGGACGAACGGCTACGGGAGCTCTATGAGAACTGCCGTCTGGTCGTGGTGCCGCTCCGCTACGGCGCGGGCGTGAAGGGCAAGGTCATTGAGGCGCTCTATTACGGCGCACCGGTGCTCACGACCTCGATCGGCGCGGAGGGCATCCCCGCGGCGGAGACGGTCATGGAAATCGAGGACAGCGCACCCCGCTTTGCGGAAGCGGCGCTCTGCTTATACCGCGACCGCGCGGCGCTGGAAGGCCTGTCTGCGCGCGCTTCGACCTATATTCGTGCACACAACGGCATGGATGCGGTCTGGGAAGCGCTTAAGTCAGACTTCTCCTAAAAACATCTTACGAAAAACGAAAAGAAAACAAAAAAATAGTTTGTGAACATTCCGTGAATAAAGATAATATGTTATACTAACGGAACGACCTAAGAGCTTAGGCGGAAAGGGAGGAAACCAATGAGATTGTTTGGAAGATGGAAGAGAGCGGCGGTCGGCGCGGCATCTGTCGTTGCGGCAATGGCACTGGCAACCGGTTGCGGGAAGAAGGCAAGTTCTCCGGATCAGCGCTACAAAGAGGCTGAGCAGAAGCAGGTTAAGGAGTTCACCACGCAGTTCACGGGTGCTTACGAGACCACGAGAGATAAGCTTGCGAGCGACAAGGTCCAGAGCGGCAGCGGCGATATCGTGATCACCCTGGAGGACGGCGGCAAGAGCACGCTCAGCGCGCTGATGGGCGGCACGGATCTCTCCTGGATCAAGACCCTCGGCATGAAGATGAGCGCGAAGATCAGCAAGTCGGCGCTTGAGGAGAGCATTGCGCTCAGCCTGAACGACAAGGCACTCGGCACGATGAATCTTGTCATGTCCGACAACGATCTGTACCTGCAGATTCCGGAACTCGCGGATAAGTACATGCACATCCCGGGCAGCGCGCTCGGCGACAGCGCAAGCTTCGGCGAGATGATGGGCGAGTATAAGAAGCTCCCGGAGGGCAAGAAGCTCGACGAGCTCGTGACCAACTATACGAAGATCATCACGGACGCTGCGAAGGATGTCAAGGAGTCCAAGGAAGATGTGACGGTCGGCGATTACACCGTCAACGCGACCAAGCTTGAGGCTACCTTCGACGGCGAGCAGCTGACCGAGCTCGGCAAGAAGATTGTCGAGACCGCAAAGAACGACCAGAACCTTGCGGATATCATCAAGGCAAGCACCGACGAGGCAACGTACGAGAAGTTCAAGGAGTCTCTCGAGAAGGAAGGGGAGCAGAAGCTTGAGGGCAAGCTTGTTTCCACCATCTGGCTCGGCGAGGGCGACAAGGTCATCGCAAGAGAGCTTCGCATTGAGAACGCGAACGCCAGCGAGAACTATGTGTTCACGATGAAGGCGCCGAACAAGGGCGAGGAGTTCGCTTCCGAGATCACCTTCTCCGAGGACGGCAACGAGCTGTTCCGCGTGGACGGTAAGGGCAAGAACAACGGCAAGAAGATGAGCGGTGAGTTCACCTTCACCCAGGAGGGTTCTAAGGTTGCGGTTCTTACGCTCGACGAGCTTGATCTTGAGGCACTCAAGAAGAGCGAGCTTACCGCAAAGGGTAGCGTCCGCCTTGAGAGCGAGAGCAGCAGCTCGATGATGGATCTCAGCGCATTTGCAATCGACTTCGATCTCGCGGAGACCGCGAAGAGCACCAAGGGCACGGTGGCCCTGAAGAGCGGCGACACGCCGTACGTCACGATCGCGATTGATACCACCCGCGGCGAGGGCGGCGAGGAGCCGAGCGCACCGAGCGACGTTGTCGACGTTTCGGATGATGCGGCGTTTGAGGCATTCATGAAGGGTGCGAACTGGAGCAGCTATCTGGGACAGCTCCGTCAGACGGATATCCCGAGCAACTACCTCGATATGCTCGAGCAGTCCCTGAAGGCATCGGGTATGATGCAGTAATCAATGCTGGTTTTACATCAGATTAAAAAGCAATACGGAAAGAACGCTGTCCTGCGGGAGATTAACCTGCAGGCGGCGAACGGAAGTTGTGTGTGGGCATTCTCGGCGGAAACGGCAGCGGGAAGACCACACTTCTTTCCGTTTTGGGGGGAATTCTGCGGCCGGACAGCGGCAGCTTCCGCTATGAGGGAGAGGAACTCTTCGAGAATGCGAAGCGCCGCAGGACTCTGGTCAGCTTTTCGCCGCAGGCGAATCCGCTGATGGAGGAATTGTCCGGTTTTGATAACTTATTGCTTTGGCACGACAGGGCGACCGTGGCGCGCGGACTTGCGCCGGAGGGCGTAATCACGGCCCTCGGCGCTGCGGATTTTCTGAAAAAGCCGGTCGCAAAGCTCTCGGGCGGCATGAAAAAGCGGCTCTCGATCGCGATTGCCGTGTTGCGGGAGCCGAAAATTCTCTTGCTGGATGAGCCGACCGCGGCGCTCGACATGGAGGGCAAGGCACAGTTTTATGCCTACCTAAAGCGCTTTACGGCGGCGGGCGGCACGGCGCTCTTTGTGACCCATGATTTTGCGGAGTTTGCGCACTGCGATCAACTGGTGTTTCTCCGGGACGGTGTACTGCGGAACATCCCGCAGCCGGAGAGCGCGGCGGCGGCGGAGGCCTTGTTCTTATGAGACGCTATTTCGGCGCGCAGTGGAAGCGCGCGCTCCGCGCATTACCGGGTGCTTTCTTCGCGAATCTCCTTCTGCTCGCGGCGGCGGCCCTGCTTTCGCTTTACCTGACACAGCTTTTTGCGCCCTCTACGGAAGGGAGTGCCAAGTTGAAGCTCGGCATTGTCGGCGGACAGGGGCAGACCTATCTCGGGACGGGGCTCGGTATCCTAAACAACATGGACAGCTCCCGCCTCGCAATCTCCTACGAACAGCTGGACAAAGAGGCGGCGGCCGCGCAATTAAAGCGCGGCGAGATTCAGGCCTATCTCGAAGTGCCGGATGACTTTCTCTCCGCGCTCTCGGAGGGAGAGAATAAGACCATACGCTATGTGGGCGGCGGGCTCGAGGCGGGCTTAAACAGCGCCCTGATCCGTGAGGCGGGCAGCGCGGCCGAGGTGATTTTAAAGGAAACCGAGAAGGGCATCTATGCGGCGGAGGGCTATTTTGACGCCCACGGTGCGAAGGACCGCCATGCGAAACTCTTGACGGAAATCAACCTCCGCTATCTCGGCACGGTTTTAAACCGCAACCGAAACTACAATGCGGAGACGGTGGTACCGCTTGCGGGGGTAGATCTCGCCCGGTACTACCGGGCGGCTTTGCTCTGCTTCTTACTCTTTGCCTCGGGGGTCAGCGCCCTGCCTTTTGCGGCCGGGCGCGCGCCCGTACTGGGGCGCCTGCTGGCTGCCGAGGGCGTGAGTCGCGGCGCACAGCTTCTCGCGGAGTACCTTGCCTATTTCGGTCTGCAGACCCTCGCCTTCCTCCCGCTCCTGGCCCTCCTGCGGGAAAAATTTGCGGGGCTTCTGCCGGCGCTGCTCTTTGCGACCGCGCTCCAGTTTCTGCTCTATGAGTTTGCGGAGGGACTCTTGGGAGGCGCCTTGCTTCAGCTCTTTTCGGGAATCTTCCTCGCCTATTTCTGCGGCTGCTTTTATCCGCTGGCCTTTTTTCCGGAGCGCATGCAGGTACTCAGCCGTGCGCTGCCGAGCGGGCAGTGCTTCCGCTATCTGGAGCGCCTCATGGCGGGCGAGAAACTCGGCGCACTTTTTGTTGCCCGGCGCCGTGCTGCTCCTCTGGGCCCTTGCCTTTCTCATGCTCGCGGGCTTCATGCGGGCGGGAAGGAGGGAGAGATGAGACAGTTTCTTCGCTGGGAGTTATTGCTATGCAAGCGCTTTTTTAGGAGGAAGAGTTTTCTTTTGCTCCTCTTACTCCTGCCGCTACTCGGACTTTTCATCCGCACGGGGAGCCGGGGAAAGAGCGGCATCCTTGAAATCGGGATTGTGGCGGAAGAGAAGGGAGGACAGAGCTCCCCGCTCGCGGTTTCGGTGGCCGAGAACTTGCTGCAAAGCGAGTCCGTGCTGCATTACCGGCGCGTGGAGAGCGAGAGCGCCGCGCGGGATTTACTCCGCGCGGGCAAACTGGACGCGGCCTGGATACTGCCTTCGGATCTCGAAGCGCGGGTAGAACGCATGACAGCCGGGAAGAATCTATGGTTGGTCACCGTGCTCGAGCGGGAGGATAGTTCCGTCGTCAAACTGTCACGCGAGAACTTGTACCGAGCGCTTTTTCCGACGATTTCCTATGAGATTTACCGGCATTTCCTCGCGGAGAACTTTAACCGGAATCCGGAGGATCCCGCGTTCACAGAGGAAATTGCGGCGCGCTATGCGGAGATTCAAATCGACGGTAATCTGATTTCTTATGTGAACGAGAGCGGCAGAGAGGCGGCGGCCGTGAGCTATCTCCGTGCCCCGCTCCGCGGCATGGGGGCACTCTGGCTTTTGCTCATGAGCTTTGTCGCGTTGCTCTATTATCTGGAGGACCTCAGACAGGGCATGTTTGACTTTGTGCCGCGTGCGGCGCAGCGGCGCTATGCGCTCCGCTACCTGCTCGCGGTGCAGGGACTCGCCTCCCTCGCCCTCCTTGCCCTGCTGCTTGCGGGCGGTCTCTTCGGAGATCCGGGGCGGGAAATCGCAGCGCTTTCCTCCTGAATCTGCTCTGCCTTTTCCTCGTGATTTCAACCGGTATTTTGACGCGGGGCAAACGAAGCTTGCTCATTGCCCTACTCTTGCCGCTCTTACTCCTCAGCCTGCTCGGCGCGCCTGTGTTTCTGGACTTCGGCATCCGCGCACTTGAGCTCGCAAACCCGGTCTATTACTATTTAAAGTTTGCGGTCTGAGGGGAGTGCGCGAGGGGTGTTGAGTTATTGCAACCCATCGTGTAGGATGGGATTGTAACAGACTTCGTTTGAAAAGAAGGAGACAACGGTATGGATGCACTGGAAAGACTCATTTCTTATATCAAAATAGACACCCAATCCTCGGAGGAAACGGGAACCCATCCCTCGACCGAGAAGCAGTTCGACCTTGCGCGTAAGCTCGAGGCGGACTTAAAGGAGCTCGGCGCAAAGGACGTGCGTCTCACGGACAAATGCTATGTCTACGCGCGCATCCCCTCGAATCTCACGGAGGCGGAAAATGCGGTGACTCCGGCACTCGGTCTCATTGCCCACATGGACACCTCGCCCGCGGCGAGCGATACGGATGTGAAGCCGCGTCTCGTCAAGAACTATGACGGCGGCGTGATTGAGCTCGGGCACGGCGAAGTGCTTGCGCCGAAGACCTTCCCGCAGCTTGAGCTTGCGAAGGGGGACGATCTTCTGGTCACGGACGGCAGCACCCTGCTCGGCGCGGACGATAAGGCCGGCATTGCGGAGATTATGGCGCTCGTCGAGTATCTGCAGGCAAATCCGGAACACCGTCACGGCGAGCTTCTGATCGGCTTTACGCCGGATGAGGAGATCGGCGAGGGCGCAATGTTCTTTGATGTCGAGAACTTCGGCGCGGAAGTTGCGTATACGGTGGACGGCGGCGAAATCGGCGGCATCGAGTACGAGAACTTCAACGCGGCTTCCGGTTACCTGCACATCAAGGGCGTGAACGTACACCCGGGTTCCGCGAAGAACAAGATGGTCAGCGCCGTCATGGTCGGCATGGAGTTCCAGTCGCTCCTGCCCACCTGCACCCCGGCGAACACCGAGGGCTTTGAGGGCTTCTTCCACCTCTGCCAGATGAAGGGCGATGAGAGCTCCGCGGAGCTCCGCTATATCATCCGCGAGCACGACCGCGAGAAGTTTGAGGGCATGAAGAAGACCTTCCTCGCAGTCGCGGAGCAGCTGAACGAAAAGTATGCGAACACCGAGGCAAAGCTCACGGCGGAGGTGAAGGACAGCTACTACAATATGAAGGAGAAGGTGGAGCCCTATCCGTATTTAATCGAGACCGCGCGGGCTGCGTTCCGGAAGCACGACATCACGCCGAGCACGGTGGCGATACGCGGCGGCACGGACGGCGCAAAGCTCTCCTTTATGGGACTTCCCTGCCCGAACCTTTCGACCGGCGGCGAGAATTATCACGGCATTTACGAGTATTTGAATGTCACGGACTTCTATCGCATGATCGAAGTGTTGAAGACACTGGTCACCGAGATTATCGGGAAAAAGACGAAATAAACTTGTAAGGAAATGAAAGAAAGCTTTACAAGCTTTGGGATTGGGTGTAAGATACACCTGTTGGTACGGTAGTACCGCTCAAATCCCGTGGGGGTGTAGCTCAGCTGGGAGAGCACCACGTTCGCAACGTGGGGGTCAAGGGTTCGAATCCCTCCATCTCCATTTGAAAGTAAGCCGCAGGCAGAAGCCCTGCGGCTTTTCTTGTATGTATCCGCGCATCGGCGCGGATAACGATTCGGAAAAATGACGAGCTCGGATTTTTTTGGTACACTGTTGAGATGGACTAGAGAGGAGCGAGATGATGGAGAGAGAAAAAAATTTAGAGCTCTTGCTCACGCGTTACCCGGAGTTGGAAGTTCTGAGAGAAGAACTATACCGCGCAGAGGCCCTGCTTCGCGCTTCGTTTGCGGCGGGCAATAAGCTCCTGGTCGGCGGCAACGGCGGCAGCGCCGCGGACAGCGAGCACATGGTCGGGGAGCTCATGAAGAGTTTTGCCTTTCGGCGTAGGGTGCCGGAGGCGTTTCGGAAGAAACTGACGGAGCGGGGAGGGGCGCGCGGAGAGCGTCTCGCGGAGATGTTGGAAGGTGCCCTTCCCGCCATTGCAATCACAGGACACGATGCCCTGACCAGTGCCTTCGGCAACGACACGGACTGGAAGTTTGCCATGGCGCAGCAAGTCTACGGCTACGGAAGGGAGGGCGATGTGCTGCTTGCCATCAGTACCTCCGGCAATTCCGAGAATCTCTTGAACGCGGCGGAGACCGCGCGGGCGCTCGGCCTTAAGGTCATTGCGCTCACGGGAAAGACCGGCGGTGCGCTCGCAAAACTTGCGGACGTAGCCCTGATAGTGCCGCGACAGGAGACGTATCAGATTCAGGAACTGCACCTGCCGATTTACCACGCGCTCTGCCTCGCGCTTGAGGATCGCTTTTTCGGGGAGGAAGTTTCGAAATGACGCATAGCTTTGCGGTTTGCGCCTACGGAGACTCTCCTTATTTGGAATCCTGCCTCCGCTCCTTGCTTCGACAGAGCGTTCCCTCCGAGCGCCTGCTCTGCACGGCGACGCCGAGTGCCTTTTTGAAGGAACTTGCGGAAAAGTACGGCTTCCGCTACTGCGTGCGGGAGGGAAAGCCCGGGATAGGTGCGGACTGGAATTTTGCGCTGAGTCAAGCGGAGGGTAGCTTTGTGACGCTCGCGCATCAGGATGATGTCTACGGTGCGCATTACACGGAGGAATTGCTGCGTGCGGTCAAGCGGTATCCGAACCTGGCGCTCTTTACCTCGGATGCGCGCATCTTAAAGGATGGTGAGATACAGAGGCGCAGTAAGGCCGAGTGTGTTAAGAAACTGCTCCGCCTTCCGCTTCGCCTGCCCTTTTTCAAAAGCACGACGGCGGGCAAGCGTCTCAGCCTGCGCCTCGGAAATCCCATTGTCTGTCCGAGCTGTGCGTATCGGAGAGACCTGCTCGGCGTTTCGCCGTTTTCGACTTCGCTCCGCTTTGTGCTGGACTGGGATTTACTCTATCGCTTCGCGGCGGAGCCGGGAAGCTGGCTGGTCTCGGAGCGCCCGCTGTTGCTCTACCGTATCCACGGCGGTGCCGCGACTGCGGCGTTGACCGAAAACCATGTGCGAGAGGCGGAAGAGAGCGCGATGTTCCGGCGCATGTGGCCGGAAAAAATTGCGGCGCTCATCCTTCGCGCTTACCGGAGTGCTTATGTTGACTACAAGAGTTAAGACAGGGGTTCTTTTTCTCCTCGCACTTTTGCTGAGCGCTCTCGCCTTTTATTTTCTCGGGGACGACGGTTTCTTTGCGGCACAGTTCTCTTCGGAGGAGACCGGCGCCATGTTTCTTGAAATCGGCGTTTTGTTTTTGCTTTTGTTTGTTGCCGCGCGCCGGGTTAAGAGCTGTCAGCGCGGCATTGCGAACGCGCTGATTTGCGCTCTCTTTGCGGCGCGACACCTCGCGCTCTTCAGCGTGCTCATCGCGGGGCTTTGGCTCGCGGCGCTTGCCCTCTTCGGGCGAGAGTTGCTCGGCGATCGCGAACGCCTCACGGCAGAGCGGGCGGGACGCGGCTTATTGCTCGGTGCGGCGGCATGGATAGTCCTTGTCGCGTTTTTCTCGGCCCTGCACCTCGGCGGGACAAGGTTATGGCGCATACTTGCGGCCTTTGTCTGTCTCGCGGCCTTTCTGCCGCCGCTCCTCCGCTATTTCGGAGAGAAGGGCTTTGCTTTCTCCTATCACTGTACGATACGGCGAGAGTCCCGGACGGAGAGCGTGCTCGCGGCGGCGACCGTCACGGCGGTGCTCGTGCAGCTGGGACGCATGAACATCGCGATCGACTACGACTCGCTCCGCTATGCGCTCCGCTCGCCCTTTGTCCTCGACAACGGCCGCGGCATTTTTGAATCGCTCGGTTCGGTGAACCAGGTGTATTTCTATCCGAAGGGACTTGAGATTCTGGCGCTGCCGCTCTATACGGAGCATAGCTTCGGGCCTGTGCTCGCGTTTTCTTTCTGCCTCGGAATCGGCCTGCTCTGGCTTCTCTTTGACCTCGGGCGCACGCTCTTAGGGGCAGAGGGCGCAAAGCGTCTGGTCTTTACGGCGGCGTTAATCCCCGGGGTCATGAACCTCTCGATCTCCGCAAAGACCGATCTCATCACCGTCTTATTTCAGCTCATCGCCGTGCGGGAACTCCTAACGGCGGAGCAGTCGAGCGGCAGGGCGCGGGCGGAGGCCTTCGTCTTCGGTGCGAGTGCCGTTCTCTTTACCCTGATGCTAAAGCCGACTGCCATCGTCTTTTCGGGCGGCCTGGTGTTTGCCGCCCTCCTCTATGCCGCGGTATTCCGTCCGAGATTCGGGCGGGAGAAGGCTATGGCAGAGGAAAAGAAAGAAAAGCGGGACGGAAATCCGCGGGGACGTATTCTCTCGCCGCTTTTCACCCTGCTTGCTTTCATCGCGGTGACCGCACGAACCCTGCACCTAACGGGTTACCCGCTGGTCTCGGTGTTTACCGGCGTCTTCGAGGCGCTCGGTTTTCGCGGGAAGTACCCGCTCGCCGTGCTCACGCTGCCGAATGCGGGCGCGTCTCTGACCCTTCCGGAGCGGGGCGCGGAACTGGCACGCCGCCTCTTTCTCCTCTTTTTCGCACCGATCGGAGAAGAGGGATTGCACATACGCATTGCCTGGGGGACCACCCTGATTCCGGTGCTCCTTGCAGCGCTTTTGCTCCGCGGAAAGAAGCGGGATGCGGAACCGAAGAGCGACGCGCGTGCGGCGGCACTCTTCGGCTGTCTCATCGCGGTGCAGGGAGGACTGCTCCTCCTCTCGCTGGAGCGCCTGCATCAGATTGACGGCAATTACTACGGCCTCTTTTACCTGCTCCTCTTAATCGGCGCATTCCTTTGCTGGAAGGAGGAGAGCCGGGCGCTCACCCTTGCCCTTGCGCCGGCATCGGTCTTTGCCTTTTTCATGCTCTGCCTCACCAACTGGGCGGGTGCGCGGGGCTTTAGCAGCTACGGCGGCAGAGCCTTTCTCTTTCACCCGCACGGGCGCATTGTCCGCGATGTTGTGATACTCGACGGGGCAGACCCCATCTACCGCTATGTGAAGAACGCACCGCGCATGCGTGTGCTCTCGTTTGCCGGGGAGCCGGAGTGCTATTTCCTGCCCTGTGACGTGCAGAGCTACACGGACCTTGAGGGCAGCGGCGGCAATGTGTATCTGGTCCGCAGCTTGGATGCCTTTAAGGAGTTTTTGGACCGCATGGGCATCAACTGCCTCTACACGGACGATGACTTCCTTGCGACACATGAGCGCGCGGCGGATATCATCCGCTACTTAAGGGAAGAGGGGAGCATCGAAGTAATCATTGAACAGGAGGGCAATGCGCTCTACCGTTACCGCCGCGCAAACTGAGCGCGGCGTAAGAAGGAGGGAAGCCATGGAAGAAAGCGGACCAAACGTGACCTGCGCAGCGATCTCTTGCTGATTGCGGCGCTGATTGCCTGGGCCTTCTTTGTAAACCGGCAGTTTCGCATCAGCGGTCTCTATAAGGACGATCTTTACACCTGGTCCTGTTGGGGAGAGCAGAGTTTTTTACAGTATGCGTTTCCGCTCGATTCGACACGCTGCCGCTTTGTCTACTGGACCCTCTCCTGGCTGGAACTGGGGCTCATCGGCGGACATTTGGAGTGGATTGTCCCGATTAATATCCTATTGAACGCGGGGCTTGCGAGCTTCCTCTATTATTTTGCGAAGCGCCTTTCCGGAAGTCGCCCGGTCGCCTTTTTGGTCGGCGTACTTTTTCTCGGTTCGCACTTTGCCTATTACCAGATCGGACAGCTCCTCGGCCTCATGGAGACCCTCGGCGTTTTCTTTGCGCTTTTACAGGCCTACTTCCTGTACCGCTACCTGAGGGGCAAAAGCGAGCGGAGAGATTTTCTCCTGGCGCTGCTCGTCTATTTTCTGAACTGCTTTACCCACGAGCGCTACATGGTGCTCCTGCCCATGTTTTTCTATTGTCTGCTGGTCCGCAGGGATAAAAAGTGGCAGCGCTACCTGCTGGCGGCGGGGGTTTTTCTCCTGGTGCAGGGCATACGCCTTTTGATGATCGGTACGGTATCGCCGGAGGGAACCGGCGGTACAAGCCTAAAGGACACCTTTACGCTTCAGAGTGCGATTTCAAATTTCGGCATCGAGGGACTCTACACCCTCGGCATCAATGCGGGGCCCGAGCATCTCTGCGGACGCCCCTGGGAGGATACTTCCTTCCGCGTCAAGGTGATGGTGCTCTTCTGGAACCTCGCGATGCTTTCCTATCTCCTGATCAGCTTTTATCAGCTCCTTTTGTCGCGGCGCTACCGGAAGCGCGGGGCAGAGGGCATGAAGCTCATACGGGACCTCATCTTTTTTCTGGGCTTCTGGATCGGCTGTGCTGCGGCTTCGGCGGTCACGATACGCGTGGAACTTCGCTGGGTTTATGTGCTCTATGCCTTTCAGCTTCTCATGGTCGCCTATCTCTACGGGATACGGCAGGCCTCCTGCCGGGCGCGAAATCAAGATCCGGAGGCAAAGCACCGCTACCGCTTTGACAATGCGGCGCCGCTTACGCTGCTCGGTCTGGTCGCTTTTTTTGAGTCTTGTGATGCAACAGTATTACCGGCAGTTTATCCCGAAAATTTATCTCTTTCCGGATCAGGCGCGCTATAATTCGCTTGCGGATGTGACCTACGGCACTTACGGGAGAGAGGTGCTCGGGAAAGAAATCATCATCGTCGGAAAGAGCTATGAGATGAACGGCTTTACGGAGCGAACTTTTTTCAAGACCTTTGACCCGGCGCGAAACGGGCAGGGCACCACGGTACGCCGCGTGGATTCGCTCTATTCGATCGGGCTCGTTCACCCGCACATGCTGGTACTTGCGGAGGATCCCGCACACGATGCCTTTTTGGATGTGACCAAGGCGGTCCGCGATATGAAATGCGCGGTCGAGTACGGTTACTATCGGGATGAGTGGATGGATCAGCGCGCGTCGCTCCGCATTATGACGCAGGACGGCGACAAGATTCGCTTCCACGTGACCTATCCCGGAACGCTGCGGGGCGATGAGGTAATCACCGTTCGCACGGAGGCGGGCGAGCAGAGCTTTCCGCTCAGCGAGAACGAAGCGGAGTTCGTCATCGAAGCGACGCCTTGGAGCCTGAACCGCCTGAGCTTCTCGACGAATTTTATCGTTGCGAATGCGGCGGAAAAGCGGGGCACCACGCCGCTTGCCATGCTCGTGCACTTTGAAACGGAAACCGAGGACTGAGCAATGGGTAGAAAAATGACGGTGCGGCTTTTGCCGCTCTTCGGCTTTCTCTTTTTGACGGCCTATCTTAGGAGCGCGAGTGCCGATGTGGTCTACACGGACTACATACGCCTTGTGAACAGCTATCTTGAAAATGTATACAGTTTATCGCCCTACTTGCACGGCGATATCCTGACCCGGATTCCGGTCAACTACTTGGAACGTATTGTAAATGTGCGCTTCTTTCACTACAGCACCATGTTTGATATGATGCTCGGTGCCTTTTTCCTCTCGCTGAACGCCTATTTGCTGGGGCGTTACTGCGAGAGAGAGAAAGCAGCTGCCGGTCGCGGTGAGCGCGCTCCTCATCCTGCTCGTCTTTTCCCTGAACAAGTGGGAGATGCTGACGAACGGCTCCGGTTGGGTACACTTTGCTGCCTTTGCGCTCTTTTTCTGCCACTATCTGAGTCTCGACGCCGTGCTCAAAAAGACCGGGGACAGGAAGGCCGCGCGGCGTCTGCTCTGGCTGCCCTCGCTCACGATACTCTTTTTTGCCGGCCCCTACTGCGCAATTTACGCGCTGACCGCCGTGCTTGCGGAGCTCGTAATCGTGCTTCGTTTTCGGCGGGACTTTCGGCAGAGTGCGCTCCGGGGGATTGCGGTGCTTCTGCCCTTCGGGCTCTATTTCATAAGCCGCAGTCTCTCGGTCGAAGAGAGACACGGCGCGACGAGCGAGTCGATTTTTGCGGTTGTGCGGAGTAGGCCGCTCCTCCTGCCGCGCTTCTTTGTTCGTTCTTTTGCCTCGACGGTCATCGGGCAGGAGAGTGCGGGAAGCCTTCCGGACTTTGTGTTTACCCTGCTCGGGCTTGCGGTCCTCGCGCTCTACGCGCTCGCGTTTTGGCGCGCGGCAAAGCTCATTGAGAAGGAACGGAGCATCTTTCCGCTCTGCTTAATCGGGTCGGGGTTCTTGAATCATATGATGGTCACGGCCTCGCGCTGGATTTTCCTCCGGGAAAACTATGGTATGAGTTCGCGCTATGCCCTCCAGTACCAGGTCGGCATGCTGGGGATCTTGCTGATACTTTTCCTCTCGGCGCGGGAGAGCGGACAAAAGAGCGAAAAACGGCTCGCGCTCGCTGCGCTGTTGCTCTTTTGCCTCGGCAATACGCTGACCACGGCCCATGAAATTCACATGGCGCCCTATCGAAAAGAAAATTTCGTCGCGATGCGGGAGGTCGCGCGGAATTACGCCGCCGAGAGCGATGAGACCCTGGTCAAAACGCTCTCGTATCACGACGCCGCGCGCATACGCAAGGCGCTCAGGCTCTTGGAGAGCAAACAGTTGAATGTGTTTTATGAGAAGAAGGAGTAGTGTTGTCCCATGAACAATGTCTACGGCCTGCAGGCAGTGCAGGAAGCAAATTTGAGGATTTTGAAAGAGATTCACCGAATCTGTGAAAAGTACAGGATTTCCTACGCCCTGGACTCCGGGACCCTGCTCGGTGCGATACGCCACGGCGGCTTTATCCCCTGGGACGACGATGCCGATATCGTGATGACGAGAAACCACTGGGAGGCCTTTCGAAAGGTGGCGCCGCGCGAACTGCCCGAGGGCATGAAGCTCCTCTTTCCGGACAGCTTTCAGGGCGGCCGCCGCTTCTACGACTTTACGCCGCGTATCATTTACGAGTACTCGCGCCGCAGAAAACCGGACGCGGAGACAGCCTTTTATGAGGAGAAGTTAAACCACCTCTGGGTGGATATCTTCATCTTGGATCGCCTGCCGGACGGCAAGGCCGGGGCGCACACCCTGGTTGAGCAAAAGGCGATTTACGCGCTCGCGATGGGACATCGGCGCGCGCTCAATTACCGAAAGTACGGCCTCGGGCAGAAGGGAGCGGTCTTCCTCGGCAGCAGTGCGGGAAAGCTTCTGCCCATGCGGAAGCTCTTTGCGCTTCAGGATAAAGTCGCGCGGCGTGCCAACAGGAAGCAGACGGCGGAGTGGTACTACTCGAACTACGATCCGGGCTATATCGACATACGCCTGCCGGATGCGGTTGCGCAGGAGCGCATCCAGATTCGCTTTGAGGACTGCACGCTCTCAATCCCGAAGCACTACGACGAGGTACTCACAAAGATTTACGGAAATTATATGGAGCTCCCGCCGAAGGAAGAGCGGCGTCCTTCCCACGAGAGCACGGGGATAGAGATTTATGGCTGAGAGAACAGAGAAGCTGAGCGTCGTAGTCTCGGTGTACAACGAGGAGGCGGCGCTGCCGCTCTGCCACGAGCGCCTCACGGAGGTGCTCCGGGAGAGCGGCCGGGACTACACCCTCCTCTTTGTGAACGACGGGAGCAGGGACCGGAGTGCGGAGATTCTGGATCGCTTTGCGGCGGAAGACCCTCGCGTCCGTGTGCTACACTTTTCGCGAAACTTCGGGCACGAGGCCGCGATGATTGCGGGCATCGACTATGCGGAGGGAGCGGTCATCTGCATGGATGCGGATTTACAGCATCCGCCGCAGTGCATTCCGCCCATCCTTGCAAAGCTCGACGAGGGCTTTGACGTAATCAGCATGGTGAGAACCGCAAATCACTCGGCGGGACTCGTGAAAAAAACCTCACCTCCTCCGCCTTTTTACGGCGTGATGAATGCGCTGAGCGGCACGCGCTTTGAGAAAAACGCTTCCGATTTCTTTGCCGTTTCGGCGCGCGCGGCCGAGGTGCTTCGGCATGATTACAGAGAGCGGGTGCGCTTTCTCCGCGGCTATGTGCAGAGCCTGGGGTTCCGGAGCACGGCGCTCCGATATGAGGCGGCAGAGCGCGCGGCGGGGCAGTCCAAGTACTCGCTTGCCAAACTGTTTCGCTTCTCGATGAACACCATCATGAGCTTTTCGGATCTGCCGCTCAGGCTCGGCATCTATGCCGGCATTGCTTCCGGCTTGCTCGGACTCATACTCCTGATTTATTCGATTGTGATGAAGGTGCGCATCGGCGCGCCGGCGGGCTATACGACAATCGTCGTGGTGATATGCTTCATGTTTGCCGTGCTCTTTTTCATCCTCGGCATCATGGGACAGTACATCGGTGTTCTCTTTGAGGAGGTCAAGGGGCGACCCATCTACATCGTCGCGGCGGAGCGCGGGCGGAAACGCGAGACGGAAGGCGAACAAACGATAAATTCCCAGTAAATTAGTGGGAATTTACTTGCAAGTCGGCGGAGATGTGATATAGTGATAATAACAAGAATAATTCCTAACAATAGATGCAACGAAAGGAGCCCACTATGTTTGAGCAGGTGAAACTCAGCTACAGCTTTGCGGCATTGGAGCCGCACATCGACGCCCTGACCATGGAGACCCACTACTCCAAGCACCATGCGACCTATACTAAGAACTTCAATGCGGCGGTCGAGGCTGCCGGCCTTCAGGAGAGCTCCGCAGAGCAGATTCTCTCTTCCCTCGACGAGGTGAAGGACGAGGCGAGCCGCAAGGCACTCCGGAACAACGGCGGCGGTTACTATAACCACAACCTCTATTTCGAGATTATGAGCCCGGATAAGAACAGTGCGCCGGAAGGCAAGCTCGCCGCTGCCATCGAGAAGCACTTCGGTTCCGTTGAGGCGCTGAAGGAAAAGCTCACGGCGCTGGCGGTCGGTCAGTTCGGTTCCGGCTGGGCATGGCTCTCGGCAAACAAGGACGGAGAACTTGAGGTCTCTGCGAGCGCAAACCAGGATAACCCCCTCATGGAGGGCAAGGGCTTTGTCCCGATACTCGGCATCGACGTCTGGGAGCACGCTTACTACTTAAAGTATAAGAACCTGCGCCCGGATTACGTAAAGGCATTCTTCGAGGTACTCGACTGGAAGAAGGTTGCGGAGAAGTACGAGGCGGTACTGGCGTAAGGGAAGCGTCCGAAAAACAGTGAGATAAAAAGGCGTCGCAGAGGACTGCGGCGCCTTTTTTGCGGGATTTGCTGAGGCAGAAAAGCGGCGAAGCGGCGGGAGTATACAGCGCGGAAACGCCGCGCGAGAATCGACAAGAGTCCCGCGAATCTTCAATCGGCCGGAACCGGTTATCGTAGACTTGCAGCCCGCTTCGCCCGAAGGTTCCGCGCAGTAGCAAAAACCACCCCCGAAACGTAGTCGGGGGTGGTTTTTTGTTCGGACCTTTCGGTCGGCTCAGTGCTCTTTCGCGTTTTTTTCTTGCTCCTGCTCCTTTAAGTAGTCCGAGGCATCCCGGAAGAAGGAGGCAAGGATCAGTATCATGATGAAGCCGATCGGGAAGGCCGCAATGATTGAGACGGTCTGCAGATTGGCCATGGAGCTCTCCGAGAAGAGGAGGGCAATCGGCAGGAGAATTAAGAGGACGGACCAGAAGAGCTTGAGTCTCCGGTCGGGTTCCTCATCGCTCGACATCTCGCGGTACGAATAGGCACTCGCGACCACGGCGATGGAGTCAAAGGAGGTCGCGTAGAAGGCAATCATCGAGAGCACCAGGAGGATCAGCACGAAGCGATAGCCCGGCAGGGTGCGGAGTATCGTGAGTATGGTCTCGTAGAGATTGCCGCTCTGCTCATACATGCCGAGCAAGTCTACCTTGCCGAGGAGCTGCAGGCCGAGACCGTAGTTCCCGAGCACAATGAAGGAAATCCAGGTGCCGAGCAGGCCCGCCGCATAGCCGCCCAGAATCAGTTCGCGTATGGTTCTGCCGCGGCTGATGCTGCCGATGAAGAAGGGGGTTGCGACACACCAGACCATCCAGTAAGCCCAGTAGAAGATGGTCGTGTTCTGGGCAAAACCGGTCTTCCGAAGCGGATCCGTGTAGGTGCAGAGCGAGATAAAGTTCTGCGCGACATTGCCGATCGAGGAGAGACCGGTCTCCAGAATGTAGCGCGGCATACCGCCGAGGAAGAGCACATAAAGAAGAAGCGCAAAGAAAGCCAGGTGCAGGAGGCGGCCATGATCGAGATGCCGTGGATGCCGAAGTAGGCGCAGACCGTGTAGACCAGGCAGATAAAGAGCAAAATCGAAATGGTCAGCGCCGTGCTGTCCGAGACCGAAAAGATGACGGAGACCGCACCGGAGAGCAGGGGGGCGGAGACCGCAAAGGTGGTCGCCGTGCCGGCAATCAGCGCAAAGACCGCAATCAGGTCAATGAGACGTCCCGGGATGCCGTCGGTGTGCTGCTTTAAAAGCGCGCGGCAGGCTTCCGAGTATTTCTGCTTGTTGCGCTTCCGGACATGAATCATGAAGGCAAAAGCGACCGAGAGCGCCAGGTAAAAGCCCCAGGGGACAGGCCCCCAGTGGAAGAGCGGAAAGCTGCCGGCCCAGTCCTGGATCTCGCCGAGCGATTGCACATGCGGGTCTTCGGCGTAGATCATCCACTCGCAGAGCGAGTAAAAGAGGATGTCCGCCGCGAGCCCGGCCGTGAACATCATGCTTCCCCATTGGAAGAAGGAGTACTGCGGGCGCTCGCCGCCGAGGCGGATGTCGCCGAAGCGCGAAAAAGCGAGGTAGAGCGTCAGCAAAAAGATGCCGAGCCCCAGGAGCAGGTAGTACCAGCCGAACTCCTCGCCGAGAAAGCTTCTGAGGGCATTCAGTGCGGCGCCGGAGGCTCCGGAGCGGTGAAAAAGGTCAGGCAGAGCGCCAGAATCAGCAGAAAGGGCAGTAGCGTAATCATCCAGTCGATGCGCTGTGAGAGTTTCTTGTTCATTTTTCTATTTAACACCTCCAATATTGAACAATTTACCACGTCGAAGCTGCTTTGACAAGGGTGAAACTTTAAGCTTTTCTGACAAAGTAGGGAAAATGCTGTTAAAATAGCTTGGCGTTCTATATAATGCGGATTGAGTAAACAGAGGTGAACAAATCATGAGAAAAACAAAAAGCGTTTTGTTAAGAACGACGGCGGTTGCCCTGCTCGGCACGGCGGCCTTGCTCTCTGCCTGCGGACAGAAGCGCGGCACACTCACGGAGTCCGCACAGGCCTCCGCGGCGGCAGAGCGGGAATCGGCACCGGATGCGGTGATTCACGATGACATCAAGTTGGATTTCGATGAGGCGCAGAGTTCCTGTGAGGAGCTGATTCAGGATGCGGACGAGTACCCGCTCTCCTCGTATATCGATACGGTTGTGGACGAGGACAGCAAGACCATTACGCTGATTTGGCCGCTCAAGAACGAGGCGACCGAGGAGGACGGTGTCCGTTATGCGAATGAGCTGATTCGCGCCTTCAACGATGCCTGTGCGGATCAGGACTTCTCGATTGCGCGCAGCACCGAAGAGAGCTACGGCGGTCTCTATCAGAAGTATGCGGTCAACATTCAGGTGTTCCGCGAGAAAGATATCCTCGCGCCGGAACTCTATCTGGTCAGTATGACGATTCCGGCGGGAACGAATGAAGCGGTGGTACCGTTTTCGCAGTACGACGGCACCAACATTGTCACACTGACGGACGGACAGGCAAAGGTTCCGGGAGGCAAGTACACGGGTGACCGCACCGGCCTGTTTACGCCGGACGCAGACTAAATTCAGGAGGCTAGGACAACATGAGAAAATTACTTCGCCGCACGGCGGCTTTGACTCTGGCGCTATTGACCTTCGCTGCGGGCACGGTGCGCGCGGATGTGTTGCAGCGCGGTGCTTCCGCGGCAACAACGGCGGCGCAGACGGAGAGCACGGTCGAAGGCGGCACCGTGGTCGATCAGAGCGCGGTCGGGGTTTCGGAGAGTACGACGGCGACCGTGACGCAGGCGGCTGCATCCCACGGCTCCGGTGTGAACACCGGGGAGGTAAAGGTTGTCACGAGTACACTCTTCGGCGGCGATGAGCTTATGCTGGTTGCACCGCGCTCGGCAAGCCAGATGATGAGCTTCGTCGTGACTACCAAGAGCGGTAAGGTCATAGTCTTTGACGGCGGCACCGAGCATGACACCGAGCATTTGAAGGAAGTGCTTCGCGCAAAGGGCGGCCGTGTGAGCGCATGGTTTATCACGCACCCGCACTCGGACCATGTGGGCGCGCTGACCAAGATTTTACAGGATGCGAACAGCGGCATCACGATCGATGCGGTCTACTATAACTTCCAGCCGCAGGAGTGGTACAACACGAACGAGGCCTACCGTGCGGACATGGTCGCGCAGTGCCGAAGCGCAATCGAGACCTGCCGGAGAGCGCGAGACACACGGTTCACAAGGGCGATAACATCGCAATCGACGATGTGACCGTCAATGTCATGAACGATCCCTATCTCTCGAGTGTGAACTCGATCAACAATTCTTCGGTTGCGTATCGTCTGGATGTCAGCAGCCGCAGAGTGCTCTTCCTCGGCGATATGGGTGTGCAGGCGGGTAATCAGCTGGTCGCGGAGTATGCGAACAATCCGGGTGCCTTGCAGGCGGATATCGTGCAGATGGCACACCACGGTCAGCAGGGTGTGGGACGCAATGTCTACGAGGTGGTCAAGCCGACCATCTGCCTCTGGCCCACGCCGATTTGGCTCTGGGAGAACAACAACGGCGGCGGTTTAAACAGCGGAAACTGGCGCACGCTTGAGGTGAGAGGCTGGATGCGTCAGCTCGGCGTGAAGACCCATGTGGTCGCAAAGGACGGCGACCAGGTACTCCCGCTGATGCGACTCGAAGACAGGGAGCTTGTACTCGCATCCGCCTCGCCGCGCCGCCTGGAACTGCTGCGTCAGATCGGGCTCTGCCCGGGGGTGCGGCCGAGTGAGGCGGATGAGCATTCTTCGGAGCGGGATCCCGCGCGTTTTGTGCAGGAACTCGCGCGCCGGAAGGCGGGCTTAGTCGCCGCGACGGAGACGGACGGAACGCTGGTAATCGGCGCGGACACTGTCGTGGTGCTGGACGGCGCGATACTCGGAAAGCCGAAGGACAGCGCGGCGGCGGCGGAGATGCTTCGCAGACTGCAGGGCAGAGCGCATGAGGTCTACACCGGTGTCGCGCTGCTCCTCGCCGGAGAAAACAAGGAGCGGGTCTTTGCGGCGGAAACCCGGGTTCATGTCGTGCCGATGACGGAGGATGAAATTCAGGCCTATGTTGACAGCGGCGAGCCCATGGACAAGGCCGGCGCCTACGGCATTCAAGGGCGCTTTGCCTGCTTTGTCGAGAAGATTGAGGGCGAGTACAGCAATGTGGTCGGCCTGCCGCTCGCGGCTTTGCGCAGTGCCTACAAGGAACTTGAGCAAGACAGCGCGAGAGCGTGAAAAATAAGAGAAAACAAAGGACAGACTTCGTGAGAGGCCTGTCCTTTTTCTTGTCTCGTTTCCCGCAATGGACAAGTGTGTAAGTTCCCGCTATAATAAGGCTATGTTTTTATGAAGATACAATCACAAGGAGGAAGCTTACAATGAAACATCCGGTCGTAACAATTACCATGGAAGACGGCGGCATTATGAAGGTGGAGCTCTATCCGGAGATTGCACCGACTACGGTCAACAATTTTCTGGATCTCGTGAAGAAGGGCTTCTATGACGGCATCATTTTTCACCGCGTCATTGAAGGCTTCATGATTCAGGGCGGTTGCCCGATTGGCAACGGCGAGGGCGGCCCCGGCTATGTGATTAAGGGCGAGTTCAAGCAGAACGGCGTGCAGAACGACTTAAAGCACGAGAGAGGCGTGATTTCGATGGCGCGCACCTCGATTCCGGATTCCGCGGGCAGCCAGTTCTTCATCATGCACAAAGGCAGCGCCGCATCTGGACGGCGGCTATGCGGCCTTCGGCAAGCTGATTGAGGGCGAGGATGTGTTGGATCGCATTGCCTGCACCGAAACCGATGCGGCGGATAAGCCGCTCAAAGATCAGAGAATCAAGAGCATCACGGCGGAGACCTTCGGGGAGAACTACCCGGAGCCGGAGAAGCTGCCGGAAATCGAGTATTGACGAAAACGTATGAGGTTCCGCTCGAAGACGGGGCGCAGGTCGGCGTGACCGTCTCGGATGAGCCCTGGCGGGGCGATGTCAATGTGACGGATTGGGAGGCGGTGACCGAGAGCCTACTCCTTCGGGCGGCTTGCCGAAAGTGCGGCCGCCCCGCGCCGATTGCGGAGACAGAGCGACTCTTTCTCCGCGAGCTCTCGATGGGAGACCTTCCGGCCCTTAGGCGATTTGAACTTTCCGAACGCGAGAGCCGTTTTCTCGGCGGCGACTGGGAGGGCCTCAAAGAGGCGGCTTTTCTTAGGCGCTACATTGAGACGCAGTATGCGTTTTTCGACTATGGTCTCTGGGCGCTGTTTCGGCGCACGAACGAAGCGCGCGAGGCGCAGTTCCTCGGGCTGGTCGGATTTTCGCCGGAGGAGCCTCCGGAACTCGGCTATGCCCTGCTGCGTGAGTCGAGGGGACAGGGATATGCGACGGAAGCCGCGCTTGCGGCCCTTCGCTACGCAGCGGAAGAGCTCGGGTTTACGGTAGCCAAGATACGCGTCGCGCCGGAAAATCGGGCAGGACTCGCTGCGGCCGAGAAAATCAAAGAGCAGTGGAACCGTGCGGGCGGCGCGCCTCAGTGCCGCCTTTTTATACAGCGCTGAAGTTTTGTATACAAAAGACGAAAATCGGCGCGAAGCAGAAGATACAGATAGGGGAAGGGCAATGGAGACAGGAAGAGAGAGTGTCCGCACGCGGGCCTTCGCAAAGATTAACCTGGGCTTGGAAATCCTGGGGAAGCGGGAGGATGGCTATCACCTGCTGCGCTCGGGCATGCAGACCATCAGTCTCGCCGATGAACTGCTCCTCACGAAAACCGAAGAAGAGGGCGTACACTTGCTCTGCGACCGTCCCTCGCTCCCGACCGATGAGCGAAACCTCGCGGTGCGGGCCGCGCTTGCCGTGTTTCGTCATTGCGCGTTGAAGGGCGGTATCCGAATCGAACTGAGGAAACAGATTCCGGAGGAGGCGGGGCTCGGCGGCGGCTCGGCGGATGCGGCAGCGGTGCTCCGGGCGCTCCGCATTCTCTATGCGCTTCCGCTCTCCGACGCGGAGCTGAGAGCGCTTGCCCTGCCGCTCGGGGCTGATGTGCCCTTCTTGGTGACGGGCGGCACGGCGCTTGCGGAGGGAATCGGAGAAGAACTTTCCCCCCCCTTCCGGCCCTGCCCCCCTGTGAACTGGTCGTGGTGAAACCGCCCTTCGGCAGTTCGACCAAGGAGGTCTACGCAGCGCTCTCGCTCTCGGCCATGGCCCCCTGGGAGCAACCCGATGTAACCCTGCTTCGGAACGCGCTTCGCGGGCAGAATCTCACCCTGCTCGGCGCCTCGCTGCAAAACGCGCTCGAGCGCCCGGCCATGGAATTAAAGCCGGAGCTCATCGATTACAAGCGTTTCTTAGCGGGGAGCGGCGCGCTCGGCGCGTCGATGAGCGGCAGCGGTGCGGCTCTCTACGCCGTATTCGGCGCGGAGGAACGGGACAAAGCGCTTGCTTGCATCGCGGCGGGACAGCAGCAATTTCCGGAAGCGGCATTTTTCCTCTGCCGCCCGGTTTCAACGGAAGAAGTCAGCGCGTCTACCGTATGAACGCGCAGTATAGGAAGGAGGCGCCATGCCGGAAGAATTTAAGATGACCGTCAATGAGTATATGCCGCTTCGCGACGTCGTATTTCACACCCTGCGGCAGGCCATATTGAAGGGCGAGATGGAACCCGGAGAGCGCCTGATGGAAATTCAGCTCGCGAAGAAGCTCGGGGTGAGCCGCACGCCGATTCGCGAGGCCATACGAAAGCTGGAGCTTGAGGGTCTGGTCACCATGATACCGCGGCGCGGCGCGGAGGTGGCCGGCATCACGGAGAAGAGCCTAAAGGGACGTACTCGAAGTGCGCCGCGCGCTCGAAGATCTCGCGGTGGAACTCGCGGTGGAGCGCATGGATGCGGACGATATCGAACGGCTTGAATCGGCGCGCGTCAGTTTCCGCGAGGCGGTCGATGCAAAGGATATGATACGAATCGCACAGGCGGACGAGCTCTTTCACGACTCGATCTATGCGGGCACCTACAACGACAAACTCGTGCAGATGTTGAACAACCTGCGCGATCAGATGTACCGCTATCGTCTGGAGTACATCAAGGATACGGGAAAGCGTCAGATTTTGCTCCATGAGCACGAGCAGATTTTGACGGCGGTAAAGACGCGGAATATTGAGCTCGCGCGCCGCACCATGCGCGAGCACATTGACAATCAGGAGCTCACCATCTCCAAAAAGCTGAGCATGGAACTTCTGGAAAAGAAAAGCGAAAAGCGAAAAGAGGCAAAGAAAAGATGAGCAAGAAGACAGTTGCGGTACTATTCGGCGGGCAGTCCTCGGAGCACGAGATTTCCTGCCGCTCTGCGATCAATATCATTCACAACATTGACCGCGAAGCCTATGATCTCGTGTTGGTCGGCATCACGAAGGAGGGGCACTGGGTCAAGGTGAATCGGGTCGAAGACATAGAGAACGGCAGCTGGAGAGAGTCGAGAATCGGTGCCGTGCTCTCACCGGATGCGACGGAACAGTGCCTCATGATTCATGAGCAGGCCGCGATTACCCGCGTAAAGATAGACCTTGTGTTTCCGATCCTGCACGGCCTCTACGGCGAGGACGGAACCATTCAGGGCCTCTGCAAACTCGCAAAGATTCCCTTTGTGGGCTGCGGGGTCACGGCGTCCGCGGTCGGCATGGACAAGGGGATTACGAAGCTGGTCGTACACTCCCTCGGCATTACCCAGGCGGATTTCCTTCTGGTGACGCGGGAAATGTTAAAGGATATGTGCGCCGTGATCGAGCGCACCGAGAGCCTCTTCTCCTACCCGGTCTTCGTGAAGCCCTGCAATGCGGGCTCCAGCTGCGGCGTGACCAAGGTACACGGCAGAGAGGAGCTTTCGGAGGCCTTCCGCGAGGCGGCGCGTTTTGACAGCCGCATCCTGGTTGAGGAGTGCATTGTGGGACGCGAGATTGAGTGCGCGGTGCTCGGCGGCGGTGCGCGGCCGGTACAGGCGAGCGGTGTCGGCGAGATTTTGGCCGCGGCCGATTTCTACGACTACGATGCCAAGTACTTCAGCCAGGAGTCGAAGACCGTTGTGGATCCGGAACTCCCGGAAGGCAGTGCGGAAGAAGTTCGCCGCGCGGCGGTTCGTATCTTTGAGGCACTCGACGGCTACGGCCTGTCCCGCGTCGACTTCTTTGTGACCGCCGAGGGCAAGGTCATCTTTAACGAGATCAACACCATGCCGGGCTTTACCTCGATCAGCATGTACCCGATGCTCTTTGAGGCGCGCGGCAAGGATAAGAAGGCGCTGGTCAAGGAGCTCATGGAGCTTGCGCTGGAGAGAGAGGCCTGAATGAATGGCGGGGTGTTTGACGAGCAGGATCCGGTCAAACTCTATGTGCCGAAGCGGGAACGCCGCGAGCATTTTGCCGTTGATGCGCGCGCGCCGATCGGCGTGTTTGATTCCGGCGTCGGCGGTCTCACGGTTGTGAGAGAGCTGATGCGACAGATTCCGGACGAGCGCATGGTGTACTTCGGAGACACGGCGCGCCTGCCCTACGGCGCAAAATCAAGAGATACGGTCATCCGTTACTCGCGGCAGATTGTGCGCTTCTTAAAGACCAAGGGCGTGAAGGCCATCGTCATTGCCTGCAACACGGCGAGCTCCCACGCGTTAAAAACCCTCGCCGAGGAGAACGATATCCCGGTGATCGGTGTGATTTACGCCGGCGCGCTGAGCGCCGTGCGCGCGACCGAGAACGGGCGTATCGGTGTCATCGGCACCCGGGGCACCGTTTCCTCGGAAATATATCCGAAGGTAATCGAGAGCCTCGCTCCGGGGCTTCGCGTGTTCCAGAAAGCCTGCCCCATGTTTGTGCCGCTCGTCGAAGAGGGACTCCTTCACGACAGCGTGACGGATGAAATGGCGGCGCGCTATCTGCAGGAATTGAAGGAAAAGTATGTGGACACCCTGGTGCTCGGCTGCACACACTATCCGCTGCTCCGCGGCACGATAGGGCGCATCATGGGAGATCAGGTAAAGCTTGTGAACCCGGCCTACGAGACGGCGCTGGAACTGAAGGATATACTCGCGCGGGAAAGCTCTTAAACCCGGGAGACGGGAATACGGAGGGGAAGTATCGCTTCTACGTGAGCGATCTCGCCGAGAACTTTCGGGACTTTGCAAACTCCATTTTGCCGACCGAAAGGCTGGAAGCAAAGAAAATCGAAATCGAAGAATATTGACGAAGAGAGACAGCGATGACGGAAGATGTGCTGGTGACCATAAGCGGCAAGCACCTGCTTGGCGGCGAGAGCGAAGATGTGGAGCTCCTTGTGCCCGGGCGCTACCGCCGGACCGAAGATGGGGTGCATGAAATTTACTACGAAGAGCCCCTGGATGACACGGGCTTCGGAACCGAGAATACGCTCCGGATAGACGGGGACTCCATGTGCATCGAGAAGCGGGGGGCCTGCAAGGCGGAACTGCGCTTTTTAAACAGCGTAAGCAGAACCGTCTGCGAATACCGCACGCCCTACGGCGTCTTCTTGATCGGCATCAAGACTTCGGATCTCCGCATTGAGATCGGGGAGGATTGCATCCGGGCGGAAGTGATTTATGCGATGGATGTGGAGGAAGAGTTTCTGAAGGACTGTGAGATGGCGGTCGAAATCCGCGCGCGGCGCGGCGATACGGGAGAGGCCTGAAGACAGACAACATGGACGAGACATTAAAAAAAACAGGCGCCAAAGCGCCTGCTGTTTTTTTGTGCTGTCTCAGCGTCTTCTGCGAAGAATGCGGTCCATGAGGGAGCGCTTCTTCGGCACCGCGGGAACCGCGCCGCCGCGGACACCCTTCACCTCGACGATGTAGATGCCGCTCACGATAACCTTGCATTCCTGCTTCAGCGGAAGCTGTTGGAAAGCGGTCTCATCCGCCATCATGGTGATGATCTTCGGTCCGACTTTGGCTTTCACGACCGGAACCTTCATCCAGCGGAGATAGAAGGGGGTCTGTTCCCAGACCAGTTTCGGGAACCCCGCCTCTTTCAAGCGGACCTTCTTTTTGTCGATCGGCAGCATGGTGACGAGCTGCTTTGCCGCATCGAAGGCCGGCTGCGAAGCCGCCTGCTTTCCTGTAAGCGCCTGCCGACAAAGTACATCACGACAAGTGCGACTGCCGCGATCGATAAGAGCACGAGCAGTACCGTGATTACGGTATTTATCATTGTCTGGAATCCCCCCGTTAACTATGGATTTACGTCTTCCCCCAAAATAAAGGGACGCTATGAAATTATAACAGAGTCAATATAAATACGCAAGACATCGCTTGACAGCCGATAGGGGAAATGTTAAAGTGAAGATTGCACTATTGTGGACTCATAGGCCTATGGGGCGAAGTATGCCCTTTAGGCCTTAATCCGCCGGGTAACCGAAGGTCTTTCAAAAAACAGGGGTGAAACGTAATATGGAAAAAAGCAATATGCGTCCGATTAAAGCCGGAAAAGGCATTCGCATGAGCTTCTCCCGTCAGAAGGAAGTTTTGCAGATGCCAAACCTCATAGAGATCCAGAAGGATTCGTACGACTGGTTCCTGGGTGAGGGATTGCGGGAAGTGTTCCGCGATATTTTCCCCATTGAGGATTTTGCCGGACACCTCAGTCTGGATTTTGTGGATTTCCAGCTCTACCGCGATGAGGCAAAGTACAGCATTGCGGAGTGCAAGGAGAGGGATGCCACCTATGCAGCCCCGATGAAGGTTAAGGTGCGGCTGTATAATAAGGATAAGGATGAGCACAAGGAGCACGAGGTGTTCATGGGCGATCTGCCGCTCATGACGGACACCGGTTCCTTCGTGATCAACGGCGCGGAGCGCGTCATCGTAAGCCAGTTGGTTCGTTCTCCCGGCATTTATTATACCATTGAGCACGATAAGGTCGGCAAGGAATGCTACTTCTGCCAGGTCATCCCGAACCGCGGCGCTTGGCTGGAGTACGAGACCGATTCGAACGATGTCTTTAACGTGCGCGTCGACAGAACGAGAAAGGTGCCGGTCACGGTGCTGCTCCGTGCGCTCGGCCTCGGCACGAATGCGGAAATCAAGGAGATGTTCGGCGATGAGCCGAAGCTTGAGGCGAGCTTCCTGAAAGATTCGACCGACAACTATTCGGACGGTCTCTTGGAGCTCTACCGCAAGATTCGCCCGGGCGAGCCGCTTTCCGTGGAATCCGCGCGCGGTCTCTTGGATTCGATGTTCTTTGACCCGCGCCGCTACGACCTTGCGCGCGTCGGCCGCTATAAATTCAACAAGAAGCTCCACTTAAAGAACCGCGTGGTCGGCAAGGAGCTTCTGGAAGCTGCGGTGGATCCGAACACCGGTGAGATTCTCGCGGAGAGCGGCACGATACTCACGAGAGAGCTCGCGACCGAGATTCAGGATGCGGGCATTCCCTTTGTGATCGTGAAGGGCACGAGTTCGGAAGATCGCCGCTTAAAGGTGCTCTCGAATCTCATGGTCGACATCCGCAACTACATCGACATGGAGAATCCGACCGAGTACGGCATTGTGGAGCCGGTTTATTACCCGGCGCTCATGAAGGTCATCCGGGAGGCAGAGGCAAACGGGGCCGACGTCAAGAAGTATGTGCAGAGAAAAGCGGACGAGCTGATTCCGAAGCACATCACGAGAGAAGATATTTTTGCCTCCATCAACTACAACATGCAGATTGAAGAGGGCATCGGCACGACGGACGATATCGACCACCTCGGTAACCGCCGCATTCGCGCGGTCGGTGAGCTTCTGCAGAACCAGTACCGCATCGGTCTGTCCCGTATGGAGCGTGTGGTCAGAGAGCGCATGACCACCCAGGACATCAGCGAGATCACGCCGCAGTCCTGATTAACATCAAGCCGGTCACGGCGGCGGTCAAGGAGTTCTTCGGTTCCTCGCAGCTCTCGCAGTTCATGGACCAGAACAACCCGCTCTCGGAGCTCACGCATAAGAGAAGACTCTCGGCCCTCGGTCCGGGCGGTCTCTCGAGAGACCGCGCAGGTTTCGAGGTCCGAGACGTCCACTACACGCACTACGGCAGAATGTGCCCGATCGAGACCCCCGAGGGTCCGAACATCGGCCTCATCAACTCGCTCGCAAGCTATGCGCGCATCAACCCCTACGGCTTCATCGAGGCGCCTTACCGCGTGGTCGACAAGTCCGAGGATCCGAAGAATCCGCAAGTCACGGACGATGTCGTGTATCTCACCGCGGATGAGGAGGACGAGTTCTTTGTCGCGCAGGCAAACGAGCCGCTCGACGAAGAGGGACACTTCATTCACAACAATGTCTCCGGCCGTTACATGGACGAGACTTCGGCCTTCCAGAAGCGCCTCATCGACCTCATGGACGTCTCGCCGAAGATGGTCTTCTCGGTCGCGACGAGCATGGTCCCCTTCCTCCAGAACGACGACGCAAACCGCGCGCTGATGGGTTCGAACATGCAGCGTCAGGCGGTTCCGCTCATGCTGACGGATGCACCGGTTGTCAGCACCGGCATCGAGGCAAAGGCGGCGGTCGACTCCGGCGTCTGCCAGGTCGCACGCCATGCGGGTACCGTTGTGATGAGCTCGGGCAGCGAGATCACGATACGCCGTGACGATAACGGCGAAATCGAGCACTACAAACTCACGAAGTTCCAGCGCTCGAACCAGTCGAACTCCTACAATCAGAAGCCCATCGTGAACGCGGGCGACCACGTCGAAGCGGGCGAGGTCGTTGCGGACGGTCCTTCGACCCACGACGGCGAGATCGGTCTCGGCAAGAACCCGTTGATCGGCTTCATGACCTGGGAGGGTTATAACTACGAGGACGCCGTGCTCCTTTCCGAGCGCCTCGTACAGAACGATGTCTTCACCTCGATTCACATCGAGGAGTATGAGTGCGCATCGCGCGATACGAAGCTCGGTGCGGAGGAAATCACGCGAGATGTCCCGGGTGTCGGCGACGACGCGCTGAAGGACCTCGACGAGAACGGCATCATCCGCATCGGTGCGGAGGTGCGCGCCGGAGACATTCTGGTCGGCAAGGTGACGCCGAAGGGTGAGACCGAGCTGACGGCGGAGGAGAGACTGCTCCGCGCAATCTTCGGTGAGAAGGCCAGGGAGGTCAGAGATACCTCGCTCAAGGTTCCGCACGGCGCTTACGGCACCGTCGTGGAGGCGCGCGTCTTTACGAGAGAGAACGGCGATGAACTCTCTCCGGGCGTGAACCAGAACGTCCGCATTTACATCGCACAGAAGAGAAAGATTTCGGTCGGCGATAAGATGGCAGGCCGTCACGGCAACAAGGGTGTCGTGTCGCGCGTGCTTCCGGTGGAGGATATGCCCTTCCTGCCGAACGGCCGCCCGCTGGATATCGTGCTGAACCCGCTCGGCGTTCCGTCGCGTATGAACATCGGTCAGGTCAAGGAGATTCACTTTCTCGCTCGCGGCCAAGGTGCTCGGCTTCAATGTGAGTTCCCCGGTCTTTGACGGCGCGGACGAGAACGACATCATGGACATGCTCGAGATGGCGAACGACTACGCAAACGGCAGCTTTGAGGACTTCAAGGCGAAGTACGGCGAGGTTCTGAATCCCGAGGTCATGGACTATCTCGAAGAGCACCTCGATCACCGCGAGGAGTGGAAGGGCGTTCCGATTCAGAGAAACGGAAAGGTGCAGCTCCGCGACGGACGCACCGGCGAACCCTTTGAGGGCGAGACAACGATCGGCTTCATGCACTACCTGAAACTTCACCATCTGGTTGACGATAAGATTCACGCGCGTTCCACCGGTCCCTATGCGATGGTCACGCAGCAGCCGCTCGGCGGTAAGGCGCAGTTCGGCGGTCAGCGTTTCGGAGAGATGGAGGTCTGGGCACTCGAGGCGTACGGCGCAGCCTACACCTGCAGGAGATTCTGACCTTCAAGTCGGACGATGTCGTGGGCCGTGTCAAGACCTACGAGGCCATCATCAAGGGCCAGAACATTCCGCAGGCAGGTGTGCCGGAATCCTTCAAGGTCTTGCTCCGCGAACTGCAGGCGCTGGGTCTCGATGTGAGAGTGCTCCGCGAGGATGGCGAAGAAGTGGAACTGAAAGAAAATGTCGACGAGGAAAATGTGAGCATGCGCTCCATTCTCGAGGGCGATTCCAGGCGGTACCGTGACGAGGATGGCTTCGCGGAAGCGGGCTATTCGACCCAGGAGTTTAAAGACGGCGAACTTGTGAACGTCGGAGAAGAAGCAGCGGAAGACGACACACAGGGCGAAGCGTAAGCGCGCTTCACAGTTTCAAGGAAGAAGGAGGCTGTACTGAATGCCTGAAACAAAAACAAGTTACGAGCCGATTACGTTTGACGCCATCCGCATTGGGCTTGCGTCTCCGGAGAAGATTCTGGAGTGGTCGCACGGCGAGGTCAAAAAGCCGGAGACCATCAACTACAGAACTTTAAAGCCGGAGAAGGATGGACTGTTCTGCGAGCGCATTTTCGGGCCGAGCAAGGACTGGGAGTGCCACTGCGGAAAATACAAGAAAATTCGTTACAAAGGTGTGGTTTGCGACCGCTGCGGCGTCGAGGTGACCAAGGCTTCCGTGCGCAGAGAGCGCATGGGCCACATCTCCCTCGCGGCACCGGTCTCCCACATCTGGTACTTCAAGGGCATCCCGAGCCGCATGGGTCTCATTCTGGATCTCTCTCCGCGCATCCTCGAGAAGATTCTCTACTTTGCCTCCTATGTGGTGCTCGACGGCGGTGACACCGCCCTGTCCTACAAGCAGATTCTCTCCGAGAAGGAGTTCCGCGAGGCGGAGGAGCAGTACGGAGACAGCGCGTTCCGTGCGGGCATGGGCGCAGAGGCCGTGCTCGAGCTCTTACGGAACATCGATCTCGAGAAGGAGTCCGAAGAGATGCAGGAGGAGCTGGAGAACGCTTCGGGTCAGAAGCGCGCCAAGCTCATCAAGCGCCTCGAGGTTGTGGAGTCCTTCCGGAAGTCGGGCAATCGCCCGGAGTGGATGATACTCACCGTTGTGCCGGTCATTCCGCCGGACATCCGCCCCATGGTACAGCTCGACGGCGGTCGTTTCGCGACGAGCGATTTGAACGACCTCTACCGCCGCATCATCAACCGCAACAACCGCCTTGCGCGCCTTTTGACGCTCGGCGCGCCGGATATCATCGTCCGCAACGAGAAGCGCATGTTGCAGGAGGCGGTCGATGCCCTGATCGATAACGGCAGAAGAGGCCGTCCGGTCACCGGTCCCGGAAACCGCGCCTTAAAGTCCCTCTCCGACATGTTGAAGGGTAAGCAGGGCCGTTTCCGTCAGAACCTGCTCGGAAAGCGCGTCGACTACTCCGGCCGTTCGGTTATCGTGGTCGGTCCGGAATTAAAGATTTACCAGTGCGGTCTCCCGAAGGAGATGGCAATCGAGCTCTTCAAGCCCTTCGTCATGAAGGAGCTGGTTGAGAACGGCACCGCACACAACGTAAAGAGCGCAAAGAAGATGGTGGAGCGCATGGAGACCGCGGTCTGGGATGTCCTCGAGGAGGTCATCAAGGAGCACCCGGTCATGTTGAACCGCGCACCTACCCTGCACCGCCTCGGCATTCAGGCCTTCGAGCCGATTCTGGTCGAGGGTAAGGCAATTAAGCTTCACCCGCTCGTTTGTACCGCATTCAACGCGGACTTCGACGGCGACCAGATGGCAGTCCACCTGCCGCTCTCGGTCGAGGCGCAGTCGGAGTGCCGCTTCCTCATGCTCTCGCCGAACAACCTCTTAAAGCCTTCCGACGGCGGACCGGTCGCGGTTCCGTCCCAGGATATGGTTCTCGGCATCTACTACCTGACCCAGCAGCGCGACGGCGCGAAGGGCGAGGGTATGTGCTTCAAGAGCCCGAACGAGGCGCTGCTCGCGTACGCAAACCACGAGATTACGCTCCAGACCAAGATTAAGGTTCGCTTCACGAAGAAGTGCTCGGACGGCGTAGTGCGCTCGGAAATTCAGGAGACTTCCGCGGGACGCATCCTCTTCAATGAGATCATTCCGCAGGACCTCGGCTTCGTGGATCGCTCCAAGCCGGAGAACGAGTTGAAGCCCGAGATTGACTTCCTCGTCAAGAAGAAGCAGTGCAAGCAGATTCTTGAGAAAGTCATCAACGTGCACGGCCTCTCCCGCACGGCAGAGGTGCTGGACGATATCAAGGCCATCGGCTACAAGTACTCGACAATTGCGGGCATGACCGTTTCGATTTCGGATATGACCGTGCCGGAGACCAAGAAGGACCTCATCGCGAAAGCGCAGGCACAGGTCGAGGAAATCAGCAAGAACTACCGCCGCGGTCTCTCGACCGACGAGGAGCGCTATAAGGAAGTCATCAAGACCTGGCAGGAGACGGATAAGCAGCTCACCAAAGACCTGCTCGAGGGTCTCGACCAGTACAACAACATCTTCATGATGGCTGACTCCGGAGCCCGCGGTTCCGATAAGCAGATTAAGCAGCTCGCCGGCATGCGCGGCCTCATGGCGGATACGACGGGACATGCGATCGAACTTCCGATTACGAGTAACTTCCGTGAGGGTCTGGACGTTCTGGAGTACTTTATCTCCGCGCACGGCGCAAGAAAGGGACTTTCGGATACGGCGCTCCGTACGGCAGACTCGGGTTACCTGACCAGACGTCTGGTCGATGTCTCCCAGGATCTCATTGTCCGCGAGGTGGACTGCTCCGAGGGCAAGGAAATCCCGAACATGGAAATCAAGGCCTTCATGGACGGCAAGGAGACCATCGAGGCGCTGCAGGACAGAATCACCGGTCGCTACATCGCCGAGGACATTGTGGATCCGGATACGGGCGAAGTCGTGGTCAAGGCAAACCGCATGGTCACGCCGAAGCGCGCCGAGGCGGTGATGCGCGTCCTTTGAAAAGACGGGCAGAACCACGGTCAAGATTCGAACGATACTCACTTGTAAGTGCATGAACGGCATTTGCGCGAAGTGCTACGGCGCCAACATGGCGACCGGTCAGGCGGTTCAGGTCGGCGAGGCGGTCGGTATCATCGCGGCGCAGTCGATCGGTGAGCCGGGTACGCAGCTGACCATGAGAACCTTCCACACCGGCGGTGTCGCAGGCGGCGATATCACCCAGGGTCTTCCCCGTGTCGAGGAGCTCTTCGAGGCGAGAAAGCCGAAGGGTCTCGCAATCATCACCGAGATTCCGGGCGTGGTCGAGTTCCGCGATACGAAGAAGAAGCGCGAGATTATCGTCACCAATCCGGAGGACGGCAACTCGAAGACCTACCTGATTCCGTACAGCTCCCACATCGTGGTTTCGGACGGCCAGAGACTCGAGGCCGGCGATGAGCTGACGAGCGGTTCCTTAAACCCGCACGATGTCCTGAAGATCAAGGGCGTCCGTGCCGTGCAGGACTACATGCTCCGCGAGGTGCAGCGCGTTTACCGTCTGCAGGGTGTTGAGATCAACGATAAGCACATCGAGGTTATAGTCCGCCAGATGCTGAAGAAGATTCACGTGGAAGAGGCGGGAGATGCCGAGATTCTGCCGGGCATCAACATGGACGTGCTCGAGTTCAACGCGATGAACGAAAAGCTCATCGCCGAGGGCAAGGCACCGGCCGAGGGCAAGCAGATTATGCTCGGTATCACCAAGGCTTCGCTCGCGACCGACTCCTCTTCTCCGCGGCTTCCTTCCAGGAAACCACGAAGGTGCTCACCGAGGCGGCAATCAGCGGCAAGACCGATCACCTGATCGGCCTCAAGGAGAATGTCATCATCGGTAAGCTGATTCCGGCCGGAACCGGCATGCGCCGCTACCGCAACGTGAAGCTCGACACCGACGTGCCGGCGAGCGAGGCGGTCGAGGAGATTTCGGACGAGGATCCGGCAGTGCTGGATATCCGCGACGAGATCGATGAAGTGCTTCCGGAGGAGGGACTCAGCAAGGAGGTCGAGCAGGCCATCGATGCACTCACGGATGAGGACAGAGATCTCTGAGCTTGCTTGACAAACAATTAAACTAGGCGTATATTGATATGGCGTGTCCTATGGGCATGCCATATTCTTATGTCCGGGAAACGCAAAAAACTGCAGGAACGCAACCGCAGAACACTATCACAAGGAGGAAACAGAAGAATGCCTACATTCAACCAGTTAGTCAAAAAAGGCAGAGAAACTTCCGAGCGCAAGCCCAAGGCTCCCGCGCTTCTCAGAAGCTTCAACTCGCTTCACAAGAAGCCGATTGCCGACAACTGCCCGCAGAAGAGAGGCGTGTGCACCGCCGTTAAGACGGCGACCCCGAAGAAGCCGAACTCCGCTCTGAGAAAGATCGCGAGAGTCCGTCTTTCGAACGGTGTCGAGGTGACAAGCTACATTCCGGGCGAGGGCCACAATCTCCAGGAGCACAGCGTTGTGCTGATCCGCGGCGGAAGAGTTAAGGATCTGCCCGGTACCCGTTACCACATCATTCGTGGTACCCTGGATACCGCAGGCGTCGCAAACCGCCAGCAGGCTCGCTCCAAGTACGGCGCGAAGCGCCCGAAGGCGGCTAAGAAGTAAGAAATCGCCGCAAGTACCAAGCGATCATAGACTCATAAGTGCACGATTGTGATATGTGCTGCAGGTTGCAGGAAATAAATCAGAATCCGCACGAACAACCTAGAGGGATGAGTACCGATGATCTAATTCACGAACGGGGATGGTTCCGTTCGCATAATTAAGGAGGGAAGTAACGTGCCACGTAAAGGACAGACCAGAAAGAGAACTGTTCCGGCAGATCCGGTTTACAGCAATGTTGTTGTGACCAAGTTGGTCAACCAGATCATGCTGGACGGCAAGAAGGGCGTCGCACAGAAGATTGTGTACGGCGCATTTGAGCGCATCCGCGAGAAGACCGGAAAAGAGCCGGTCGAGGTGTTCGAGACCGCAATGAACAACATCATGCCGGTCCTCGAGGTCAAGGCGAAGAGAATCGGCGGCGCAACCTATCAGGTGCCGATCGAGGTTAAGCCGGAGAGAAGACAGGCGCTTGCGCTTCGTTGGCTCACGAGCTTTTCCCGCGCGCGCGGTGAGAAGACGCAGGAAGAGCGTCTTGCAGGCGAGCTGATGGATGCTGCAAACAACACCGGCTCCGCTGTGAAGAGAAAAGAAGATATGCACAAGATGGCAGAGGCAAACAAGGCTTTTGCTCACTACAGATTTTAATTAGGAGGAGAGTCAGTGGCTGCAAGTAAAGAACGTCAGTACCCTCTCGAGAGGACCAGAAACATCGGAATCATGGCTCACATCGATGCCGGTAAAACGACACTGACAGAGCGTATCCTCTATTTCACAGGCGTCAACTACAAGCTCGGCGAGACCTATGAAGGTACCGCTACCATGGACTACATGGCACAGGAGAAAGAGCGCGGTATCACGATTACCTCCGCTGCGACGACTTGCCATTGGACCCTGCAGGAGAGAGCGAAGGTGAAGCCGGGTGCCCTCGAGCACCGCATCAACATCATCGACACCCCCGGACACGTCGATTTCACGATCGAGGTTGAGAGATCTCTCCGCGTCCTGGACGGCGCAGTCGGTGTCTTCGACTCCAAGGGCGGTGTTGAGCCCCAGTCGGAGAACGTTTGGCGCCAGGCGGATACCTACAAGGTTCCGCGTATCGCATTCATCAACAAGATGGATATCATGGGATCCAACTTCTTCATGACGGTCGATCAGATTGAGCATCGCCTGGGCAAGAACCCGGTCTGCATTCAGCTCCCGATCGGTAAGGAGAGCGATTTCAAGGGTATCATCGACCTGATGGAAATGCAGGCTTACATCTACAACGACAACAAGGGTGAGGATATCTCCATTGTTGACATTCCGGAAGATCTGAAGGACGAGGCGGAAGAGTGGCACCAGAAGATGGTGGAGCAGATCTGCGACCTCGACGAAGAGCTGATGGAGAAGTACCTTGAGGGTGAGGAGCCGTCCGTTGACGAGCTCAAGAAGGCACTCCGCAAGGGAACCTGCTCGAACGAGGCGGTTCCGGTTTGCTGCGGTACCGCTCACTTCAACAAGGGTGTGCAGAAGCTCCTTGACGCTGTCATCGAGTACATGCCCTCCCCGCTGGACATCCCGGCTATCAAGGGCTGGACGCTGGACGGCGAGGAAGACGAGCGCAAGGCTCCGATGACGAGCCGTTCTCCGCACTCGCATTCAAGATTATTTCCGACCCGTTTGTCGGCCGTCTCGCATTCTTCCGCGTCTACTCGGGCACGCTGAATACCGGTTCTTACGTCCTCAACTCCTCCAAGGAGAAGAAGGAGCGTGTCGGCCGTATTCTGCAGATGCACGCAGACAAGAGAATGGAGCTTGAAAAGGTCTACTCCGGCGATATCGCGGCTGCGGTCGGTTTCAAGGCGACCTCGACCGGTGACACGATCTGCGACGAGCAGCATCCGATCATCCTCGAGTCCCTGGATATTCCGAAGCCGGTTATCGACATCGCAATCGAGCCGAAGACCAAGGCGGGCCAGACCAAGATGATCGACGCGCTGCAGAAGCTCGCGGAGGAGGATCCGACCTTCCACGCAACGACCAACGCGGAGACTGGCCAGACCATCATCTCCGGTATGGGCGAGCTGCACCTCGAGATTATTGTCGACCGTCTGCTTCGCGAGTTCAACGTCGAGGCAAATGTCGGCGCTCCGCAGGTTGCTTACAAGGAGACCTTCACCAAGGCTGTGGATGTCGAGTCCAAGTATGTCAAGCAGTCCGGCGGTAAGGGTCAGTACGGTCATTGTAAGGTTAAGTTCGAGCCGATGGATGCGAACTCCGAGAAGACCTACGAGTTTGTCAACGCCGTGACCGGCGGTGCAATCCCGAAGGAGTACATCGGGCCGATCGACGAAGGTATCCAGGAGGCTGCAAAGAGCGGTATTCTCGGCGGCTACCCGGTGCTCGGTGTCAAGGCAACCGTTTACGACGGTTCCTACCACGAGGTCGACTCTTCGGAGATGGCCTTCCACATCGCAGGCTCCCTCGCATTCAAGGATGCGATGAACAAGGGCGGCGCTGTGCTGCTTGAGCCGATCATGAAGGTCGAGGTCACGATCCCGGAGGATTACATGGGCTTCGTTGTCGGCGACATCAACTCCCGTCGCGGTCGCGTCGAGGGCTTTGAGGATATCTCCGGCGGTAAGATGATCAAGGCATTCGTTCCGCTTTCCGAGATGTTCGGTTACTCCACGGATCTTCGTTCCGGTACCCAGGGCCGCGGTAACTACTCGATGTTCTTCGAGAAGTACGAGCAGGTTCCGAAGAACATCGCAGACAAGGTGCTCAACGACAAGAAGTGAGCCGGTAACGGGTATTGATAAAATCCCAAGCATGGGATATAATTCAGACTAGTATATTTTGTAATCTGAGATTCAATTTCGGATTTCACCAAGGAGGAAATATCAATGGCAAAGGCTAAATTTGACAGATCTAAGCCCCACTGCAACATCGGCACCATCGGCCACGTCGACCACGGCAAGACCACTCTGACTGCGGCAATCACGAAGGTTCTCGCAACCAGACTGCCCTCCGACACGAACAAGATCGTCGCTTTCGAGAATATCGATAAGGCTCCGGAGGAGAGAGAGAGCGCGGAATCACGATCAACACCGCCCACGTCGAGTACGAGTCCAAGGCGCGTCACTACGCTCACGTTGACTGCCCCGGCCACGCTGACTATGTCAAGAACATGATCACCGGTGCTGCACAGATGGACGGCGCTATCCTCGTCGTTGCTGCAACCGACGGTGTTATGGCGCAGACCCGCGAGCACATCCTGCTTGCACGTCAGGTTAACGTTCCGTACATCGTTGTCTTCATGAACAAGTGCGACATGGTCGACGATGAGGAGCTTCTTGACCTCGTCGAGATGGAGATCAGAGAGCTCCTGAACGACTATGACTTCCCGGGTGATGATGTCCCGATTATCCGCGGTTCCGCTCTCAAGGCTCTTGAGGATCCGAACGGCCCGTGGGGCGACAAGATCATGGAACTCATGGATGCAGTCGATGAGGCGATTCCGGAGCCGGAGCACGAGAACGACAAGCCGTTCCTGATGCCGGTCGAGGACGTCTTCACGATCACCGGTCGTGGTACCGTTGCTACCGGTCGTGTGGAGAGAGGTACCCTCAAGCTCAACGACGAAGTCGAGCTCATCGGTATCAAGGAGGACAGCAGAAAGACTGTCGTTACCGGTATCGAGATGTTCAGAAAGCTTCTTGACTACGCTGAGGCAGGCGACAACGTCGGTCTTCTTCTCCGTGGTGTCAACAGAGAGGACATCCTTCGCGGACAGGTCCTTGCGAAGCCGGGCTTCCGTTACCTGCCACACCAAGTTCACGGCTCAGGTTTACGTCCTGACCAAGGACGAGGGTGGTCGTCACACCCCGTTCTTCAACAACTATCGTCCGCAGTTCTACTTCAGAACCACCGACGTTACCGGCGTTTGCGTTCTTCCGGAAGGCACCGAGATGTGCATGCCGGGCGACAACGTTGAGATGACGGTTGAGCTGATTCACCCGATCGCTATGGAGCAGGGTCTCCGCTTCGCTATCCGCGAGGGCGGCAGAACCGTCGGTTCCGGCAGAGTCGTTAAGATCATCGAGTAATCAGAACGAAACAGAATAAACATCGCCATACGGCGATTACGATCCTACGGTGAAGAGGCCGGGAGCGAAAGCTCCCGGCCTCTTTGTGTGCAATCAACGATTGACGTTACAATTTGTTTGCCTTAAAATAAAACCATAAAGTGGTACTAAAACCGAGGTGTGAAATGCCAACAAAAGAGAAGTTGCTGCAAAAGCTGTTTCAAAAAAGGTTGCCGAGGAATTTCACCAAGCAGGATTTGAGTGCATTGCTGGCGCAATGCGGTTGCCGCAAGGGGCAAGGCGGGAGAGGTTCGAGCATTCGCTTTTTTCATGAAAAAAGCGGAAGAATTTTGGCGTTTGATGAACCGCATCCGGAAAATGAATTGTACCCGTACCAGATTAAGCTGGTGCGACAATTTCTTCGGGAAATCGGAGAGTACACAGAGGATAAAACAAATGATGGAATATAAGGGCTATCACGCAGAAATCAAATATTCGGATGAAGATAGGTTGTTTGTGGGGCAAGTAGTCGGGGTGAGCGATACGCTGGCATTTCACGGTGCTTCCGTAAGCGAGTTGGAGGAAATGTTTCACCAATCGATTGATAACTATCTGGAACTTTGCAGAGAGTTTGGAAAGACGCCCGAGAAAGAATATAAGGGAAGATTTAATGTGAGGATTCCTGCCGCTTTGCATAGAACTGCAGTGCTTTGTGCAAAACAGAGGAAGATGTCTTTGAATGATTTTGTGACGCACGCCCTGGAAGAGGAGTGCGCAAAGCGCTCAAGCTGATTCGAAAAGCGCTTGCATAAAATGAAATTAAGCGTATAATGTCCCTATATAATTTAGTGCGTTGAAGCGAAAAAGTAATCGGAAACAGGGATGGGAGGATGAACCCGATTGTGGCTATCATCGAGTGTATGACAAGGTTTTTTGTGGGGCGATTTGGTGCGATTCCGCTGCCGGGAGGCAGCTCGATCGGACTCTCGCTCATGGTTCTGCTTTTGATTCCGGCGGGCATTTTCTATACGATACGGACGCGGATTTTGCCGCTGCGTCTGCTGCCGGAGATGATCTCCGTGCTGCTTGAAAAGCAGGAGGGCAAAGACGCGGCGGATCCCGCGAGCGGAAGGCTCTCGGGCATGCAGGCGCTCATTGTCTCGACCGCAACGCGTGTCGGCATGGGCAACCTGGTCGGTGTGGTCGCGGCCATCTCGGCGGGCGGCGCCGGTGCTGTCTTTTGGATGTGGGTCACCGCGATTATCGGCGCTTCGACCGCCTTTGTCGAGGCGACGCTCGCGCAGCTCTACAAGAAGAAGGACCCGCTCTACGGCGGTTACTGGGGCGGTCCGGCTTACTACATTCACGACTTCTTTGCAAAGCGGCGCGTCCCGGCGGGAGAGCGCTCGGAGGCGGAGATCGCGGCACAGAGCGAATTCCGCGGTAAGCGCAATATCGTGTCGATTCTCTTTGCGGTCTCCGCGCTGATTTGCTGGGGCGGCATCAGCCAGGTCATCGGGAACTCGGTCTCTTCGGCCTTTGAGAATGCCTTTCGCATTCCGCCGCTCTACTCGACCATCGTGTTGGTCGCAATCGCGGCAGTGATTGTTTTGAGAAAGCATGCAACTGCCAAGGTACTGGATTTGATTGTGCCCTTCATGGCAGGTATTTATTTTGCAATGACAGTCTTTGTGATTGTGCGAAACATAGGCCTTCTGCCCTCGGTATTTGGGCGCATCTTCGCCGAGGCCTTCGGCCTTCGCCAGATGGTTGCGGGCGGTTTCGGCGCGGTGCTGATGAACGGTGTAAAGCGCGGCCTTTTCTCGAATGAGGCGGGCAGCGGCTCCGCACCCTGCGCGGCGGCTGCGGCGGATGCAAGTCATCCGGTCAAGATGGGGCTCTTCCAGGCGGCGGGCGTGTTCATTGACACGCTGGTCATTTGCTCCTGCACGGCCTTCCTCATGCTGCTGGCACCTCAGGAAAGACTTGCAAAATCTCGGCGGCATGGATTTACCCAGACCGCAATGCAGTACCACTTTGGTCGCTTCGGCGTCTTCTTCATCGCGCTGGTGCTTTGGCTCTTCAGTTTCTCGACCTTCCTCGGGATACTCTTTTACGCGCACAGCAACATCGCCTACCTCTTCGGTGCAAACTGGGGCTCGCAGTTCGGCTATAAGATTTTTGCGCTTGTCATGCTCTTTGTGGGCGGACTCGCGCAGTACTCGGTGGTGTGGGATCTCGGCGATGTGGGAATCGGCCTCATGACCATCTTTAACCTGATTGTCATGTACCCGCTCAGCAAGGATGCAATCACCGCGCTTCGCGACTACGAGAAGGGCATGAAAGAGCGGAAAAAGCGCTGAATCGGCTGTTTTTGCTTCTCCCTCGGCTTGAAAAGAACATTCCGAAATGGTACGATAGTACGCGTCGAAAACAGAATGTTTTTACAAGGGGGAAAATACTATGGATCAGCATACGATGACTTTGGTCGTCACCGGTATCTGCGCGCTGCTTCTGGTCGGACAGATTGTCATGATTAAGCTCGCGAACGAGAAGGGGTGGAGCATCCGCATCCGTCCGCTCAACATTCTGGCTTGCGCCATCGTCGTGGTGCTCGGCCTGTATTCGCTGGTTACCGGAAATTATCTGCTGAAATAAGATTTTGTAAGAGAAGAAAGCGCCTCACCCGGCGAATACCGGGCGGGGCGCTTTTTGTAAGCGTAGATTCATAAAACAGTAAGGGGGCTGTAATTGATTAAGGAGTGCTAATTGATATAATAAAGATATCAGATAAATTCAAAGGAGGTAACATCGATGAAGACAGAGAAACCGAGTGTTCAGATCAGCGAGCGTACAATTCGAACGGTGGATTCCCTTCTCAGAGGTTTGATTAGTCTGGATATCGCAGTACATTTTATGATGAACTTTCATATCATTCCTGGGGATTCCTCAAAATATGTCGTGCAGAGAGCGGTTGTTGTTTTTCTGCTGCTTGGGTTTTATTTCCTCTGGGGAAACAAGCCGAAATGGCAAAAGGTACTCGGCGTGATATTTCTCTTGCTGATTCCGTTGACCTTGTTTTTCATCTATTATGTGCGGGCGACGAATTTTTGGTATTCATAATCGACAGGTGTACAGAGGTATGAAATGGAGGTGCTAAATGAGTGACAAGAAGCTTTTGCTTGGGAGAAGAATCATATCGGGAGTCTTGGCGTTGATAGCGATTCTGATGGGATTGCAGAGCTTTGCGGTGATTCCTCGTTCCGAGGCCTCATGGAACCTTAGCATGCTGTTACTGGTCTTCGTGACAGGAATTCAAATGTGCTGGGGTGCTAAGGCAAAGTGGGAGAAGGCGGCGGGGATTGCGTGCTTTGTAGCAGCTCTGATGCTTGTGATTACCGTTGCGCGCGGATTTGGCAGGGGAATATGATGAAAACGGCTGCCTGAAGAAAGCAAAGGTCATATCGACTGCATTGACAGGGAGGCAGAATTATGGATGAAAAAAAAGCCCAAAGGATTGAAAAACTGGCGGACGGTATTTTGACCTTGGTAATAGGGATTGATATCCTGTCCATGTTAAAGGTGATTCCGAAACTTTCCGAGGGCGCGGAGTCATGGCTTTGCCTCATCGGCGGGCTCGCAGTCGGATTGGGATGGCTCCTGGGAACAAAGCGCGTGTGGAAAAAAGTGCTGGGTGTTTTGGTGCTGTTGCTCGTGGTGTCATTGACAGTGTTACAGCGGGCCTTGCTGTTCTGACACAGAGAAGAAATCGATTTGCGGGATGGAAAAGAGAAGAAGAGGGAAGCGGCAATCGTCGCTTCCCTCTCTCTGTTTTGTCTGATTTTAAATTCTCTTATTCCCCGGGCGCGTGCCCCACACTGGCACGCCGCGAAGGAGCGCTCACATTGAGCACGGGAACTTCTTCGGTCGGAACCTTGAGCTCTGCCTGCGTTTCTTCCGCGGGGGCGGAAAGTACGGCGCGGCTCTCCGTCTTGGGCGCTTTGCCGATCTTTGCGCCTGCGGAGACGGTGAGCTGTTCCGCGCTTTCGTTGTTTCCGCTTGCGGGTGCGTTCTTGGGTACTTCCGTCATTGCGCCGTCAGCGCCGACGCTCCAGTGCTTTTCGCCGTAGTCGATTTCGGTATTGCTGAGAAGAACACCGTTGCCGCCGAGCGCGTAGAGCGTTCCGCCAACGTCGGTGACGCCGCTCCGCATCACGCCGTCGCTTCCCAAGTAGTACCAGTTGCCGTCAGGCTGTATCCAGCCGGTCTTCATGGCACCGCTGCCGTTTAAGTAGTACCAGCTTCCGCCGATTTTCTGCCAGCTCTTCTGCATGACGCCGTTCGCGTCAAAGTAATACCACTTGCCACTGTCCTGCACCCAGCCTGTCTTCGCTGGCGCCGCTGCCGTTTAAGTAGTACCAGTTGCCGCCAAGCTGCTGCCAGCCGTTTTGCATGACGCCGTTTGCATCAAAGTAGTACCACTTGCCGCTGTCCTCTGCCCAACCGGTCTTCATGACACCGCTCTGTCCGAAGAAGTACCACTTGCCGTCTAGCTTCTGCCAGCCGGTCCGCATCACGCCGTCCGCGCCGAAGTAGTAGTTGAGCGAATCGACTGTCTGCCGGCCTTTTTCCATGACGCCGTCGTCGCCGAGGAAGTACCAGTTGCCCTCGAGCATGAGCCAACGGGTCTGCATCGAACCGTCCTTATTGAGGTAGTAGAGGCTGTCGCTGTCATCCAGCCAACCGGTCTGCATCGAGCCGTCCGGGCCTGCGTAGTAGAACTTGCCGCCGTCGGAGAACCAGCCGATTTGAAGTGCGCCGCTTTCGGAAAAGTGATACCACTTTCCGTCAATCTGTTGCCAGCCGATGCGCATCTTGCCGTTTGCGGGATCAAAGTAGCGCTTGGAACCATCGACCTCTTTGAAGCCGCCGGTGAACACGGTGCCGTCGTCCTGCATATAGTAGGAGGCCTTGCCGTCAAAAATCAGCGCGTTCTTTTGCATGCGGTAGTTCTGATAGTAGTACCAGACACCGTCGAACTTTTTCCAGCTGTCCGCCGGAATCTTGTCCGAGAAGTCCACGAACTGGAGGTCAATGTCCACATTGCCCTGCACACCTGCCACACTGCCGGAGTCCGTGCCCTGCCACATGACATAGCGGTCGTACTTCGGCATGCGCTCATAGGCCGCAACCCAGACCGGGTACTGCGAGAGAGCGTTCATGTCGAGCTTGTTCTGCAACCAGTAGTCGTTCGCGTAGAGTATGGGGTAGTAGCCCGCATCGCTGATCTTCTTGCAAAAGGTGTGTACAATCTCGGTAATCTGATCTTTCGAGAGAGCCGAGCGTTTTTTTCGTTTTTCCGCGTCGAAGGCAATCGGATAGGAGATGGGATAGTCCTTGACGAGCTTCAGAATGAAGTCCGCCTCCTTTGCCGCCTCTTCGGGTGTGGTCGCATAGGAGTATATGTAGGCGCCCAGTTTGACGCCTGCCTTGACGGCATTGTCCGCGTTCTCACGGAACTTCGGGTCGGTGTCCCCTTTGTAGCGGGTGCCGAGCATCACAAAGTCCACATCATCCGCAGCGGCTTTCTGCCAGTCGATATCGCCCTGCCAGTGACTCACATCCACACCGCGGTGCTTAACGCCGTCAATCGTGGCACTTCCGTCAAAGAGACGGTAGGTGCCCTTCGATTGGCGGGTCAGCTTATTTGCGCCGTAGGCGCTCAGGCAGAGAAAAGAGCAGGGTGGCACTCAGCGCTGCGGCTGAGAGCCGTTTTACCGTTCTCCGCATGAGAGCCTCAGTTCTTCTTTACGCCGGGGCCTGTGGTCTTGTCGCTCGGAAGGCCTTTTTTGCCGCCGGTACTCGCGCTCGCGGTCTCTGCTTCCTGCTTCGGCTCCTTGTAGATGCTCACTTCGGTTGCCGGAACGCTCTCGTTTCCGGTGTAAGCACCGTTGCCGTCGAAGGTATAGCTCACGCCGTTCAGGGTGAGGGTCGTATTGCTGACCATCTTGCCGTCTGTGCCGAGGTAGTAGTAGTGGTCGTTCACGTGGATCCAGCCGGTCATCATGTGGCCGCTCGCATCGAAGAACATCCACGCGTTGTTAATCTGCTTCCAGTTGTGGACCATCTTGCCGCTCTCCGGATCCATGTAGTAGCGGTTGGTGCCGTCGGAGAGCCAGCCGGACTTCATCTTGCCGTCCTGGCCGAAGTAGTAGTAGATGCCGTCAATCTGCTGCCAGCCGGTCTTCATCTTGCCGTCCGTGCCCATCCAGTACCAATCGTTGCCGATCTTCATCCACTTGAATGCACAGCGTCCGTCCGCCTTGAAGTAGTACCAGCTGTTGTTCATATAGCGCCAGCCCACCGCAAGTTCGCCGGTGCCGCGCATAAAGAAGTAGTTGTCGCCGACCTTGAGCCAGTTCTCCTGCACGAGGACACCGTCCTCGAGGCAGTAATACCACTTGCCCTCGTCCTTGATCCAGCCGGTCTGCATGAGGCCGTCGCTGCTGAAGTAGTACCACTTGCCGTCAATCTTCTGGAAGCCCTTGAGCATAACACCGCTCGAAGTGTCCATATAGTAGTAACCGTCCTTGGTCTGAATCCAGCCCTTGTGGCGGTTGCCGCTGTTGTCGTAATACACCCAGTTGCCGTTTTCGGAAGTCCAGCCGCTCGCGGCAAAGCTGTTCATTGCCGGGGTGAGCGCAAGTGCCGCAAGGAGTGCTGCGGCAGCGAGATATTTGCGTTTCATGAAAAGTCCTCCTTCTCGTTAACTTTGAACCGAATCTTCTCCATTGTAACATTTATTTGAAGTGCGAGAAAGCTTCCGCGGGGGGAAGAATCCTTACAGTTCTTTGACAGTTTTCGCAAGATAGGCATAGCCCTCTTTTGCGTAGCGGTATTGTGTGAGCGGATAGGTGCCGAAGGAGACGCCGAGGGCCTCTTTGTAGACTGCCCAGAGTGCCCAGAGAAAACCGCCGAGCGCCATGTAGGCGATGACGAGCTGCAGCGAACGCTCGGGTGTTTCTCCGGTGTCGCCGTAGTAGTCAAGCAGGCGTTTCGCGTAGGCAAAATCCTTTTCCGCATAGATGGTCGCCATCGCAAAGTCAATCAGCGGATCCGCCATGCCGGCGTACTCCCAGTCGATGAGCCGTATGCCCTCTCCGGTAAAAAGAAAGTTTGCATAGACAGGATCGATGTGCGAGAGGGTCTCGGGCCGCTGTAAGCCGTGAATCCAGCTGAGCAGGCAGTTCATTTTTTCACGCACTTCCGCGTAGTCGAGGAAGGGAATCTCTCCTTTCTCGAGGCAGAGGGACTCGTAAAAGGCAATGCGCTCACCGAGGTCAAAGCGCTGGGACACGCGGCAGGGCGCACGGTGCAGCTTCTTTAGGACCTCCATGCAGGCGCGGAGATCTGCTTCGGACTCGGGGTCCGCACTCCGCGCGTCCTCGTAGTAGACCGAAATCTTATAGCCGTTCTCGGGATTGAAGTAGATGAGTTCCTCCGCGAGCCCGAGCGGGGCAATGGCGCGGTAGCTCTCGCCCTCTGCGCGGCGATCGATCAGTTTTTCGGTGCCCTCGCCCGGAATGCGGCAGATGTAGGCCTTGCCCTTGATGCGGAATAAGAAGGAGCGGTTGGTCATGCCGGCTTTTAGGCATTCGATGCCGGTAATCTGAGACTCGGGGACCTGAAACACTTCGGAGATCAGAGCCATGGCCCTGCTGTCCGAGTGGTCGCGGTAGGAGGCGTCGAAAGCGCGGAGCTCTTCCAGGTTTTCAAACTCGTAAATGACACCGTCCGGCTGCAAGTTCACGCTGAGCGGCGGTGCCTTCTTTGCGGCGAGCAAATCCAGGTAGACATTTTCCCAGTAGTACTGCTCTTTTCCGGGTGTGCGATAGGCCTCTTTCAGCGCCGGAAGCAGTGCGGCGCTAAACGCGCGGGACAAATAAACCGGGCCGTACATGACATCCGCATCGCGACCGCCGACCTCTACCCCGGTAATCACTTCTTTCTTATTATAGTGAAGCACCCACTCCCGGGTCTCTCCGCTCACATGAACCGCTGCGTACCAGCTGCCCGGCTCGTAAGTGTGAAACAGATTTTCCCGCATCCAGTTGTCGGAGGAGAGAGATACATGTTGCGCCCCTCAAAGAGGGAGGCAGCATGATAAACCGAGGAAATATTGTTCATGGTCGAAAAATCGGGGTTATAGAGGAGCTTTACGCCGTAGAGATCGATCAGATACTCGAAGGCTTCTTTTAAATAGCCGACCACGAGGGTGATATCGGTGATGCCAACTTCACGGAGCTGCCGAATCTGGCGCTCTATCATGCGCTCACCGTTTACCTTGAGGAGACCCTTCGGGCGTTCGTAGGTGAGCGGAACGAAGCGAGAGCCGAAACCGGCCGCCAAAATCACGGCACCGTCCACCCGAAAGCGGTTCGAGATACTTCTGTCCGGCCGGGGTCAGCGAGGCGTCTTCGTTGAGGAGACCGGCGCTCTTCGCCTCCGAAAGCAGAGCGTTTACACTGCCGAGCGAAGTGCGCACGCGGGAAGCGAGGGCGCGCTGGGTGAGGCTGGTTCGTTTGAGAGCTCCCGGAGGAGCAGGGCAAGTTTATCGGTCATGGCAAAAACCTCCTTGCGAGAGAGTGTGTTCATATAGAGATGATAATTTAAATATATGAACAGTATAGCAGGGCGGAGGGAAAGCGCAAGCATCGCAAGAAAAAAGAAGCGGAAGAAACGGATGGCAAGGAAAACGCAGAGCACAGCCGAGAAGTGTGCCCGCCGTAACAATGAAGGCAGAAAGATGCGGCTGGCGGAAAGGAGATGTAGCAAAAAGAAACAGAAAAGAGACAAAGAAGAGCTGCGGGCAGGAGGTACGGGAAGGAGAGCGAAGGCAAAAACGCAGCGCCGGGCATGCAAAAACGCGCCTGTGCGAAAAAAAATCAAATAGACGGAGCTGTGGAGAATACGCGGTAAAAAACGTTGACAGAGAAGACTTATCCACAGTTTCGGGCATGAAAAACAAGGATTGTACTCAAATCCGTACAATTTACAAGGGCAAACGAAGGTTTGTAATATTTCCGTAAGAAAATAGCCAGAGAAAAAGGTATGGAAATTTTGCGAACTTAGGTCTATACTGTGCACTGTAAGAAAGAGAGGAACTGCTGTAAGGCATTTGTAAGTTGATTTTTGCGCCAAAGAGCGGTAAAATCTCTTCGTACGCAATTAGGGATTTCAGTGGTTTCAAAACAACAGTGAAAAGGAGAGTGCATTTATTATGAGAAAGCAGACCAAAATTGCTGCAATCGTTTCCGCAGCGGCGCTTCTTGCGATCGGTGCATCCATGACTTCTTTCGCAGCTACCGGCTGGCAGGAAGAGGACGGAACTTGGGTGTACTACAACAGAGCAGGTGAGAAGGTTGCAAACAGCTGGGAGTACTCCGGCGACAACCGTTTCTACCTTGACGACGCTGGCAACATGGCTACCGACAGCCTGATCGAGGACAACGACGATTACTACTACGTTGACGCTAACGGCGCAATGGTTCGTAACCGTTGGGTTGCTATCGACAACGAGAGCGCTGGCGAAGACAACCAGCCGGATGTTTGGTGGTACTACTTCCAGGCAAACGGTAAGGCTTACAAGAACAGCCACGCATCCGGCACCATCTTCAAGAGAGTCATCAACGGCAAGACCTATTGCTTCGATGAGGACGGCAAGATGCAGTACGGCTGGGTTAAGAAGGACGACGGTGTCACGGATTACGATGACAACGCGTACCAGGAGGCTGAGTACTACTTCGGCGACGAGAACGACGGTGCTATGAGCATCGGCTGGAGAGAGATCGCTCTGAGCGACGTTGCTGACGCTGAGGACGAGCAGCCGGGCGATTCCTACTGGGATTCCGACCAGGTTCGTTGGTTCTACTTCAAGGCTTCCGGCGCTAAGCAGACCAGCAGCACCAACAAGACCATCAACGGCAGAAAGTACGGCTTCGATCAGTACGGCCGCATGATCGCTGACTGGCACAACAACAGCCCTCGGCGCTGCTACCCTACCAGAACGCAAGCAGAAGAGGTTCCAGCAACAACGCTGAGTCGACCGCTACCGCTTCCTATGCGAAGGACTTCATGTACTTTCTTCTCCGGAAGACGGCGCTCGCTTCACCAAGGGCTGGTTCAAGGTTGTTCCGGGTTACTACCTCAACTATGCTGATTACGACAACGGTACCGACAGATGGTACTATGCAGACGGCAACGGCAACCTCTATGCCGGCCAGATCAAGACCATCAAGGGCAAGAAGTATGCATTCGACCTTAAGGGCGGCATGATTTACGGCCTTGCACTGCTTCGCACCGATGGCAACACCATCTACGAGTACGCGGATGATGAGAACAAGTACGACAGCCAGGATAAATTCATGGAGACCGCTCGCAACATGAGCAGCGACTGGGCGTTCTACTACTTCTCTGATAACGAGGATAAGGACGGCTCCATGAAGACCGGTACGCAGAAGATTTCTCTTGACGGCGAGAGCTTCAGCTTCAGCTTCAAGAAGGGCGGCACCAAGAAGGGCCAGGGTGTCACCGGCATGAGCGAGAAGAAGTACCACTCGGCGGTATGCTCTCACGGCTGATGCTGACAACAAGATTGAGGTTGTCAACAAGACCACGCTTGAGAAGATCACTGTCAGCAAGCTCATCTCCGATCTTGGACTGACCGGTGTCGATGCTAGCAAGAAGATCGGCCAGGCTAACAAGGGCGATGTTATCTACACCAACACCGGTGTTGATACGGACGGCGAAGATCTTAGAGCTCTTACCGGCGACTACGTTGTTGTCAACGTTTCCGGTACGGTTGTGAAGAGCGGCTCCAAGGTTGACGGCGACGGCTTCAAGGTTGTGCTTGACGGCAACAACAACATCAAGCAGATCATCGCTACCAACCAATTCCGACTGCATTAGTTAAGTATCATCATTTCGAAATGAACATACTATCAGGCGACAGGAGGGCGGAAACGCCCTCCTGTTTTGCTTGCGTAAAATTGTGAAGTTTCTGTGGGCTTAAGCTTGCAAAACTCTTACGAAACAGGAAGAGGTCTTACAATCTCTGAAACTTTCCTTGAGTTAAGGCGCTTTGTCCGCTATAATGCGGGCAGTACCGGCGTGGGTCGGTGATTGACAGGAGGATATCAAACATGAGAAAAATTTTTGCAGTTGCGGCGGCTACGGCGCTGACCTTTGCGATGAGCACCACGGCGTTTGCTGCATGGAAGCAGGATAAGACCGGTCAGTGGCGTTATATGACGAGCGACAGCACTTGGCTCACGAGCCAGGTCACGCCGGACGGCTACAAGGTGGATGTGAACGGCTACTGGGACGGCCAGCCGAGCACCAAGGCGGCACAGCAGGCGAGCGGCAATGTGAAGGATCAGGGCGAGAGCGCGGTCCGCAGTACCGCATCGGCGGCACCCGTATCTTTAAGATTACGGATGCGAGCTTCGATGAGGCGGCAAACACCTACAATGTGAAGGTCTCCTCTTTGACACGGCGTTCAAGACGAGCGAAGAGATTCAGAACATCAAGAAGGGCGATGTCATCGAGCTCCGAGTGTCGGCAAGCTGACGGCGGAGAACAATGCAAGCCGCGGTGTAATCCGCACCGGTCCGCAAGACCGCGAAGGACGGCAGCTCCGCAAAGGATTCCCGGCTACTCGGTGCGCTTTGAGCGACGCTGCGGGCAACCACTATATGCTTCGGGACAGCGTCTCCGCAAGATCAACGCAGACAACTCGACCTCCGAGACCATCCTTCGTCCCGGTCGCAACCGAGATTGCACTCACGATTCCGGCTTACAGAAGCACGGTCCGCGTCAACGGCACGAGCCGCTACAGCTCCCTAAAGAAGATTATCGAGAACAAGATGATGTTTGAGGCGACGCTGAGCGGCAACGAGGTCGCTGGAGCTCAAGCGATACGGTTTACAACTACGATACGACCACGACGCCCGGTGTACAGCGAGGATGCGGCGCACGGTAACCTCACCAACAAGGATCAGTACTAAAGCCATGGCGGATGCGGCGCGCGAGCCCGGCAAGGTGATACGGAAAAAGCGCGAGCTCGCTCATGAGGGGACCATACTGAAGGTCTATCGATTTTCGTGGAGGCCAACGGCCGAGAGGCGGTCTGGGACTACATCATCGACGACGGTGCGGCAGCGGTGGTGCCGGTCTGGCGGACGGACGCATCCTGATGGTGCGCCAGTACCGGAAATGCGCTGGATCGCTTTACGCTGGAACTTCCCGCCGGTAAGGTGGATAGCCCAGATGAGCCGCGCGTGCTCTGTGCCTTTCGCGAACTTGCGGAGGAGACCGGCATGCAGGGCAGAGAGCCCCGGAGGCGCTGGAGTTTCTGATTCGTATCGACACGACAGTTGCCTTTTGCGACGAGGAGATTGATATCTTTGTCGCGCGGGAGCTCTTACCTGGGGAACAGCACTTGGACCCCTGATGAGGAGATTAGCGTTCAGGCCTACGAGCCTCGGAGTTCATTGCGCGCATCTACCGCGGTGAGATACGGGACGGAAAGACCGTTGCCGGGTCTCACGGCCTACGCACTGAAGCAGAGCAAATAAAACAGAACCTTACGAGACACCCGGAAGCGCCGGTAAGTGACGGCGCCCGGGTGTTGCTGTATAGACTTCTTCCGGTGGGGTCCCTAGTATTACATAGCGGGAAGAATCGGTCGCAGTCAACCCAGGGATGACACCGCGTCGGATTCTTGTGCGGAAACTCGTAAAGCGGAAAAAGGAAGTTTAAAAAAATATGTCGATTTCTCGCGTACGAAAAATAAGAACAAAAAGCGCAAGATATGAGGTTTACATAAAAGAAAGCACTACATTTTTGGAGTATGCCGAAAAAAACTGCGCGAAAGCCGCAAAAAGCGGGCTTCGCGCGGTTTGCTTTTTGCCCTTGCTATGGCTATACTTAGGGGACGATAGAGGGGTGAGGGGGCGATGAGATGGAAGAAGCTTTGAGGGGGTTTTTGCGCTCACCAGAGAAGAGCGGCACATGGCAGAGAATACGCTGCTCTCTATGAGCGTGATTTAAAGAAGTTATTTGCGTGGTTCCGACAGGAGGGCATAAGCTCCCTTTCGACGGTCAGCGAACTGCGTTTGAATTCCTATTTGCTATGGCTGGAGCGCGAAGGCTTTTCGCCGGCGACCATTAACCGTGCGGCGGCTTCCATTCGCGCTTTTTTTGCCTATGAGACGGCGGCGGGGCATCTGGAAGCCTCGCCGGCCGAGGGACTGCGACGCCCGCGTCAGGAGAGAAGGGATCCTTATATTCTTGAGGAAGAGGAGATTCGCAGCTTTCTTCGCGAGACCGAGGGAAGCAGCGCGAAGCAACTGCGCGACCGCGCGATGCTCGGTCTGCTCTGCGCGACCGACTCGTGTCTCGGAACTCATTGCGCTGAAGACCGAGGATGTGGATGTGCAAATCGGCTATGTGCGGCAACAGTCGCGGGGGCAGGAGCGCGTGGTCTCCTTTGACGAGGAGTTGAGGTTAGCACTCTGTTCGTATCTGGAGTCCGGACGTCCGCTGCTCTTAAAAGAGGCGGAAGAGGAGCATTTGTTCTTTAATCTGAGCGGCGGCGCACTGAGCCGTCAGGGTGTGTGGAAGATGATACGCGCCTACGGGCAAAAAGCGGGCATTGCGGGCGAGGTGACGCCCCAGTCCTTAAAGAACAGCTATGCCGTACATCGCCTCCTCCGGGAGAGCAGAGCGGTGAAGCAGAGAGCGGTGAGACAGCGGAGCGGGGGAAGAAGATGAAATTTGAACTGCACAGCGAGTTTCAGCCGACGGGAGATCAGCCGCAGGCCATACGGCAACTGGTCGAAGGTTTTCGGGAGGGCAATCAGTTTGAGACGCTGGTCGGCGTGACGGGTTCCGGTAAGACCTTCACGATGGCAAATGTGATTCAAGAGTTGCAGAAGCCGACGCTCATCATCTCCCACAATAAGACGCTCGCGGCGCAGCTTTACAGCGAGATGAAGGAGTTCTTCCCGAAGAATGCGGTGGAGTACTTTTGTCTCCTACTACGACTACTACCAGCCGGAGGCCCTATGTGCCGCAGACGGACACCCTACATCGAGAAGGATGCCGCGACCAACGAAGAGATAGACCGGCTGCGAAATTCGGCGACGAGCGCCCTTCTCGAGCGGGAGGATGTGATTGTTGTCGCGAGTGTCTCCTGCATTTACGGCCTCGGCAGCCCGACGGACTATAAAAACATGATGGTCAGTCTCCGCCCGGGGACAGGAGAAGGATAGGGATGAGGTCATCGCAGAGCTCATCAATATCCAGTACAGCCGAAATGACCTCGACTTTCACCGCGGCACCTTCCGTGGCGCGGCGACGTGATAGAGATTTTTTTCCGGCGGATCAGGATAAGCTTTGCCCTACCGCGTGGAGTTCTTCGGCGACGAGATCGATAAAATCACGGAGACAGATGTGCTGACCGGAAACCCGCTCGCGGAGGTGCTTCACATTTCGATTTACCCGGCGAACCACTACGTGGTGCCGCGCGAAAAAGATCGAGCGTGCGGCTCGGGAGATACTCGCCGAATGCGAGGACTATGTGAAGCTCTTAAAGAGCGAGGATAAGCTCTGAGGCGCAGCGCATTGAAGAGCGGACGCACTACGATGTCGAGATGTTAAGGGAAACGGGTTTTTGTTCCGGCATTGAGAACTACACCCGCTTTTTGACGGAGCAGAAGCCGGGCGAACCGCCGTTTACCTTGATTGACTATTTTCCGAAAGGACTTTCTCACGATTGTCGATGAGAGCCATATCACGATATCGCAAATCGGCGGCATGTTTAACGGCAACTTTGCGCGAAAGTCAACGCTGGTAAAGTACGGCTTCCGCCTGCCGAGTTCCATGGACAACCGTCCCCTGAACTTTACGGAGTTCGAGGAGCGCATGAACCAGATGTTTTTGTCTCGGCGACACCGAGTCGCTACGAGGCGGAGCACGAGCTGCTTCGCGCGGAACAGCTGATACGTCCGACCGGTCTTCTGGACCCCGAAATTTCGGTGCGCCCGGTCGAGGGCCAGATTGACGATTTGCTCTGCGAAATCAACAAAGAGATTGAGAAGAAGAATAAGATCCTGGTCACGACGCTCACCAAGCGCATGGCGGAGGACTCTGACGAGCTTATCTCCGCGAGGTCGGCGTGCGCGTCCGCTATCTGCACTCGGACATTGACACCTTGAGCGCGCGCAGATCATCCGCGCCATGCGCCTCGATGAGTTCGATGTGCTGGTCGGCATCAATCTGCTCCGCGAGGGTCTTGATATCCCGGAGATTTCTTTGGTCGCGATTCTGGATGCCGACAAGGAGGGCTTCCTGCGCTCGGAGACCTCGCTCGTGCAGACCATAGGCCGTGCGGCGAGAAATGCCGAGGGGCACGTGATTATGTATGCCGATAACATGACGGACTCCATGCGCCGCGCCATTTCGGAGACGGAGCGCCGCCGCACGATTCAGGAGGCCTACAATCAGGCACACGGCATCACACCGACCACCATCAAAAAGGCGGTTCGAGATGTGATTATGATGACCAAAGCCGTCATTGCGGACCAAAAGCACTGGGACAAGGATCCGGAGTCCATGAGCGACGAGGAACTGCGTCGTCTCTCGAAGGAGCTCGAGAAGAAGATGAGCCAGGCGGCGGCCGAACTCAACTTCGAGGAGGCAGCGCGGCTCAGAGACCGCATGGAGAGGTACTGCGCCTTCGCAGCGACCCCTGAGAGCCGGGAGAAGGCGGCTGAGGTACAGCGCGCCGTCGCGGGTAAATTGAGAAACCTGCGGAGCATAAGCGCAATCGGCGGGGCTAAAAGATAACCTTGCCCTGCGACACAAAAACAGAGTATAGTAGTAGAGTACTTTTGTGTTTGTAGCGCAGCTGGATAGCGCGTCAGACCTGACTCTGAAGGTCGCGGGTCTGAATCCCGCCAGACACAGACCGAGAGAAGCCCGGAAACGGGCTTTCTTTTTTTGCGCCGCAGTGCAAACTGATGCGCAAGCTATGTTCAGCAAAAAGAGGAAAATCCGAGTATTTGCCCCTGTGCTTACTCCCTGACGGCGGCTTGTGCCTTTGCGTTTGGCGTAGCTGCTGCGCTGTGTGACAATCTGCTTCCGTGAAGGAGGATTGCATTCAGATATACAGAGCGTTGCGAGATAAAAATTGTGGACTGGAGTCTCCCTTAAAATCATGCTAAAATGGTAGGATTACAAGGGAGGATAAACGAGTGCGTTACGAAAAGAACAGAAAGATCTTTGGAATCGATGAGCTCACCCTGCAGCGTTTCGGGCGATTTCTCCTGTTGCCGCTTGCTGCGCTCATTCTGATTCTTGTGATCTCGCGCTGGATCACAAAAAGACGGCAAAGCCGAAAGAAAGCAAGGCGGAGGCGGCAGGCTACGATTATGCGTCGGCCACACCCGAAAAGACTTCGGACACGGAAATTCATACTCTGGTGCAGGACTATCTGACGGCGCGGGCCCAGGGCGATGCAGAGGAGCTCTATCGGATTTTTCGGACCTCCGACGAAGAGGGGCTGCAAAAATTAAAGGAGCAGATGGCGGCGAAAAGAAGCTCTATGAGTCCTTTGAGAACACCTCAATCTATGTGATTCCGGGGTGGAGAGCGGAAGCTATATCGCCTACATCGAGACCCAGGCTTGGTTCCGCAAGATTCAGACCCCGGCGCTGGTCCTGCTCCGCGCCTCACATCGTAAAGACCGATGAGGGTCTTCGGATGAAGACGGATGAGATGCTGAACGAGGCAGAGACGGCTGCGGTCAAGGCGGCTGAGGGCAGGAGGCGGTCAAGAAGATGAACAACGACTACCGCACAGCGCCTCGCGAAGGCAATCGGAGCGATGCAAAGCTCGGTTCGCTCTACCAGAAACTCCGTGCGGGCGGCGGCGCAGCCGCAGCCGCAGATGCGGAAGAAGAGGAGAGCACCGAGGCGGTGACCGATGCGGTCATTGAAATTCCCGGCCGAGCAGGCACGGAGTCCGCAGAGACGAGCGCGGAGAGCGCTGCCCGGCGGAAACGGCGGCGGAGACCGGCGCCGCGGCTTCGGAAGGGACGGAAGGCTGATGGAGTTAAAAGATTTTTACTACGAGTTGCCGGAGGAACTGATTGCACAGGATCCGCTCGAGGACAGAGCCTCGCGCCTCGCGGTGTTGCACAAGGAGAGCGGTGAAATTGAGCACAGACACTTCCGGGATATCACAGAGTACTTAAAACCCGGCGACTGTCTGGTCTTAAACGACACGAAGGTAATCCCGGCGCGCCTCATCGGCGAAAAGGTGGGCACGGGAGCCAAAGGTGGAGGTTCTGCTCTCACGCGGAAAGAGGACAGAACCTGGGAGACCCTGGTGAAGCCCGGCAGAAAGTGCCCCATCGGAACGAAGATCAGCTTCGGCGCAGGGAAACTCATCGGCGAGATTGTGGGACAGACCGAGGACGGAAATCGCTTTGTGCGCTTTTTCCCACGAGGGTGTCTTTTGAGGAAATCCTGGATGAACTCGGACAGATGCCTCTGCCGCCCCTACATCCACCATCAGTTAAAAGACAAGAACCGCTACCAGACGGTCTATGCGGCGCACGAGGGCAGTGCGGCGGCGCCGACGGCGGGACTTCATTTTACCGAGGAGCTTTTAAAGCGTCTTGCGGAGAAGGGCATTATCATTGTGCGTGTGACCCTCCATGTGGGACTCGGCACCTTCCGCCCGGTGAAGGAGCAGGACATTCTGAAGCACCATATGCACGAGGAGTTCTATGTGGTGAGCGAGGAAGCCGCAGAGGCCGTGAACCGCGCAAAGGCGGCGGGCGGTCGCATTGTATGTGTCGGCACGACGAGCTGCCGCACCCTCGAATCTGCGGCGAATGAGGACGGAACACTGCGCGCGGAGAGCGGCTACACCAAAATCTTCATCTACCCCGGTTATCGCTTCCGCATTTCTGGACTGCCTGATTACCAACTTCCATCTCCCCGAGTCCACACTGGTCACGCGTTGGTCAGTGCGCCTCGCCGGGCGAGAGAAAAATTCTGCATGCCTCATCGCGAGGCGGTGAGGGAGCGCTACCGCTTCTTCAGCTTCGGGGATGCGATGTTCATCGAGTAAAATCGGAGTTTTCGAGATTGCCAGCGACCTGGGCGTTAGCTCCGGTCCTTGCTTGCGCGCGGGGAGAGCGCTAAACCTGACTGAATAGGCCTCGCTTTTGGCTTTATAATTGTGTTACAGCGGTATAACAGAGGCGTGAATCGGCGCCGGAGGGGAGAACAGTGAATCAGAGCGAGGGAATGCGCATCAACAAGTTCTTGAGTGCGGCGGGCGTTTGCTCGCGCCGTGAGGCGGACTGGCTCATTGCGGCCGGCAAGGTGACGGTCGCGGGAGAGGCGGCGGAACTCGGACGCTGGTCTCTGCCGGCATGGAAGTCAAGGTAAACGGCAAGCGGGTCGGCGCGGTCGAGGAGCTGGCCTCCAAAAAGAAGATTTTTGATCGCGGTGAATCAAGCCGGTCGGTGGGTCTGCACGACGACGGACAACGACCGCGCGCCGAATATCGTGGACATGCTCGAGTACCCGGAGCGTATTTACCCGATCGGGCGGCTTGACAAGGACTCGGAGGGACTTTCTGCTTCACGAATCAGGGCGAACTCGTGAACCAAATTTTGCGCTGTGAGAAACGGGCATGAAAAGGAGTACATTGTCCGCGTGGACAAGGCGTTGACCGAGAGTTTTCTGGACAAGCTGCGCCGCGGCGTGCACCTTGAGGAACTGCAGGTCACGACCCTGCCCTGCAAGGTAGAGCCGCGGGATAAGACGAGCTTTGCCATCACTCTGACGCAGGGATTAAACCGGCAGATTCGCCGCATGTGCGAGGCCTGCGGTTTTTCACGTGATCAGCCCTAAAAGCGCATCCGCATCAGCGAACATACGCCTGAATAACCTGCACAGCGGTGCCTACCGCAATGTGACGGCATCGAGCTTAAGATCTCTGCTTGCCCTGCTTCGGGAGAAGCCGCGGAGTCAGCAGAGCAAGACGGCGAAGACGGTGCGCACGGAGCAGCGGCGCAAGAAAAACTATGAAGCGCGGCAAAAGGCATATTTTAAGAGCCGCGGAAAGGAGGCGGGATCGTGGAAGAAAAAGCTGAGAGAAAAGATGCAGGCCCTGATTGATACCCTGCTCGGCGGCGCGCGCTCACTATCAGGAGAGCCGCGAGATTATGAGTAACTTTCGAGTACGACCGCGCCTATGACGAATTAAAGCGCCTCGAAGAGGAGAGCGGCATTAGTGCCTCGGGCCCCTGACCCAGAGTGTCGGCTATGAAGTGCTGTCCTCGCTCCCCTAGGTAACCCCATGAGCAGCCCATGCTCTCGCTCGACAAAAACCAAGAGCGTGGACGAGCTGATTTCCTGGCTCGGAACGCAGAAGGCCCTGCTTTCTGGAAGATGGACGGCCTCACGATAGTACTGCGCTACCGGGACGGCGCGCTCTATCAGGCGGTGACGCGCGGCAACGGCTATATCGGCGAACTCGTGACAGGAACCGTGCGGGCGTTTTCGCAAGTGCCGCCCGCATCCCTGTCTCAAGGGGGAGCTCCTGCTCCGCGGCGAAGCCCCTGATGCGCTACTCGGATTTTGAGCGCATCAATGCGGAACTGCCGGAGACGGAGGCAAGTATAAGAATCCCGCGGAAACCTCTGCACGGGCACGGTGCGTCAGCTGGACCCTGCGGTGACGCAGGCGCGCGGCGTCTATTTCCATGCCTTCCTTGGTGGAGGCTGAGGGGTCGAGTTTAACAACTCCCCTGCGCGGCGCAGTTTGCGTGGCTTAGCGACCAGGGCTTTGAGGTGGTCGAATACGAGACCGTGACCGCGGCTACCCTGCGGGACAGCGTGCTCCGCTTTTGAAGCGAAGATTCCGGAGAACGACTTCCCTCGGACGGCCTCGTGCTTTTGCTTGATGACATCGCGTACGGCGAGTCGCTGGGGCGCACGGCAAAGTTTCCGCGAAACGCGATTGCCTTTCAAGCGGCAGGATGAGCAGGCGGAGACAGTGCTACGCGAAATCGAGTGGAGTCCTTCGCGGACGGGGCTCATTAACCCGGTTGCGATTTTTGACCCGGTGGATCTTGAGGGCACCGAAGTGCGGCGCGCAAGCGTCCACAACGTGAGTGTGCTCGCGGCTTAAAAGCTCGGCATCGGCGACCGCATTCGGGCTCACAAGGCCAATATGATCATTCCGCAGATTGCGGAGAACTCACCAAGAGCGGGACGGCAGAGCCGCCCGCGCACTGTCCGGTCTGCGGCACGGAGACGGAGATACGCAAAGAGAACGATGCGGAGACCCTCTACTGTGTGAACCCGGACTGCGCGATTAAAGCGCGTGAAGCGCTTTGCGCTGATGACGAGCCGCGACGCCTTTCACATCGAGGGACCCTCGGAGACCACGCTCGAAAAGAGCTGATTCAGGAGGGTTTCATCCACCGCTATGCGGATCTCTTTCACTTAAAGCGTGCGGAGGCGGATATCGCTGCGATGAAGGGGTTCGGCGAGGCCTCCGCGGCAAAGCTCATCGAGGCGGCCGAGAAGGCGAGAAGCATGCCCTTGTCCCGCTTTGTCTACGGCCTCGGCATTCCGGGTGTCGGTGCACAGAATGCGAAGGTGCTCGCAAAAAGCCTTTCACGGCGATTTTGCGGCAGTTGCGCGGCGAGCGCGGAAGCGCTCACCGAGGTGGACGGCATCGGAGAAGTAATGGCGGCGGATATCGTGAATTTCTTTGCGGATCCGCGGAGCAAGAGATTATCGACGAGCTCCTAAAGGAAGTGACGCTGGAACCCGAGGCGAGCGCCGGAGCAGCGTCCGAGCTCTACGCCGGAAAGGTCTTTGTGATCACGGGAAGCCTCACACAGTTCCCGAACCGCACGGCGTTAAAGGACTATATCACGGCGCGGGGCGGCAAGGTCGCGGGAGAGGTTTCCGCGAAGACAACGGCGCTCATCAATAACGACATTACTTCCGGCTCAAGCAAAAACAAAAAGGCGCGGAACTCGGCATTCCGATCATCAGTGAGGCCGATTTCCTCGCTGCGCAGAGTTAAGGGAGCTGTCGCATTCAGAGACACAGCAATGAACAGGAGGTGCAGCGATGCCCATACGCATTCAAAACGATTTGCCGGCGAAAGCCATCTTGGAACAGGAAAACATCTTTGTGATGGATGAGAAACGCGCAATGGCGCAGGACATACGCCCGCTGCAAATCCTGATTTTGAATTTGATGCCGCTCAAGGAAGACACGGAGCTCCAGCTGCTCCGCGCGCTCTCCAACACGCCGCTCCAGGTGGACTGCACCTTTTTGATGACGAGTTCGCATGAGGCGACGCACACAAGTAAGAGTCATATCTCGAATTTCTATGTTTTCTTTGATGAGGTGAAACATCGCCACTTTGACGGCCTCATCATCACGGGGGCACCGGTCGAAAACCTGCCCTATGAGGAAGTGAGTTATTGGGAGGAACTCTGCGGTATCATGGAATGGTCGAAGACCCACGTCACCTCGACCTTCCACATCTGCTGGGGCGCGCAGGCGGGTCTCTACTACCACTACGGCATTCAGAAGTACCCGCGGAAGGAGAAACTCTCGGGTGTCTACGAGCACCGGGTGCTGCATCACTCGGTGCCGCTTGTGCGGAGCATGGACGACTATATGAACTGCCCGCACTCCCGCTGGACCGAGGTGCGGCGCGAGGATATTTTAAAGCACCCGGAACTCTGCATCCTCGCGGAGTCCGAGGAGGCGGGCGTCCTGCTCATCACGGACAAGGAGGGGCGGCAGATTTTCGTGCAGGGTCACCCGGAGTACGACCGCATGACCTTGGACAGCGAATATCGGCGCGACATGGGGCGGGGCAAGAACCCGAAGCTTCCGCTGCATTATTACGAGAACGATGATCCGAGCGGACGCCCGACGCTCTCCTGGCGGAATATGGCGAACACGCTCTACACGAACTGGTTGAACTATTATGTCTACCAGGTGACACCCTATCTGCTCGAAGAGGGAGAGAAGTCGTGATTTATCTGGACCATGCGGCGACCACGGCGCTTCGCCCCGAGGCACTCGAAGCCATGCTCCCCTTTTTGACGGAGCTGTACGGCAATCCCTCGGCGCTCTACGAGAGCGGCAGAAAAGCGCGGCAGGCACTTGCGGCGGCGCGGCAGAGTCTTGCGGAAACCCTGGGCTGCCTGCCCGAGGAACTCTATTTCACCTCCGGGGGAACCGAGGCGAATAACTGGGCGCTGCTTGCCGTCGCGGAAGCGGCGCGGGAGCGCGGGGACAAGCCTTTCCTCATTGCCACGGAGATTGAGCACCACGCCGTACTGAGACGCTGCGCTACGGAAAGCATGCGGGGCCTTGACTATGCGCTGCTCCTGGCTTTCGCGGGAGGGGCGAACGGATCTCACGGCGGTGGAGGCGCTGCTCGAAAAAGACCGGCGCTCGTCTCCTGCATGGGAGCAAACAATGAGACCGGGACCCTGCAGCCGCTCCGGGAACTGCTGGCAACATGTCGCGAGCGGAATATTCCGTTGCACAGCGATCTCGTGCAGGTCTACGGCCAGCTGCCGCTCGGAGAACTTCTCGGGAAGGAACTCCCGGATCTCTTTTCGGTGAGCGCGCATAAGTTCGGCGGGCCGAAGGGCGTCGGCTTTCTACATCCGCCACGGGCTCGAGGTCGGCGCCCTGCTGCACGGCGGCGCGCAGGAGAGAGGGCGACGCGCGGGAACCGAGAAATGTCGCGGCATCGTCGGCATGGCGGCGGCCGCGCGGGCGACCCATGCGGCGCTGCGGAGAGCGCGGCAAAAAAACGCCGACTTTCGGAACTCTTTTTCGCGCTGCTCGCGAAGCGATTCCCGGGCGTCGTGCAAAAACGGGAGCGCGGTGAAGCGCCTCCCGGGCACTTGAATCTCTGCTTCTCGGGCGTCTCGGCGGAACTCCTGCTTATTCTGCTCGATCAGGCGGGCATTGCGGCGAGCGCGGGAGCTGCCTGCGCCTCCGGCGCGCTGGAGCCCTCCCATGTGCTCCTGGCGATGGGATGCAGCGAGCGGGAGGCAAGGTCTTCGCCCGCTTCAGCTTCGGCGGGAGAACACGGAGGAAGAAGTGAGAGAAGCGGCGGCCATCGTCATCGACCGCGCAAACAAACTGAAGGAGGATGCGGCACCATGATCAGAGATTTTTCAAATTGCACTGTTTTCGACTTCGGGATTACGGAAAACTGCTGCGGCGGAGCCTGGGGCATTTTATCGCCTTTCGCCTGATGCTCAGCATGTTTACTTGGCCTCGCGATCTATGTGATTCCGGTCGGCTCGGCCTGGATTCGCGTGGGCGGCGTGCGTCACTTCTGATGAGCACATTCCGGACTTCACGCTGGAGAACGGAAAGCTCTCGATGCCGAAGGGCTTACACCTCGAGGGCGCGGACTATTACATTGACATCAACACGAGCCCGGAGAATAAGATTAATCTCGAGGCGCAGGAGACCCGCACGCTGATGGCGCTTAAGTCGGTTGTGTTGCTCGGCGACGCCAATCAGCTCATCATGCAGAGCGAGGGAACGGGGAATCGGAGTCGGTATCAGCAGATCTCGCTTTAACGAAATCTCGGGCTATTTGAACAAGGACGTTCTGCCTCGCTCACGCGCTATCTCTATGTGCCTATGGTGCTGGTAGGCATTTTTCTCTTCTTTGTGACGCTGATCGGCTTCTTTTTTTCTTCAACATGGTTGAGGCCTTACTCGGGCTGATTATCGCACGAGTGATGCGGGTACCGCTTCGCTACGGGAGAGCTACCGGCTTGCGGCGTACGCGAGGGCAACTTCCACCATTTTGGTAGGATTGATCAATCTTGCGGGCTTCGATACGGAGCTCTTGCTCTACCCGGCGCTGGTGCTGGATCTCTTCATCTTTTACCGCGCGCTGCAGGCGGGACTTGTGCGCGACGAGGAGGCGGAGAGCGCGCAGTCTGCGCGGGAACTCAGCATACGCACTGCGCCCCGCGATGCGGCGGAAACTGCGTCTGACGGACTGTACGAGATGCGGAGGCGCAGGATATGGATACAGAGCGGCGCGGCGTGCGGAAGTGAGCGCAGAGAAGCGCGAGGACGCTGCGGATAACATGCCGGACGCTGCGGATAACAGCGAGCCGCACACGTCAGAGTCCGGAGAGCCTGAGCCGCAGGATGCGGCTTTGCCGGGCGGCGGGACAGAGGAAGCAGACAAAACGACCCGCGAGGACATCACGCCGAGCGACGGCTGGAGTTTTTGAGTTTTAGGATACGGAGAGGAAGAACGGATGGGTAAGAAGGTGGTAGTCGGCATGTCCGGCGGTGTGGACAGCTCGGTTGCCGCCTATCTCCTGAAGGAGCAGGGCTATGAAGTGATCGGCGTGACCATGCAGATCTGGCAGAGCGAGACGCAGTGCGAGGTGGAAAAAAAGGGCGGTTGCTGCGGCATTTCCGCCGTGGAAGATGCGCGCCGTGTGGCCGAAGTGCTGGACATCCCCTACTATGTGATGAACTTTCGCGCGGAATTCCAGCGCGATGTCATCGATTACTTTGTGCGGGAGTACCGCCTTGGGCGCACGCCGAATCCCTGCATTGCCTGCAATCGCTATGTGAAGTGGGAAGCGCTGCTTACGCGCAGCCTTATGCTCGGGGCGGATTACATTGCGACCGGTCACTACGCGCGGGTGCTGACGCTTGAAAACGGGCGCTACGCGCTCGCAAGCTCCAAGACCGCCGCAAAGGATCAGAGCTATGCGCTCTATAACCTCACGCAGCGCCAGCTTGCCCATACCCTGATGCCGATCGGAGAGTACGAGAAGCCCGAGGTGCGCGCCATTGCGGCAGCGGCCGGCCTGCCGGTCGCTGCGAAGCCGGACAGCCAGGAAATCTGCTTTGTGCCGGACGGCGACTATGCGCACTTTATCGATGAGAGCACGGGGGAAACGGCGCTGCCGGGCAAGTTTGTGCGGGCGGACGGAACGGTGCTCGGTGAGCACAAGGGTCTCACGCATTACACCGTAGGCCAGCGGAAGGGCTCGAATCGCCTTCGGCGAGCCCATGTATGGATCGAACTTCGCCCGGAGCGGAACGAAGTGGTACTCGGCACGGGGGATGAAGTGTACGCGGAAGAACTGCTCGCGGGAGATGTGAACTGGATGGCCGTTGCGCCGCCGCCCGCGGGCGAAATTCTGCATTGCCGCGCCAAGATACGCTATAACCACGGCGGCGCGGCCTGTCGGGTCACCGTGCTGCCGGACGGAAAGATTCGGGTTGCTTTTCCCATGCCGCAGCGCGCGGTGACCCCTGGACAGGCGGTTGTGCTCTACACGGATTCGGGAGCCGTGCTCGAGGAGGAACCATTGAAGCGGAATAAAACAGCGCTTGTAATCGGAATTACACTCGCAATCGCGGGACCCAGCGCTTGCGGAAACAGAAACCCATGGAAATGACACTCGAGGAGAGCAGTGTCATTGACCTGCATCAGACGGAGACAACGGCGAGCGGCGGGACCGTGGAGGCGCGGCCGGAGGATATCGTGAACGGCTACCGCTTCAGCGGGAACAAGCAAATACTCTACTGCACGGCAGAGGAGGCGGTACTTCGCGACAGACCGGGTACGGACGGCAATCCGGTCGGCAAGGTGAAGAAGGGAGATGCGCCCGCCGTACGGCGGTCAGTGCGCTGGCTTCGCTGTCGGGAAGGATAAGACCGTCTACGGCGCGGCGGAAGAGTTTGCCCCGGCGAATGCGGGAGAGACGAGCGAGACATAGACTGGAATCGAGAGAGCGCGGAGGTCGGCGTGGCACCGAACTGAGAACTGTAAAGTTTTGCGTGACAAAGCGCGCAAGCTTTGCTATAATTTTATGGTGTCTGGAGAGTTACCCAGCGGTTCAAGGGGCGCACTCGAAATGCGTTAGGCCGGGTGACCGGTGCGTGGGTTCGAATCCCATGCTCTCCGCGAAGAAAAAGAGCTGTAGAGAAGCCTTTCTACAGCTCTTTTTGTATCATGCGTCGTATCGACAAGTCAGAGCAGGACATGTCGCAGCTTGGGGGCGGTTCATACAGATTCGCTTGCCGAAAAGCGTATCCCGGTCTTGTTCCGCTTCGTCGCGGAGAGAGGCGTATGCTTTCTCGTTGCGGCTTGTCTGCCGTCTTGGAAACTGAGCTGCAGCGTGCTAGAATGAAATGGACAACAGAGCGTTTCAGACAAGAGCGCAGAGCGCGGAGGAAAGAACTATGGAGATATCGCAGAGATTGTCGAGATGTTTGAGCGGAGATGCCGATTAAGCTCTTTTTGGATGGATGAGGACAAGCGGGAGCATGAGGAAGAAGCGCTGCCCGCATGATAGAGGCGGTGAATCTGCTCGGCTACATCGCCCTCGACCGTGAAGACCCCTGGATTGGCTCTTTGACGAACTTAGAAACCGCGTTTCGCGGCGTTTTATCCGGGCGCAGGAAAACGGCAGCTTGGAGCGTGCCTTTTGTGGACGGCAAAGTGCGCATCGACAATGAGGCGGTCTATAAGTACCTGGACGCCTTTGATGCAATTGTCCTGGAACTCCGCGACAATATTACTTTGTGCGCCTCTCGGAGCGCGGACGGAAGATTTACCGCGAGGCAGGGTGCGGGAATCTCGCGACAGGGTACAGTGAAGCGAGAAAGAAAAGAAAACGTCCGGGCGGAACGATAGTTCCGCCCGGTTTTTGGTTTAAAAACCACCGCAC
>CAKAGU010000009.1 GCA_916439095.1 uncultured Stomatobaculum sp.
CCCGCGCATGCGAAAGGTAGCTCAGCCTTCGCCTGCGCCTTTCTGGTCACGGATCACCCCCGCGCGTAAAGTATGTGACTGTGATTTTCATTGCTGTCTGTGGGATCACTTGCGCGAAAAATGCGAGAAAGAAACGCTCTTCTGCTTTCTTTAAAGCTGGGCTGAAAGGGATCACCCCCCATGCGGAAAACCTCGGTAATGAACTTCCGTACCCGGAAGGGATCACCCCGCGTGGGGAAAAGCAACCAGCAAACCTCTTGACTTTGACGGGCGGGATCACCCCCCGCGCATGCCGGGAAAACTCCACAGTTCACCAACCGCCAGATTCGTAAAGGGATCACCCCCGCGCATGCGAGAAAACTTCTGGCTCCAGCCATTTTTGTGATGGCGGGGATCACCCCCGCGCAGCGGGAAAACGTTTCATGCCCGCAACCGCGGACTCTGCGGGATCACCCCGCGCATGCGGGGAAAACGAAGGATGATGTTTCGCAACTGATTGGCATGGGATCACCCCGCGCATGCAGAAAACACGGTCACGCCGCAAAGCGCCTCGTAGCAGTCAGGGATACTTCCCGCGCATGCGGGAAAACCTCGCACGACGTAAAAAGACCGGCAGCGCAACTGGATCACCCCGCGCATGCAGAAAAACCTTGCCGACTGTTGTCTGCGCTCTTCGAGATCACCCCGCGTGTGCGGAAAACCTGTAAAAGCAGATTGTGCAGTAGGGCGGATCACCCCGCGTGTGCAGGGCGGCGTTCTGCTCAATCGCAGCCTTCCACCTCGGATCACCCCGCGTATTTGAAAGGCACTGTCGGGATTCCGTTAGCCGTCTGTAATCGGATCACCCCGCGTGTGCGGAAAACATTTCAGATGTATTTTGTACAGCGCTGGATCACCCCGCGTGAAAACACATATCACAGACAATCCCCTGGGTTGATTGGATCACCCCGCGTGTGCGAAACATTCCTGGGTTGGGGCCATGCGTATGCGCGGATCACCCCCGCGTGTGCGGAAAACAGTCAAACCCTCTTTGCGGCGTATTGAAAGTCGGATCGCACCCGCGTGTGCGGAAAGCAAGGCACCCGTCAACAAGGCCGGAAGCTGCGGATCACCCCCGCGCGTGTGCGAAACTCTTTCGCGCCCGATTACCGCTCTTTGCATCAGATCACCCCATGTGCGAAGAAAACTAATCACGTGCGCGCCCGATGATTGGATCACCCCGCGTGTGCGAGAAAACGCTCGGGCGGCTTTAATCTTTCAGGCACGGATCACTTACGTGTGCAGGAAAACCGTTAACGTTAGCGATCTTGGTTATGTATATGCGGATCACCCCGCGTGTTAGAAACCGAAGCCTGAGTTCTGTTTCCCGGCAAGGAATCACCCCCGCGTGTGCGAAAGCTACAACTAGGACATTGATAAGCGCTGCGACTACGGATCACCCGCGTGTGCAGAAAACTGCATAATACGCCCGATGCAAGCGCGAGCAGCGGATCACCCCGCGTGTGCGGGAAAACTGCTGGAGATAGACGGATGACTGCTGGGGCGGATGCTACGTGTGCGGGAAAAGAGCAGCCACGACCCAGATATTGGCACTTCGTGGATCACCCCCGCGTGTGCGGGGAAAACTGATAGTTCAGTTTGGACGGCAACAATCGCTGCGGATCACCCCGCGTGTACTTGCGGGAAACCCGTGTTAATTGGGCGTGATTATGGTTGCGCCGCGGATCACCCCATGGCGGGGAAAACTCGCGCCATTTCCTCAAGCTGCTCTGCCAGTCGGATCACCCCGTGTGCGGGAAAACGACAGACAGGGAAGGGCGAGAAGGCCGCCGACGGATCACCCCGCGTGTGCGGGGAAAACCAAAACGTGCAAGATGGGGAAAAGAGGCAGAAAGGGATCACCCCGCGTGTTTTGAAACTTCTGGACGGCGCAGGTTTGCGGATAAGTACAGGATGCCCCGCGTGCAGAAACAATAAGGAAGGAATGGACGGATACAAGACAGATCGCATAATGTGCAGGAAAACGTTTACCATGCGAAAATCACGCGGGGATTGGATCACCCCCGCGTGTGCAGGAAAACGCATCGTCGATGTAGACCGTCACGGTCCGACGGATCACCCGCGTGTGCGAGAGAAACCTTGCTCGCTCATTCGGCCGCCTCACCGGATCACCCCCGCGTGTGCGAAAGCTTCGCTCGCTCACTGCTTTTCGTTCTTGCCGGATCACCCCCGCGTGTGCAGAAAATGCCCCAGGCGCTCATCAATATAGCAGCCGATCGCGGATCACCCCATGTGCGGGAAAACATTAACGCCTCTCCAACGTGATACGGCACTTCTTCAGATCACCCCGCGTGTGCCGGAAAACACTTCGGAAATGGCGTATTTCGCAGTGGTTAATCTAGTCTCAATATCGATCCTCTTTAACTTCTCGCGTAAACTGGTGCGTCAATCAGCGGTCAGCGAAGCGCCCTGTGCCAGCTCCAGTATAGCCAAAGTAATGCCTTTGATAAGGTCAAGGGTTTGTAATCTTCCTCCTCTATCTTTTGCCATATAGATTCAGTGTATCGTAATGAGATGTCAGCAGATATTGTTTGCTTGCAAGCCTGCTGAAACCAGTCAAAGCTCACATTGTGGCTCACAATTCGTGTATCCGATGAACTCCAGTAGTTCTTTGAGCATGTTCAATCGGCTTTCCCTCTTTTTGCTTATCGCTGTGTTCGGTCAATTCGATGATACGTCTCGGTACAGTTTAGTAAATCAAGCTGCTGTAACGGGAAGCTTCTCGTCCTTCCTCTGCCGAATAACGCTTAACTGATCATCCGGTCATGCACGCTGTATTAAGGCCGGTCGTCTCCCAAATCGAGCACCACATATTCGGCTGTACTCGTTTGCGTGCCTGATGCTTCTAGATCTGTTACACCTGATAAATTTGCTCCGCACAGCTCATCTAACCCTTTTCTGTCTCAATTTGATCAGGTTCTTTTCGTTTTATCCGGGCTTTCTCCCAAGCTTAATGTCATAATACAGGTACCGTCGTATTGTGCACAGCAAAGTCAGTTTCTATTTCTCCCGTTGCTGTAAGCATGGTGCTCTGCATCTTTCACGTGCTCACAAATACGTCCCCGAGTTCATCGCATACACGTACTTTTAAGTTCCCAACATAGCGCCTGTCGAAATTTCAGCAACCATTGGGTAATCCCCTCTCACTTTGGGCGAGCAATCCGTTAAGAGTAATCACGTCATACCTGCTCCTCACTATATAAGAGATACCGTATCTGACCATTCCTCGCGATTATCGAGATAGATAACCTCTTCTTCTGCCAACCTCCTCTTCGTTTTTTTCTGATAGTAAATAGTGCCGATCGCACCATGCGTTCTAACAGATGATTGCGGGACATCAGCCTTACCTTTCGTCTTAGCACACCCAGACAAATCCGGAGGATTTTCAGCGGTGACCTCAAACGCAATCGGAATCGTGAATTCCGCCTTATAGAGATCTGCAGAAATCATGCGCCTGCAAACGAGGTCGCCTCCCACATGGACAAAGCCAGAGTCCGGAGAACAGCCCAATGCAGCAATCACGCGCCTTGGGCATGAGGCACGAATGTCCCGCACTGGAGTGTGATTAATCATTACTTTCCTCGAAGTCCCCATTTGATGTACTCTACCGTTCCATGATTCCGTATCCTTCAAGCACTTGCAGTATATTTCCCGTACTCATTCCTTCTCTTCCCACTAAGCTGTTGCGAGGTCAATTTGCTCACGTCTTCGGAAACGCATCGCGCCCATTTCACAACAACTGCAAGATGCAAGCGCTGGTTGCTTACCAATTTCGCTTGCTGTAACTGAAAGACCTGCTCGCTTGGTGAGCAGGCGTCCGCTGCGCATAATAGCGAACGCCGTGCTCTCAACCCAAATGACGTGCTCCTGCATCTCCGATGAGTTCCATCTTTACGATGCATAAAACCTGCTGCCAGCCCCAACATCAGTACAGAGATGGCTGCTGCGGGATATCTACCTGTGCCGTCATCATCTATCCGCTTCAATCGCACTACTCGCGCCGATTTAATTTACAACGCTCCAGATATAAGAAGGTCATTCGATCTTTGACCTGTAAACGCTGTTGTAATTCAGGGCGTATGATACCTGGAATCTCGCCCCATCTTTTACCTCCAGGGCAGACGCATAATGAGCAATCCCATGCCGTAAGCTCTTCCACTCTGCCCATACCGCGGCACGAACTCTTTAAACTTCGACATCCGTTACAGTTAGTACGCAGCCGTAACTCACTTCACGCGAGAAACGGACTTGTCTTTTCTTCCCGTTTATGGAAAAATATGCCAACTGTTTCGACAACGAAACCTTCTTCCCTTCTCGTCCATTCTTTTCGGCCATTTCGTAATCCTCTTGCTGATTTACTCCCGTACAAGTAACCCACACTCACCACGTTTCCCGTGCTTGCACGAAATACTTGCGTGGGATTCGCGACCAAGCGGAAACGCCGCAACCTCTGCTCTGTGATACGCGCCAGGGGTTCATACTCTCTCGTCAAAAACCTTCTTTCGGATTCCCATATTCACTTACCGCAGCCTCCAAGTTGGTTTTCTTCGCGCTGGTACAAGGATACAAAGCCTGTCTCCAGAAGTGATCTAAACGCAGAGTCTCCATTCTCTGCGCTCCGGAAAGGAGCTTTCCACCATCCCATGGATTTTACTGGGGCTGAGGAATTTCATGTTGCCCTCTTATCTGTATCCGAATTCCATTCTTGTCAGATACATATCACCTCTCTCTCCTGGTTCAGCCATGGCATCATGTTCTTCTGCCGATTCTTCTGTTTATCATCCAGCCAAATTTCTTTTGCGTGATAGCAAATTCCTCATTCATCGGATTAAAAATCAACATCATACTGTGCTTATAACTTCAATTCGTCAGCATGCTGTCCCTGCGCGGATATATCAACGCGCGTCCTTATTGCTTCTCGCATTTGGTTCTGATTTTCTTCTTCCCGGGTGCAATCTCAGGTCTTTTCTCGAAGTCCAGAACCAAAGGTAGGTCGGTGGACAAGAGCGCCTTCTAAAGTAACGGAAAAACCGGGCGTCCGTAACGCTGCCTCTAATTTTCAAAGGCCATCATCTTCTGACTCTAATCACAAAAAACAGCATCCGAAGATAGTATCTCGATGTTACATATCCTATTTTTCAGGTTCTTCATTTTATCTTTTGCTGTCTTCACCGCCTGTGCGGTATGGAATCCTTATGACTTTCCCTCTCGATCCACGCGAACTCCGAAGACCGCAATGCTGATAGTTCGATAAATCGGCGTCTCGCCGAAGTCCCAATGCCGCGCTGCGAGCATCCCGATTACGCCGCTCTTCGATGGCTCGCACCGTTAATCTGCTCTCAAACTTGGACTCATGCCCCACGCGCCTGCAGCGGTACCGCAGAAGTCATAATAAGCGTACTCATTATTTCTCTCCTGCTTTACTCTGCAGTTCACGCACGTATTTTTCCAGTAAATCAAATTCTCCTTCATCGGTCGCTCCTGCCCCAATTTCTCCATATACTCTCCGGTGCCCCGGCTTCTTAGGTACTTCAACAAAGTTCTGATAACTCTTTTCACACATACTCACAAGCCTACCGCTCGACGGAGGCTTGCACAAACCGTGCCGACTCACCACTGCATCTTCAAACGCGCCATAAAATTCACCAGCGGCTGTGATCTCTCGAATGGTAATGTAAACAGCGTCCGGAACAGTTCAATTTTACAAATGTAGACTACTTTCGGTCGGCATCGGTAGATAAAACTTCCGCAAACGTCCTGATAACCTTCTCCGGATTCCGACCCACTCCTTAAATGCAGCCAAGCCGACAGTCGCATAACGATAGAGATCCAAAGGTTAGATTCAACCGTTCAAATGACCTGCTAGACATCTCCCACCTTAGGTCATCTACGCCGTGAGCAATCAGCTGAATTGCAAAGATCAAGTAGGACAGTCTGAAATAATTCTCGGCGAACTGTGGTGAAAGGACTTTCGGGGGCTGATTGATCCAGTCCTGAATCTCATGTTGCTCATCCATGTTTGACATCAAAGAGATACATGGCAGAACCGGCGAATCAATGAGGTTCTGCTTTTCGTTTAGTCCCGCGTTCGTAGGCCGGGTACGGATAACATAGTATATGGGTATCGTAGGGAGCAACTGTGGCGATTGACAAATTCACTGCCATTATCGCAGATGGACGCGTTGAAACGTTCTCCGCACAACTCGCGAGGCTTTAACCCTGCTCAACCGCCTGTATGCTTCTACCGGGTATCTTTATAATGTGTCGAAATCTTGTGGTGCGCTCATCCAATCTCAGCCGACAGTTGTGTCCTTTCGACCGACCACGGTATCAATCTCCCAATGCTAAACTCTTCCCGCTGATTAACTGCGCGGGGGCGAGCTATTACTCAGACCATAAAAGCCGCCTTATCTGCGGATGTCCTGCAGTGTTGTTTACGTCGACCTTTAGCGTGAGATCGATATTTCGACTTTTTAATAATCGCTGTAGTTTATAAAGAAGTCTTACTGCAAACCATCTCGGTGAAACAGCCCTTTTCTCTAGCAAGACCGCAAATCGCATCAGGTGCAGATGCTTTGTCATTATCTGCTTTACCGCGGAGCACGAATTTGGCTTGCAGCAGCTTTATGGGGCAATATTCTTCGTCTTCCGATGTTCGTAGACACGCTGTCGAATCTCAAGTAGCGCGTGTAAGCTCCAGATTCCGTCCTAACTGCTGTACGGTACCTCAACAAGTTCATTATATAAAGTTATTGCTTGCAATCCCGACTTCGCGCGCAATGCGTCTTTGGGGCTTTAATTGCAATGATACTTCAATCTGTACTTTTCTACAGCGTGTCAGGTAGCGATATATTTCTTTTTTGTTATCTCTTTTTTTGAACCTCCTGGTGTGTTGTTGGTGTGTGGTGGCTTCATCATACTACAGTTCGTCATCAACTCTTTATTATCCTAGTTCATCTTACAATCATCCCCGTGATAATCCTTATTCATTGTGTGCAGTGTGTGTCCAGTACCTTGCGCAACCTGTGACGCAGCATCGTAGTTGATAGAGGGTCTGTTGCAACCATACGTCCGAACAATATCATCTCAAAACTCGGATTATTCTTCAGTGCTAATCTCCATCTTCTTTCAACTTTTCTTCTCCCAAACTCCCATCCTCTGTAATAGTATCCACACAAGCTTTGCCAACTCTCTAATCTGCTTCCAGCTGATATAAAGAAGGTCTCTAATTCCTCTTTATTATAACTGTCTTCCTGCTTTTTGTCTTATCCTTATGTCTCGACGCTCCTTTACTAAAAATCGTTCCAGCAAATCTTCACACTGCTCACGACTCAATTTGCCGTTCAACTTCTGGATTTCATCCATAATCTTTCCACGGACATACGTGTTCTGACACCCAATCTCTTGCGGAATATTCTGCTGAAAGTAAACACGCATAGCATGTTTCCACGCCTGTGAAGATACGCGCGCGCATACTTCCCCCATAGACTGCGGTCTTAGGGCTTCCCGTGTCATCGACGGTGATGCAGCTCGGCGGCACTGTCTGAATCACACGTAAAATCCACAAATAATCTCTTCTCATCCATAATTTCATCCTTTCCGGTCTGTTTGACCTACAATAAACTAACTTCATTCTCTATCGTATGCTCAAATTTTTAATCCGCAGAGGTGCTTACAACTGTATCCTTCCTCTTCACTTTCTGTCCCCAGCTTTTCTGCTGAGCCATCGTTTTCAACCCCTTCAAAGGATGAGAGCTCTCGGTAAAATCACGTCCCCATTAGCCGCCTCCGTCAATCCGATCCGGATTCTGATAATCGTATCAGATCCTTTTGCAAAGAGCTGCGTAATCCATCGGAATATCTTCTCGTTTGCAAAGCTGATGATGTTTCTCAAATACCAACTAAATCCGGTCAGATCTGCTGCGCTTTACTGCTACATTAAACGTCGCTTTTATAATAGCTTCCTCGGCATCGAATTACAACTGATTAACTGTGCGACTGCTCGTCCGAAGGTGTTTTTCTCTTGGAACATAAACTCGCTCTGAAGATTTCTCTTTTTCCCTGCTGGTGTAAAGCGAAATAATGTAAGTGCTTGTGAAAATAGCCCATTCCGCACGACTTGGCTTGCTACCTCGCCCTCTAAGGACTCGGGCAAACGTCTGAAGAGCATGTCCCAAGTTCCGTATCACCCGGCTGTTCCCGACACCGCGCCGCATTTTCGCAAGGATAGCTCGTACTGCCGCTTCGTTGGGATTGCTTTTGCAAACTCATAAGCTTACGCTTTACAAATTTAGCGATATCACTCTGTCGTGACTCTGTCTTACTCCTCTCTTCCATGCACTCACCTCCTCAGTGATGAGTTTCTCCCCCGCAAAAGCAGGGTATAGCCCAATGATTTCTTTCACCATGACTCAAATGCAATCGGCGAAAGCATAATGCTTTTATCAGTTCTTTTCCGGTTAGTGCTTTTCATTCCGGCATCTCGATGGTTTCTCTTCCAAATCCAGCGCTATTTGCTTCGCAATCTTGCCACTCAACACTTTTTCTTCCATTGCCTCTCCAAGACAATTCGAGTCAGTAGAATTCAACCATCTTCTAAAAGGAACATCTAACGATGCGTAGCAAGTCTCTCACGCATCAACAACCGCTTTTTCGCTGATCTTTGTCAGTACGCATGCTCCGGAAAGCGCAACATTATAAAAAGAACAATCCGAATGTTTCTGTGAGTATCTCACTTCTTAATCTTCTTTGATTCATGAATCCATGCTATTTGGGAACGCTCCTGTTCCGGATAGAATTCCGGATGAAAACGCCAATGAATCCGAAAAATGTATCTTTACAGTCGCATTTTGATCTCCGTATTGCACAGACACAATTTTAAATCTGCATTTTTAAATCTGTGGTGCTTTTTAGCTGTACAAAGCAAGCTGATTCCAACGACCAGGCCCGGCATATGTCCGTCTTCATTCTCACAGAATATGCTCCCAAACTCTCTCACATCTGACGATCCGGCTCATGTGTCTTTGAATCATCCACTTCTTTTCACTCATGAATCGATTTTCCAAACCGTCATTTGCTCTGTAAAAGCATTTTCCGGATTAAAAATAGTCTCCTCAAACCCAATATCCTTTTGATATGACTGCTATCGCCACGCTCTAAAGTTAAAGCGGTCTTCTGGACGTTGCCAGGTCCAACAATTCTGCTTGATTCTCAGCAGCGGATAAAGTTGTCGTTCTTTCTCTTGACAACTCATTATCTGTTTTCTCCCAAATGGCCTTATTCTCCTCTTTCCAGAATTCATCCCTGTCTTTTAATCAGCGTTAAGTTTAACAATAAAGTCTCAAACAGATTTCTTCCGGGTCGCCGAAACAACACCCATTTTACCCTGGCCATGCAGGGTCGGCTTTACTACCTTTCTTTCTCTTTGTATCGTTATCCCGCTCGTCTTTGCCCTCTTACAGCAGGCTTTACGGCACTATCATCAAACGCGCTGAGATATACCATCCATCGTCGCACTCTGCAAACGCTTTCGTCAGAAGAATCCCGAGACACACCGCTACGCGCAGGAGAAAAAGTCTAATTTTATTTGAACTCTGGAGAAAGCTCTCCACGTTCAATTTGCACGATTTGGATAAAAGTCCTCATTCGCTTGCAAACTTCCATGAGCATCTTTCACCTGCCAAAAGCTGCTCTCCTCATGAAACAACCAGAACCGCTCCTGCCACTGCTCTAGGTGAGTCTTGAATCGGCTTCTTCCGGAAAATGTCTGGTCGCCGGAGTGCTTTCCAGCGCCGAAACACTTCATCCTCTAACTCATCATCTTCCAAATCAAACAGTAGTTTTGCTCTCGTTTCTCATCCACCCGAGAAAAAGGTGCAGCAGCAGTACGCGATAGCAGGCGCAGCATGGTCACATCCTGCGCAGCCGTTTCCTCGGCCAAATCCTCATATTCATGCGCATGGACTAAAAACATCTTTGAGCGATACCTCTTCGACACGGCAATCGTGTTCGAACCCGTATCCACGGCTCATCCAGGTTAAACTCAGGTTTTATCATCGCAGCTCCTTTCTCATAAAACAGGCCTTCCTCCTTCGAGTACCATAGACGAAAAACCCGCAAGTTCTGTTTCCAGACTGTTCGTTCAACAGGAGAAATCGTTCCTCTCTCTCAACATCGGGTCGTGCTTCCACTCACCGGATAACACAAGCTCATTCATCGGTTTCAACGCATCGAGAGTCTTTTTAATTTGATATTCACGGCAGAGCGCACCGGGCAACCTAACACTTTGTCGCAATAGGTCTCGTTTCTCTTCCGGAGAAGGAATACGTTCGACCGGAAGGCTCTGCCCCTCGTGTTGCCAGGGAAGATAGCAGATTTCATTTCCTTTCTGCATAAATAAGAGCACCTCAATGCTGTTTTCCGAGTCTCTATCTGCGCCTGCGCTTCTTCCTCGTCAGTTTGGTCTCCATTGCTGATCCAGTTTTCAAGACCTCTTCTCGGGCTTATCGAGGCAATAGAATCCGCCTTCAATCTTTTTATGTCCGGTCTTATTCGCCTCTTCCCTTTTCGCTTCTTCGTACATTATCTTCTCAGCTTCGGTTTCCAATCAGGTTCCCGGTCGTCGTAGCAGTCCTGCACCAAATTGGGAATATCCGTTGGCAGTGTGATTTTATCCGGCAAACGCTTTTTGGTTCTCATGAGGAGATAATCCCCATAAATGGCGCGCGTTCCGGACTCAAACGCATCTTCATCCGGCTCTATGACTAACATTGTGCCGCCTTTCAGCTGTTCCGGCCGCATATCATCGTGAGATCGGGTGGCGATGCAGCTCGTCCCCAGACGTTGCAAGAGTAAGTCCATGGGACAGAGATCGGTAAGCATACATCTCCGTCAATCCAGCAGCTTTGTTTCCAACACCGATGTTCCGATTACAATCAAATGATCCTGTTCTCTTTGGTGGGCGCTTTTCCCAGTTTTTGCAATAACGTCACGCTCCGCGCTGCGCGATCCGGCATCAAAAACGCACTGTAGGAGGACAATATCGGGTCCGGCAGTCTGCTCTCTTACTTCCTCGGCAGACTCTTGCGCTCGCCGTATGGTGCTTAATATCACGATTGCGCAGCCGCCGTCCCGTAGCTTATCTCGCAACGTTGAATGCGCTCGATTCTTTGACATGTCGAATCGCCACACTACGGTGATGCACTCTGTGAGTTGCAGTCCCTTTTGATGAACCTCTTTTCCGTCGGTCCAGGTGAGCGGCGGATACGCACGCGAATATCTCCAATCCGCTTCTTCGCCTTGCGTAAACCGCTTTTTCGCGCTCACGTATTTCTCGCTTGGAGGTGTTCAAATAGGCATCCACAAAGTCGATACGCCTTGAAGCGGGCAGTGTGGCCCGAGAGAAGAATCACCGGCGCAGTAGGCACCGAGCCGGCAGAGTGCGCGCTCGAGGTACACGTTCATGTAGGCGTCGTAGGCGCACCTCATCGATAATCACGATTTTTCCGCCATGCCGAGATGCCTGAGCATCAAGTGTTTTTTGCTTCAGCGCGGCCATCAAAATCTGGTCCACTGTTGCAATGACAAAATCGGAGAGCAATACCTGCTTGCGGCCGCGGAAAAAGCTGGTACCACCAGCGCCTGATCCTCATCCTCACCGATGCACGCTTCCCCGTGAACTCTCCCTTTCCTGCTTCCAACAAATCGGCATAGTCCTGATTTAACTCTGCTTTGCCGTGCGCAAGTCGTATCGAGGCTTCTCCTTACTCTCTCCTGAACCGCAAACCTGCTCCTCAGCCCCAAGTCCTTATACGCGGGAATATACCGTTTGCCGTCGCCTGTGTCGGCAGGCTGAAAAAGAGCCCGCCGCTCCGCACTTTCTGGCAAATACGCTGACTGCAGCGAGGTGCCGCTTCGGTTTTACCGACGCCCATTTGTGCCTCAACAATGAGGATACCCGGCGAGATGACAGCATCTGATATTTCAGCACGCCTTCTGCAGTTCGTTGGGGAAAACCAAAGTTCTCCGCAAAAGCCACCTCGTCCATTCCGCCAAGCTCGGCCGACCAGACAGCTGGAAGCTTTAACTTTTTCCAAGCACTGCGAGTCCGCTTGGGGTACATGCTTCTTGTCCCAACTCGTCAATCGATATCGTCGGGTGGTAGGGATTGATTGCATCGCGACCCAGTCCGCCATGACAGAGCCCGGAGGTAAAAACACGCTGCGGTCCGGAGAGTTCCGGGATAATCGATGCATCTTGAAATGCCGCTTACTTCGAAGGCGTATTGCGAAAGGCATCCCAAATCTCAGCCCACAGCCAGGCATCGCTGTCCTTTCCTCTGAAATTGACAAGATACTCGTCAAACGTAGACTCGCTCACCGCCTCCTGAGGTTTTTCCGTGATGTGCGCCGACAATCTCTCACAAATTCCTTCGTTCACCCGCTGCTGTAAAATCACCTGACCGTGCCAACGCATGCGCGACTGCCGAGGGATCGGTAAAAGTTTTATATCCGCTATTTTCCAGCCCTTCTTCCGCAAGTCTTTCCGCGCCTCCGGCAACATTTCCAGAATGCGCGCCTGAAACACAGCCGTCGCCTTGCTGATATCGTGCGCCATCCCAGGAATACACGCTACCTTTTGAAACAGTGCTTCGTTTTCCTGCAGAGCTGCCTCGCTGCCGCCGCAGATTTCCGCCGAACAGCCACCGGAAGCCAATAGCCCGGGGTTTCTCCATGATTCCGCCGTATCCCGCGCATGCATCCAGGCAGCAGCCACTGCGCGCTGTCGTTCGGATTGGTTTTTGCCGCAAGACTGCATCAACTAGTTTACGTCCATGCTTCCCTCCCGGAACTCTTTAACATTCTCTTACAGTTTACCGCTAATATTCTTAATTACAAGGTTCTATTGTATATATTCATCTATTTATTGTATATGCAGCTTTGAATTTGTTCGTTTTGTATGTATTTTCTTCTCTTGATCCGTACAAGCGGCTGTCAATGCTCCAGTAATTATCTCGTTATCTTAACTTACCACCTCAGCTGTCCCAATTAACGGACTCAATCATCATCGCTTTGCTCACCAAGATTTCTCCACGAAAAAGCAGCCGCCAAAGCGACTGCCTTTTCCTTCTCTCAAAGTTACCAAACCATTTCTCTAATCTTTTGATATTCCTAACGCTCGTGTAAGCACGAGCTACGCGCATACTGCCCGGATACACGGGCTTACGGGCGGCTGCTCCTCATTCCCGTGCAATTCCACGGAAAGATAACTATGCTTGACCTCTGGCAAAAGGTCTCAAAGATATCCGTGCGCCGCAATTTGAGTGATGATGTATTCACGCAGGGTTTGAGCCGATATACTCATCCCGAAAAGAGATCTTGATCCACGAGTTGCACCTTGTACTCATTGTCGTTCATAGCCCCATGACACTCACCGAACCGGGTAGAGTCCCAGGTATTTTCGACCATCTTTTTTCGGGCGGGGCAAAGCTTAGGGCGTGCCGGAACCGATCTGCGCGGATAGTTCCTTGGTCTTAAAAAGGCTATCCCCCGGCATCATCAGAAGATAGAGCGGTTTGCTGCCGGTTACGAGAAACAAGTTCTTACAAATGCGGCAGTTTAACACTTTGTCTATGGCCGCGCGACCTCCATGGTCTCGGCGGGCGCGTGATCCACACGCGCACGGTATTTCCAGTCGATCCAATAAATCATAGACCGCGAGTTCCGCGCTCGTTCTTTCGGTGCAGTCCTTCGGTCTGCCGTGTTCCTAAATACAAAGCATTTTCCTCTTACTCTTCAAAATGATAAATCAGCACCATGATAGCGCATTTCCCGCGCCGTCGCAAAAAGGAATTGGGAATCCCAGCTGTCAATGATTCACAGCAAAGCCCCGCCATGTCTCTCGACCCGGCGGGGGCTAACATTCACCTATTTGCGTTTACGCGCTGCCTTTTACTCAACGCTCAAATAATTTCTTATATTCCCCGTAGCCCCTCTTCTTCCAGCTTATCGCAGGAATAAAAGCGGAGGAGGCGGAATTAATGCAGTAACGGAGGCCGCCTGTCTCGCGGGGGCCGTCGTTAAAGACATGACGGTGCGAATTCCCTCTTTGGAGCGCACTCCGTGGACCATGCCGTGCGAGCGGTCGGTGGTCTCCTTGAGTTCCTTTCGCTTCAATCGGCTTGGAAAACGGGCAGGCCAGCCGCAGCCGGAATCAAACTTATCGAGGGAGCTGAACAGCGGCTCACCGCTCACAATATCGACATAGATGCCCTTCTCAGAAGTCATCGTACTCTCGGTGAAGGGCGCTCGGTCGCGGCGTTCTGCGTGACCTCATAGGAGAGGTCGCCAATCTTATTGCGGAGCGTCTCGTTCTCCTCTTCCGCAAGATGGAACATCTTTCTGCGGAATGTGGCAGTAGCCGTCCGGATTTTTATCGAGATACTTCTGGTGGTATTCCTCCGCGGAATAGAAGTTTTGGATGGGCGCCAGCTCTACCGCGAGCTTTGTGCCGTACTTTGCCTCCTGCTCGTCATAAACCGCCCTGAATTTCCGGAAGCTGGCTCCTGATCCGCATAGTAAATACCGGTGCGGTACTGAATGCCTTTGTCATTTCCCCTGCTTGTTTACGGAGAGCGGATCGATCACCAGAAAGTACTTATCCAGCAGCTCACGAAGCGAAATCTTATTCGGATCATACTCGATTTTTACGGTCTCCGCATGTCCGAGCTGCTGTCGCAGACCTCCTCGATAGGTAGGGAGCACTGTCCGGCCCGTTTGCATAGCCCACCTCGGTCGCACGCACGCCCGGGAACTGGTCAAAGTACTTCGTAAGCCCCAGAAACATCCGCCTGCGAGATAGATGGTCATTTTACCAGCTCCCCGTCCATGTCATGACGCCGCCAAAGTTGTAGACCTTGCGATAACCGAGCTTGATAATTTCTCCGCCGCAAGTCCAGCTCGATGTCCACTGCGGCAGTAGATAAAATCGGCTGATCCAGATCCTTCAGGATTTCCGGTCTCGTTCCGTTGATCTCCTCGTTCGCAACAACACCGCACCCGGAATGTGACCGCTGTCATACTCTTCCTTGGTGCACATCGAGGATGATGTGACCGTCGTCCTGCTTCATCATCTCCCGAGCCGTATCCTGATCGATTGTCTGATAGCCCATGGTCTCCTGTTCCTCCTTGCTCTCGCCTGTTGTGCTCATCGAAGCGCTGCTGCTTGTCCCGGCAGCTGCCATCGATACCGCACTTCTGTTGCCTTACTTGTCTCCGCAGACTCGGCCTTCTTCCCGCAGGATACCAGCAGCGGCAGTGCAAGTGCTCGCAACAACTACTGAGGATGTAGCGTCTCTTCTTCATGGCTTTCTTTCCTCCTTTTATCGTATCGCTTTCTCAAACTTTCGCTCTGATGCATCAATTTCTGAAATTGGTTCGAAAATTCACTTATAGTATACCACTTTTGGTCGGAAAAGGAACAGGAATTCAAATATACCAGACCGGAAGTGCAAGGACATTGTCTCGCACATGCCCGGCTCCGAGCAGAGGCAGACCACGGCGCCCATGCCGCGCCTCTTCTCCGGGATGGTATCGAGCAGCTGAAACGCTGCCGTCATATCCGCCTTCGGTCTGCTGCTCTGTTTGATTTCACCGGATATAGGATGCCGTTCTCTTCGATAATAAAATCAATCTCAGACTCAGTCGTAGACTTCAAATCTCGTCCGCGATAATAAGAGACAAAGTAGCGGTAATCGAGACCGCGGTTTGCATAGGATTTTAAAATCTCCCGAAATCACAAAGGTCTCAAAAAGGCGCCGCTCATTGCGCCGTTTGCCAGTGTCTCAACCGTGAGCCATCTGGTCAGATAGGCGAGCAAGACCCGTGTCTCGAAAAATAAAGCTTCGGCGTCTTAATGGCGCGCTTTAACACCGAGGCGGTGTATGGCTCTAAGAGGTAGATGATGCCCGACGCCCTCAAGAATCGAGAGCCAGCGCTTCACCGTATCGGCATCCTTCCCGATTTCTCCCGCAATGTTGCTGTAATTCAGAATCTCCCCGTTCGCGCCGCACAGGCAATCATAAATTTCCGGAACGCATCCAGATCCTGCACCGCCGAGAGTTCGCGCACGTCCCGCTCAAGATAGGTCTTCACATAGCTTGAGAAGTACATCTGCCAGTCTCACAGTCGCATCCTGCACGCCAGGATACCCGCCGCGGTGGATGTATTCCCAGATATTCTTAGGCTTGACCACTGTCTTTTGCCGCTCCCGCAGATAGTCAAGGCCCGGCACAAAGGGCGCGCTGAAGCTGTCGCCCGTCAGTTCCCGGAGCGATAAGGTCGAGAGTTCCAGAACCGCCACTCTTCCGGCCAGGAGACTCGGAGGCGAGCCGCATCAGCGAAAAAGGCTATGAGCCCGAGAGCAGAAACTGGCCCTTCGCCTCGCTGTTATCGCACTGTAACTTCAGATAGCGGAATAAATCCGGTACCCGCTGCACTTCATTCAGGACAATCGGCGGCTCGTGTAACATCATGAACATCTCCGGATTTTCCTTCGCCTGCTCCTCGAGGAAGAGGTCATCAAAGGAAAGTTGCTTCCGCTCCGGGAACAACTCTCGTAAAAAGCGTTGATTTTCCCGTCTGTCTCTGCACCGGTAATCAGCACCGCCTTGAAACTTTGCGCCGCTTTGCACACCACATCTTCAATCTGCCGGTGAATGTATTGCATAGCCCTCCCGAAATATTCCGAATCTAATTCGGTATTTATTCTAGGATATCATAACGCCGCCGGTATAGAAAGAACTCTTCGCATGTAAAAGCAGCTGCTTCTATCGAAGCAGCTGCTCTCCTCTATCACTGTACACTGATTGTATCTCTCAGCCCATCTTCTCGCCCCAGTGCTCGTTGACATCGTAGTTATATGCCTTGATGCGGCGGTAGGCGATCTCCTGCCACTGCTCGCGGAAGCTGCCGTCTCCGCTTACAAAGAGCCGGAATCCATATAGCGGATGATGATGTACTCCGAGTTCTTCTGGTCAAAGCCGTTGCCCTGGCTAAAGTCAATGCCGTTGCCGGTATTCCGGGTCATCACGGCCTCGAGGAGCGGCAGGGTGACTTCGCTCAGCGGGAGTTTCATATCCGGCATGTCGAAGAAGCCGCCCTTGCCTTCGTGTAAACGCAGAGCGTGCCGAGCGCACCGTTGCAAACGCACTTCACTCTCTTGATGTCCGCAGAGCTTCACCTGGTGCTTTGCGCCTATGATGACGCCGCCCGAGAGGCGGATGATTTTTCACCCAGCGTTGCGCCGAGCTCTGTCTCGAGGCTGTCCAGATTGTTCGGGAATTCCGCCCCCAACCTGCTCGCGGCAAAGGCAAGGAGCAGCGGCTTGGTCTCGCGAACATTGTGGCCGTTGTTCCAGGTTCTGGTGTCGAGATCCAGCTCCGGGACGCTCATATTCTTTATGTTCAGGTCGCGAAGCAAGACTCTGTAGTGGAAGTTCTGGCTCCAGTAGTTGGTCAGAAACAGAGAACCGATCTCCGCAAACTTCATATCCACATCGACCTTGCCGTTCAAGCTCTTATAGCTGAAACCGTCCTTCGCGATGCGAAGGGTATAGCCCACACCGAGCATGCCTTTATTGGAAAAACTCCATGGTTGCGCCGTCATCAAAATATGTCTTCATCTCTTCTCCCTCTATTCGGCTTCCGGCTCACTCCATGAAGCTCGTTGTCAATGGTATAGCTCATGTAGGCGCCCTTCTTAAAGAGACCGCCCTCCTTTAGGCCCCAGGCAATCGCAGAGCAGGCAAGCGCTGCGACTCTTTCTTTTTGACGCTCGCGAGGTAAGCAAAAATGCCTGCCGGGAAGAGTCTCGCAATCAGAAAGCTATAAAGGGAATCCGTCTCGCCTTTTTCCGCCAGCTTTGTGTGGTAGCTCGGATTGGTGTCCCACCACTCGTTCGGCTTACAGAAGGAGCAAACCGCACGCATCTCGCTCGTGCTCAGGTTCTCGGCGCAGACCGCGCGAACCTGTTCAAGGTCCTCATCGGCAATCACACCGTCCGTGATCGAGTAGGCTGTAGGCGTTTGCGATGCCGTCGTTATCGTCCTCGGTCTCCTTTAAGAGTACAGATTCGACACGCCGCGCTTTGCGTACTTCTTCCACTTGCCGCCGATGTCTCGAAACGCCTTTTCCGCTGTAGCGCGCGAATCACCGCTTTTCCAGCGCACGGCGCAGTTCTTCGAGATCTACGTCCTTCTTTTCCCACTCGTCAATCCAGTTGATACGTAAGTCTGACATGACTTTTTCTCTGCCTCCTTGGCTTTCCGGATTACCTTACCGTGACTATGGTTCACATCCTTTTCATTATAGAATTCTGCCTCGCAAATCTCAAGCCAACGCGCCTGTTTCAGCACTTTTTCTAAAGTGCCGGCTTCCGCTTAGCTGTATACAGATTACCTTGCTTGCGCTTCCGATTACACATTTCGCCCAAGATTTCGCTTCCGAACAACGAATAGAACCACTCCGGTTTTCTGTCTTTACTGCTTTCTGCGCTCTCCCTTCCCGTAAGCTGTGCCCAGCCTTTCTAAAGCTTTGTCACATCAGAACCCGGATGTCGTTCCCATAGTTATTTTCCGCCGCAGCCCCCACTGCATTCGTCTCAGTGTTCCCTGAACCCCAGTTGCAGCCCGAGTAGCAGGATTACGCCCTCGCGAAATACTCTGGGGTCGTAGCCCGGTCAGCGCATGTATCTTGTCGAGCTGGTACTGGAGCGTGTTCTTATGGATGTAGAGCTTTCTCGCAGCTGTCTTAAGGCTACAGTCCGCGGCAAAGTAAACTTCCAAAATGTGTCTTTCTTTTTCGCTCAGCTTTTCCGAGCGTTCGCGCCGCATAGCTCTCGCGAACCGCGACCGGAATGGAGCCGCTCAGCAGTTCCAAATCGAGCTGCTCAAAAGTCCGCGTAACCGCCTCTCTCAGCGCCCGCACGGGACGCAATCTGCGCCTCCCTGAAACGATCGGTACTGATGCACCAGTTTGTGATCCGCCCCCACACCGACCGAAAGAATTTCCCGGAACTCTGCGGCAAGCCGCTCAAATTGCTGCTGTCTCGGCGGATAATCCCCTTCGGCAGGATCAGGATGTACTCGTTCGGAAAGCGGAAGGTAAAGAGCGGACTCCCGGTCTCACGGAACACGGTCAGTATTTTTCTGCTCCACCATTGAGAGGTTCGCGGGGTTATAGCGCGTCGAGAGGCGCACCAGCACGGATGCGGTAGCGCACTTCTTCGCTGGAGACCGTGGGAAGAAAGAAGTCAAGGTAAAAGCCGTGATTCATGGGCTTTCCCTGAACTCAGCGCCCGCACCACATGGTCGGTCTCCAGCTGCTCGTTCCGGTTTCTCGCATCGTACTCCCTGCTCACGGAGCAGAAGGGCTGTGATGCGCTGGGCCGAGATAGGCATACTTTCTCACTTCCTCGGGGACGCCGGTGATGCCGATGACCGCGACTATGGTCCCGATGGTGCGAAAAAGGGAAGGTTCACGCCTGCTAGGGTGCCGTAGAAGCTGTCGTTCTCCATGACTTCGATCGGCTGCCCTTCCTGTGCGGCGCGGTGCCCGATTTCATGGTAGGTGCCGACCCGCTCTGGGTTCGTGCTCGCAGTATGCTGCCGTCCGGCCGGATAAAGTTCACATCGTGCCCGCAGACATCTTTCACGCTGTCCACAATCTGCTGGGCTGTCTTTTTGCTGATTTCCGCCATTCTTTTTGTTCTCCGTACCAATAATTGCGCCTCAGTATAGCACTTCTTGTCCTTTCACACATGGATTCGACAGGGCGATTTCGTTATTCTAATCAGACAGACAGTCCCGGCTGTCGATCAGCATCCGAAAACAAAGCAAGGAGGAAATGAGATGAAAGTAGTGGTCGCCATTGATTCTCTCAAGGGATCTCTCAGTTCTCTTGAGGCGGGCGATGCAATCCGCGCCGGAATTCTCAGGGCGGACAGCAGCGCCGAAGTCCTGGTGCGCCCGCTCGCGGACGGCGGCGAGGGCACGGTGGAGGCGCTCACCATGGGTATGGGCGGCACCCTGCAAGAGGTGCGCGTCACAGGGCTGCTCGGCACGCCGGTCACGGCGGTCTACGGCATTTTGCAGGACGGCAAAACCGCGATTCTCGAAATGGCTGCGGCTGCCGGCATCACCCTCGTCGATGAAAAGGAGCGCAACCCGCTGAATACGACGACCTACGGGGTCGGAGAGCTGATACGGGATGCGATTGCAAAGGTTGCCGCCACTTTATTGTGGGCATCGGCGGTTCCGCGACAAATGACGGCGGCATCGGCATGTTGCAGGCGCTCGGCTACGGGCTCCTTGACAGCGAGGGCAAGCAGTTTCCTTCGGCGCCAAGGGCTTGCAGGTTCTGGACCGCATCACGGATGAGAAGGTCATTCCGGAACTTACGGACTGCACCTTCCGCGTGGCCTGCGATGTGACCAATACGCTCTGCGGCGATCAGGGCTGCAGCGCGGTCTTCGGCCCGCAGAAGGGCGCCGATCCCGGCATGATCATGCAGATGGACAAGTGGCTCGCCTACTATGCGGCACTGGCGCGCGAAAAGTACGAGAAGGCGAATCCGCGGCAGGAGGGCACGGGCGCGGCGGGCGGCCTCGGCTTTGCCTTCTAACCTTTACCGATGCGCAGCTCGAATCCGGCATCAAAATTGTGCTCGAGGAGACCCGCCTCGAGGACTATGTGAAGGAGGCCGACCTCGTGATTACCGGCGAGGGCGGCTCGACGGACAGACTGTCATGGGCAAGGCGCCGATCGGCGTCGCGCATATCGCGAAAGCAGTACGGAAAGCCCGTCATCGCCTTCGCGGGTGCGGTCACCCCGGATGCGGTTGCCTGCAACGCACACGGCATCGATGCCTTTTTCCCGATACTGCGCCGCATCTCGACACTGCAGGAGGCGATGGAGCCCGAGAATGCGAGACAGAATATGACGGATACGGTCGAACAGGCACTGCGCCTGTTCCTGCTCAAATAAAAAGGAGGTTTCCCTATGGACTTACAATTCACGACACTCGGCGCACTGATCGGACTGGTCGTCGCCATTCTTCTGATTATCAAAAAGGTACAGCCGGCTTACGGTCTGATTCTCGGTGCCTTAATCGGCGGATTAATCGGCGGCGGCGGCCTCGCGGGTACGGTCTCCACGATGGTGAGCGGCGCGGGCTCCAGATGTCCTCGGTGCTCCGCATTTTAACCAGCGGTATTCTGGCGGGCGCTCATTAAGACCGGCGCGGCACAGAAAATCGCAGAGACCATCGTCGACACGATAGGCGAAAAGCGTGCCATTGCGGCACTCGCGGTCGCGACCATGATTATCTGCGCGGTCGGCGTGTTCACAGACATCGCTGTCATCACGGTTGCGCCGATTGCCCTTGCAATCGGTGAGCGCGCCGGTCTCGAAGAGCGGCATTCTGCTCGCGATGATAGGCGGCGGGAAAGGCAGGCAACATTGTCTCCCCGAACCCGAACACCATTGCCGTGACCGAGGCTTTTAAGCTTGACCTCACGGCTGTGATGATGAAGAACCTGATTCCGGCGCTCTGCGCGCTCATCGCGACCATCGTCCTCGCTTTCTCCTCGCAAAGAAGGCGGGCGACGGCATTTCCGCAGAACGATCTCGAAGCAGCTCCGCGGAAAAGCTCCCGAACGCCCCTGCAGGCGTTTGCGGGCCCGCTGACTCGTGATTGTGCTCCTCGCCCTTCGCCCGCTCGCTAAGATTTCGGTGGATCCGCTGATTGCGCTTCCCGCTCGGCGGTCTGGTCTGCATTCTGGTAACCGGAAACATCCGCAAGCTGATTCCGTACACAGACTTCGGTCTCTCGAAGGTCATCGGCGTCGCGATTCTCCTGATCGGAACCGGCACGATTGCGGGTATCATCAAGGCTTCCGCGCTCCAGAAGGATATGACCGCGCTCCTCAGCGCCATGAACATGCCGGCCTTCATTCTGGCACCGCTCTCCGGTATCCTGATGGCAGCCGCAACCGCTTCTACCACCGCGGGTTCCACCGTTGCCTCTCAGACCTTCTCGGGCACGCTGCTTTCCGCCGGTGTCCCTGCGCTCTCGGCAGCGGCTATGATTCACGCAGGTGCGACTGTGCTTGACTCTCTGCCGCACGGCTCCTTCTTCCACGCGACCGGCGGCTCCGTCTACATGGACATCAAGAACCGCATGAAACTGATTCCCTTTGAGGCGTTAATCGGTCTCACTTCCACGATTGTCGCTGTCATTCTGTACCCTCGTGGCGGCATAAGGATTCGACAGAAGCAACGACACAACGAATCGCCCCACCCGTAAAACGGTGAGCTGGGATGCGGGCTATAAGCTCGCGTTACTAGCCAGCGTCTCAAAGGCGCTGGCTTTTCTTTATGCCTCCCAGGAAGCAAAAGCTTCCTGGGGGCTCCGTTCAAGCCACCTTGCTTTTATCACCTGGCTGCCCCTAAAGGGGCAATTATTGGCTCAATCACCTTTGATCCGTTCCAGGCTTCGCCCCGAACGGATCCTCGTACTCCTTCACGCTCATCTTGTCTTGGAGGATATCGGCCTCTCCTGGTCTCGGATGTCTTTCTACCGTCGTATCATTCAATCCGACGGTACTACATAGTATCCCTCTGCCCAAAAGTGCCTGTTCCCAAACTTATACTTTTAGATTCGCATGCCGATCGAACATCATCAGCGAGCTTTTCCCCTTTCAGGTATCCCATGAAAGATGACACATATCTTCGGCGGTATGCTCACTAGCATGTGCACATGATCTGGCATCAAATGACCTTCTATAATCTCTACGCCTTTGTATGCGCAAAGGTCATGTAGGATCTGAGCCAAATCCTTCTTGTATTGATTGTAGATTATTTTTCGTCTATACTTTGGCGTAAAGACGATATGGTACTTGCACAGCCATTTGGTATGTGCAGCACTATTTGCTTTTGGCATGAAATCACCTTCCTTTCTCAGTAGTGGCTTGGACACCTCTATTGTACGGAAAGGTGATTTCTTTCGTTAAACGATTTGTCTCCACCCGCATAGCGGGTGGGTTTGCTGCAACGGTTCACTCTTTTGCAAGCGAACCATGCTCAGCAGGCTAAAGCCAAAAGCTGCAGCAACACAAAACAGCGGGTGCAGCTGACAAGAGTCAGTTGCACCCGCTGTTTTTGCTTACTTGTTTTCTCAGTTCTCGTTCTGCGTATGTTCGGACAGCCATTTTTCCGCTTGTTTACGCAGCCAATTTCGCCGGTAAAGCGTACTCACCGTGACCGGCAAAAATAGCAAACGGAAACATCATAATCACAGCAATCAATGCAAGCGTCGTATAGTGTGTTCTGCCCTTTGAACGCGCAATTTCGTTGACAAAATCCGCCGCGCGGTCAGCGAGCGCTCCGCCGCCGAAGAAACGAAGCAGCGCATACTCCGCGATAAAGATTCCGAGACAAATCAGTATAATGGGAATCGTCACCCGTCCGCAGAGTTCAATCTTCTTCTCCATGGGGATTTTTTCTTCCCCGGTATATTCCGAAACCAATTTTTCCGCCCGTTCTTCCTTGTTCATCTCCCACAATCCCCTTCACATGGTCAAGCGGCATTCCGCCCTGTATCCCTTCATCCCGTTCGCGTAGTAGCCGCCGCGCTTGTTCGCGCGGCGTGCTGTCTCCGATTGCAACGAGGTGCAGACTCTTCTTTGCACATGCATTTCGCATGGCTTTTCCGTTTCAGCTCTCCGTATCGTAGACCAGCTCGCCGCCATAGTAGACTTCCAGGGACATCTCGATCAGGCTCTCATCGTCCGGTAAAGTCAGGTAGCCGCTGTAAGTGAGCGTGTGGTCTCCGTAGAGCTCGTCAACCAGCTCAAAAGCTGTATTCGGCATAGCCTTCCAAAAATGCTTGAGCGACATCCGCTTTCCTTCAAAGATCCGCGCTCCCTCCGGGGCGCAACAACAGAACCGCCACAAAGTCCGGGTCCACATCCTCAATCGTGAGACTTCCCTCTTCAAAAAGAGGCACACGGAAGTCCCTGCATCCGCAATTTCCTGTACGGTCCTGTCGTGCAGACTGAAAGGCGGCTTAATGGTAGGGCGGTATCTCGCAATCATGTCGCACCTCCGGAATACTTATCCTGTTGACGCGCAAAGCCGAGAAAGCGCGTTCCCTGAAAGCTTAACTGTCCGCGGTCACCCTCGGCCGACATACCGTAGACTCTGCCGTCCACATTAAACTCCGTGCGCTCGCCGCTCTCCGTCTGAAAGGTGAGAAAATACGCGGTATTCGTACTCCCGACCGTGTTGGTGCCGCTGTGTCCCCAGACCGCGGTTCGTTTTCCCACGAGCACTGCGGAAACCGTTTGTTTCGGGGACTGATTGTTCTTATGCCAGGTTCCTATGCCCTGTACCAGTCTCGCAATGATCAAAACAAAGGCCACAATAAAAATCAGAGTAAATACCGCACCGAATATCCCGCCAAACACATAGAAGTCGTCCATACTGTTCTCCTCTGCCGCTGTCAACGCGACTCTGTTGTGCTGTTCTGTTCACTGTGTCTCACGACCCGCTCATCGCTTTGTGCCTGCCGCCTTCTTCCCTCCGTCTCTTCTTTCATGTCAGCTGATTCCGGCATTTGCGAAAGATATGCTTCGCTCGGTTCCGACTTTCATCTTGCATCTACCTGCCTGTATCATGTTTTTCAAAGCTCTCGAAACTACAGGAACAGCTACGGATAAAGGGGCGGAGATCCGCACCGCTCTCCAGGTAGCGGAGCAAAATCTCCGCGCAGGCGCGGCTGTCGCTATCCGCCTTGTGGTGATCCAGTTCGATTCCGTAGTATTCTGCAGAGCACATTTAACTTATGGCTCATGCCGGGCAGCAGGCGCTTTTCCCATCTGCACCGTGCAGAGATAGGGAACCTTGGGCTCCACGCGATTCCGTAAGCATTCAGGCATTTCCTGAGTACGCCCATGTCAAATACGGCGTTGTGCGACCGAAGCCCGCTCTCCGCGAGCGGCGCAATCTCCTCCCATACCTTGGGGAAGGTCGGCGCGTGCCGCACGCTCTCCGCGCTGATGCCGGTGAGCTGCACATTGAAATAGTCGAAATGTGTTTCCGGGTTGACCAGACTATAGTAGGAATCCGCCACGGCGCCGTTTTTCAATCACGGAAATGCCGATGGCACTCATGCGGTCGCTGAAACGGTTCGGGGTCTCCACATCAAAGGCAATATAACGTGCCATAATAACCTCTTTCCATCGAATTTCGATACCTTTATTATAACCGATTTTTGCGCCGTAAAAAGAGCCGTGCATTCGCACGGCTCTCAGACTTTCTCATCTTTACGAACCCAGCATTGCCACCAGAAGCTTCGGCAGTATCACAAGTCCCACTGTCGCAATCGGCTGGCAGGCCGCATAGAAGGAGGCTACCTTGTCGTTTCCGGTCACAGTAATCAGCGCATTTAAAGAAGGTGCGGAAGTCATGGCACCGGTCGTCGCGCCGAGCGCACCGAAGAGCGGCATCTTGCAGAGATAGCGCGCCACCACATAGGCGAGCAGAATCGAAACGCAGCTCATCAGTGCACCCACGAGGAAGAGCATAATGCCGTACTGCTGCAGCGTAGAAACAAACTTAGGACCCGCGCCGGCTCCGTTTTGCAGCAGGAACCAGGCAATGCCGAGGTCGCGGAGCGGCACCAAAGGTAGACTTCGGAGCCGTGAGTTTGATTTTTCCCGCAGTGGCCTATGACCGATACCACGATACCCGCAATGATGGCACCGCCGCCGGTTCCGAGCGAAAAGCTTGTGCCGCCGCCGAGCGGAACCTCGACCGCACCGATCAGAGCGCCGAGCGCAATCGCAACGCAGACCACAAATACACCTGGTCCGTCGACCGTGAGAAGAGAGTATCGCTCTCACTCTGGAAACCGGCGGATCCGGAAGCTTTGCATTTTTCCGCCTCGATATCCGCCTTTAAGAGCTTCGGCACCAGCTGCACAAACATGACCACCGAAATAATGCCGAAGACATAGGCAAGACCGTAGCCCACACCGGCCGCAGACTGATCGCCGAAGAGCTCCTTGGTGGTCGCAAGGCTCGTTGTAGAGGTCATGGCACCCGCCATGACACCGAGGGCCAAATCAGGGGCAGCTTAAATACCTTGACCGCCAGCGCCACAGTGCCGCCCGCCGACACCAGAATCGCAGCGGTCGTCGCGAGAAAGCCCCAAAAATTTGCCTTGAGATTTGTAATGAACGAGGGACCGGCCGAGAGCCCCACACAGGCCAGGAATAACGCGAGACCGGCCGTACCGAGGATTGCCGGAACCTGCATGCCGAGCGCTCCGAAAATCAGTGCGACAATCAGCACGCCCGATGTCCCGAATTTAACACCGGCAAAATTAATCCGTCCGAACGCGTACCCGAGCACCAAGGTTAAAAAGATCATAAATACCGTATTGCCGCTCAACCCCTGAATGAAACTCATGTCCTCCTCCTTTTTCGCTAATGAGAAACAATTGTGTTGACTCATTATAGGGTCAAGAACTTTATTGCGTCAATTCCTATCTTAAGCGCCCAAAATCGCAACAAGGAAGTTCGGAAGGACCACCAGTCCTACGGTTGCAATCGGCTGGCAGGCCGCATAGAAGGAAGCCACTCTGTCATCCTTGCTGACGCCGATCAGCGCATTCAGGAGGGCGCCGCCGTCATGGCGCCGGTCGTCGCGCCGAGTGCGCCAAAGAGCGGAATGCGGAACACAAAGCGCGCCACCGCATAGGCAAAGAGCAGGGACACGCAGCTAATCAGCGCACCGATCAGGAGAAGCATGACACCGTACTGCTGCAGGGTCGATACAAACTTGGGGCCCGCAGCCGCGTCGTTCTGCAGAAGGAACCAGGAAATGCCGAGATCGCGGAGCGGCACCAGGGTGGACTTCGGTGCCGTCAGCTTAATCTTGCCGATGTGACCGATCGAAGATACCACAATGCCCGCGATGATAGCGCCGCCGCCCGTTCCGAGCGAGAAGGTAGCGCCGCCGCCGAGCGGAAGCTTAAAAGCTGCCGATGAGGGCACCGAGCATAATCGCAAGGCAGACCACAAACACGCCCGGACCGTCAATCTCCGTGAGCACTTTCTCCTTCTCCGCCTTCGCTGCGGGAAGCTTGGGGAGCTTATCATTTTCCGCCGCGATATCCACCTTTAAGAGCTTCGGAAGCAGCTGCACAAAGAGTAAAACCGAAATGATGCCAAACACATAGGCAAGACCGTAGCCCACACCGGCTGCGGACTGATCGCCGAAGACTTCCTTCGTGGTCGCAAGGCTTGCGGTCGAGGTCATAGCGCCCGCCATCACACCGAGCGCCAGGTCAAGCGGCAGACCGAAGGCCTTCACCGCCAGGGTCACCGTGAGGCTTGCGCCCACCAGCACCGCTGCCGTCGTCGCGATGTAGCCCCAGAAATTTGCTTTTAAGTTCGAGAAAAAGGTAGGCCCCGCCGAGAGACCGACACAAGCAAGAAAGAGACCGAGCCCCGCCGTTCCGATAACAGACGGAACCTCCATGCCGAGGGCGCCGAAAATCAGCGCGACAATCAAAACACCCGAAGTACCGAACTCAATGCCTGCAAAACTGATGCGTCCCAATGCGTAACCGAGCACCAATGTGAGGAAAATCATAAACACGGCATTGCCGCTCAAAGATTGCATGAAGTCCATAGACCCCTCCGAAAATTTAAAATAATATTAAGAACTGTTATTAGTATATGAGACCGCTTTCACAGCGTCAACCGTTCTGCGCCAAGTTAGACAGCACTTTTGTATTTTTGTGAATTGCCGCCAGTTTCGGCTTTTTAATTCCTAGTGTTTTTGTAGGCTTTTATGTGCAAATGCGGGAACTTGCTTGCAGCAAAAAGCGGCGGAGCGCGCTTCGTTGCGCTTCCGCCGCTTTGGGTCCGCTTGCTGATTCCGCTTCTTTCTCCACAAGCTCAACTCTGTTTTCCGAATTCCGGCGCAGGTACCAGTCCTGTTTCCGTCAAGCGCAACACGCGCGTGCAGACCTCGTCAATGTACTTTCTGTCGTGGAGATGCTGATGACAGCCCCCGGGAACGCTGCCAACAGGCTTCGAATCACAGGGCCTGAGAGCGGCGAAAAAGTTGCGCGTCGGCTCATCGAGTATCAGAACATTCGCATCCGAGAGGCTCATTTTTGAGGAGCAAGACCTTGGCCTTTTGTCCGCCGGAGAGTTCCCGCATGGGATGATCCATCTCCTCTGCCGTGAATTTAAGCGCTCTGAGATAGGTGCGAATTTTGGTGCGGACTGCCTTATCGCCGCTGCTGTCCAGGAACTCGACCGGGGTTCGGTTTAATTCAGCAGCTCCTCATAGCTCTGCGGCATATACTGCGCGCGGAGATCCGTTCTTCGAAGCAGCTCCTCCGCAATTTTGCGCAGCAAGCTCGTCTTCCCCGCGCCGTTCTCACCCTATGATGCAGAGCTTTTCGGGACCGCGCAGTTTGAGGTGTGTCTCTTGCCAACAGACGCTCACCGTCCGGCGTTTCCAGTTCCGTAAGGGCATAGTCAATCACCGTTTTGCCCTGTGGCATCACTGCCGCCTCACCGCCGAGCCGAAAGAAAATTGCCTCTTCCTGCTCCGGCATTTCGGTCATCTCTGCGTCTTCTTTTTCAAAGCGCTTTCCCATGGCCTTCACAACATGCATCTTGTCTTTTAAGTTCTTTCCCTCGCCCGGTGCCTGACGGAAACACTTGAAAGCGCTCGCTCCACCGAGTTGTAGAGCCGCGCGTATTTTTCATCCCGGAGCCTTTTTCTCCTTGCGCTCGTTCTCCGCCTGTTGGGTTTTTCGCGCAAAGAGTTCCGCGCGCTGCTGCCGGTAGCGGGCGTAAGTATCCCGCACCACCGCATAGCGGCTCTCGCTTTTCCGCTTCAGCTGTTCTAAGTGAATCACCACAGTCGCCGTCCGCTCAATCAAGGTTTCATCGTGAGAAGTAAAGAGGACAATGCCTTCCCACTCATTGATCAGACTTTCCAATAATTCGAGCGTGGCAAGATCTAAGTCATTCGAGGGCTCGTCGAGCAAAAGCACCGTAGGCCGCTCCAAAAAGATACGGAGCAGCTGTGCCTTCACCTTCTCGCCGCCGGAGGTGTGTCCATGCGCTGCTCTCCGTAAAAACTCCGGCGACAGGCGAAAGCGCAGCGAGCTCCGAGAGCTCCTTCGGACTGCTGTCAAAAACGAATCCGTCGCCGAAAAGAATTCATAGACCGAGAGGCCTTTCCGCTCATCCGGCAGCTCCTGCGGCAAATACGAAAGCCGCTCCGCGCCCAAGATACGTTCACCGCCGCACTCCGCATAGGCCGCAACAAGAGCGGGGTCAAAAATCCACTTGAGCAGGGTAGACTTCCCGTTGCCCTCCTCGCCGACGATAACCGCCTTGTCGCCTGTATTCAGAACCAGGTTAAAGTTCTCCAGAATGACACGCAAGTCACGGCGATGTTCTATGTTGAGCTTCTTGATTTGGAACATGAAGAACCCCCTTTCTCTGCCGCATTCGCTTTAGCGTCGAATGCGCCGCTGTAAGAGCACTGCGCCCCAGGCAAGCACTACGTTTCCGCCGAGAATAACCACAATCCAAAACACGGTCGCCTGTGCGCTCTGCTCTCGAATCTTTAAGAAGCTGTAGGGTCCCGAGACCAGTCCCGCCGCGTTTAAGAGTATCATGGGCACGGCATAAAGGAGGGTCGTAAAGAGCGCGCGGGAAATGTAGGAAAAAGGCGCGCGTTCATCCCCGAAGAGAAATAAAATCAAAGATAAAAACGGGCAGAGAAGGTGACTGAACAGTCTGGTTCCGTCGAGAAACTCATGCGCAAAACCGTTCTCCGGGCCGAGTACCAGTAACACCACCGTGAAGGTCACGAGCAGGCAGGCGGTCGCAATAAAACGGAGCAGCGTAAGCAGCCCCTGCCTCGCTCCCTTTCACGTTTTCGCCCCGGAAATAGGTCCAAAGATAGAGCGCCGAAGTGACGCCGCAGAGCAAATTCGAGTCCGTCGTATAAAAGCGGAGCGTGGCGAAACCCTCGCCCGCGAAGGCGTGCACAACCACCAATAGTTCAAAGAGCAAGAGAAATACATGCCCGATCGGGACGGCTGCTCCCAGCTTGCCTTCTGTTGCAGCTCTGAATTTCTTTGTTTTCCCTATCTGATTCATCATCGATTCTGTCTCCTAACACAATCAAAAAACTTTCCGATTCGCCGTTACGCCATGCTTTCTTGATCCTCTCATTTGTTACCCGATGCGCGGCAAATAGACTGAAAATGACGGGTATACGGCAGTTTGATTCAAATTTCATTATAGACAAAGCAAACGGGGCGACAAGCGCTTCAAACTTTTTCCGAGAAAAACGAAGCGCCGATTTTTGGCCTTCTCTATCGACTCGGGCTCTGCCGCTTCCGCTGCTGCGGCGGATATCCACTTCTTCCCGAAGAGCGTCTGTGCCGCCTCTATCATGATGCCGGCAGCATTCAAGTCGCCCTCCTTCTGTATTGCCTCTGCAAAGGCAGTCTTCGTTTTCTCCCGCAAAAACGCTGCATCGACAGCGTGGAAGGAGAGCTGCATGAGCGCGGCGGTGCCCAGGCGCGGCAGAGCGCATCCGTGTCGCCCCTGCATCGTCCGGATTAAAACATCGACCTCCGCCTCGGAACCGATCCAACCGAGCGCAATAATCTGCTTTCTTCGAAGCGCGATATTCGAAATTTCCCATCTTGCGGTCAGAAGTGCTGCCAGCTCTTTGGCGCGCGCGGCATAAAAAGTCCCTGTGTCTTAACTAGGAGAGAATTTTTGGCGGTGAGGTAAGCGGTATCGGTATATGCACCTGTACCGGTAGCTGTGCCGGCAACTTGACTTGCGTCCGTTTTTGAAGCAGTCCCAAACGCTCTGAGCCGCTCGAGCAAAAAAACAATCCCCGCTTCTCCGTGCCGGTCAAAGCTGTTCTCGAGCATGAGTGTTCCGCCCGCCGCCCAGTCCTCAGAGATCAGCGCATAGTGATAGGCGAGATCATCGCTGCTCCCGAGCGCTGCAATGAGTTTAAAGCCTCTCCCCGTCCGTTTTGATTTCCTCTGTCAGTTCACGATATGATTTCCGCAATGCCTCTCTCTTCGATACTCCGAAGCGAATCATCAAAAAGCCCTGCACTGTTTCGGTGCAGGCAAGCTGTACATCTGATAAGTGCTTCTGTATCCCGCTTTGCTTCCTTGCTTTTATATTCTTACTCTTGTTTCCGACTTCCGCCGCTTTCGCATATGTCTCTATGCTTACTCCTTACCGTACTCCCGCACATACTCTAAGAAGTAGCGGACGCCGAGTTCCAAGGCGCTCTCATCGATATCAAAGTAGGGGCTGTGCTGCGGATAGCGCCGCGCCTCTTCCGAAAAGCCACCGCCGAGAAACAGAAGGCACTTCGGCGCCTCGTACTTTGCAAAGTCTTCACCGCCCATCTGCTGTTCCCAGTCGAGGAGATGCTCTTTCCCAAAGACTCTCTCGGCCGCTCTCCGCCCCGTGTCCACGCAGGCATCGTCGTTGATGGTCGGCGGCGGTCCCGGGTGATAATCGAGCTGAATCTCGGTTCGGGTCGCCATGGCAACACCGTCCGCGACGCGGCGCAACATCTCGGGATAGCGGTCTCGTATCTCCGGGTTAAAGGTTCTGGCGGTCCCCATGAGGTGCGCTTCTCCCGGTATCACGTTCGAGGTAGTACCCGAGACAAACGAAGTTACGCTGATCACCGCGGGTTCCAGCGGATTCAGTTCCCTTGCTACCAGGCGCTGCAGGGGACATAACCAGTTCCGCGCCCGCCACAATCGGATCCACCGTCTGGTGCGGCAGGGCACCGTGACCGCCCTTGCCTTTTACGTGAAAGTCGAAGGTATCCGCAGCCGACATGACAGGTCCGTAGCGGAGCGAAGCATAGCCCGCAGAATTTTTACTCCAGATATGCATGGCAATCAGGCGGTCGCAGGCAAGGACTTCCGGTTCATCCTTCGCAGCCCCGCGCCGCTATCCGCAATGAACTCCTCCGCGGGCTGGAATAAGAGCTTCACCGTAATCGTGAGCTCATCCTCCATCTTCTTTAAGAGCTTGGCCGTGCCGAGCAGCATGGTAATATGCGTGTCATGCCCACAGGCGTGCATACAGCCCTCGTTCTCGGACTTCCGAAAAAGCGACCTCCAGCTCCGTAACCGGCAGCGCATCGATATCCGCGCGTATGCCGAGCACCTTTCCTGCGGAGTGCTTCCCTGCCACGGTCGCAATCACACCGGTCTTACAGACCTTCACATAGGGAATGCCGAGCGCATCCAAATACTCGCAAATCTTCTTTTGCGTATTGAACTCCTGCCAGGACTGCTCCGGGTGCGCATGGAAATACCGGCGCAGCTCCACCAGTTCCTCTCGAAGCGCAGTTCCCTCTGCCGAAATATCAATCATAATAGCTTACCCCTGACGTTTTCTCTTATCGCGCGGGGACAAACGCCGCTTCCTGCTTCCCCGCGCTCATCATGCTTTCTCCGCGTATCACGTATCTTTTAAGCTTTATCCCTGCTCAGAACGGCCCGTAGTGAATCTTGGTCGCGACAATCAGGGCTATCATACAGACCACAAATAACATCGTAATCAAGGGCGTGACAAACTTCCACCATTTCTTTAAGGGAATGCCCGCAATCGTGAGGAAGATGAGCAGGGTTCCGCTCGTAAACCAGAGCGAGTTCGTAAGACCGTCGCCGAACTGGAAGGCGAGTATCATCGTCTGCCGCGTCATACCGATAAGGTCCGCGAGCGGAATCAGTATGGGCATGAGCGCCATGGCTTTCGCGGGCCCGAGGTGATGAGACCGTTAAAAATCGCAATCACGAACATGACCGCAATCGCAGCCACCGGCCCCTGGCAGACTCTTTAAGGGTCTCGAAATGCTGTAGATAATCGGGTCTATGATGCCGGACGCCGTGAGTATCCACTGAATGCCTCGCGCAAGGCCTATGACCAGAGCCGGCACCAGGCCGTCCTTCGCACCGGCGCAGATTGCATTCACGATATCGTTCGGCGCCATGCGGTTAATGAAGCCCGCCGCAATCGCCGTGAAGAGGAAGCAGGCCGAGAGGTCATTCATAGACCAACCGAATTTCGCAACGCCCGCAATTGCCGTGATGAAAACCACGACAAAGAAGAGCAGGAGAGACTCTGTCCGCCGGTCAGCGGCTCCCGCATCTCCTGCGAGTAGTCGACCCGGAACTTGTCACTGTCCAAGTCCGCGGTGAGCGACTGAATCTTTCCGCTCCGCACGCCACGCGCATAGCGAAGCACATAGAGGATGATGATAAAGTCCGCGATGCAGAGCAGAATAAAGCGGAACAGGAAGCCCGAGAACATCGGAAGCTCCGCGATTTCATCCGAGATACCGACGGTGTACACGCTGGTCGGCGAGAACGAAAAGCTGATCATATCGATCATCGCCGAGCAGGCAATGCCTGTCATCAGGTCGTAGCCAAGCGCCAGGCAGAGCGAGAGCACAATCGGTATGAAGGGCACAATCTGTTCGTTCCAGCCGAGGAAGCCGCCCAGTGCGCCGAAGATAATCATGATGAGCACAAGTATCTTCTCATGTCCCACGCGCTCCGACTTCGCGAGGATACGTGCAACGCCCTTATTGAGTGCGCCGGTTCTCTTGTAGACTTCGATGCAACCCGCGACCAGCATGACAAGGAACATCATGCCCGCCGAGGAGACCAGGCCGTTCGGCACCGCCTGGAAGATTGCCTGCGGACCCAGATAGATCTTATCCGTGACGTGATAGGAATTTGCAATGACCACCGTGCGCCCGTTCAGCTGCTCGCGCTCAAAGGCGCCCGGGCTGATGAAGAGCGAAAGTATATAGCATCCCACAATGACGAGAAACACAATGACAAAAGCATTAATCGAGCCGCGTTTCTTTGTTTTGTTTACCTGTTCTCCCATGTTGCACCTCCGCACAACGTTTTGCTTTCCGTTTCCGTCTGATTCCTATTAAATTCCGAAAATCCGCTCCTTTCGCTCTTGTCCCCGCAGCCTCCCTTCCGTGCGCCCGCGTTCTGTCCAAAGGCAGCCCCGACGCAAGTTCCTCTTACAATAAAGTCTCACTTTGTAACTTTGCTTTTCTTTATCATATACAGTCTGAGCAATTAATTCAACATTTAAGCGATATTATACAGCATTATTTCCAACTATTATTTTATCTTCCGCATATACATTGTCTATTTATCGACTATAAGCTCTTTTCATCGTCGTTATACTGTGCTTTATCCACAATCCACCTTGTTTCCGCTTCCGCTCTCCGGCACGGAACTCTTCCCTAAAACAGTGCGTCTACAAGAACTTCTGCCGAAACAAGAAGAGCGGCCACCGTTTGCGCCCTCAGGCACGGCTTCCGCTCTTTTTCTTTGTGTTTTGCTGTGTCTTACTACACCGTCAGTTCAATCTGATTTCCCTCAAAATCCAGAATGCAGGACTCGTAATACCCGTCCCCCGTGGTGCGCGGCCCGCTGATGACTTCGTAGCCCGCCGCTCTTAGTTGCTCTGTCAGGGCATCCACCTTTTCTTTACTCCCGAGCGAAAAGGCCAGGTGCGCATATCCTGCGTGATGCTGCGCCTTATCCTGTAACACGAGGTCGGGCTTTGTCATGAGCTCTAAACGCGTGCCGTCCGAAAAGGATATAAAGTAGGAGCGAAAGCCGGTCTTCTCATTGTGATACAGCGCATTCGAACTTCCGCCGAAATAGCGGACAAAAAATTCCCGCGCGCGCTCCAGGTCGGAGACATACAGCGCCACATGTTCGATTCTCATGCGCTCACTTTTTCCCGAAGAGCCTTGCAAAGAAACCGGGCTTTTTCTCTGTCGCTTTCTCGGGCTCTCGCGCCGCTTCCTCTGTCGCCTCTGTCTCTTCCGCCGGGGTATCGTAATGGCGCTTTTCGTACTTCACTTTTTCTATGATTTCTTCCGCCTCCATCCCGCTCGCGGCTTTTACCTGCTCGATTGCGACTTTTTGATAGATGAAGGCGCCCTGTGGGTCACAGAGACGAATGTCCGAGTAACAAGTCGACTGGTTGAGATCAAAGGGATTTACCTCCATGACCTCGGCCGCTTCCATAAGACCGCTCTCCGACGCACTCGCCTGACGGAGCGAAGTCAAAAATACCGCTAGGTTGTCACCGAAAAAGGTCTCAAGGCAGTTCCGCACGCCTGCATCGCCCTCGTAATCCCGAAGCAAGGACTTCACCTGTTCCGGAGCCATGTAGATGCCGGCCGCGTAATTTTCACTTAAGATGTCATGGTCGGGTTCCGGAATCCAATCCGGCACAAAGCTCTTCCACGGACTGCAGTAGCGCTTCATCTCCGGATGTTCCTCAATGAGGAACGAGTAAGCCGAACCGCGGACATACTGATATTCGGTGAAGAAACCGCTGACCACCGCCATTCCGTAGAGTATTCCCTTCTCACTGGCCCTTCGGATGTCCCAGGCCGCAACGGTCTTCATAATGTCTAAGTACTTCTCCCCGTAAAGGACTCGTGTTCCGCCTGATACGCCGCCGCAAAGCGCTCCGCTACGCTGCTGTCTCCTTCCTTTAACGCCTTCATCGGCGCAAAAAAGCAGCGCTCCATCTCATCCCTGCGAATCGCATGGTAGGTGATGTCAAACCCCATGGTGAACTCTCCCTTCTGTTTCCTGAAATTGTCTAGCAGTCCCGCCGCCGGTAGATACGGATCGTCAGTACATACGAAAAGACAAATGCACACACCGCGGCTGACAATATCATAAAGCCGACCGCAATCGTTCCCCGCGCTGTCATCGGGGTCGGGATGCGTACATTGATGAAACTGCTGATTGCAACCATGATGCCAAAGCCCAAAAGCAGGCTGATAACCAACAGAGCTTCGCCTCTTTCCTCTCCTCCCGGTGAGCAATACAGCGGAAAAAAGATTGCCCCCATAAACAAACTGACGCCGATCCCTCCCACATACAGATTAAACACATCTGTGTGCTTGTCAAATAGAAAACCTCGAAACACCAGCGATAAACCAATCCCGATTCCGGCAAGCAACATTCCGAATGCGAGCCAGATCAGCAGGCTCAGAAAGTAGCTTCTCACAATCTCGGTTCTCCTTACCGGCATTGACAGCTTATACTTATCCCATTTAAAGCCCCTTTCTTTCAGGCTTCCGACAAGCGAGATGAGCGAAAAACCGACCATGCAAATCAGGGTAAACGAAATGATCAGACTTTGATTTTTCATAACAATACCCGACACACAGAGCAAAACCATGAGCCCTGTAATAGCCTTCGCATTGTCCAAGGTTGCAAAACAATTGTTTTTCAACAGTCCTTTCATATCCTTTCTCCCTTGATCAGCAGCAGCATGATCTCTTCAATGGATACATGGTCAATCACAGCATCCTTGTACTTTCTTTGTGCGGCTTTTCCGTCGGAAAGCAGCACATCTACCTGATAATCCCGTTTCAGATAAGCCATCATATCCTCTTGGTTCAAGGCCTGAAATTGATTCTCACTGCAGCGCATCACAGCATAATTATAACGCAGCTCATCTTTCAGCGCGGAGAAAATCAGCCTCCCGTCGTGGATAAAGGTAATATAATCGGCTATCTTTTCCAAATCACTCGTGATGTGAGATGACAACAAAATAGAGTGCCGCTCATCCTGCACAAAATCCAGAAACACATCCAACATCTCATCCCGCATGATGGGATCCAGTCCGCTTGTCGCCTCGTCTAAAACAAGCAGCTGCGGATGATGCGATAAGGCAGCCGCAATTGCCAGTTTCATCGTCATTCCTCTGGAATACTGTTTGATTTTCTGAGTCGGCGCCAATTTGAACTTCTCAAGGTAATGGCAAAACAGCGTCTTGTCCCAATTTTTGTAAATGCCCGCCATAATTTCCGACACTTGATTTGCACTCAGATAACTCGGAAAATTATCCCCATCATAGACGACACCTATCCGTTCTCTGATATCCGTATCGGAATCCCGCATCTCTTTTTCCAAATAATTTGATGCTGCCGTCGTATTGCGCAATCGTATTTAGAATACAGCCGATTGTGCTTGTCTTCCGGCCCCCGTTTTTCTCCGACAAAGCCCAACACAGCGCCGTACGGCAGCGAAAAAGCTGATGTCCTCCAAACGAAAACTCGATCCCGGAAATGACTTGGAGACCTGCCGCAACTCTAATATATTTTCCATATTATTCGTCCTCCAGATAGAACAGCGCCAATAGCTCCTTCAATTTTTCAAGCGGAATTCGATTCGTTCGGCCTATTTCCGCGGCGATTTGCAAATGTTCTTCGGCGATGCGCTGCTGTTCTTCCTGATAGAATTCTTTGTTTTGTGCGGAAACAAAACTGCCTCTGCCAACCGTGGTTTCTATAAAGCCATCTCTTTGCAGCTCCTCATACGCTCTCTGAACAGTAATGACACTGACATGGATTGATTTTGCCAGCGCACGCATAGAGGGAATCGCATCCCCCGCCTTCAGCTCCCCGCTTATGATCATGGCTTTTACCTGTGTTGTGATCTGCTCATAGATTGGTTTTCCGGTATTGTTGCTGATCACAATGTCCAAACCGCATCACCCCTTTCGCCAAAGTGTACTTATTGTATATGTACATTATATCAGCCTGTCGAGTGTTTTCAACAGCATTTTTCTCTCCTTATTTGCATCTTTGACTGTTTCCTAAGCACAGCGGAAGATGCAGGCATAAAAATAGCGCAGTCCGACTCCGGGAAGAAATCGGATTGCGCTATCTCTTTCAAAACCAAGCGGCTCCGAAGCCGAAGCCTCGTCAAAGGCACACTGCAAGAACTTATCTTATTCGATATTCCGTACCACGCCCGAGAACAGCAGAGAGCCGTCTTCCGCGGTCACGAGGAAGAGGAAGGGGCGGTCGAAGGTAATGTCCAGAGGTTCGTCCATCCGCATCGCCGCTTCCGCCATGGCCAGCATGGTATAGGCCGCTCCGGTCACGCCCTGCTCATCCACCTCTACCATGGCCGCGTGTGTTGCGCGATTCAGGAAGAAATTGTTGCTTGCATCCGTGAGCGGTTTAAAGTTCGCCTTGCCGGCATCCATCGCATCTGTAATTCCCATGGCAGCAAGCGTCTTCATGAGATCCGTTTCCTTAGAAACCTTGAATTTCGGCAGGGTCAGATTCACACGGTACGAAGTCCATTGCGCTGTGTCCGTCGGCGGCAAAGCGTCAAGACAGCCGCATCTTCCGTGAGTTCATTGACCGCAACGCCCTCTTTCGGCAGATAAAAATACATGTCGCCGCTGTCCTTAAGAGGCAGGCGAACAGCGGTAAATTTCTCCGCTTCCATGACGCCCATTGTGTCGGTTTGATGCATCATATCAACCGTCGCATCGCCCTTGGTCCCGTGGAAGGTCTCCTTTGTGTTGCCCGCGGCATAAAACTCATCAACCCACGCTGCCTTATAGTAGATGGTCGATACCAGCGCCAAAACCGTATCCGGCTCGAGCTTTAAGTTCTTGGTGTACTCCGTCAAAAGTCCGCCGGTGTTTGATCTGTCCACTTGCGAAGCGCCTCATCCATCTCCGGCGAACCCGGCTTTCCGCGAAACGAAGACGCATAGTAGATTTTCGCGAGCCTCTCCAGAGTTTCCTCGTTGTAGCTCACGGAATTGTTGAGCCAGAGCGAATCCGCGAGTAAGCTCTTGATGAGCGGCGTGTCAACATAGTTACTCTCCCAAAGCGCCGTAATGCGACTCCGCAGAACTTCAATGTCCGACGCCTCAAGCGCATTCAGAATCTGCTGTCTGTTCTCTCCATCGGAGACCTCTGCGAGCATTCCGAGGGCAATATAAATATTGAGCGGAGAGCAGACGGTGTTATCATCCGACTCATTCAAAAGCTTCGGCAGCAAGCTCCGATAATAGCCGCGGAGTTCTGTCTGATACGGTTCAGACAGAGCAATCTTCTTTTTGATAGAACTTGAGCCAGTCCTGATACTCCTGGCTTTCCGCAAACGTCTGCGCATTCTTCTCCTCCGCCGCCGGAACAGGGTAATTCGCCTCCACCGCCTTCAACGCAGCCGTCGGCGCACAGGCCGAAAGTGCGGACGCGGAAAGGGTCAGCGCCGTCAGCATTGCAAGACTCTTTTTCCGGAAATGTTTCATGGCTTACCTCCTTATTCTGCCGGTGCGTTTCGTTTCGGTGCAATCTGTTCTTTCGCTCGTTTGGTAAGCATCTCTTCCTTAAAGTGCTCCGCCGTTTCTGTCAGCGCTTCGTCTAAGTACACGGTACCCGCGTAAAATTCCCGCAGTATCCTCCGAAGAAACGCTTCATAGGCCGGAAGTTCGGGCAGCATTCGCTGTAAGCCCTCTTCCTTGGAAAGAAGCTCCCCGCTCCGCAAAAAACAATGATAGCGGCAGAGGTTCATGACGGAATCCACCATATCCACGGGCGCATCGTGCTCATCGTAGGCGATGCTCTCCGTAAAAGTCTCGCGGGAGATGACGGGAAAGAGCGCCGTAATCTCCGGCCCTTCGAGCACGATGCCCCTCTGCCTTAGGTTAAAGATATGGCTTGTGATATCCTCATCCCTGCGCGATTCATCATCCCAATTCTCCCAACCTGCCTCGCGGACATATTCGTCCCAAAATGGCGAATAATGGCATTCCGTGACATAGGGGTGCGAACCCTCGATAAGCTCCTTCTCCGTGAGCACGGAAACTTCAATTCCCTTCGCAGGCCCTTCCTCACTGAGCGCTCGCATCTCCTCAACAAAGCGAAGGCGCTCGTCCGCGCTGAGCCGCTCCGAAACCACCGCGAGCGCATCCACATCGGAGCGCTCCCAGCGAAAGGCATTCTGCGCCACCGAACCGTGGATATAGATGCCGATGAGCTTAGCGCCCAGAATGCATCTGAGTTTATTTTGAAACCTCCCCAAAAACCTGGTGAGTTGTTCGTCCTGTTCCGGAATATGACTGCTCATATTTGTCTCTCTTTCGGTAGCCACAGTGTGATTCCTTGCCCGTTTTGGTAATGCGCTCTTTGCTGCTTTGTCTGAAAGCCGCATTTTTGAAATTCTTTCACCAGCGTATGCATATAAAATCCGTGCGTTACAAGGATACAGTCCTCGCCCGCGGCGCATACTCTTCCGACCAGTTTTCTCGCGCGGCGCTCTGTGAGACGTCTGGATTCGGCTTGCCTCGGATGATTCAGAAACCACTGGATTCTCCCCGTCAGATTCCAAAACCAGAGCGGCAGCCGTAATTCCGTATCAAAACCGGATCTTAGCGGAACCTCGTCCAAGAGCTCTGTCTCTTTTGGTTCCGCTTTGCGATAGAGGCAAAGCGCAGTGCTTTTGCTTCGCTCTAAGCGACTGATGTAAACAGCACCCACTGCCTCTTGAATGTGAATGGCTGACGGCATTGCGACTTCAATCGGCGCCCTGTCGTACTCTCTGCACGCCCGATCAAATTCCGCCGAGCTGTAAAAGCTGCGCCAGTCATATTTTACTTTGCAATGCCTGATCAGAATGACTTTTATATTGCTCCTCCTCGGCTTCCGGACACTCCCGCGGAAGCAAATAAGGTACCGCGCTCTGCGCCGTGAAACCGAATCCAAAAGCGCCTACGCTTAAGTACAAAGTTCTGTTTTCTTTGAAACTGCTACAAGTAAATTGTCTCTCTTTTGGCTTCGAAAGCAAAGTAAGTTTCCGTTACGATTTGCTTAAACTTTGATTGCAATATGCGATGAGTCGCTCAAAGTTCTCTCGCCAAGCGGCTTTGCAACCTTCCTTATTTCTCCAGATTGCTTCCCGGACCGCTTGTTCTGCCGAGGTCAATTCCGTACATCCCACGGACAGCTTTCAGCTCCTGCGGATTTTTTGCCTTTCCAGTCTGGTAGCAAACATTTTTTATGTCCGAATAGAGAATCACCGCGCAGAAATTTTCCATCGCCCTCACCTTTAGAACTGTGGAAAGCTGATTGCGGAACTTATCCTCATCCAAATGCTCATAATGACTGACCAAAATGTATCTCTTGTTCGGAATCGGCTTCAACACATCGGAATATAGCAAAGGCAAAACTTTTTCGGCCTTTAAAATATCATCCCCTTCCAAGATGGCTATGACAAGATTAGAGTCCTCATGAGCTCGGACATACAGACCTTGGGACAGCTTCTTTGCCGATTGCAGCAGCCGATGTACGCTTGCCGCCGGAGCTTTGAACGCTTGGTACTTGTTCTCGGTCGCAAGCTGAGCCTCTTCCGCCGTCATATGAGCATCGTCTTTCCCAAGATCAAACAAAAAGAGCCCTGCGGGAATCTCTGCATCATTCGCCTGCCGATCCAAACATACCGGCTCCATCACTCCGCCGAGGCGATTAAAACCGTAGACATAGTTGTGTTCGCTATATCCCCCCATCGTGACCAGATTGAAACAGTGATTCTCTATCGCCCTGGTCTTGTTATAGCGATACCACTTCGAATAAACAACATCGCCCCCGGTGGAATTCAAAATCAAATCTACGTCCTGAAGACCGTAGATTCTGCCGAACAGCGAATGATTGCAGTCATAACAAATCGACATGCCGATTTTATAGCCCTTGAACGCAATGGGACGGAACAAACTTTCAATGACTTCCGGATAATTCTCCGTCTCGAACGCGGAACACCCCGTCATGGTGTGCTTTATGTAAAGGGCATGCCGGGTTTCATTCTTCTTTGCCCCTGCATTGACATAGATGCTGTATATATGCCCTTTGATATCTTCATCATTGACAATCAGCGCGCAACCAAGCTCCCTGCTGAGTCTCTCTGCCTTCTCGACAAAGGAATGGTAATCTCTCTCCGACAGGATATTGGGGAAGCACACATCCGCTAAAAACGGCACATAGCAAAATTCGGGAAATACCAGGATATCAACCTTGTTGGCTTTCACGATACGCATCGCCTTCTCAAACGGCTCCTCTTCCTGCTCATTTTCTGTCTGGAGATACATGCAGACTCTTAGTTTGACTTTCTTGTCGGAACGCTTGCCCTCTTCTTTTGCTCCATCCGGAGTTTCTTCTAACCTCGGCTTTTTCGATGTGCAGTGTTTCAAATCCAAGCCTCTCGAAAAACGCACCGTTTCCATACCGCCCGAATACTCATCCTTGCCAATCTCAATTCCGAAAGCCTCTCGATAGGCCATTCCGCGTATGTGTTTTGCCGGGTATTTCTTTCCTCCGTAGATAAGATAGGTAGAACGCGCCGCCGGATACTCGGGCCTTTCTTCAACAAAGCGCTTTATGGCACAGATAACGTGTTCCCTCGTGACAAGCTTCCAGTCCTTGGTTTTGGTTTCATGTGACTCTACCTCCTCTTTGTGTTTTTGGAATATGTGTGCAAACAGACTCTCTATGGGTGAGCGTAGACCTTTTGCAAGGATGTGTCAAATCGGGTAAGCTAAGTTGTATAGTCCAGCAGTCAATTACACGATTCATCCTCTCCAGTAATAAAGTCATACTTGATTTCCAAATCAGACACGCGCCTCGTAAATATCATGCAGAAGTTTTTTTGATTAGCTAATTTCAGATTGGTTCTCACCTGTTCAACCGTATAAATAGCGTTTTTCCTAAGCTTTGATATGTTCTTCGCAAAAAATGGTCTGCTCCACGCAGACCGTTTCATTAATCCTTTTGACTTTGTAAAACATCCTTAATTTCAGCAAAATACTCTTTCATCTCTGAATCTCTCGGATTTACAAATAGCGCAAAATTAATTTGACCCAAAAGATGATTCAAATAATTTGCCCGCTTCTCACCAATACGTTCCAAATGTGAATCGATTCCGTATTTCCTTATATAGTATACCTGCTGTCGTATATGCTTGCGTTTATCTTTTTGCCACTTGCATATGCGAATTAACTACAATCCCGGTAACCTCTTGCCTAGCACCACTTCGAGCAACTCTGGTCTTTCCTGAATTAATCGAAAAAAACCCTCCTCAAAGACAAAAATCGCTTATATCCTTAATTAGATGATGTGGATTGAATTCCCTGAAAATGTTAAATCATCTGCGTATCTCGTATATCTAATATTAAGATTTGACGTGTAACTAGCCACCTTATTATCAAACGCAATCATTCTAAGATTCGATAAATAAGGACTTGTCGGTGCTCCTTGCGGAAGGACATTATTCAAGCAGCACAAGTGAGCCAAAAAACGCGATAGCTTGTGAAAGTACCCCATATGTTCAAAAATCGCTGTAACCTCATTTAGCGATATCGAGGAGAAAAAGTCCTTAATATCCATAGTTACCAATACCGGCTGGGCTCTATGGAATCTGGCATTATGCTTTAATGTACGTCCCTTGATATATGCCTTTGCATAATCACTTATTTTACACCTTTCCAGAATGTTCTTTAAAATCCAATCCTGTACAAACTTCAAATCCGGTAATGGCTCATCAATCCTTCTACGCTTTCCATTGCTCTTCGGAATAGTAAAATTTCGATAGAAGCGATCACTTGCGAACGCCATCTTGCACATATATTGATAGTCAATACCCACAAGAAGAGAAAGGTGTTTTGACGAAGATATAATTGGGAGATCATTATCAAATAATTTTTTGCAATAGGCAATATAGTCAAGAGTAAACTCCCCGCTTTTTCTTTGAGCTGTACACTCAAGACGTATTTTTGCCTCAATTTTTTCCCACTTCACTTTCTCTTCCTCACTCTACACAAGTAATACAATCCCTTGCAGACCACATCACTAAAAGTATCAGCACAACTCATTCATTTATGAGTTGTGCAAGCAAGCAACATGTTGCAAAGCAATTGTGCCTTGTAACCGCTTAGCAACATGTTGCGAGCGCACATCTACTTTCGTTATATGCTTCCAGCTTATGACGAAAGTAGATGTGTGGCTTGAAAACCGGTTCTTAAATGATTGACGACTCGCCAATCTGTATCCCAACGTTTAAGAATACATTCTGATGTGGCCTGCAAGATACTGTATTATGTTATACTTTCCCTCTAGGTAGAATAATCACATCCGCAGAGATTGGTTCCTTATAAAAATGTTCTTGACGTAAAATCCATTGATTCTTTTTTCTCGGAAAAACACTTGCTAGATATTTCTCTAAAAGTTCTTCTCCCTCACCGGTCAAAACAATATCATCCTCAGTAATATTAACTTTGTTCATTTCTTCCAGCTCTGAAATCATCATCGCTATCTGAGAGTATGTCATCCCACTATCATGCAATCGCAATACATTCCCTTTGAATTTTATGATTTTCAAGAGCAATAAAACATTATAAGTCGAAAAACCCGAAAAATTGATTGTATTCACGAAATCACCTCGGAAACGGAGCAAATTCATTTTTCTTATTTTGTAGCCAAAATATAGGAAAGGTATTATTAGGCGTGCGCATCATTCTGACAAGTGACTCTGAACGTCTATAGCCGAACTCAAACCCCTTTGGGACCCCAATTTTAGTCTCCAATCCATTCATAATACTGACTTGTGATGGATTACCTAGAACCGAAATTCCTTTTTGACAGCAGGTGTTTACAAATATACTGTATCCTTGTTCTTTAATTTTGCTCTTTCCCTCATCCATGCAAACCAATGATATAATCGCCATATTATTTCTACTTATTTTGTTATTATGAAAGTACTTCATTGCATTTATTACAGTATCACCCGTCCCAATAAAGTCATCCACTAAGCAGAGAGTAAATCCTTGATTTATCGCCTTGTTAATATCTTCCAACCGGGGCGATTCTAGTAGCTTTATTTCTATATCCTTGTGTTTCTTTTTAATTGGCGCCAAACTAGCTTTTATCATGTATATCAACATTGTGGAACTTTTTGCGTTTCCGAAGTCGGCTTCCGTAAGCAGCGGACAAAAGCAGACCTTTTTCTTGCAAGGAAAAGCGTATTTGTTTACGAATTCGTCGAACACCTTTGCAAAGTACTTCATATATTCACTTCCGCGCACCCACAAAAAATTCTCAGTAAGAAATAACAATAATTGACGTTCTTCAGAATTCAATCTAGCTAATAATTTGCAGAAATTTTCAAAATAATAGCCCCCGAAGGGATCTTCTTCATTCGGATTAATTGGCCAACCTTGGTCTGAAAATATCTTTTTAATTTTTGAAATCCACTTGGGTTGCATTTTAGGGGAAGCATCTTTTCTATACCAATGTTTCATAATCCCCCCTCCATTGACTTCTTCAACGTCTTAAGTATATATCTTTCTCAAATTAATTTCAACCCATCAGCGTAGTTCAACCAAATACTATTGAATTTCACAGTATATCATTTTGAGTTTATAGTTAACCCCATCTTTCGCAATGTATGAGACTGGCCGTCTTTCTTTCCACTGGATTTCTGTTGGTAAAGTCATCTGGTTATCTCATTCTACTTAGCTCTAGTTAGCAGACTTCAGCAACGACACACCTGCCCCGTTTGAAGGGTCCTCCCAGATTACCCCCTTATTAAAGGATGTACCTATGCATCCTCCCTCTTCTTGTATATTAGCTTATTAACTTTTTCATCACGCGAAAACGAATCATATCATCCACCCGAATCTCTTCGATGTCACAGCGCTGATTGCCCGCAGGAAGTAAATCAGGCCGTAGCGCTCCATGGCATGAAAAAAGTCGCAGACCTCGTAATTAAGGTCTGCGACTAAACACTCATGCACTAACAACGACTTTCCTTCTCAGCCCTCTCTATGATTCTTCAATCTCTGTCGAACATCGGAAGCTCCGTACAGAACATTCGTTACCGTGACAACATCCGATTCGATGACATAGCAGACCAAAAAGTTATCTACCACCATCCTGCGAATACCCATAGAGTATTCCGGTTCGGTGTGAAAACACCCAAATCGTTCGGGAAATCGGTCAAGCGTGAGGATGGCTTCCGCAATTCTATCGTACTGCCTCATTGCGTTCTCCGGCGCTCTAAGCTGAACAGCGATATACGTATACAGCTCCTCCATGTCTTCGACTACTTGATCTGTAATCCGGACCGTATAGCGCTTCATTTTCTGTGACTATCCCGAAACTTTGAAAATGTACTTGCGGCATCCTGCACCTTTCCGCTCCGGTAATCCTCATAACCTCTCCGTAGTTTTTCGCGAATTTCTTCTTCGCTCATCCCACGTGCATCTATGCCGGCAGGCACAGCGGGTAAACTCACTGCGAAAGGAAGCCCACCCGTAAGCACTATCTGATTTAAAAACAGATCCACTGCCGTTGACATCGGAAGACCTAATTGTCCGAGGATTGCCTCAGCATCCGCTTTCAATGTCGGATTGACCCTCAAGTTTAATGTCGCTGTTTTTTCCATGACAATCACCTCCTTGTAAGATTGTAACGCCGTTTGCGTTACAATTCAACGCAGATTTCTCTCTTCGTCACTTCTTTCTTGACATAGAAGGCCCCCTCCCGTTCCCGGGAGGGGGGCTTTCCATCTCATCTCATCTCATCCTCAATCATTCTCTGCACTTGCCTCCAGTATCGAGCCGGAGTGTGCATCGATCTCGTAGTCATACTCGGTGTTTCCCACATAGAACTCGATCTCATACACGCCTCTGCCGTCATCGTCGTCGAGCTTCGCCTTGGAGAAGGATACCGAGGATGCCGAGACACCCGCGTGTCCCAGAGCAATCGACTTCGCACGGTCCACACCGATAAAGCCTCTCGATACCTCGGTTGCCTCTGAGGTCGCATGAGGAGCTGATCTCCGCCCTGCAAAAACACGACCTTGCGGCTGCCTGTGCTGTCGTGCGTAAGAACTGGGTCAACACTCTGATCTGTTGACCCTAAAAAAGAGCGGAATGCCTTAAGAAAACAAGGCGCTCCGCTCTTTTTTCTTTATTCTCTTGCGCGCAACGCCTCACAGTCAAGCTCCAGCACACCTGCACAAAACGAAATTTTCTCAAATCTGAACTCCGGAAACATCTGCTTCAGTTCGTCCACAACAAAGTAGATCTCTTCTTCATCCCAGGCATCGCCCACCTCCCTTCGACACTGCTCCAGCTTCTCCCGGTCCTCAAACATCACATCGCCGATTAAAAGCTGCCCGCCCGGGTTCAGCAGCTTGCGGAGGGCTTGCAAAAGCAGAAGCTTCTGCTCATCACCTAGATGATGCAGCGAGTAGGTCGCTATGATAAAGTCATAGCGTTCTCTGAGGAGCGGTTCTGCCAGCCCCTCTGCAAAGTCCCCCTGATAGAACCTCGCCTCCGGCATCTTTTGCGCGGCAAGTTCGATCATACGCTCCGAAAAGTCCTGCCCATAAACGGTACAGCCCTTTTCATACAGTCTGGCCGTCAACCTTCCGCTTCCAAAGCCAAGGTCCAGAACAACAGCTTTCGGCTTTCGCATAATACTTTGATAGATGTTTCCGAGCACTGCTCTGTATCCGGCAAAGGGATAGGTATTTTTTTCCTCGGAAATCCCCACAAGCTTATCATAGTCCTCTGCCCAGAGATCAAAGCCCTTTTGATCCAACATAATTGCCCCTCACTTCGCATACCTTCTACAGACAAATTTCTCGATATTCGATCTGAATATCGGCCTGACGCTTACATTCAATCGGGCCGATTTTTCCATGTCATCTCTAGGTATATTGTAATGCCGTTCGCGCTGCCAATCAACGAACAAGAGCCCCGTTTCGGAATCATTTTCCGAAACGGGGCATCTGTAAGGATCAATCGCGGTCTATATCATATTCGATGATGTCTCCGGAGTAGGCATCGATCTTATAATCATACTCTGTGTTGCCCACATAGAACTCGATCTCGTCCACGCCTCTGCCGTCATCGTCGTCGAGCTTCACCTTGGAGTAGGGAAGAACGGAAATATCTCGTTCAGGCTGCGTTCATCTTCCACAATCAGGATTCTCACGGCTACTGCCTCCTTTGTCTTAATCTCATCGATTATACTTGGGAAACATTAGTATCTCATTAACGCAGACAAATGAGAAGGTGCATTCGTTTGCACAGCAAAAAAGCAAGCCCTAGAAAAGGCTTGCTTTTTACAACCGTTCTCGTGAATCCGCTTTTCCTTCACCGATTCCTTTTTCTCCGAGCCGCTTTTCGATCTATTATCATGTCTCTTTCGATTCGAAGCGACAGGCAGCTTGTGAATCCTGTTTGCTTGCTATCTCAGCCTTCCTTCTCTCGGACATAGAGCGGCGGCTCTGTCCGCACGCCGTCCGCGAAGCCCGCCCGCCTCGGCGTCACAAAATCCATATAGCAGACGCGATGCAAAAGATGACGGCAGGCATTGTAAATCTCCTGAAAATACGCGCGGCAATTCTCCTCCGGCACGTCCAAGATGATAAGGTAGGACTGGGTTCCGTCCTCGTCGCTCTTTAGAAGCAAGTCCAGCATGGCAATTTCCCGCCGCGATTTTGCATAGGCAAGCAGCGCGCTCTTAAGAGCCGTCACTTCTTCGTTTTCCGCCGGGTAGCCGAGCATCATCTTGCTGTCTCGCTCCACGGTCTTACTCTGCATCTTTGCCTCCCCGAACTCACTCTGATAGCCGGGGGGAGTTTTGAATGCTGCGGATGATGTCGGGCGAGACGTAGAATAATTGCGGTCCGTAGGGATTGATCACAAAGCCCTCGTTTTCCCGCAGCATCCCGACGAGCTGCGGAAAATGAAGAACCATGGTCTCCCGCTTCCAACCGTTTGCGCCCTGCGCTTCCATTAGTCGTATGGCGTCCCAATCCGTATAGACCGGCAGGCTTCCTCTCCGTGATCCAGGGTGACGCGGGCAATGCCTAACTGCATGCCCTTTTTCAATGTCACCGTGCCGCTCCCCTCGGGCAGGCTTCCGTCCGTTCGCACCGCGAGAAGATAGTGGCTCCGCACCAGTTCACGGAAAAAGAGGTTCAGAAACTCCCCTTCCTGCTGAAAGCGAAATACGACCCGCGTGAGCCCCAGCAGATAGGGATTTTCAATCGGCCGGTTCACATCGACCTCAATCTGATAGGGAATATTCGTAATCAGGGCATAGGTCCAATCGAGGGATAAGCCCTCTTTTCCCGAAAGATGAGCTTCGTGTTCGCGCCGCTTCCCTCTATCTCCTCTAAGACCGGGTGGGAGATGTTCCCGTCGCGGTGTAACACCGTGACCCGCTCACCGACCGCGGCCTCGCCAAAGAGCTCTCCCTCGGCATGAAAGCGTTCTCCGGCGTCCGGCAAAACTCGCTCCGCCATCAGCGTGAAGCGAGCAGGCTCCTTTTTCGGCGCATTTGCCGACTGCGCTTCCGACCGCTGTTGTTCCGATCCGTCCGGCTCCTTTTTGCCGCCGAAGAAATTCTTCAGTGAATCAAACATTTCGTGCTTCCTCCCCGTTTCCGTATATCCTGACGGTCAGTAACAATTTCTCTGCGAGCCGTACCACCTCATCACAGTGTTCCCTTTTAATCAGAAATACGCCATGTGTCTCGCTGAACATATCGAGCTCCGCGAGGCAGTAATCGCCCCACTGTGCACTCAGCTCCCGGCACCAGCCTTCTATGTCGCCGGGCGCATCGTGCAAACCGTCTTCTCGGATTACCAGCTGATACCCTTTGCAGAGCTTTCCGACCAACATGAGGAAGCTTTCCTTGTCACACTTCCACTCAAGTTCGACCGCTCTTCTTTGCTCCAACATCTCCTCGTAGAGCGCATTCCGCGCTTCTTCCGCCGCTTCGAGGCTGTCGGGCTTATGCTTTTTTAAAAAGCGCTTGGTTCGCTCGCTGTCACCAAGCAGAAGCAGCGCGAGTTCTCGAAAATCCGCCTGAATCGCCTTGCCGTCTACACGCTGCACCTCGATATATCTGCTTGCTTCCGGAAGCTTTAAGCTTCTCACAAAGTTCCGCAGAATCTGCACCGCCTCCGGATAAGCGAGTTCCGGAATCATATAGAATCTGCCATCCACATCCAGATGTAAGTCGACACAGTCCTTTTTCTTGTTGACAGTCACCTTCATCCGCGTGCAACCCCGAATGGCCTGCGGCGGGGTCAGTTCCATGTACGGAATGTATCCGTCCTGCATCGCTTTCAGCGTGTTATCGATTCCGATTATATGAAAGCCGTTCCGGTTATAGTTCGGCTCCTTCATATGCCAGTCTTCGTAGTTTTGAAAGAGAACCCGCTGCATCCAGCTGTTAAAACTCCTGTCCCTCATCTTTTCCCGCTCCCTACGGACGTATCACCTGCGGTATTTCTTCTGCCCGCAGCACTTCTTTTCGGCGGCGGAATTCCTCGTAGCGAAGGCCGCGCCCGTCAAGCGCCATCTCCCCGACCTGATTGTCATAGGGGTCTGCGCGAAATTCCGGCTCCGGGAAGCCCGTCTCCCCAAGTATACGCGCATTTGCCGCCATGCGCCATGGGTCTACGTTGCCGAAGTAGAAGCGGTGCAAGCGTTCGTCTCCGCGCTTCCAAGCGGAACCCCCGTAGGATAAATCCGCGGCCCGCCAACCGAACGAGGGAGTGTAGAATCGTACCCAATCGTGGGCGCCGATAAACTTAGGCTCTGTCTTTAAGCCGCTCTCCCAGCGCGCCGGGATTCCGACCGCCTCGCAGAGCGATAGGAATAAGAGCGCCTGAATGCCGCAGTCGCCGACGCGGTCCATCGCGCAGCGCTCCGCCATCTGTCCAGACAAAAATAAGAGGGCATGAAGCTGTAGCGCACCTTCTTGGTGATGAAATCGTAAAAGCACTTTGCCTTGACAAGGGGTTCCGCCACGCCTGCGGTGAGCGCCGCGGCAAGGCTCCTCAGATATGCGCTCGGCGGAAACAAGGCACTGTCATATCCGCTCTCGGCCTGCTTTTCTGCTCCGTACTTTGTTGTCTCATTTTCCGACTGCTTCTCTGCTCTGCCCTCAGCCTGCATTCGCTCCGCAAGCCCGTAGACATCGCGGTAGCACTCGGTATGCAGAAAGCGGTAGCTTAAAAGAAAGGGATGGTTTTCCCCGAGTCTTTCCTCCCAAAAGACAACGCGCTGCGCCGCGCTTTCCGCGCCGAGCTGCCCGCCGGCACTCATCTCTTCGAGCGCAATGTCACCCTGCTCTTCCGTAACACGCGGCAGAGGAAGGTAAGCCCGAACAAGAGCCCCTTCCCGGAAAAATGCCTCCTCCAACTCGAGCTCCGCGCGCACTGTGATGCGCACACTAAGTTCCCCTTGCGCCCGCATCTTTTCCGCACTCTCTTCAAGCAGCCTGCGGTCACTTCCGGGAATTCGGTGTCCCCGTTTCTCCGCCGCTTCCGCAAAGAAGGAATCGGTCTTACAGAGCGAGTCAAAGAAACGCCCGAAAAAGCGAGCTTCTCCGTCCAAGTAACGCCAAAAAATTTTGCCTCTCATAAGAAGGGAATCAAAGTTCGCCTCCGAAAAATTCGGAACATAGCGCCGCACAAATTCCAGCGCTTCCGCCCTTGTATAGGGATACTCCGAGGGCAAACGGCGCAGTATTTCCAGCTCTGCGCGGAAGCGCCGTCGCTCCTCCGGAAGACACTCTCCCGTCTCAAGCAAATGCTGCAAATACGCCTCTGCCTCTTCTAAATTCCCGCGCTCCTTCATCTGCTGCACGGGAGACGGAAGCGGCAGATACATGCTTTCAAAAATGCTCTTTCCCATTGCACCCTCCTTCTAAGTCAACGGCAAAAGGGATGCCCGCATTGCGGACATCCCAAGTAAGATACACTGTCACAAAGACTCTGCTGTTATAGGAATAGCCGCAGCAAAGCGCCCATGCCGAGTCCGCAGAAGTTTCCGATTGCCGCGCCGAGCACGCCCATCAATACGCCGATTCCGGCATAGGAAGCGTCATACGCGGATGCCACAATGGGTGCGGAGGCCGAACCGCCGATGTTTGCGAGCGATGCCGTCGAGACCATGCAGAGATCCCAGTGGAAGACCTTCGAGAGCAGATACATGAGCACCACATGAATCACCAGGATGAAGAGTCCGTATACCACCCACATGGGCGCCGAGAGCAGGTCGGATACCGACGCGGTCGATGCGAGCAGCGAGACTACCACATAGAGGTATACATTCGAGAGCTCTTCGACCGCCGGGAGCTTGCCGAGCGAAGTGCCCGCGCAAATGAGTCCCAGGATACTGACAAAGACCGTCGTCAGGGTACCCTTGTCAAACATACCGAGCCCCACACCCGCGAGTGCCGCATTGCAGCTCTTTCCGACCATCTGAGAGAGAGCCGAAACCATGAGCGAGAGGCCGATCAGGAAAATCCAGTCCGCACTGGTCGCAGCCTTCTTCTCCTTTGCGACCTCGGCATTCGCACTCTCCGCAATGGCCTGCAGCGTCGAAGTGTCCGCCTTGACCGAAGTGTTCCAGCGCCCCGCGTACTTCACCGCGAGCAGGAGGAGCGCAATCCAGACCGAATAGCAAACGGTGTCCAGCGCAAGCGCGCAGCTGTACGCACCGGCATCGACCGGAAGCGCCGCCTGCATAGCCGCCATGTTCGCGGAACCGCCGACCCAGGAAGCATAGAGCGCCGCAACCGCGCCCCAGGTATCCGTGCCGAGCGTCCCCTTAAAAATCGGGTAACCGATCAGGAAGCCGATTGCTAAGGTCAGCGAGCAGCCGAGGAAAATAGCCACCATGCGCCCGCCGAGCTTTGAGAGCTTCTTAAAGTCGCAGCGAAGCAGCATGACAAAAATCATGGCGTAGAGAATGTTGTTTTTGAGCGCCGAATAGGTATTTGCGCAGGCCTCGGAATTGTAGAGTCCCATGGTGCAAAAGACCATGTTGAGCACATAAATCCAGACCAGCGGCGGCACAATGTTAAAAATCTTTGCCTTGGTCTTTTTCTCCAGGAACAGCAGCATCCCGGCAAGGAAAATAAGAAACGCAATGTAGGTAAACCCGTTTGTGATCATCTCTTTCTCCCCCATCTTTTATTGTTTGATGCTCAATCCAGGTAACGCAAGCCCTCCACGCCGCGGATGCCCATGCCGGCCTCATCCGAAACCGTGATAAACTTCTCTTCAAAACGCGCACCGCCCAGTATCGGGTCCTCACTGCAGAGCACCGGACCGTCCAGGTCGATGCGGGTAAAGACTTTCTTTGCGCAGGCAAGCTCCACCGCCGCATTCACCGAAATCTTCGCCTCCAGCATGCAACCGATCATGCACTCCACACCGTAAATCTCCGCCGCAGCCGCAATCTTCAGCGCGTTATAAATACCGCCGCACTTCATAAGTTTAATGTTGATGAGGTCCGCCGCCCGCTGTTCCAGTACCCGCATCGCATCGCGCGGGGAAATACGCTCTCATCCGCCAGTACGGGCACAAAGCTATGCTCGGTCACGTATTTGAGGCCCTCAATATCGTGCGCCTTGACCGGCTGCTCGACAAATTCAAGCTTTAGTCCCTGCTCCTGCATCTCATTTAAGATACGCACCGCCTGCTTTGGCTCCCAGGCCTGATTTGCGTCAATGCGGAGGCGGATGTCTGCGCCCGCAACCTCACGCACTGCCCGAAGCCGTGCCACATCGAGTGTCGGGTCTGCGCCGACCTTTACTTTCAGGCAATCATAGCCGCGTGCAATCGCCGTTGCGGCATCCCGCGCCATCTCCTCCGGCTCGTTCACGCTGATGGTGATATCCGTGACCAGCTGTTTTCGCGCGCCGCCGAGGAGTTTGTAGACCGGAAGCTTATAAAGCTGTCCGTAGAGATCCCAGAGTGCCATATCTGCAGCGGCCTTCGCACTGCTGTTTCCGTGTACGCAGGACTGAACAAGCTGCATCAAATCTTCAAAGGCATCGATATCTTTGCCGAGGAGATTCGGGATGATGTGATCCTTCAGCGCCCCGACTATGGCACCTGTGGTGTGCCCGGTCACTGCGCCCGTCGGCGGCGCCTCGCCGTAGCCCACCGCTCCCGTGTCGGTGTGAATCTCGAGGATGATATCCTCGACACTCGTCACCGTGCGAAGCGCTGTCTTAAACGGAACCCGCAGCGGCACCGAAATGCTTCCGAGCCGAATCTCCGTGATTTCATGCCCCTCCTCCTTATCCCCCGGCGACATGCGCGAGTCTTCGCTTCCGTGACCTTCCTTATCTTTCACCGCAAGCTGACCCGATTCACGCCCTGAGTTTAGGATTATTATACAATGATATTGCTATGTCGGCAATTATTTTATGCACTTTGACATCCCTGTGCGTAAAAAGCGCTTCCCGACAAAAAGGCAAAAGAACTGCTCTATAAAACAGAAAAGCGGCCTGCAAATCCGAATGAAATCGGACTTGTAGGCCGGTACAACTCTGTTTGAACACTTAGCCGCCTTCTTTTATTATGACAGTTCTCTTCTCCGCGTAAGAAGCTCCGCCGGCAGATTGGGAGAAGCTTCTCTGCACCACTCCGCTACGCCGGTTTTCGGGCTGTATTCGTAGGCAAGCCCCGCCTGCAAGAGTTTTCTTCCCGTCGCAAAGACCTCGCAGTCCGCTGTCAGGCTCCGGAGAAACGAAAGGTCTTCGAGGCTGTCACAGTTCCCGAGCCTTACATATCTCAGTTGATGCAAAGTGTCGAGCGGAACGAGCGTCCGCAACTTGGCGCAGTACTCCAGGCATAATGACTCTAAGTTTCCGAGCTCTGTCAAAAACGAAAAATCCGTCCAGGAGGAATTGTTTTTCACGCGAAGCGCCCGAAGCGAGGACAGTGCTTCCAGTCCGGCAGGGCTGTTCGGCCGGTTGCCGTATACATAGAGGGACGTGAGTTTAAGCTTGCCGATGCAAGCAAACGATTCCAGTGTGGTTCCGCTCAGCGAAAGTGCTTTGAGCTGCGTAAGCTCAGAAAGGCAAGCGCCGCTCTTCTTACTGATTCTGCCGGAAAGACTAAGTTCCTCCAGCGTATCCGCATATTCCGGGAGCGCTGTGAAATTCGCTTCCGTGAGACCGAGGCTACGCAATCGTTTCAGCGCTTTTAAGTCATGAAGCCCCTCGCCGAAGCAGCCCGAGACCGCTTCGCTAACCCGCTGCAATTCCGGAAGGCCTCCAAGCTGCCCCGGCTCCGTCGCACAAAATTCAATTTCCGGGCGAAGGTGAAATAAGTCATTGAGCTTCTCCAAGTCCGCCGCATCCGGTCGATAACCTCCCCAGGCGCGGACAAGCCGTATTCCGGCATCCGACAACAAATCCGCCAAGTCTTCCGACGTGAGCGCCGCTTCAAAGTACGCTGTGTCGCCGCTGATTTTCTCGATCATTGCTATCAACACTCTCTTCCGTAAGCTGTTTTTACATCTGTCTCATGTGCCGGAATCGCGGCAATCGCTGCCTCCAAGGCTCTCACAATGTCGTCAAGCGGCATGGACGGGACGCCGGGTTTATCCGCTGTCTGCTCCGGGATATAGGGCACATGAATGAATCCGGCCTTGGCGTCCTTATGATGTCGATTCAGATGATACAAAACGCCGTACATCAAATGATTGCAGACATAGGTTCCCGCGGTGTTCGAGAGGGCCGAGGGTAGCCCGGCTTCCCGTATGGCCTCTGCCATCGCTTTTACCGGCAGGGTCGCAAAATAGGCGTTTTCGCCGTCCGCAAAAATCGGGACATCAATCGGCTGCTGTCCCGCATTGTCCGGGATTCGCGCATCGTCCACATTGATGGCAACACGCTCCGGCGTAACCGCAGCTCTGCCACCCGCCTGCCCGACCGAGAGCACAAAGTCCGGTTGCTCACGCTCTATGGCTTCCGCAACCACGCGCACAGACTCTCCGAAGACAGTCGGGACTTCGAGCTTAACAATTTCCATGCCGGCAATCTCGGATTTCACGCGCTTCACCGCCTCCAGCGCCGGGTTAATCGTCTCGCCGTCAAACGGCGTAAAGCCGGTCAGCAACAACTTCATATCGCTCCTCCTGTAGACTTCCTTCAATCAAACCGCTTCCGAACAGAAACTCTGCTTTCGCTTTATCGGTAATGAATCAACATCACAGCCTTGGCGTCCTTCTTACCGACATTCTTATAGGAATGGGATACGGAGCCATCAAAGCAGATGGCATCGTCTTTCTTTAGGAAGTACTCCTCACCTCCGGTTTCCAGAATCAGCTCTCCCTTCAGCACCATCAGATACTCAAAGCTGTTCGTGGAATGCCCGCCGGAAGTGTGCTCGCAGCCCGGCTCTGCTTCCATCTGGTACAGCTCAAAGTTTCGATCCGCGGTCTTCGCATAATAGTGAAAGATATGGTACTTGTCCTCCGAAAGCGCGGAAATCTCCTTTTTCCGAATTTGAACCGTAGCCTTTTCCTGCGTTTCCAAGAGCGCGGAATACGGCAGCTGCAGCGCTCCCGCAATCTTCCATATCGTATTGATGGTGGGGTTCGCCTCCCCCTTTTCGATCTGCGAGAGCACTACCTTGCTGACGCCTGCCAGATTAGACAGCTGACCCAGTGTCAGATTTCTTTCGTTTCTCAAACGCTTCAGATTGTATGCGATGATTTCTCCGGCTTCCATGGCAGCCTCCGTGATTTAAAAAATATAATTTACATCTTGTGTGTTTTATTTTTCAGTGGTATTCTGTTCCCATTCATTTTATTTTACACTTTGTTTGTTTTAGTTTCAAGGAGGGGATGATGAAACAAAAAGCCCTGAAAGCTGCCTTTCCCTATACGCTTCCCATCTTCGCCGGTTTCTGGTTCCTGGCGCTTGCCTACGGCATCCTGATGAATGTGAACGGCTTTTCCTTTGTTTACCCCATGTTCATGAGTATGCTTATCTACGGCGGCTCCCTGGAATTCATTGCTGTCTCGATGCTGATGTCAACCTTTGCGCCGCTGACCACGCTCACCGTGACTCTCTTGGTTCAGGCAAGGCACCTCTTTTACGGCATTACCATGTTGGACCGCTTCAAAGGTATGGGGTGGAAAAAGCCCTATCTCATCTTCGGCATGTGCGATGAAACTTTTTCGATTAACTATACGGCGGATATCCCGGAAGATGTGGACCGCGGCTGGTTTATGTTCTTTGTGACCCTCTTGAATCACATCTACTGGGTTTCCGGCGCAACCATCGGCGGCCTGATCGGCTCTCTCTTAAAGTTTAACACCGAAGGCCTCGACTTTGTCATGACCGCCATGTTTGTGACCATCTTTATGAACCAATGGATGAAGGAGAAGAAAAAATACACGGGCCTCATCGGAATCGGCGGAAGTTTACTCTGCTTACTCCTCTTCGGTGCGGATGCTTTCATGCTCCCTGCCATGCTTGTGATTTTACTTCTCCTAACGGTATTCCGAAAACCGATTGAGATAGCCTACGCGGAAGGAGACACATCCGAATGAGTCCCATGAGCTTACCCGAACAAATTTCCACCATCGCCATCTGTATCTTCGGCACGATGCTGACCAGGTTTCTGCCCTTCCTCATCTTTTCCTCCAAAAAACCCACGCCGAAAACGGTTCAATATCTCGGCAAGGCGCTGCCGTGCGCGGTGTTCGGCCTTTTGGTGGTATACTGCCTAAAGCATGTCTCCGTTTTTTCCGGCTCTCACGGAATTCCGGAGTTCATCGCAATCGCAGTTACCGCCGCCCTGCACCTATGGAAAAAAGCAAATGCTGCTCTCCATTGCCGCAGGCACGGTCGTATACATGCTCTTACTGCAGCTTGTTTTTTAGCCTAAGCGAAAAGAGTCAGCGTTAGCTCCAAACGCTTACATCCCCATGTCGGGATTGCACTTTGCTTCCGTCCGCCGCCATTACCTTTGTTCCTACTTCAAGATCTGCGCCCGATTTCACGCAGTCTCAAACTTGGGCTTGGTAAAGAAAATGAACGCAGAGAACCCGCAAGTCTCAAAAAGCAGACTTGCGGGTTCTTTTTTTGATTTTTTTCAATTCTTTTTCGGTTCTGATGCGAGTTCTCTTTCAAAGCTTAGTTGAGCTTCCAGATGAAGTAGCCAAAGGGCGGCATTTGATATCCGTCGCTTAAGGATATCTGCTCGCCGCGCAGAAGATCCGTCGCCGTGCCTGCATTCGCCCCGTTAAAGTGCGCGTGATACGCTTTGTCCTCGGCATTTAAACCGATCCAAATTCGCTCCCCCTCAAACTCCCGCTCAAATACCAGCTGACGGTTCGTGAGCACAATGCTCTTATAATCGCCGTGTGTGAGCGCCTTATGGCTCTTATGAATCTCCGCAAAGGAGGCAATTGCATCCGTGAGCTCATTCCATTCGGGCGAAGCAAGTTCCGGGCGTAGGGCATCGTCGCTGCCATGGCCCTTTTCACCCAAGATGCCCCACTCGCTGCCGTAATAAATGCAGGGAATGCCCGGCATGCCGAAAATCAGGCAGTAAAGCAGCGGCAGATGCCGTTTTTCCTTTAGGATGCTCGCGACGCGAGTCACATCGTGATTGTCCGCAAAGCTAAGCAGATGCTCCCCCTTATAGATGGCATGATTCTCCTTGCCGAATTGACGGTTCAGCGCATAGTTGATTTCAAAGAGGTTCAGGTCGTTAAAGCTCGAGTACAGCCCCTTATAGCACTCGTAGTTCGTGCAGCTATGCAGCATCTCGGGATTCACAATGCGCTTATAGTCGCCGAACAGAATCTCCCCAAGCAGGAAGAAGTCCGGCTTCACGGAATCGCAGAACGCGCGGAGCTTCCGCATAAAGTTCGGGTTCAGACAGTAAGCCACATCCAAACGCAGGCCGTCGATCTGAAATTCCTCAATCCAGGCTTTGATGCAGGAGAAGAGATAATCCGTCACCTGCGTATTGTCGAGATTTAACTTGACCAGTTCAAAGTGTCCTTCCCAACCTTCATACCAGAAACCGTCGTTATAATTGGAATTTCCGTCAAAGTGGATGTAAAACCAATCCTTATATTGAGACTGCTCCCGTTTTTGAAGCACATCTTGAAAAGCCCAGAAGCCGCGTCCCACATGGTTAAAGACGCCGTCTAAGACCACATGAATGCCGTTCTCTTTGAGTGCCTTACAGACTTCCGCAAAATCCGCATTGCTGCCAAGGCGGCAGTCGATCTTCGTATAGTCCCGCGTATCGTAACCGTGGCGGTCGGATTCAAACACCGGCGAAAAATATACCGCATCCGCATGCAAGCGCTTTAAATGCGGAATCCACTCAATGACCTTCCGAATTCGGGGAACAAGCACGCCATCGTTCTCCTTCGGGGCGCCGCAAAAACCAAGGGGATAAATCTGATAAAACACACTCTCCGTTGACCACATATTGACTCTCCTTAACATCGTGATGCTATTCTACACCAATTTTCCAAACTCCGATAGCGGGGAAACTCTCTACTTAGGACGTATGCGCCTGTAACGCGAGAATGCGCGCCGCAAGCTTCGGGGCTTTCGAAAAGCCCTTGGTCGCCAATTCTCCGGACGCTTCATTGGCAGACTTGATAAGACCTTCCGCCAAGCGCTCGTATTTCTCGGCAATCGTCGCCTTCGAGAGGCCCACTTCCGCTACTCATCTCTACCCCTATTGGTTCAGCTTGTTGTCATCATACTTTTATACAACCTCATCAGCTCCGCAACACAGTCTTCTTCAGACATCTTCGTACTAAATCCGTAGACTGCCATGACCGCCTTATCATTCGCAATATGCGCTTTTCTTAGCTCTGTCGGCATTGCAATCGGATCATACAAATCAGCCAAGCTACTCTCCGGATAAAGTAATCTCGCATCTAAAATTTGTTGCGCTGTCGTCTCAATTCTTTGCAACTGCTCACCCGTGGGATTTGGCCAAGGAAAATTATTGTATACAATCTTAGCAGAATATCGATAGCGCATTTCTAATCTTCCAGCAACGGTACGCATCCAAGCCATATGTATATTGGATTGCAGTACTCCAAACTGGTATATCGTTGCATTCGGAACAATAAATACCAGATCACTCGACAGGATATCCGGAGTCATAAATCCCATCGGTATATAACGTCTGCGTTCGGATGATACTTTAGGAATAATGATATAGGTCGTTTCAGGCATGTTCTCAACATGGAAACGAGTCGGACGCTCTGCCAATTTCCTTGTACCTGCACTCGTACTTTGCATACGATACTCGCGCACAGCTTGCACACGTTTCATGCACTCCGGCATTTTACGCAATTCACCGGGAGTACAATCGCCAAGCCACAAGCAGTATCTGGGAGATTGATTGATAAATTCTCTGGATCCATACCAAGGGCGAAAATAGTCCTTGGCAGCAGGTTCTATTTTTAGGAATGCCTCCATTTCCTCCTTCTCAAAGAGGTAATAGCCACCGTCAATCGGCTTATTTCCGATTCCGATTTCGGGTACATCGCAAATGGGTCGATTTCGACTTTCCACACAAATGTTCTCTGCATTTAAAAGATATCCGTTTATATTATCTGCCTGTGTTATCTCGTCACCATCATAAATCTTCTTATCACGCACAACCGCAACTTTAGTAAAACCTATGATGACGCAGTGAACATGTGCTTTGATCGCCGCCTCACTGTCCCACCGAAATGTTCTATGAGCAAATCTGATTAGAACTCCTTCTTCAAACAAGGGCTTCCAAAGATTGCCCACATTCTCCCCCTGTGCGACAGAATTAGTAGACACAAGTGCCGCTGTGACTTTTGTTCCGGTCATATAATCCGCTGCTTTCTTGTACCAGCAGCAGACATAATCTAAATTCCCCGCATTTTTCCAGTTCTCGAAAATATTGTTTACATCCTCTTTCTGGCTTGCATCCATTAGACGTGCCCCTACAAACGGAGGATTTCCCATAATATAATCGAGCTTCTCGGCAGGAATCACCTCATTCCAGTCGATTCGGAGTGCATTTGCTTCAACAATATTGGCATTGGTTTTGAGTGGCAGAAACTCCAAGTGCTTGCCATACAGGATATTCTCAGTTTCCTGCATCATTTGACTTTCGGCAATCCAAAGCGCTGTTTTTGCGACAGTAACAGCAAAGTCATTGATTTCAATTCCGTGGAACTGACGAATAGAGACTTGAATCGGATTCGATACATCTCCTATTGTCATCTGTCCGCCGAAGCGCGCACTGATAGCTTCATTTTCCAACCTTCGGATTGATACATAAGTCTCAGTCAAGAAATTACCGCTCCCGGATGCCGGATCCAGAAATTCCAGTGCCGCAAGCTTAGACTGAAAATCCGCAAGCTTTTGGTTTCTTGTCTTTACGACTGAAATGGCCTTAATCTCTTCCAGCTCTTTTCTGAAATCATCTAAAAACAGCGGATCTATCACCTTATGGATATTCTCAATCGAGGTATAATGCATCCCTCCGGAACGTCGAGTCTCCGGATTTAAAGTCGACTCAAAAATTGCTCCGAAAATAGTCGGGCTGATTTCAGACCAATTGAAGTTCTCGCTTGCCTTCACAAGAAGAAGTTCTCTGATTTCATCTGTGAGCATGGGAATCTCAATCGTCTCATCCGCAAAGAGACCACCGTTAACATACGGAAATTCTGCAAGAGAAGGAATCAAGTAGGGGTCTCTCTTCTCAGGTGTCTCATCCAAAACCCGAAACAAATCTTTTAACGCTGAACGCATATGCGGCGTTTCAAATGCTGCCATATAGTCATGGAACATCGCCCGTCGGCCGAAAATCCCAGCGTCCTCCACATAGAGACAAAACACTATACGAACGCATAGCACGTTGAGACTTTTTAGCGTTTCCTCCCGTTCAGGATTTTTGTACTGCTTCAAAAAGGCATCATAGAGAAGACCGACTATATCTCCCGCCTGAATTGAAACTTCCATCTCACGCGAAAGTTTCTTAATATCCTGTCTAGCCAAAAAGCTAAGCAACGGGTATTTGCTTGGGAACTCCATCAGTAATATTTTCACCGGTTCCGGTATCCGGAGATTCATGTCATAAATCCAAATCTCCTCAAAGTTGGATGTGATAATCCAGCGCGCTTTTTCATTATAGGGCAATTTATCATTGTAGCGCTTTGCCTGTTCATAAGGAGTCAGTTCGATGTCTCCGGAGTTATGAATCTTCTGATCCAGACGCTTTCCACGACTCTTCTGCTCTATCAAAACGTGGGTATCCGGCAGATACGCATCTATGCGTTTGATATTTCCATTCACAACAACTTTTTTCTCGAAATTCACCTGTGCTGTTGCATGCTCCAAACCCAGAACTTCGGTCAAAAGCTCTAACCAATAGGTTCTGCCATCCTCATCCTCATTTCCCCTGCCGTTCCAACGATTTGCGAACTGTCTGGCCGCCTCTCTGCTCTGAATCCGTCATGGTTCTTACTCCTTGTTCTTCATCATCTCGATTTCCGATACATCTATTCTGTGATAATTAGGAGCTCTCTTACAATTATATTAGCTTTCTCTAAAAAATAACAGCACTGTTCGAGCACCGTTTCTGAATGCCACACCCCAGAATCTCCCCTTCCAAAGTAATATTTTTTGCGGGAAGTAAATAGCTCATATCTTCTCTATTGTTTCTTGTAAGCCCTCTATTATTTTTTCATTTGCTCGCTTTAAGAACCTATTCCACATATCTACACTACAGTTCCGTTTTCAATCTCTCTATGCACCGTATCCCCCTTCTCTCTCCTTCCCTTTCCACCCGCTCAAACGAAACATCTTCTTCTTCAAAATACAGCCAATTTCCCGTTTCGTTTAAGTGCGTAATCAGAATCGAGAGCTTGGTATCGCGGGCGCTCGAAAACAGTTGAACAGAGTCTTTATCGCGTTTTAGCGGAGCAAAGAAGCTCTCCATACTTTCATGCCGCGCATAGCGGAGTGTTCCCTGCCATTCGTTCGGCTGATTGGTGAGATCCTCTCCGACACCGGGGAGCTTGGCGCGCGCTGTCTCACAGGGCAGCGGTCCCTCTCCGTGGCGCGTCACATAGCTCCGCGTCACGTAAATAGCCTCATCCAGGGTGAGCCCCCGTTTTTCAAGGAAACGCGCCGGGTTGTGCATCCCTGTTTTTGAGGAGGTCAAATGCGGCGCGTAGGCTTCATAGTCCTCGTCTAAGAGAAGTCCCTGTCCGCTCTCAAAAATGAGATGCTCAAATTGCGAAAGCCAATCCCGGTTTGCATCCACCAAAGTCAGAAGACCTACGTTCGCCTTCACTTCCGCGACGTAATTTTGAAGCACCGTGTCATTTTCCAACAGTTCAAAGTACGGGTTCCCGCGGTCTATGCCGAGCACCGCCGCTCTTTCTTTGTGTAGCGTGTCCGCAGCTCCCGCAATCGCTGTAAGAGCTCTGCCGCATTCCATGCGACGACTTCCTCTACGCTGAGCCCGTACCCGGCGCGGTTTCGCTGCACGCATTCATCGATGCCCATGCCGCAGGATCCGTGACGCGCATCGCCGCGGGCGGCTTCCGCGCCCATGTTAAGAAGCACATCGTCTATGGTTGTGACGCGCGCTGTTTTCTCGGAATAAAGCAAGGGCAAAAAGCCGAAAATCCGCGTAAAGTCCGCGACTTCCTTCCCGAGTTGGTAGAGATCCGGCATAAAGTGTTCCGCAAACAATGTCGGCGCTCCGTACTCTGCCCCGGCGCCGATCTGGTGGTGTACAAAGCGCCAAGCAGCCTCCGCATCTTCCACTGTGTGCCCGGCCTGCGCGCCGCCGTTGTGTTTAATAATCAGCGGCTTCCCGAGAACGCGAGAGAGGCTTGCTGTCGCAAGCCCCTTTCCCTCATCTCCGAAATTTTTCCCGATGACCGCAATGCTTCTCATAACTGAATGTCGGCGTCCGCCTGCAGCGAGAGCTGCGCAAGCGCCGCACTGATAACCGGTCGGTTCAGCTCATCCCAGCGCGATAGAACATCCTCCCGCGCCTCGCCCTTTTGGAGCTGAATGGTGCTGATGATGATTTCCGGCAGGCAAGCAGTGCTCTCGCGATCCAGCACCATGCAGTGCCCCGGCAGTAGCTCCGCATTCTCCTTGTTTTCGTGCCCTATCATAATATGGAACACATGGAAGGACTCCTCAACTTCCCGTAAAAGACCCTCCCTCGTGACTTCCCCCGGAAGCGCATCCCCGATAACGCGCGCTACCGTAGCTCCCACGGACCCGCTTCGAATCTCCGCATTATCCCCTATGGTAAACAAAAAGCCCTTCTGCTTTCTCTTCCGAATCGCATCAATGTTGGTGTGTCTCGCCAAAAACGCCCAGAGGCAGGTGGGAACCACCTCTCCGCTTCCGCCGTTTTCAAAATAGAGTTCCAAGAGCTGCTCCGCAATTCGAATGTCCGATTCAAACTGCGTAACCTGCAGCGGAGACTTGTCCTGAAAATCACCGTAGGCCGCGCACATGAGCGCCGGATCTTCAACCGCGCCGGTGGAGTAGAGCTTGGTAATCAACTCATTCAGTGCACCGGTCGCAAGTTCCACCGCGAGATAGCCCATCGAAGCCGTCACATCCAGACCGACCACAATCGGCGTGGTATTCGGGTGTTCCTCCGAGTCAAAACACTCTCGGGTGCCGATAAACTTAGGATCCATCTTCGGGTTGCATTCTGTACTCTTGAAGACCTCTCCCACGCTCTGCCCGTTAGAGAGCTTTCTGCTGTTTTTGAGTTTCTGCCAATCCGCCGCCGAATAACTTCCGTAACCCATAATTTCCTCCTACCTCAATCCATTTTTGTAAAACGATGGCCGCCATAGCCGTCTTCAATCACCCGGTCCCATGCCGCAAAGTCCGCGTAGGCATCCGCTGCGGGTTCCGACGTAAGAAAAACCTCCAGCTCTCGCGGATGATGCACATCTTCCGCAACCGACTTCGCTGCCTCCCGGAGATCCCGCAAATCCCGCTTGCTCTCTTTCTTCTTTACATCGCGCCAATCGCCAAAGAGCATGCCCTCATGCGTGATCGGGTTGATAAAAAGACTCGCTGCCGTGATGTTCCCGTGCTCCAGTTCCGAATACTCGAGGGCGCAGCAGATATTTTCCATGCGGGAGATAACCCAGGCCAAATGTTCCGATGCAAACGGCGCAAATACCTCCGCCGGGTAGAAATACGGCTTCCGCGTATAGACAAGGCCAAGCTTCCCCTCGTCCAGATAGAGTTTGCTCTTCAACTGCGGAAAACAACGGACCAGTTTCACATCCGCCGCGGGAAAGGCGAGCTGGGATAGCCCCCGCAAAAAGGCATTTGCCCCTTCCTCACGATCGAATACATAAACCACCGTTTCCCGGCAGAGGTAGCACACAAGCTCGGGATAGGAATAGTGGTCCATATAGGAAAGCATCAGCGTTTTCCCGTTCTGCATGCGATAACTTGCACTGCCGTTCTCTTCCCAAAGTGTGTCTCCGCTGTAGTCTTGCTCCTTCGCATCCGCCTTGGCCTTATAGTAGGACAGCAGCTTCTTCCGGAATTCCGTATTCCCTTTTAATTCGGCATCCGACAGAAAGGCTCTTGCCCCGCAATACGAACAACGAAAGCCGCCGGCACTGCCGAGCTCCAGCTGCGCGCCGCACTGTTTACAGATATACTGAATCATAGGCCTCCCATAACAAGGTTTGTCGATTTGTTTTCATCAAGCCCTATTGTACCCCATTGTATTTCCGGATGCTATGCTTACCGCAATTCTTCAAAGAGCAACAAAAATCGCAGCAAATGTGAAAATACATTTGCTGCGGCGTCGTCCATGAAATACATTCAATTCTCTGAGGTACCTTCATCAGCTATTTCGTCAAAAGAATGATAGCGCTTATAAGCTGCGAATCCAGGCTTCCAACACATCAAAGCTGTAATCCCCCTTCAAGGCAATGCCGTCCCTTAGCACAGCACCCTTACACTCTTTTCGATAGCGCTCCGGCATATCCCCGAAACCGCCGCCTCCGTGGGTGCAAAAGGGAATCACGGTCTTTCCGCTCAGATTAACTTCCCGAAGAAAAGACAACACCGGCGGTGCAAAGGTATGCAGCCAGTTCGGCGAACCTATGAAAATCAACTCTGCATCCCCAACAGGCTCTGCCCCCTCTGCAAGCGGCGGACAATATCCTCTCTCAATCTCTCCTCTGACTTCTTTCACAGCTGTATTGTAAGAATACGAATACGGCTTTTGAGGCTTCAGCTCTCGCAATTCTCCGTCTGTCAGTAAGGCAATATCTTCCGCCAATTTTCTTGTGATGCCGGAATAGGAATAATACACAACCAGTGTTTTCAAAACAGCAGTACCTCCGTTTTCCCAAACAGTCTCGCCATAGGCAACTCAATCCATACAGGGGGCAACTTCTTCCCTTCCGACCTAAACTCGGACTGATGCCTTCACGAATCGTAATTATAACATTGATATCGGCTTCCGGTATCTTCTCGTAATCAAGCTTGCGAAGAAGTATCTTTCGGATTCATTGCGACGTACTGGAATCAGCTGTGCTGTTCTCACTCTGTCGAATATGTTGCCGAATTTCCGCTTCATGACGCTTGCAGTAATCATAAGCCGCTTCCATATAGGCGGTAATAGAGTGATTTTCATGTAAATCCATGAGTGTATCCAAAATCAACTTACCTTCGATTTTCATGTCTAAGAAATAACTATAGACACAAGCGCCCTCTTCTCTCGGATAATATGGGTTAATTGTGCTCAGACGCTTGTCGCTCATAATGCTCTCTACAACCATCTCGCTCAAAATCCACTGCAAGGATGGCGTTTCATACTCATCATAACTGTCCTGAAAATGCCGATTCCACACAAAAAACCAAAAATAATGAATCACTTCGTGGAGTGTTATTCCGAGCGCTCCGCGTTCACTATTCATGTAAAACAGGTCGAACTTTTCCTCTCGAAGGAACCGCGGGCAAATCGGATTTAACGTAATATTGGCAAGCAGCTCGTTGAACATTGTTCTGCTATCCAGTTCAAAGGCATCTGAAAGTGCATCCTCAATTTGATTCCGATATTTCTGAAAATGCTCATGATACCGGCATTCTTTTGCTTCAATCTCCGGCAGGACTGTATCCCATATTTTTCGCAAGCTGGTTCGAAGATAGTCTTCTTTTTCTCTTTCTTTCCATGTTTGTATGTTCTGGTTGATTTCCGGGTAAAAGTAACGCAGGGAATCAGACCAGTAGGAAGCTGTTTCTTCGGTTTGAAATAACAGAATACTCTCAACGGAATAATCAAATCCCGCATTTCTGAATGTTACATTCATTGGCCTTACCTCCATGTCTTATTTCTATTTCCTCATTGAGAACCGAGAAGCACTGTCATAGAACTTTCTCATTTACAGCCACAAACTCATCTGTCCCAATTTTTCGTTGCATCCTCTTCGGTAATACGGCGAATGACCTTACAAGGGTTTCCGACCGCCACACTGTCGGACGGAATATCTTTCACGACCACACTGCCGCCTCCGATTACCACGTTGCTCCCGATCGTAACGCCCGGCATTACCTGCACGCCTGCGCCGATCCAGACATTATCACCGACCACAATCGGATAAGCATATTCCAGACCCTGATTGCGACGCTCAAAATCAATCGGATGACCGGCGGTATGGAAACCACATGAGGGCGCAATGAAAACATTGCATCCAAAGCGCACGCCGCCTCCGTCCAGAACGACCAATCCGTGATTTGCATAGAAGTTATCGCCCACTTTCATTCGATAGCCGTAATCGCACCAGAAATCCGGTTCAATATGAACATTCTCTCCACTCTCGCCGAGTATTGTCTTTAGGAACGCATGCCTCCTATCGAGATCCTCTATCGGGAGATTGTTGTATTCTTGGCAAAGCTTTTTGCAGCGAACTCTGTCTTTTCCCAGTTCCTTATCGTAATTCGCATCATATAATTTCTGTTGCAACATTTTTTCTTTTTCCGTCATGTCAATGTTTCCCTTATCTCTCGGCCGCCGCACAACAAGCCTCATCTTACAGCCTCTTTCTTCCGTTTCAAGCGCTCTAAGCGAAGGTCAATCATTCCGCTCATCACTCTTCTTCAAATTCAAACAGTTCCTCTACGCTTTTATGGAATACCTTTGCGATATCCATGGCAAGCTTAAGCGAGGGATTGTATTTGCCGTTCTCGAGATGGACTATCGTTTCTCTTCTGGCTCCGACCATCTCCGCCAACTCGCTTTGCTTATATCCTGCCTCCTCGCGATATTGCTTTATCTTGGTTTTTAGCGCCATGATTATATTCCCTTCTTATCGAAAAGCACGAATAAGGCAGCTCTTAAAATGCTCATGGCAAACAACACTCCCAGTATCATCCAGCCCATACTCACCGCATTTAGCAGCTCTACATGGGAGAGTATGCCCCCGGCAAAGGCAAGCACAAGCAGCAGGCAAAACGCCACTTTGTAACAGATGGCATCACAGCGCTTCATATTTGCGCTTGCAAGTTCATCGACTTGCTCTTTTTGATAGCTCCGACCGCGCCAAACAAGGATCACCAGAAGAAACAGCGGAATGAGCTGCCACTTTGTGTGGGCATATTCCGGTTTCCAATCTGTTCGCGACCACAGCCAATACTGCCAGCACAAAACCAGTATAAAGGCGGGGGTAATGAATAACTGCTCCGCTAACGAGACTCTCTTCATATGACTTTCCCTTCTAAAAGTGATATATTTGTAACCTATGTTATAAATATATCACTTCAATCTACATAGGTCAACCATGTATGTGAGAAATAGTTCACTTACAAATATTCTCGATAAAAGCCCTCTGCTGTATTGCTACAGCCAAAGGGCTACTGATACAAGATCCTCCGCGAGAACGACAGAATCCGCGCTTATGACATTTTCCTGCAAACATACCGGCGCAACATTCAATGACGCTTCCCATATGATTCGCAAAAAGCACATCGTGTTACGAATTCACACCCTCACTACACCTTATCTGCCAGGTTCCCGCTCGGAAAGACAATAAAGAGCTGAAACGCCGTTCAAAGGTGATAGGAACCTTTCCGAACGAGGAATCTCTTTGCAACTTATACCTGAAGGTAATTTACACAAAAATATGGACTTGACCGACCTTTGAGCGCGTTTGGCATTACCGGAACCTTAAGACCATGATCATGTTCCAAACGTTCCTGTGCTATGTGTAGTTTGTGAATCGCCCAAGCTTCTTCCCGCATTCCCGAAGGAAGGCTCACGATAGCAACGGTGTCTCCCGGACAAAGGCGTTTTGGTTTCATCATCGGATTTCTCCTTGAATCCGTTATTCTCTACTTCTTCTTTGCTACAATGTAGAATCTATGAATACTCCCCTCCAGCACTCCATCTCTTTCAATACTTTTCTGCGCTTCAAGCAGATGTTCAAAGCAGCTCTCAACGGAAAAGCCCGGAAATTCCCATTCAATAATTCTTGCAAACCAAACAAGCGCTCCGACATCAAAGAAACGGATCGGCCGTCGGACTTCTCCGCTTTCCAGTATCTCAAAACCATGTTCGAGAAGTTCCGCTTTTTTAACATCCAGATATTGCTTTGGAAATGGTACTTCTGTGAGCTGAGGAAGCAGAAGCTCAACCAACTCGCGATCATTTTCGGCACCTACCTGCTGTGTTAGGAACAATCCTTCTGATTTTAATACGCGCTGCAGTTCTGCAACGTCATAGTCTCCATGCCGGTTGGTGACAATATCAAAGCTTTGATCGGAAAACGGAAGCTTATCTCCTCCTCCCGCCGCTTTGAACGCAATTCCCAACGGGAGCAAAACCTTTTTGCACAGTTCCACATTCGGCGGATAGCCTTCGATTGCCACTGTATTTTCATAGGGGTGTCGGAACGTAAGCAAAAACTCTCCGCCACCGGTTTCCATATCCAACAGTTTCATGCTGTCGTTCCGATATTTTTGAATAATCTTTCCAAAATCCCACGGTAAATCATCTTCTTCCGTATACCTGCCATGAATATGAGAAAAATCCCATCCGTGAATACGGGCGATTTCCTCCTCTCTTTTCCAGCTTTCCTTTTGTTGTTCTACCGTCATATGAACTTCCTTCTCCTCAGGTATTTATGAAAGTCTCCTTGTGTTTTTAATTAGCTCCCACAGACAACGGAAATCCCTTAGCAGGATTACCGCAGCTAAGGGATTTTAATCATGTTTTCCAATTCGGCTTTCTCACGCCGGAGACGACAAAGTTCTTCCATCATCTCCGGCTGAGACTTCTCTTCATCATTATGGCATTCTTCACGATACGAGCATACCCAGCTGGAAACAGCGGCTCTGGATATGCCGTACTCAGCCGCAAGGCTGGCAATCGTGCGTCCATCCTGAATGAGCGCACGAACAACTTGATGTTTTTTCCTCTGCTGGCATTATAATCTATTAGGCAGAGGTGTTATAAATTCACTGTACCACTACACCCTCAAGTTATTACAGTTGATGACCTTTGGACTGCACTTTATAATTGGGGCAAATACCAATTATTCTCCTTCTTCAGCATCCATATTCATTTCAAGTTTATAGTAAATGTCAATATCTCTTAAGATTCCATCGATGTCATCATCTCCTAAATCAAAAGTCCATCCCTGTAATTCGTTGATTGTGATGATCTCTTCAATGGCTTTGTGATAACGTTCTTCTATGACCCTCATTCCACTTGATTTTAAAGCGATATGATTATTAAGCTCATGAAGGACTTGCAACTTTGAACTTTTCGTTTTGATAACGAATGTTATCGGGAAATGCATTACCTTATCGATATCGAGTAAATACTTATCATAGCTGTTGACTTCTGTTACTTGGAAGAACCTGCCTACTGGACGCATGACAAAATCGATTCCACCATCGTTTGCATTCGTCCTTCCTGTTTTGAACAGCTGTAATTCTTTTTCCTCAATGCTATCCATCGAATATCCAAAGAACACTTTGATGTTTTTGTAATGGTTCTTTAGAATCGCGTAGCTTATTATCTCGAAAATTCGTGCCTCTGCATCTTCGGTCAGCAGTTCGTTTAACTTTTTTTTCTTTTCTTGATAGTCCGTCAAATCCTCAAGATGTTGAAGGATGCTAATTAGTGCATGGTCTTTGGCCATGAGCAGCTCAACGTATTTCTCAACTACCTTACAGCATGTTTTGCTTATATCGTAATCATCGACATAGAGATAATCGATATGAAGCAAATACTTTCCGTTGTCAATGATGATTAAATCGTTGGGAATATCTGGAAACTTATTCTTGAATTCTCCATTAACCCTTGAGTTTAGCGCGTGGTTTGCAGCTTGCTTCCGCCATATAATCCTCGGTAGTAGTTAAACAAGAGCATGTAGTCATAACCGCCGAACTGTTTATATCGCTCGGGCTGATTATAAAAATCTGACTGGTAGAAATATAAGATCGAATAGATAGCATATATATTTGCCAAGCTTCTTCTCGTCTTACTATTTCCATGAACAGCCTTCATCTTCTTGTCCAGATATTGCAGAAGAAGGCTGTTGTTATATACCTTCTGATACTCCTGTGGATAATCCTCTTTCAAAATTTCTTTAATGAACTCTTCTGTGATCTGCATAGACTATTTCCTCACATATTTTGATTTTGCGTTAGTTTTTCTGACCTTATTTTTCGCAAGCGACTTACCATTTCTTTCTTCCGCTATTCCTGTTCTTCTAAGGCCCATCTCGTAGTATTCTTCGTTAAGATCTATGCCGATCCCAACTCGTCCTAAACGTACCGCAACCGCCGAGGTGGTAAAGGCCCCCGAGAACGGATCGAGTACCACATCGCCCCGATTGGAAGAGGCTTTTATAATTCTTTCAAGCAGTGCTTCTGGTTTTTGCGTTGGATGATTCTCATATTCATCCATTTTAAAACGAACTCTGCTAAACTCCCAAACATTCCCGGGGACTTTCTCTGTACTATAAGGCTGTGGCGGATTCTTTCTATAATCTATCAGTTTCCTCTGAGATCCTGTCTTTGCCTCAACAAGGATATCTTCATGATTGAATGTATACTTCGCCTTTCCCCCTTTATTTATCATCAATATAGGCTCGTACAGCGACCCAAACATCTTCTTCGATTGAACTCCAGAGCTATCATATACCCATACTATCCTGCAAAGCACATTGTAATTCTCTGAAACATAGACATCTAAGTACGGCATATGCTGGGTTGCTGTCATAAAGTACATAGTACCATCATCGGCAAGAACTCGCATACACTCATCAATCCACTCTTGACACCAATCAACATATGATCTGACCGAGTCCCATTTATCTGAATTGTTTCCAAATCCTTCCCGATATTATAAGGTGCATCTGCAAAAATCAGGTTAACTGAACTTTCTTTCATTCCCCTAAGGACCTGAATGCTATCTCCAAGAATGGCTAATGAATTTCCTGCACTCTTTTTCTCAATGCAGTAATCCTCGATGAACAACTTTGAAAAGTTAAACACTGGCTGTTCCTCAGTTGCAGTTACTTCTATTGTTTCATCTTCCAATTCTTTGCTCACATCTGGGAAATAGTCCATAAGTGAGAATTGATAGTTTTTCTTGTCGGCCATGTTATTTCTGCTCCTTATAATCTTCGATTGCTTTCAACGCTCTATCTTCTTGCTTGACCCTAAAGATTATCCTGTACGCACCAAGTGAATATCGTAAAACTTGCAGCCAGGCCTTCTTTGGGGTGCTTCCTTTATTATCTCTATGTTCCTGCCATGATAGCGCTTTTCCGGGCCGCTGATTTCAAAAGTATAATCATTGGTCGCTCTTGCAAGGCAATAAGTGTGACTTACTTTCAATGATATTAAGACCATACCACCAATCAAGATTTCCCATACAAAAGCAAACAACTAATCTCCCCAAGTCGATATGGATGTTCTATTCTCACATCTCTTTTCCCTCTGAACAAGGTCTTTATATTCCGAATGTATCTTGTATTCAGATAGATTCATGCAAAAGCCTTTCCAAGGAATATAAATCCTATGTTCCTGGGTGATCTTCTCATAATACACCGACCCGCGTCCGACGCGAACGCCCCACGTCACAATCGTTTTTCTCGATTTCTTTCAATTTTCTTTGCTTTTCCTCATAACTGTCAAGATAAGCTGTGATCGCTCTCTCGACAGCAATCGTTTTAGTCTGGCCGCCTCATCACACACTGCCTCAAGCCTTTCATAGATCGATGCCTCGATGCAGATATTCAGATAGGTTCCGTTTTTCTTTGGTCTTGGTAATGCTCATATAATGGTGTAAATTCAAAACCGAAAAGAGCCAGTGGCTCGTCCTTCAGGTATAATGTAAATCACCACAATCAACATAGTACCGAGAGAGGATGAACCAATGGCTCAACTCAATATTACATTGAATCAAGATGAAATTCTACAGTTACTTTTGGTGGATCGCGAGGAAGCATTCCGAAAGCTACTTCAAAAAGCCCTCAATGACATCTTAAAAGTAGAATCTCAAGAACAACTACAGGCGGCCCCTTTATGAGCGCTCTGACAGCCGTCTAGACAGTCGCAACGGACTGCGTGCCAGAGAACGTAAGAAACGAATAGGAAGAATTGCACTTACGATTCCGAGACACCGTAATGTTCCGTTCAAGACTCTAATTTTTGATAACTATTCTAGAAGAGAAGCAGCTTTGGTGGCTGCGATGGCAGAGATGGTGGTAAATGGAGTGTCTACCCACAAAGTAAGCAGAGTCATCGAGAGCCTCAGCGGAACGAGTGTGTCTAAATCTTATGTCCCTGATATCTGTAAAAATCTATACAAAGAAGTTGAACCTTTTAGAAATCGTCCGTCGGAGAGATGTTATCCAATTTTTGACCGTTGACGCAACATATTTCAAAGTTCGCGAGAATAATCGCGTCATCGCAAAAAGCACGGATAATTGCTTACGGAACAAACGAGCAGGGACACCGCGAGGTTATCGGTTTCTCCACCCTAAAGGAACAGGCGACTATACCGGCTGCCTGATGCAACTTATATCTGAAGGTGATTTACACAAAAATCTGGACTTGACCACTGAGGTTATCAATTTATCAGCAAGGAATATTCCACAAAAGCTCCACGTCCTATCAATGATCTCCGTAATGGTCTCCGCACTGAATCACCGTAATTCGCCCGGCATCCGCTGTAAAAATTAAGCGGTTCTTCTTATCGACGCGAACACTCGCATATCCAGACATATTTCCCTTAAGCAGCTCAACTTTTCCATAATCAGCCTGATAACCATTCCGCAAAATATCTTTGATCAGGTTATTGATCTTTTTGCAAAGAGTCTTGTCCTTCTGAAGATTGACGTACTCCAGCCATGCATCTGACTGCCAGTACAGATCTCGCATATCAGACCTCCATCAGATCATGGTGAACCGCCTCGTTATTCTGAACCTCACGGATTCTTCTCAAGAGTTCAGCAGCTTCCTCCGGAGTGAATCCATTTTCATCGCGAAGGGAAAAGCTCATGCCCTGATTGCGAACAGCCTGCTTGACCAGCGCGAGTGTAGCAGCGGACATTGTCAGTCCCAATTCATTACAGAGCGAGCTGTACTGCTCCCTCGTTGTTTTATCCATCTTGAATGTGAAGTTGGTCATTTCTATTGTATTAGACATTTCTTCTACCTCCTAGTAGGGATATATCACCAATCAGTGTATATTTCAAGTGCTTTTCGTGTGCTAGGTGCATTGTGCTCTTTGGAAATGTCAAGTTGTAATCAATTAACAAACAACTCCTCTATTTCAGCCGGATGCTACAAACCAGACCGCCCTGTTCTCTCTCGGAAAAGGATATTTTCCAGCGGTGCCAATCCGCCACCTGTTGACAATCTTTAGTCCAAGGCCATGCTGCCCGGTGCCGAACTCCCACTCATAGCCTCTGCTGTTCAGTCTGCGCAGAAGTTCTTTTGATACACCTTGTCCGGTATCACTAAGTTTCAGAAAGACATGGTTTTTCCGATCCTGATACAGCCGCATTTCAATCTTGCATCCGTCCGCATTATGTCGAATTGCATTATGAAGCAAATTCATGACCGCTCTCTCTACTAAATCTTCATTGAAGCAAAGTTCCGAATCCTGAAGGCTGTCCTCGATTTCGAGTGTGAACCTGTATCTATCATCCTCCGTCTGATTCATGATTTCTGTGAGCGTCTTTCGGAGAAAGCGGCCTATTCTCACTTTCTTTTTTTCAAATTTTCCCGCCCCAAACTCCAGCTTGCCGGAAAGATTCAAATTATCCACGAGTCGGCGGAGCCGGATTCCTTGTGTCTCAACGGATTTTGCTCTTTGCCTGACTTCTTCCTCCCGGGTCGAAGCGGCTATCATTTCCGCGTTTCCCATTACAATGGCAAGCGGTGTGCGAATATCATGTGATACGCCTGCAATCCACTCTGTACGCTCCTCTTCCCTTTGCTTTGCGCGTCGCTTCTGTATCCGGGTCGGAACTGCCACCAGCACAACGATATTGGACAAAAGCAGCAACGGAACTATCTTCGCAAGGTAGTTTAACAGGTTCACATCAAACTCAAGGGTATATTTCCATACCTGATCTTTTTCTCCTCCGATCACGAGCAAGCCCTGCTCGAAAACATAGCTGTGTACCGGATAATCCTCAAGATAATATCTGGCAAACTTGGCAACGTCCTGTAAGGTATAGGTTTTTTTCTGAGCTCTTCAGGGAGCGCTACACTCCACAGAATGTTTCCGTCTTTACCTAATATCATGGCAAACTGCCCGTGCTTCAAAAGACTTTTCGCTCCTTGCTCATCCAACGCATACCTTCCGTTGTTTACCGACAGATGTGTCAGTATCTCCTGCGGATACTGATAGTCGACCGAATGATATCGAATCGCCGCAATCCCAACAATCAGTAGATCCGTAAAGAACAGAAACGCCATCATCAGCACAATGCCCGTAAGTAGTTGCAGCCTATTTCCCAACCTTCGCTTCATGCTTCCTTCTCCAACTTATAGCCAAGCCCCCGTACCGTGATGAGATATTTGGGTTTTGACGGCTCTGCCTCTACCTTCTCCCTCAAATGGCGCATGTGGACAATCAGCGAACTTTCCAAACCAAAACTGCCGTCCGGCCAGAGGGCGTCACACAGAGCGTCGGTTGTGACGATTTTCCCCCGGTTTCGAAAGAGAATCTGAAAGAGCGCCAACTCCTTTGCCGTCAGCGCGGTATCCTTCCCATTCCGTGTAACGGTTCCGGCATCCATTGAGACAAGCGTTTGCCCCAGACGAGCAGACTGTCCCATCTCCTCAAAATGATAGCTTCGTCTCAGTACCGCGCCGATTCTGAGCAGCAGTTCCTTCGGAAGAAACGGCTTGGTAATATAGTCATCCGCCCCAAGTCCAAGCCCCTTTAAACGCGCTGTGTCCTCATCCCGCGCAGACAAAAAGATCACCGGCACATCGTACAGATCCCCCGTCTCTTTCATCTCTGCATAGAAATCAAATCCATTCCCGTCCGGCAGCATGACATCCAGCAGGATCAGATCGTAGTGCTGTTTTCGAAGCTTTTCTTTCGCCTCGCTGCAACTTCCGGCAACATCGACCTGCGAATACTGTTCTCTTTGGAGCAGCGCCACTACAATGTCTGTCAGCTCCTTTTCATCATCTATCGTTAATATTCTGCATTCGCTCCTATCCATCTGCGAATCCTCCCGAATCTTTTTTCGTTGCTTGAAACATCCCAGATATGCGGTGCTTTTACTATACGGTATCCCGACATTTCTCCCAAGGCTTTTGCGCTTTCTTAATGTAAGCATAAGGTAAGCACAAGGTTCGCATAGTCTTCATCGGATATCCTGTCATTGTAAAACAAGCAAGGAGGACGGAATACGATGAACTACATTTTGGAGACGAATCACCTGAGTAAACAGAGCGGTAACATCTACCGCGTAAACGATCTTTCCATGGCTGTTCCCGAGAACTGTGTCTACGGCTTTCTCGGGCCGAACGGAGCGGGCAAGAGCACCACGCTCAAGATGATTCTCGGGCTGATTCATCCGAGTCAGGGCAGCATCAAACTCTTTGGAACAGTTATGAATTCCGCCAACCAGCTGTCGATTCTTCGGCAAACGGGGAGTCTGATTGAAAACCCGGGCGGCTACGGGCACCTGACCGGTCTCGAGAACATGCAGATCATACAGAAGCTGAAAGGGGTCAATGAAGCGGAAATCAGCTCTGCGCTGAAGACCGTACGCCTCTATGACCAACGCGATAAGAAGCTCAGCAACTATTCTCTCGGCATGAAGCAGCGGCTCGGTATCGCTATGGCAATCTTGGGGAATCCGAAGCTACTGATTCTGGATGAACCGACCAACGGTCTCGACCTGCCGGGATCCAGGAAATGCGTCAGTTAATCTGTTCTCTCCCGAAAGAAAGAAACATGACCGTTATCATCTCCAGTCATCTCCTCAGCGAGATTGAACAGATGGCCGATCAGGTCGGCATCATCCACCGCGGTCGTATGCTCTACCAAGGGACGCTTGCCGATCTGGAAACCCACGGAGACAAGCTGGAGGATGTATTCCTTGAAATGACCGGCGGGAAGGAGTCCTTATGAATCCGATTTCCACAATTCCAAAGCTGGTCTCCGTTGAGTTCAAAAAATCCCGACATAAACACTCTTTTTTACTGCTTGCGATAGCTGTCCTGTTGAATTACTTCTTTCTGTTTCGCGGAAATTCTCCCGATCGGCAGGCATGGTACAATGTGTTCTATGCCATTCCGCTGATTGATACCTTGATTTTGTCTGTCCTGATGGCTGTCCTTGCCAGTCAGTCGGTGGACATGGAACATAAGGGGAACATGTGGAATCTCCTGCCGACGCTGGAAGCAGAGCATCTATCTATCTCGGCAAACTTCTCTATGGGTTCATACACTTGACCTTATTCTGCCTCTTGCAGATGGGAATGGTGATTCTGATGGGTGTCAGGCTTGGATATGAGGGCAATATTCCGTACTCTCTGATCGGAAGCACCTTCCTGGCAGAGCTGGTCAGCGGAATGATTGTCTATCAGCTACAGTGCCTTTTGTCACTCCTCTTTCCCAGTCAGTTCGCAGCGCTTTCGATCGGCTTTGGCGGCACTCTGACCGGTCTGTTCTTCGCCTTTGTGAGCACAACGGCTTGGACTCCATGGTCCGTCCTTCTCTCCCTGAGTCCCATCGGTATGGATTATCAGAGGGCAACAAGAACCATGACACTTTTTCTCCGCCAGATCACGCCGCTTGAGATTCTGACTGCGCTCGCTTACCTTTTCGGCATTTTCCTGCTGGGTCTGTATCTTTTTACCAAAACAGAACACGAGGCGCTCAGCATAGGCGCATACAGGCACAAGGCATCCAAGTCCGTTCACAGCGGACTTCCGGTGGAACTGATTAAACTGAAGCGCAATCCCATTTGGATTCCGTTTCTTCTGATTCCGCTGATTTCCGCAGTCATCGGGACCTTCAATTTCACGCAGAATCAGGGGATTTTACAGAACAACTGGGATGATCTCTGGACGCAGCAGTCCCTGTTTCTGGGAATATTTTTCCTCTCGCCTCTGGTTGGGATTCTTTGTAGCCTCCTGTGGCGGATGGAGCATCAGGACAGCAACTGGAACCTGATTCTGACCGTCACCTCACCCGAAAAACTGGTTAAGGATAAGTGGATGACGTCAGTTCTTCTCTCCTCCGTCTGCATTTTGTGGATTGCTTTCATCTATCTTTTTACCGGCAAATTATACTGAGACTTCCCGGAGAGGTGCCCGAACTGTTCTGGATTCGGATGCTAAGTGCCGCTATCTGCCTCGCTGCCGTCAGCGCTGTGCAGAGTATGTTGTCTATGATTTTCCGCTCCTTCGCCGTCCCCATCTCACTTGCTTTTGTCGGGAGCATTGCAGGTCTTTGGCTGACCGTCAAAGGTGCTTATTATGCCCTCCCGTATTCGATGCTGATTTATGGGATGGGAAGCACTTCAATCACCGGAGAATTGAACGTTCCCGTGCTTCTTGCCTCCTGCTGCTTCTATATTCTCGGGGCACTTATATGCAGTATTATATTCCTAAAAAAGTCGGATGTACGCACGCACGTTTGACTTTCCTATACGCCGGGCGTCGCAGCAAGAATCCGGACTGCCCGAACTTAACCGTGTAGCGTCACACAATCTTTAGTTCCTACGAGCAATCCATCGGAATCATACTACGAAGCAAAAAAGAGCAGGCTGCTACCGAACTTACAGTTTGGTAGCCCCTGCTCTTCTTATTTGCGTGTGCAACAAAGAAATTAAATCCGAATGATTCCGGTTCTCTGTTAGGATTGGCCTCGATTCGCTTTCCCATCAAACCGTTCCGGCGGAAGTATCATTACAAAGTCATTACATATATCTGGCACGGATTCCGTTCATCCCATAAAGTCGGAAACAGCTCAAACTCCTTGAATCCGAGCGACCGGTAAAAGCAGTTCGTGGCATCATACGCAGCATAACGTCCCATTTGTACCGTCTTCACTTGCATAAACGAATATCCGTGATTTCGGGCCGCTGTTTTTGCCTGCTCGAACAGTTTCCGCCCTATGCCTTTTCTGTGCCGGTCCTTTAATACGCCCATGACGAAGAGTTCTACGGTTTCTTTTCCCGTCTCTTTCAGGCAAAGAAAACCAATCGGTTTTTCTGCATCTAAGGCCGCAAAAAACGGCTGCGCTGCGCTTTCTTTTATGTATTGCTCTCTTGCTTCGGGAATGCCGAACCACTCGGGAAGCGCTTCCAGTATACTTCGGGAAATCCTCTGCTTTTCTGTCGCTTCCTCGATACGGACAATTCGTATGTCGGAAGCATCTGTTTTACCATTGTCAGCCACAAGGCGATACACAAAATTCAAGCAATCCGGAACGGTATCATCTATGTATCCGGAATCAACGAATCCGGCTTTCTCATAGACACGGATTGCCTGCACATCTTCCCTTTTTACGCATACCTCAACACAAGCATATTTCTGTTCTGCTTTGAGCGCGGCAAGAATTAGTTCTAATGCTCGGAATCCGTATCCTTGGCCCTGAAATTTCTTATCAATCATAAACTGCTGCAATTCATAGCAAAGCCGGTTCATCATCCATATCCCGTATCATAGCCAAACCCACGGGAGTTCCGTCCGCAACAATGCCAATGACTTTTGCGCGGGAATTACGATAGACATACCCTCTTGCTATGATGCCGATATTACTTGCTAAATATGCTTTTTGACTTTCATCAACGGATAGTCCGGCGAAATCCATCCAGTTCTCTTCGCTCAATTCAATTAAGTCGACCATTTTTATTCTCCGACCTTTTAATGGTTCCTGAGATTCACTTTTTAAGAAAAAGAGCTGATAGCTCTTTTTCTTAAAAGAAACTGCATTTCTCTATACCTCAGAAATCGGAAATGTCGATCGGTGCCGATATCTTCTTGGCAACAATATAAAATCTGTGAATACTCCCCTCAAGCAGTCCGTCTCTTTCAATGCTCTTCTGTGCCTCAAGCAAATGTTCAAAGCAGCTTTCAACGGAAAATCCCGGAAACTCCCATTCGATAATTCTTGCAAACCAAACAAGCGCTCCGACATCAAAGAAACGGATCGGCCGTCGGACTTCTCCGCTTTCCAGTATCTCAAAACCATGTTCGAGAAGTTCCGCTTTTTTAACATCCAGATATTGCTTTGGAAATGGTACTTCTGTGAGCTGAGGAAGCAGAAGCTCAACCAACTCGCGATCATTTTCGGCACCTACCTGCTGTGTTAGGAACAATCCTTCTGATTTTAATACGCGCTGCAGTTCTGCAACGTCATAGTCTCCATGCCGGTTGGTGACAATATCAAAGCTTTGATTGGAAAACGGAAGCTTATCTCCTCCTCCCGCCGCTTTAAACTCAATTCCCAACGGAAGCAAAACCTTTTTGCACAGTTCCACATTCGGCGGATAGCCTTCGATCGCCGCCGTATTTTCATAGGGGTGTCGGAAAGTAAGCAAAAACTCTCCGCCACCGGTTTCCATATCCAACAGTTTCATGCTGTCGTTCCGATATTTTTGAATAATCTTTCCAAAATCCCACGGTAAATCATCTTCTTCCGTATACCTGCCATGAATATGAGAAAAATCCCATCCGTGAATACGGGCGATTTCCTCCTCTCTTTTCCAGCTTTCCTTTTGTTGTTCTACCGTCATATGAACTTCCTTCTCCTCAGGCATTTCTGAAAACCATAATATTTAATTAGTAACTTACACCTTATATCGCCTGCCCCAGCAGCCAGTCAACTACATTCACAACCTGCACACCATTGTAATTTCCCTGGCTGAAACGGTCCAAGGTAAGAATGGTCTTTGGATAGTTATCCCGCACTTTCTGCAGTGGAGCTATTTCCCTGTCGAATGTTGTCTGTTCCGTCAGATTTGCTGTCACCTGATAATATTCATAGATTCCATCTTTTCTGACAACAAAGTCAATCTCCAGTTCTCCAAGCTTTCCGACCCATACCTCATATCCACGTCTCTTGAGCTCAAAGAAAATCACGTTCTCCAATGAAAAACCAAGATCATACATTTGCTTCGGAAGAATAAGGTTACGTATTCCAAGGTCCGAAATATAATATTTTGACACATTTTCAGAAGCTGCTTTCCGGAGATGTTGATGGGACTTACTTCATAGAAAATATACGGCTCCACCAGCGCTTCAACATAATCAGCCACTGTGGACTGAGAAACTTTTCTTCCTGTGGATGTAATAAACCCAGCTATTTTTTTTACGGAAATCGGGCTTCCCACACTGCCTGCCAGAAACCTGGATATGTTTTTCAAAAGGCTTACATCGTTGATCTTCCGCTTGTTAGGATCATCGCTCTTTCGCATTTCCCGTTCTTCAATATCTTTGATCAGAATGGTATTGTAGATTCCCTCCAGATAGGTATGAACTTTGTTTGTATCCTTTCCAAGCATTGCCACAAAGGGAAATCCGCCGAACCCCAGATAGTCGGAAAATGTCCTGTCAGGATTTTTGCCTCCCGCCGCATCCATATATTCACGGAAAGACAACGGCAGCATATTGATTTCAACATATCGGCCTGACAGAAGCGTTGCCAGTTCGCCTGACAGCAGAAATGCATTGGACCCGGTAATATAGACATCTACGCCTTCCTTGATATAGAGACTGTCTACCACCTTTTCGAACTGGTTCACCTTCTGAACCTCATCCAGAAAAATATAGACCGGCCGCAGCTCTCCTATCCTCTCGGTAATATATTGATACAACTTCTTATAATCTAAGAGATCCTCATATGCCAGATCCTCGAAATTGATACTGATGATCTGTTCCTTACTGACGCCTTCGGCCTGTATTTGCTCCCGGTATTCTGCGAGAAGTGTCGACTTGCCCGATCTGCGGATCCCGGTGATCACCTTGATTACCTTCTCATCTTTCCACTGATCAAGAAGCTCGATATATTCCTTTCTCTGTATCATAAAAAGACCTCCTGTCTGATCTGCATTCATTTTAATGCAGGCCAGACAGAAGGTCAATATGTATCCCGATTTCGGTATAAATATCTGTATTATTTATTTATGTCCCGGTTTCGAAATTTATTCCAACTCAATCGTCCCCGGCGGTTTCGAGGTCAGATCGTAGAACACGCGGTTCACGCCCTTCACCTCGTTCACGATGCGGTTCATGACGGTCTGGAGCACCGCGAACGGAATCTCCGCGCACTCGGCGGTCATGAAGTCGTCTGTCTTCACCGCGCGGAGCGCAACGGCGTAGTCGTAGGTGCGGAAATCGCCCATCACGCCGACGGAGCGGAGGTTCGTGAGCGCCGCAAAGTACTGGCTGAGCTCCCGCTCTAGGCCTGCTTTTTTGATTTCCTCGCGGTAGATGCTGTCTGCCTCCTGGACAATCTTTACCTTTTCCGGTGTGACTTCGCCGATGATGCGGACGCCGAGTCCCGGGCCCGGGAAGGGCTGGCGGTACACGAGTTCTTCGGGGAGGCCGAGCTCTAAGCCGACCTTACGCACTTCGTCCTTGAAGAGGTTGCGGAGCGGCTCAATGATCGCGCGGAACTCAATGTTCTTCGGAAGTCCGCCCACGTTGTGGTGGGACTTAATCACGGCGCTCTTGCCGAGGCCGGATTCGACCACGTCGGCGTAGATTGTGCCCTGGCAGAGGAAATCGACCGCGCCGATTTCTTTGCCTCGCGCTCAAAGATGCGAATAAACTGCTCGCCGATAATCTTCCGCTTCTGCTCAGGCTCTTCGACTCCCTTAAGCTTCTCGAAGTACTCGGGGCCCGCATTCACGCGGATAAAGTTGAGATCGTACTGTCCCTTCGGTCCGAAAACGGCTTCGACTTCATCTCCCTCGTCCTTCCGAAGGAGGCCGTGATCCACGAAGACGCAGGTGAGCTGCTTCCCGATGGCCTTTGCCATGAGGGTCGCCGCGACCGAGGAATCCACACCGCCGGAGAGCGCAAGGAGCACCTTGCCGTCGCCCACGGTCTCGCGAATGCGCTGAATCTCTGCCTCTGCGAAGCTGTCCATGTGCCAATCGCCCTTACAGCCGCAGACATCATAGAGGAAGTTGTGAATCAGCTCTTTGCCGTACTCGGTGTGCTGCACTTCCGGGTGGAACTGGGTCGCATAGATGTGACGCGCCGTATCCTCCATGGCCGCAACCGGGCAGTTCTCGGTGTGCGCGGTCACGGTGAAGCCGGACGGCGCCTTGGAGATATAGTCCGTGTGGGACATCCAGCTGGAAATCTCGGCCGGGACACCGCGGAACAAGGTTGCATCCGTCTTTACTTCTGTCTTGGTCTTGCCGTACTCGCTGACCGGTGCGGTCTCAACCTTGCCGTCCAGAGTGTGCGCAATCAGCTGTGCGCCGTAGCAGAAGCCGAGAATCGGTATGCCGAGCTCAAACACCTTCTTATCGATGTGCTGGCTCTCCTCTTTGAAGACAGACTGCGGCCCGCCCGTAAAAATGAGGCCCTTCGGCTGCATTGCCTTTAATTTGTCCAAATCGATATCGGAAGCATAGACCTCCGCATAAACGCCTTCGTCGCGCACGCGCCGTGCAATCAGCTGGTTATACTGCCCGCCGAAATCCAACACAATAATTTTTCCTGTTGTTCGAGTCCCACGTCGCTCTCCTCTCTGAATAATCTCTCGTCATCATATCACATTTGCGGGCGGCACAACAATCTGCAATCGTGTTTCTCCGTTCAAATCGCGTTTGCTATGCTGCGTCAGCAAAGCAATTCCACTGCTCCTCGAACTGTATGCACCATAGGTGCAAGAAAGCTGCCAACGCTTCGGTAGTCTCAGCTTTGGCAGCTTTGCAAACAGTTCAAAGATATTTTTTCAGATAGCGCCCGGTCCAAGAATTCTCGACCGCCGCCACTTCCTCCGGGGTGCCCGCGGCAACCACGGTGCCGCCGCCATCTCCCCCCTCGGGTCCCATGTCTATGATATAGTCCGCCGTCTTGATGACATCTAGGTTGTGCTCTATCACAATCACGGTGTTTCCGCTCTCGGAGAGGCGTCTTAAAATATCCACGAGCTTATGCACGTCCGCAAAGTGGAGGCCGGTGGTCGGCTCGTCCAGAATGTAGACCGTGCGCCCGGTGCCGCGGCGCGAGAGTTCGGCCGCGAGCTTAATGCGCTGGGCTTCGCCGCCCGAGAGCTCGGTACTCGGCTGCCCGAGGCGGATGTAAGATAGTCCCACATCCATCAGGGTCTGCATCTTTCGCGCGATGCTCGGCACGTTCTCAAAGAAGCTGCAGGCCTCCTCGACTGTCATATTAAGCACGTCGTAGATGGTCTTTCCCTTGTAGCGCACTTCGAGGGTCTCGCGGTTATAGCGCTTGCCGCCGCAGACCTCGCAGGGCACATAGACATCCGGCAGGAAGTGCATCTCAATCTTCACAATGCCGTCGCCCGCGCAGGCCTCGCAGCGTCCGCCCTTGATGTTAAAGCTGAAGCGTCCCTTCTGATAGCCGCGCGCCTTCGCATCCGGCGTCGCCGCAAAGAGGTCTCGAATCAAATCGAAGACACCCGTATAGGTTGCGGGATTGGAGCGCGGCGTTCTGCCGATCGGGGACTGATCGATTGCGATAACCTTGTCGAGCTTGCCGTCCCACTCGATGCTCTGAAATGCGCCCGGGTGTTCATGCGCGCGGTTTAACTTCTTCGCGAGATACTTATAGAGAATCTCGTTGACCAGCGAGGACTTGCCGGAACCGGAGACACCGGTCACACAGGTCATGACGCCGAGCGGGAACTTGACCGTCGGCTTTTTCAGGTTATTTTCGGCAGCGCCCTTCACCGTAAGGAACTGATCGGATTTCCGCCGCTCTACGGGCACCGGAATCTTCTTCGCACCGGAGAGGTACTGTCCCGTGATGCTGTCCGGGTTCTTCATAAGATCTTCGGCGGTTCCCGCCGCGACCACCTGTCCGCCGTGCTCGCCGGCGCCCGGACCGATGTCGATAACCCAGTCCGCCGCGCGCATGGTGTCCTCGTCGTGCTCGACCACGAGGACCGAGTTGCCGAGGTCGCGCAGGTGCTTTAGGGTCGCGAGGAGCTTATCGTTGTCCCTCTGGTGGAGGCCTATGCTCGGCTCGTCCAGAATGTAGGCGACGCCGACCAGACCGGAGCCGATCTGGGTCGCCAGGCGGATGCGCTGTGCCTCGCCGCCCGAGAGGGTTGCCGTGCCGCGGCTTAAACTCAGGTAGTCGAGCCCCACATCGATTAAGAAGCTCACGCGGTTATGAATCTCTTTTAAAATCTGTTCGCCTATCTTCCTCTGGGTCTCTGTGAGCGCAAGGCCGTCCGCAAAGTCGCGGAACTTGACAATCGACATATCGGTCGCATCGTAGATGTCTTTGCCGCCGACCGTGACCGCGAGGCTCGACTTCTTGAGGCGCTTTCCGCCACAGGCCTTGCAGGGCGTGATGCGCATGAAGCTCTCGTACTCCTGCTTCATGGTGTCGGAAAGGTCTCGCGGTAACGGCGGTTTTCGTTCTCAATGAGGCCCTCAAAGGCGACCTGATAGGTGCCCTCGCCGCGCTGGCTCTTATAGAAAACCGGCACTTCCTTCCCCTTGGTGCCGTAGAGTATAAGCTCCCGCACGGATGCGGGATAGTCCTCAAACGGCGTGTCGAGCGAAAAGTTGTAGTGCTCCGCGAGCGCGTTTAAGAGCGCGTTCGTAAAACTGCCCTTCTGGCTGCTCGAATTCCAGCCCGGCGCAATGATGGCCCCCTGATTCAGCGAGAGGCTCTCGTCCGGAATCATAAGACTCGGGTCAAACTCCATCTTGTAGCCGAGACCCGCACACTCCGGGCAGGCACCGAAGGGGTTATTGAAGGAAAAGCTTCGCGGCTCCACCTCTTCAATGGAGATGCCGCAGTCCGGGCAGGCAAAGTTCTGCGAAAAGCGCAGGGTCTCGCCGTCCACAATCTCTGCCTCGGCAATGCCGCCCGCAAGGGCAAGCGCTGCTTCGAGCGAGTCCGTGAGGCGCTTTTGAATGCCCGCGCGAATCGAAATGCGGTCCACAACAATCTCGATGTTATGCTTGATGTTCTTATCCAGCACGATTTCTTCGCTGAGCTCGTACTGGTTTCCGTCCACGCGGACGCGCACATAGCCGCTCCGCTTTGCCTTTTCGAGCACCTTCTCGTGTCTGCCCTTCTTGCCCCGCACCACGGGCGCAAGGAGCTGCACACGGGTCTTCTCCGGCAGGGCGAGCAGCTGATCCACCATCTGGTCTATGGTCTGTCGCTGCACCTCTCGCCCGCAGTTCGGACAGTGCGGTATGCCGATGCGCGCGTACAGAAGACGCAGATAGTCGTAGATTTCGGTCACGGTTCCCACGGTGGAACGCGGGTTCCGGTTGGTGCTCTTTTGGTCAATGGAAATCGCGGGGGAGAGGCCTTCTATGCTCTCCACCTCCGGCTTCTCCATCTGCCCGAGGAACTGTCTCGCATAACTCGAGAGCGACTCCATGTATCTCCGCTGTCCCTCGGCATAGATAGTATCAAACGCGAGGCTCGACTTACCCGAGCCCGAGAGGCCGGTCAAAACCACCAGCTCATTTCGCGGGATGTTGAGATCCACATGCTTTAGGTTGTGTTCCGATGCGCCCCGTATTTTAATATATTGTTTTGCCATTTCTTCCTCTGTCGCCTGTAGCAGGTACAAACAAAGCGCCTCTTCCCTTGGCAGAGGCGCAAAACACAAATCACATATTCAGTATAGCGGTTGTACCGTCCCACGGCAAGGGAAAAGAGAACATTTGTTTATGCGAACAAGTCGTTAAATGCCTCGGTCATCGTGGGATGCGTATAAATCTGCTCCGCAAGCTCGGAAGCGGGAATCTTGCTGTCCATTGCGCGCTTCACGAGGTTAATCATCTCCGGGGACTCCGGGCAGAAGAGGTGAGCGCCGAGAATGAGACCCGTGCCCTCTTCCACCAGCACCTTCAGCGCGCCGCGGGTCTCGCGGAGCACCTGTGCCTTCGGGATTGCCGCGGTCGGAAGCAGGGTCTTCTTAAACTGCTTCCGGCTGCGACCGCCTCCTCCTCGCTTAAGCCCACTCTCGCAAACGGCGGGGTCAAAAAGACCGCATAGGGCACGGCGCCGCGGTTTTCGGTGCTGCGTCCCTTGCCCTTCAGGGCGTCGCGGACAATGCGGAAGTCATCGAGAGAGATGTAGGTAAACTGGAGCTCACCGCGCACATCGCCCATCGCGAAGATGTGCGGCACCTTTGGTGCGGCACTGCGCATCGGTCACGATGCCGCCGCGCGCCGTGAGTTCAACGCCCGTGTGCTCGAGGCCGAGGTTTGCGGTGTTCGGCTTTCTGCCGGTCGCAAGGAGTACTGCGTCTCCCGTTTTCTCTTCTGCCTTGCCACCCACGGTAAAGCGCACGCTGCCGCCCTGAATCTCTTCGACCTTCGCGCCCTTGATAATCTCGATGCCGCTCTCAACGAGGGTCTTCTCGATGAGTGCCGCCATCTCCTTATCCTCGCGCGGGATGAACTGCTCGCTGTCCTGAATGACCGTGACCTTGGATCCGAAGTTATTGTAGTAGGATGCAAACTCGAGGCCGATGTAGCCGCCGCCGATGATGATGAGCTTCTCCGGAAGTTCGCTGAGCTCCATCATGCTCTCGCTCGTAAATACCTTCTTGTTGTTCTCGATGCCCGCAATTGGCGGAATCACCGTAACCGCTCCGGTGTTGATAAAGATGCGCTCGGCCTCTGCCTCCTCAACACGGCCGTCCGAGAACGTGAGGCTCACACGATGTTCATCCAAAAAGACCGCGCGCGCGTCAATGATCTCTGCACCGGTCGATGCGATTTCTCGTAGTTCTTCTGACGGAGAACCGCGGTGAGGCGCTGCTTCTCCGCAATGGCCGCCCGGTAGCGCTCCTTCTTCTCCTCCAAGCTGCCGCCGAAGGTCGCCGAGAGCGCTGCGCTGTGCTCCAGAGACTTCGAGGGGATGCAAGCCACATTGATGCAGGTGCCGCCGTAGCGAAGCGGATTCTCTTCCACCAGAGCGGTCTTCTCCCCCTGCTTTGCGAGATAGCCTGCCAGCGTCTTGCCTGCCTTGCCAAAGCCGATAATCAAATTTTTATATTGTCTCATCACATTACCTCCCGATTGATGCCAAACATAAAATAGTAATAATTCTTATCTTTATCATAGACCCTTCCCACCTTCGCGTCAAGCAAAAGCAAAAAGAGGAAGCATAAGCCGAAAAGGCCCAAGCTTCCTCTTGAATACAGCGCTTAACGCATTGCCAATTTCATAAAACCTTGCTTAAAAAACTCTGTAGTCTCTCGTTCTTCGGCTTCCCGAATAATTCTGCGGGGCTTCCCTCCTCGAGGAAGTAACCGTCCGCAAGGAACATGACACGGGACGCCACCTCACGCGCAAAGCCAATCTCGTGGGTCACAACGACCATGGTCATCTTCTGCGCGGCGAGGTCCTTCATCACGTTCAGCACTTCACCGACCATCTCAGGGTCGAGCGCCGAGGTCGGCTCGTCAAAAAGCATCACATCCGGCTTCATGCAGAGCGCCCGCACAATCGCGATGCGCTGCTGCTGTCCGCCCGAGAGCTGCTGCGGATAGGCGTTCGCTCTCTCGGCAAGCCCAACCTTATGAAGCAGTTCCATCGCATAGGCCTCTGCCTCTTCCCGGCTCCGCTTTTGAAGCTCGATCGGCCCGAGGGTCAGATTCTTCAGAATATTCATGTGCGGAAAGAGATTAAACTGCTGAAATACCATGCCCATGCGCTGCCGCACGCGGTCTATATCGGTCTTTTTGTCGCAGAGATCCTCCCCCTCAAAGAAGATACTCCCCGATGAGGCCTCTTCGAGGCGGTTTAGGCAGCGGAGAAAGGTCGACTTTCCGGAGCCCGAAGGGCCGATCACACAGACCACCTCGCCCGCCTTGATATCCGTTGTGATTCCCTTTAAGACCTCCTGTTTCCCGAACTGCTTCCGCAGATCTTTTACCTGTATCAATGCCCTAGCGCTCACCGGTCTTTAACCTCCTCTCCAGATACTTGACACCCGCGGAGAATATCATCACGAGGCAGAGATAAATCAGCGCCACCGCCAGCATGGGCAGGTAGGGGGAATACGTGCGGCTGCGGATGATGTCGCCGCCCTTTGTGAGGTCGGCCAAGGCGACATAACCCGCAACCGAAGTCTCTTTTAAGAGGACAATAAACTCATTCGCCAGAGTCGGAATCACATTCTTGATTGCCTGTGGCATGATGATGCGCCGCATGGTCTGCCGGTAGCTGAAACCGAGGCTGCGCCCCGCCTCAAACTGCCCCCGCGGCACCGCTTCGATGCCGCTTCGGAAAATCTCTGCCTGGTAGGCGCCCGAGTTGATGCCGAAGGCAATGATTGCGACCAGGATCGGAGGAATGCGCACCGAGGCAAAAATACCGAAGTAAATCAGCATGAGCTGCACGACCACCGGCGTTCCGCGTATCACGGTCAGATAGATACCGCCGATAGTGCTGAGCAGCCTGAACTTCCCTGTGCTGCGGTGCGCCTCGCGCACCAGTGCCACCGAGAAGCCGAGCAGCACACCGAGGAGCACCGCAAAAAAGGTAATCTCCAGGGTGAGCAGGAGGCCGTTGCTCAAATAGCGCCAACGCTGCTCGAAAATAAAATTCCGATAGAATTCATCCGCAAAGCTCTGAAACATGCTTCTCCTCACTCTGCCTTGGTGTACTTGGTCACAATCTCGTCGAGCTTGCCCTCGGACTTGAGCTCCGTAAGCGCTACATTGACCGCATTTAAAAGCTCCGTGTTGCCCTTCTTCACGCCGATTGCATAAGCCTCATCCGAGTAGCTCGAAGCCAGTGCCTTGATGCCCTTTACCTCATTCACGAACTCCTTTGCGGTCTCACTGTCCACAATGACCGCGTCAATCTTGCCCTGGGTGAGCGCCTGCACCGCTTCCATGCTCTTCGAATAACGGACCACCGCATCCTCTCCGAAATCCTCGGTGCTAAAAAGGTCGCTGGTCGTGCCGAGTTGCACGCCGATCTTCTTGCCCTCGAGATCCTCCTTCCCTGCGATGCTCGAATTCTCCTGCACCAGAATCAGCTGAATCGAAGTCGCATAGGTATCCGAAAAGTCCATGTTCTGCTTTCGCTCCTCGGTCACGGTCATGCCCGCCGCAGCGAGATCTGCCTTGCCGGAGGCCACTTCCGGGATGATGGCATCGAAGGCTACGTCCTCAATCTGAAGCTCTAAGCCGAGCTTCTCGGCGACCGCCCGGCAAATCTCGACATCGATGCCCTTGATCTCATTTCCCTCATGGTACTCATAGGGCGGGAATTCCGCGTTGGTCGCCATGATGAGCTTACCCGCATTCACGGTCTTCACGCTCGCCGCGCCCTCTGCCTTGCTTTCCGCGCTTTTCTTGCCGCCGCAGGCCATGAGTGTCATTCCAATCATCGCTATGATCGCTGCCACTGCAAATTTTTTCATCTTCATTTTGAAGCCCTCCCATGTGAAATCTCGCTTTTCTGATATCTATTATACTTCCACGTATCGAAAAAACAAGCATGAATTGCATTAATAATCTTTCTAATACATTTTTATTCATATCTGCATAAAAAAAGAGACAGCCGACTTGCTTTCCTGTCGGTCTGCCTCGATTCTTTATTCTTCTTGCAGGACTTCCAGCGCACGACTTAGCTGCGCATCCTTGTCGCCGTCCAAGACATCGCCCTCTTCGGACTTCACCTCGACATCCGGCGCAACGCCCTTGCCGTGGAGATCGTAACCGTTCGGGGTGTAATAGTGCTGCGTGGTGAGCTTCACCGCCGAGCCGTCGCCGAGCGGCATCACAAACTGGACTATGCCCTTGCCGTAGCTCGTGGTTCCGACCAGCTTTGCGCGGCCAAAGTCGCGGTAAGCACCGGCAAAGATTTCCGAGCAGCTCGCCGAGCCGCTGTTAATCAGAATGACGGTCGGCACATTGACCTCGTGTCCGTCGGTCGAATAGTACTTCTCTCCCACGCCGTCGCGGCCCGCCGTGTAGACCAGAAGGCCGTCCGGAAGCATGTAGTCGAGCATCTTGACGCAGGAATCCATCACGCCGCCCGGGTTGTTGCGGAGGTCTATGACCAGACGCTTCATGCCCTTCTTTTGGAGATCCTCGACCGCTTTTTCAAACTGCTCGGCCGTAATTGTGTCGAACTGGAGGATGCGGATGTAGCCGATCTTATTGTCCCGCATCTTAGATTCTACGGTCGGCATCTCGATATGACGCCGCGTCACATTGAAGCTGAGTTCCTCGTGCGCCTCGCCGCGGAGTACCTTGACCTCAATGGTCGTGCCCTCCTCGCCGCGGATATAGCTTGCGACAAAGACATCCAGATTCTCTCCGGTCACATCGTGCCCGTCAACCTGATAGAGGATATCCTCGGGCTTGAGTCCTGCCTCTTCCGCCGGGGAGCCCGGGAATACATTCACGATGCGACTTATCTTGGTCTCGGGATCCTGATTCAAAACCGCGCCGATGCCGGAGTACTTGCCGCTGGTTTCTTCGGTCAGCTTCTTATACTCGTCCGCCGTGTAGTAGACAGAGTAGGGATCGCCGAGTCCCGACAACATGCCTTTATAAATGCCGTCTTCCACTTCTGTCTCGTGCTCATCAAAGAGGAAGTTCTTGTAAATCACATTCTGCAGAAGCCGCATTTTTGCTTCTATCTTGGAATAATTCAGATCCTTCGGATTCTCGCTCGCATTGGAAGCGCTGCTCTGTTCCGCCCGGTACGGCTTGCTTTGCCAGCATCCCGATTTCCCGGTGAAACAACCAGAAAACACCTCCGGCAAAGAGCAACAGGCAGCAGAGCAGGCCGACAAAAAAGCCGTTCCGGAAGCCGATGCTCCGCATCCTGTGGTCGCGCGCGGAGCGAAGCGCGGCCTCGGCCCGCTTTCTCTCCTGTAGCTCCTCTTCCTGACTCCGCTCAGAATTTTCTGCCATCAAATACCTCTTCCTTTGAATTCATGTACTTCACGACCATCAGCGCAATCTTAAAGGTGATTGCATCCTCGAAGACACGGAGATCGAGTCCGGTTGTCTTCTGCAACTTGTCAAGGCGGTACACCAAGGTGTTGCGGTGGATGTAGAGCTGTCTCGAGGTCTCCGAAACGTTCAGGCTGTTCTCAAAGAACTTGTTGATGGTCTGCAGGGTCTCCTCGTCAAACTGCTCGGGCGTCTTGCCCTCGAAGATTTCGCTGATGAACATCTTGCAGAGAGAAGACGGCAGCTGATAGATCAGGCGGCCTATGCCGAGCTTGTTGTAAGCGACAATGGTCTGCCCCGGGTAGAAGATCTTGCCGACTTCCCGCGCCATCATTGCCTCTTTGTACGAGCGGGACACATCCTTGATATCCTTCACAATCGTGCCGTAGGCAATGTTGACATTCAGAATCTCCGACGCACGGAGTCCCTCGATGACCTCGCGCGCCGCGTGGTCGAGTTCGTCAAAGCTCTCGCCCTCACGCACCTCACGCACCAGAATAATCGTGCGACCGTCGACCGCCGTCACAAAGTCGTGCCCGCGGTTCGCATAGATGTTGCGCACCGTCTCGAGCGCGCTCATCTCCCGCCCTGCCTCGGTCTCAATCACAAAGCAGACACGGCGCGCCTGCTCTTCAATCTGGAGCTTCTTCGCGCGGTTGTAGATGTCGATTAAGAGGAGATTGTCAAGCAGGAGGTTCTTGATGAAGTTGTCGCGGTCAAAACGCTCCTTGTAAGCCGTGAGGAGATTCTCGACCTGGAAGGCCGCGAGCTTTCCGACCATATAGACATCCTCGCTCGCGCCGCGCGCAATCAGGATGTACTCGAGCTGATTGTCATCAAAAATCTTGAAGAACTGGTAGCTGCCGAGTACCTGTGCATCCGCCGGTGAATTGGCGAAGGTATAGGCTGCCGACTCCTGGGTCTCCGCTTCCTGGAAGGTCGATGCCAAAAGGCTGCCTTCGGTGTCCGTGATGCAAAGATCCACACGGGTGATGCCCTTCATTCCTTCCAGGGTGGACTGCAGAATTTGATTTGATATCATCTCTGTCTCCTTTCAATTTCGGTGACACAGCTCCGCTGCTACCGTGTTCCCATAGAAATTCACATGCAATCAGAGATATCATAAGGCAGTTTGACAAGAATAGCAAGTGAGGCAACCCTATATCCCAATATTTTTTAGGCATTATTCATGATTTTAACTGAATGCCTTGTTGCGTCTTTACTACTTTGCCCGCTTTCAACAGTTTGCCGAGCGCACGTTTGAATGCACTCTTCGAGAGACCGAAGGCCGCTTCGATTTCCGCCGGCTCGCTGCGGTCGTGGAAGGGAAGCTCACCGCCCGCCGCAGCAAGCTTTTTGAGCAACAATTCGGCATCATCGTCCATCTGCTCGAAGGCTCTGCGCCGCGGACTCAAATCCAGCTTTCCGTCCTCGCGGATACGTATGACGCGGGCCGTGATTTCCTGACCGACCGAGAAATTGCCGTAGGCCTCGGCGCGCGGAATGAGGCCGAAGTACTTGTCCTCGACCGCGACGTAGACACCCGGATCGCTGAGCTCATAGACCGTGCCGCGCACCGTTTGCTCCTTCGCAATGCCCTCCGCGACTTTTAAGTGGCGATACACGCGCATGGTCGCCGCAATGCGCTCGCTCTTATCCACATAGAGCGCAACCAGCACGCTTGCGCCCGGCTTTAACTCGCCGACCCGCTCCCGGAAGGGAAGCAGCACATCGCGCTCCAGCCCCATATCCAAGAAGGCGCCGATTTTCGTGATCTCCCGAATCTCGAGTTTTCCGACTTCGCCCACGGTGAGCAGGGGGCGGCGCGTGGTTGCAATCAGGCGATCGGAACTGTCCTTATAGAGGAACACTTCCACCGCCGTTCCCTTTTCCGCCCCCGCGGGAATCTGCTTTTTGGGGGAGCAGCACCGTCTCCTCCCCCGCCGTATCCTCCGCCGCACGGAGAAACGCGCCGAACTCCTTTTTGCGCTCAATCACCAATGTCTGCATGACGCCAAGTTTTAAGTACTTCATGCCCTACCGCCTTTCCGAAATCGCCCCTCGGCGAATCCTCAACACCGAACATCCACAGCCTTGAAAGCCAGCACTGCCTCAATCATAGCCGCATATCGGTCAAAATAACAGATAATCGCCCCCACCCGTAAAACGGGTGGTTCGGGATGCGGGCTATAAGCCCGCGTTACTAGCCAGCGTCTAAAGGCGCTGGCTTTCTCTTTATGCCTCCCAGGAAGCAAAAGCTTCCTGGGGGCTCCGTTCAAGCCACCTTGCTTTTATCACCTGGCTGCCCCTAAAGGGGCAATTATTGGCTCAATTACCTTTGATCCGTTCCAGGCTTCGCCCCGAACGGATCCTCGTACTCCTTCACGCTCATCTTGTCTTGGAGGATATCGGCCCTCTCCTGGTCTCGGATGTACTTTCTTACCGTCGCATCATTCAACCCCACGGTACTTACATAGTATCCCTCTGCCCAAAAGTGCCTGTTCCCAAACTTATACTTTAGATTCGCATGCCGATCGAACATCATCAGCGAGCTTTTCCCTTTCAGGTAGCCCATGAAAGATGACACACTTATCTTCGGCGGTATGCTCACTAGCATGTGCACATGATCTGGCATCAAATGACCTTCTATAATCTCTACGCCCTTGTATGCGCAAAGATCATGCAGGATTTGAGCCAAATCCTTCTTGTATTGATTGTAGATTATTTTTCGTCTATACTTTGGCGTAAAGACGATATGGTACTTGCACAGCCATTTGGTATGTGCAGCACTATTAGCCTTTGGCATGAAATCACCTTTCCTTTCTCAGTAGTGGCTTGGACACCTCTATTGTACGGAAAGGTGATTTCTTTGTTAAACGATTTGTCTCCACCCGCATAGCGGGTGGGTTTTTGCTTCGCAACGGTTCACTTGCTTTGCAAGCGAACCATGCTCAGCAGGCTAAAGCCAAAAGCTTCAAACAAAAAAACCGAGCCGAACGGCTCGGTTTTGCTCGCTGGGCTAGAAGGATTCGAACCTTCAGAATGACGGAGTCAGAGTCCGTTGCCTTACCATTTGGCGATAGCCCAATCACAAGAACAAAGAGAGTATACCCGTTTTGCCTCCCACTGTCAATGATTTTTTTGAATTTATCGGCGTTGCAATTCATCGGAATCGAGCACCAGGGTAAAGGGCCCCTCGTTCACAAGCGCAATCTGCATATCCGCGCCGAACACGCCCTCTTCCACGGTCTTGCCGATTCCCTCCCGGCGGCAAGTGTCGAGGAGATAGCGGTAGAGCCGCTCTGCGTGCTCGGGCTTTCCGGCCTTCACAAAGGAGGGGCGGTTTCCCTTTCTGCAGTCCGCATAGAGCGTAAACTGCGAGATTAAAAGCACACTGCCCTCGATATCCGCGAGGCTTAAATTGGTCTTGCCGTTCTCATCCGGGAATACCCGAAGTCCCGCTGTCTTTTTGAGCATGCGCTCGGCGGTCTCTTCGGTATCGCTGTCCGAGATGCCGACCAAATAAGATAGCCTCTTTCGATTGCGCCGGTCACGCGACCCTCGACCGTGCAGGATGCCTCGCTCACACACTGAATCACAAATTTCATAGGAAACGCATGACCTCCTCTTTCAATGTCTCTCTGCGGTCTCTCAGCAGCAAAAGCTGATTGTAGCGCGCATAATCCTCGTGTCCGGTTTCATCCGCAAAGGCGAGCGCCGCGCGGTTCGCATTGAGCTCGGTCAAAAAGAGCGCGAGCTCCTGGCCCTCACCGAAGCCCTCGGCGGTAAAGCGAAGCGCCGCGCTGAGAGCTTCGGCGGTCTCTGCTTCCCGCTGCTTCCGCCCTGCCTCGTCCGCGGCAAAAGCCTCCCGAAGGCGCGAAAAGGCCTCGGTTTCGGCGACGCCGGCCAAGAGCGCCTCATAGCCCTTGAGCCGTGCGAGTTCTTGCTCGAGTCGCTGCTCGCGCTCCGGAGAGAGGGCATCCGCCGCGCGCTCGGTCGAAAGCCGCTGCGCCGCAAGGAAACGCTCCTCCGAGAGCGCTGCAATCACGCTGCCTCCCGACTCCTCCGCTTCCCGCACGCGCTTCAAGGCCGCAAAGACCTCTTTTTGCACGCGGAAGTCCTGTTGCCACTTCCGGAAGCGCTCGCCGAGCGCCGAGGCGAGCAGGGCGATAAAACTGAGCTTTTCATCGAAGCCCGTCTTTTTAAGCCGCGCCGCATCCGCCTTTTCCTCGCCGCTGAGTATCGCCGCAATGTTATAAAGTGCCTCGTACTTGCGGTAGAGAAGATAGTAGCGATAAAACTTCTCCGCAATCTCCGTGTCCTGCAAAAAGGAGCTCATGAAGCCCTCGGTCACGCTGAGACCCAGTGCCTCATAGGCCTTCAGCGAATCCGAGAGATCCTCCCAGCCGCGCGCGGTCACAAAGCGTTTGCCTGCCTCGCCCGCGCGCACAAAGAAGAAGGCCTCGGGCTCAAGATCCAGGAAGGCGAGCACGGCGCCATGCATGCCGCGCTGCAGGGCGTAGCCCTTCCAGACACCGTAGTCCGCCGTCACGCGGAGTTCGCGCACGCGGTCCTTGGTCACCACGTCAAAGTCCCGCACCGCGCGGTTATACTCGGGCGGATTGCCCGCGGTCACAATGACCCAGCCCTCCGGCACGCGGTGGGTGCCGAAGGTCTTGTACTGCAGAAACTGTAACATAGTCGGCGCAAGCGTCTCGGAGACCGTGTTGATCTCGTCGAGGAAGAGGATGCCCTCCCGCTTGCCGCTCTTCTCCATCATCTCATAGACCGAGGCCACAATCTCGCTCATGGTGTAGTTCGTGGTTTTTCTGCGGTCTGCCGTCGAAGAGCTGCTCGGTCACAACAGGCAGGCCGATGGCGCTCTGGCGCGTGTGATGGGAAATGGTATAGGAGACAAGCCCGAGTCCCTTTTCCTCGGCGAGCTGACGCATGATCGCGGTCTTTCCGATGCCCGGCGCGCCCATCAGGAGGATGGGGCGCTGCCGCTCCCGCGGAATCCGATAGTGCCCGCTCTCGTCCTTATAAAGATACGCGTCGATTGCGCGGGATATCTCCTCTTTTGCCTCTTGAATGTTCACGCTTCCCTCTCCTCCAAATAAGCCTTGAGTGCCCAGGAAGGCACCCGCTCTTCCACGCTCTCATCGCGCGCGGGAAACACAAAAACTGTCTGATAGGGGCTCGCTTCGCGAGGAAACACGCCCTCGCCATCGGTGAAATAAAACAGTCCGCGTAGCTCTGTCAGCTCGCCTTTTGCCTGCAGGTCTTCAACATAGCGAAACACCGGACGAAAATCCGTGCCGCCGCCGCCCGCAATCTGTAAGTGCTCGCGCGCGGCCTCGAGTTCGCCGAGGCTGCGGCAGCGCCTGTCTTCACGGACGGCCTCGTCACACTGAATCACATGAATTTCCGCATCGCGGAAAAAGGCCTGCTCTTCCCGGAATATACCCAGGGTCTCCGCAAAAAATTGCTCCACATCCCCGTGCTGGGTCGAGGCCGAGCTGTCGATTGCGATGACCAGCGCGGCAATGCGCCGCTCCTCGCGGTACTCATTCTCCTCGATTAGGGGCATGTTGCCGTAGTGCTCCATGCCGTAGTTGTAAAAGCCGTAGTCAAAGGCATCGGGGTCTATCTCCATGACCTCCTTGGAGACCGCAAAGCGGCGCAGGAGTTCCCCGTAAGAGAGTCTCGCCTCGCCCTGAATGTGCAGCGCGCGGAGAAAACTCTCTTTGCCGCTGCCCGCCTCTCTCCCGGCGGCGATCAGCATTTTTTCGACATGCTCCGCCGCATCCTCCCAGCGCTTCTCCTCGGAGGGCAGAGACTTTTCCTCTGTCTTCGGCGGCTTGGTCTCCGGATTTTTCCAGAGACTGTGGTCGCAGCGCCAAAAGGTCTCGCGGAGCTCTTCCCGCTCGTCAAAGCCTAAGTCCATCCCCTGCAGACTGCGGTAGATGCGTTCCGCCGTCATAATGCGGCTCTCCGCAAGGAAACGCTCGTACCAAGCGCGCCGCGTATCGCTCTCTGTCTCTCTTAGGATGTCTTCATCCAGGGAGTCCGCGAGGTACTCGACCGCAATATCCGCCGCGATATCCCAGTCCTCCCGGGCGCGCGCTTCCTCCGGCACGTGGTAGACATGGCGAAAGATGCAGTGCAAAAAGAGATGAAAGCAGGTGCGCCTTAGCGACCGCGGGTCCTCGAGAAAGGCCTGCATGAGATAGCGCGGCTGGTAGGCGACCGTGCTTCCGTCCGTGCCTATGTTTTGGATCCGTAAATCCAGCTGCGGGCTGAGCAGAAAAAAAGCGCCGCGAAGAAAGGGGAGCGCGAGCCCGAGCTCGGTCACCGTGTAGTTCCATATTTTTTCGCTTGCCGCCTCTAAGGCTTCCCGATTTCCGCTCATTGTTCTGTTCTCCTCAGAGCGAAAAGTCCGTGCTCTGTCTCTGTTCCCTGCCCTGCAGGAGTTCCGCGCTGAGCTCCGCGAGCTTCGCCTTTCCCGCCTCTTCGAGCGCAAAACGCCGCGCTTCCCCGGAGAGCAGTTGCTCTCGCCTGAGCCAAGTCATGGTCGCTACGAGACGAGCGCGGTCACGGCTCGCCTCGTAGTCCCGAAAGGCAAGTTCTGCCGCGGCCTCGCTCTCGGCCGCAAGATAAGCCCTGTACTCCTCGCGCCGCGCCTCCGAAAGACGGTAGGGATAACGCAAGCGCCCTATCGCAATGCGGCAGGCAGGTTCCCGCTCCGCCGCCGCGGCGCGCGCAAACTGGCGGTCATACTGGTAAAAATCAATGCTTCGCCGCGTCACACACTCCCGGAAGGCATAGCCGCAGCCCTCGATTCGCGGGTGTATGGCGCGCGCCATGGTGTCCTCATCGAACTCGTTTAAGAAAGAGGGGGAAGTAGAGTTCCGCCTCTCCGTCCGAAAGTTTCAGTTCGCAGCGAAAGGCAGGTTCCGGCTCGGTGAGCAGCGCGCGCAGCGCATAAAAATTGCCCTGCGGCGCGGCATAGTGCACGCTCTGCAGGGCCTCACAGCCGCGGAACACGCCGTCGCCGAGCTCGGTGAGTGTCTCGGAAAGCGAGACCCGAATGAGATCCGGCGAAGCGTAACAGGCAAAATCTCCGATTTCCGTGACGCTGTCCGCAATCTGTATGCTGCGAACCCCGGTGAGTTCTCGCAACGAATTTTTAAGGATGCGTCGCACGGGCTTTCCGTCCTGCATCGCGGGAATCACAAGTGCCGCCTCGGGGGCTTGAACCCCCGCCACCGAGAGCGTTCCGTCCGCCGCTGTTTCATACAGTAACACGTCGCTTAACGCTCCGTAAAATGATCGATGTTGCCGGCCGCATCCAGGGTGAAGCTGCCGTTTAAAGAAACCCACTGCTCACGCTCGTTAAAGCCGCCCCGGAAGCCATCGCGAAGACCGTTTCCGGACGCCGTCAAGTACTGCTCCGCCGTTATGCTGCGCTCACCTGCACGCACTTCGGCGTCCTTATTGATGCGGACCTTACCTGTGTAGTAGAGTTCACCGCTCTCCGCCGCAATATAGTAAGCCTTTTTCCCCTTGGGCGCGACCTTTCGAAGAACAAGCTGCTCATCTGTCTCAAAGCCGCTGCGCGAAAAGACCCGGCTGCCGTCTTCCCGAATCTCCGCGAGCACATAGCTCCGGTCGTCAATGCGGAAAGAATCGCCGACTGAAAGCGCCTCGACCGCTTCCGCATCGTACTTGACCGCCGCGTAGAGCGAAACAAAGTCCAGCTCATAGTAGCTGCCGCAATCTTTCACGGTAGTCAGCGGACGCGCATCGTCGCCGTTCCGGCTCACAAGATAGGGCTCACGCAAGCGAAAGGCCTCTGTCAGCGACTCGTAGGAAAAGGTCCCCGCGCCGTTTGTGCCGCTTTCGCTTCCCGCAAATTGGGACAGGTTCTGATTCGCCGCCGCCTTTTCGCTCCGCGCATTGACACGGTAGCGATCCGCTGTAAAGACCTTGTCGGATGCTACGGTCCGCTTGCCGCGGGTTATGGTTGCCGCCTCCGCCGCCTGCGGGAGCGCCGTGACAAGAACCGCCGCTGCCGCAAAAGAAGTTAATACTCGTCTGACTTTCATCGTCATATCCTCCGCTCAACTATATTCTAGCCTTTCTCCCCCGCAAAGCCAAATGAAACTTATGCTTCTCTCTCCCCCCGCGAGCTCACGCACCACTTCACCCGCGAGTATCAGTCCCGCAACTGCCGGGACAAATGCTGTGCTGCCCGGAATATCCCGACGCTCGGTGCACTTCCGCTCGGTGCCGGGCGGACACACGCAGTGACTCCGACAGCTGATGCTCGGATCCTCCAAGGGTCTTACCGGTGCTTCGGTCGAGTAGACCACCTTGCATTTCCGAACGCCCCGCTTCTTTAACTCGCGGCGCATGACGCGCGCCAGCGGGTCCACACTGGTCTTATAGATATCCGCAATCGCAAACTTGGTCGGGTCCAGCTTATTTCCCGCGCCCATACAGCTGATGATTTTGGTATCTGCCTCTTTCGCCTGCAAAATGAGCTGAATCTTGCCGGTCACGGTGTCGATTGCGTCGACCACATAGTCATACTCGCGAAAGTCAAAGTGATTCGCGGTCTCCGGCAGATAGAACATGCGGTGCATGGTCACGCGGCAGTCCGGATTGATCTCCGCCACCCGATTTGCCGCGACCTCAACTTTATACTTGCCGATGGTAGAGCGCAGTGCGAGAATCTGGCGATTCAGATTCGTGAGACAAACCTTATCGTCATCGATTAAATCCAGAGCGCCGACACCGCTCCGCGCAAGCGCCTCCGCGACATAGCCGCCCACGCCGCCGAGTCCGAAAATTGCGACCCGGGATGCCTTGAGTCTCTCCATGGCCGGGACACCGAGCAAGAGCTGGGTTCTTGAAAACTGATTTAACATGCTGCCTCCGTGAGTCTGCCCGTGAGTGCGGAAGCTGCCGCACTCTTCGGCGAGGCGAGATAAATCTCCACCTTGGAGCTTCCCATTCTGCCGAGGAAGTTTCGATTGTTGGTCGCGACCACGCGCTCCCCGTCCGAGAGTATGCCGCCGGTTCGCCCGCAGCAGAGTCCGCAGGACGGGTGGGTAATCATGGCCCCCGCCGCCGAGAGCGTTGCCAGCGTGCCGTTTGCCTCTGCCTCCTCCCAGATTTTGCGGGAGGCCGGGGTCACTATGAGTTTCACAAAGGGCGCAATGTGCTTGCCCTTTAGAATCTCCGCGGCCGCCATCAAGTCCTCAAGCCGTCCGTTTGTGCAGGAGCCGAGGAATACCTGGTCAATGGTCACGGGTTCCAGGTCGCGAATTGCTGCGACATGGTCCACATTCGAGGGCAGTGCCATGACAGGCACGAAGTCCTCGGCGCGGTACCGGAGCACCTTTTCGCAGGGCGCATCCGCATCGCCCGCCAGGGCACGCTCTGCGTCCGTGAGCTCAATGCCGAGATATTCCGCAGTCTTCTCATCCGGCGCAAAGAGCGCGCACTTGGCCCCGGCCTCAATTCCCATATTTGCCATGGTCATGCGGGAGGAAAGGCTCATGGCCTCCACCGTGTCGCCGGTAAACTCGAGCGCGCGGTAGGTTGCCCCCGCCGCCGTTAAGTCCCCGATGATGCGGAGTATCACATCCTTCGACATCACATTCGCCGGGAGCTCGCCGTTAATCTCAATCCGTATGGTTTCCGGCACGCGGAGCCAGATTTCGCCGGTGCCGAGCACCGCCGCCATCTCCGTGTAGCCGATGCCGGTCGAAAACGCGCCGACACAGCCGTAGGTTGTCGTATGGCTGTCCGTTCCGAAGACCAGGTCACCCGGCTTTACATAGCCCGCCTCGGTCATGAGCTGGTGGCAGATGCCGTCGCTCCGGTGCAAATTCGGGACGCCGTACTTTGCCGCAAACTCGTTCGAGAGCTTATAGGCTCTGATATCGTCAACCTGACTTGCCGGCACCAGATGGTCGCAGATAATCACGACCTTCTCGGGATCCCAGAGCTTTTGAAAGCCCATCTCTTCAAATTTGGCCGCGATGAAGGGCATCATGATGTCGTCCAGCATCACGCGGTCCGCGCCGACTGTCACAATGTCGCCGGGCTTCACCGCGTGCCCGACCTTTGCGGCAATCAGCTTTTCAATCATTGTCATTTTCATCTCAGTTAAGCCCATTTCTCTTCCGCATCGCCTTGACCAGTCCGCCCGCATTCAAGATCTCCATGAGATTCTCGGGCAGTGCCGCGATTTTATAGTCCTTGCCGTTTGCGTGTATCTTTTCGCCGACCGTCACCGAAATCGTGTCTCCCTCGCGCACTTCATCCGGGAGCTCTCGGCACTCGATTAAGAGAAGGCCGTTGTTAATCGCATTCCGAAAGAAGATGCGCGCAAAACTCTTTGCGATGACCGCGCGCACGCCGAGTGCCTTCACGACTTCCGGCGCCTGCTCGCGCGAGGAGCCGCAGCCAAAGTTCTCGCCGCCCACAATGATATCGCCCGGCGCTATTTTGCCTGCGAGCTCGGGGCGGAGTGGCGAAAACGCATAGGGCTTCATCTCCGCAATGGTCGGAAAGACCAGATATTCGGTCGGGAGTATGATGTCGGTGTCGATATCATCTCCGAGCTTCCAAACGTTTCCCTGAAATTCTTCCATCTGCCGCCTCACTTTGTCAGACTCTCTGCCGTGCAGATTTCGCCCTTCACAGCACTCGCCGTGACCGTCGCCGCACTCGCAAGGTACACGTAAGAATCCTTGTGACCGGAGCGCCCCTTAAAGTTTCTGGTACCCGTGCTGATCAGGGTCTCGCCCTCACCGATGACGCCCTGGCAGGAACCCCAGCAGACCGAACAGTTCGGGTTCATCACAATGGCCCCCGCGTCCATAAAGATCTTCAGGAGACCCTCGCGGAGCGCCTCTTCATAGACCGCGCGGCTCGCCGGTACCACGAGGAAGCGCACACTGTCCGCAACCTTTCTGCCGCGAAGCAGTTCCGCGCCCACGCGAAGATCCTCGATTCTGCCGTTGTTGCAGGAGCCGAGGAAGGCCTCGTCAATGGGAATGCCGCTGCATTCCTTCGCCGGGACCACATTGTCAACGAAATGCGGTTTTGCGACGATCGGACGAATTTCCGAAAGATCGATTTTAAACACTTCTTCGTAGTCCGCATCCGCATCCGGATTTAAGACAGCAAGCGGCTCCCTGCCCTGCTCTTTTAAATAGGAGAGAGTCATCTCGTCCACCTCGCAGAGTCCGGTCTTTGCGCCTGCCTCAACGCAGAGATTGCAGAGCGCCGCACGGTCCGCAATGCCGAGGCCTCTAAGTCCCTCGCCGCCGAACTCCATGGCCTTATAATTCGCGCCGTTTGCGCCTATCTTGCCGATGATGGTGAGAATCAGATCGCGCGCGTAGACACCGGGGCGCAGCTTGCCGCGGAGCTCGAAGCGCAGGGTCTTCGGCACCAGCACCCAGCTCTGTCCCGTGACCATCGCATAGAGATAGTCCGTGCAGCCCACGCCGGTTCCGAAGGCCCCGAGCGCGCCGTAGGCACAGGTGTGCGAGTCCGCACCGAAGATAAACTGCCCCGGGGACACGTACTTTTCCAGCATAATCTGATGACATACGCCCTCACCCTCGTAGAAGGCAATGCCGTTTGCGCGCGCAAAATCGCGCATCTTCTTATGAGACGCGGCGGTCTTCACCGAATCCGCCGGTACATTGTGGTCTACGATCCAGACCAGTTTGTCCTTATCCGCAATGCGCGGGTTCTTTAAGTTTTTCGTACATGTCGATGGTAAGGTGGGTTGTGCCGTCGTTTGACATCATATAGTCGAGCGTTACCGTCTCGATATCGCCCGCGTGCACCTCCGGCTTTCCCGCAGCGCGCGCAATGATCTTCTCTGCCATCGTCATAGCCATTATGCTTCCTCCCGATTCAGCGCCGCAATGAGTCCGCCCCGGTCCAGAATTTCCTGCATCTTCTGCGGCAGCTTGGTGCAGCGGTAATTCTGTCCGCCCACCGTGACTGTGCCGTTCTCGAGGTCGAGCGACAGTTCCTCTCCGGGCTTCACGCGCTCAATCAAATTCTCGCAGACAATAACCGGCAGTACTATATTAATCGCATTTCGGAAGAAGATGCGCGCAAAGCTGTTCGCAAAGACAGCCCGCACACCGAGCGCCTTTAAGACAGCCGGCGCCTGCTCTCTCGAAGAGCCGCAGCCGAAATTATCGCGCGCCACCACAAAATCACCCGCCTGCACCGCAGTTGCAAAGTTCTCGTCCAGGGACTCAAAGCAGTGCGGCGCCATCTCCTCAACACTCGGGTACAGGAGGTACTGCGACGCGATAATCTGATCCGTATCCACGTCGCTGCCAAAACAAAATATCTTTCCCATGTCTCTCCTCTTCCGTTTTTTTCCGCCTATTTTAACATAGCTTTTCAATAGGTTCAAACCCTTGCCCATTCGTGATAAAATACTCACATTGAAAAAGGAGGATTTCTATGTGCGGAATTGTTGGATACATCGGCAAGCGACAGGCTGCCCCCATTTTGCTGGAGGGCTTGGAGAAGCTGGAATACCGAGGCTATGACTCCGCCGGTATTGCCGTCCGGGACGGCGATCGGGAACCTGTTGTTGTCAAGGCCAAGGGGCGGTTGCGCGTCCTCGCAGACAAGACCGACAACGGCCGGGCGCTGGAGGGTTGCTGCGGCATCGGGCACACCCGCTGGGCAACGCACGGCGTTCCCTCCGAGAGCAATGCACACCCGCATGTCTCTACGGACGGTTCTGTGCTCGCAGTCCACAACGGCATTTTTGAGAATTATCTGGAAATCCGGGAGAAGCTCTCCCGCCACGACTACCGCTTCTACTCGCAGACCGACACCGAGGCAATCGTTAATCTGATTGACTACTATTATAAGAAGTATAAGGTGGGCCCGATCGACGCGCTCGCAAAGACTCTGGTGCGCGTGCGCGGCAGCTATGCGCTCGCCGTCATGTTCCGGGATTACCCGAATCAAATTTACATTGCGAGAAAGGACAATCCGCTGATTGTCGCGCTCGGCGAGGGCGAGAACTTCATCGCCTCGGATCCCTCCGCCTGCTTAAAGTACACACGCCGCGTCTGCTACATCGACAACCTCGAAATGGGCTGCGTCACCGCGGAGGGCGTGACCTTCTATGACTTAAACGGCGATGTGGTCGAGAAGACGCCGGTGTTAATCGACTGGGATGAGTCCGCGGCCGAGAAGGGCGGCTACGAACACTTCATGATGAAGGAGATTCACGAGCAGCCGAAGGCCATCGCGGATACCTTCCGCGCCTACTTATGCGGCGAAACCGAAGGGGAAAAGCTCGACTACCATGTGGATCTCGCGAAGCTCGGTCTCAGCGACGAATTGATTCGCGGCTTCAACGGCATTACCATCATAGGCTGCGGCTCCGCCTACCATGTCGGCGTGACCGCCCAGTACGTGATTGAGGACCTCGCAAGGCTCCCGGTCCGCGTTGAGTTCGCCTCGGAATATCGCTACCGCCACCCGGTCATTGACCCGAACAATCTGGTCGTCGTAATCAGCCAGTCGGGCGAAACCGCCGACACGCTCGCGGCAATGCGTGAGGCGAAGGCCCATGGCTTAAAGACCCTCGCCATCGTAAACGTAATCGGCTCCCTCATTGCCCGCGAAGCGGACTTTGTGCTCTACACCTATGCGGGCCCGGAGATTTCGGTTGCGACCACCAAGGCTTACTCGACCCAGTTAATCGGCACTTACATGCTTGCCATCTGCCTCGCCAAGGCACGCGGCCTGATTGACGAGCGCGAAGAGCAGCGCCTGCTCGCCGAGATTGCGGCCCTGCCCTGAAAAGGTACAGCGCATCATTGACGACAAGGAACGCCTCCAGTGGTTCGCCGCAAAGTTCAGCAACGCGAAGGATGTCTTCTTTATCGGCAGAGGCATAGACTACGCCATCTGCATGGAAGGCAGCCTCAAGATGAAGGAAATCAGCTACATTCACTCCGAGGCCTACGCGGCAGGCGAGTTAAAGCACGGTACCATAAGCCTGATTGAGGACGGCACCCTGGTAATCGGCGTGCTCACCCAGTCCGAGCTCTACGAGAAGACGCTGTCTAACCTCATCGAAGTGAAGAGCCGCGGCGCCTACCTCATGGGACTCACAAGCTCCGGGAATTACGACATTGAAGACACGGTGAACTTTGCCTTCTTCCTCCCGAAAACCGACGAACGCTTTGCCGACAGCCTCGCGGTCATTCCGCTGCAGCTTCTCGGCTACTACCTCGCGGTTTCGAAGGGACTCGATGTCGATAAGCCGCGAAATCTCGCAAAGTCCGTGACCGTCGAATGAGCCTTAAATTAGAGGCGATTCATCATGTCGCCGTCATCGCAACGGACTATGCGCGCAGCAGACATTTTTACGCGGAAATTCTGGGTCTCCCCGTAATCCGGGAACACCGGCGCGAGGCAGCGGGCGATTGGAAAATCGACTTTCAGCTCGGCAATGCCGAACTGGAGCTCTTTGTGAAGCCCGACGCACCGCCGCGTAAAAGCTATCCGGAGGCACAGGGGCTGCGTCACCTCGCCTTTCGGGTTGCCTCGGTTGCGGAAATCGCAGAGGCCCTTCGGAAGGCCGGTGTCCGCGTGGAGCCCCTCCGCACGGACGCTTACACCGGAAAGGCCATGTGCTTCTTCTTTGACCCGGACGGGCTTCCGCTCGAACTGCACGAATGAGCGGAGTCCGCATCAAAAGAACAGACAAGAAAAAAAGCGGCTCGCGCCGCTTTTTTTCTTGTCTGCAATTAGCGAATCAGGTGGCCCTGCATCTTGCCTGCCTGGGTCTCAAACTCGTGCTCGACACCATCGATGGTATAGGTGCCCGTAATCATTCTTCCCTGAGAACCGTCTGCGATCGGGTTCAGGTAGTACTTTCCGGTATTGTCCTCAAGCCAGCCGGTCTGCATCCAGCCGTGGCTGTCAAAGAAGTACCAGTCGGTTCTGCCGTTGTAGCTGAGCTTTGCCCAGTTCGTCGCGTAGCCGCCGTTCGCATAACGGTACCACCAACGGCCGTTCACCACGAACCACTGACCCGCGCCGGTCTGTACCGAAGCGCTCTTGGTCCAAACGCCCTTGGTTCCAACGCGGCCGCCCGAAGAACGAACGTTTCTGCCGCCGCCACCGCCGCCGCCCACGCGGCCGCTGCCTGCCGGGGTCGCACTGCTCGGCGTCGCAAAGCTCGAAGAAGCCGTGGTCGAAGTTGCGCTGCTCGGCGTCGCTGCGCCGGGCGCCGCGAATGCCGCACTCGCAGCCGCAATCGAAAGCGCTGCTGTCAGAGCGAATGCAAAAATCTCTTTTCTCATTTCAACTCTCCTTTTGTAAGTCTGAGGCTTAACAAATAATTAAGCAATCCACAAGCATTTACTAAGACTTATACTTGTCAAAGCCGAAAATGTCAAGTATTTCCGCAAAATTCCCCTGTAAAATCCCGGGAATTAAGGCTTTTTCCGCTTCGTCTGTACATTCATCACAAATCGCCGCGCTTCTCTTGCAGTCCCGACAAAATGCCTCTATGCTTTTACTGTGCAAGCAACTTTGCATTTGTGACAGAAAGGAGCTCTCATGCAAACTCACAAGCGGCCGACAAAACGCCAGGTCTCCGACACCATGTTGCTCACCGCCTTTCTTGCGTTCAGCGGCGGCTTTCAGGACGCCTATACCTATATTGTCCGCAATCATGTCTTCGCAAACGCCCAGACCGGAAACATTGTGCTGATGTCCACCAAATTTCTTGCGGGCGATTTCAGCGGCGGAATACGCTATCTCTTCCCGCTCTTTGCCTTTGCGGGCGGCATCTTTGCCGCGGAACAATTCGAGGGGAAGTTCAAACAATCACGCCGTCTGCACTGGCGGCAGGGCATACTCCTTGTCGAAATGCTGCTTCTCGGCTTTGTCGGCTTTATCGGCACGGAATGGAATCTCGAAGCCAATATGCTGGTCTCCTTTGCCTGTGCCTTGCAGGTCCAGGCCTTCCGCAAGGTAAACGGCAACGCCTATGCGAGCACCATGTGCATCGGAAATCTAAGAAGCGGCACCGCCGCGGTCTCCGATTTTCTTCGCACCAAGAACCGGTCTCAACTGGAGCGTGCCCTCTACTACTTCGGCGTCATCCTGATCTTTGGACTCGGCGCCGGTGTCGGCGGAAATTTGTCTCCGATTTTCGGCATCAAAGCCGTTTTATTCTGCCCCCTCTTTCTCGCGGTCGGCGTACTGCTGATGTTTGCGGAGGAACGCTGAGAAGCGCAGCAGAAGCAACACAAGCAGGAAAAACACCGCACACATCCCGGACAGCGACACATTCAGACGAAGCGCTGTCACGGTGCTGCAAACGGCAACCAAGGCCCCGATTAGCAGGGTGAGGCAGAGCATTTCGCGCAAGTTCCGCGCAAGCAGGCTCGCCGCAGCCGCAGCCGCGATAAAAAAGGCGATGGAGAGCACGGCGCCGACACTCTGAAAGGCTACCACCGCACTGAAGGCGCTCAGCGTGAGCAGCATATAGAAAATGCGTGTGAGCGGCAACCCGAGCAGGCTCGCATACGAAGGATCGAAGCAAGCATAGCCGAGCGGCCGAAAGCAGACGAGCACAAAAATCAAATTGACCGCGAAGAGCAACAGATTCGCAATCACCGCGCGCGGCAGCCCGAAGCTTTGCAGAAAGGGCGCAAACAGCGGATTTCCCATCAGAATGAGTTCCGTGTCGAGGTGCACGTTCCGAAAGCAGCGTGTCACCAGGATTACACCGAGCGAAAAGAAGACCGGGAAGACAAGCCCCAGCGCCTCATCTCGCGCGATATGACAGTGGGATGCCAGAACCTCGGTCAGGAGCACACTGAACAGGCCGAACAGCGCAGCCGACACAATCGAGTACGGGAGAGTTTCAAAGTCCCGCACAAAAAAGAAGCCCAGCGCAATTCCCAGCAAAACAGCGTGACTCACCGCATCCGCCGTCATCGAGAGGCGCCGCAGTACCAGAAAGCAGCCCGGAACGCCGAGGCAGAGGGATGTGCTGAGCAGCACCAAAATGACATCTATCATCCTCTCTCCTTTCCGAGGCGAACTAAAAAAGCCGCAAGCGTAAAGGCGCCCATGCAGAGTATAATCATGGGTCCGGTTGAGATTCCCTCCGATACCGTACTCACTGCGCAGCCGAGCAGGGCGCTGAGCACCGCCATCAGCGCAGCGAGCGGCAAGACTGCGGAAAGTGTCTTGGCACACTGCGAGGCCGCGATACAGGGCATCAGTAAGAAGGCCGAAATCAGCACGGCCCCGACCGTGCGTATGCCGAGGGCTATGACCGCGACCGTCAGAAACAGCATGACCGCGCCCATGAGCCGCTCCGAAATGCCGAGCGAAGCCGCATAGCCCGGGTCGAAACTCGAATACTGCAAGGGCCTGCGAAAGAGCAACAGAAGAACCGAGAGCAGCACCGCCCCGCAGAGCAGAAGCAGCACATCCCGTCTTGTCATAAAAGCAGCCGAACCGAAAATATAGACGCGGAGCCCTGACTGCGAGGCATTGCGAAAGGCCGGATTTCCCTGAATAAAGGTCTTTAATACCATGCCGAGTCCGAACATCCCCGCGAGTACCGTGGCCAGCACGGCATCCGGCGCGAGCTTCTTTTCGCCCTGTAGCCAGAGAATCAGGGCATAGGAAAGCGCCGCACTTCCGGCCGCACCGAGGCAGAGAATCAGCGGATTGCGGCTTCGAAACAACATAAAAAAGAGCACCACCCCCGGGTAGGAGGCGTGCCCCAGCGCGTCGCCGATTAAACTTTGTCCCCGGTATACACTGAAGCAGCCGATCACCGCGGCAATTGCGGCGAGCAACGCCGCGCCGCTCGCGACCACCCAAAAATCGTAAGATAATAAAAGTCTCATCACCGCCACTTCTCCGCCTGAAACACCTCGCCGTAACAGCGCCGCATGGCTTCGCTCACCACAACATCGCATGCCTCACCGGCCGCCTGAACCGTTCCGTCATCGAGGAGGACCGCGCGGTCAAAGTAGCGCGTAATCGTGTGGACATCGTGATGTACGGCGACCACGCTCTTCCCAGCCTCGACAAGGGCCGCCAGTTTTTCCATGATGGCGCGCTCGCTCCGGTAATCCACCCCGGCAAGCGGCTCATCCAAAAAGAACAAATCCGCATCCTGTACCAACGCGCGCGCCAAAAAGACGCGCTTTTTTTGTCCGCCCGAGAGTTCCGAAATCTGACGTTTTTTGAGATCCGTGAGTCCCAATTCTTCGAGTGCCTGTTCCACCCGCTCCCGCTCTGCCTTTCCGGGCTTCCGAAACCAGCCGAGCGAAAAGAAGAGACCCATCTCTGCGACACCCTGCACGGTAATCGGAAAATTCCAGTTCACCTCTGCGCTCTGCGGCATGTAGGCGATACGCGCCCTGACCTTTTCAAGCGGCTCCCCGAAAATCTCCACCGTTCCGCTTTTCGGTTTCAAAAAGCCGAGCATGGTCTTTAACAGAGTGGATTTTCCCGCGCCGTTCGGTCCGATTAGGGCAATTCTCTCCCCCCGCAGGCAGAGAAAAAGCGACGTCTCGCAGCACCGTCCGCTTTCCGTACCCTGCAGACAGTTGATGCACTGCGACCGCCGCTCTCTCCTCATTCATGCTTCTCTCCTCGCGCTCATTTTAAATGCGCCGCAATCAATTTTACATTGTGTTCCACCATCGTGATATAGGTGTCGCCGTCCTCGCCCTTTTGCGCGAGCGAATCGCTGTAGAGTTCCTCATTGCCGCCGCTCACCACTTCGACCGCAAAGCCTCGCGCCGCGCAGCTTTCCTGCAGCTTCTTCATGCGCGCCGGGTCCGTTGTGGACTCCGCAAAAATAGCCTTGATTTTATGCGCGACAATAAAATCCGCAGTCTCCGCCATGTCATTGGTCGAGAGTTCCGCATCCGTGCTGACACCCTGAGGTGCCTTCACCTCAATGCCGTAGCGCCGCGAGAAATAATGGAAGGCATCGTGCGGTGTGACCAGAATGCGACTCTCCTCCGGAATTTCCGCAAGCGTCGTGCGAATCTCCACATCCAAAGCCTCGAGTTTTGTCCGGTATGCATCCAGATTTGCCCGAATCTCCTTCTCGTGCGCGGGAATCTTCTCAATCAGCGCCTTGGCCGCCTCATCGCAAGCCTTCTCGTAGAGCTTTACATCGAACCAAAAGTGCGGATCCGCAGCATTTGCCGCGAGCCCCATGCTGCTGTCCGCAGACAGAATATCATCCTGCGTAAAAGATGCCGTGACCGCATGGCCGTTGACCGCCTCCAAGAGTTCCGTCATATGTCCCTCAAAGTGGAGACCGTGATAGAGCACCAAATCCGCATTCTTAAACTTCTCCCGGTCCTCCGGCTTTGCCTCATAGCTGTGCGGATCCTCGCCCGCCGGTATGACCAGCGCAATATCGGTATAGTCGCCCGCAAGCTGTTCCGTCATATCCTGCAGGAAGGTCGTCGTAACCGTCACCTTGAGTTTCCCGCTCTCCGCCTTGCTCTCCGCCGTCTGCCCCTTCTGCCCGCAAGCGCCAAGTGCCAGCAACGCGAGAAACGCAATGCCGAACTTCCGCAACTTTCTCTGAATCACCTGTACACTGTTCACAATTCTTTCCTCCGTTCGGTTATTGATTAGTTCAAACTAATCTCTTTAATATGAAGATAGCATAGGCTAACTTAATTCACAAGACTTTTCCGAATTATTTTTAACAGAAAAAAGAGAAGGCTTTCCGTGGGAAAAGCCTTCTCTTTTTTCGCTTGTAACAATCGGGAACAGCCGATGCTGAAAAGACAGGCACAAGCCGCGCGCAAAACTCGAACAAGCTCCCGGTCGCTTTGTCTGCGTTTTGGCTGCCTCCGAATGCCACAGTACTCAGCGCTGCGCTACGCTCCCCACTGCCGGGAAAGGATCGTCCGGAAAACGGACTGCACGGAAGTTCCCGCAGAGAGCGGCATAGAGTTCCAAGAGCTGCATAGCCTCCCCCGCATTGCCGTCGTAGTAGCCGATTCGTGCGTCTACCTTCCAAGGCTCGATGCGATGCCAAGACTGGAACCAACAGCCCTGCTCTTCGCCGAGGTCCGTGAACTGCCCCAAGAGATAGCGCCCGCTCCGCTCTGCAAGTTCAAGGTAATTCCGCTCCCCGGTTGCGAGGTAAAATCCCGTCAGCGCATTTAAAAGCGAAGCCGTTCCGCAGCACATGCAGACCACATTCCAGTAGCCCTTAAAGTGGACCTCCGGTGCTCCCGCCGCGACAATGCTGTCTATCATACGCGCCGCGAATTCACCGTACGCTTCCGACTTTTTCACTTTCGTCTCTCGAATCCGGGACAGGAGGTAAAAGAGTTTCACCGTGCCCGCAAAACCATTGCACATGCCGAGGAAATAAATCTGCTCCGGATTCGGAAGGCAGAAGGGCGTCAGAACCTTCTCCCCCTCTCGGATACAAATTCTTTCTATATAGGCTGCACCGCACTCCGCTGCTTCGAGGAAGGCGCGCTCTCCGGTCTCCTCATAGAAACGCGCCAGCACATAAGCTGTCCCGGCAGTCCCGTAAAAGAAGTTTGGCATCTCACCGCCGTCATCGATACCGATGTTCGGTACCGTAATGGTACGCCACTTGTACGCGCCGTCCTCTGTCTTAACCGCCTGTTCGAGCAAGCGTCTCGCCGCGAGGATTGCGAGCGCCCTCCAGTCTTCTCGCCCAAAGGCTTTTGCCTCATAGAGCAGATAAAGGGCAATGCCCGCATCGTAGGAAATTCCGCCGGGCTCGCCGAGCCATTCGACACCTTCCCCGATCCGCTTGGCAAGCGCTGCAATCTTTTCAGTCTCCGCTGCTGCAAAGTCCAGGTACTTCTGCTTCCCCGTCGCCTTTCCGAGCTCGGTAAATACGAAACTTAACCCCGCCGTCCCGCTGATCGGCCCTATCTCGGAGCCCGGAACCCCCATATCGGTCTGCATCTTCCGCCCCTCGTCAAAATTTGCCAAGAGGTAATCCGCGGCAAGGCAGGCGTCCTCCCGCCAAGAAAAATCCCCCGTGATTTCCGAAAGTTCCAACAGAAAAAGTATGGGGCCCGGCATACCGCTGTACACCGAAAATTCTCCCATGACCGTTTCTCCTTCCGGGTGCATGGGGTCTTCAAACCAGTGTATGCCCGCCTCCGTCCGCTCCGCGTTCGCTCTGAGCCAGCGCGCGACTCGTACTGCCGCCTTTCGGTAATCTTCTTTTGCCGGCATTCGAAACATCGGCTTCATCAAAGGCTTCACCGTCTGTGCTTTCATATCTGTTCCCTCCGTCTTCTTGCCTTTCCGGTACACTTACCCGATGCCAAAAGGAGCAGAATTACCCTTCGGTTTCTGCTCCTCCTGTTTTTTACTTTCGTACACCGGAGTCAGTTGTTTGCTCTCGGCACTCCGAGCTCCGACAAGTTTCTGTTCGCGGAGTACGTTCCGCCTTTTACCACGTCAGTCCAATTCTTACCGCTATTCATGACTTTATTTCGACAGCTTACTTTCCGCCGTTCTTCTTTCTCTCCGCGTAGCCGTTCAGGTAGTAGAGAGCCGCCCAGCAAGCGTTATGCGCCGCGGTCTGAAGGCTGTTGGTGTCCGGATAAATCTCGACAAAGTCAAAGCCCTTTGCGCCCGCAAGCCCTGCCTCGTGTACCATCATGCAAAGCTCATACGAAGTCAAACCTCCCATGTCCTGTGGGCCCTGCGGCATGCAAGCAGCATCCAGCGCATCCGAGCAAATTGTGACATAGACAAAGTCCGTGTCCTTGAACGCAAGCTCGATTGCCTTGTCTATGCTTGCCTTCCAACCGTTCTCCTTAACCTCTCTGCCGAGAATCACGTTTGCGCCGAACTTTTGCGCATTGTTGAACTCCTCCTGATGGTTTCTCGGTCCGCGAATGCCGATATGGACAATCTTGGACGTATCCATATTCGGATCCTCATAGAGCCGATAGAAGGGCGAACAACGCGCGTAGAGATCGTCTCCGAAACACGCGTAGTTGTCGAGGTGGGCGTCAAAGTGAAGAATGCCGACACGCTTCGGGTGGCGCTTCGCGATTTCGCTGACAATCGGGAGTGCAATACCGTGGTCACCGCCGAAGGTCAGCGGGACCGCTCCCGCATCGAGAATCGTTGCGATTCTCTCCCGAATCTGATGAAACGTGAGTCGTAATTGCCGTTTTGGCAAGCGACGTCACCGAAATCGGCTGCCTTCAGATACTCGAAGGAGTCAAGGTTAAAATCCGGAAGAAAGCCGGTGTAGCGGATGGATACGGAGCGAATGCCCTTCGGGCCCTCGGTAGTCGATGAATAACCGCCGATTGTGCAGCCACCCTCCCACGGAACACCGCTCACGACAACATCGAGCCCCTCGAGGTCTTCCTTGCACTCTGCGACCGAAAGATTCAGCCAAGACGGAACACCGCTATAGACGTTGTTCGGCAGAAAATTCGGATCATATATGGTCGGTTTGCTGTACTTCATACGATTACCTCCTGATTTTGTTTGCTGATGTTCAACGGAACTACATCCGCTGAAGTATGATTTGTTTGCCCTTTCGATGTAGCATGGACATTTTCGTCGCTAAAACAGCCGGCCGGTTCGGGGCGCCGGATCTGTCTTAGGAGAACACACCGAGGAAACTGCTCACGCCGAGAATCAGTGAGATTGCAAAGATTGCAATGCCAAGCACCGTCTGAAGCATGCTGTTTTTGTACTGTCCCATAATCTTTTCGCGGCAGGTCAGGTAGACCGTGACGCCGACAACAACCGGAAGGACAATGCCGTTGACTGCCTGTGCCGTCATGATGAGACCAAGCGGATTGGTACCGAGCGCTGCAATTACAATACCGGTAATCAGAACCGCTGCGTTCGTGAACGTATAGCGCTTGTCTGAGCTGTCGGTCTTCCAGCCGAAGAGGCCTGCGAGGACATAGGACACGCCCATCGGCGTGCAGACCGCACTGGAGACACCTGCAGCAATGAGGCCGATTGCCATGAAGGGGCGAGCCAGTGCGCCGAGGGTCGGTTCAAGCTGGATGGCCATATCCATCGCATTGTTGACAGTCATGCCATGCATAACGGCTGCCGAGGTAACCATGATGGAACCGGTGACAATGCCGCCGACAATCATCGGAACCGTGGTGCCGAAATTACATAACGGGATTTCCTCTGCGCTGTGCCAGGTGCGCTTCGCACTCGCCGCGTGCAGGAACATGTTGTACGGAACCACCGTCGTTCCGATCAGGGAAAGACAGGTCATAAGACCGCCGTTTTCCGGGATACTCGGAACGCAACCTGCGAACATGGCCCCGAGATCCGGTCTCACAATGACCATGGTCATCATGAAGACGACCGCCATGATAATGACGCAGATACCGAGGAGTTTCTCGAGATACTTAACCGCATCGCCCGCGAAATTGAGGATGAGCAGAATGCAGAAACCCCAAACAGGTGCGATGATTTTGGTAGAGACACCGGTCAAGGCGCTGATGCCGAGCGCCGTTCCGGTCAGGTCGCCGCCCATGTAGGCGAAGCCGCCGATTACGATTGCAAGAGCCACGAGGCCGCAGAGCAGGTTCCTGAGCAACGGGCGATCCGCAAAGTCGTTCTTTAAGTTCTCCGCGAGTCCCTCCTGGGTGATGATGCCGAGCCGCGCCGACATCCCTTGTACCACAATGACCGCGATGACCGAGAAGATGACGCACCAGAAGAGCTGGAAGCCGTAGGTTGCTCCGGCGCGAGTGGAACTCGTAACCGTTCCGGGTCCGATGAAGGAACCGACGATCAGAAATCCCGGCCCGAGAGCCGCCATTTTTTTCTTTCCAAGTGAACTTGCGTGCTGAAGCAGTCTTTTGTTCCATATCGTTCTTCCTCCATTCAGAACCATACAGTTTGTTTCAGACACTGCACCGGCCGGTTTTCAGTGGCTTCTTGATGGGCTCATTGTAACGGATGGTAAAAAAGGCAGCAATATTTATCAACTCTTTTTTGATATTGTCAAATACTTCTTTTTGTAGTAAGAATATGTTATATGACATTAAAATAGGAGGATTTTGGTGGACTATGGAAACACAAGAACGCAAAGCCCGTGGTACCGTGAAGAACTCCGGCGGAACACAGCTGCTGACCGGTAAACAAATTCAATCCGTACAGCGCGCCATCGATATTTTAAACTGCTTTAATCTCACGACTACCGAGCTTACGCTCGGGCAAATCAGCACGCGCCTCGGCCTCAACAAGGGCACAGTTCACGGCATTCTGAATACCCTGCACATGAACGGCTACATCAGCCAAAACAGTTCCGGTGAATACCTGCTCGGCGCGGAACTCTTCAACAAAGCCTCCCTCGCATCCGATACCAAACGCAGCATTCTCATTGACCGCTCCCATAACTACATGCAAAATTTGAGCGACTATTTTCAGGGGAACTGTACGCTTTTTCGCATTGATGAACTCTACCTTCAACTGATTCACTCGACCGAACCGCATAACAGTACCTTTGTGGTTCGCCGGGCGAATTCCAACATGCCGCTCTACTGTTCCGCGAGCGGAAAGTTGGTGCTCGCCCATCTGCGGGAACGCCCCCTCAATGTCTATCTGAAGGATGCCCCCTTCCCGGCTTATACTGCGACAACCCGCACCACAGTTGAGACACTGCAGAATGAGTTCGATAAAATACGAAAAGAAGGCTTTTCCTATGAAAACGGGGAGCTCTTCGAAGGTGTTGCAGCCCTCTCCGTTCCGATTTACTCGAGCCAGGATAATCACCTCTTTGCGACCCTGAGCCTCACCGGCATGAGCGTCACAATCGCGCGCCGCAAAAAGGAAATCTATCCGAAGCTCGCCGAAGTGGCCCGCCGCCTGCAGCAGACCATAAACTTCTGATTTTCTCGCAGCCCGCATTCCACCGATTTTTCCCACGCAAAAAAGCGGAAGGCTTTGGAAACAAAGCCTTCCGCTTTTCCTCTTCATCGGGGTGACAGGATTCGAACCTGCGACATCCTGCTCCCAAAGCAGGCGCCCTACCGGGCTGGGCTACACCCCGCACGACGTCTACTATACTGTATTCCGAAGTGAAAGTAAATCGAAATTCCCGCTCCCAGGCGCTCAGCGCTCTTTTGCGGAGAGAAGTTCACGCAACTTCTCCTGCATCTGCCGCAGGGCCTTGCCGCGGTGGCTGATTGCGTTTTTCTCGTGTTCGCTGAGTTCTGCCGAGCACTTTCCGTATTCCGGCAAATAGAGTATGGGGTCGTAGCCGAAGCCGTTTTCGCCTGCGGGTGCCTTCGCAATCTGTCCTTCCATATGCGCTTCGCTGAGAAGCCGGGTGCCGTCCGGGAGTATGCAGGCAATGGCCGCCGTAAAGCGGGCACTTCGCGCTTCTCCTTCTACGCCATCGAGTCTGCGAATCAGCTCCGCATTCTTCTCGGCATAGGAGGTGTCACGTCCCAGCCAGCGCGCCGAGTAGACCCCGGGTTCCCCGTTCAAATAATCGACACAGAGTCCGGAATCATCCGACATCACAATGGCGTCCGGGCGCAGCGCATGCACGGCCTCCGCCTTAATGAAGGCGTTTTCCGCAAAGCTCGCACCGTTTTCCTCCGGGTCCGAGACCAGTCCCGCCTCCTTGAGCGAGTACAGTCTCACCGGGAGACCTTCGAAAATCTCCCGAATTTCCCGCATTTTATTCTCGTTTCCCGTCGCAAAGATAATGTCTCGCATCTCACTCCCCCTGCTTCTCTGTACGCTTTTCGCGCTTCGGCGGCTTTTTCCCGAGGAACTGATAGAAGTAGGTCTTCATCATACCGTTGTAGATCTTCCGATTCTTGTCCGCTTTTCTGCCGATGCATTTCTCCGCATCCGGAAAGGCCGTGATGAGATAGAGCGACCAGTCCTGCAGCGCGCGGAAGCGCTCGCCGAGGGTGCGGTAGAGCGCCGCTACCTCCGCTGCCTCGCCGCTCTCGCCCATGAGTCTTGCGCCGTAGGGCGGATTGGTCACGATAAAACCGTACTTCTTCGCGTGGCTGAACTGCGCGACATCCCGCTCCTGGAAGTGTATCAGCTCGCTGACACCCGCCTGCTCTGCATTGATCTTTGCGCGGCGTATCACGCTGCCGTCAATGTCAAAGCCCTGGAGATCGGTCTCGGGCTTCGGAATGAGCAACTCCTGCGCCTCGTCAAAGCTGTTGTACCAGATTTCTTCGGTATCAAATGCTCCCAGTTCTGGCTTAAGAATTCGCGGTTCATACCGGGCGCCATATTGGAGGCCATCATAGCCGCCTCAATTAAGAAGGTACCGCTTCCGCAGAAGGGATCCGCAAGGATGCGGTCCGCGTGCCAGGGCGTCAAAAGGAGCAGCGCCGCCGCGAGGGTTTCGGTGATCGGTGCACGCGCTGTCTCTGTGCGGTAACCGCGCTTATGCAGGGAGACACCGCTCGTATCCAGAGCAACCGTCACCATGTCCTTCTGAATGCTCACGCGGAAGGGATAGCTCTCCCCTGTCTCGAGGAAGGGCACAGCGCCGTACTTTTTCTCCATGGAACGCACCATGGCCTTCTTCATGACAGACTGAATGTCCGAGGGCGAAAAGAGCTTCGAGTCCACCGAAGTGGCCTTCGCGACCCAGAATCGCCCGTCCCGCGGAATCAGCTCGCCGAAGGGCAGGGCCAGGGTTCCCTGAAAGAGCTCCTCGTAGCTGGTCGCCCGAAAGCGTCCCAGCTCGAGGAGCACGCGCTCCGCGGTTCTGAGCCAGAGATTGGCTCTCGCGATTGCCTCCGCATCGCCGAGAAAGCTCACTCTGCCGTTATCCACCGCCGTAATATCGTAACCAAGTTCCGTAATTTCCCGCTTCAATACCGCCTCTAAGCCGAAATGGCAGGCGCCGTCAATGTAAATGTATTCTTCATAGGGAGAGTGTACGCGAAAACGAAGGCCACTGCAAGCCGAAGCTCTATGAATGCGCAATAAAAAACCCGCCGGCCTAAGCTGACGGGTTAAAACTCGATTGTTTGACTCAGTCACCGAGCAGGTTCCGGATTGCAAGCGGCTCTGCGTAATCCCAAGCCGTAATCTGCACGCCTTCGTTTTTGCCTCTCGCGTGAATCGCCTTGCCGTCTCCGACATAGATTGCGATGTGGTTGACCTTGCCGTCGCGCGGCTGACCGTCGTAAGCGATGATATCGCCCGGGCGCATCTGGTCTGCGCTGACCGCCACACCCTCGGTTGCCTGCGAAGCGGAATAGTGATCCAAATCAAGGCCTGCCTTATCGCGCATCACGACCAGGATGAGACCCGAGCAGTCAATGCCGCTCTTCGGATCGACACCGCCGAACACATAGCGGCTGCCCTCAAGGCTCTTCGCATAGCTGACAATGGACTTTCTGAGCTTGCTGACCTTGCTCCAGTCCGTGACGCTTCTGCCTGCGCCGCCGGAGGTCTTGGTCTGTGCACTCACGGGATCCGAGCTGTTTCCGCTGAGCTTTGCCTGAATTCTGCCGTTCGGACCTGCATTGTCGTCGGACTTCTGCTGCTTTGCCGTCTCGGACTTCTCGGAAGCTCCCTTGCGGATGACCGCGGCACTGGTATTCTGAAGGCTCTCGGTCTTCTCCTCGCCGGTAGCTCTCCGACCGGCTTCGCCGGCTTCATATCTCCGACAACCGCGGACTCAACCACGCCCTGTCCGTTACTATTAGACGCCTCCGCATCCTCCACATGGAGCTCCGGCACAATCCCGTTCACCTCGGCACTTTCATTGTTGAGCGCCTCTACCATAACGGCGTCATCCTTTGCAGCGAATGCCGGTACACTCGCCGCAATGGATACGCAGAGCGCCAATGCCGCACAAACTCCGATACGCTTCCTCACAGCACATCCCCCTAATCTATTCTCTGTCGATTCCCCCGAACAGTGCTAAATATTACGAAAATATTTCAACCTGTTGCAAATATGAATCCAGTATAGGCGGCGATATTGCTAAAGTCAACGTTCCAATCTTTAGGATTTCTTTAGTTTTTTCTCGACACTTGACAAATCAGTCAAGAAAACTTGCAATGCGAACCGGCGTTCTGTAGTTCCATGCCGAAACGATGATGCCGGTCTTTGAGGAAGATGCATGAACAATCTGTCCGTTTCCGATGTACATAGCGACATGATTCACACCGCCGCCTTTGCTATAGAAGAGAAGGTCGCCCGGCTGCATGTTCTCGGCCGAAACGGTTCTGCCCTCACCCGCCTGCTCCGCGGAGCTGCGGCTGATCGAGACACCGCCCGCGTTGCGCAGGATGTAGCCCGTAAAGCCCGAGCAATCCGCGCCGGTGTGCGGATCCGTGCCGCCCCAGACATAGCGTCCGCCGACAAACGAGAGGGCGTAGTCCACGACCTGCTGGCGCTTGCTCGACTTCTGTGCAGCTTCCGCCGCCTCTGCCGCAGCAGCTGCCGCTTCCTCGGCTGCCTTTGCCTCTTCCGCAGCGCGCTCAGCCTCTGCCTGCTCCTTTGCCTCTTCGACCCAAGCCGCGGTGTTCTTCGTGACCTTCGGGCTTGCCATGGAAGTTACTGCGCTGCCCGCGGAAATCACGGAAGCAAGGGTTGCCAGTGCCAGATATTTTTTAAAATGGTTCATCGATTGTCCCTCCGTTGAAAAGCATAGTCGTCTTGGACGCTCTCTCATACTCTCTCTTTGTTCTTGTTACGGAACAATTCCCTACTTGTTACGGAATTGTTACAGTGGCTAGTATAGCTTCTCGGCGCTCTCCCGTCAAGGTTTTTACAAAATCTTTACATTTGTCCCCAATTCTTTCGATTTCCCTATCTTTCAGGCGAAAAAAACAGAGCTCTGCGCGGTTTCCCGCACAGAGCTCTTCTCAATATTGTTACAAAAGTGTTACGTTCTCGTTTATTCGCCGAGAATATTTCGGATGTGTACCGGTGTCCGGTAATTCCAGCGCGAAACCATGATGCCGTTTCTCTCGTTGGAGGCATGCACCACTCTGCCGTCGCCGATGTACATGGCGACATGGTTCACACGACTGCCGTTGCTGTAGAAAATCAAATCGCCGGGCTTTGCCTCTTCAATCGAGACCTCTCTGCCCTGCTGCGCCTGTTCCGCTGCCGTGCGGTTGATGTACACGCCGCCCGCATGGCTTAGGATATAGCGTGTAAAGCCCGAGCAATCCGTTCCCGAGTAGGGATTTTCCCCGCCGTAGACATAGCGACCGCCGAGAAAAGAGAGCGCATAGCCGATGACGGTCTGTCGCCGCTGCTGCGCCCGCTCGGCCCGTTGCTGCGCCTGGAATTCCTGTGAGGCAACCACACCCTCATACTCGTCGTAATTCTCCGAAGTGAGAGATACCAAGGCCTGTGCCCGCTGTAACTCCGCCGCGAGCTGCATGGTATTGCCGCGCTGCCGTGCGCCCATCATGACGGAGAGCTGCACACTGCTCTCCCGCTGCAAAATGACTTCGGCCGCGCTCCCGTCCAGCTTGTTGTACTCTTCTCCCTCGCCCGCGTCGCCGAGCGCAAGCGGCTGTAACTCCGCCGTGCTCTGCGCCGTGCCGACCGGGGTCTGCCCCGGCTGACTTGCATTGCCCGAAGAGGCCGGCGGGTTCTCGGAGAGTCCCAACTTTCCGCGAATTTCGCTGTCTCGTCCCTGCAAATTTTCGATGTTACTCTTGATTTCGTCCGAGACTTCCTGGAGATTTTGCATCTCCTTGTCCTGTTGTTCGGTGTAGGCTTTCAGATTTTTGATTTTTCCGAGCGTATCTTGTCCTGCTCCACTTTTTAAGAGCGCAATTTCCTGCTCCAGCGCCGCTTTCTGGCGCGCAACCGGCTTTAAGAGAGCCGCCGAAATCAGGCCGTAGCCGGTGAGACCGAGCAAGAGAAGAACCACCGTGAGCAGCCCCTTAAAAAAGAGAGGCGGCAGTTGAAACTGCACCGGCTTCTTCTCGCTGTTTGAGAGCAGAAGTAGGGTAAACCCCGTCTCTTTCTTACTTTGCTTCCGGGGCCTTTTGCTCTTTTCGGTTCGCTTCCACATGCTTCTCTGCCTCCTTCTGCACACCGTCCTGAACCTTCTGCAGCGAGGTCATGGTGCACTTGCCGGCGAAGGATGCGCCCTCCGCGATAATCAGAGACTTGGTCGTGATATCACCGATGATCTTGCCGTTCTCGGTGACCTCGAGGCGCTCCCGCACAAAAATATTGCCCTGCACGGTGCCCGCAATCAACATATTTTCGCTTCGAATATCGCCTTCCACGTAGCCGTTCTCACCGATGATCAAATAACCGTCGGAGATGGCTTCCCCTTTGATTCTGCCGTCGATTCTCGTTGTGTCCTGGGTGTGCAGCGTACCCTCGACCCGCGTCTTCTCGCCGATGATGGTATCGATCTTGTTGGCCGACACAGGAATCACCGGTTCTGCCTTGCTCTTTGAACTGAACATTTCCTCTCTCCTCCTTCTGGCTGTGACTCTTATGGTTTAGCGCCGAAACAACTCGCTCAGCGCCTGATACACAAAACGGAATGCCAGCAGCGCAAAGATGACGGGCGCCGCCCAAATAATCAAGCCCGCTATCGCGAGTATCAGAAGAAGCGCGAACAGCAGGAATAAGAGGCCGAGCAGCCATGAATTGAAACGCTGCACTTTGATATGAATATCACTCTCTTCCCGCGACGTTTCACTCTGCTCCCGGTAATGCCTGGAAGCATCCGCGCCGAGATCCCCTTCGGGATTCCGGTCCGGTATGCCGTCCACCTGAAAGCCCGCGGCATCCAGTATGGATCTCGCAATGAGCGCCGGGTTTCCGAGTTCCGTGAGCACCTCTTCCTCCGTCCGACCCTTGGCGATTTCGCCCTCGATGTAACTGCGATAAAAGTTAAGGTTTTCCGCGACCAGAAGCTCGGCCCCCTCCTCCCGGAGGCGCGCTGCGAGCTCGTCCAAAAACTGCTGCTTGCTCATAAGCTGTGAATAAAGAGGCCGCTGCGGAGCTTCGGCTCAAACCAAGTGGACTTCGGGGGCATCAGAAGACCCGCATCCGCAACCGAGAGTAGTTCTTCCATCTGCGTCGGATACATGAGGAAGGCAACACCGCCGCTTTGGTCGACCAAGCGCTTCAGTTCTTCGCTGCCGCGGATTCCGCCGATAAAGCGGATGCGCTCCGAAGTTCTGGGATCCTCGATCCCAAGGAGCGGGGAAAGCACCTCATCCTGCAGGAAGGAGACATCGAGTCCCTCGACCGGATCCTCCGAGCGAAGTTCCTCGCGCACGCCGAGGGCATACCAGTGACCGTCTAAGTACATGCCGAGCTCGCCGCGCTGTTCGGGCGTGGGAACAGTCTCGCCGCAGTCGCGTATCGTAAAGACCTGGTCGAGCGCGAGCAGAAGGTCTGCCGGGCTCTCGCCGTTCAAATCATCGACCACACGGTTATACGGGAGTATGCGAAGTTCTTCCTCCGGGAACAGCACCGAGAGGAAGTAGTTAAACTCTTCCTTGCCCGTGTAATCCGGATGCTCCTCTCTCCGCTTCAGCGCAACCTTGACCGCCGAAGCCGCGCGGTGATGACCGTCCGCAATGTAGGTGGTCGGAACCGCCCGAAAGCCCTCGGTGACAGCCACAACCTCTGCCTCGTCCGCAACGCGCCACACGCGGTGGCGTATGCCGTCATCTCCCACAAAATCATAAATCGGCGCCTGCTCCCTTGGCGCGCGCCTCGCAGGCCTTTAAGGCCTCGGTGCCGCGGTAGGTTAAGAAAATCGGGCCCGTCTGCGCATCCACGATATCCACGTGCCGTATGCGATCCCGCTCTTTTTCCTCTCTCGTGTTCTCGTGCTTCCGCACCACCTGATTCAGATAGTCGTCCACGGAAGAGCAGGCAACCACACCGGTCTGGCTGTGTCCCTTTAAGAGGGGCGCAAGCACGCCGCTCTCGACGCTCAGCTCGTAGAAGAAGTAGACCGGCTTCTCCTCTCTCACATAGACGCCCGCCGCCGTCTGCTCACGCAGCATATCCCGCGCCTTCTCATAGACCTCCTGCGCGTACATGTCGCAGTCCTCCGGGAACTGGGTCTCCGGGCGGTCAATGTTCAGGAAGGAGAGCGGGTGTCCCTGCATCGCGGCTCTCGCCTCCTCTCTCGTGTAGACATCGTAGGGGAGGGCCGCAACCTCCGCCGCCTGCTTCTCATTCGGACGAAGGGCGCAAAACGCCTTGACCTCTGCCATATCAGCCTCCTGTCACTGCGCGGAAGCGTATCACACCCGGAATGGCTCTGAGGGCCGCCTCATCCTCTGCCGGCAGGCAGCTCTCGAGGTCCAAGAGGGTGTACGCATACGCGCCGCGACTCTTATTTGTCATTTTGTCGATATTGATGTTTCGCTTTGCGAGTTCCGCACTGATCTGACTATCATATTCGGCACATTTCTGTGGAGCAGGGCAATGCGCTGTGCGCTCGCCGGAACCCCCATGTCGCAGTCCGGATAGTTCACGGAATTGCGGATGTTGCCGTTGTCCAGATAATCCATGAGTTCCTTGACCGCCATGACCGCACAGTGGTCCTCGGCCTCTTCGGTTGAGGCGCCGAGATGCGGTGTCACGATAGCGTTCTCCAGTTTCACGGAGAGCGGATTCGCAAAGTCGGTCACATAGAGTCTCACCTTGCCGCTCGTGAGCGCCGCCTCCATGGCACGCTCATCGACCAGCTTGTCGCGCGAAAAGTTTAAGAAGACCACGCCTTCTTTCATGGCCGCGATCTCTTTTTCGCCTATCATGCCCGGGTTCTTGTCGGTCAGCGGGACATGAATGGTAATGTAGTCGCACTGCCTGCAGAGTTCCTCGAGCGAGGTCGCGTGCCGCGCCTCCTTTTGCTGATTCTCCAGGCGCCGTTCACCGAGAGGTAGGGATCGTAGCCGTAAACCTCCATGCCAAGCGCGACCGCCGCATTCGCGACTTCCGCGCCGATGGCGCCGAGGCCGATGACACCGAGCTTCTTGCCGCAAATTTCCGTTCCGACAAACTGCTTCTTGCCCTTCTCGGCTTCCTTCGCGATATCGGGCGCATCCTTATGCGCCGCAACCCAGTGCACGGCCGGGATTACGTTTCGCGCGGCAAGCAGCATCTCGCAAATCACAAGTTCCTTCACGCTGTTTGCGTTTGCGCCGGGCGTATTAAAGACCACCACGCCCTCCTCGGCAAAGCGCTCCAGGGGGATGTTGTTGACACCCGCTCCCGCCCGCGCCACGGCCAGAGTCGCCGCGCCGAGTTTCTCCTCGTGCATGTCCGCGGAGCGCACCAAGATGCCCTCTGCCTCCTCCCCTGCCTCCGTCAGCGTAAAGTTCGGGAGCAGGCTCTGTAAGCCCTCCTCCGAAATCGCATTTTTGCAGTGAATCCGAAACATGCCTCAGGCCTCCTTCTTCTCAAACGCATCCATGAAGTCCACGAGGTGCTGCACACCCTCAATCGGCATTGCGTTATAGAGACTTGCGCGCATACCGCCGACCGAACGGTGTCCCTTCAGATTTTCAAGTCCCGCGGCCTTTGCCTCCGCGACAAACTTTTTATCCAGCTCCTCGTTTCCGGTCACAAAGGTCACATTCATGACCGAGCGGTCTTCGTGCCGCACCGGATTCGTGAAAGCTTCGATTGATCGAGGAAATCGTAGAGCAGTGCCGCCTTCTTCTCGTTTCGCTCCCGCATGACCGTGAGCCCGCCGAGCTCTTTAAGCCAGCGGAACACCTTGCCGCAGATATAGATATTGTAGCAGGGCGGGGTGTTGTAGAGCGAGCCGTGCGCCGCATAGGTATCGTAGCGCAACATGGTCGGTGTTCCGGGCAGGCAGTCTCCGATTAAGTCCTCGCGCACCACGGCGATTGCCATGCCCGCGGGACCCACGTTTTTCTGAACGCCGCCCCAGAGTATGCCGTAGTCCGTAATTTTTTCGGGCTCCGAAAGGAAGCAGGAGGAGACATCCGCGACGAGGTTCTTTCCCTTTGTGTTCGGTAAGGTATGAAAGGCCGTGCCGTAAATCGTATTGTTCTTGCAGATATAGAGATAATCCGCGTCCTCCCGAATCGGAAGATCGTCGCAGTCCGGGATATAGCTGTATACCTTGTCTTCGCTCGAAGCCACCGCACGCACGTCGCCGTAGAGCGCTGCCTCCTGCATGGCCTTCTTGGCCCACTGGCCGGTCACCACATAATCCGCCTTGCGGTTTCGCATGAGGTTCATCGGGACCATGGCAAACTGCACATGACCGCCGCCCTGAATGAAGAGTACCTTGTAATTTTCCGGAACCCCGAGGAGCTCTCGAAAGTCCTGCTCCGCCGTGTCTAAAATGTCCTGAAACATTTTGGAGCGATGGCTCATTTCCATGACCGACATTCCGCTTCCCTTGTAGTCGAGCATCTCCTCCGCCGCTTCCCGCAGTACTTCCTCCGGAAGCACTGCCGGCCCGGCGCTGAAATTATATACACGTGCCATCTGCTCTCCTCCTTGCTTGTAAAGCGAAAGCCAAAACAATTCCTTAGAATAACTGTATCATATTTTGACTGATTTTAAAGTTATAAATCCGTCTCGTCGAAGACTTCCTTTAAGTCCGCACCGGGCGGGCACATCGGGAATACCTTCTCGTCGGAATCGATACGAACATCCAACACCGCCGGTTTGCGGCTTGCGACCGCCTCCGAAAGCGCGGCGCGGAGTTCTTCCACGCTCGTCACACAGTAGGCCCGAATGCCCATGGCCTCGGCAATCTTACAGTAATCCACATGATCCCGAAGCACGGTCGACGAGTAGCGCTTTTCATAGAACAAAGTCTGCCACTGGCGCACCATGCCGAGCGCATGGTTATTCACAATCAGTTCGATCAGCGGAAGTCCTTCGCGGGCCACCGTCGCGAGCTCATTCATATTCATGCGGAAACAGCCGTCTCCCGCGACATTCACGACCACGCGCTCCGGCATGGCGCTCTGTGCGCCGATGGCCGCACCGAGGCCGAAGCCCATGGTTCCGAGGCCGCCGCTTGTCAAAAAGGTTCTCGGATTCCGGTAACTGTAGTGCTGTGCCGCCCACATCTGGTGCTGACCGACCTCGGTCACGATGATCGCATCGTCCGGCGTGAGCCAATCGAGCTCCCGGATGACGCGCGGGCCCGTTAAGCCCTCGCCGACCTGCAGGGGAACTGCTCCTTGCGCCGCTGAATCTCGGCGAGCCACTCCCTGTGGTGCTGCTGCTCCAGGCTCTCCGCGAGGCAGGAAAGAATCTGTCCCGCATCGCCGATCAAGGCCGCCGCGACATGGATGTTCTTATTGACCTCTGCCTCGTCAACGTCAATCTGTAAAATCTTCGCTTTTTGCCGCAAACTGCTTCGGGCTTCCCGCGACGCGGTCGGAAAAAGCGTGCGCCAACCACCACGAGCAAATCGCAGTCCGAAACCGTGTAGTTCGAAGTCTTGGTGCCGTGCATGCCGACCATGCCGGTGTAGAGCCTGTCGTTCTGGTCGAAGGCTCCCTGTCCCATCAGGGTGCAGCAGACCGGCGCATCGAGCTTATGGGCAAAGCGCTTCAGCGCGGGCGCCGCCTCCGATAAAATCGCGCCGCCGCCCGCCATAATACAGGGCTTCTTTGCCGCACGGAGCAGCGAAATCGCCTCCGTGAGTTTCTCTGCCGCAGGGAGTTCTTGCATAGATGCAACCGCAATGCTCTTTGGCTCGTACTCGGTCTCCGCCGCCGTAACATCCTTCGTGATATCGACCAGCACCGGGCCCGGGCGACCGCTCCGCGCGATTCGAAACGCGCGGCGCAATACGCCTGCCAGTTCTGTTACGTCCTTCACGATAAAATTATACTTGGTAATCGGCATGCTGATGCCGGCAATATCAATCTCCTGAAACGAGTCTTTTCCGAGAATCGGATTGGCCACATTGCAGGTGATGGCGACCACGGGCGAAGAGTCCATATAGGCGCTCGCAATGCCGGTGACTAAGTTCGTCGCGCCGGGGCCGCTGGTCGCGAGGCACACGCCGACCTTGCCGCTTGCGCGCGCATAGCCGTCGGCCGCGTGCGCAGCGCCCTGCTCATGGCTGGTCAGCACATGGTGAATCTCATCGCTGTGCTTATAGAGTGCATCATAAATATTCAAAATCGCGCCGCCCGGATAACCGAAGACCGTGTCAACGCCCTGTTCCTTGAGGCAGGCGATTACAATTTCCGCGCCGCTCAGCTTAGTCATGCTTCCAGCCTTCCACCGAGAGCACCGCACCCTGCGGCGCGCCGGTCACCAGCTCGCGGTAGCGAACCAGGTAGCCGTCCACCTCGTTGACGCGCGGCTTCCAGCTCTTCTTTCTCTCCGCGAACTCCTCCTCGGAGACGCGCGCGTTCAGGGAGTGCGCATCGATGTCGATGTCGATGATATCGCCCTCCTGAATTAACGCAATCGGACCGCCGACCGCCGCCTCCGGTGCCACATGGCCGATCGAAGCGCCGCGGCTTGCGCCGGAGAAGCGTCCGTCCGTGATGAGCGCAACGGTAGAGCCGAGACCCATGCCGACAATCGCCGAAGTCGGGTTTAACATTTCGCGCATGCCGGGGCCGCCCTTCGGTCCTTCATAACGAATCACGACGACATCGCCCGGGACTATCTTGCCGCCCTTGATGGCCGCAATCGCATCGTCCTCGCAGTCAAAGACGCGCGCGGGGCCGCTATGCTTTAACATCTCCGGTGCCACCGCACTGCGCTTCACGACACAGGACTCCGGCGCAATGTTGCCGCGGAGTATCGCGATACCGCCGGTCTCGGAATACGGATTCTCGATCGGGCGAATGACCTCCTTGTCGAGGTTCCATGCGTTCTCGATGTTCTCGCCCACGGTCTTGCCGGTCGCGGTCAGACAATCGAGGTTGATGAGGTCCTTCTTCGAGAGTTCCTTCAGCACGGCGTAGACACCGCCCGCCTCGTTCAGATCTTCCATATAGGTGTGCCCCGCCGGCGCAAGGTGGCAGAGGTTCGGGGTACGCGCGGAGACCTCGTTCGCAATGTTCACATCCAGCTTCACCTTCGCCTCGTGCGCAATCGCCGGAAGGTGGAGCATGGTATTGGTCGAGCAGCCGAGCGCCATATCGACGGTCAACGCGTTCATAAATGCCTTCTCGGTCATGATGTCGCGCGGGCGGATATCATTCCGGTAGAGCTCCATAATCTGGTTGCCGGCGTGCTTCGCAAGACGAATGCGCTCCGAGTAGACCGCCGGAATCGTTCCGTTGCCGCGAAGCCCCATACCGAGCACCTCGGTGAGACAGTTCAGCGAGTTCGCGGTATACATGCCGGAGCAGCTGCCGCAGGTCGGGCAGACCTTCTCCTCGAACTCGGAGACATCTTCTATGGTCATCTTGCCGGCCGCATAAGCGCCGACCGCCTCAAACATGCTGGAGAGCGAGCGCTTCTCGCCCTTCACGCGACCCGCAAGCATGGGGCCGCCGCTCACAAAGATGGTCGGAATGTTGACGCGCGCCGCCGCCATGAGGAGACCCGGCACGTTCTTATCGCAGTTCGGGACGCAGACCATCGCATCAAACTGATGTGCTCTCGCAAGACACTCGGTCGAATCCGCAATGAGGTCTCTTGTGACGAGCGAATACTTCATGCCCGTGTGTCCCATCGCAATGCCGTCGCAGACCGCAATGGCCGGCACCACGACAGGCATGCCGCCCGCCTCTGCGACACCGAGCTTCACGGCATCGACAATCTTATCGAGGTTCATGTGGCCCGGGACAATTTCATTGTAGGACGAGATGATGCCGATGAGCGGCTTCTTCATCTCCTCCTGGGTAAAACCGAGTGCATTAAACAAAGAGCGGTGGGGTGCCTGCTGCATCCCCGCTTTCACGTGATCGCTTAACATGGTAATTCCTTCTTTCTAGCTATGTCTTTCCAAGCTGTAATCAAAATAAAAATCAGATTATAAATTTCAGATGCTGGCCATGACCAGCGCGCCCATCTCCCGAGTGCCGACCTTTTTCGTGCCCTCGGTGTAAATATCCGGCGTGCGGTAACCGTCCCGCAGTACGGCCGCAACCGCATTCTCCACCGCGCGCGCCTCGGTCTCCATATCGAAGGAGTAGCGAAGCAACATCGCCGCCGAGAGTATGGTCGCAAGCGGGTTCGCCTTGTCCTGTCCCGCAATGTCCGGCGCGGAACCGTGGCTCGGCTCATAGAGGCCGAGTTTCGTCTCGTTCAGACTCGCGCTCGGCAGCATGCCGATGGAGCCCGTCACCATGCTCGCCTCATCCGACAGAATGTCGCCAAACGTGTTCTCGGTCACGATGACATCAAACTGTCCCGGATTGTAAACCAGCTGCATGGCAGCGTTGTCGACCAGCATGTGCGAGAGCTTGACTTCCGGATACTCCTTGCCGACTTCCTCCATGACCCGGCGCCAGAGGCGCGAGGTATCAAGGACATTCGCCTTGTCCACACTGATCAGGGACTTCCTGCGCTTTGCCGCGGCCTCAAACGCCTTAATCGCAATGCGTCGAATCTCCGGTTCCGTGTAGACCAGGGTGTCGACCGCGGTCTCGACGCCGTCCACGACTTCCGTGCGGCGCTCGCCGAAATAGAGGCCGCCGGTGAGTTCTCTTACAATCACAAGGTCAAAGCCGTTCGCAAGCTGCTCCGGCTTTAAGGGGCAGGCCGCCGCAAGCTCCGGGTAAAGAAACGCGGGGCGCAAATTCGCAAAGAGGCCGAGCTCCTTTCGAATTTTCAATAGACCTGCCTCCGGGCGAAGCGCCGGTGCCAGCTTGTACCAGGGAGACGTCTCAGCGTTACCTCCCACGGCACCGAGCAGCACAGCATCGCTCTCCTTTGCCTTTTGCAAGTTCTCATCGGTCAGCGGCTCGCCGTAGTGGTCAATCGAGCAACCGCCCATTGCAATCTCCGTAAAGTGAAACACATGTCCGAACTTCTCGGCGACATGCGCGAGCACTGCCTTTGCCTCTCCCACAATTTCCGGTCCGATACCGTCGCCCGGAATCAAAACAATTTTCTTCTCCACAGTAGTCTCCTCCTGTGCCTGTCCTCGGGATTCCAAAAAGCTTTCTCTCAGGAAAAACTTTTCTCTCCATATTAAAACAAGACGCTGTATTTTTCAAGAAAGCTTGAAAAATACAGCGTCTTTCAATTGTTATCTCAGTTTTACTGTGCGCTTGCCAGCGGTGCAACCCAGACACCGTTGATGTCGAGCTGGTAGCCGTCCGGGCTCATGCGGTTGTAGAACATGTTGCCGTTCGTCTCATCGAAGTAGTACCAGTTGTCGCCGTCCTTGAACCAGCCGGTGATCATGTTGCCGTTTTCGTCGAAAATGTACCACTCGTTGTTGATTCTTCTCCAGCTGCTCTTCACGAGCTCGCCGTTCGGAAGACGGAAGCTCCACTTGCCGCCGTTCTGCAGCCAGGTTCCCGCGCTCTCCTCAGTTGCGTTCTTTGCTCTCTGCGCCGCCGCAGTCTCTTCGCTCACCGAAATCTCGTTGGAGCTTGCCCACGGTCCGCGGTAGTCCGGGTTCATTGCGCTCACGCCGCGAACCTGGAAGGAGTAGGTGCCTGCCTTGGTCATGTACTTCGAAACATCGAGAGACTGACCCTGCACCATCTGCACACCGCCGAGCGTCGTGTTACCTCTCTTAAACTTCACCTCGTAGCTGCCTGCGCCGAGAGACTCGGTCCAGCTTGCCGTGGTGCCCTGAAGATAAGCCTCGTTGATTCTGGAAGCCTGCTGCTCAAGGCTCGGAAGCTTCAAATCGATTACCAGTGCGTAAGCGTTGTCCTCACGGGTTGCGCTCACATACTCTGCGCCCTCCAGATGAATCTGGCTCGCAGCGTTGACCCGGAAGTAGCAGCCGTCCTCAGCCTGCAGGCGAACACGGAAGGTCGGGACATCGGTAGCCTTCCAAGATGCACCCTCGTTCAGCACCTCGAAGCTGTTCACGGTGTAACGGTTGCTGACCGGCTTAAATTCAAGCTGCTCATCACCGTGCGGCGTTCCCGCATGCACGGTTCCGGTCACCTTAAGGCCGACGCTCTTAATTGCCTTCTCCTTCGCATATGCGGTCAAACCCAATGCAGCTGTGAGGAGCATGAAAGCTCCTGCGAGAACGGTTCCCTTTACGACATGTTTCATTGTCATTTCCCCCCTTATGAATCGCTCTGAAATTTGTCCGGTCGGAAAATGTGAATAGAACTCTACGCTTCAAACGTCAACTTTTTCTACATTTCTTCTAATCGGGACTGTCTATAGGATACCCGATAACCGCTATATCGTCAATAACAATCCGCTTACATTTTTATGACATTTGCCAATAAAAAGACCCCCGCACCCGTAAAATTTGGGTGCGGGGGATCTCCCGCAATTTTATTTCGCCGTGTCCTGAACGCGCGATTCGCGAATCACATTGACGCGAATCTGGCCCGGATACTGCATCTCCTGCTCAATGCGCTTCGCGACATTGTGCGCAAGAATGACCATGTCGTCGTCCGTGACCTTCTCCGGAACGACCATGATGCGCACCTCACGGCCCGCCTGCACCGCAAAGGACTTCTCGACGCCCTCAAAGGAATTCGTGATTTCCTCGAGCTGCGCAAGACGGTTCGTGTAAGTCTCAATGGTCTCACGTCTTGCCCCCGGTCGCGCCGCCGAAATGGTATCCGCAGCCTGAACGATACATGCGATCAGACTCTCGGGCTCGACATCGCCGTGGTGAGATTCCACGGTATTGATGACAATCTGGTTCTCCTTGTACTTCCGGCAGAGTTCCACGCCGAGCTGCACATGGGAGCCCTCGATCTCGTGGTCGACCGCCTTGCCGATGTCGTGCAGGAGACCTGCGCGCTTCGCCATGCGCACATCTACGCCGACCTCCGCCGCCAGTATGCCGGACAGCTCCGCGACCTCAATCGAGTGACGCAGGGCATTCTGACCGTAGCTCGTGCGGTAACGCATGCGTCCGATGAGCTTCACAAGCTCCGGATGAATGCCGTGCACGCCGACTTCGAGCACCGCTGCCTCACCGGCTTCCCGCATGCGGGTATCGACCTCGCGCTGCGCCTTCTCGACCATCTCTTCGATGCGCGCGGGGTGGATGCGGCCGTCGTTGATCAGCTTTTCCAGTGCAACCTTCGCGATTTCGCGGCGTACCGGGTCAAAGCCCGAGAGCACGACCGCTTCCGGTGTGTCGTCGACAATCAGTTCCACGCCGGTCAGCTGCTCGAGGGTGCGAATGTTTCTGCCCTCGCGGCCGATGATACGTCCCTTCATTTCGTCGTTCGGCAGCTGTACCACCGAGACCGTGGACTCGGCGACACTGTCTGCGGCGCAGCGCTGAATTGCACTCACCACATACTCCTTCGCCTTCTTATCCGCCTCTTCCTTTGCGGCGCTCTCGAGGTCGCGAATCATGCGCGCCTTGTCGTGCTTCACATCGTCCTCAATCGAACGAAGCAGGAATTCCTTCGCCTGCTCCACCGAGAGTCCGGCAATACGCTCCAACTCTTCCATACCTCTGTCGTAGAGAGAGTCCACCTCACGGCTTCTCGCCGCAATGCTCTCCTCTTTCTGCTGCAAGGTCTGCTCTCTCTTTTCAAGCGCATTCTGCTTCTTGTCGAGATTCTCCTCCTTGCTGAGGACGCGATTCTCATAGTGCTGCAACTCCGCGCGACGCTCCTTGGTTTCCCGCTCCAGTTCATTCTTGGTCCGGAGCGCTTCTTCCTTGGCTTCCAACATGGCCTCGCGCTTCTTTGTCTCCGCAGTTTTCAGGGCTTCTTCGATGATCTCGCGGGATTTCACCTCCGCGCTGCCGATCTTGCTTTCATAAGTACGCTTCCGATATGCAATCGCAAGATTCCAGCTCAAAAAAAGCCACAATCACCGCCGTGATAACAGCTGCAATGATGATTTGTGACACAGAGCACCTCCTTATTCAGTTTTCATGGTACAAATTTTTCCCTATATTGCGCTTCGATTTCATGGCAATATGAATATACTAGCAAATCTTAAGAATTATCGCAAGTATAAGTACGTATTGCATCCCGAATTGCGCCGTAGGTATAGCCCTTACGCAGGAGTGCTGCATAAATACGCTGTTCCGCCTTGGCATCGAGCTCCGGAGAGTAGCGCCGTTTCTTAAGTTCTCGACAGATTTGCGCGCTTTCATCCGGTGCCTCCGCTTCGAGCAGCTCTTCGATGAGCTCCTTGTCGACCCCGCGGTTTAGGAGGGCGGTCTTGATATAGCGAGCGCTCTTTTCCCCGCTCCGCGTCCGGATATAGGTCTCCGCGACGCGGCGGTCATCCACATAGCGGAGACTGCGCCCGTAGTCGAGCGCAAGCTCCGCAATCTCCTCCGGATAGAAGCCCTCTCGAAATTTGCGGCGCAACTCCTCTTCGGTGTAATCCCGCTGCTTTAAGAGGTAGAGGAGGCGCTCCCGACTCCGCCGAATGAGCAAGGGATAGAGTTCCGTCTTCAGGAAGTCATCCGTGAGTTCCCGACCGACTTCCAGTTCCATTTTTTTGACTTCCCCCCCCGGTAAAGCGAAAAAGCAAAGTCCTCATCGGTGAGGACTTTGCTTTTTTTCGTGCCGAGCGGAAGAATTTCCGTAATCGTCATACTTCCGCTTCCCGCTCCTCTATGGCTTCCGCCTTGCCGCCCAAAACACCCTTCGTGTCAACGGGGGCCAGTCCGTGCGCCTCGCGCACGCGATTCTCGATTTCAACCGAAATCTCCGGGTGCTCCTGCAGGAAGCCCTTGGCGTTCTCACGGCCCTGCCCTATCTTATTGCCCTCGTAGGAGAACCAGGCACCGCTCTTCTCGACGATGTTTTCCTTGACCGCGAGATCCAGGATATCGCCCTCCTTCGAGATGCCCTTGCCGAACATGATGTCGAATTCGATCTCCTTAAACGGCGGCGCAATCTTATTTTTGACGACCTTCACGCGGACGCGCGTACCCACAATCTCGCCGCCCTGCTTTAAGACGTCGATCTTGCGGACATCCAGACGCACCGAGGAGTAGAACTTAAGCGCTCTTCCGCCCGTCGTGGTCTCCGGGCTTCCGAACATGACGCCGATCTTCTCTCTCAGCTGGTTGATAAAGACCACGGTGCTGTTCGTATTGCTGACGATGCTCGTGAGTTTGCGGAGCGCCTGGCTCATGAGGCGCGCCTGGAGACCCACGTGGAGATCGCCCATATCACCCTCAATCTCCGCCTTCGGCACGAGTGCCGCGACCGAGTCCACGATGATGATATCCACGGCGCCGCTTCGCACCATGGTCTCGGTGATCTCGAGCGCCTGCTCCCCAGTGTCCGGCTGGGAGATGTAGAGATTGTCGACATCGACCCCGATGTTCTTTGCATAGACCGGATCCAGCGCGTGCTCGGCGTCGATAAAGCCCGCAATGCCGCCGCGCTTCTGCACTTCCGCAACCATGTGCAGCGCGACCGTGGTCTTACCGGAGGACTCCGGTCCGTAGACCTCGATGATACGTCCCTTCGGAATGCCACCGAGTCCCAGCGCAAGATCTAAGCTCAGCGAGCCGGTCGGCGTGGTCTCGACACTCATCATATTGCTCGGGTCGCCGAGTTTCATGACCGCGCCCTTGCCGAAATCCTTTTCAATCTGCTTTAACGCTTCGTCCAGCGCCCGTCTCTTTGCATCCTGATCCATACCGCACCTCTTCTCTCCAGTCAAATCGCGGGAATTGTATTTGCAAACATTTGTTCCGCGAACCTTTGTTCTGTTTTCAGTTTACCCGCTTCCGGCAAATTTTGCAAGCGAAACTCTTATTCGCCGGTTCCGTTTACGGCAATCGACTTGAGAACCTCGATCTCTCCCTCCGTAAACGAAGTGAGTTCCTCTCCGCGTCCCACAAATTGCACCGTGACAAGGGTGTTGTGCACGCAGAGGATTGCCTTCTTCTTGAGGAGTTTTCCGAAGGGCTCGGTGCTCTTATCCAGCTGCAGGGTCACAAAGAAGGGCTTGTCGCCGTAGACCTGAACGCCCACCTGCTCGGCCTCGACAAACTGCGAGATGTAGGCATTCGCGCTGAAAATGGATCTCTCGAGTGCGTTTCCGCTGTTCACCTCGGTCGTGACCTCGATGTAGGATTCGGTGTTATAGTCCGCAACGTTTAAGTGACGGTGATAGAGCGGCCCGTTCTGACTCGAGTTAAACTGTGCCGGGAGCCGGATCGAGATGCTTTCATTGTCCTCGTTGCCGTGGAGTACCACGGTCTCGCCGCTGAACGACGAGCAGTCCTCCACCGCGCTCAAGTCGAGTTCCTTCATCTTTTCCAGATACGCATCTCCGAGTAATCTGACGCCCTTCCGCATCTTCTTGAGTTCGCCCGCATCGAGGCTCAGCGGCACCGGCTGTAAATATTCCTCCACGCCGGTCACGGTATTCGGCTTGACATTTGCCTTGTCGACATAGGGCGTTAAGTCGATGCCGGCGGGCTTATACTCGTTCACCGGAACCGTCGCGACGGAATTCACCATCTGCTCCATCAGTTCCTCGGTGAAGGGAGACTCGGTTCTTCCCCTGTATTCCTCCGCAGTCGTGCCGTATTCAAAGCGAAGCACTACCTCGCGGTTTGCGAGAAAGCCGATGTAGTCGACAAAGTCCCGGACCACCCGGCTCTGCCCCGTCCCTCTGTCCGAGCGATAGGAAAGGCGAAGCCACTTTTGCTTCCCCACATTGATGACCTTGGCCTTCATGTCCGAGTAATCTTGGTAGCTGTAGCCGGTCTCGAGCGAACGCACGCGGTCGGCGCCGCGCCGCACACCAGATCCCTGCCCCGCCGTCACATCGAGCGTGATCGTCGCGGCGCGTCCCTGTCCGTCCTCCGTGATCGCCCAGACCTCGTAATTGGCCTGCTCCGGGTCGTTGGAGCGCTGAAAGCCCTTGGCCGGAAGTTCCGCCGTGACAGGTCCCGACGTGAGCGTCAAGACTTCGCCCTCCGGCTTCTTTGCGCTGCTCTTCTTCTCGTCGTAGTTGACGTCTCGGAGCTCCGTGAACGCCGCTCTCACCTCGCTCGGAAACTTGCTGTCCTCTTCGCTCGCCTTGCTCGCTGCGTTTGTCCCGCCGGATGCACTTCCTCCGTCGCTCGCCTTGGTCTCTTCGCCGCTCCCCGCGTTCGATGCTTCCGACTGCGCCGCAGCGCTCCCATCGATGGACTTTGACCCTGCCTTTTTACCGCCGCAGCCGGAAACCGCCAGTGCCGCCGCCAGAGAAAGTGAAAGTAAAACCGCCTTCTGTCTCTTCTTCATGTCAAACTCCCTTCATCCTCTTGCCGCAGCTGTACTGCGGCGCTTCCGTAGCCGATAACATTTGTTATTATATCCGAATCTATTCTTTCGATGTATTACATTTTTGTAAATTCAGCGCCGCCTGTTCCAGCTTAAGCAAATATTTCTTCTTCTCGATTCCGCCCGCATAACCGCTCAAGCGACCGTCCGCCGCGATGATGCGGTGACAGGGAATCAGGATGAGCAAAGGGTTATGCGCAACCGCGCCGCCGGTCGCATGGGGGGGGAAATAAAGACCTTCCCCTCTTTTGCGGCAAGCCGCGCCGCAAGCTCCTTATAGCTCGCCGTCTGTCCGTAGGGGACCGCTAACATCTCCCGCGCTATCGCCTTTCGAAAATCGGAGCCGCTGAATGAAAGCCGCGGGTAAAAATTCGGCTCCCGCCCCGAAAAATAGAGTTCCAGCCAGCGCAGAGTCTCCCGAAAAATCGGGAGTTCGTCTGTCGTACATTCCTCTACGGTTTCGCCTTTTAAGAGCGCACGGTCGTATTTCTGTCCGTCAATCCAGAGTCCCGAAAGTGTTATCCCGTCGGCGCTCGCAAGGGTCAACATCCCAAGCGGAGAATCTACGTGTGCAATTTGTATCATCCTGCCTTCTTTCTCATCGAACATTTCCGCTCGCACGGCAGCTCAGTCAAAGTCCATCCAGACCATGTGCTTTCCGCAGTGCAGGCAGCGGAACAGGTAGCACTGCATGGAACCGCCGTTTACGGACTCCCGTATCCACTGCTTTTCGTTCTCATCCCACATGGGATCTTCCAATACTTCTTCGAGCACACCCTGCATCTTCATTTCCTTTGCGCCCACGTCGCCGAGGTAGGCACAGAAATCGCCGCAGTGGGCGCGCCAGTGCTCCTGCTGCCAGCCGATGTAGCCCGGCGTGCGGTGAATCAGCTCATCGAGACGCGCGGGATCCTCGACCCCTTCGTCGACGGAATATTCATCCTGAAACGCCCCGTCAAATTTCCGGGCTGCTTCTCCGCTTGCAATGCAGTCCGGACAAAAACAATCTGCATCGGAAATGGCATAAAACGGACCGTTATAAACAATATGCGTTTGCTTCCCGCAGCATTCACATACAACGCCCTCCTCGGAGGCTTCGAAAATTCCGGTCTCCAGCGGGTGCGGGTGGTAACGGAAAAACGGGAGCTCTGTCTCCGCTTTGCTCTGCCGCTCCGCTACTGCCCCCGTTTCGGGCATTTGACCGCAAAGGTATCGCCCCAATTCTCCGCGTAATCCTTGAGGCTCCCGAGACGCTTTAAGTCCTTTCGATCGCGCTTGTCTGCAAGAGCGGAAAAGAGCTCATAGGCACTCTTCTTAAAGTCCAGGAGATCGTATACATCGGCCAGTACGCGCTTGGCTTCCGGCGCGGTTTCCGCTTCCAGGGCTTCCTTCAGCGCATAGAGCGCGCGCACGCTGTCCGCATCCTCTTTCTCCCGGTAACGTTTCGAGCATTCGATATACTGTCTCTGAAATTCATTCATCGCGCTTTCCTCCCCAGTCTCTTGCCGGTAACGCTGCCATTATAACAAAAAGCAGGCGCCGCACTCCAGTATCAGTTTCCGCAGCACAATGCCATCCGGCGGGATTGACCCCGCCGCCGCTTCAATGCTAGACTGCCTGTAAAGAAAGCGAGGGCGTATGAAAAAAATAAAGCTATTCACAAGCTGCCTGATTCTTGTCCTGGGGCTCAGTGCCTGCGCGGCAAATAAAGACGCCGCGACAAAAAAGAGCGATACGAGCGCAGTAGCGGCAAGCCAAGGAGAGACAGGTCTGAGTGCAACAAAGCAGGGGGAGACCGCGCAGGGAGACACAGCACAGGGAGACGCAACACAAGACGAAGCCGGACAGAGCGAAAATGCGGCACAGAACGGAACACCTGAGAGCTCTGCGGCCGAGGAAGCGCTCAAAATGACGCAGGCGGACATCTACTTGGAGGAAATCACCGACTTTTACTACACCGCGGCAAATACCGAGAACAGCAGCGGCTATCTGCGCTATCGCTTCTATGTGAAGGACGGAAGCTATTTCTTCTCCTTTGATAAACGCGACGCAAACGGAAATTACGCAGCCGCCGAAGGGGAAAGCGGCAGCGGCGCCGGAAACGTAAGTCTCGGTACCGAGGAGCGCCTCGCCTTTTTCAAGCTGATTCAGACCGGCAGTATCAAAGCGCGGGATGAGAGCAGCGAGAACGGCGGCAGCGGCCCCTGGATGTATCTCTACACCGAGAAGTATCCGGACGGCCTCGTATTTCACTTTGCCTCCGCGACCGAACAGACCGCCTTCGAGGAATACTGCGCGGAACTCGCGGCGCGGGAAACTCAGCCGTAAAACAGAAAGCCTCTGTTGATTATTTCACACATTTTGGCAAAATAAAAACCACACACACATTTCTGTTTTGTGTGTGTGGTTTTTATTGAGGTGGAACAGTGGATATTCAAATAACAGCTAAGGACATCATTGATCGACAAGACGGAATCGCTAAGACCGCTAATTTTATCGTTGCAGGCATTTCTGCCGCACAAGTTATCTGACGAAATGAACTAGGTACATAAAGGACAGAGGCCTTCCCCATCCCAAAGGATTGGGAAGGCCCCTGTTTGTCTCTATACCCGGAATCGGCTGTTCCGTAGCAGAATCTTACTCTTAGAAACCGACGCATTCCGTACCATTCCTTTTTCTTTGTCAGTACAAGGTTTCGCAAGGTTTCCATTTTTCTTCCTGCACTTAATGCGGTGATCTGATACATTTTACCTAAGATTTGATACAAAAAAGCAGCAATTCTTTTTCAAGACTTACTGCTTTTTGGCGCTATCGCGAAAGAGCCTTCCAATTTTTATGCGCGGACGGGCTGCGACTTTCAGTCAAGTTATTCAACGTCCCGGTTTCAAAAAATAGCAGATACCAATACTCCCATCGCTTAGATTAGCCTAAATACAATGGCAATTATGCAGACAGCCGTTATTCCAAGCGAGATCAGAATTCTTGCCGGGGTAAAACTATATAACCTTTCCGGGTGCTGTGTATCGTAACGAAGCTGCACGGTGCTTCCAATTTCAGAGGAAAACGGAACTTGTATGCTTTTTTGAGAGACATACTGTTTCCCGTTAACCTTATAAGTAAGCTGTGCCCATTTTGAATTGTGAAAAGCAGTCGTGCTCGGAATTGCAGTTGTATAGGATATAATTGTGCCGGTTGTTGTTGCTGATTTATTTTGAATCAACAGGAGATTGACCAAATTGTAGACGCAGAACAGAAAGGCTATTACCGCAATGGCTCCGAGGAAATAAATCTCATTTGACACCTTCAATTTTGACATGTTAATCCCCTTTCCTTGACATCAATCAGTAAAGATGTTCACAGCTCCTTCCGGGAAAAGATACGGATAGACAAGATCATGGACAGCGTAAATATTACAACGCCGGAAATGCCGACAACAATTGCAGTCATAAGATTTGACGAACCTTGCAGAAACTCTATGATATGATGCAAATCGGGGTGAAATAAGCGTACAAGAAAAGTAGGTCCCATTGAAACAAGCAATATAGCAGCAGAAATCACAAGCTGTCCTTTTGTAGCCCCGTATTTAAGCATAATCGGAGTATATATACCATAAAGAATAGCACTTATCAAAAAGACCGTCAGAGCTTCCGTAACATTCAAAAATCGAACCGAGGATAAACGGCTGCGATGATTGAGTAAATAGCAAGACTTGCGCCATCGAGGATTAAATAACAGAGGTATCTGGCGATAATGTAGCTTTTCCGGGAATATGGCGCTGCACAAAGAAGCGCTACTGCTTTTGGGCTCTTTTCTTCTTCCATTGCAACAGATTGCATAAAAAGAATCTCTGTCAAAATGACCATGTATAAACAGGATATTATTTCAATCCCCGCCATTTGTGCTGCATTAACCATCAAGATAATCGGAACGAGAATGCTGACAGCTAAAAACGCCGCTGCCATCTTTTTTACCAACAAAAAGTCCTTTCTCACAAGATTAGCGACCATCACTCTTCCCTCCGACATACGCGAGCATAATATCTTCAATGCTTGCTTTTTCAAACAACACGCCCGGCATTTCTTTTTTGACGTCCGCAATCCGATCTGTTAATGCCGAAAATCCGTAAGTTGAGATCTTCAGATTTCTGATTAGCCTTTTGTTTCGGTCGTTTAGTAATGCGACACTGCCTTTCACGATGCGGAATGTATCAAGGAGCTCATCTTTACTCTGCTGAAATACAATTTTCCCGCCGTCAATGAGAATAAGTACATCTGCGACCTTATCCAAATCAGAGGTGATGTGTGTTGAGAAGAAAACTCCCTTTCCTCCGTTTTTCATGTAGTCCATGATAATTTCCAGGAATTGCCTTCGCACAAGTGGATCAAGTCCGCTTGTAGGTTCATCCATAATCAGAAGTTCAGCCTGATGGGAAAGCGCCAGCACAAGGGCAAATTTCATTTTCATCCCGCCGGAAAGTGTAGAAATCTTTTGCTTTGGGTCAAGATTGAACTTTTCCATGTAGGCGCGATAATCGGCATCACTCCATTTGGAATAGGCCGGAGCAACAATGCTTTTCATATCCTCCATGGACAGGCCGTCATAGAAATAGCTGCCATCCATGATGATGCCAAGGCGATCCTTGATTTCCCGTTCATGCTTATCCGCATCTAAGCCAAAAATCTTTATTGTCCCAGATTCCTTATGTGCCAAATTGAGAATGGAACGTATCGTCGTGGTTTTCCCTGCACCGTTGGCTCCGATGAAGCCGGTGACACATCCCTCCGGCAAGGAAAAAGAAATGCTATCAAGCGTAAAAGTCGGATACCTTTTCACAAGACCATTCGCTTCAAGAATATTGTCCATGGCTAATCCTCCTCATACATAATATCCACCATCGCATACAGCTCATCTTTTTCGATATCAAACAGCTTTGCGTTATGAACAGCCTTTTGTAAATCCTGTTCGATGATGCGGCGTTTGAAATCCCGAAGTAGTTCCGGATTGCCCCTCGAAACAAAAGTTCCCCTGCCCGCTTGACTGAAGGCAAACCCCTCTTTTTCCAATTCATCATAGACGCGGCGAATCGTCAGGACGCTTACATGGACATCGTTTGCAAAGTTTCGAATGGATGGTAAGAGTTCTCCATCCTCCAGCTCACCTTTTAAAATCGCTTCCTTAATCTGTTCTTTGATCTGTATATACAGCGGAACATCCAATGAATTGGATACAATTATGTTCATATGATTTCGCACCTCAGCTGTGTATTCCGTATATACACAGCATATACTCAAGGCGCATTATTGTCAATAAACAATCAGAGTTTTTACGGAATAGCAAGACTTTATTTCCGTCATTTTGTCATTGGTTTTTTATCATGCACAGCCAATCGATTGTTCATGGGGTTGGGGAGTAATGTTGCTCTGCCAAGGTAAGAGTCAAGTATTTTTCACAGCGAAAAAAGAGCTTCCCGCCGCAGCGGAAAGCTCTCTTTTATGTTCACTATTTCCCCTTGTCGTTTTCGGACTGCTCTCAGTCTTCCACCAGCGGGCTCTTTACGTAAGCCATGACCAGCGCCTCTGCCGCGTCGATCGACTCCTTGTTGGTGCGCTCGTAGGAGTGACTCGACTCGATGCCTGCGCCGAGCAGTGCGTGCTTCACTTCCGCGCCTGCGTTCAGCGCTGCGGAAGCGTCGCTGCCGTAGTAGGGGTAGATGTCCACGCGATAGGGAATCTTGTTCTCCTTCGCGAGGTTCACCAGTCTCTGACGGAACGCATAGTGGTAGGGGCCGGTGCCATCCTTCGCGCAGATGGAAACCGTGTACTCATCGGTCTGCTGATCGTCGCCCATTGCGCCCATGTCGCAAGCCAGGTACTCGACCACCTTCTCCGGAATCGAGGAGTTGCAGCCGTGGCCCACTTCCTCGTAAACCGAGAACGCAAAGTGGGTCGTGTACGGAAGCTCAATCTTCTCCTTGCTGATGCGATCCAGAATGTCGAGGAGAATCGCAACGCTCGCCTTGTCATCGAGGAAGCGGCTCTTCACAAAGCCCTTCTCGGTGATCAGGGTGCGCGGATCGAAGGAGACAAAGTCGCCCACTTCGATGCCGAGCGCTCTGGTCTCTTCCTCGTTGGTCACCTTCTCGTCGAGGCGCACTTCCATGTTGTCCTGCGTTCTCTCTGCCGTGCCCGCATCCTTGTAGACGTGGCAGCTGGTCTGATGAATCAGGATGGTGCCGCTGATTTCTTGCCGTCAGCCGTGTGCACCGTGCAGTTCTCGCCCTCGACCATGTTCCAGGGGTAGCCGCCGATCTGCGCGAGCTTTAAGCGACCGCTCGACTTGACCGCACGTACCATAGCGCCGAGGGTGTCGACGTGCGCGGTCAGCATGCGCTGGTGCTCATCGTCCTTGCCCTTGACGGTCATAATCACCAGACCCTTGGCCGTGTGCTTCACCGGGAAGCCGAACTCCTTCGCCTTCGCGAGCAGGTACTCCTGCACTTCCTTCGTGAATCCGGTCGGAGAGGGAATTGCCAGTACTTCCTGTAAATACTTCAATGTTTGAGACATACCGCTCCTCCTTACAAAAATAGGGTGCCCGCAAGCGAGCACTTTTCCATGTCTAATCAAAATTATCTTAGCACAAGCCTTCTTGCTTTGGTAGCATCTGCCGGAACTTTATGCCTCCGCGCGCAACTTTGTAACAGTCCGGGCAGCCCCCGGTGCAAATTTCACAGGAGAGCTGCTCGGGAATCAACTGTTCAAAGCGGGCGCCGTCTATCTCAAAGTGGTAGAGCTTCGAGGCCGCACGGGAGCGGAGCTCGTTTTTCTCATCAAAGAGCAGGTAGGTCACCGTTTCTCCGAGGACATCGTCCTCGTATTGGGTGATGAAGATGCGATAGCTGTGCCCGCCCATCTGAAACGCAACACGATTCCGCTCGGCACTGAGCTCCGTGATCTCCTCTTCCGGAATCCCGGCGCGGGAGAGCACTGCGATGAGCAAGAGGTCAAGGTGCTTAACGCGAAATTCTCCGCCCTCGATTTTGCTCACGCTCCCTTCTTTAAAACGCTGTAATCCTGCATCAGCTTGTCGTTTTCCATGAGGAAGGTGTGTGCCGTCGGCTGGTTCTCATCCAAATCATAGAGTCCCATGAGATAGGCATTTAAGCTCGCGCGGTTTTCAAAGCGCAGCGCGCGGTACTGCTTCTGGAACGCAAGTTTCTCGACAAAGAGGAGCTTGCCGCTGTCCTCCTGAATGAGCACACCCACGTGGCCCGGGAAGAGGATGTTCTCCTCTGGGGTAATCTTGGAGTGCAGCCAGACGGTCACAAGGCTTGCCTTGCCGTCCGCAAAGGAGATGCCTCTCTCCTTCCACGCCTTCTGAACCTGCTTCACCTGCTCTGCGACATCCTTCGTATCCGCGGCCGGAACCTCGGCAAAGAGGCGCGCAAAGGCATCGTTTTGGCTGCTGTCCCAAAGGGTCTCCGGCGCTTTCTGAAGGGCCTCCATATCAAAGGCCAGGTTCTCCTTCTCGGAGAGCCCGTCCCCGCTTCCGCCGTCTACCTTGACCAGCGAATTGCCGAGCATGAATGCCGTAATGCGACAGTTGGTGCCCACAAAATCCGGATAGGCCTTTTCCCAGCGGTCCGCCATCTCATCTTCGGTGCTCGCATCGCCGACCGCCGTCTGAAAGCGCTCTACTTCGCGCTGAAATTCCCGAATATCGGACTCCGGAATGCCCGCCTTGGCAAGCGCGGCACTGACTTCCTCTGTCCGCTCTTCTCCGACAAATTGATTTCGACCGGTTCGCTCACGCTCGCACTCTGCTTCGCGCCGCCGCAGGCCATGAGACTAAGTCCCATGAGCGCTGCGGCCGCAAAACGGAGTGCCTTCTTTCCCGCACGCATTACGCCTGATGCGCTGCGATGATCTCTTTGATCTTCGCAATCAGCGTGTTCACGTCGATACCGGAAGTCTCGGAGACCTGGCCCAGATTCACCTGGCTCACAACCGCCTTTGCAATCGGGTTGTTGAGCGCCGCAAACTTGTCGCTGTATTTGACCAGCTCGTCCTTTAAAAACGGGTATTGCTTAAAGAGCTCCGCGAGCTTTGTCAGATTGGTAATATCCATCATTTTCTCCCTTCCGAGGCAGCCTGCTGCCTCTCAAGCGCCATGTAAACACAATAGCGGCAGAACCCATCGTCCTGCCGCTATAGTATAGCAATCCACTCCACTAATTTCTACTGATTTTCTATGAATTCGCTGTGTCCGCCGCTCAGCGCGACGGGTGCTGCACCGAATCTACAATCAGAGCGACCATCAGTACGCGGAGTACATTGCGCTCATCCGGCACATCGATTGCATAGGTGTCGCGGACCTTGAGATAGGCCTTGGAGATATTCGCAATCTCTCTACCCTCCGCGTCCGTCACTTGATACTCATGGTCCAGGAAGTTGCCCTGCACCGTCCAGCCGGACTCCTCCAGTTCGTAGCGCGGCCGAAACAGTGTGATTTTTTTGACCATGCGGTCAATCTTCTCGCCGTTCTCATAAAAATTGTAGTGCGGCATCAGGTGAAACATCTCGAATTTCGTATGTGCGATTTCTTCTCCTTCGGCGTTCCGAATGCGAAGCTCGGGTGCAAGCGCAATTTTTCCGTTGACCTGAAACAGCTTCTGCCCCGCTTCGTCGCAGACATCGTAGTGATCCAAAATCGACAAAAGCCGCTGGCGCATCAAGATTCTCATTTCTTCTCTCCTTTGATGTTCCGACACAAGCGGAACACGTTTGACGTGTTCGCAAGTATAGCGCGTTTTGATCGGCTTGCCCTAGCCGGAGAAAGGCGATGCGCGGCTCTCCGGCGAAAAAGAGCGGAACGCTCTCCGCGTTCCGCTCTTTTTCGACTTCTGTGCTTTTATAATGCTGCACTGTTTTGCTACCGCACTTTCCGGTTTCCGGCTCTTTTATCTCTCCTCGCTTCCCCAGACCTCTTCCGCAATTTCCTTGACCAGGCGAAGCTTTGCAAACTGCTCTTCCTCGGTCAGCTTGTTGCCGATCTCGCAGGACGCAAAGCCGCACTGCGGGCTCAAATACAAATCGCGAAGCGGCACGTATTGCGAAGCCTCATAGATACGGCGCTTGATGAGCTCCTTCGACTCGAGCTCCGGGCGCTTGCTCGTGATGAGACCCAGCACCACCTTCTTGCCGCGCGGAATCTCTTTTAAGCTCGTAAAGTTGCCGGAGCGCTTGTCATCGTACTCCAGATAAAAGCTCTCCACCTTTTCCTGCGCAAAGACATAGGGCGCCACCTTGTCGTAGGGGCCGCTGCTCGCATAGGTCGAGTGATAGTTGCCGCGGCAGATGTGGGTGTTCACGACCAGATCCTCCGGCAAATTCTCGAGGGAGAGGTTATTGACCTTCAGATAGCGCTCCGCCTCCTGCTCGAGGGTTGCGCCGTCGCCTTCGCGCATCTTCCAATAGCCTTCCTCGTCCACAATCATGCCCCAGGTGCAGTCATCGAGCTGAATGTTCCGGCAGCCCGCCGCGTAGAGATCCAGGTAGACCCTGTGATAGGCTGCCGCGAGGTCGCGAAGCAGCTCTTCCTCGTCGGGATAAAACTCCCGGGTAATCCGCGCATTGTCCTCACGGAAGAGCTCTGCGAGGGTCTGCGCCGGAGCGGGCAGGGTCTGCTTTGCAATCGTGTTCTCGTCCTCAAACTGCTTCACGAAGAGAAAGTCCTGTACGATCGGATGGTTCTCGCCGCTTATTTTTCCCGTCATGCGGCAGGAACCGTGCGTGGTCTCCTCCCCCTTAAAATAATAGCCGTGATCCAGCTCGATCTCCTCGATGCCGTTTAGCCCCCACATGAAATCGAGGTGCCAGTAGCTCCGGCGGAACTCGCCGTCCGTAATCACATGGTAGCCGAGTGCCTTCTGCTTCTCAATCAAATCCGTGATGCAGGCATCCTCCACCTTGCGAAGTTCCTCGCGGGAAATCTTCTTTGCGTTCCGATCGGCTCTTGCCTCTTTTAATACCTCCGGGCGCAGAAAGCTCCCGACATAATCATAGCGAAACGGTGTTTCGAATTTGCTCATTTTGAATCCTCCTTGCGTAACTCTGATGCGCTTTATTCTAAGCACTTGCCGTCCCCTTGAAAAATATTTATAATATCTGAAAATCCATAGTTTCATTTTATCAAACGAGGTATCACCATGACGCTACGCCAGCTTCGTTACGTTGATGTCATTGCCAAGCGCGGCTCCCTGACCGCCGCAGCCGAGGTTCTCTTTGTGACCCAGCCCTCTCTGACCGCCGCCCTCCGCGAACTCGAGCAGGAGCTTGGCATCACCCTCTTTTTGCGCTCCCGGAAGGGTCTCACCCTGACGACCGCAGGCGAGGAATTTTTGGCCTACGCGCGCCAGATTCTGGATCAAGTCTCTCTCGTGGAACAGCGCTACACCGGAGAGGCGCGCGGACGGCGCCACTTCTGCGTCTCCTCTCAGCACTACTCTTTCGCGGTCGAGGCCTTTGTGGCTCTCTTAAATACCTACGGCGGCTCGCAGTATGAGTTCCACATGCGGGAAACCGAGACCTACCGCATCTTAGAGGATGTCTCAAAGCTCCGCTCGGAAATCGGCGTACTCTACCGAAATCAATTCAACGAGGCCGTGCTGCAGCGCAGTTTTCAGGAGATGAAACTCCTCTTTACGCCGCTCTGCCGCGTGAAGCCGCATGTCTTCCTCGGCACGCATCATCCGCTCACACAAAAAAAGGAGGTCTCCATGGAAGACCTCCGCGCCTACCCCCGCCTCTCCTATGAGCAGGGGCAGCACAATTCCTTCTATTTTTCCGAGGAAATACAAAGCGCCGCCGAGTCCGAAAAAGATATCGTGGTCTGCGACCGCGCAACCCTCTTTAACCTCTTAATCGGCATGAACGGCTACACCATTTGCTCCGGCATCATCAACACCGAGTTAAACGGCGAGAATATCGTCGCGCGCCCGCTCGCGGTCGATGACTACATGGAAATCGGCTACGTCCTGCCGAAGGAGCGCCCGGCCGGGGATTTGACCCTCGCCTACATTGATTTCTCAAGCAGTTTGCGCGCTGAGTCTCACTCGACCCAGAGCACCCGCCCGGGTTTCCGCGGCGCTGCCTTCGGAAGCTCGCCTTCGATATAGCCGACGGCGCAGTGTCCGATCCCGATCCACTCGCCCGCAGCGCCGAGTTCCTTAAGCAGCGCAATGAACTCCGGCTGTTCGAACTCCTCGCGGGCGCGGTTAATCCAGATACTGCCGAGCCCGAGGGCGTGCGCCGCGAGCATGAGGTTGCCCATGACGAGGCTGCCGTCATAGACCGCATTGCCCCAGTCCTTTTCGGCGAGCACCAGGAGTATGACAGGCGCGCCGTAGAAGGGATCGAAACCCTCTGCCCAGCCGCCTATCTTCCGATTCGCCTCGACAAAACGCGTGCGGAGCTCGGGATTGGTAATCGCTACGGTAAGCGTCGCCTGACGCCCCTTTCCGTTTGCCGCATAGAGGCCTGTCTCCAGTATTGTTTCGATGTCCTCGCGCTTCGGGAGTTCGGGCTTAAACTTCCGTATGCTGCGGCGCTCCAACATGGCCTTGATTACTTCGTTCATATTGACTCCTCTCTCCGCGGCCTTCGTGCCGCTTTTTTCTTTGGCCTTCACGCCTCGGGCAAATCCCGAAAATATGCGGTACAGGGATAGCCACCGGGCATAGTCTTAAGTCCGATGGCGCGGTAAAAAGCATTGGAGACCGCATCTTCCGCGTCCGTAATCAGGAGAAATTGCCGCACACCGGCGAAACGTTCCGAAACCTGTCGCATAAGCTCCCGCCCTATGCCCTTTCTCTGCATGGCAGGTGTTACAATCAAGTCCTGCACATAAAGTATATGCTCTCCGTCGCCGACACAGCGAACAAAGGCGACCAAAGTATCGCCCTCAAAAGCGCCCAGTAAGAAGAGGGAGTGCCCGAGCGCACGCCGCAACTTATCCTCATCATCCAAATAACTTGTCCAGCCGCAGGCCGCGTAGATTTCCTGTACTTCCGCCAGACATTCCGCACCGAATTCCCGATAAGTCAGCATATGTACCTCCTCCGTCAATAGGCCTTCTTCCCGAATTCTCAGTCATCTAAAGGTGCCGCAAAGCATACGACGATTACTCACAGTATAACACGGGAAAGGGCGCTGCGATATCGCAGCGCCCATGCAAAATGCCGGTGCAGAGGCTCCTTATTTGTTCCGATGCCTCCGCCACAGAAGCAGAACCAGCGTAAAGGAGAAGAGCTGCGCCGTGAGCACGCGGAGCAAGAGCCACTCATCCACACCGCGTTCCGTGCACACATGAAGTAAAGTTGGTTGCGATGCAGTTGTTAAAGAAGTGATCTGCCATGCCCGCGTAGAGACTCCCCGTCATGCGGGTAGAGGAGTCCCCATTTGATGCCCATGAGTCCTGCGAGGATGATGTAGCCTACGCTCAGCGCTACAAAGCTCATGACATCCATATCCCCGTCCAGCAGGTTCCGAAGCGGGGTCACCAGATGCCAGAGCCCAAAGAGCAGCGCCTGAAACAAAAGCGCAAAGCGCGCGGAGTGTCTTTCTTCGACCAGGTTTAAAAACAAGCCTCGAAAGCATCCCTCTTCCATGATGACATTAATGAGATTAAAGAACACACAGAGCGCAATCAGCACTGTTCCCCGCTGTATCGCGGTCTCACCTGTCAGTGAGAAACGCCGTGATAAAGATATCAAGCCTGGGATGCTGCCCCTGCCCCCGCAAAATCAGGAATTCCGCGCCGTAGGCAAGCAGGAAGGAAAGGCCGGCCAGCAAAAAACCGCGCCCCATGTTTCTCAGGGACACCGCGCTTTGCAAAGCCGATTTTTTCCCACGACCAATGCAAATGTCGCAGCGCGAGAAACAAGACCAAAATACCGAAGAGCTTATTGATAAAGTTCTCGCCGAATACGGTCTCGTCCGTGCGTATGAGGAGCGCTTCTGCGCTGTGCACCGAAAGTAAGAGCAAAAATATGAGGCAGCAGCTCAGCACGGGCTGTGTTTCCAAACGGCTGTGCTGTACATCCCCGGGCAGGAACCGAGCTCCGCCCGCAAGCTCTGCCCTCTCTTCCTCCGGCAGTCGACTATTTACTTTTTTCCCTTTTCCCATCAAATTGCTTTACTCCTCCCAGAACAGTTCGTCGAGGGTCTTATCCAGCGCGTGACAAATCGCGAGACAGAGCCGTATGGTCGGGTTATAATCTCCCTTCTCGATTGCGTTGACGGTCTGACGGCTCACACCGATTAGATCCGCGAGCTGCTGCTGCGATAAATCTTTTGCCGCGCGCGCGGCTTTCAGGCGCAGATTTCTTCATTGCTCCTCCTCCCGGCGGTTCATCACGTACTTGATGCACTGCAATAAAAGCATACCCAAAAAGAAGATGCCGAGCAACAGCGGGAGCAGGGCAGGCGCCGAATAACGTCCGTTGGTTCTGAGCCCGCCGTCCAGTATTTGATTGCGGCTCTGCAGAAGCGAAAGCAAAGCCATGACAAGCCAGAAGATCAGCACGCGCTTTTCCTTTTTCTCCCCGCGGAAGCTCCAATAGGCGTCGTGAAAGAGGCATAGCCAAAGAGCACCAGCCCCGATAACAGCAAAATCGCAATCGGGATGACCCCCGGCGACACAAAGCGCTCCGTCTGCTCCTCAAAGCCCGCATAGAGCATGAGCAGCGCAATCAGGGTCATATAGGCATACTGAAAGCCTTGGCCGCGCGCAATCAGCTGGCGCTCATCGTAGACCACAGCCCCTTCCCGATTCCGCTTGCACTTCAGAAAATAGGGCAGCACGCCTACCCCAAGCATACCGCAAAGCATCCCGACATAATAATAACTCATTTCCCTGTCCTCCTCTCAAAATATAAGCGACACAATGTCGTCTATGTTTTACATCGTCAGGATATCACTACATCTCCTTTGTGTCAAGTATATATTACTTTTTGTCGCCGAAAGACTCAGACTTGTTTTCTTTCGAAATACCCCCTATACTGTTTCGGAAGGTTTTTAGAATAAACGATCGGAGAGGAGCTCCCATGTCTGTCATCAGTGTCAATCAGAAGCTCGCCACAGAGCTTGGCCTCAACTACGACCGCGAGAGCGGCATCGTCGCAGGCTTCTACAACGGTTACCACATCGCATTCATCATGCAGAACAATCTGCGCCAAATTGTCGTCTCGGTTTCGAACGGCACAGGCCAAATGCCGGAGAAAGAGATCTTAAAGCAGGCACACAAGGAGAACAAGAAAGTTCTCTCCAACCCGTCTGTTCAGGGCTACCGCGCGACCTATGCCATCCCGAACGCTATGACCGACAAACGGAAAGCTTGAGCGGAGCGCTGCCGCTGCCGCTGTGCTCACCGAATTCCTCAGGGCAAACAGTCTCGCGACTGCAGCGAGTTGAGCGGCCGCCCGGACGAGAGCAGCTGCTACTACGTGGGCGGTACTCTCCGCTTCCTGACCCAGGATGAGTACAACACGGAACGCAATCGTGCCCAGTCCTCCTTCGACGAGAAGGCTGCAAAGCGCGGCAACCCGATTGCGGGTATTGTGGGCGCTCTGCTCGGAAGCTTGGTCGGCGTCCTTGCAATGGTAATCATCGGGCAGCTCGGCTATGTCTCGGTCTGGGCAGGGCTTGGTCATGGGCGTCTGCGTCGCAAAAGGGTATGAGTTGCTCTCCGGCAAGTTTGACTTTGTCGGTCTTGTCTGCAGTCTTCTCGTCATGGCTGTCATGGTCTACTTCGGTAACCAGCTCGACTGGGCCATCACGATTGCGCGCGCCTACGAGGCGAATGTCTTCGACGCATTCCCGGTCGTCAACGAAGTGGTCAAGGCAAACGAACTGCTTCCGGTCTACTACCGCAATCTGGGTCTCTACTACCTCGCAACCCTGATCGGTGCGATTCCGACCCTGATCGGTCTCTTAAAGCACCAGCAGCTTCTCACCGTCTCCTACCCGATCGGGCCGGAGGCACATGAGTCCGTGGTCTATGTCTCCTCCGAGGGTGATACGGATGACGATGATTCCGAGGATGACGAATAAAACAGAGCCGAAGTCGACATAAAAAAGCAGCATCCGCACCTGCGGATGCTGCTTTTTATTTTTCGTTGATTCCCCGCCTTTATCTTTCAGCCGAACTTCTGTCCGCGCATTTCTCCCTTTACTTTCCCGGCGCAATCAGTTCCCGCAGGACTTCCCCGATGTCACCGTCGATACATATGCTTCGATCCGAGAGCTCCGAAGGACAAAAGGCTTCCCCGTAGTTTATGCAGACGTAACGCGACGCCGGGTTGGCGAGCGCGTAAGCCCAGAAAGGATATTTGATGATGACCGGCGTGTTTGCACCGACTCCGAGTTCCAGATAGAGGACCGGAAGCTTTTCATGGCGGCGCAGGAATTCCGCATACGCGAGCGAAGCGCGCTTCCAGCCCGCATCTTCCACAAAGCTCTCATCGGCGCGAAGATTCATGCTGACCGCTGCCCCTGTTTCCGGCACGGTGGGAAGCAGCTCCTTCGGAAGACGCAGCTTTAAGACTCCCGTCTCCGGCACTTGAAAGCTTCCTCCCGCGTCCCGGACAAAGCCCTGCGCTTCCATGGCGCGAAGAACCCAAGCCTCGTTGTCATAGTGTTCCGATCCGCAGGATCCGCGCTCTGAAAGAGACCATAATCCCCCTGGGTGTAAAAGAGCCGTTTTTTATCGAAACCCGCCCGCTGAAACTGATGGTCCACATTGGTTGTTATCACAAAGTAGTCTTTGTCCCGAAGAAGCGAAAGCAGCTCCCGGTACACTGTCTTCGGCGGCTCGACGTAACGGTTAAAATAAATGTGGCGCGCCCACCAGGCCCAGCGCGTCTCCTCATCCGGGAAGGGATAAAAACCGCCGCTGTAAATATCGCTTATGCCGAAGCGCTCCGCAAAGTCATAGAAGTAGCGCTGAAAGCGCTCACCACTGTATGTAAGGCCCGCAGAAGTCGAGAGTCCCGCGCCCGCGCCGATGATTACGCTCTCGCTCGTTCGGAGCACTTCTGCCAGCGCTTGAAGCTGTGCCTTCCGACTCCCGCTTCCGCCAACATAACGCTGAAAACCGTGGACCGCGCGCAGGCCTTTCTCAATGCTCTCTTGATAGCCGTTCGGCTGTCCCTCATAAAATTGCTTCATAGTACTCCTTATCCCTGTCCTGAAACACGTTAAAAATAACGCGCTCTATCTCGCCGGGATTTTCCGTGAGCCAAGATCGCACAGTTTCCACCGCGATTTCGGCCGCCCGCTTCCCCGGAAAATGAAAGACACCGGTCGATAGGCAACAAAAGGCAAGACTTTTTAACCCCTCATCCGCCGCGAGCGAGAGCACATTGCGGTAGCAGCTCGCCAGTTCTTCTTCGTGCTGTTTTGTGAGCGCGCCCGATACAATGGGCCCCACGACATGAATCACCTTCTTTGCGGGAAGGTTATAAGCGTCCGTGAGCATCGGCAGTGCGGTCGGCTGCTCATAGTCGCGCCCGTACTGAATGCGCAGGCGGTCCATCTGCCGCTTACAGTCCGCCCGCAGTTCAACGCCCGCCGCCGTATGAATGCAGTTATCGATACAGCTGTGCATCGGGATAAAACAGCCCAGCATCTCCGAATTTGCCGCATTGACAATCGCATCGACCGCGAGGCGGGTGATATCCCCCTGCCAGAGCACCGTCTGCTTTGCAGCGGGCTTTTTACTGCCCAACGTTTCCGATACCGGCCGCAGTGCGTTTCCGTCCACAACGCCCTTCTCTTCCGTGTCTTCCCGCAAATACGCATCCTGCGTTTCCCGTATCTCTTCCGGCAGCGGCCGCGGCATGCGCACATTCATGAGCGAACGCAGCAAGTTCCGCTTCTCTTCCCGGCGCTCCGGTATCTCCAAACGGCGATACTCCTCCGACTCTCCTATGAAATATGCAAGCAGTGTGTTCAAACGCGCATCCTGTTGATTCTGTCCCAAGGCCCTCACCTCCTAATGGTGACAGTTTAATACGCTATTATTGTAATGTCAATAATTACATCTATATTTTCGCTCGTTACGCGTGCAAGTGCCCGCTATCCCGTCGACCGATTCGTGGTATCATAAATCTCGCAACACAGTCTTTTCCCCTTTTGAACGGAGAGCACGCCATGCGAAAACCGCTTGCTTTTTCTTGCTTCTTCCGCTCCTTATGCTCTGCCTAATCTGCCTGCGTTTTTTTCACCCCGAACCCGCCGCCAATTCTAAGCCCTACGGCGTATTCATAGGGCTCGAGACCGCGGATTTAAAACGCCTTCGCCCCTACCGTACGGTCGTAATCGAGCCGAGCACTTTTACCGCGGAACAAATCAAAACCCTGCAGGCCGAGGGAAAAAGCGTCTACGGCTACTTAAACTTAGGATCCCTTGAGAACTACCGCCCCTATTACGCGCGCTTTGCAAATCTCACCCTTACGCCTTATGAAAACTGGCCCGAGGAACGCTGGGTGGATGTCTCTTCCCCCGCCTGGCAGACCTTTGTGGTCGATGAACTCGGCGCCGCATATGCCGCCCTCGGGCTGGACGGCTTCTTCCTAGACAACTGTGATGTCTATGCACTCTACCCGCGCGAAGATATCTTTAGCGGGCTCACGACCATGCTCCGCGGCCTAAGCCGCTATCAAAAGCCCTGTATCGTAAACGGCGGCGATGTCTTTGTCAGTGCCTGCACGGAAAACGGTACTGCCCGGACGCTCTTTGACGGCGTGAACCAGGAGAGCGTCTTTACGAAAATCGACTTTGCGAAAAACCGCTATGCCGCACAGGATACCGAAACCCGCAGCTATTACCTAAACTACCTGACGCGCGCCAAAGAGGCGGGACTCAAGGTCTATCTGATTGAATATCGCCCGAGCGCAAAGCTTGCGGCGGACATACAAGACTACTGTGAGAAGAACGGCTTTGTCGCCTACCTCGCAAACGAAAAGGAGCTGCGCTAGGCAGCTCCTTTTTTCTCACCCTATTGTTCACAATCACTCACGATTATTTTCGCGCTTCCATGGCGCGCTGTCTTTCAATCAAAGGCAATAAGCGGCTCCGGTTAAAGCGCTGCATCACGACAAAAATCATGTCAAAGCAGCCCGCCGCGAGGGAACTCAGGAAAAAGGCCGGAAACATTCCGAAGGGGGATAGCCCCCAGCAGCGCGCCGGCACTGATCAGCACATTGATTTCGTGAATGATTTCCGACTGGCAGGTTACCTGCGCGAGTTCTTCCGGGCTGTGCTTCCTCAAATCATAGTACTCCGGAAAGGAGGTCGGCATTTTGTCCTTCCAGTTTTTAACACCGATGCGCTTGTAAAAACGTGTCTCCCAGGGGCGTATCCGATACCAGGGGCGCGTGATGTCCGCGCGGTTCTGCTTGACCTTGTCAATGTAAATGCCCACAATGAGTCGCACATAGAAGTGGTAAAACACAGTCCCAAAGCTGATTGCAAGCACCTTAAAGATGTGGATGTCGGTCAGATAGTACAGCGCGAGTGCGGCTGCCAGTGCGATGAAACTTACGGCGGATACGGTCTTCATGATTTTCAGTGGTGGCATGGTCCGTCCTTTCTGTCGCAAGACTGTGCCTTCAAACGCGCCGCACAGCCCGGTTTCTACTCTGTTCTCTGCTGGGATGGGATTTTCTTCTTCCTCACTGTATCTTATGCTTCTTCATTCTCTCCTCAAAGATGCCCGTGATGATGCTGCGAAGCGCCTCTCTCCGCCTCGGGCAGTTCTCCCGGCCGCTTGGCAACGGCGTAGAGCTCCGGATACTCGCTTGCAATCCGCTCTATGGTCTTGGTGGTCGCGTGCTTCCGCACAAAAAACGGAATCTTCTTAATCCACGCCTCCGGTACCAACGCCAAAATCTTTGCGGCAGCCTCTTTGTCACCGATTACTGCGGTCGAAAGCCCTACTTCAATCTGCTTCTGCTCTGTCTCGGTAAAGTCCTTAAAGCATAGCGCCTCTCCGCGCCTTTTTCAAGTTTCGCTTCGCCCGCAGTTTAAGCGAAACCGATGAACCTCTGCTTTGCCGTCATCAAACGCCAGAGGGGCAGGAGGTAGAGATAGCAGGCAAGTAAGACCGCAGTTCCCGGCGCGCCGATGGAAGCCAGCGGCCCCGCCGCCGCGACAGACCAGGGAATCAGCGCCGCGATGATGACCGCACTGTCCTCAAGCCCGAGCGCAAGCCCCGAATGGTCCGGCTCTACTTCCTCGCAGAGTTGCTTGGTCAGCATAACCGTCAGCGTCTGGTTGCAGGCCAGCATCGCAGAGAGCACCGAAGTCCCGAGTATCGCGGCATAGGGGCTTGTCTTTTTTGCAAAGCCTTCCACCAGCGCTTTCACGCCGGTCAGCAGATCCGTTTTCTGAAAGAAATCCGCGTAGGAGGCCGAGAGACTCACGATGCCCGTGATTTTGACAAAGGCCGCGATGCCGCCGCCGTCCAGCATGACCGCTGCTTCGGGATCCGCCGCACGGTAGCCGAAGACGGCAATGTGAAGCAAGTCTCCGGGTGCAATGTGCTGTAACAAGAGGGCCAGCGGCACCGCCGTCACGATGCTCGCCGCCATGGCGAGTTTCGCATCCACGCGGAGAAGCGAAAGCAGCATAATCACAAGCACCGGGAGTATCGCAATCCAATGGAGCCTGAGAGCCCGCGCAAAGAGCGCCTGCAAATCCATAAGCTCTCCGCGCGGCGCAGCGTGCAGCCCGAGTCCTGCATAGACAGCACAAGAGAGCAAAAAGGGAACCACTGCCGTACGCAACATGTTCCTTATGTTGTCAAAAATATCCGTTTGGGTCAGCTCCGCAACCAAGAGCGCGCTGGTCGCAATCGGCGAGCAGCGGTCGCCGAAGTAGGCCCCCGAGAGCACGGCGGCCCCCGTAAGCTGCATGCTGATGCCGGCGGTCCTGCCCATCGCGGCACAGATAACGCCCATGGTCGCCGAGGTCGCAAAGGCCGAACCCGTGAGCACCGAGACCGCACAATTCAAGAGAAAGGTCATGAGAAGAAAGACGGAAGGGCGTATGAGTCCCGCGGCATAGCAGACCACAACCGGCAGCGTGCCCGCCGCCCGCCAGAGTGCGGTCATCGTGCCGATCAGAACGAAAGTGATTAGGATTCCGCGTATCTTCCAGATGCCCCGAAGCGCCATGCGCAAGATCTCTGTCCATGAAAACCCGCTGCGGCGCGCATAGAGCGAAAACAGCAGCAGGCCGAAACTCAGTGCATACAGAACGGATAGCTTGCAGAACAGGCATAGCAGCAAGCCCGCCGCAAACAATCCCAGTGTCAACCAGGCCATATACCTTTCCTCCCCAATGCCTGTGTCGAAATCGCAAATCGGCTGTCGGTGCACCTCGAAACCCGGCGCATGCCGGCAGTCCGTTTTTTTTTTCACAAAAAGGCTGCCGTCTACACAGTTCTGCATAGACGGCAGCCACATTGCTCTCTTAAGCCTCAACCCTTCATAGAAGCTTATTACTTGTCATCGTAGAGGTGGCAGCAGACATAGTGTCCGTTGCCCATATCCTTCCGCTCCGGCGCCTGGGTCTTACACTTCTCCATGCACTGCGCGCAGCGGGTGTGGAATTTGCATCCTGCCGGGGGATTTGCCGGCGAGGGAATGCTGCCCTCCAGGATGATGCGTTTCATCTTGGCATCCGGATCCGGGATCGGAATCGCGGAGAACAAGGCCTTTGTGTAGGGGTGAAGCGGGTTCGCAAACAGCTCTTCCGTCGTGCCGAACTCTACGATATTTCCCAGATACATGACGCCCACCGTGTCCGAGATGTGCTCGACCACCGAGAGGTCGTGGGAAATGAAGAGATAGCTCAACTTGTACTTCTCCTGCAAGTCCTCCAGAAGGTTAATGATCTGTGCCTGCACCGACACATCGAGTGCCGATACCGGCTCGTCGCAGACCACAAACTCCGGATTCAATGCAAGCGCTCTTGCGATACAAATCTCTGACGCTGACCGCCCGAGAACTCGTGCGGGTAGCGGTCTTTGTGGAAGGGCTGCAGACCGCAGTTGTCCATGACCTGATCGATGTAGTCATGGTACTCGCCCCGCGGCACAAGATTGTGCTCACGGACCGCCTCACCGATGATTTCGCCGACCGGCAGTCGCGGGGAGAGGGAGGAGAACGGATCCTGGAAGATGATCTGCATCTTCACGCGCAGGTCGTTCAGTTCGTTCTTCGGAATATCGTAGACCTCTTTTCCGTTGAACAGCACCTCTCCCGCAGTTTTTCCGCCGTTTAAGCGGAGTATGGTTCTGCCGGCTGTGGTCTTACCGCAACCGGACTCTCCCACCAGTCCCATGGTGGTTCCGCGTTTGATATGAAAGGAGATGCCGTCCAGTGCCTTTACCTGGCCCACCACGCTGTTAAAAAATCCGCCCTTAATCGGGAAGTATTTCTTCAGGCCGTTGACTTCCAGGATATTCTCTTCGTTGTGCACGATGGGCGTTAATCCCTTCGTTTCGATATTATCCATCATTGCCTCATTTCCTTCGCAAGCCTACTTAGTCTCAGAAATTCCTACGCACACTCAGTTCTGCTTCGCGCCTCGATGCGCCTCATCATAAAGATAGCAGCTGACGCGGTGCGTCTCGGAAAGCCATACCTCGCCGGGATATGCGCCGTCGCAACATCCCTCGCACTTGTCGCAGCGATCGCGGAAATAGCAATAGTTGGGCATGTTGATCGGGTTCGGCACCTTGCCGGGGATGGAGTAAAGCTTGTCCTGGTGCTTACCGACGACCGGCTTCGAAGCCATGAGGCCTATGGTATAGGGGTGCGCCGGGCTCGCAAAAATCTCCTTCGCCGTTCCCGCTTCCACCACGCGGCCGGAGTACATGACCACGACATAGTCCGCCATCTCCGCAATGACACCGAGGTCATGGGTGATCAGCATGATGGACGAATTGATCTTGTCCTTCAGGCCGCGGAGCAAATCCAGAATCTGCGCCTGGATGGTCACATCCAGTGCGGTCGTCGGCTCGTCGGCGATGATGAGCTTCGGCGAACAAGCCAGTGCCATTGCAATCATGACACGCTGCCGCATACCGCCGGAGAGCTCGTGCGGGTACATGTTGTAAATGCCCTCGCTGTTTGCGATACCGACCATCTTGAGGAGCTCAATGGTGCGACCCTTGACCGCTTCCTTGGTCGGGTACTCGCTCTTCTTGTGGAGCGTGGTCACCTCGTCCATCTGGTCGCCGATGCGGAAGACCGGATTTAAGGAGGTCATGGGCTCCTGAAAAATCATGGACATAAAGTTGCCACGGAGATGCTGCATGACGTGCTCCGGGGTCTTTGTGATCTCATAGACCTTGTCTCCGGTGTTCAGACGGATGGAGCCCTCCACCACCTGACCCTGGGGACGCTGCAACAGCTGCATGAGCGAAAGGCTGGTCACGGACTTGCCGCAACCCGACTCACCCACGACGCCGACCGTCTTGCCGAGCGGCACTTCAAAGCTTACGGAGTCAACGCTCTTAACGGTTCCCGCATCCGTGAAGAAGAAGGTGTGGGAGATTTTCGAACTCCACGGCATTTGCCGGGTTCTTCATCTCGGTCATGTACTCGCTCTCGGGTACATTGCGGCGGGTTCTCGCCTTCTCGAGCTTTGCTGTAATCTTTCTGTTTTCCTTCGATATCCGCCGCGATTCCCGCGCGGACAGATAGCCATCATCTCTTGCCATCTTATTTCCTTTCGTTCGCGATCAGCGCTTCATCTTCGGGTCAAAGGCATCTCTCAGTCCGTCGCCCACCAGGTTAAAGGCGAGAACGGTGAGGAGCAGGCAGAAGCCCGCCGGGATCCAAATGAACAGATAGTTGCTGAGCACATAGGTGTTGTTGACATCGTTGATGATATTTCCCCAAGATGCGAACGGGAACTTAACGCCCAGTCCCAGGAAGGACAGGGTTGCCTCGGTCAAAATGACGCCGCCAAGGCTCATGGTGCAGGTGACGATGAGCTGCGGAATGACGTTCGGAAGCAGGTGACGGAAAATGCGGTTGATGGGCTTAATGCCGGTTGCCTCCGCCGCTGTCATGAACTCCTGCTCGCGGAGGGTTAGAATCTGTCCGCGAACCAGTCTGGTGATGGAAGGCCAGCCGAAGAAGCCCAGAATCAACATGAGATAGACCATTCGAATCTTCGGGTCGATGCGCAGTGCGTCCATCGCAGCACCGATGATGATGTAAATCGGAATGCTCGGGATGCAGTAGAAAATATCCACGATACGCATGATGAGCATATCAACCCAGCCGCCGAAGTAGCCGGAGACACCGCCCATAATCATGCCGATGACCGTCTCGATGATCACGACGATGAAGCCGATGTAGAGCGAAACGCGACCGCCGTACATGAGTCGGGTCAGCATATCCATGCCGTTCTTATCGGTTCCGAGCGGATGTGCCTTACTCGGCGAAGAGTAGGTGTCATAGACGCGCTGCTCTTTGACTGCATGATGTTGTATGCCTTGGAGGGCGCATCGTATTCGAGCGTGTAGCTCGCCTCTGTGCCGTCCGCATCCTTGAAGTTGAATTCTTTCTTGCCCGCCTCGATGGTTTCAATCAGCTCTTCCTTGAACTGCTTGGAGAAGCTGACATCGCTCATGATTGCGTTGATGATGTAGCGGCTCGCATAAGCATAGTCCTTGCCGTCCTTCGTGACCGTACCTTCCGCATCGACCTCGTAGGTATCGCTGCCGAAGGTGAAGGAAGTCTCCTCATTGGTAACAGCCTTCAGGATGGCAAGCTGCTCCGCAAAGGGAAGGCTCTCGGCGCCGTTTGCGGAACTCACGGTGGTGAGGGAGGCAAAGGCAATGGGCTCAGCCTCGCCCGCCTTCGAAATGATATAGAAATCCTTGCCCGCCACTTCGTAGCTGTACTGCACACCGCCCGCGGCAAAGCTCGTCTCACCCTTGCCCTTTGCGAGCACGAACTGCGCCTGCGCGAGCGAGGGGAAAGCATTCTTCTCAATCTGCTGGTAGCGAAGTTCCGTATTCACCTTGACGCCGGCGTACTTCTGGACCTGACTGTCCGTGCGATAAAAGAGCTGCGACTCGCCGTAGGGCGAAATGGCACCGCCGACAAAGGAGAAAAGGAACATTCCGATCAGGATAATCATACCGATGACGGCAATGCGGTTCCGGAAGAAACGCTTGGTAACCATGGCGCCGGGCGACAGGGTCTTGACGCGGCGGTCATCGTTCAGGGAGTAGGTCGTTTTCTGCTGATCCTGATTTTGGTCCAGCTTCTTCTCGTTTTCAGACATACCGGATCCTCCTCTCTTTACGCGATGCGCACGCGCGGGTCAACCACAGCGTACAGGATATCTGTCAACAGGTTACCGATCAGTGTCAAAATTGCGATGAATACCAGGTAGAACATCGAGAACGGAATGTCGCCCGATACCATGGCCTGGTAGGAGGTGTAGCCGATACCCGGAATCGAGAACAGCTGCTCCGTAATCATGGCGCCCGAAAACAGCGCCGGCAGAGACGAACCCCAGATGGTCACGAGCGTAATCAGGGTGTTCCGGAATGCATGGTGGAACACGACACGGCGCTCGGAGAGACCCTTCGCTCTTGCGGTGCGGATGTAATCGGAGTTCAGAACTTCCAACATGTTGGTGCGGATAAAACGCATGTAAGCACCGACGCTCGCAATGGTCAGGGTCATAATGGGCAACACCAAGTGCATGGCGATATCCCATCTCTGCCCTGCCGGCGAGAGGAAGTCATGGTTTCTGCTGACCAAACCGTTTAAGTCAAACCACTTCAGATTGACCGCAAAAATCAGCTTTAACAGCGAAGCCAGGAAGAAGGTGGGAAGCGAAATACCCGCCAATGCAACGACGGAAATCACGTTGTCGGCCATGGAATACTGCTTGGTCGCTGCGATGATGCCGAGCGGAATCGAGATTACCACTTCGAGTATCATGACAATGAGACTGATCCAGAACGAAATGCTGACGACCTGGACAAATTTCTGCGTGACCGGGAATCGTGTACTTCCAGCTGTCGCCGAAATCCAAGCGGACCGCCTTCGAAAGCCAGGCAACAAAGCCCGGGATAATGCCCTTGTCCATACCGTAGGTTGCAGAAAGTTGCTGCATCCACTCTTCAAAAGTTCTGGATCCCGGCTGCTGCGATTTCTGTCTTGCAATCTGCTCAAGGTAGGAAGTCGGAAGCGACCGCATCAACACATAGAGCAGAAAAGCGACGATGCCCAGAATCACCACAGACCACAGAAGTCGCTTGATAATATATTTTTTCATAAAAAACCCGCTCTTCTCTAGTGGACAGACAGCCGCAGTAGCGGCAGCTGCTATATATCGGGAAAACCGCATCCCTCGCGTTACCGGGGGATGCGGCCATGTCCCGAAAACTACATTTACGGATTTCCGTAAGATTTTACTGCTTCAGCTGCATGTTCTCGATCTCGCCGTACCACTTGTAGTAGGTGGAGATATCCGGCGTAATCGTATCAATGTTAATCCGCTCAGCCGAGAAGGTCGTGACATCCTGTCTCTGATAAATCGGAACCTCGCAGGACCAGTCGACAATCTTGTCAAGGCAAGCCTTGTAGAGTGTCTTTCTGTACTCCTGGTCGGTGGACTCTCTTGCGGTCATGATCATGCTGTCAAGATCTGCGTCCTCGATCTGATAGCGATCGTTGGAGCCGCCGGGCTGCTTGCCGCCGTTTGCGACGTCGGAGTAGTAAATCTGGTACATATCCGGATCCGGCGTGGACTGCCATGCAGCGCACCAAATCTCGGCCTGACCTGCCTCAAGCTTGTTCCACATATCCGCGACATTGGTGAGGTCGTTGATCGTGAGTTTCATACCGATATCCGCAAGTGCCTTCTGGGACTCGGTCATAAGCATGAAGGACGGGTGATCGCCGGTGCCGCCGCCCGGGACCATAACGACATACTCCATCTTCGCACCTTCCGGAGCGGAGACAATCTTTCCGTTCTCAACCTTGTAGCCTGCCGCCTCGAAGAAGCCGAGCGCTGCCTTCTTAGCCGCCGCGTACTTCTCTTCGTCCGTCATGCCGGAGGTGTAAATCGGATCGCCGTTTACGTCTCTCGAGAATGCAATCTCATAGCCTTTCGTCGGTCGGCTGCGGTGCCGCCCAAGAAGTGTTGGAAATCGGGTAGTTGATGACGCTTGCTCTGTCGCCGTAGTAGGTGCTGACAGCGAGATCGCGGTATACCGAGAAGATGGTCGCGAAACCGCGGCGCAGGTTCTTCGAAGCCTCGCTGCCCGGCTCCTTGTTGACCGAAACATTGTGGGAGTTGATGCCGACATAGCCGTAGCCTGCCGCATCGACCGCAACCGTGTAAATCTTATCGCTAGATTGCAAGATCAAGTAGGACAGTCTGAAATAATTCCTCCGGCGAACTGTAGTGAAAGGACTTTCGGGGAGCTGATTGATCCAGTCCTGAATCTTCGTATTTGCTCATCCGTAACGACATCAAAAGAGCTCCCCTTTGGCAAGAACCGGCGAATCAATGAGTTCTGCTTTTCGTTTAGTCCGCGTTCGTAGGCGGAGTACGGATGAGCATAGTATATGGGTATCGTGGGAAGCAACTGTGGCAGTGAAGCAAATTCACTGCCATTATCACTTGTGATGGAGCGAAAAACTTGGTTGAAACGTTCTCCATACAACTCGCGAAGGGCTTTTAACCCCCTGCTCAACCGCCTGTATGCTTCTACCGGGTATCTTTATAATGTGTCGAAATCTTGTGGTGCGCTCATCCAATGTCAACAAAACGGATTGTGACTCCTTTCGACCGACCACGGTATCAATCTCCCAATGCCCAAACTCTTCCCGCTGATTAACTACTTGGGGGCGAGCTTCAATACTCAGACCATAAAGCCGCTTATGCTGCGGATGTCCCTTTACGGTGTTGTTTACGTCTGACCTTTAGCGTGAGATCGATATTTCGAGCTTTTTAATAATCCACGCTCAATATAGTTATAAAGAGTCTTGCTGCAAACCATCTCGGTGAAACAGCCCTTTTCTCTGGCAAGACCGCAAATCGCATCAGGTGCCAGATGCTTTGTCAGTATCTGCTTTACCGCAAAAGACACGAATTTCTTGGCTTGCAGCAGCTTTATGGGGCAATGACTATTTCGTCTTCGATGTTCGTAGACACGCTGTCCCGAATCTCCAAAGTAGCGCGTGTATGGCTCCAGATTCCGTCCTAACTGCTGTACGGTACCTCTGGCAAGTTCATTATATAAGTTGACCTTGCAATCCCGACTTCGCGCGCAATGCGACTCTTTGGGAGCTTTAATTGCAGCATGTACTCAATCTGTGCGCGCTTTTCGCGTGTCAGGTGGCGATATGTTCTTTTTGTGGTATACTCTTTTTGGGCCATGGCGAACCTCCTGGTGTGTTGGTGTGTGGTAGCTTCATCATACCACGAGTTCGTCATCGGCTCTTTTTTATTGTCCTAGTTCATCTTACAATCATCCGTGTAAATCTTATCACCGGAAACTTCGCCGTTGCTGTTTGCCTTCTTGATGGCGTCCGCAATCTCGTTCGTGTAGGACGGGTTCGCAACGTCTGCCGTGCCCGCGATGATCGAGTTGATATAGTCGGACTGGTTGATGTAAGCCATGCGAAGGTTCTTGATCTTCGGCTCGCCGAGGAAGTAGTTCGGGTTTGCCTTCATCGTGACAACACCGTTCTCGTACTTTTCAAACATGTACGGGCCTGCGCCGACCGGCTTCGTGGTCTTTGCACGAACCAGGGTCAAATCGCCCTTCGGGAAGCCGAACTTGTTGTTTGCATAGTCGTACTGCGCCTTGTCACCGTAGTAGTGAAGCGGGCAAACCGAGATTGCGAGCTGATAAATCATCTGCGCGTCGACCTTGGTTGCAACCACGCGGAACGTGTTGTCGCCGGTCTTCTGGATACCCGTAATGTTCGGCGCGGAAGTGCCGGTCTCGACACCGACCGCGTACTCGTTGTAATCGTCCATGAGCTCGAAGAACGGGGTTCCCGCGCTCTCCTTGGAGGACATATCCTTTACGCTGCCGTCATAGTGTGCGAGCATCGCGTTGAAGAAATCCATTGCGGTCGCATCTTCCTTGAGGTCCGGATAGCCGTAATTTGCAGCGACAGCCGCAATCGAGTCGCCTTCCTTGTTGGAGCCGCTTGCAATGCAGGAGTCCACGATTTCCTTCACAAATGCCTCTGCGGCCTTGTTGTAGGAAGCCCAGAACTTCTTCTGCTGATCCTCGGTCCACTTGGAGAAGTCCGTGTTGTTCTCGCCCGCCTTGACCATCAGGTTAAAGAGGGTATCCACACCGCTTCTGTAAGCCTCCATACCCTCGATCGGAAGCGCGAAGAAGGTAGAAGCGCCGTCATAGGTCGGATCCGAAAGGACATACATGGAGAAGATGACGTCATCAACCGTGAGCGGCTCGCCGTCTTCAAACTTGAGGCCGTCCTTCAGGGTAAATCGTAGTAGACCGTGCCGTCGCTGTTCTCCGTGACAACGAGATCGGAGATACCCTTATAGGTATACTGCTTACCGTTGTACTCGCGGGTCTCTCCCTCAATACCCTTTAAGACCATCGCACCGTTTCTGTCCTGCGTCAGGAGGGCTGCCGTGCACTGCGCAACCACGTCGGAATCCGGAACGACTTCCGAGAAGAATGCCGAGAACTTTGCCGTGAACTCACCGCCCGCATAGACGAGGCTTCCGGTCGCATCCCCTGCGCCCGCCTCACCCGTGGCTTTGGTTCCGTCCGAAGCACCGGTGTCCTTCTTCGAAGAACAGCTTGCCAGAAGCGAAACTGCCATGGTCGCTGCCAAAAGGGAGGCAACGATCCGTCTTGTCTTTTTCATACCCTTTTCCTCCTTCGTTTGTTTGGGCTGCCGCACATCCATGTGCGCGGCTCTTTTGCAACAGGATGGCCCTGCCCTCTTAAGGGCCGTCCCGCGTGTTGCCAAAATTTAGTAAAAATCCAATAACATGAATTATTATACGCGATTCCGTTCAGGTCGACAAGTGCCAATTACTTATAATCAGGCCGAGCTTTCGCCAGAAGAACAGCAGTACCGCGAGAAAACAAAGCTGTATCAGCAGAACTCCCGCTTCCGTCGCCTGCAATTCCGCGCGATGTCGCAGCATCCAAACCAGCTGTGACAAGCCGAACAAGATGCCGAAAATACCCGAGAGCGCCGTTCGAACCTGCAATCCCATGAAGGTATTTTTATAGACGTAACCGTTGACCGCTCCCCGACTTTTTCGCAGGAAGTCGACCAGGGTAATGCCGGTCAGCAGAATCGAGACCACTTCCAGCGCATACGGTATGATGAGAAGCGCCGTTCGCGCCACCGCAACTCGCGGCAAGAAACCCGGAAGCAGTGTGAACGGGAGTAGCAGGGGATACATCATCCCCAGTATGCGGTTTTCCCGTCCGGCAAGCGCCTCCGGCCGTATATCCCGGTAGCACTTTGCCCTGTCTTGCATGGCCTCCTCCGAGAGCACCCCGTTTCGGTCATAGGGGCTTCGGAACATTCCCATTATTCGATTCCCGTCAGGTCGAAGTTATCCAGATACTTCGCCGCGGTCTCGCAGACTTCCTTCAGGCAGTCTCCCTCAAACGGACTGTCGAGACCTGCGTTCTTTAATAGCTCCGTAAACACCACGCTTCCGCCCTGCACGGTGTATGCCATGTAGTGCTTCCACGCGTCGTTCTGGTCTTTCTGAATCCGGTTCCAGAACTGCAGTGCGACCGTCTGCGCGAGGCAGTAATCAATGTAGTAGAACGGCATCGAATAGATGTGGTGCTGTCTCTGCCAGCTCTGTCCCTCCGCATAGAAGGGGATCTCGCCGTCCAGCTTCATCCACGGCTGGTAAATGGCAAGGAGCTCCTTCCACTTTGCATGTCTCTCCGCCGGTGTGAGCTGCGGGTTCTCGTAAACGATGTGCTGGAAATGATCCACCATGGTTCCGTAGGGAATGAAGCAGAGACTCCCGCTCAGGTGAGAGTATTTGAACTTGTTTCCGTCCGGTCCGAAGAACTGATCCGCGAACGCCTCCGCGAAATACTCCATCGACATGGAGTGCACCTCACAGGCCTCAAGGCTCGGCCCGCAGGTTCCGATCGGCACGCGGTTGCGGTTCGTATAATCCGCAAAAGCATGTCCGGCCTCGTGGGTCACGACTTCGACGTCGTGCTGGGTGCCGTTAAAGTTTGCAAAGATAAACGGTGTCTTATAATCGCGAAGACCCGCACAGTAGCCGCCGCCCTGTTTGCCCTTCGTGGAGAGCAAATCCATGAGTTCATCTTCAATCATGTGGTTGAAGAACTCGGCTGTCTCGGGGGAGCGCCACTCGTAGAACTTCTTTGCCACCGCGACAATGTCATCCGGCGTGCCCTGCGGCTTCGGGTTTCCGGAGCGGAACTCCATCGCGTTGTCCGCATAGCTCATCGGATAGGTCTTGCCGAGGCGCTTTGCCTGTCTCTCGTAGACCTTGACCGCCACCGGCACCACATACTTCTGTACCGCCGCGCGGAACTTCTCGACATCGTTCTTGTCGTAGGAGTTTCTCTGCATGCGGTAGTAGCCGAGCGGCAGGAAGTTCTCGTAACCGAGCTTTTTGCCCATCTCGTCTCTGAGCTTTACGAGCTGATCGTAAATGCGGTCCAGCTCCTCCTGATTGTCCTTATACCACTGTCCCTCGGCCTTCCAGGCAGCGAGGCGTCTCGCATCGTCCGGGTTGTTCTTAAAGGGCGACATCTGCGAAATGGTGTAGTGCTCTCCCTCGAACGGAATCTCTGCGTTTGCAAGCAGCTTCTCATAGGCGGTGACCAGTTCGTTCTCCTGCTGTAAGAGCGGGATAATCTCCGGCGAGAAGGTCTTCAGCTCCATCTCCGCGTTGACAAAGATGATGCTGCCGTACTTTTCTTCGAACTCCTTGCGGAAGGGGGAAGCAAGCAGGGCCTGCGTCCATTCCTGGCTGTACACCTGAATCTGCGGGAACGCATTGTTCCAGTAGTTTTGTTCGTCATCGTAAAACTTGTCTGTTGTGTCGATCGAATGGCGAATCGAAGCAAGTGCCGACATGGTTGAGACATGTCCCGACAGCTTGTCTTCCTCGAGGAAAGCCGCCTCTGCCTCGGCAAAGCTCTTTGCCTCTTTCAATGCCTTTATAAGCTTCTTTTCTTCTTCGGCGATGCTCTCCACCGAAATTCGCTCGTATTGCATCTCTTTGAACTTCATTTTCATCCTCCCTAAACTGGGTACACATACGAAACAAGTACTACAGAGATAATAACTCATTTTCAACACACTGGCAATGATTTCGCTGAGTTAGTCGTATATAATCACTGTTCTAAATGAGCTTTTCTGTATACACTTCGTAATATTGCACAATTCTCCCCTCTGTTTTTTGTACATAGTGGTTGAATTACAGGTTTTGCCTTCCAAAACCTATGTTCGCATTCTGCCAAGCTCTATAAGAAAAAGACTATCTTCCACGCCTTTCACTGTCGCTTTTTCTTCTGTTTGTTCCAACTTTGTCCCGTGTCGAGCTTGGAGAAACCAAAAAGAGCCCGCTCCATCTCCGCGGAGGAAATGAAAAAGGCTCTTTTCTCAAAGTAATTCTCAGAGATTTTCTCAATCGTTTGCGCATCATCGCAGGAGCTCTTGAATACAGCGGAACGCCCTCGCAGTCCCGTCATAGGACCTTAAAATGTGCCGATAGCGCTCTATCCGCGGGCGGCATTTTAACTCTGCCCGCCTTAGTTCCGCCTCGCTCCATCCGCGCGACCGCGGGCAGCAGAGTCCGAGCTTCTTTTTCTCTACCAAACGCGCGGTGAGCCGCTGTTCTTCCTGCTGCGGGATACAAATCTGAAATACGCCGAAGTAGAGACTCTCATAGACACTGTTTAAGCCCCCGTGATTCACAAAGAGGCCGGTCTTCGGAAGCAGGGCAAGCTGATTCGTGCGGCGCACAAAGCTAAGCCGCTCACGCCCGAGGCGTTTTTGTAAGTCTGCTGCGGCATATCCCGCGCTCACAATCACCTTTTTCCCCCGGAACAGCGGGCTCTCTAGCAGCGTCTCCAGCTCGCCTGCGCGCGCCGCAAAAATACTGCCGAGCGAGAGATAGATATCGCAGCTCTCTACGCTAGCATCCGTTTCCATCCGATCTCCTACTGTGGTTCCCGCAAAAACAAAGGAGGGCGGGAAGCTCCGCGCAAAGGGCTGAAATTCCGGGGGCGAAAAAACGATGGTCCTGTCTCCGCGGTTCACAAAGAGATCCAAGGGGGAAAAGCGCGGCAACCCCTCCCGCCGTCGGAAGCACAGTTCCTTACGCGTAAGTCGCAGAAGTTCCGGCGCGTGCCTTAAGCTTAGCGTAAGCGAAGGCCAAAAGAGATTCGAAAACACCAGGGTGGGGAGATTGTAGGCGAGGGTCGTACAGAGACAGACCGAGGGGATACCGAGCTTTTTCGCGATGTTCTTTGCGAACGAACACATGGAATCATAGAGGATTACATCCGGCGGATTCGCCTCGACTTCAAGGATATAGTCAAAGTAGCAGGCGCGGTTCAGCTTAAGAAGCCCCCGGTAGAGCCGGTAAAAATCCGCAGTCAGTTTCTCCAAACGATAGCGCGAAAAGTCGATGCGGTAGGAATGCCATGCGGCGCCGCAGCTTACAATCAGCTCCCGGTATTCCTCCGTGCCGTACCAGTCCACCTGAACACCCGCGCGCGCAAGCGCCCGCAACACCGGATAGACCGCGTTTACATGCCCCTTGGCCGGGGTCGAAAAAAAGACCACCCGTTTGCCTCGCATTGTCCTTTGCATCTCCTGCCTCAGAGCTGTAACAGCAGCAGGTTGCAAGTGAGTCCCGCCGCAGTCCCGCAGAGAAGCACCCGATCTCCCTCCTTTATCCTGCCCTCCTCAAGGAGCGCGCAGAGCACATAGGGAATCGAAGCCGAGACCATGTTGCCGTATTGACTCACCCGGTCCACATACTTTTCCGCCGGGATGCCGAGGCGGCTCATGATAAAGGGGAGCGCCTTACTCGCCTGGTGCGGCACGATCATATCGACCTCCGAACAGGAAATGCCGCTTTTCTCTTCAAACTCCCGGAAGAGTTCCGGGAGTTTTTTCGCGCTGAGACTTAAGATGCTCTTTCCCTTCATGTCAAAGCAGTAGTCCGCCCTGTCCTCGGGACGGTATTTCATGGCGGAGCGCAAGGTTCCGCCGCCGCGAATCTCGGTGGAATGCGCCCCCTCGGAATAGGTGCGTATGATGCTGTCCATGACACCTTGCTTCTCGTTTTCCGTGCGGCTTATGACAAAGGCCGCAGCGCCGTCCGAAAAGAGCTCATAGCTCTCCTCTTGCCGCTCATTCAAGCCCTCGGATGCAATGTCGCTCGATACAATCAGTACATTCCGGTAGCGTCCCGCGTCGATTACGTAAGACATCGTGTCGAGCGCCGTCACAAAACTCGTGCAGGTCGAGTTGATATCCATCGCAGGAATATTGCTGCCTTTTGCGAGCTGCTCGTGAATTAAGGCCGCATTGCAGGGAATGGGCTGCATCATAACCGCACTCGCAGAGACGATGCAGTCCATCTCCTCAATTTGCATCTTTGCTCTCGCAAGTGCCTGCTTGGCCGCCTTGACCGCCATATCGAGTTGCGTCTCGCTGCCGTTTGCGCGGTAGCGGCACTCCCCGTGAAATTCCATCTTGTTTTCCGGCACGTACTTCCCGTAGCCCGCAATTCGGATGTTTCTCATCTCTGCCTGCTCTCCTTTCCAAGTCCAACGCTTCCGTCTCGTTTCGCAGTGCTCACTTTTTAACTTTTGCTTCGCAAACAACTTGATATCTCATCGATTGCATTGCTCACTTTTTCCTGTATTTCGGGAGGCACTTCACCGCTTTTCGTTGTTACGCAAAACCCACGATAAACACGCTCGGAATCGCTTTGTTATCCGGCGACACATCTTTTCTCAACCCCCGATTTTCCGCTCCACGCGCTTCATCTTTCTGTGATAATCCGGCACATAGGGCGCGAACGCGATTTCCGGGCAGTGAAACTTCATCTTTTCCGCGAGGCGCGCAAATTCCCGCCGAATTTGCGCCGAGGTAGCGGAACTTTCCCGCTCCAGAAAGACCGTCACATGCGCTTTGCCATCCTGCAAGACCTTATAATTTTGCACTCCTTCCGCATAAATCACACAGCGGCTTATGAAGTCCGGAAATACCGCGACCTCTTTTTGACATATGCCCGCAAAGTAAAAGACATCGTCTTCTCTTCCCTCAATGTATCGAATCAGGGTTGCGGGATTCCCGCAGGGGCAGTGCCCCCTTTTCTCGACCAAAATGTCATTCAGGCGGTAGCGGACGATGGGCTGCGACTGCCGCGAAAAGTCTGTGACGATGGGCACAAAGCGCGTTTCATCCAGATACTCCCGTTCGATTAACACCAGTTCCTCGTTTAAATGAAAATTTCCGCATTCGCAGACATAGCCGAGGAAGCCCTCCGTACACTGGTAAGCCTGGTGGATGACGGGAAGCCCGAATTGCGCCTTTAGGTAGGCGGCATCCTCCGCGCGCAGCACTTCCGCGACCGAAATCACTTTTTCGGGATTAATTCTAAGTTCTCCGTGCTCCATGGCCCGCGCGATGCCGAGTAAGACCGACGGCGGCGCGACCAGCAAAGTCGGACGGTAGTCCGCAAGTTCCGAAAGATTCTCTCCCATGTCTCTCAGGAGGTCAAAGTAGCGAAACCGAATCAGCTTGGAATCGATGGTCTCGTAGAGATTATTGTCCGCGCGAAGAAAGAAGGCGATGCGGTGCCCGAAAAGTTTTCCCTTCGGCAAAAACTTGGCGAGCACCGTTCCCGCCCAGAGCGCCCGCTCCCTGTCGCTCACCAAAAAGAGCCCGCGCGCGCCGCTGGTTCCCGAGGATAGCCCCACAGAGATACCGCGGAGTTTCCCCGAAAATTCCCGCTGCTTTTCGCCGTCGATTGCCAGGGAAAGCGCCTCGTCCCGGTCTATGCCGACAGAGTTCAGCGCATTGAAATGCTCCATCATGAACTCTTTATTCATCAGGGGCAGTTTCCGAAAGTCTTCGAAGCTATGAACGGAAAGCGCCTTAAATACGGGGAATGCTCTTTGAAATAGGCGAGTTGCCTTAGCACCCGCTGCTTTTGATAGCTCCTAAGCGCCTTTCTCGTACGGAAATGCCGTAAGTAGCGCGCCCGGATAAAATACCAAACGACCGCCAAACGCTCTCTCATCCCCGAATGACCTCCTCGATTCCGCGGTCATGGCTAAAGCAAAGCCGTATGCCGTCCGAGCGCATGCGCGAAAGAATGCGATCGTTTTCCCGATAGGCGCGCATATCATCCTGCACAAGCCGCGCAAGAAAGCGGAGTTCGTTTGCCCTACCCACGAATTCGTTGCCCCAACTTGCATCCGCCCCGAGAAAGATTTTATTTTCCACCAGACAGCAGAGCTGCCCCCGCGCGTGCCCGTCCATCTGCGTTAAGAGTAGGCTCCCGTCCCGGAAAAAATCACAGTAAGAAAAATACGCATTCTTCTCTTCCCGAAGCTGTGCGCGTTCAAGCACCGTGCAGTGTGCCGCAAACCAGGGCGGTAAGAGTCTTTGAAAAATCAAATCTCCGAGTCGGTTGCGGCGATAACGCAAAAAGGCATCCCGGCTCAGCACAATCCGAGCCGACTTGAAGTGCTTCACGCAGCCGATGTGGTCCGGATGCAGGTGAGACAGAAAGAGGTAGCGTATCTCCTCCGGCTGAATGCCGTCCGCCATGAGTTGATTTTGGATCTCATCCGCCGGGCGCACAGAGGTCGGATTGAACAGATTGTAGAGCCGCCCCTGTAACCCTAAGGTAGAGATTTCACTGCTATAGCCGGTGTCAAAGAGGAGATAACCCTCTCTCGCGTGCCGAATTAAAAAGACGCCCGCCGGAAACTGCCGCTTTTCATGCGGGTATCCCCGAAACACCGTGTGTAAATCGTTGGTGCAGTATCCGCAGGCATAGTAGCGGATACTCTCAATGGACTTTGATGCTGTCATCGTTCTCCCTTCGCATACTTCCGAATTCCCGCGCTTAGGCTGATTATCGGCCTATAGCCGAGCTCCCGCTCCGCTTTTTCAATGTTCAAGGTCTGACTGTAGCCGAGCGTACATATGGTATAGCGCGTAAACGGCGGCTCTCCGTTCAGACGGAACAGGCGGTAAACCCGCTCCGCAAGGCATGCGACACCGTATAGTAAGCCGAGCGGCAGGCGCAGATACCGCGGCTTTTCGCCGAGCGCATGAAAAAGTTCCTCGAGAATTGCCCGAAATTCCCGCGGCTCACCGTTCGTGATGTTGTAGACCTCCCCCGCCGCGGCCTCGCTCTCGATTGCAAGCCGCAGGGCGAGCGCTGCATTTTCCACGCAGGTGATGTCCACGAGATTGTGTCCGCCCCGAAAGAGCGGAATGCCGCTCCGCCGGTTTGCCTTGATGAGCCGCGGGATGATGCTACTGTCTCCGACGCCGAAGAGGCCCCGCGGGCGTATGATGACACAGGGAACGCCCCGCTGCTCCCGCAGTACTTTCTCCGCCAAAATCTTGCTCTCGATATAGTAGTTCAGACAATTTGACGCGTCGCAGTCCGTTTCGCGTATGTTCAGGCGGTCACATTTCCCGGCGTAAATGCTCGGCGAAGAGACAAAGACCAGGCGCTTTACCTTATTTTGTTTGCAGGCGCGGATGACCCGCTGCGTGCCGCGTACATTGGTCTCCATAAAGTCGGAGCGCTTGCCCCAGACCGTTGAGAGCGCCCCCGCGTGGATCACAAAGTCCACGCCCTTTGTCGCCGCCGTGATGTCCTCCTGCCGGCAAAAGTCCCCGACAAATAGCTCCGCGGCTTCCGCACCGTCCGCGCGGAGCGCTTCGAGTTTATCCCGCTTTCTACCGAAAGCGACCACTTCATAGCCGTGCGCGAGCAACTCCCGAACCACATAGCGTCCCAGGAAGCCGTACGCGCCGGTCACCAATACTCTGCTCATCTTTCTCCCCGCTTCTTTCAAAATACAAAGCCCCGGCTGCAACAACGCGCAGCCGGGGCAAAGCAACTACGCCTACAAAAACAGACCAAGCTCTCTTACGGAACGGTTTGCAGCATAATTACATCCATGCTTATCAATACGTTATTTATCATAACGGTTCGGCGGGGCTTTTTCAACACGGCGGCAAGACATGAAAAAAGCTGCCGCAATACTGCGGCAGCTTTTTATTCTCAGTGGCATCCGTTCCACCTGAACTCGCGTTTGTTTTCACACAATCCTGTTTCAAACAAATTATTCTTCAATCAGAATGGTCTTCTTCTCCGGCAAATTTGCCTCTGTCTTTATCAGACCCTCGCAAGGTCATAGGCACCGCAATATGAGGATACTTCCTCTCTGTTACAAAAAGTGAGCATTCCCTTCATCCGAGAGAACTGTCGTATTTTCTATGTGCCATTTTGCGATATTCCGACGGAAACAGCCCTGTATTGGTTTTAAAATTTGCCGCAAATCTTCCGGCATTGGAATACCCGACAGCCGAAGCAACCTGCTCGATTGCAAGGTCGGTCGATGTCAAGAGCATTTCCGCGTGACGCATGCGCCGCTGTTGGATGTACTCGGAAATCGTACAGTGATAGGTTTGCTTAAAAAAGGTCTTCAACTTTGTGGTGCCCATACAGGCGATTCGTGCAAGCGTATCCAGTGGAAGATCCGAATTGAAGTGGTCATTGATATAGGATGCGACATTGTTCAAGGCATCCATGTCCTGCTTAGATATTCTTCCGCAGCTATCATTTTTGCTGTTCTTTCCACGTTCATAAACAAGAGAGACTGCTTCCGCAACCTTGGCCTCATAAAACAACTTTGCCGGTATGCCCTCTCCTCTATACTCCCAAACCTGACGCAAAAGCTGTGACATTTCCGGGAAGTCGAGTGTTTGCCCAACGCGACTGAATGCCTCCTGCGGAGGAATGTAGTCATCCGGGTAGCTCTCCCGCAGATATTTTTTTCATAATATGCGGAAATACTTCAATTCCCACGGAACGAATCGGGATATTCTTATGCATCATAGATTGATATACCCCATTCCCTCCGTGAAAGGTTTTGACACCCCCTGCGGTTAAGCGTCGGTAAGGGGTCAACTCCTCCCCGGACACAGAGTCATAGTAGGTAATGCTTAAACACTCCGGCGTAGTCAGGGATATCAAATGATCCTCGAAAAAAATAGAAATCGTGGATTTTAATATCAAACAAATCTTTTTTTCTCCGTAGACCCAGTAATATCCGCAGGCTACGCCCTTTGGAGCAAGGTACACTTTTTCCGGCAGGGCTAAAGTTGTATGTTGACTTACTCTCAACAAAAACCGCTGCGGGTAAGCTCATTCTCTGTAAAATTCGTTGACATCCATACGCAATCCCCTCGAAATCATACATATCGGACGCGATTTCATACGCATCAGACAAACCGTTTTCAACTGTATTGTTTTGCTTTTTCCTGATTTCCTATACTGTTTTTTTATAATTAGTTGCCTCTAATACTATATTACCACCGCGTCTCTTGCACTGCAATGTGTACACTGAAAAGGAGGGCATTTGTTATGACAAGCGAAACAAACCGCAGGAAACAGAAACTTACAGTCAAAGATCTCATTACAGTCGGTGTCTTTTTCCGCCATTATATTGATATGTATTTCCTTGAGCGGGGGCCCTTTGCAATGTTCCCGGCTCTGACCTTTTATTTTTCCGGTAGGCGCGGCACTCTCGCCGGACCTGTATATCTTTTACTGGTTGCAAAAAGTGCCAAAACCCGGACCGATTTTTTTATTGCGGGGCTGATGATGGCAATCTTCTGCTATGTGACCGGCATGCATATCGGCATGAGCATCGGCTATCTGGCCGGAAGCGCATTGGCCGATCTGGCGGCGAGGACCGGACGTTATCGAAATATAAAAATCAATATTCTCTCCTACATTGTTTTCTGCCTCGGCGGAACCGGGTCCTATCTTGCGTATTTCATCAATCCGCAGGCCTGGGTAAGCCGGATGTCGGAAAAGGGCACACCGCAGGAATATCTGGATACAATGGCAGCAACCGTCAACCATTGGATTTTGATATCCATGTTGGCAGGCACCGTTTTAGTCGCCTTATTCAGCGGTTTTGTCGGCAGTCGACTGTTAAAGAAACAATTTGAAAAAGCGGGAATCACGGCATGATACGAAGTGCGAACACAGAAAGCCGTCACGGGCTGTCGTTTGATCCCCGCACAAAAATCATTCTGCTGATTCTGTGCGTGATTTCAGCGATGATTGCGCCCTCTCTCTCCTATGAGAGCGTACTTGTATTTGCGATTACCATATTCGGGTGCACAAGCGGGAAAACACGCGAATCACTGTTCCGGGCAGCCTTTTACGGCGTCTTTTACTTGCTGACAACACGGATTATGTCGCTTGAAAAAGGAACGCTTTACACGGTGTTCACATCCTGGCTCGGCTTGTTTTATACGGTCTTCCCTTGTGCTTTTCTGGCAAACATTATCATTTCCACGACGAAGGTCAATGAATTCCTGACCGCGATGAACAAGGCACATATTCCCAAGCAACTGGTTATTCCGTTGGCGGTCATGCTTCGGTACATTCCCACAGTTTGTGAGGACTGGGGGTATATCAAGGACGCCATGCGGCTCAGAGATGTAACCCCCTCCTTGTTCGGCTTTCTGAAAAATCCGGTCATGACGGTGGAATGTCTCTATGTCCCTTTGCTGATGGCAGCTTCCAATGCGGCAGATGAACTCTCTGCCGCCGCAGTTACTCGCGGAATAGAGAACCCAACGTCACGCACCTGCCTTCTTGAGATTCGCTTCCGAGGAAGGGACCGTATTGCCACAGTTCTTGCAACTTGCATTTTTGTGTTGGGTCTTATTTGGGAAAGGATTGTGTCACCATGATTACGTTTCAGCATGTATCTTTTTCATATGACTCACACAGAGCGCAGGCAAATATACATAGAACAGAGAGTTTGCATGACATCAATTTGACAGTGAATGACGGTGAATGCGTCCTTCTCTGCGGGAAAAGCGGCTGCGGAAAAACCACCTTGACGCGCCTTGTAAACGGGCTTATCCCAAATATCTATCCCGGGAAGCTGACCGGGAATGTTCTGCTTGACGGACAGAACCTTTCGGAACTTCCGATGTACGAAATCGCATCTCTTGTCGGTTCGGTGTTTCAGAACCCAAAGACACAGTTCTTCAACGTGGATACAGACAGCGAGATTGCATTTGGCGTGGAAAACCAGGCCTTGCCCAGGGAACAGATTGCGCAAAAAGTGGCTGCCGCCGCAAAGATTCTGGAGATTGAAACTCTGCGCGGAAGGAATATTTTCTCTCTTTCGGGCGGAGAAAAGCAGAAGGTTGCTTTTGCCTCTGTATATGCCATGAATCCCATGGTTTATCTTTTGGATGAACCATCCTCCAATCTGGATATGGAGACAGTTGATGCTTTAAGAACTCATCTCAAAGAGCTTAAGTCTCAGGGAAAAACCATTCTGATTGTCGAACACCGCCTCTATTACCTGATGGATATCGTTGACCGAATCCTTGTATTGGATGAAGGGCAGATAACAAAAAATTACTCTGCCAAAGAATTCCTGACCTTGACAGACAAAGAACGCCGAATGATGGGGCTCCGAACCACCGACCTGCGAAAAGAGCTTCCCGAGCTAATTGCGAAGAAAGAACAGGAAAACAGTCTGGAGCTCAAAAATGTTTCCCTGTTCTACAGGAAAGAAACCGTGATGAGAAATATCAGCGCAAAATTTTCACGGGGCGAGGTAATTGCACTTGTCGGGAAAAACGGAACCGGTAAAACGACCTTTTCGCGAGCCCTCTGCGGATTGCATCAAGAAATCAAAGGAGATTATTTCCGGGATGGCAAAATCATCTCAACAAAAAGGCGGCAGAAAATTTCCTATATGGTCATGCAGGATGTGAATTTTTCAACTTTTTGCAGAGAGCGTGGAAGCAGAATGCTCCTTCGGCATTCGTAACCCGAATACCGCCCTGATCGCAGAAACGATGGCCGCGCTGGATCTGACCCCCTTTGCCGAACAGCATCCCGGTACACTTTCCGGCGGACAAAAGCAAAGACTGGCCGTCGCTGTGGGACAGATATGTAAAAAAGAACTGATTGTCTTTGATGAACCTACCAGCGGATTGGATTATGAGAGCATGACAAGCGTCGCCAAAATAATCCGCAACCTCTCCGAACAGGGGAAAATCATATTTGTTGTGACACACGATTATGAATTTCTTTGCAGGACATGTAGCCGCATACTTGTTTTTTCCGACGGTGAAATCAGCGACGATTTAAAATTCCGTGCGGATAACAAGGCACAGATGAAGCAATTGTTCTTTTCTGCCGTGGGGATAAATAAGGGAGGTGATCTGTCTGAATAAGGGACGAGAAAAACCGGTCAAATTACTTCTTACATGGGCCGGCAGCGACAAATGGTACTTATTTGCCTCTGTCTTGTGTGCATTTTTGAGCGGACTGCTTGTAATCGGACCGTATGTCGGCATTTATCGCTTGATGGACAGCATTCTACTGGGAACGCTGACAAAAAAAGAATTGACGGACATCATCGTTCCGGTAACCGTCACAACCATTCTCCGAATGATTCTGCTTGGTCTGTCCGGCGTGCTCTCGCACAAAGGTGCTTATAATACCCTGTTTCGGGTGCGCTGCATGATCATAGAACACCTGGCGAAGGTTCCGCTCGGATATGTCAACGAGCGGAGCACCGGTGAAATCAAAACCGTCTTGAATGAGAACATCGAGAAGTTAGAGTTATGTCTTGCACATAACATTCCGGAGCTTGTCAGCTATCTTACCGGTCCTATTGTTATTTTTGCTTATCTCATGACGGTGAATGTTCCGCTGGCACTCATTTCTCTGCTTCCTCTCCTTTTGGATATTCCGGTGATGATGGCAGTGTTTCAAAAAATGTCTGATATGTTGCCTGAGGCCAACGAATCTCTTGCCGACTTCAATTCCGTCATGGTCGAATATGTCCGCGGAATGCGTCTGATTAAGGCATATCGAATGGGCAGCAAATCATTTCAAAAATTCAGAGAAGCCATTCTCGACGGAAACAGAGCGTGGAACAGAATCTCGAAAAAGACTGCTCCCTTGTATGCTGTCTTTATTCTGATACTGGAATCCGGACTTTTACTGATCGTTCCCCTGGGCGGAAGACTATTCCTGCGGGGAACGATCACATCCGGCGTATTTCTCCTGTTTACCTATATCGGGTCCTTGTATTTGACGGAATTGCTTCCGCTTCAACAGCTTTCCGGAAATTTCGCGCAGGCGTTCAGCGGCATTACAAAAGTAAAAGAAATACTGGAACTTCCGGTTTTTGAAGGCGGAGATGCTTTCCCCGAAAGCCGTGATATCACACTAAAAGGCGTGCGCTTTTCCTATGACGGAAAAACAAATGTGCTTGAAAATTGCAACCTGTGTATCCGCGAAGGCGAAAAAGTTGCCGTTATAGGCGCCTCCGGCGCGGGTAAAAGCACGATTGCCGCACTGATTTCCCGTTTCTACGACCCGGATGGCGGAGAGGTTCTGATCGGAGGAAAAAATGTCAAAAGTATCCGATACGAAACACTCCTCGCGCATATATCTCTCGTCTTTCAGAAGACTTTCCTGACACGAGACTCTGTCTTTGACAACATTCGCATGGGGATGAACGCTTCTTTGGAGCAGGTTAGAGAAGCTGCAAGTGCAGCACAAATTGACGATTTCATCATGTCCCTCCCCGACGGATATGAAACAAAAGTCGGGAGTTACGGTTCCCGCTTTTCGGGCGGCGAAAAGCAGAGAATTGCCATCGCACGGGCAATTTTAAAAACGCGCCGATTCTTATTTTGGATGAAGCGACGAGTGCCGCCGATCCGGAAAATCAGACGGAGATTGACAAAGCAATCCGGAACCTCTCCAAGGGGAAAACCGTCCTCATCATTGCGCATCGGCTCAGTGTTGTCGGCATGTGTGACAAGGTTGCGGTGGTAGAGAATCATACGATTTCCGATATCGGCACACATGATGAACTGCTTTCGCGCAACAGCTATTACCGAAGAAGTTGGGAAAGCTATGAATCGGCAAGGAATATCACCTATGGAAAAGGAGGTATCGCAGGATGACAGATAAAAATCTTTTCCACAAAAATACCCGGTTTTATCGTGGTCTGATATTGACCGTTTTGGAGGGACTTCTTTCCGGAAGTAACTATATTGTCATTTACGCAGTGCTCACAATGTTGTACGACGGTACTGCTTCTATGCGGCGCATCTTCAGTCTATCCGGCCTCGTCGGAGCTATCTTTGTGATACGACTTGTCATTTACAGCATTGGTTATACGCAGAGCCAAATCGGTGGCGCTGAGGTGTCTAAGAACATTCGCCTCGGCCTTGGCGATAAGCTTAGAAAGCTTCCGTTATCCGGCTTTACGGAAAAGCGCGAAGGGCAATACATCAATATTATGACGGCAGATGTCAATGGTTATGAGCAGATTCTGACGCATAAACTTGCCGCTCTTGTAAAAAACGGGATTCTGTCAGCAATCGTGCTCTCCTTTATCGGTGTTCTGTATTTCCCGGCTGCGGTCATCCTACTGTTTTCTCTTCTTCTGTTGCTCCCCGAAATGTGGCTGTCATTTCGAATTGTGGGAAAGTACGGCAAGGAAAAGAATGCTGTTACGGCCGACGCTGTAGGACAAATCGTTGAGTACATCGACGGAATTCAGACCTTCCGGGCATACGGAATGGGAGGCACGAAAAACAAAAACACAACCGCTGCCCTGCGGAAATTCAGCACAGTCAGTTATCAATATGAGGCACACGGGATTCCGGTTAATTTTGCTTTTAACATTGTAAATTGGCTTACCGTTCCGCTGATTATGTGGATTGGATTCATCCCATGGCAATCCGGAGCCATCCACGCAATCCATTTCCTGTTTCTGTGCATGATGCCGATGGTTTTAGCAAAGCTGACCGCTGCAATTTCGGTGGACATGTTCAGTTACAGGAATCTCCTGATCTCAAAAACAAACATTCAAAACCTGTTGACAGAAAAGGAAATATCGAAAAGCAAAGATATCTTTTCGCCTAAAGAGCACGGCATCTCCTTTCATGATGTGTCGTTCTCTTATGTGCGGGGAGAACCTGTTCTGAAAAAAATGAGTTTCACAATACCGGATCATAAGCTAACCGCAATTGTAGGAGACTCCGGATCCGGAAAATCAACAATCTTAAATCTGATTGCGAAATATTATGATCCGGAAAGCGGGGACATTGACATCGGCGGGCACTCTATCCTCCATGTCAATGCGGAAGATGTACTGAATATCATCTCTATGGTCGATCAGGACACATTTCTGTTTCATGAAACAGTGCGGGAGAACATACGCCACGCAAAACCTTCCGCTACGGATGAGGAAATAGAAACCGCCTGCGAAAAAGCGAACTGTGACACATTTATCCGAAAAATGAAAAAAGGGTATGATACCTCCATCGGTGAAAACGGCAATCTGCTATCCGGCGGTGAACGACAGCGACTTTCGATTGCTCGGGCCATATTGAAAAACAGCCCGATTCTGCTTCTGGATGAGGCAACCTCCTCTTTGGATATTGAGAATGAACTCGCTGTCAAACAGGCAATTTCAAATCTGCTGCGGGAAAACAAAACCGTTGTGATGATTGCTCATACCTTGTCTGTTATAAAAAATGCCGATCGAGTCCTCGTCGTGGCAGACGGAAAAGTAACGGAGTCCGGAACCCATGAGCAACTCTTGGCTCTGGGCGGTAAATATACCGCCATGTGGAATGCCGAACAATCGATTGCGGCATAAAGGACGTTCGGCTAAATCCGGAAGTGACAAAAAAGCTGCCGCAATACTGCGGCAGCTTTTTCTTTTTCAGTGGCATCCACTCCACCTGAACTCGCGTTTGTTTTCACACAATCCTGTTTCAAACAAATTATTCTTCGATCAGAATGGTTTTCTTCTCCGGCAAATTTGCCTCTGTCTTCTTCGGGATACTGAGCTTCAGGACACCCTGTTCAAACTTGGCCTTCACATCCTCTTCTTTCACATGTGTGCCCACATAGAAGCTTCTCTGCATGGAACCCGAATAGCGTTCCTGCCGAATCAGCTTGCCATCCTGATCCTTCTTCTCTTCGTCCAGCCCCTTTGCGGCGCTGACCGTGAGATAACCGTTGTTCAGCTCCACCGCGAGCTCTTCTTTCTTGAAGCCCGGCAGATCAATGTCCAGCTCATAGCTGTCCTCTTTCTCATGCACATCGGTCTTCATCAACATTCTCGCGCGGCGTCCGTACAACTTCCGCTCCGTCTGATCTGCCCCTTTCAATGCCGGGAAATCAAACCAATCATCAAACAAATTATCACCAAACAGGCTCGGTACTAACATACTCTTTACCTCCTTCATTATCTTCCTTCATTATCTCCGACCGTACGGCCGGATGTCATTCCGGGGAAAGAGGGTTCACTCTTAATCGCTTACTCTCTGTTCCTCTTTACAGTGCCCATTATACCCCTTTTGTTAGCACTGTCAATAGGTGAGTGCCAATGATTATGTGAACCTTTTGTGAACGCTTTTAAACCAGACTTTCGGCCGCAGCCACCGCCAGAACACCGCAAACCAGACTCGACAACACATAGAGCAAGGCTATGGTCTGATTTCCTTTTCCGAGCAAGGTCTCTGTCTCCAGCGCAAACGAAGAGAAGGTCGTAAAACCGCCGCAAATCCCCACCTTTAGAAACAAGGTGACACGCGGATTAAGACTTGCTCTTGCACTCAGCGCTGCGACCAGACCGATTACAAAGGCACCTATCACATTGATGCAAAAGGTCTTTAGCGGGAACCCACTCTGCGGATTCAGCGGCAAAAGGCCGATCAGATAACGGAGCACTGCGCCGATTGCTCCTCCCATAGCTACAATGATACCATTCAGCAAACCTAACTTCCTTTCATCACAATCAAACAACAAACCATTGTCGCCCGTGCGACTGTACCTCTTATACCGCAAAGCAGTGGGGCGGCATCCCACCGGACACCGCCCCAAACATCAAAGTCGGAACATTTACAGCTGATACAGCTTTTGTATACTTCTCTTTGATGTAGTCGAGGAAGTAGTTCACATCAAAAGTCCTCGCCCGTGACCAGCTTCATGAGTTCGGGCGCGTCATAGCGGCAGCCGTACTTGTGGATGTGCTCCTTTAACCAGCCCATAACCACATCGTACTGATTGTTCTCGAGCAGCTTGTCCACGTCCAGTTCCTTCCGCATGGTGTGCACGAACTGCGCCGCAAATGCCGTGCCGAGCGCATAGGTCGGGAAGTAGCCGAAGCTGCCGCCGGACCAGTGCACATCCTGCAGGATGCCGACCTTCGCATTCGGCACATCGACACCGAGGTACTCCTTATACTTCGCATTCCAGGTCTTGTCGAGGCCTTCGGTCGAGATGGTCCCGTTAAAGAGCCCCTTCTCGATCTCATAGCGAATCAGAACATGCATCGGATAGGTGAGCTCATCCGCCTCGGTGCGAATAAAGGAAGGCTTGGAAGCATTGACCGCTTTCAAAAAGTCCTCAAGACTCACATCGCCGAGCTGTTTCGGGAACTGCGCCTTGAGCTTCGGGTAGTGGTAGCGCCAGAAAGCTCGGTGCGCGCCAGATAGTTCTCGCAAAGACGGGACTGGGACTCGTGCATGCCGGAAGAAATGCCCTCCGAGAGTATCATGCCGTCGTACTTCGGGTCCACATCGTGCTCATAGTACGCATGCCCCACCTCATGCACGGTCGAGAAAATCGCCGAGACCACGCCGTTCGGAACATACTTGGTTGTGGTGCGGCAGTCGTTCTCGCAAGTCCAGGAGGTAAAGGGATGCTCGGACTCGTTCTGGTAACCCCAGGAGGGATCAAAGTGCAGATAGCTAAGAAGCTCGTTCATAAACTTCTTCTGCTCTTCGACCGGGTACTCGAGGTGCAGGAAGTCCTCGCGAATCTGCTTTGCCGCCGTCACCTTGCGGATTAACGGAACCAGACGCTCTTTCAGCGCCGCAAAGAAGGCATCGTACTTCTCTTCCGTCATGCCGGGCTCAAAGTCATCGAGCATCTGATTGTAGACCGAGAGCTTGCTGTCGCGATAGCCGTAGAGCTTCTTCTGGCTCTCGATCACCTGCTTTAAATAGGGCTCAAAAATCGAGTAGTCTGCCTTGGACTTTGCGAGTATCCACGCATCAAAGGCCTCGTTGCAGAGCTTCCGGTAGGCTACATACTCTTCCTTCGGAATGCACATCGTGTCCATGACGCTCTTATAGTAGAGCTGCACGGCGCGCTTATCCTCCGCGTCGACCTCCGGATCATCCTTTAACTCCTTTAAGAGCGCGATGATCTCCGGGTCGGTCTCGAGACTGAAAAGCTCGCCCGCGAGATACGAGGATCGCTCATCGCGGTAAGCCGCACCGGCGCTCGGCGCGACCGTCTGCTTGTCAATATCGATGATATTGAGTGCCATACTGTAGGCAGAGCATTTAAAAATCCAATCGCGGTACTGTTTCAGTTTTTCCTGTGTCGTCATAGATGCTCCTTTCGAGATAAATGTGAATTGTGTCGATGAAAATCCGAACCTTGGGTTCGAACTTGAAGCCTTAGCTTTTCCCCGCCTTCGCGAGCAGCAAACTCTCCAGCATAACGCCGAGCAAGGACTGCGCCGAAACGGTAAAATCAGGCGCCGTAATTCTCTCGTTAAAATAGGCAACCCCGCGGTCATGGTCGAGAAAGCCGTTCCGAACCAGGTACTGTTCCGCCTCATCCAGCGTGAAGGCCGCCTCGCGTAAGCTTTCATCGGAAAAACCATTTGCGTAGTGCACGCTCTTCATAATGCGCTTTAACTTGGTCGCCGGGTAGCGTTCCGAGAGCGCCGTCCGCAGGCGGGATACCAGCGCTAAAAAGTCCTCTGTTTCCGGCGCGGGTGTATGAAGCGCGGTCTCGGGGAGGATATTTTCCTCGCAGAGGTGCCGCAACAGTCGAAGTGCCTGCGTCCGCAAGCGATTCGGCTCTCCCATCTGTGACTCGATATTCCGAATGAGAGAGATATCCGCGGGGAGCCAGGGCACTGTGTATAAGTCGGCTTTCGTGAGCCACCGGCCTTCCTCGGCTTCGAGGAGCTTCGGCGCGCCGCCCGAAAGCTCGCACCAGAAGCAATCCATGGAGAGATGAAACGCCGGGTAATCGTACTCGACGGTCTCGATCAAATCGCCGAGTATGATATTCACATCGAGTTCTTCTCTGATTTCCCGCCGAAGTGCCTGCTCTGCACTCTCTCCGGGCTCCACCTTCCGCCCGGGAATTCCCACTGTCCCTTGAATTCCCCGTATCCTCTGGCTGTCGCGAAAATGCTCTGTTTTTCCCGCAGCGAATCACAGATGACAGCTGCAACTACTTTGACTGTTTTCATAGCTTCAGTCTATCATGTTCTGCGCCAATAGCAAGACAGGGGCAGGCTCATCCGCCATCATGCGCTAAATACATGCGAACGGTAGCCGAATGATTCGTTTGAAATTCGGCATTCTTAGAATTTGCCGTAATACAACTAAATTAAGTGCGATAACTCCGGTAGTTGTCAAGGGAAATCCGAAAATAAACACAAAGCTATCTCATTATTTGCTTGTTATAGTTCTATAAATCTAGTATTTATACCTAATCTAAATATCCAAAAACTCATAAGGCTTTTCCGAAAGAGAAGATTTGCAGCACTCGGCAAGATACGCATCTTTCTCCTTTAGGCTCTCTATGTCCGGATATACGTTTAACACTCTATCCCCCAGATTCCAAAAATCATGTGACCAAGACTGCGGGTTTTCCCATACGTGTGGATTTCCTTTCGCCCAATTCGGAAGCTCCTTGCGAACCTTGGTTGCCACTGCAAGCTGCCCTTTTGCAGTTTTATAAATCGTGTCAATCCTTATTCCACCGTCTACCGGACGTTCTACACGAGCAATCTCCATACCATAGAACATTACCTTTCTTCTTACCCCTTTTTCATAGAGGTTTAACTCAATCTTGTCATATCCTTCGCTTTTGTTGCGTTGAACACTTAGAAAGTCCTGAAGTGCCTGTATCACAGCGGCAGAAACACTTCCGGCGTACTTGGCAGCATCATCAAATAAGTGTAGATCTGCTTCTGCAACATAAATATTTTTTGTGGCCATAAACATACCTCCTTATTTTTGTAACTTGTATCTGAAGTTTAGCATCTATATGACTATGAGCATGATTATAATCATATTGAGGTATTTTGTCAAGATAGTCACCTCCTTATACTATTTAACAAATGAGTGCGAGGAAATGTGCAAACGAAATCATTCTTGCGCTATAGCAAAAAAGAGCCCTGCAAGCCGTAACCCACAGCTTGCAGAGCTCTTCTGAACACATAGCTCCTGTTAGGAACTTCTCACAGCAACTTCTCCGTCCACTCCTCTTCTTTGAACCCCGTCAGCGCGAAGTTCTCTCCCACCAGCAGCGGCCGCTTCACCAGCATTCCATCAGTTGCGAGCAGCGCAAACTGTTCGTCCTCGCTCATTTCTCTCAGCTTCCCCGACAGCCCCATTTCCCGGTAAGGAATGCCGCTGGTATTCCAGAAGCGTTTTAACGGAAGGCCGCTCATCGCATGATACTTGCGAAGCTCCTCCTCCGCCGGGTGATTTTCTTTGATGTCAATCAACTCATACTTGATGCCCTTATCATCCAGCCACTTCAAGGCCTTCTTACAAGTGCTGCAACGGCTGTAGCAATATACTTTCAACATTCTTATCTCCTCCGACTTAACAATTGTTTTCCTTGTTCTTGCAACAAATCTTCCCGTGTTTTATTCACCCAGTTTTCTCCGCTATAGTTTTGAATCTGCTCCACAAGTTTATCCAGGAAGCGATCCAGAGCTTCGTTTTCTTCCCTTCCCTCTGCAAACCAGACGTTGGCCTGACCGAAACCGAAGGAGGCTCCTTTTCGCGCCCTCGGAACTTCCCATATTTCGGACATTCTGTCTTTCACCGGAAGCAATACACAGTTTTCTCTCGCAGCATATGCATTCAGAAGAAAACCCTCCCCCTCGTCGTTTTCACCCGCAAACGGCAACCATTGATAGTAGCGATATACCGTGGCATGCCGATACCAGCCGACCACTCGGGTAAATCGATGAAACGGGTGCATGGCACAGTAAACGACCAGCACATCTTCAACCGACATTGCCGTTCGAAGCGCTTCGCAGCCTTCAAGCCTCTCGATATGCAGCGCTCGGTCCGCTCCGCTTTGGCTCTTCTTTGTCACGACAAAACCTGCGCAAACATCCTCTTCTTCTCCATCTTCGTGGATCAGTAAAAAAGGATCAAAATTATATAACTCCGATCCGTCTTGGTTTTCATCCACAAAGCTTCCGCCCCCTACAGGCTCATCTTCACCCTCCCAGAATCCCTTGTAATATCGCATCCAGGCAATATTACAAAACAGTATTCTCATCCGCTTTCTCCTTTATAATCTCAGTTTGATTGTATCTCTTTGACCTTACAATTCCCTGTACCGTTTCGCTGCCACAGAATCCTTGAATCCAAGGCGGTTTACAGAGACTTTCCGAAAAAAATCCCGCTGACTCAACCCGCTTTTTATCCGCTACATGGCAGTGCCTTTAATAACTCCGCCTCTCTTGGTAAAACCTGCTTAGCCTCCATGACTTCCGACAGCTCCCTTCGTTGCCGCTCCGAAATACAAACTCTTCCCTCCTCTTGCACGAGCGAACAACACTGACGAACGGCAACTCCGATGTGAGATAAGGTCAAATGATTCCGTTTCTTCTTTAACACCTCAACAAAGATATCCCAGACAAAGGACTCTCTGTAAATCCAAAAAAAAGATGCTATCCCCTGCAGCACCTTGGGATGCATCTGTGTTTTACGCAGCCCTTGGACATACGCTTTGCTCTGTTCTTCAAATTTGCGGACTTTGTCTTCCGTGATAAAACTCGACTCCGCCCGATACAAATGACTCAAATGGATGTAGCGAGCACAAAAATTTTGCAAGGTGTAGAGATGTGTCCACAGAATTTCCGGCTCTGTTTCTTCGGCGATTGACGAAAAAAACGCCTCCTGATTTATGAGAAACCACTCCTTAATAGGCTTGGTATCCTTCGTGCCGAGCTCCTTACAGGCCGCTCTCATGAAAACAGTCGCTACTCGTTTTCGCTCCTTATAATCGGGAGTCTGTAGCTGACTTAAAGCCTCGTCCAGGAAATCTTTTGTATACTTCATAAGCCCATTATAACTCCGTCGCCCGCAGATAGCACTCTGATGTGTTCCCGGTGCTTTCTTTCTCGGATTTTCCCGGGCACTCAAGAAAACAGAATAAATCGATACTTTCCTTTCCCCTGACCTCTGACCGCTTCCACCAGGCCGCTCTTTCGCAATTTCATCAGAAGTTCGGACGCTCCGGAAGCTTTTAAACCAAGCACCTTCATAACCTCGGTCCGTCCGAAAATCTCTCCCTCCGGGAATGCTTCCCTAAGTTTCCGTATGTTTCCGGCTGTTTTTGGCAAGAACTCGGCCATAAAGTCCGGTTTCGCTGCTCCAATGTCCGGTTCTTTCGGTTCAATGTCCGGTTTTTTCGTCCAAATATCCGGTTTCATTGCCTCGTCGTTTGACCAACTGATATGCAAGGTCCGGTTCCGAAGCGGGTGATGCTCATTCAACAAAAGGTTTCGAAGAAAGCGTTCCAGAAATACTGTCGTTTCATGAATTCCTTTTTTTAGATCGTTATAATTTGCCCGGACAAGTGCATTCCGAAAATACCAAGCATTTTCGGCAAAAACGTCGTTCGTAAGCTCAAACCCTAAGGTCCTCAGATATTTGATCAAGAATACTGCCGTCACCCTGGTATTTCCCTCTCCGAATATATGAATTTGCCAGAGCCTCGAAAGAAATCCCGCGAGATGGTGAATCATCTCATCCATCGACAGACCCTTGTACGAAAAGTTTCTTTCTTCGGAAAAATCATAGTCCAAGGTTGCTCTCAGTTCTGTTGCGCTGCCGTAAAGAACGCTTGCTCCGTCAAGAACCCACTCCTGTTTGGTAATGTTATAGTCCCTGAGGCGCCCCGCATGCGAATAAATTCCCGCAAATAATTTTCGGTGGATTGAAATGTATTCCTGCGGTGTAAAGCTGAACGCCTTTTCCGAAAGAAGCTCCGCAATTCTGACCGAAACCTTATCCGCTTCCTCCGTGCGATCTTCGAAATCACGCGGAGGGTGCTCTTCATAGTAGCTCTGTAACAGGGCATTGGCCTCTTGAAAGGATATCTCGCCTTCAATGTTGCGGACAGCCGTCCGCAACAAATAGTCGGAGGTTTTGAGTCCATCTACAGCCTGAAGACCGATTCCGGTTCGCCATGCATAGCTCTTTTCACGTTTTCCCGGCTCGGAATCCCGCATATATTCTTGAAACGGATCCTGGTTCACAGTTCTTCACCTCCCTCACAAAGACCAAATGAGTACCTATTCCTCGATTCGATAAATCCGATCCCCGCAATTCCAGAGATACAGGATTGCGGATACCGGTGCTTTTTCGGCTTCCCAGAGCCACCCGCTATAAGTGGTCGTATTGCCAAAATAACCCTCGGTCACGATTTCAAATTCCGCATTCCCATATACATCCATAAACTCCCGCAGAGAAAGGGCTTTCCCGGTAAAGCGCCCCTCTCCCAGCGTTTTATTAAATATCAGCGCGCGGCACAAGTCCAAGTCACAAGCTTCAAAACGAAATTCACCCGGGCATTCTGCTTCCTCGCCTTCGACACGTCGAAATATACGGTCGAGCTTAAACGTCAGGGTCTTATTATGGAACTTAATGCCGCATACCCGACTATTTTGAAGGCTTATATCGATGTGCCTGCTTCTATCCTGTATATAGTCCATCCGCTTCCTCTGTCAGCGCCCTCTGTGCTTCTCTTTTCGCTTCTGCTGTTTTAACAAAAACAGGCGCTCCGCTTTTGCCTGCTTTTCTTCTCTGTTCTTTTTCCTGCTTTCCAGGCGCTTCTCTTCATGCTGCAGTTTTAGCGCCTGCTGTGACTTTGTCCCGATTCCGACATGTTGCATTTGTCTCTTCGCATCACGCTGTGCTGTCTTCGGGTTCTTCTTTGCTTCCCTTCGTTCCGTCGGCACAGACTGACTGAAGCGCAGCTCATAAAAGTGTCTTTGTATGAAACCGGCGATTTCAAAGTCCTTGGGTTCTGCACCAAAAGTGATTTTTGTTGCCGATAAATGTCCGCCCGCAATCCGCTCAATTACGCCAACCCAAAACGGATCGGCAAAATAAACCGTCAACTTGATAACTACTTTGTCCATGACAATCCCTCCTACAATTCAATTCATGAACAAAGAACGGACAACCCGGAGGGCAGGTTACTTACCACGGCTACGCCGTGACGGCCGGGCTACCTACCGGCTCTGGCATACATTGCTGTACGCGTTGCGTTTTTATCTTTGTTATTTTTTATCGAGCTCGTCAAGTTCCCTTGTATTCTTCCGTGAGCTCATCCGCCAAATACATATCACTCATGCAATGTAAATCCGATACACCTTCATGTAGCAAAGGGTACAATTCGGACTTGTAAAAGAAATCCGTCGCTTCATCCAATGAAATATTATTCTTCTCGGCAAAGCATGCTATGACTCTTGCGAATTTCTTTTGCAATAAAACAGGACTCGCATTCATATCTTTTCGCACCCCTATATTTTTAAACAGGTAAGCGCAGCGTCTGTTCTTAAGGCAATCTGCATGTTTGGTTTTTTTCATACCGTAACCTTTTTAATGGCTTCTGTCTTGTCAATCAAATTCTCGAAATACAGTTCAACTGTATTAAACACCTGGTCATTTGCAATCCCACCACAGACTGCATCGTAATCAGAACTATCCTTCCCGCTTCTGCAAGTAAGTATAAATTCAAGCCAATCTTCGGAGTAAGAGTCAAATCGTACATCCGCACCATTTTACTGCTTGCTCACGAATGGACGTCAGGTAAAACCCTTTTACAAAGTCAAGATTCGGTCGCGAGTGTAGCAAATCCGGATTTTCGATTGCAAGATAAGAGCCATGATAAAGAATCATACTTCTACACCTCTTTCCTTCATGACTTCCAAGATATCATCCACAATATATTCTTTACTTTGCGTGTGAAGCATCTCATATTCCGGCACAATATAGGATTAAAATATCGCTTTTTTCCGTCAGTGCTCGATAGACACTCTGCGCATCCGTATGCAGAGCCACTGCGAGGTTTTCGATACAGAAGACTACAAACTCCAGTTCATTCTTTGATGCTATCACCTGCGACATTGTATTCCTCCCTCACTTCTACACCCCTCTACGGCAACGCTACGTCTCCACAATGAATGCATTTCCCCTATTAACTTTCTCCCTTTTGGGGTTTCTGATTCTAAATAACAATGCCGAAGCAATAACTAAAGAAGAGTCCTGCTGCTATGGCCGAACAAAATAAAATGGCAAAGAGGAATAACACACTCAGAATAACATGTCTTGCTAAATGGTTTTTTCTATTTTTCTTTCCATCTGTCAATGCAGCAGACACCAGCTTTTTGTCTTCTCCCGACATTGTTCTTTCTCCCTTGTAAGAGACCTAACTCATTCCAATGTCTACTTATAAATACTATGCAGAATGAGGTAGCTTTCTAATTTCATGGATTTCCCTGACTTGCAACGCGCAGATGACAAGTTGATCTAATACAATTACGATCATCAAAAAAGAACGAAACTTCAGAAATAAAAGCATCAGTATAAATCCAAGCGTCAAGATCCCGTTGCACAAAATTCGTCCAGTGGTATTCCTAAGATTGCCCCTGCTGTAGGGCAGGTTCTGATGCTTTTTTAAAGAAACTTTCCCTAAAAAACAGGAGATGAGGGAAAGCGCAAAAACAACTCCTGCCATCACCGCGATAAAAGGCGCCAGGGCTGAGAAGACCGCTCCCAGAGCCTGCATAAGGATAGGGATGAGCGCCATATCGTCGTTGGGAACCGATGTCCGGGCATACCGCGCTCCCCATATGCCAAGAGCTGATACACCTGCTGCAATCAAAGCACCAAAAACAGCTATGAACCCATTGAATATGGTCCCAATCCATATCCAGTTCCTGACTTTTGCCATCAGCAGTTCCTTTCCAGCAACTCAATTTTTTCTAATTTGCAACAAACAAAAATCACTTAGATAGTATAACAAATTGACAGATCACAAATCTATGAATGTGAGTGGTGATAGAAGCAAATCCTTTCAGGACACCTTCATTCACGTAGTAGAACAGCTCTTTTCCCTGTGGCGGTCGGGTAAAGGATAAACAGATAGCGAAGAAATTATTAAATTAACACAGAGTACCATGAAGGCTGGAAGAAGATCATTCCAGACCCTCCAGCCATTGTGTGATCTCATTCAGAGCCAACTGATGATTCCCGATCTGACAATGCTGTTCGCCGCCTTCCGCCTGTGTGAAGACACGTTTTTTTACCGACCTTGCATTTGGCAAACTGCTCTGAAGTCGTTCAAATTGGTCCATGGGAATATAGTGATCTTTCTCTCCGGCAAGAAGCAGGCAGTCCTGTGTGATTCTGTCGGAAACACCTCGCAGGGTATGTTTTTGTACTTCCTGATAAAAGCAGTACGGGCTTTTCGTATGGGAAATATATTGCCCCTGTGAGAGTGCCCAGTCTGCCAGAACACTTCTATTCATGGCAAATCGGACCAGATGATTCACCAGCTTTCTTGTTTGTGAGCAAATGCCCAGCGGATCAGCCTGCGCAGGATCGGAGGGAAGACGTTTGTCATGATCTCTAATCCATCATCCGCGACATCATAGGCGACAACCGCAGAGATTCTTTTTTCAAAGGCTGCAGCACGCATCACAAAATATCCTCCCCAGGAAATGCCGATCATCGGGCAGTGGTTGATCTGATAATAATCCAGGACACATTTTGTGGGTTCTTCCCATGCATAGGTTAGTGGCAAACCATATTTAAGGGTTTTCCCCTGCCCATCGCCCTCAAAGAAAAGAAGCGTATACCCCTGGTCCAGCAAACCGAGAGTGGCCGGTATAAATTCCTCTATAAAGGAATCATACCCGCCGCAGACCAATAAGATCTTTGTATTGGTCTGCTCGCCTACCTTAACAGAATGCAGGAAATCGCCCTTGTAGGGAATATCACAAATGGTATAAGGGATATGCAGAACGTCAAACGCTTTATAAAAATTTTCTATCGCCTTTTCATACATCCGCTCTTTTTCCGGATGCGTCTCTTTCAGGAAAAACTCTGCCATCCGGTAGGCATAAGCGGCATGCATGTACCGATTTTTCTGTTCTGCCCTCTGTCCGATGTTTCGCCAGGCAGAAAACCATGTGTCCAGATTCCTTACACCAGACAGGGCTGTGACGATTTCATCATGATCTCCCGCCACTTCTCCATAGGTCAATACCCGGTTGATCTGGAAATTCAACTGCTGAATGGGCGTTATCTGTTCATATGCCATTTCCCTACCTCAAAACTTCCATATTTCCGTATGGGGATGCAGACAAAAAGTTGGACAGGTAACAGACAATTCTTTCCTATATCCCTATCCAAACTGGAACTTTTTCTATAATCGACTCATATAGAATTTATCAGTTCATTAATTGTAGTAAAATCATCTAAACACTCCACGTAACGACTGCCAGAATATACGATTTATATTTTAACCGCTCGCAATAATAAGTAACCCTCTCTGTACAATTCCAACTATATAACCGCCTAACAGGGTGTATAAATTCGCACTTAAGTCAACTAAAAAAATAGCTAATATTCCCAATTCTTATTCTGATAAATGCAATCTAGCATAAATTGTAGGATAGTCGTTGATAGTTCGGACTCTCTAAGTGTTTTCATTCCGTTAACTGGCTAAACCATATTCCCAATTATCAAGGCAATACCCAGCCATATAAAAAAACAGTATGTCAAACTAACAGCAATAGCTGACAAAACGAAACAACTATCCGACAGAAAACTAACCGCTTCCGCCAAGTTATCGCCCTCTATGCTTCTCTTTTTCCTGTTTTTCCCTCTTCGTTCTCTTCCAAACATTTCACTTAAAGCTGCGGTATTAGCGTCCGCCCGGTGAGGAAAAGCTTGTCGACAGACTTATGGCTAACGGCTTCTTTCCATATCGATTACCGCGTAATTCGACTTCGGCATCGAAGATAAAATATTCCCAGTAAGGTCAGATTTAAAATCGTCACTACGATACTTGCTTCGATTTTGTATGCCCCGCCCGATAGCAGTTTGTTTGCGGAAGCCGTCATATTCAAGACACTCGGATAGTCATCTGCCAGGCTAACACCTCCGAGTATTAATGCCCCGATGATATTCCATATCGCATGCGCCATGATAGGTGCAAGTATCGTTTTCTCCGACTCATATATCGCTGTCGCAAAAAGACTCATTGTAACAACATTGATGACCGGAATGATGCCCGCTTCGAATGCGCCGCCGTGTAGCAAGGTAAAAATTGCCGTTGTCACGATTACGGCCGCAGGAATATTGTATTGCTTTTTCAAAAGCTGATAGATGTACCCTCTTACAAGGAGTTCCTGCATGATGACATTTAGAAAAGCTGAGAGTATCCAAAGCCATAAGAGCGAGACTTCATTTTTGCCTGTGATTTCCAGCTGCTTCGAAATAAGCAGAATTGACGAAGCCGCTCCGATCCAAAGAGCACCTGTGACAATTCCTGTCAATGTCCCTTTTCCGATATTTTCTTTTATCGGTATGCTCACGCTTTTCTTCTCGATCAGGTAAAAGACCACAGTAAACAGTAGCAAAGCCACCAACGGAATCATCTCCGCAAAGAATCTCCATATCGCGGGTTGACTGCTCGGAATGTCAATACGCCCGAGCAGCATAATCCACCCGATAAAGAAAACAGCTATTTTCAAAATTGTACTCGATAATTTCTTCAAGCGGATTCTCCTCATGATACTTTGTGTAATGATCCGTCCGGCTCGGCAATACAGCGCCCACTTTTTTGACAGACTCTGCCCTAGAATCGCTTACCGAAAAGCGCTCTGCCTTCCCGATGTGTTCGTTATCCGATTCTCCGCATTTCGCTTCTTTGATTCGGCTAAACAGTCCTTCGGATTGCAACGCTTCTATACCTGCGTACGGGATAGCAAACAAAGTATCCCGTTTGCCAGAATCAATAAATGAAGCACAATATGATAGAAATCCGGGATTAGGCGCTTTTCACTCACGGGAATGAGCCTTAACGTTCCTCGAAAGCACTCATTGTAGCCTTTCAACTTTTGTTCGGAAGCGCCGAATATGGTGTAGTACCAATGGCAGAAAAACTGGATTACAAACCACAACACTAAGATAGCGAACAAAATCCATTTGCCGGTCGGCTGAAAAAAGTAATAACTGATCAGTCCTATGCTGTACAGACAGAGCATGACAAACTCTGCGCTCCGAATCCCCATTCCTTCAACAAGAATGTGTTTTCCGAAGCGCCATGTGATCGTACATCCCAGAAACCATATCCAAAGCAACAATTGCACGAATATCGTTATTGTCACATTCATTGATCTATCTCCACAGAGAAATTTTTGCCGCCTTTTTGAATATCAGTGCCCGACTCTCTCGAGCAGCGCCACCGTCTCCACATGCATGGTTCTCGGAAAGTTATCGACCGGGCGAACGCGCGTTAACTCATAGCCGTCGGCGCGGAGGTATTTTATGTCCCGCGCGAGGGTCGCGGGGTTGCAACTCACATAGACAATGCGCTCGGGAGATAGTTCTGCCATGGTGCGGAGCGCGGTCTCGTCGCAGCCCTTACGCGGCGGGTCCACGGTAATCACATCAATCCGGGTGTCCGGATTTGCCTTCTGCCAAGCAGGCAGCACTTCCTCGGCGGCGCCGGTAAAGAATTCCGCGTTTGCAATACCGTTTCGCTTGGCATTTTCTTTTGCATCCCGGATGGCGGCAGGCACAATTTCCACGCCGTATACCTTCTTTGCCTGCCGCGCCAAAAAGAGGGAGATGGTCCCGATGCCGCAGTATAAATCCCAGACAGTCTCGTTTCCGCTAAGCGCTGCAAACTCGAGCGCCGCGCCGTACATGGCCTCGGTCTGAACGGGATTCACCTGATAGAAGGAGTGCGGGGAGATAATGAAGCTGGAGCCAGAGGCAGAGCGCGTCCAATATGGATAGCGATTGCCTTTGAGCCAAGCAGCCAATTTATATAAAGCGGCAATATCCGCAATCACTTCGGTGCGCTCTATGGCTGTCCATTCATCGGCAATACGCTTGGCAATTAGCTCATCGGGGCTGTTAATGCTCAACATCCTGAACTGCTAAATCCTTGAACATATATTCAAATTCCATTGTTGTTTTGCTCACCTCCCGATGTGCTTTTCAAAAACAGTTCCTTTATGTGCAGCATATCACGATATAATGGGAGAAACAAATTTTCATGTCCTCTGGCACCTTCAAGATTGGTAGCTTGCGGATGGCAAAAGCTGATAACCGGCACCTGCTTCCCATTGATTTTGGTAAAGTAATACCACCAATCTCTGTCAAAAGTTAAGGAAGGAAAAGATGCCCATTCCGTAGAAAATGGGAGTACATAATCCTTTAACAAGGTTGCATTGCCCATGATCCCATAAGCAGTCAATCCACAACAGATAATAATGTTCGGATTGCACAGACAAATTTCTTCATATATCATATCGTGCTGTTTCTGTACCGCTTCCAGAAGCTCGTTTCCTGCGGTGCGGCTAACGCCGCCTTCTTTCTTCAAGTTCATAACGGCAATGCGTTGTAGCTGTGTCACTCGCTTTGCTGTGGACATATCCTGCGGATATTCTTCGCCGCCGTCCAATAGAGCTTTTGACCATCTGCCGATGTTGTTCAAGTTTTCCAGCCGCTTCCATTCCTACGAAGATCACCACACAAATCACGCTCAGATTGGCAGTTCATATCACGGAGAACAAACAGAATGTGTGGCGTTTCGTAATGTTCGGGATCAACAATCCCGTCCCGGATAAACGCATTAAAATTATGCATGGCTTTCCATTTTGCAAATAGCTTTTCAAAACTCACGAGCAATCCCTCCTCTCTCGTATAAACGATTGACATGGAAAAACAACTCCTGTTAAACAAAAAGGTTTGAATATACTTACTCGCCATCAGAAATTATCGAACAGTGGAGACACACCATCTTAAAGATATCAACTGGTGCTATATAAATAAAGTTGACATCTCATTCTCAAGGATTTCATTATAATCAAGAGAATAAGGAGGTTTTTACAGCGGCAACTAACAGACAGTACGATCAGGAATACAAAATCCAGGCAGTTAAGCTGACAAAAGAGATTGGCCAGGCAAAAGCTGCACGCGAACTAGGCATCCCCAAAAACACACTCTATACATGGATACGCTCTAATAGACTCGGAAATCCGGATCTTGAAGCGGGATCCCATCCCCCCAAAAGTGCTGTGACTCTGAATGAGGAGCTGATCACCTTACGTAAGCAGGTCAAAGATCAGGATAAGGAAGTTCGTCGTCTTAAAGAAGAAAACGAGTTCCCGGAGGAAGCTAGCTTTTTTTTTGCCGTGAGCCGTCTGAAGTCAACAAAAATGAAAGGCTGAAATATATCGCTGTTAAGACAGAAGGAGGCATGATTAAAGGGAAACCTACATTCTACTGTCGGATGCTCCATGTGAGCCGCCAGGCATTCTATGAATACCTGCAACGTAAGGATCGGCCTTGGAAATATCAGAAGCTGGCCGATGCTATGCAGGATATCCTAAAGGAAGATGAATGTAATGATACCTATGGTCGTTCCGGGATGCGTGATGCTCTTCTGCAGAAGAAGCCGAAGAATGTCGATATCCCGAGTGAGCGGACCGTCTATCGAGTAATGGAAGAAATCGGCAGCAGTCATCGTCCAGAGCGTAAGCCAAATGGAATAACGAAAGCCGACAAGGCTGCTCGTAAATCGAATGATCTACTCAAGCGGGATTTCAGGTCAACAGAGCCACTGACAAAATGTGTTACGGACATAACCGAAATCAAGGCTACCAACATGAAGGCCCCGTTGTGTGCCCGCACCCTTAGGAATGCTCATAAGGCTTACCCGGGGATCGAAGGTGCGATCTGCCATAGCGATCGCGGAGTACAGTACACCAGTGATTGCTACCGTAGAGCCGACCGGGACTGCCATACAACACCGAGCATGAACAGTGATGGTTGCCGTTGCCATGATAACGCTCGTTGTGAGAGCATATGGGCGAGAATGAAATCTGAACTCTTATATGATCGCTATGACACCGAGAAGATGACTGTAACAGAGCTAAAAGAGCTTATCTGGAGTGTGTGAAGAAATCTCTGTAAATAGGATTTCCTGTGATAGGATTTATGTCTGAGGGCTTACAAAAAGCAGCGTTATCGACCTTCAGACGGTTGCTTATTTTATAACGGATACAGGTTGACATGTCTACAGCGGACGGAGAAATCCGCCCATTTCGGCTGTTTATCGTGTCATTCGGGAAGCCGGTCTTCGTACATGATCGACAGCTCGCCGTAAACCTGCCCCCAGTTCCGGATTGTCATGCTCCATTTTTTCGTAGCTTCAAAGGTGGCCAGATACAGGGCCTTCAGAAGAGCCTGGGCACTGGGGAAAACGCTTCTCTGACGATTCAGCTTGCGGTATGTGGCGTTCAGACTCTCGATCGCGTTCGTCGTGTAGATGACGGTTCTCACATTTGCGGAAAACTTGAAGATCGAAGTGATGACATCCCAGTCGCGTTCCCAGCGTTTCATGGCGTTCGGATATTTCTCCGACCACTTCTCTGTGATCCGGTCCCGGTTGGCGCGCCCCTGTTCCTCGTTGGGAGCATTATAGATCGTTTTAAGGTCATTGACGAAGGCCTTGCGGTCTTTGTCTGACACGTATTTTAACGTGTTCCGGACCTGGTGGACGATGCAGCGCTGATATTCTGTCTTCGGGAAAGCTGTCTGGATCGCCTCGCGGATCCCAGTCAGCCCGTCAGCGCAGAGATAATCATGATATCCTTAACCCCACGGTTCTTAAGGCTGTTGAGGACGGCTAGCCAGTACTTAGCACTCTCGTTATCGCCGACCTCGATTGTCAGGACATCTTTCTTTCCTTCGCAGCTGATCCCGAGGATGACGAAAGCCGCCATCTTCCGAATGATCCCATTATCCCGAACGGAGTAGTGGATTGCATCGATGTAGAGGATGGGGCAGGATCTTATCCGTCACGTCCGATATGAATCCCTCAGAGGCCTCAAAACCATAGATATCCATGAACGTGTCAGAGGCCTGTCGGGTGGTCATCCCATTGGCATACATGGAGATGATTTTCTGATCGATGTCAGAAATGTCTTTCTGCCACTTCTTTAAGACTTTAGGCTCAAACGTGGACTTGCGATCCTGCGGGACGTCAATTCGTATAGAACCGTAGCTAGAGTTGACAGTCTTTTCCTTGTAGCCGTTACGGTAGTCATCGGAGTCGAAGCGCTCGGATTTTTCATATCCGAGGTGGTCATCCATCTCGGCTTCCATCATCTCCTTGATGGTGCCGCCGAGCAGGTCTTTGAGAGCATCATGGATATCTTCGGCAGTCTCAATGTCGTATTCCTGTAGGAGTTGCTGGATGATCTGGCGTTTGCCTTCGGTCATCACGACTTTGTGGACGGGTTTCTTGTCTCTTTTTGCCATAGTAAAGGCCTCCTGTGATTAGTGTATATCACAGGAGCCCCTGAAGGTATTTCTTATTCCGTTTTTACAGAAAAACTTTCATACTCTCGGCATAACGGTTGAAAACCATGTCCGCATTATCTGTGATATCTATATCCGACTCATTATTACGATCAAAAATCCTGTCTGCATTGCGATAAACCGTTTTTCCAATAGGGACATAGATGTAAAGAACAATACTCCCATCGACCTCATATTCTTCAGGAGTCAAATATAACGGCGGATAGATTTTGCTCTCATTGTTGATCGTCGTAACAAAGTTTTTCTTCAACTGTTCGACACGGTCTTTGTCAACACCTAGAATCTCTCTGTTATCCTTCACCCCAAGAAAAATATGACCTCCTTCTCAATTGGAAAAAGAGCAAACAGTATTGTAGACATCTTTCGTGATATCTGTTGTTGATTTTTTGAATTCGACTGTCAGTCCTTCACCCTGACAGATCAAGTCCATCAAATTTTCAGGGAGTATCATATAACTCCCCCCTTTCAATTTTATTATATGCGTTCATTAAGAAACCTACGCTTCCGCAGGTCTCGTCTAACAAGACGTTGTCTTTGATACGGCGGCTTCTGTAGTTATCCCTTCCGAAAGTGCCGTGAAAGCCCGTGTTTACGGCATTACTACGATATGCTCTTGTGCCCGGCAGTCATCCTGTCAGGCTTTGTGGTCTGTATTCTGTTGCTACGCTCATCCGAAAACCGAGCCTCCTTTCTTCCTCACACACGGGATAATTAAAATGTGAGAAGATAATTAAAAGGTGGGAGATAATTAAAAGGTGTTATAGCTCATCATATTTTACAGAGCTTCCTTTGGCTTTCTCCACCGGGTACTTTTGCTTCATTCTTTGCCATCTTGCTCATAACGATCTCGTCCACATCCAGCCCCAGCTTATCCAGCATGTTCTGGCTATAAACGATGACATCCGCCAGTTCTTCCTTTACATGTTCCAAGTCATAATCGGTGTCACTCCACTGGAAGCACTCCGAAGCTCGTTTGCTTCAATGGATATGGACTTGGCAAGGTTGCCTGGTGTATGGAACTGATCCCAGTCCCGGTCATCTGTAAATCTTCGTATTCTGTCTATGGTTTCCTGTTTCATATTTGTTATCCCACATTCTTCTTCAGTTGCTCAAACGCTTCCTTAATCCTTGCAGCCATAAGTGTTCTGCGTTCATTCAGGAAATCCTCATAAGTCATGTTCTCCCAACCATGCGGAAGTGCATTTTCAGCTTCCATTTCACGAATCTCTGTGTCCGACCGCCCCTGGCATACAATCGGATAATACTTGGACGGTGCATCATCCAAAATACCCATGTTGTCCTTCCAGTCAATGAAGGCATAGTTTGCCATCTGGTTTATCATCGAATCCCTGTAGCCAAGAGACTTGAGATAGGCCTTCGGGAACAAGTGGTGTTTTTCAAGAGATTTTCTATTACCGTCCGTTCCCGGCTCAAAAAGTTTCGATGCCAGCAGATTGCTCTTCGAAAAGAGGATCTTCGCATTCAAAATGTTCAGGGAAGCCACATACGCATTCCATGCGTTATTTCCTCTGCCGGAAACAGCCAGCCCTTCCGACCCAACGAGTGTGATGTCAAAGTAATCGTTAGTCAGGCGTTCGCTTACCCTTGTAAGAATAAAATTCTTATACTCGTCCAGAGTGGTCAGTGTTTTTATACTGTTCAGGTGGTTCTCAACCGTTGATTCAAAGGAACCGGTATAAAGTGACACCAGAGATGCATAGAAAAACCAGAGCGATGTCAGGTGCATATTCTCGTTATATGACGCATTAAACTTGTGCTTGGCAATAAGATAAAAGGCATACGAATAGAATATGGCATTCCCTGAAAGGATCAGATCTCCGGAAAGAAATCCGGCATTCATTATTGCTTTGATAAATTCATGCCAGCTGTGAACATCCAACACATCCGGCAGCTTTGCCTTGAGGATGTCAAACCTCTGGTTGCGAAGGTCTTCATCTACAGCACCTTTCTTGTCGAAGTCCGCTCCACGAAGAAGCTTATATCCATATTTCAGACGAGCTCTGTCAAAGGCATAAGCCATCACAACACGGATAACATCTTGTGCCGTCACCGTAGTCAGCTGATTATAAGATGTCGTTTTTCCTTTTGTCAGTGCAGTAGAATCTTTGCTGAACTGCTCAATTTCACGTCTGCCATCATCCCAATATAGGGAAAACAATGTAAGAATGAAGTCATTCTGCTTCAGCGAGACTCCACCCGAATTAACACGAACGAAGATTTCAGATACATCCTCTTCCTCTGCATTGGACTTGATATCAAATACCGGAAGCGTATGTGTCTTCAAGTTCGCAACTGCATTGATGCGGTCGGCGATAATCGCCTGTTCATCGTCAGTAAGGATTTCACCCTTGGTGGCTCTGTAATCACTCAACCGCTGAATGAATTCTCCTGTGTACTTAAAGCATTGCCAGTTGTGAAAAGCTCGCTGATATTGTATATCCACTCCGGGTCTTTCTTCGTAGCCTGATAACCCACTTCGAATTTATCCTGCAGTGGACAATACGAAATGATGATTGATTTCTCATCGAATTTAGAATTGACGACTATCTTCCCCTTCATTACTGCATAGAGGGAAGTTAATCTCTGCTGACCGTCTATGATTACTTCTTTGGGAGAGTCATAACTGTGCGCTTCGACACCGATGGACTTTTTCTTATCAAGGGCAGGACATTCCCAGAGCATTAAATAACCTATCGGATATCCTCTCATCATGGAATCAAAAAGGTCACGAACCTTTGAATCCTTCCAGATAAAAGGCCGCTGAAGCTCCGGCAGACCAAGCTCTCCTGTATCTAACTTTTCAATCAGCTGATTCACCGTCAGCGTTGTATTACTGAAAATCTCCTGCATTATTGAATCTCCTTACAATATGTTATCTCCAAGGCAAACTGGTCATTTTTCTTTGTCCGCCTCTAATTCCTCCTCTACATCAACTTCCGAAACTTCATCTGACAATTCCTTGATACGGCCGTCAATTTGAGCGATGAGACTTATAATACACTGATATATTCTGGCGGCATCCTTATTATCCGGAGCATCATTTTCTATCACTATATCTTCGAAATCTTTTCCTTCAGAATAGAATGCCTGATAGAATTCCTTAACATTGAATTTGAGGTCGTCATTTCTGATCAGAAACACTATTTCCTCATCTTCAAAGCAGCCATATCCTTCATCCGTTGTTTTGTAGTGCAGAACCCTTTTCATAGCGTTTCCATCTCCTTCTTAAAGTCTCTAACCCACCCTCGATATGATTGGATATTATGTCGAGAATGCTGTATTCTTCATTCTTGTATTCCAATGCTCCCGACTGTACATAAAGTTCATCCTTATCATTTTTCCCTATATATATGACATTATCCACGTCCAGATTTACTATAAACTGTGGATTGTGTGTCACTATGATAACCTGCCGGTTTTCACCCATCACCTTAAATCTGTCCAAGAGATACTCTCGAATTGATTTTTGCGAAACATTGTCTTCCGGTTGATCAATTATATATATCCCTCTATGACTGGTCTCATAAGAGAGAATGTCGAAGTATATCTTTGAATTGAATCCTGCAGATAATTCCTGCGTTTTATCTGTTCCTGCTTGAGTTATAGTAAATTTATTAGCAAAGTCCGTGGCCAACTGTGTTTCAATTCTATCTTTGATTTCCTGTAATGCATCAGCAGGGGTGCCATTATATCTAAGTATTGCCCCTGCAAGCTCATCCTGATTCATAGACAGAACAGGCTTAGAATTCTTCTTGAAATTACCCACAAACAATTCGTCAATATATTCAGGACTGATTTCTGAAATACCTAATCTGCTATTAAAAGAATAATCATAAACCCTCAACGTCTGTACATCGACAACTTCAGCATTCAGATTGTTTAAGGGTTTTCTGTTGGCTCTCCTTCGTATAATCAAACTACTGATAGTTTCAGCAGCCGCTGTAAGGTTCTCATTGTAAGTCGATAATTTCTTTTGCGTATCAGAAACTGTTGATTGATATTTCTGTTTGAAACTATTGACCGCAGCCTGAAAAAGAGCAATCTTCTCATTTTCCCGCTCAGCTGTTTTCTTTTTATTTCCATACTTTAACGAGATTCCACCTAACATCTCAATGATGCGGTCGATGGTATCCCTGTCTGCCTGCTCAAGAAGATTGTTTTCTCCGAGAGTCTCCAGCTTTTCAACTATTGTGTCTATTTCACCGTTTAATTCTCCAAGCTCATTAACGAGTTTATTGTTCTTTGAAACGGAACCGACAAATGTCAGGCTTTCTGCCTGTGAGGAATCAGCATCAATAATTTGAAAGCTTGACAGCTGTGCTTCTGCCAGCTCTATCGCAAACTTCTCCTCAAGATATTTATAAATCCGATTCAACTCCCTACGTACCTTTTCCAAATACGAAGAGACATTAATTGCATCAGGATAATATTGTTTTAGGAAGTCGTCTGATTTAAGTTTCCCTTGTTCGAATTTTGATCTGATCTCTCCCTGCATATCGAAAGCAAATACATCTGCTGCTGGAATCTCTGTCAAAACATCAAACTTCTCGTTCTTTATATAAGTCTTGTATCCTGTGACGATCTGCTTCGATAAAGATCCTCCTTCTGTTTTTCTGAAATCAGTCAGTTTGTGTAGCAGAAGTGACTTTCCAATGGAATTATCTCCGATGATTACATTAATTCCTCTGGATAACGGAATACTACATTCACTCCCGTTGATGGTTACCTTTACTTCCGGTACATACACTTCAGTAGGATTAAAGAAGCTGTTAACTGTCTTAATCCTTCGATGATCTGTCATTGCCATTACAAGTCCACGAAAATTTGGGATGCATTTAACATAGCTATGCTTAAAATCAACCGTATCGCTATCGTCAGTTTTAGGATAATATCTCCAGTCATGACAGTCTGATCCGGTTACGAAACTCATCTCTCCAGGCAGATTATTCATAGCCATAAAGTTTTTATTGAATACTTCGTTCTTACGATTCTTAAACTCAAATGCTTCAAAATAATCTGTGTAAACAAATTCATAAAACTTCTCTTCACCAACACTACGTGCATCATTTTTATATGGTCTGGAAGATGATAATGTACTCTTCTGGTGAACAATCAGCACAGTGTCAAGATTGATGTCACGTAGAATAGAGAGAAACTTTTCCTCTGAAAAGGCAGAGTTCCTATCATATTTCGGCTTCACATTGTCATCGGTAAGTGTATTGGCTATCGCTTTAACCTTATCATCATCCTCATCATTAAAGATTGCGATAACATGTAAAACTGTCGGTCCTTTATCTCCAGTGAATTCAACAGAAAATTCAACACCCGGAAACACCTTAACAATAGATGAAGCATCGTCAGTCTCCGCCTTTTTGAGACTTCTGTACATATCATATCCAAATACATCATGATCTGTGATTGCACATATCTGGACAGAATTCTCATTCAGCTTTTTGCAAGAATATCAATGTGTTCAAGGGTATTAAAAGCCACTTTATCCCCATCCTTACCATGCGACTGCACTGAATGAATATGTAAATCGATTTTATATCCGGAATCTACTACCTTCATAAAGCTCCTTATCTCAAGTCATCAAAGCTTTTCCATCACACTTAACAAGCTCTGATAACTGTCCACATCATGGTAAACGACATCCTCCGTTGAGAGTTCGTTGAAAAGCTTCTTTGCGCATTTTATTTTTGCCTGTTCTATCGGACGCAGATTAAGTGTCTCCATCGTCCCTTTCGTCTCAGCTACAAAGAAGATATGTTTAACAGCCCCCTTATTAAATGCAATCGCCCAGTCCGGAGCATAATTTCCAACTGGCGTAGGAATTTGGAATCCTCTTGGTAACTTAGCATACACACAAACCTCGTCTGCAAGATCCATATCTTCCGCAAATCGGCGTTCAACACTTTCTCCGCACTTCCGTCAGCAAAAACATAATCCTGGACATTCTTCTTAGCCCGATATGCTTTCGAGAAATCCGAATTCTTCTCTGCGGTAAATATGGTACTGTCATATGTTCCCTCTGTTCGGCTATAGGTGATCTGCTCCACGATCATCGTTGCCTTTTCTTCATTGATCAGCCGGATTGCTTTCGTGATGAACTCCTCCGGATTGTTCTTGAACATGGCAAAGGTGTATGGTTTGATGCCGTCCAGAATCCTCGCAACGGAACGTCTGGTCAGCTTGGCACCTTCCGCAATTTTGCCCACAAGGTCATATTTGACGCTGCTGCCTTCCGCACGGTCAAGGGTATAGGTCTGGCTCTTTTCCGCAACGAATCCACCACCGGATTTCAGCTTGTCGGAATCCCAGTCGTGTCCCTGTTCGCCGGTGGTCACGGTATATTGCAGCTTTGCCACAAACATCTTTTCATCGATATGAGCGATGGCTTTCTTGATCAATTCCTCGCTATCAAACTCGACAGCATAGGCATATTTATGGTTGATGTAATTCCAGAGCGTCTGGAATTCTTTCTTGTAGAAGTTATCGTTCAGAGCGTTCTCTTGGACTTTGGTATCGTGACCGTTGCTGATCATATCGTCCAGGGCGTGCTCATCGAAGATGCTCTGTACGAGAGCGTGAACGCCTTCCGAAATATCCGTGCAGCTTTCCGGCACCGGAGCAAGGACTCCGTTTGCCAGGTCTGTACGGTATTTGTCTGTCACATGATCGTCCTCATCAATGTAGTCGTTCTTGATGAGATAGCGGTAAATATCCCGTCCCTGCTTGTCGGAAACGGTAACCTCTCCGCCACTGATAACGAGTGTCTTGCCGATGAAGTATTCCGGAGTGGCCTTGGTGGGACGCTCATAGAGGTCATCCCGGATGCCGCGCTGCAGGTCTGCCACAAAATCTTTATAGCCGTCACTTGCGATGACGGTCAGCATATTGATCTGCTGCACCTGGCTGCCGAATGTGTCCACATCCATGCGGTCACCGGTCTGGTTCACGCAAAGGCGCAGACCACGACCAACCTCCTGGCGTTTCTGGGTCGGTGAGCTGCCCCCATGCTTCAATGTGCAGATCTGGAAGACATTCGGGTTATCCCAGCCTTCTCTGAGTGCCGAGTGCGAGAAGATAAACCGCACGGGATTGCTGAAGGAAAGCAGACGCTCCTTGTCCTTCAGAATCAGGTCGTAAGCGGAAATATCGTCACTCTCATCGCTGCCTCGCTTGGTGGAACTGTCTACCTTTCGGCCTTTCTTGTCGATGGAGAAATAGCCTGCATGGGTCTGATGCACATCAATGGTACGCAGGTACTGCTCATACGGCGTATTGAAGAGCGTGAGATATTCATTCAAGATGCTGGTATATTCCTGCTCGAAAATCTCGCCGTATTCGGAGTTGATTTCATTGCCGTTCTCATCGTACTTGCGGTACTTCGCAACCTCGTCAATGAAACAGCGACAGCGTTTTGATGCCTTTATTAAAAAGTTCCTTCTCCTTCTCAAAATGAGAGCGGATGGTCTCACGAATCTGCACCCTGCGCAGGTCTGCCTCGGACACATCACCGATGACCTCTCCGGCATGGATGAACTCCCCATTAGTAAAAGTAACGATTCCCCGGATCGGGTCAATCTCACTGATGCGGTATCCTCTGTACTGTTCCATGTTCTTGGAGAGTGCAAAAGAGGTCATCGTCCACACCGACAAGACGGGTCTCGCGGTTGATGGACTTGTTGTAGCCGATTTCAAACTCAATCCTTGCCATCGGCGGTTTCTTCGGTGAGATCACAATCTGTTCCAGGAAGAGATAGCTATCCGTACCGCGCAGGTTCTTGATATCAAAGCCCTTGACCTCAATGCGTTTTACCAGCCGCTTGTTATAAGCATCCAGAGCGTCCAGCACGTACACGAGGTTGTGGTGTTGTTTGTGGGTAGCGGAATAGTTCAGGCAGAACAACGGATTGAATTCCTTCAGGCTTTCTTGCGTAGCAGTGCCGCCCATTTTCTGCGGCTCGTCCAGTATGACGATAGGACGGTTTGCCTTGATGACATCAATCGGTTTTCTGCTGCCGAAATTATCCAGTTCTGTACGGATACGTCGGGCATCCTTTCCGCGGGCATTGAATGCCTGAATGTTGATAATCATGACATTGATGTCCGCGCTCTGGCTAAAGTTATCGATGTCCGCCAGATTCTTGGAATCGTAGACGAAGAAACGAGCCTTCTTGCCGTAGTACTCCATGAAGTGATCCTGCATGGCATCAAAACTCTTACGGACACCCTCACGAATGGCGATGCTCGGCACAACCACGATGAACTTGCTCCAGCCGTACTGCTTGTTCAGTTCAAACATGGTCTTGATATAGACATAGGTCTTGCCGGTTCCGGTTTCCATCTCCACATCAAGGGAGCAGGAACCCAATCCGCCGGACTTCAGACTGCTGGAAAGATTGATGTTGTTCCGGGTCTGAATCCTGCGGATGTTCTCCAAAAGCTGACCGTGGTCAAGCTGCACCTTGGCATTGGCAAAGCCCATGTGTAGTTCTTCATCGGGTACATTAAAGTTCAGGATGTTTCTCTCGATCTGAACATCCCTGCGGTAGGTATAGCGGTCATTAAAGGGCTGACCGGCAAACACGCCTACCACGCTTTCTACAGCCTCGGTCTGGTAATACTGTATAGTAAATTTAAATTTCATATCTACCATCAACACACCTTCTCTATCTGAGCAATCCTGCTACTTTTAATACTTCTTCTTCCTGTTTTACTTTAAATACAGTCCTGAATGCTCCTAAGGAATATTGAGAAGACTGCGAAAAGGCACTACGTAAGATTCCCTCTCTAACAATAGCTATTTTCCTGACATGCGGATACTTGCGATTAGGTTCATATCTGTATGAACCATCAATTTTAGCAAGCAGAAATTCCTTTGCATTTCGATTAGGGATCAATACGTAATCATCGATTTTCATGTCAATGCAAAATGAATATAACTGTCCTGCCCAATTTGAGATGGTTGTTCTTGCCTCTGGATTTTTCTCCTCTATTACCAGTTTCTTAAAATCGTCCCTTGACTTAAATGGTTGCAAATCCAAGCGATATCCATCCCATCCGAGAAAAATATCTCTATATTTTTTTACATCCTCGAAATCACTACCATGTTTTCCAGGTCTACATAACCACATCATTTTGTTTCCTCCTGCAGCAGCATGGTAAAAACCATCGGTTATAGCACCTTTCTTTGCGTTTTCGGACTGTAGGTTTCAAAAATCTGTTCAAAATTCGTCATTACACTGTCCGTTTTCATTCCACTATCGCGGAATACTGCATAGAACGGATGCCGCTTAGCAATCTCAATGACGGTCTCTTCGATTACATCATCGTCAAAGCAGGCTATAAGATATCCACCGGCTACTGAGAACACCTTCTTTCCGGCGATCTCGGTCTGTTCGATATCTGAAGACAGCAAAATGCCAAGGTCAAGCAGTACTTGAAAGAGCAGGTCTTCAGATGTTCTGTCTGCCTTGATATTACTTGCGAAAAGATTCATCTGTCCGTGGTTATATTCAGCAGGGCGATAGTAGACATCCTCCATGTTAGTGCTATCCACCCGAAACACGCGGAATCCATAATCGATTTCAGCTTGAGTTTCTCCTTTGATTTTCTGCCCAGCTCGAAGAATGCGCTCTTCTCCTATATCACATAAATTTTTGTACCCCAAGTCTAAAGCTACATTGTTTGCTTTAAAATTGTTCCCTGAATCCTTCAATTCTTGTGGAATTTGAATACAGATATATCGTCTATTCCCTCCATCTTTGCTATTCATCTCCATGACAGCATGGGCAGTTGTTGCTGAACCAGAGAAAAATCAAGTACGATATCATTGCCGTCTTTGCCTATTGCTAACTCAATGATTCTAGAAATCAACTTTACTGGTTTTGGATTATCGAAGACAAGCTTGCCATCGAAGAGCTTCATCAACTCCTTATTGCTCGCCTGATTGTAGGAAGCAAATTTGTTATCCCACCATGTCCAAGGCCTTTGCCCCTCTGACTCTCTTAAAAACTTTTTCTGGCGGGGTCTATTATCTCCATTTTCTCCAAACCATAAACGATTATCTTCCAATAGCGACTTAAACGTTGATTCCGCCATAGCCCAACATCTGCCTTCTGGCGGAAGATACTTCTTCCCTGAAGGTGTTGTGATTTCATAAAATTGACTTTTGGGGGCACGTCCCGTTTGCCCCGTAATATCAACAGATGCCCAAGGTCCTCTTGGATCATTGTCCGGATTTGTATAGCTTGAAACTCGCGTTTCATCATAAGGAAGGGCATTTAATAAAAACCCATGTTCTGGAATATTCTTTGCATAAACAAGAATATAATCGTGGGCTGCACTAATATCCATTCTTGCATCTGATGAAGTTTTTTTCTGCCAAATCAAACAGGCAAGTTTATTCCATTGACCGAAGACTTCGTTGCAAATCTTTTCCAAATTCGAAATTTCTTTATCATCTATTGAGATAAAAATGAGTCCGTTGTCTGTCAACAAATCCTTTGCAATTCGAAGTCTTGGATAAAGCATATTCAACCAATCTGTATGAAATCTGCCATTGGTGTCATTGTTTTGAACCATGTGATTCCCATATTCGTCAATTGAGCCATCCATCTCGAGAAATAGCTCTGCATCAGTTGAAAAATTGTCTTCATAAATCAAGTCTGATCCTGTGTTATATGGTGGATCTATATAGATTAACTTTACCTTGCCCAGATAGGTCTCCTGCAGGAGCTTCAGCGCATCCAAGTTGTCTCCCTCGATGTAGATGTTCTCGGAGTCAATGCTGCCCGGTGTGCCGTCTTTGCCCACAGATTTTTCTCTATCAAGACGCAGAGTTTTGCCAATGGGCTGATTGGCAAGCACCACGGACTTCTTCTTATCCGGCCAGGTAAACTGGTAGCGTTCCTGCGCACCTTCCACCACTGCAGAGGAGATTTCCTGACGCAGAACATCCGCGTCAATGGCACGGACAACCTCGCCGTCCTCACCGATGGTCTCAGTCACGGCATTGGGAAAAAGCTTCGCCAGCTTTTTGAAGTTCTCGTCCGCCAGATTGGGCGTATGCATCTTAAGATTGTCCATGTTTCAATTCCTCCAATTTCTGTTTCTGTTCCCGCAGACGGGTATATAGTTCAAACTGCTTCTTGGGCTGCTGCTCCTTCCAGGCGGCAGCCTCTGTCTTTTCTATATGTTTCTCCAACTTCAATATCTGCTCTTGCAGGCGAAGCCGCTCATCCACCGAGAGGGTATCGGTATTTTCTATCCGTTCCTCATACAGCGCGATTTGTTCGATGAAGGAGTCCCATATCTCACCAAGGGAGTAGCCCTGCAGCCTTAATGTTACTTCAGACTCATCCATCCACTGTGTCCGGTACAGCTTGCCGTGATAAAGAGCCAGCTGCCGGTTATCTTCGTAGCCCAGTAGGAACACCAGATTGTGCGGGTTCTGCCTTGCTATCGCTTCGATGACCTTGGCGTCAAACTCCTGCTTTTTCAGGGAGATGGACAAGAGCATGATTTCTTTTATCTCTGAATCCGTCATCAGATTCAGATTTTCTTTTGTAAGGCTGTTCTCTACAACAATCCTGTCCACATCCGATACAAATTTATCCTTCAGCACTTTCGTGAGCGGCAGGTGCTTGTAGAACGCCTCCTTGGGCAATCGCCGGTGAACGGTCGTTGTGCTGGGAAAATCAATCATATCAAATCACCACCATGAAACATATCAGTTCAAAGTCGTCCAGCCCGGAAAAACCGCCGGAGAGGAACGTGGTCTGTCCGCCTCCAAAGAAGCTATCGATATCACCCTCGTCCTTGGCATCGATGATAGACATGATGGAGTCCTCCAACAGCTGGGAGGTCTTGCTCATATTCTTTCCATTGTTCGTTGCCTTGTTGAACTGATCGCACAGCTTTTTATCCGGTGCGGACTTGCAGCGAGCCAGATGCCGCATGATATCCAGCGTGTCCTTCGGCTGGAGATGGTTTGTAATCACCTCGCCATCCATGCCCACATAGACCAGGTAGAACGGATGCAACCGGTTCTGGTTTTCTATGTTGACATGCTCGTTTACATTCTTCAGCACGAAGATGACACCGGGTTTCTCGCCATTAACCACGGCATGGATGCCGAATGGCGTGTGGTCGATGTCTCCGTGTTCCTTCATATAGGCGAGAAGGTCCATGCGGAACTCATTGAGTCCCAAATCCATAATGGACACGCCGCTTGTCATATCTTCCAGGTCGACCACTTCCTCCTGGAGCTTCTTTAACTGGCTGCGTCTGTATTCCAGATCTCCTTTTTCTTCCTGGTTGATCAGGTCATCATCGCCGGTAGATGTCATGACGGAAATACGCATTCTCGTCTCCACGCGGGATTTGAGGTTTATGTACTCGTCCAGATCCAGATCCGGCCAGAAGTTCACCAGCTGAATGACCGCATTTTGACTTCCGATACGGTCTATACGGCCGAACCGCTGAATGATGCGGACAGGATTCCAATGGATGTCATAGTTGATGCAGAAATCGCAGTCCTGCAGGTTCTGTCCTTCCGAAATGCAGTCTGTCGCAATCAGGATATCGATCTCGGTCTTGTCGCCCGGATACAGCACATCCTTGTCCTTGGACTTCGGAGAGAAGCTGGCAAGGACATGATTCATATCCGCTTTGAACTTCGGAATGGTGGTTCTGCCATCCACGGCACCAGTCACAAGTGCCGTATGAAGTCCCAGCTCCGAAAGAGCCATCTGGCTGATGTTCTCGTAGAGATATTCCGCTGTGTCGAAGAAGGCTGTGAAGATAAGAATCTTCTTGTTGTCCTCGTTGATGGGGCCTGCCACCTTTCTCGAATCACCCGGATGAGTTCATTCAGTTTGAAATCATACTCCGGCGTGATGTCCTCGATCATCAGGATGAGCAGCTGGAGATTCTCCAGATCTTCTTCCATGTCGCGTTTCCACGAGATGTAATCCATATCCCGGAGGTCGATCTGGACTTTCTTGCCGACACCGAAAGTCGGTGTTCTGGTCATCGTAATCGAAGTCCTCAGACAGACCGGAAAGATCATGCATCTCATCCAGACTGCCGGTGCCGTTTGCGACAAAGTTCTCTATCACCTGCGAGGTATCATAGAGGTATTCGTAGACCCTGCGCACCGTCAGCAGGAAGGAATGTACGGAACTTTCCATCCGCTTCAGCAGGTTGATACTCATCAACCGCTGGATACCGATTTCACGGCCTTTGCGGAAGTTCTCTGTTTCTTCCTCGTTCAGATACTTGCTCAGCTTGCTGGGCAGAATAAACTGCGTAGGCGTGTATATAGTCAGATGCAGCTGAGACAGCAGCTCAAAGGTACTCTGATAGTTGAAGGCATCCTTCAGCGTGGTCAGCTTTGGACGGAGGGATATCGGCTTGTTCCTTCTGGGGAAGGTGCCGATGTCCGCCACATCATAGTAGGTCTGTATGTGCTTGCGGGAGCGGGCTATCGTCACGCTGTCCAGAACTTCAAAGAAATCAAAATCCAACTGAGACAACAGCGTATTCGTTGTCCGCTCGTTCTCCGGCAGTTTGCACCAGGCATTGTAGACCTTCTGTGCCTGACGGAAGATGGTGTCGATATCGGATTTTGTATTCAGCTTCTCGTTAAAGGATTCCGGATTGCCTTCATAGGCAAGTGCCAGCTGATTGCGCAGGTCATAGAAACGGTTATTGACCGGGGTAGCCGAAAGCATCAACACCTTTGTCTTTACGCCCGGCTTAATCACGCGGTTCATCAATCGCATATAGCGGTTTTCTTTTTCTCCGCCACTGCTGTCCGTGCCGTTTCCGTTTCTGAAGTTATGGCTTCATCGATTACGACAAGGTCGTAGTTGCCCCAGTTGATACGGTCAATTGGTAGGCCGATGACCGTGTTTCCGCTGTCTCTCGAAAGATCGGTATGATAGAGGATGTCGTAGCGGAGCCTGTCAGCCGCCAGCGGATTATTGATCAGATTCCCGCGATAAGTCATCCAGTTCTCGGACAGCTTCTTCGGGCAGAGGACGAGGACGTTCTTATTCCGTCCTTCGTAATATTTAATCACGGCAAGAGCGGTGAAGGTCTTACCCAGACCTACGCTGTCCGCTAAGATGCATCCGTTGTATTGTTCCAGTTTATTGATAATGGCAAGTGCAGCATCTTTCTGGAAATTGAACAGCTTATTCCAGATCACGCTGTCCTTAAAACCGGTCGCTTCATTGGGCAGGACATCCTCGGAGATATCCTCCAGAAACTCATTGAAAATGTTGTAGAGGGTCATGAAGTAGACCAGCTCCGGGGAGTTCTCCTGATAGACCGTGGAAATCATCTCGATGACTTCCCCCGTCACATCTTTCAGTTTCTCCTCGTCATTCCAAACACTTTCAAACATCCGCAGTAACTCCGCGCTTGCCGGGTTCTCCATGCGGGTGATCATGTTCGTCAGATTGTTGCCGCGCTCACAGCCGAGGTCAACGGTCGTGAAAGTATTCATCGGCATGTAGGTATAGACATCATCCGCTCCGTCCACCAGCAGCAGATTGTTCATACCCTCGTGGGTGGTATTGGGATTTGAACCGCACCTTACGGTGCATCCACTCGGCACATTCCTTTGCTACAGCCTTCTGCTTCAGTTCGTTTCTCAGGCGGACTTCAAACTCCGTACCGTAGAGGCTCTTCTCACGCTTAAGCCGGGGAATGTAAAACTCCCTGCGTTCCTTCTGTGTCTTCTCCGCAACGAAAGTCGGAGAGGTAAAGATAAAGCGCAGTTCTTCGCAGGACTCAAGCTGTGTCTTGAGTTCTTGGTAGGCATATATCGAAAAGCACGCCGCCGCAATAGATACTCGGCTGCCGCGCTGTATTGTTTTCTCAAGGTCGTCTTTGACAACCTTTGTGGTGTTGTTAAAAATCTCCACAGAGGCATCTCCCTTCAACAACTATCATTCTGCAATCGTGTCTTTCTTTTCATCCGGGACAAATTCCATGATGTCTACAATATTACATTGCAGCTCCTGACAAATTTTTGCGAGAACTTCTGATGTGACATTTTCATCCTTCGTAAGCTTTGCCAAGGACGAAGAACTGATTCCTGCTTTTTTGCGAAGGTCGGACTTCTTCATCTGCTTGTCGATTAATAACTTCCAAAGTTTGTTATAGCTCATCTTCATATCGAATTACTCCTCTGTGTCCCATGACCTGCCATATAATTCACAGCCATCTGTTGACAGTCTCAATACACAATTATCTTCCAGCGTTTTCTGAGTTTCGGGTCTGCAATCTCCCTGTTTGTCATAGGAAATAAAAATCTGTTTATTCGTACTGGTGTAAATGCGTATTATCCCATCTTCCACGTCCTTTCCAAGATTCTTGAATAGTAAAGAGTCATGCGCCAATGCCGGTAAAGCCGTGCTGAACAATACCGCCAGATCATATACAATCATTCCCTTATAATTTGAACCGGTACCCGTGTTGTCCTGCGTTTCAAATACATAGCTGTTATACGCCTTGAATTGAATGTGCGGAGGCTTTTTCTTGGTTTTAAAGAATGTGTCATTGAACTCTTTCATTTTCGTGTTCAGGGTATCCTCAATCTCTTTCAGAATATCCTCGATGCCTCGCTTCAGAGCTTCATCGGCTCTGGACTTCGCTGCCTGAAGTTCCAGCTGAGTCAGGTAAGCCTGGTTCTAGTTAGTAAGAGCCGATATCTCTGCCTTCAATTCAGAATGCCGGTCAAGGAACTCCCGAGACAGACCTCCCACAATTCCAGCTGTCTAATCTGCGCATTGATGCCTTCCAGCTGTACCTGAAGCTTTTTAACTTCTCCCTCAATGGTGGACTTCTCTTCAGCAAACTGCGCTTCCAGTATCTTTGCAAGTTTCTGATGGTATTTCTCCACCTCGTATAACTTCCGCAGATTTACTCCCGGAAAAAACTCCTGTAAGGATCCCATATCTGCCTCTGTCGGATAGAGGCCATATTCAAGATTCATGTCACCAAGCCGAAGCTTACGCTCCTTGGCTCTGATAGCCGACTCTGTATTCAGCTTTGCATTCGTCAAGGCCGCTTTCTTTATATTCAGTTCAATTTCCTCTTCAGAATATCCCTTTTCGGTCTCCTCCATCAAAGTTGCCAGCTTCAGTTCAAGACTTCGGATGGTGGCAAGGTTCTCTTCGTACTTTTTCTGTCCTCCCACAAGATCAGAGATGAACTGATATTTCCGTGCTTCTCTGAAAGCATCAAGTCTATTCTTGCGGTCAGTAACGTCACTCTTGAACTCTTCAATATCCTTATACTTATCGAAGATGGTTAGTATGGTTGTGATGGACTTATCCATATTCTGTCCGGGAACGCCTTGTAGAGGATATAGTTCATTCGTATTCTACTTGCCGTAAATCCGAAAGAAACTGCTACGTGCTGTACGGAAAGACAGCCCTGCAAAATCCATCTTAAACATCACCTTCAGCCAGTTAGCGAATTCATCCTGCGTATACTGGCTTCCTGTCAATTCGTAGTTTATTGCAGATGTAAACCGTCTCTGCAGACCCCGTATTTCTGGCAAAATGATATTCCTGTCCGCCAACCCGGAATGTAAAGAATATCGTATGATGACCTTCATGTTTTACTCCGTCGCTTTTGACGTAAGTACTTCCACCAAAGGCAAAGTCAATCGCCAGCAGGGAAGAGGATTTGCCGATAGACATAGCTCCATCCTCTTTGCCGAGCACCACATTCAGGCCTTCTTTAAAATGAATGGGCGGGCGTTCCTTGCCCTTTTCCTTAAAGGCAGGAGAATACATCTCTACAAGCATATGAACACCTCCCCCCTCGTCATTAAGGTCTGCTGCCCGTAAGGCATACAGACAATCCATTACAGATATAAAATCAGTCGCATCTGTCAATGATTGCTTTACCCTTTCGTAAAGCTCCTTTACCGGAACCGGTGCCTCTTTTTCTCATTCAGCACCGTAGGTATCAATGCCAGGGTGCTGTTTTTATATGAGTACAGCTTATTGGGAAATTGCATCGAACACCTCACACTTTGCTATAAAATACGCCACCACAATCTGGCAGTAGATATCCTCTTGAAGGCTTACCTTATGCACCTTCTCGGAAATCTCATTGAATATTTCCAGATTGGATTTCTTAGTCTTCTTCCGTCTCTTATAGATTGCCTTCATCTAATCCTGAACTTCATCGTAATCAATCTCTCCGCACTTATCGGCATTGATGATGATTTCCTTCAGCGTGACGTAGTAGGTATACACATAGTCCTTGACCGTCTTGTACAAGACAAGATTGTCATCCGGATTCAGTTTTTCCGGACATCCTTCGGATCGAGGGACGGATCGAGAAGGTCTTTTTCTTTCAGTTTCTTTATCTTGGACATAACGCCGACGATTCCTTTTTCAAGCGGCATCCCGTCCAGAAGTCTCATGCTCTGGTTTCTTGCTACGAGTATTTTCTTTACTCCTATCAGTTCCTTACAGAGTTTTTTATTGTTATCAAGCGAATAGGTAGCCTGGCACATTGGGCAGAAAGCCAGCAGGTTATCTACATTCGCTTCTTTTTCTTTGTCTATCACACCAACTTCGTAGACAGGAGCTGTTGCACCGTCACCAGAGACTGAAAGCAATTTGCCGCACCCCGGTCTTGCGCATACATTTCCGGCTTCTTCCCTCGGATATTCACCGTATCGACTTTTCAGCTCCCGTGCCTGCTGAGCGATTCTTTGACGTTCAAGCTCACTCTGCGGAACAATTCCGGCAGTCCTTCTGAGTATGTCAATAAAACAGTCTGCAAGCTATCCGGCAATATTATCAGATAAACATACCGCTGCGGTTCACCCATGCCGAGGATCTGGCTTTTCTTCGGATAAAACACCTCATCGGCTTCTTGAGCGAGAGCTTCAATCAATTCACTTTCCGTGCTTTCATGCAGTGCATAGGAAAGTATATCTATTTTCTGTTTTACCTCCATTCTTTAACAGCTTCTTTCGCTTTTCTGCATAAAGTCTTTATTTTCAAGCCCTTCCGACCATTGACATCTAATCCACAGCCACAGCCTACCCAACATCTAATCCATTAACTCAACCCCTGACATCTAATCCGGCAACCCAACCCTATCACATTTACCTCAAATGCGCTTAGATAAATTACCGCCGAGCGACCACCTACCCGACCTATCTCTAAGCTGCCGGAAACCGCAAAGTGCCTGATTTCAAGGGCTTTTAAACACTTTATCCCTTAACCCTTGACATCAATACTACGGTCTCCACATGCATGGTTCTCGGAAAGTTGTCTACCGGGCGCACACGCATTAACTCATAGCCGTTGGCGCGGAGGTATTTTATGTCCCGCGCGAGGGTCGCGGGGTTGCAACTCACATAGACAATGCGCTCGGGAGATAGTTCTGCCATGGTGCGGAGGGCGGTCTCGTCGCAGCCCTTACGCGGCGGGTCCACGGTAATCACATCAATCCGGGTGTCCGGATTTTCCTTCTGCCAAGCAGGCAGCACTTCCTCGGCGGCGCCGGTAAAGAATTCCGCGTTTGCAATGCCGTTTCGCTTAGCATTTTCTTTTGCGTCCCGGATGGCGGCAGGCACAATTTCCACGCCGTATACCTTCTTTGCCTGCCGCGCCAAAAAGAGGGAGATGGTCCCGATGCCGCAGTATAAATCCCAGACAGTCTCGTTTCCGCTAAGCGCCGCAAACTCGAGCGCCGCGCCGTACATGGCCTCGGTCTGAACGGGATTCACCTGATAGAACGAATGCGGGGAGATACGGAAGCGAATATCGCCTATGCTGTCCTCGATATAGCCCTTGCCGTAGAGGGTGCGCACCGTATCGCCGAGTATCACATTGTCCCGACGGGTGTTGGTATTGAGAACCAGAGTCTCAAGCCGCGCGTCCTCGGTATCCGCTGCCTGAAGCTCCTTGAGCAGCGCCTCCCAATGCGGCAGTTCCTTGCCGTTTACAATGAGACAGAGCATATAGCCACGGGTCGCACGGCTCTTCCGTATCAGGGCGCGACGAAGCAGCCCCCTGCCGCTCTCTTCGTCGTAGGGGGCTATCCCGAAGCGCTCCGTAAAGGCGAGTATCACTTCCAGAATGCGCGCGTTTTCCTTTGCACCGATATCGCAGTCAAGCCAGGGAATCACGCGGTGACTCCGGGCAGCATAAAAGCCGGCAACAGGTCTTCCGTCCTCGCCGGCTGCAAAGGGCACTTGTGCCTTATTTCGGTAGCGGGATGGCTCTTCCATCCCGACGATTGCTTCCGTGACGGCATCCAGCCGTTCCGCCGGGACTTCACCGATGCGAAGCAGGTTTTCCCGCACCTTATTCGCCTTTAAGCGAAGCTCGGCCTCATAGGAGAGCGCCTGCAGTTGGCAGCCGCCGCAGCGCTGCTCGACCGCACAGCGCGGCGTAACGCGTTCCGGCGAAGGTTTTAAAAGCGTTTTTACGCGCGCAAAGCCGTAATTCTTTTTTAACTTCATCGCGAGACAGCGCGCTGTGTCCCCGGGAAGGGCGCCCTTCACAAACCAGACAAAGCCGTCCGACTTGCCGATCCCGAGCCCCTCGTCGGAGAGCGCCGTAATTTCCAGTTCAAACTCATCGTTCTTACGCATGCGGTCTTCTCTTTCTCTCTTCAAAGCGCATCCTTCCGCGCTTATACGCCGCTCTCGGAGGTCTTTCTCAGGTTGCTGTCCAAGAAGCGGTTAAATCCGAGCCAGCCGTTATTTGCCCCGGCAGCATTCAGGAGTTCTATAAAGGTCTCCATCTTTGCGTCGGTATTGTCCGCGAGATTTAAGGCCATGGCCTCAATCAGCGCCGGTTTCTTCGGGGAGCCGAATTCAAACTCGCCGTGGTGCGCGACAATGCAGTGTCGAAGCTCTGTTGCGCGCTTCTCCGGGAAGTTCGGAATTTTTGCGATTGCCGCCGCAAGCATCTCGCAGCCGATCACAATGTGACCGAGCAGCTGTCCCTCGTCGGTGTAGGCGTTCTCCGGGAAGGCAGAGAGCTCTCTGGTCTTGCCGATGTCGTGACAGAGAGCCGCAGTGATGAGGAGATCCCGATTTAAAATCGGGTAGTTTCCGCAGTAGTAGTCGCAGAGTCTCGCGACACTCAAGGTGTGCTCCATGAGGCCGCCGATAAAGCCGTGGTGCACGGACTTGGCCGCCGAGCTCAGGCGGAAGCGCTTCACAAAGGCAGCATCGTCCACAAAAAAGGCTTTTAAAAGCTGATTGAGATAAGGATCGCGTATCGATTCGATGCAGGCCAAAAGCTCCTTGTACATCTCGTCGTTATTCCGCGCGGAAACCGGCATATAGTCACCGGGATTGTACTCGTCCTCGTTTGCGCGGCGGATGCGGCTCACCTTGAGTTGCAGCTTGTTGTTGTAGAGGATTACATCCGCATCGACCGAGACATAGTCCAGTTCATCGAAATCGCCGATACCGGGGTTTCCGGGTTCCCATATCTTTGCATCCACCACGCCTGTCTTATCGCGGAGCTGAAGGCTCTCATACTCTTTTCCGCTCTTCGTCAAGTAAATTGCCTTTGCTGGCAGAGGTAAACTTCCGAAATATGGGTGTTCTCCCGGAGCGTCTCGATATATTTCATGTCATATCCTTTCTGGTTTGCCTTTATCTGCCCGCAAGCGTCGCGGTGAGCGTAATGGTTTCGTACTTCTCTCTGCCGTTACGCATGAGTGTGAGGCGCAGGGCCTCGCCCTTCGCAAGTTTCTCCATCGCGGATTCCAAATCCCGCATGTTTTGAATTTTTGTCTCGCCGAGCGAAATCAGGATGTCTCCCGGCTGTACGCCCGCCGCATAGGCCGGCGTATTCTGTTCGACGCGGGAGATGTAGACGCCCGCCGGCATGCCGAGATCCCGCTGCGCACTTCCCACCTGCCTGCCGTAGATGCCGAGCAGCGCGGTCTCCTTCCCGTTCATCATGCGCTCAATCGCGGGTTTCAAATCCGAGAGCCCCATGACGGTCGCCGTGCTGTTCTCCCCCTTCTCCGAAAAGAGACCGGTGACCCAGCCGACCAGCTCGCCGTCCGCATTTAAGACCCAGCTACCCGAGTCCGCGTCCGCACTCACATCCGGAAAATAGATGGTCGCATAGCCGTCCACGACGCTCACATTGGTCTGTACATTCGAGAGTATCCCGTACTTCACGGAATGTATCATCCCGAGCGGCGATCCCACAAAAAAGAGGAGTTCGCCCCGCTTTAAACGATAGGAGTTTCCGAAGGGAACCAAAGGAAGCTTCCCCCAACTCTCTCGATTTTCATCGGTAATCGGAACCGAGAGCACCGCGAGCCCGTATACCTTGTCGCGCATTTTGACGCTTGCCGTCGCTTTGTCGCCGCGGGATAAGGTCACGGTCACGCTCTCCGTGCCCTCGACGGCCGCGCTCGTCGTGAGAAACAGGAGCTCGTTCTCTGTCTTCGCAACCGCAAGCCCCGCGTAATTTTCCGAACTCTCGAGCGCATTGTTAAACCAGTCCCGCTCTGCCTGCTCATGGGTCACCGAGACCACCGAGGCATCGGCGCTGTCCGCAAGTTTCCGAAGCGTGCCCGCCATCTGGCGCAGGTCGCTCAGCTCATAGTTTCGGCTCTCCAGCACCTGCTCTACCTGCTCTCGGACATTCTTATTTTCGACCGCGGCACTCTCTTCCCCGCTGCCCTCCGTATGCTCAACGGGGGAGCTGATCTGCTCGTTGGTCTCGACCGCGCCCTCGCTCTCATCCCGCTCGATGCGCACGCTCTTTTCCGGGTGCATCCTTCCAGCGCTTCGCAAGTATGGGGCAGGCCGCACAGGCGACCGCCGCCGCGCCGAGCGCAAAACTCGCACCGGCCACTGCCGCCTTGCCGGCTATCCCCATCATTTTTTTTCTTTTTTGTTTCTTTTCGGCGATATGCTGTGTGATAAACTCATCTTCCTGCATAAAGCTCCCTCCGCCGCTACTGTATTGACACTTAGTATACCATAAAAGCCGAGCATCCGAAACGCGCGCCGTAGTTTGTGCTATACTGTATCAGGAGAAGTTTTCTCTCTTAAAATCAAAGCCGGAACCAAAGCAATACCTACTCTGCCGAACGGCGGAAGAAACGGATGAATCCAACGCATGAACAGCAAAACCTTACATACTTTGGAATTTGATAAAATCATTGCCCTGCTTGAAGAAAGAGCCGTGAGCGCGCCCGGAAAGGCACTCTGTCACGCCCTTGTACCCATGACCGATCTCCCGGAGATAGAGCGCGCCCAGGCGGAGACCGAGGCCGCCCTATCCCGCATTCGCATGAAGGGCGAACTGCGCCTCGCAGGGCTCCGCGATGTGAGCGCCTCTCTAAAGCGCCTCGATGTCGGCGGGACCTTAAAGCACCGCGGAACTCTATGCGATAGGCTCTCTCCTCGACTTAAGCGAGAGAGCGCGGAACTACGGCGCCCACGAGGAGGAAGAGGAAAATCCGGATGCTCTGGAGTCTGCCTTTACGGCGCTCTCCCTCCTGCCCCGCGAAAACCGCGAATTAAAGCGCTGCATTCTCTCCGAGGATCTGGTCTCGGACCACGCAAGCCCCGAGCTTGCCCGCATCCGCCGCCAAATGAAAACCGCGGACGAGCGCATGCACAGCGCTCTCCAGGAGGAGATTAACCGCCACAAGAGCTATCTCATGGACACTATCGTGACCATGCGTAACGGCAGCTACTGTCTCGCCGTGAAGAGCGAGTTTAAGACCAAACTCCCGGGTGTGGTGCACGACCAGAGTTCCACCGGCTCCACGGTCTTCATTGAGCCTCTGGTTGCGGTGCGTCTGAACAACGAGTACCGCGAACTCACGCTCGCGGAGCAGCAGGAAATCGCAAAGATACTCGCGTCTCTCAGCGCCCTGCTCGCCCCGTTTACAGCGGAGCTCCTCGCAAACCAAAAGATACTGGCAACGCTTGACTTTGTCTTTGCAAAAGCGCGGCTCGCCTCTTCGATGCAGGCCTCGAAGCCGCTCTTTAACACCGAGCGCATCGTGGAAATCAAGGACGGACGCCACCCCTTAATTCCGAAGGATCAGGTGGTCCCGATCAGCATATGGCTCGGACAGGAATTCAGTCTCCTCATCATCACCGGACCGAACACCGGCGGTAAGACGGTCTCCCTAAAAACCGTGGGCCTCTTCACTCTGATGGGCCAGGCGGGGCTCCACATCCCGGCCTTCCAGGGCAGCCGCCTCGCGGTGTTCCGCGATGTGTTTGCCGACATCGGCGACGAGCAGAGCATAGAGCAGTCGCTCTCCACCTTCTCGGGTCACATGAAAAATGTGGTCGAGATACTTGATGCGGCGGATGGCGATTCGCTCTGCCTCTTCGACGAGCTCGGCGCGGGTACGGACCCGACCGAGGGCGCGGCGCTCGCCATTGCGATTCTCTCTTTCTTAAAGAACATCGGCGCGCGCACGGTCGCAACCACGCACTACAGTGAACTCAAGGTCTACGCGCTCACCACGAAGGGCGTCGAAAACGCGAGCTGTGAATTCGATGTCGCGACCCTGCGCCCGACCTACCGTCTCTTAATCGGCATTCCGGGTAAGAGTAATGCCTTCGCGATTTCTCAAAAACTCGGGCTCCCGTCTTACATTATCGAAGACGCAAAGAATCACATCGAGCAGAACGATGCTGCCTTTGAAGATCTCTTGACCCGCCTCGAGGCGGATCGCCGCACGATTGAGGCCGAGCGTAAGGAAATTCTTGCCTACCGCGCGGAAATCGAGGAATTAAAAAACCGGCACGAAAAGGCGGATCAAAACCTCGACGAGCGCAAAGAGCGCATCCTCGAAAAGGCGCGCGCCGAGGCAGAGCGCATCCTATCGGAGGCAAAGGAGAGCGCCGACCAGAGCATACGCCGCATCAACCGCCTGAGCGCGGACTCCGGCCTGCTCCGCGAGCTCGAGAAAGAGAGGAGCGGTCTCCGCGACAAGTTAAAGTCGGTCGAGAAGACCGCGCCGAAAAAGAAGGCCGTGAAGGCGGCAAAGCCCGCGGTGCTCCACATCGGCGACTCGGTTCGCGTGCTCAGCATGGACCACGAGGCCATAGTCTCGACCCTACCGGATAAGAACAACCGCCTCTTTGTGCGCATGGGCGTGCTCCGCACCCAGGTCTCCGCGGACGATGTGGTTCTCATCGAGGAGGAGGCTGCTGTGTCCAAGGGCGCAAAGCAAAGCCGGAGCGGCGGCGCGCCGAGTTTCGGCAAGGCCTCCCACATCTCCCCCGAGATTAATCTGATCGGAAAAACCGTCGACGAGGCGCTCGGCGAGCTCGACAAATATCTGGACGATGCCCTGCTCGCGCACCTGAACTCCGTCCGCGTGATTCACGGGCGCGGCACCGGCGCACTGAAAAAGGGTCTGCTCGCCTGGCTCAAAAAACAGCCCTATGTCAAGAAATGCGAGGATGCCCACTTTGACGACGGCGGCGAGGCCGTGACCGTGGTGACCTTCCGTTAAACCTAAGAAAGGAGTCCCTTTGGCCGGAAAACAGAAAATACTGATTGTTGACGACGACGATAACATCGCAGAGCTCATCTCCCTCTATTTGGAGAAGGAATGTTATGAAACCCACATCGCCGCAGACGGCGCCGAGGCCCTGACTCTCTTCCGCACCCTCGCGCCGGATCTCGTGCTGCTGGATCTCATGTTGCCCCATGTGGACGGCTATCAGGTGTGCCGCGAAATTCGCAAGAGTTCCCAGACGCCTGTCATCATGCTCTCCGCCAAGGGCGAGGTCTTTGACAAGGTGCTCGGGCTTGAGCTCGGCGCCGATGACTATGTCATAAAGCCCTTTGAACCGAAGGAACTTGTGGCGCGGGTTCGCGCCGTGCTGCGCCGCTACCGCCCGCAGGAAAACACGCCGCCCGCGCGCGCGGAGACAGAGAGCGTGCGCTGTGAGGACTTGGAAATCAGCCTCACAAACTACGCGGTCCGCTATGAGGGCCGCGCGGTCGAGATGCCGCCGAAGGAGCTTGAGCTCCTCTTCTTCCTGGTCTCCCACCCGAACCAGGTCTTTACGCGCGAACAGCTCCTGGATCACATCTGGGGCTATGAATACGCGGGCGATACGCGCACGGTCGACGTGCACATCAAGCGACTCCGCGAGAAATTAAAGGATAAGCCGAGCTGGTCCATCGCCACTGTCTGGGGTGTCGGCTATAAATTTGACCTGCGCGCATGATGAAGCGACTCAAGCGTTCCCTCTACCTCAAATTTCTGCTCGGCTACCTGCTCTTCGGTGTCGCGGGCTTTCTCGCCGTGTCTACGCTCTCCTCTCGGCTCACCGAAAACTATTTGATCAGGAGCCGTGCGCGGACGCTCTATGACGAGGCGAGCCTCATTGCCGCGGCCTATTCCGGTGTCTACGACGGCAAGTCCCTCCCGCTCCAGAGCGCCTACCCCCAGCTCGAGGCCGTCTCGACCTACCTGCGAGCGGAAATCTGGATCATGGACAGGGACGGCAACATTGTCCTGGACTCCGCGCACAGCTGGGACGGGCGCGTCATTCCGGACTTTGACCCGACCGCAACCGGCAGCCGCTCTTATATGGTCGGCTCTTACTTCGGTTCCTTCCCGCGCACCGTGCTAAGCGTCTCCGCGCCGATTGCCGGGAACTACCGAACCTACGGCTATGTCGTCATTCATCTCCTCATGGACCATGTGCAGGAAGATGCCGCCAAGATTATGAATCTGGTCTATATCAGCTACGGCATCGTGTTTCTGCTCTCGCTGACCTTCCTGATTAACTTCAATGTGTTCGTGTATCGGCCGCTGACCGTCATCACCGAGGGCGCAAGGCAGTTCGCCGAGGGGAACTTAAGCCACCGCATCCCGGTCGGCTCGGCGGACGAGATGGGCTATCTCGCGAGAACCATGGACAGCATGGCGGAAAGCTCTCCCGTCTCGAGGACGATGAGCGGCGCTTTATCGCAAACGTGTCCCATGACTTCCGCTCCCCCTTGACCTCGATCAAAGGCTTCTCCGAGGCCATTTTGGACGGCACCATCCCCCCGGAACTGCAGGCAAAATACATGCGCCGCATCATCGCGGAAACCGAGCGCCTCGCGAAGCTCACCGAAAACATGCTGAGTCTCAATTCCCTCGGCATGGGGCAGACCCTCCACAAGACTGTCTTTAACCTGAACGAACTGGTGCGCTCCACCGCCGAGAGCTTTGAAATGCAGTGCAAGGCAAAGCGCATACACATCTCTCTCTCCTCTTTGCCGAGGAAGAGAGCCCGGTCTATGCCGATGCCTCCCGCATTCAGCAGGTGCTCTATAATCTCACCGACAACGCCATCAAGTTCTCGCCGGAGGACAGCGAGATCGAGATTGCCTGCAGTGAGCGGCGAAGCCGCATGGTGGTAACGGTGAGCGACAGCGGCATCGGTATTTCCGAAGCCGATTTATCCCGGGTCTTTGACCGCTTCTTTAAGGGGGACCTGTCCCGCGGGCAGGACAAAATGGGCGCGGGACTCGGCCTCGCCATAGCCCGCGAGGTCATGCTCGCGCACGGCGAGAGCCTGGAAGCGCAGCGCCGCCCCGAAGGCGGCAGTCGTTTCTTCTTCACCCTCCCGAAAGCTGACGAAAAAAACCTACGTCACTGACAGGGAATCGTCATTCTGTCGTAAGGATTTGTAAGCTTGCTGTGCTATACTATTTACAGAAAATATTAAGATTTGGAGGTGTTTTACTATGATGAAACGACTGAAGCGGGCCGGTGCCCTCTTTCTCTGCGTTGCAATGACTCTCTCTCAGAGCGTATTTGCACACGCGGCAACCGCAGAGGACGATCCGCAGGACTACTCGGTCAGCGATGTCAGCTTCGATGTCTCGAACGACCGCGTCTATGTCAACTGGTCGGTCGGAGACAGCCGCACCAGCTATTCGGTACAGCTCTACAGCTCTTCCGACCTGAAGCCGAAGCACAAGCTCGGCACGGCGATGACTGCGGGCTACACGGCCGAGAAGGTGGATATCACGGACAGAGTCTTAAAGCGCGGCGCGGGTACCTACTACGCGCAGGTCACCGCAAAGAAGAAGGCAAAGGGCCAGACCCGCTTCGCGAGTGCGGTCGGCGGCGAGACCATCACTTCGGAAGATATCCAGATGATCAAGCAGAACCGCGGCTCTGTCGATGACACGAAGAATACCGCGGCGGGAAGCTCCGCTGCGAACACGAGCCCTGCTGCGCAGTACAATGCGGCACTGAACAATGCGGGACAGAACAACGGCGCACAGAACAACACTTCCGCTCCGGCTGCACCGAGCGGCCACTGGGAGACCCTCGGCAACGGCGGTTGGGCTTATGTCCTCCCGAGCGGCGAGAAGGCGACCGGCTGGTACGAAGTGAACGGCAAGTGGTACTACTCCGGCAGCGACGGCGCAATGTGGGCCAACGCTTGGATTAAGAGTGCCACCGAAGAGGGTGTCTACTACTACGTGGGCTATGACGGCGCAATGCTGGTCAGCACGCAGACGCCGGACGGCTACCTGGTCAACTACGACGGAAAATGGAAGGCCGCATAAGCGTTCTTAATTCTCACCAAATAAAAATAGGCACCGCGATTTCGCGGTGCCTATTTTTATCAAAAGGTTACAGGAAAATACGTTAAATTTCTGTGTGTATCTTCTTACAGGAAAGTAAGAGAAATGTAAGTGGAATCCACTATTTTTTCTCGGAGAAATCGTTTAGGATATAGACATAGCAAAAGCAATACAACGCAGGAAAACCTGCAGAACGGAGGAAACAAATATGACGCAAAAGAATCTTTTAAAGAAAGTGGCACCTATGGTTCTGACCGCAGCAATGCTTTTCGGTATGACGAGCATGGCATTCGCGAAGACCAACAAGACCGCAGTTCAGAATGTTACCATCGACCTTGAGTATGACCTCGCACCGGGCATGAATTCGAGCCAGGTTGACGCGGACAGCAACAGTGTCGGTGTGGACAATGTGAACGTCACTTCGGTCACCAACACCGATTTCGGCAAGAAGCCGAAGGTCACGCTGAAGCTGAAGCCGGACAGCGACTTCACCTTCAAGGGCACGCCGAAGGGCAATGTCAAGATCAACGATAAGACCGGCAAGGGCGCTGCAATCACCAAGGTCAGCTCGACCGCAAGCAGCATGACCGTCACGGTCACCCTGCCGAAGACCGGTTCCACCGATAAGAGCGCGCTGGAAGTCGGCGATGTCTCCTGGGGCGATGATGACAGCCCGGTGATCTCCTGGGATGAGGCGGATTACGCAACCCAGTACGAGGTGAAGCTCTATCGCAACAACACCATCAAGGAGACCGTCACCACGAAGAACACCAGCTACGATTTCCGTGACAAGATCCGTGAGAACGGCAAGGGCAGCTACACTGTCAAGGTTCGTGCAGCGGTCGGCAACAGCAACAGCTCCAAGGGCGACTGGACCGAGTCCGATGAGTTTGAGGTCGACGACGATATCCTTGCAGCACTCGGCGGCAAGACGAACAACAGCGGCTCCAACAACGGCGGTCAGACCGGCCCGAACGGATCGAACTCCGGCAACAAGGGCGCATGGCTGAAGGACAATGTCGGCTGGTGGTACTGCAACGCAGACCGTTCCTACACGACCGACAACTGGCAGCAGATTGACGGCAACTGGTACTACTTCAACAAGTCCGGCTACATGAAGACCGGCTGGCTGAAGAGCCGTTTCACCGGCAAGTGGTATTGGCTCAGCACCGAGAACGGCAGCAACCTCGGTAAGATGCTGACCAACCAGTGGGTTGACAACAACCGTTACTTTGTTGACAACAGCGGTGTTTGGACGCAGAGCAGATAATTGAATGGCAAAACGCCTGTCGCACAAAACGTGCGGCAGGCGTTTTCTTTTTGCCTATTTATGCGAGGATTCACCGCATTTCCGGGCGGACTTCTTGACTTTCCTCAGATCCCCTTTGAAATACCGCCGCCGTTATATTTCCCTGCTTTTTGATACGGTTCACCGCATTTCCGACGGGCTTCTTGACTCCCTTTGAGAAAATCGTTCGGACTACTCTCCTTAAAATTTCTCCGCACCGGCTGATACTTCGGTATTGATTTTTCCCGTTTCCTTGCCGCAGTATGTTCGGTGGATAACGTTATGACACATGTCGGCTGTCTTTCTTGCGCTTATATGCAACGGCGGTACAGACTCTTATTATTCGAATTTAATTGATTCGCTCAGCAAAAAAACAGCCCCCGCATCGCAGGGGCTGTTTTTTAGTTTGCGTAGCGCTCCACAAAGCGCTGCATGCGGTTCATGGCCTCTCTAAGCTGTTCCTGGGAGTAGGCATAGGAAATGCGGACAAAGCCCTCGCCGCTGTTTCCGAACGCCGTACCCGGCACGACCGCGACCTTCTCTTCCGTGAGCAACTTCGTACAGAATTCCTCCGAAGAGAGACCGAACTTTGAGATATTCGGGAAGATATAGAACGCGCCCTCCGGCTCAAAGCAGGGAATATTCATCTCCTCGAGTCGCTTTAAGAGATAGCGGCGGCGCTGGTTATAGGACTCGCGCATGCGCGCAATCTCCGCATCGCAGTCGCGGAGCGCCGCGACCGCCGCGTACTGGCTCGTGGTCGGCGCGCACATGATTGCGTACTGGTGCACCTTGATCATCTGCCGCAGTATGGGCTCCGGCCCGCAGGCATAGCCGAGACGCCAGCCCGTCATGGCATAGGCCTTCGAGAAACCGTTGATCAGAACGGTTCTCTCCCGCATGCCGGGAATCTGGATAATCGAGGCCGGCGCCTCGCCGTTGTAGGTGAGCTCGGTGTAGATTTCATCCGACACCACATAGATATCGTGTTCTATGACTACCTTCGCGATCGCCGCAAGCTCTTCGCGCGTCATAATAGAGCCGGTCGGGTTATTCGGGAAGGGCAGAACCAAAAACTTGGTGCGCTCCGTGATGCAGCGCTCCAAATCCTCCGGCATCAGCTTAAAGCGGTCCTTCTCCTTGAGTTCCAGGATCACCGGAACGCCGTCCGCAAGCCGCACGCAGGGCTCATAGGAGACATAGCTCGGCTGCGGGATAATCACCTCGTCGCCGGGGTTTAAGAGGGCGCGGCAGGCAAGGTCTATGCCCTCCGAGCCGCCGACCGTCACCGTGATCTCGCTGAGCGGATCGTAGGACACCGCAAAGCGGCGGTGAATATAGCGCGCAATCTCCTCGCGGAGCTCGTTGAGACCCGCGTTGCTCGTATAAAAGGTACGTCCCCGCTCCAGGGAATAAATGCCCTCCTCGCGTATGGGCCAGGGCGTATCAAAGTCCGGCTCGCCGACACCGAGCGAAATGGCACCTTCCATGGTGCGGACAATGTCAAAACTTTCGTATGCCCGAGGGCTGCAGGGCTACGGTCTTCTTTGCCAACACTTCATTGATGTCTCTCATGCCATGAACAACTGCCTTTCGTCTTCTTTTTTCCGAACCATCTCCGTGCCGTGATCCTTGTATTTCTTCAGCACAAAGTGGGTCGAAGTTCCCGTCACGGACTCAATCGGCGCAAGGCGCTCCGAGACAAAGAAGGCCACTTCCCGCATGGTCTTCCCTTCAAGGAGGACCATGAAATCAAAGGCACCGCTCATCAGATAGACCGAATCCACCTCGTTGTACTGGTAAATGCGCTCCGCAATGCGGTCGTAGCCCATACCACGCTGCGGCGTGACCTTTACCTCAATCAGGGCTTCCACGCGCTCGTTGCTCGTGTTCTCCCAGTTGATCAGGGTGTGATACCCGCGGATGATGTTCTCCTTCTCCATATCTGCGATTTCATTCGCGACCGCCACCTCACTCTCCCCGAGCAACATCGCGAGCTCATGAATATCTATGCGCGCATTCTTTTCCAGAACCGCGAGGATTTTTCACGCATCTGTCTTCCTTTCTGTCTCAAACACTTCTGCTTCCAATTCGATGCCCCGTTCCGGGCGGTTGATGTACTCGCGCTCGGTCTTATCGACCACGCACTTATCAAGCCCGGGCACAAAGCGGCCGATGCAGGCTGCCGGTATGCCTTTTGCCCGAAGCGACCTTGCAAGGCTGTCACCGCTCTCTGTGAAAAAGAGCAGGGCCTCCGTATCCATGCGATAGGGGTTCTTGCCGAGCGCCTCCGAAAGCGCTACGGTCTCGGGTAAAATCGGCACATCCCGCAGGCAGATTTCCAGGCCCGACTTTCTCCGGACCGCGGCGAGGTAGAGCGCGGCAAGGATGCCGCCTCTCCCGTAGGGCAGGCAAACGGACACCCCGCAAGCGTTTTCCGCGATGCGACGGGCTTCCTCCCGCGCTTTCCGCTCGCTCTTACACTGCGAAATCGCAGCCTCCGAGAGTCGAACATTTATTCCTTTTTCCGCCCCGCATTCTTCTGAAAGGCGCTCCGTTTCAAGGTTTCCCGCGGAGAAAGCCGCGACAATTTCCGGATACGCCCGACTCAATGCAAGAAGGCGCTGAGACCGGCTGCCGCCATACCGAGCACCATGGACAGGCAGAGAATCACCGAAACAATAATGGCCAACACACGACGACGTTTATCTTTCATCTTCTTATACCCCGTTTCTGCGGTAAGCACCGCTGAATTTTCATTTTACTATAGTCTCTCCCCCGGCCTTCCGCAAGAGAAAAGTCAGACAAAAATTTTGAGCTGCCGCCCGGTTTTCCCGTACTGGTAGTAGCGAACCCCGGCCGCGTTCAACATGCGCTTGCTCGCGCGGACAGCCGCGGTATCGCCGTACTTGTCCTCGCCGTAAATCAAAGTCCGTATGCCGCACTGGATAATCGCCTTGGCGCACTCGTTGCAGGGGAAGAGCGTCACATAGAGCTTGCTCCCCTCGAGCGAGCCGCCGCGGTAATTCAGGATTGCATTTAACTCACTGTGCGTCGCATAAAAATACTTTGCCTGATAGGGGTCGTCCTGCTCGTGCTCCTTTCCCCAGGGGAATTCATCGTCCGAGCAGCCGCGCGGAAAACCGTTATAACCCATCGAGAGTATCTTGTTGTCATCGCTCACGATGCAGGCCCCGACCTGGGTATTCGGATCCTTCGAGCGGAGTGCCGAGAGGTAGGCAACCCCCATAAAGTACTCGTCCCAGCTGATATAGTCCTTGCGCTTCTCTGTCATTCGCTCTCCTCTCCGGCGTGCAGCCAATGATGTCCTGCCGCCTTGTTCATGCGGTTCATGATTGCAAGCCCCACGCCGCTCTCCGGAAAGGCCTCGGCGTAAATACGTTTTACCCCCTGCGTGTCCATTTCGCGGAGCGCCGCAAAGAGGTTGTGGGCAATCTCCTCCGGCCGCTCTCGCTGTCCGAGCGGAAAGACCGCATCCGCGCAATACGCGCCGGCTGTCTCGCTTGCCGCGAGCACACCGACCCTTTCGCCGCGTTCCTTTGCGTTTGCCGCCCTTTTGTTGACAAGACGTATAACAGCCTCCGGTGCGCCGTCGACCAGATACATCTCGGCCTGCGGGGCGTAGTGGCGGTACTTCATGCCGGGCGCCTTGGGGTGCATGCCCGGGGGAGAGCGGCTTTTTGAGCACCGGGTCCAGCTGCACTTCTCCCAGCACTTCTTCCAGCATTTCAACCGTGATTGCACCCGGGCGAAGCAAGGTCGGCACGCTGCCGCTCAAATCCACAATGGTCGACTCGAGCCCCACCGCGACCGCACCGCCGTCCAGTATCATGTCTATTTTGCCGCCGAGATCTTCCGCGACATGACGCGCTTCGGTCGGGCTGGGACGCCCCGAGGTGTTCGCCGAAGGCGCCGCAATCGGCAGCCCCGCGGCCTCGATGAGCGCCCTTGCGTTTGCATCGCCCGGCAGACGCACGGCAACGGTATCCAGACCGCCGCTGGTCTCCCGCGGCACGCGCTCGCTCTTTTTGACAATCATGGTGAGCGGCCCCGGCCAGAAGGCTTCCGCGAGGTGATAAACCGCATCCGGGATTTCCGCCGCGAGCGGCGCAAGCTCCTCCGTGCGGGCAATGTGGACAATCAGCGGGTTATCGCTCGGCCGTCCCTTTGCCGCGTAAATCTTCTCCGCCGCCGCAGGGCTCAGCGCATTGCCGCCGAGCCCGTAGACCGTCTCCGTCGGGAAGGCGACCAGACCGCCGGCGCGCAGTATCCGGGCCGCTTCCGTGAGCGCACGCTGCCGCTCTTCTTCCGTCCCCGTGAGCAGGCCGTATGCTGTCTCCATGCTCAGCGCCGTCCTTCCTGCTCTTTCAGCACATGGCTTAAGCGCTTGTAGAGCAATACGGTCAGCAGCATATCAATGCCGCCCTTTAAGAAGTTCAGCGGGGCAACCGCATAGAGCGCCATAGTCTCAACGCTCACAATGCGCGGGTTCACCTTGCTTCCCATCTGCACTATGGTGTCAAGCGGCATGCCGTAGAGCTCCGCAAACTTCGGGAGCAGATAGACCGCATTGAAGAAGGAACCGAAGACTGTCATGCAAATCACTCCGAGTGCGCAGGCCACAAAAGCCTGGCGCTTTGTCTTCTTTTCGAGATAAAAGATACCTGCCGGAAGCACCAGCGCACAGCCAACCGCAAAGTTTGCGAGCTCGCCGACAAAGGCGGTCGAGGTGGACTTAAACACAAGCTTTAGCAAGATCTTCACAAACTCCGCCATCACGCCCGCAACCGGACCGTAGGCAAAGCTCAAAATTAAAATCGGGAGCTCCGAGAGGTCTATTTTATAAAAGGGCGGAGCAAAGGGCACCGGCACCTCAAACATCATGAGTACGGCCGCCACCGCCGAGAAGAGGCCTATCATGGCCATCTTTCTCGTATTCAGAATGCGCTCTCTCTGCCGCTGCCGCTGCTGAACGCGCTTCTCAATCACGTAGGCGACAAAGAAGCAGAGAAACACGACCAATAAAAACTCTCCGACAAAAATCAAATTTTCCGCAATTTTCTGTCCTAAATTTCCGCTCATTGCTTGATGATCTCCCATACATCGTCTGTTTCAAGTCCCAGGCGCCATACCGCGACACCCGCAATCGCTTTGCTTTTTATAACATCCATTCTGGTCTGCATGGACTTTGCGTCTTCCATCCAAATCAGCTGCAGGCTCCCGTTGTTGGAGCGCTGTCCGTAGTTCTGCCCGAGTGTCTCGTCGTAATTGAGACCGACCTGGTTTTTATCGACCCACTCCTTTGCCCCCTTCATGCCGAGCGCCTCGCTGCTCACCTTACCGTTTTTATCCTCGGTCCAGAGCCGCGTGTAGAAGGGCACGGCCTGAATTAATTTCTCCGCGGGCACTTCCGCGAGACTCATATCGAGTCCCGTTGTCACAAAGCCGAGCGACGCCGTGCTGCCGGGCTCATCTCCCTTTGTGTGCTCATCGTAGCCCATGTTGATCACATAGTCACAGAAAACCCCGAGCTCCTTTCTGTCGTAATAGAGGTTAAAGCTCGCGGGATTCGGCACATCCACCGTCAAATACAGTTGCTTTCATGGCAGGCAAGCGAAAGTTCTCGGATAAACTCGAGATACTGCTCTATGGCCTCCTCTTTGATGAGCTCAAGGTCCACATTGATGCCGTCGTAACCGTAGAGATCCGCGTCCGAAATCAGGGACTGTATCAGCTTTTCGCGCACCGAGGTCTTTTTGAGTAGCTCGCCCGTTGTGACCGTCTTATCAAAGTTATCGAGAAGGGCAAACACCTTGAGCCCCTTCTCATGCGCCTCTTCGACATAGGCGCGATCCGCAAAGTTCTGGTAATCGCCCTCATTGCCGCGGAGGGAAAACCAGGTCGGCACAACGACGTTCATCCCGCTTGCATTTTGCACGAGCGTGCCGAGGCCCTTATTGGCTGGCTGGTTGGAGACCAGGTGAAAGCCGAGAAGTACCTTTTCGCCGAGAGAAAGGCTCGGGTACTCCTGCTTGGTGAAGTTACTCGAATAAGGGACATTTTCGGCCGCGCGGAGATTTTTAAGCTGCACGTAGCCGGTAAAACCGCTCTCGGTCTTCACGCGGGTCCACCGTGTCGTATCCGTCGTCGCGCCTTCGTGATCCGGAATGACCCGGAGCGCCTCGTTTTTCTGCACTTCGGTGACAATGCTGCCGCGCACGCTCGCTCTGCTTCTCAGGGCAAGCTTATGCTTTGCCGCCCGCACTTCGTCGCTCTCCGGAGAGGGCGCAATGAAAACGCGCTTCACGTTGCCGTCCAAATAGCTCTCGACACGGACATCCGTAAACTCACGGAGCAAGGGCAGGGAGAGATAGAGTTCCTGATTCTCCGTGTAAAAGAGCGCCTTGCCCTCGGTATCTTTTTCCTCGGCCGTAAACTTCCGAACCCCCGTCGGTGCCGCATAGACAATCAGCTTTTCGTCTCGATCCCAGTAGAAGCGCTGATTCATCTCCCGCTTCACAAGGGTCAGGGGCAGGTAGACACTGCCGTTCTGCATCTCGGCCTTCTCTTTTTGGAGTTCATAGTTGTAGATTACGGCGACTTCATCCCCCGAAGCACCGAAGAGCTCTGCCTCGCCGATGTGCACGCGGCTCGGCCCGAAGCGCTGATACCAAAGCACAAAAATCAGCGCGCCGAGTAACAAGACAAGAAGAAGAGGTAAAAAAGGCAGCTTCCCGCCCCGCTTCCGGCTCCGCCTGCGGCTCTCGCTCACACGCTTTACCGGCTCCGTCTCCTTCAGCTTTTCTTTTTCTTCCAAGATAATCCTCCTCTATGCGCAAAAATACGCTTGCAATCTCATTTAATTAGGAAGAGAAACAAAAATAATTCCGAAACAGTATATCATAAAACAATGTGCTGTGTGTTAAGACAAACAAAAAAGCGACAGTGCGCTCCGTGACAAGCGCACTGTCGCCGTGCTGCAAACTTGCAGGCTCGGCAGCACACAGATATTGACCCATGCTCCGTGACATTGAGTCGGAATTGCGAATTCCGCGGGTTGCCGCCCTCTGCCGCGCGAGACGGATGGCTTACTTCGCGCGAACAAAAAGCGCCGGACAGCTCCGGATTGAAATTGCATTTTTCTGGAAATACACCGCGCGGATGCGCGCGCAGTGCGGCAGCAAGAACGCCGCCGGTTGAGAAGTGAAACATCTGTCTTGGGGGACAAGATTCAAGACCATCCTCCTGTTCTCCATCCGAGTTCAGTATAACAACAGGACACATATTCTTCAATTGCCAAAGCAGCAATTCCGTTGTATTATGCATTAACAAAACAGAAGGAGGTGAAGTCCTTGAAACTAGAACGCGTCAGCGAATACCAGATCAGCTGCACCCTGTCCGGTTTTGACTTGATTGAGCGCAACATGGAGCTCGGTGAGCTCGCCTACGGCAGCCAGAAAGCACGACAGCTTCTTCGGGAGATGATGCAACGGGCTTCCTCTGAATTGGGCTTTGAAGTCGATAACATGCCGCTCCGCGTAGAGTCCATACCGCTCTCGGATGACAGCATTCAGGTATTGATTACAAAAGTAGATGATCCGGAGGAATTGGATGCGCGTTTTTCGCGCTTGTACCGCCGCTCGACGGAGACTACGACGAACGCCACGGCATCGAGGACCTCTTACAGGAACTCGAGAATAAGGGGGCCGTTCCGCCTTACCCGCCGCCGTACGGCAGTGAGACTATGACGAACGAGAACAAAACCGCCGCGCCGGAGGCGCATATCCGCGGCTTTCGCTTTCCGAACTTGAATGCCGTGATTGCGGCCGCGCATGCGGTACGCAGCACACCGGAAATTGCGAGCGAGGCCCTCTACCGGGATCCGAAGAGCGGCTACTATATTCTGACCGTCAAGGCCGAAACCGAGACGCCCGCGCTCTTTGCGGCGCTCTGTAACCGTCTGAGCGAGTACGCCGAGCCGCTTTTCCTGACGACAGGCCGCGCCGCATACTTTGCGGAGCACTATCGCAGCGTCGTCGCAAAGGACGTGCTGAATTCGCTCGCAGAGCTCTGATAGGCAGCCTTAAGTATTGTTAGTTAATCACAACAAATAGTTCATCGTGTACCCCTAAAAGTGCAAGTTTCACAGTGTTCCGCGCTTGAATTTAGTCCTTGTTTCGTTTAAGATATGGGAAACAGCAAAGATGCTGTCGTCTTAGATGAATCAAGGAGGAAGTAATTATGGCACGCAGAATTTCTGATGCTTGCGTCAGCTGTGGCAGCTGCGCCGGTGAATGTCCCGTCGGTGTGATCTCCCAGGGAGACACCCAGTATGTGATCGACGAGGCTGGTTGCATCGATTGCGGTGCTTGCGAGGCAGTATGTCCTGTCGGCGCAATCGCTGAGGCTTAAATCACAGTTAAAAAGCTCCGGGCTTATGCCCGGAGCTTTTTGCATCTACGTTGCCTCATGGGACGAAAAGAGTTGGAAACGCCCGTTCTTACCGATGATTCGGAAAGAACGGGCGTTTTTAGAATTCGCGACTCAGCGCGCCATATTGACAAAGCGCGTGGTATCCGGCTTCCAGACCAGGCTCACCGTGCCGATGGGGCCGTTACGCTGCTTTGCGATGATGACCTCGGCCTCGTTCGGGTGTTCCGTGTCCTTGTTGTAGTAGTCGTCGCGGTACAGGAACATCACCACATCCGCGTCCTGCTCGATGGCGCCGGACTCTCGGAGGTCCGAGAGCATGGGTCTGTGGTCCGGGCGCTGCTCCACCGCGCGGGAGAGCTGCGAGAGCGCAACGACAGGTGCCTGCAGCTCGCGGGCCAGGGCCTTTAAGTTGCGGGAGATGTCGGAGATTTCCTGCTGGCGGTTCTCGCCGGACTTTCCGCTGCCGCTCATGAGCTGCAGGTAGTCGATAATCACGAGATCCACCCCGTGCTCGAGTTTCTGCTTGCGGCACTTACTCCGAAGCTCGCCGATGCCGATGCCCGCCGTGTCATCGATCACCAGATTTTTGCTCTCGGCAATGCGTGCGGCCGCCTCTATGATGTTGCCGAAATCACTGCTCGAGAGATCGCCGTTCCGCATTTTCTGCGCGTCGACACTGGATTCCATCGAGAGGATACGGTTGACCAGCTGTTCCTTGCTCATCTCGAGCGAGAATATCATGCAGGAGAGCCCGTTTCGCACCGCGGCGTGCTCCACGATATTCAGCACGAAGGCCGTCTTACCCATGGAGGGACGTGCCGCAATCAGCACGAGATCGGAGGGCTGCAGACCGCTTAACTTCCGGTCGAGGTCTATAAAACCGGTAGAAATGCCGGTCACCTCCGCGCCGTTCTGATAGGCGGTCTGAATCCGGTTGAGGACATTCAGGGTAATCTCATCAATCGGCGTAAACTCGGCCGCACTGCGCTGTTGGAGAATGCGGAACATCTTGTCCTCGGTTTCCTGCAGAAGATCCTCCACTTCCTGACTGTCCGCGTAGCAGCTGTTCGCGATTTCCTCGCTCGCCTGAATCAACTTCCGCTTGACTGCCTTGGCGCGGACTATCTTTGCGTATTCCCGTATGTTGGCGGCGGTCGCCTCACTCTGCGCAATCTCGCGCAGAAAGTCGAGGCTCTGCACATCCGGCGGTACTTCCTTGGTCTTCAGCTTTTCCTGCACCGTCAAAATGTCGACGGGCTTGCCCTCGTTGAAGAGTTCCGCCATGCAGGCAAAAACCGTGCCGTAGGGGCGGGAATAAAAATCCGCCGCGCTGCAGTGCTCCAGCGCGACGGCAAGACTTCCCTGGTCCACGAAAACCGCACCGAGGATGGAGCGCTCTCCCTCCTCGCTGTGCGGCATCACGCGCTTTAGGACATTTTGGACATCGTCGGTCATTTTTCTTCCGCCACAGTGACCTTGAGCTTCGCCTGTACTTCGCGGTGCAACTTGACCACGGTCTCATAGCTTCCGAAGTTCTTGAGGGGCTCCGCGAGCGCTATCTTCTTCTTGTCGAGCTCCAGGCCCAGCTGCTCCTTCACCGCCTCCGCGAGCTCCTTGGTCGAGACGGAGCCGTAGGTCTTTCCGTTCTCGCCGCCCTTGATGTACACGGTCACCGCGCCCGCCTCGATTTTTGCCGCGAGTGCCTTTGCCTCCGCGAGCTGCTCTGCGGCGATCTTTGCCTCATTCGCCTTCTTTAACTTGAGGCTGTTCAGATTCTCCGCCGTCGCCGCTGCGCCGAGCTTCTTCGGCAGCAGAAAGTTTCTTGCGTAACCCTCAGAGACCTCCACCAAATCGCCGGCCTTGCCGAGCGACTTCACATCCTGCAGTAAAACAACCTTCATTAGATTTCTCCTTTCAAAAGCATCTCATCGATGACCTGTTTGACTTGGTCCATCGCTTCTTCCTGCGTGATATTGGCGAGCTGGGCACCGGCTATGGTTCTGTGACCGCCGCCGCCGAGCTTCTCCATCATGACCTGCACATTGACCTCGTCAATGGCGCGCGCCGAGAGGAACACCTTCTCGCGGAAGGTGGTCGCCACAACACTCGCCTTCACGCCGATTACGTCGAGCAGATCGTTTGCCGCCTGCGCGCCGACCACGGTCGGGCTTTCCAGACCCTCCGCATCGCAAAAGCTCAGCGCAAAGTGCTCGCGGTAAATCTCCGCATTGTGAATGGCCTCGCTCTTTGCGCGGTAGTCATCCAGCTTCTCGCGGAACAACTTGCGGACGCGCGTCACATCGGCGCCGTTACGCCGAAGGAAGGCCGCCGCCTCAAAGGTGCGCACACCGGTCTGATTCTGGAAATTGTGGGTATCGATCACGATGCCGGCGTACATGGCATCCGCCTCGACCGCCCGTATCTTGACCTCATCCGAAATGTACTGCACGACCTCCGCGACCATCTCGCAGGCGCTGGAGGCATAGGTTTCGACATAGGAGAGCTGGGCATTCCGGATGGAATCCTGGCTCTGTCTGTGGTGGTCCAGCACCACGATGGTCTTTGCGGCATCCAAAAGTCTCGGGCCTTCGACCATGGAAGGACGGTTCGTGTCCACGACCACAAGGACGGTACCCTCATCCAGTAGCTGCAGGGCCTTCTCCTCCGGAATGAACATATCCTCCGGGTAGTCGCCGTTTTGGAAGCGCGCCAGCATGGGCCGTATCGCATTGTTGACTGCGGAAGAGACAATGTGCGCCTCTTTCCCCATGGTCGCCGCGATGCGCCAAATACCGACCGCCGCACCGAGCGAATCGATGTCCATGAGCTTGTGCCCCATGATGAGGAGCCTATCCTTATTCTCGATGAGTTCGCGGAAGGCATGGGCTTTGACTCGCGCCTTGACGCGGGTGGTCTTTTCCTTCGAGTTCGTCTTGCCGCCGAAGTAGTGAATGTTCTCTCCGTCTTTCACAACGGCCTGATCGCCGCCGCGTCCCAGCGCCATATCGATGGCCTGGCGCGCAAAGTCATAGCACTGCGCGTAGGTGCCGCCGCCGTCACCGATGCCGATGGAGAGCGTGATACGCATCTCGTTGCCGATGTTCACGGTCTTAACCTGTTCCAGGATATCAAACTGGGTTTCGTAGAGCTCCATGAGATAGCGCCGCTCGATCACGAAGAAATACTTGTCTTTCTCGAGTTTCTTCATGATGGCCTGCATGCCGTCAAAGTAGCGGACAATCTTCCGGTCTATCATGGCCGTGAGCAGAGGCCTACGCACATCGTCGACGCTCTCCATGGCCTCCTCGTAGTTGTCGAGGTACAAAAGTCCGGCCGTGAGTCGCCGGCTCTCCTCCTCCTCGCGAAGTTTAAGGAGTGCGGTCTCATCGTAGAAATATAGTGCAAAGACCTTGTCATTGCCGAGTTTCTCCCGCACCAGCCGCACGCGGAGCCGAAGTTCACCGAGGCTTAAATGGTAGTCCGCGCTCTCCGTAATTTTCGCGAGCTCTTCCGGATTGAGTTCCGGAAACAGCTCATCCAGTCGGCGGGGATTTTTATGTTGTGCCGCGAGCAAAGCCGTCATCGCCGTATTCTGATACGAAAAAGCACCGCTGCGATCCAGCAGCGCATAGCAGAGGTCCAGATTTTCGGCAAGCCGCGCCTGCATACTGTCCGTTGCCGCGGAAAAGCCGATCATCGCGCGGTTTATCTCCGCGCCGGAGACGGCATAGAGCCTTAAGCAAATACCGCCGCAAATCAGGGCCAGGAGAAATACCAGCAGGCCGGTCTCCCAGTTTGCGACGCAAATCAGAACCGCCATCAGTATGGAAAGCACGGCGGGAAATATGGGCCATCTGAGATAATTCCGCAATTTCCTGCGCTTTTCTTTCCTCTTTCATCCCTCCTCCTTTCATATAAATGCAGATATGTAGTTACGATTATAGCATAGGAACGCCATGCCGTCATTCCGGCATTTTGCACTTCTATACAAGGAACAGGGCCTGTGCTATAGTAAACGTATGTCAAAAAACAATGAAAAAACCAATGTGTGCCGCCTTTTAGACGGCAAAAAGCTCGCTTATGTCGAACATACTTACCCGCCGGAGGAGGCTGTCAGCGCTGAGGAGGTCGCCGCATATCTCGGCCAGAATCCGGCTCAGGTGTTTAAAACGCTGGTCACGGTCGGAAAATCCGGTCAACACTATGTCTTCGTCATTCCGGGCCCCGCTTCACTCTCCCTGAAAAGTGCCGCCAAGGCAGTCGGCGAAAAATCCGTCGCTATGCTTCCGCAACGGGAACTGCTCCCGCTCACGGGCTATGTACACGGCGGTTGCTCGCCGATCGGAATGAAAAAGTTCTTCCCGACCGTCGTCGATGAGAGCGCAGAGAAGTTCGAGCACATCATCCTCTCTGCCGGAAAGCGCGGCTATCAGGTAGAACTCAGCACCGAGGTGCTCGGCAAAATGATACGCTTTTCGTATGCCGCACTCACGGAGTGAGCGCACAGAGAGGTAAACACATGGCACTTAAGTCACGAAAACGCAAGAAGAAAGCCCATATTGTAGTCCGCGTCCTGAAGAGTATCCTGCTTGGCCTCATGATACTTATCTTCGCTGCGGTCGGCTTTGTCTTCTTCAAGGTCTTCCCGGATCTCCAGTCCATTCAGCAACACGCCTACGAGACCTACCAGCACATGTCAGAGGACGATTTCCGCCTCGTGACGGACACGGAGATCTTCGACAAGGACGACAAGCAGATCGGCGTCATCAGCTCAGGACATCGCTATGTCTATGTGAGCACCGATGACATAAGCCCCTGGATTAAAAAGGCCTACATCGCCCAGGAGGACAGGCGCTTTTACTCTCACCACGGCTGGGACTGGATGGCCATACTCCGCGCCGGCGTCTCCTATGTGAAACACCGCCGCGTGACCCAGGGCGGCTCCACCATCACCCAGCAGGTCATCAAGAACACCTATCTCACGCAGGAGCGCTCGCTCAAGCGTAAGATTACCGAAATTTTGCTTGCGCCGCAGCTCGAAAAGAAATTCGGCAAAGAAAATCATGGAGTTCTACTGTAACGGCAATTACTACGCCCACGGCTGTTACGGCGTGGAGGCCGCGAGCCGCTACTACTTTGACAAGAGCGCAAAGGATCTGGAGCCTTGGGAGGCCGCGGTCCTGGTGGGCATCAGCAACCGCCCCGCGAGTTATGAGCCGATTAACCACCCGAAGAACTCTCTCCGCAAGCGAAACGAGGTCCTGAACAGCCTCTACAAACAGGGCGAGATTACCGCGGAAGAGCTCAAGGAATATCAGGATAAACCGCTTGAAATCGCACCGCAGACCGTCACGGCGGCGTCGACGGAGAACTACCAGACCAGCTACGCCATCTACTGTACGGCGCTGCAGCTCATGAAGAACGACGGCTTCAAGTTCAAGTACACCTTCAAGAACAAGGACGAGTACGAGAAGTATCAGGCCGAGTACCGTGAGCTCTACGGTGATAAGAGCGAGAAAATTCGCGCAGGCGGCTATAAGATTTACACGACCATAGACTCCGACATTCAGCGCAAGCTCCAGAAGCGCATCGACGATACGCTCGATGACCGCTCCGACGAAAAGCAGGAGAACGGCAAGTACGCGTTGCAGGGTGCCGGTGTCATCATCGACAACACGAGCAATGCCGTGGTCGCAATTGTCGGCGGTCGCGGCACGGACGATGCCTACAACCGCGGCTTCCTTGCGCGCCGTCAGCCGGGTTCCACGATCAAGCCCCTGCTCGACTACGCGCCCGCCTTTGAGACCGGATACTTCTATCCTTCCTACGTCATCGAAGACCACGAGTTTGCTGGCGGCCCGAAGAATTCCGGCGGAGGCTACCGCGGCTCCGTCACGCTGCGCGAGGCGCTGAACCGCTCACTCAATACGGTGGCTTGGCAGCTGCTCCAGAAGATTGATGTAAAAACCGGTCTCTCCTACCTCGGCAAGATGGAGTTCTCCTCCCCCTCACCTGGCAGGACAGCACCGCAGCCGCGGTCTCGATCGGCGGCTTCACCTACGGCACTCGCGTGGTCGATATGGCCAAGGGCTTTTCGACCCTCGCCAACATGGGTGTCTACGACGACAAAACCTGCCTCCGCTCCGTGATTTACGAGCGAACCGAGCAGGAAGTGATTCCGATCACAACCAGGCAGACCCAGGTCTACACCGAGGGCACGGCCTACATGATCACGGATATCTTAAAGGGCACCATGGACAAGTCCTACGGCACCGGCCGCGGCCTGGACATTGACGGACAGCAGGCAGCCGGTAAGACCGGTACCGCAAACGACTCAAAGGACACATGGTTCTGCGGCTACACCCGCTATTACACCGCCGCGGTCTGGGTCGGCTACGATACGCCGCGCGCCATGCCCGGCATCTACGGCGCGACCGTCTCCGGAAGAATCTGGAAGAATGTCATGACCGACATCCACGAAGATCTGCCGGAAAAGGATTGGGTTCGCCCGGATACAGTGGAACTTGCCTACTTCAAGAGTTCCACCGGCGAACGCGTCGACTACAACACCGGCGAGAAGGACCTCTTTAACACCGCGATTGACAGCAGCGCGCGGAGCGCCTATGAGAGTGCACATGGCACCTCCGTGGCGGACCCGAACGCAAACCGCGTGATTGAGGACGATGAACTCCCGAGCGAGACCAGCTCCGTCGAAGAGAGTTCGGAAGAAATCGAGAGTCTTGAGAACTACGAGACCTCCGCCCACGTCACGGCGGCCACCGGTGTGACCGGGGTAAACGGCGGTCCGGGTGTTAATCCCCGCGAATATACGCGCGAACATACCCGCGAAACCACGACGGCAAGCGAAAGCCCCCCGCAGGAGACGACCGCTCGCCGCACGCACGCCGAGACCACGGTCGCGGAACCGGCACCTACCGTCAGTGCGCCGAACGCCAATGTAAACGGCCCCGGCGGACAGCTCCACACTTCCGCGGCTGAGACCAAGGGCCCCGGCGCCGGACTGGACAGTCCCGGCAGCGACGGCCAGGTAATTCCCCGCCCGGGTGTGCACTGACGGCTTTCACCGCCGAATAGAAATCAGAAAAATCCCTGCTCTGCCGATTGCGGCAAAGCAGGGATTTTTGTGTAGGTTCTTTTGTTTTTCGGCGCTGTCGCTGCGAGCGTGCGCACCGTAAGCGCAGGAAAAGCAGCTTTATGTAAACTTAAGCTTCCGCGTTCGACGTATCGTTTTTCCCTCTGTCCGCTTCTCCCGCAGCTTCAAGGGATGCAGGCTCTTCGCTCTCCTTTGCCGCCTGTGCTTCGGCCAGCGCGGCTTCGAGCTCTGCCGGTACGGGAAGGGGCTCAGGCTCTCTGTCGTAAATCTCCGCGAGCATGCGGCAGTGCCAGATTAAGTGCTCGGTAAAACCGTTCTTCGGCATGCGCCACTGCCAGTTTCCGCCCGCCGTACTCGGCACATTGATGCGCGCCTCGTTGCCTAAGCCAAGGTAATCCCACATCGGGATGATGACCGTGTCCGCGACACTCGCGAGCACGGTGCGAATGCAGTCCCAGTAGAGATCGCTCTCCGGCGTGTGCTCCGAGCCCTGATAGCGCAGCATGCGGAGACGCACCGCCTCATTTTGCTTGCGTATCCAGCCCATGATCGGCTCGTTGTCGTGCGTTCCGGTGTAGGCGACGCAGTTTCTCTCATAGCGGTGCGGCAGGTAGAGATTTCGGCTGTCGGAATCATAGGCAAATTCCAGTACCTTCATGGGCGGGAAGCCGCTCTCCTTCACCATTTGAATGACACTCTCCGTCATGAAGCCCAAGTCCTCCGCAATGATGGGCAGGGGCTTTCCGAGCTCCTTGGCGATTGCCTTGAAGAGCCCGACACCGGGGCCCGGTTTCCAACTTCCATCCTTGGCCGGTTTGCCCGCCGGAATCGCAAAGTACTCGTCGAAGCCGCGGAAGTGATCCATGCGGATGCAGTCGTAAATCGAGAGACTGTATTCCATGCGCTGTGCCCACCAGGCATAGCCGCTTCTCTTGTGATAGTCCCAGTCATAGAGCGGATTTCCCCAGAGCTGTCCGTCCGGCGAGAAATAATCCGGCGGGCAGCCTGCCACCGCTTCCGGCTTGCCCTCTTCGTCGAGCTGAAAGAGCTCGGGATGCGCCCAGGCATCCGCGGAATCCGGCGCCACATAAATCGGGAGATCTCCGATTATCGTAATGCCGTGAGCGGCCGCATACTCTTTTAAACGGCTCCACTGCTCGTGGAACAAAACCTGCGTCCAGGCGTAATAGTCAATCTCCGCCTCGTGGCTCGCCGTAAAGCTGCGGAGCGCAGCGCTGTCGCGTCCTTTAAGCGGCGCTTCCCACTCGAGATAGCTCTTACCGCCCTGGGAGTCTTTGACGGCGCGATAGAGGCAGTATTCGCGTGTCTCCGGGTGCAAGGCCGCCACCGCCGCCTGATACGTTGCTCTGTCCTTGGTGCGACGCACGGCATCCTCGCCCACACTCTCGCTTCCGTTCAGGCTCTCGCGAAAACGCCGGTGCGCAAGGCGCAACAGCTTCTCACGCGACTCATAGATATGACCGTAGTCTATTTTCCCCTCGTCACCGCAGTGACGCTCGCCGGAAAGTTCCTCCTCGGTGAGCAGACCCAGCGCTTTGAGTTCCTCCAAATCGATAAAATACGGATTGCCCGCAAAACTGGAGAAGGACTGATAGGGCGAATCGCCGTATCCGGTGGGCCCGAGCGGCAAAATCTGCCAATAGCTCTGTCCCGCCTCCTTCAGGCAGTCAATCCATCGGTAGGCTTCGATTGAGAAGGAACCGATTCCAAAGTCGCCCGGAAGACTGAATACCGGGAGCAAAATTCCGGCTGCACGTTTCATTTCTTATTCTCCATTCCCATTGCGCGGTCAATCCGCTTCTTCGCTGCGCCCGCGACATCCGCAGCCTTTTCGGCAACGCCCGCGGCCTTTCTGCCGGCCGCATCCTTTGCTTTCCCCGCCGCATTTTTTGCTTTCCCCGCAACGTCAGCGGCTTTTCCGGCGACCCCTGCCGCCTTTTTTCCGGCAGCATCCGCCGCCTTCTCAAGAAGGCTCTCCGGCTTCTGCTTTTCCTTGGTCTCCCCGGTCTTTTCCGCTTCCGCGCGCGGCGTCACTTTCTTCTCCGGCTCTCGCTTCTTGCAGGCAAAGAAGAGTGCGCTGTACGCGGGCAAACGAATGCCTATGCCTAAGTCCTTATCATCGACCTCCATCGCGCGAGCCGGCAGCGCGCGCGGGTTCAAAAGTCCGCTGCCGCCGAAGCGCTCCTCGTCGGTCGTGAATATCTCCTTATAGCTGCCCGCATAGGGGACTCCCAGATTAAAGCGCGGATAGCTCGTGCCCGAGAAGTTAACCGCAACCAGGAGATCCTCGGAAGCCGCGCGCCGAAGGAACACCACCACATTCTCCTCGTAGGAGTGGCAGTTTAAGAAGGTAAAGCCCTCGGTGTCTCCGTCTCCCTCGTAGAGCGCCGGATGCTCTAAGTAAAAAGCGTTCAGCGCCTCGGAGCAAGCCTGAAGTTCCCGGTGCGAGGGGAAGTCAAGCAGCGAGAAGTCCAGTTCGCCGCCAAGCTGTAAGGGCTCAAGCATGCCGAATTCCTGACCGGCAAAGAGTAACTTCTTCCCCGGATGCGCCGTCACGAAGCCGAAGAAGGCGCGGAGCAACGCAATTCTCTCCTCAAACGGCAGATAGCCGAGCCGTCCCATGAGGGTGGGCTGCCGCTCGGAGAGCGCCGTGTGCGAGAGCGGCAGTACATACTGCTCCGAGTACTGGTAGAGCTGTGCATAGGAGAGCTCGCCGTAGCGCTCGCTCTTTCCCGCCTCGTCCGCGCCGAGGTAAGAGAGCATGCCGTCTGCAAAGCCTTGATTACAGCGGAAGTCAAAGCCGAGGCCGTCGTTCTTGACTGGCTCTGTGGTGCGCGGCCACTCGGCACTGCCGTCCGCGATTAACAGGAAGCCCGGCAGCTTTTTATGCGCCATCAAGCTCAGACGGCGCAGGAAGGACGCACCGTCCAGGTTCTCGCCGCCGCCGTAGCAGTTTCGATTCTCGTTTGCCCGGTACCAGAGCGCCGAGGCCATATCGATTACACGGACGCCGTCAATGTGAAATTCGTTTGCGAGGAAGCAGAGATTCGAGAAGAGGAAGGACTGCACCTCCGCACGACCGAAGCGGAACACCGCCGTATCTCCGCTGCCGTTCTCTTCGTAGAGTGTGCTTCCGTCAAAATAGTCGAGGCCCGCTTCTTCCCGCGGGAAGCGTACACAGCTCCAGTCCATGAGTACGCCGATGCCGGCACTGTGCAGCGCATTGACAAGCTTACGAAAGCCCGCGGCCGCGCCGAGCTTGGTGCTGAGCGTGAAATACGCGCTCGTCAAATAGCCGAGAGACGCCTCCTCCCGGGTCGCGAGCAGCGGCATGAGCAGCACATGTGTGTAGTGCATCTTGCCGAGGTAGGCGGGCAGGGACTCCGCGAGTTCCTCATAGGAAGCGCCCGCCGCAAAGCTCGCAAGATTCAGTTCATAGATGTTAATGGCCTGCTCGCCGGGGCGTTTTCCGAAGCGCAGGGCGCGCTCTTCCAGATAGGCCTCATCCTCCCAGGCAAAGGGCGTTTCCGCAGCCGCCACCGCGGAAGCACTGCCGCCTTCCGACTCGACCGCACGCGCATAAGGATCCGCGCGGAGCAAAATTTCCCGCGCGTAGGTTTTGATCTCGTACTTATAAAGCGCACCGGCTTCCACACCCGGCAGGAAAATCGCAAAAATACCGCTGTCGCCCATGCGGCGCAGCTCGTGTACTCTGCCGTCCCAGTTGTTGAAGTCGCCGACCACCGAGACGCGCATGGCATTCGGCGCAAAGACCGCGAAGCGAATGCCGGAAACACCGCCCATCTTCTTCTCGTGTGCGCCCAAAAAGCTCTGTGCCGCCGTGCTCTCACCGGCCTTATATTTCCGGAGTTCCCCCTCCGGGAGTTCCGGCATAAAGCGGTAAGGATCCTCACACTCGAGCTCGCTTCCGTCTTCTTCCGTGAGTACAAAGCGATAGCGGGGTGCTTCCTTTTCCCCGGGAATCAGACAGGCAAAAAAAGCCGCTCTCATCGACCTGTTCCATGGGAACTTTGGTCTTTCCGTATACCAGCGCTGCGCTCTCCCGTCCCGGGAAAAATGCCTGCACGAGAATTCCCTTGTCTGTCTTATGCGGTCCCAAAATGGCATGCGGGTCTTCGGACTCCGAGTAAACAATCTCCTCGACCGCTGCCCAGTCCATTACCTCGTAAAGCTCTCGTTCCATGCAGCTCCCTCCTGCTTGTCATTGATGTCCTTAGTTTATCACAGCAACGCCTGCTTTTGCCACTGCGCGACGGCCGGAAACGAATATTCCTTGCACTCTCCGCCTTCTATAGACTATACTGTTCCCTGTTATGACCAAATGAAATCGGAGGTGAGTCAGGTGGCAAGATTCAGACGAAAGAAACAAGAGAATAATGCGCTCCGTGAACTGTTAAGCTGGGTTCAGATTATTGTGGTCGCGGCAGTCATTGCCTTTATCCTCAACAACTTTTTGATTGCAAATTCCCGTGTTCCCACCGGGTCCATGGAAAATACCATCATGGCAGGCGACCGTGTCATCGGCTCCCGCCTCTCCTACCGCTTCGGTGAACCGAAGCGCGGCGATGTAATCATCTTCCGCTGGCCGGACGATGAAAAAGTGCTCTTTGTAAAGCGCATCATCGGCATGCCGGGCGACAAGGTCACCGTGCGAGACGGCAAAGTCTATCTGAACGATTCCGAGACTCCGCTCGAAGAGAGCTATATCAAGGAACCCATGGTCGCGGAATCCCCGAAGAGCTTCACTGTTCCGGAGGGCGCCTACTTCTGTATGGGCGATAACCGCAACGAGTCCATGGATGCGCGCTACTGGAAGAATCCCTATGTCTACAAAAACAAAATACTTGCGAAAGTTCTGTTCCGCTACTGGCCGGGGATTAAAGGCATACACTAAAGTACATGCAAACTGTGACGGCACCGACCGGTGCCGTCACAGTTTTTGCTTATGAAAGGAGTTACCATGACAGAATCCGAACCGAAGCGGGAGGGCAAAAAGTCGCGCCCCGAGTGGCTTGATTGGCTCCAGATTATTGTTGTCGCGGCCATCCTGGCCTTTGTGCTGAACAACTTTGTCATTGCCAACGCGCGCGTGCCCACCGGTTCCATGATTACAACCATCATGCCGGGCGATCGCGTAATCGGCTCCCGTCTCGCCTATTGCTTCGAAGCACCGAAGCGCGGCGATATCATCATCTTCCACGCCCGGATGAGCCGGAGACCCTCTATGTAAAGCGCATCATCGGCATGCCGGGCGACAAGGTCACGATTCGGGACGGCCATGTCTACTTAAACGATTCCGAGACGCCGCTCGAGGAATCCTACATCAAAGAGCCCATGAAGCCCGCGGCGTTACAGGAGTTTCAGGTGCCCGCAGGCGCCTACTTCTGCATGGGCGATAACCGAAACGGCTCGGTGGACGCGCGCTACTGGAAAAATCACTATGTCTACCGGGACAAGATTGTCGCAAAGGTTCTGTTCCGCTACTGGCCCGGCATCAAGCCGCTCAAATGAACTGCGCGAAGAAGCAAAAGAGACACAGCCCCCGGGGACAGTGTCTCTTTTTTATGTGCTTCGCGTTTCGTGACTCTATCGCTTGTGCTTTGTCTCTTACACTTCAACTTTCATGCTTTGTCTCACGAGCTCTGTCGTTTGGCGCTTTGTCTCTTAGACTTCAACTTTCGTGCTTCGTCTCTCAGTGCTGTGGCGTTCGGCACTTCGTATCTTGCTCTTTCACTTTCGACGCTGCATCGTTCGGTACTTTGCCTTTCACTGCGTTAGCGTTAAGTGCTTTGCCTCTCGTCCTTCCGCATTCCGTGTTGCACCGCACACAGGGCGCTTTCCGAACCGCCCGTTTCTAAGCATCATTGCTTTCGCTGCCACGCATCTATCATGCCGTCTTTATAAAATTATGTCAACCTTTTATTGTGAAATCCGACTATGTCTCTTTCGCGCTTTCGGTAGTCCTCCCGGATGCGCTCGCCCCAGTTCCGGTCAAGGGCCGATTTCTCTCTGAGCGTGAGTATGGCCTCTCCGACCGCTTCGTAATTCAGCGCAATGCCCGCGCTGTCACAGTGGTAGCGAACCGCCCGGTCCGCGCCTATGCCGAAGCGGCTTGCCGCTGCCACAGCATCCATATTCGCACCGAGAAAGAGAAACTCCCAGCCGTACTTTTCCTTCTGCCCTTCTATGAGCCGCTTTACTTCCGCATAGCCGTAGCGGCGACTCGCGTTTTCCTGCCCGTCCGTGGTGATCACAAAGAGGGTGTGCGCCGGTCTCTCGTCCTCGCTTGCCCTGCGGTGCAGCTCTCCGATGTGCCGTATCGCACCGCCGATTGCATCGAGCAGTGCGGTACTGCCGCCGACACGGTAGTCTTGAAGGCTGAGGGGCTCCACCCGCTTGATATCTTCACGGCCGTGCAGCACCTCGGTCTCATTGCTGAATAAGAGAGTCGAGAGCAGAGCCTCGCCCTCCGCCTTTTTCTGCCGCTCCAGCATGGCATTGAAGCCCCCTATAGTATCTGTTTCCAAGCCTCCCATGGAGCCGCTGCGATCCAGAATAAATACGATTTCGGTCAAACTTTCCTTCATTGCGCTTTCCTCCCGCCGTTTTCATTTGACTGCTCTGTTGCACAGAAACCGTTGCGTCCGCCAACGCAACCTCTATACCATATGCTTGTTTCACAGAGCCGATACACTTGTCTCACTGACAAGGAGAGCATAGCGCTTTTAAAAGCGGGAAGGGTCGCCCCGCAGGCGACATTTGATTCGCCGTTCTCACGCCCCGATCGGATTCTCGTCAAAGGCAAAGAGAGCCTCGTTGATTTCAAAGACATTGTACTTACCCCGCGCGACAAAGTACTCCACAATTAGGTCAAACTTGCTCGCGGGCGAGAGAGCAAAGCCCGCCTTTTCGAGGAGTTCTTCGAGTTCCGAAAGCGGCAGTTCCAGCGCGAGCGCAAAGGCAATGGCCGTGGCTTTCGAGGGCTGATAGTGCTTATCGGAGCGTATCTTCGAAAAGTGCTTCCGGTCTATGTTTGCCTTTTTATAGCACTGTGCGTCCGTCATACCGGACTCGTCGATTTTCCGGAGCAGCATTTCCGAAAAGCTCTCGCCCATGCCCCGCAAAGTATCTTCCAGCGAGAGCTCGCAGACAGATTTTGCCTCACAGGGGGGCGCTTCCAAGCGCTTTGCTTCATACAGCCGCTCCCGGTCGAGGCGCCGCGCGGCGCTGTCCGTATGTGCATCCACATAGTGCTCGTCGATATAGACCGCAATCTCCGAAAAGCGCTCCGCGCCGATTTCATAGGACTCCCGGTCAAAAATAACCAGGTAGACCGTGAGCTCTGCGGTCTCGAGAAAGGCGGCAATCGCATCGACCGCAACGCGAAGCGCCTCCGCCTTCGGATAACCGTAGATACCGGAGGAAATCAGTGGGAAGGCCACGCTCTCGCACCGATATTCCGCCGCAAGTTGCAGGGATGCCCGGTAGCAGGAACGCAGTTTTTCCTCTTCCCCCTGCGTTCCGCCCTGCCAGCGCGGCCCGACCGCGTGAATCACATACTTGCAGGGAAGGCGGTAGCCCTCGGTAATCTTTGCCTGCCCCGTCTCGCAGCCGTGTAAGTTCTTACAAGCCTGAAGGAGCTCGGGCCCCGCCGCACGGTGGATGCAGCCGTCCACCCCGCCCCCGCCGAGGAGGGAGCTGTTCGCGGCATTCACAACGGCATCCACCCGCATCTTCGTGATATCGTTTCTGACCAAGTGTAAGGGCATAAGCCACCTCCGATTCAAGCTTCTTTTCTGACAGCATGCCCGCTTTTCGCGGAATTTGCAAGTCCCGCTTCCGCGACCTTTTCGGTGACTTGGCGGCATTTCGTTCGGAGTTTTGGCGGAATTCCGTTCGGCGTTTTGGCGGAATTTTGTTCGGCGTTTTGGCGAAAGAAAAGAGGTACCGTCCCGGTACCTCCCTCTTACGCAAGTTCTTTTGTAAGGCTTACGCCTTTCCTGCTTCCGTCCGCGTTTCCCTTAGGCGCGACCGGCGGCCCGCTTCAGTTTCTCGACCGTACTCACGCTGTTTCGAAGAAGCAGATCCGCGAGTACCAGATTCACCATGGACTCGACCACGACCGCAGCCCGCGGCATGATGGTCGGGTCGTGCCGCCCCTGAATCTCGATGGTCACCGGCTCGCCGTTTTTATTTACGGTCTCCTGCGGAGATCCGATGGAGGGTGTCGCCTTCACGGCGGCCCTAAGCAGGATATCGCTGCCGTCCGAGATGCCGCCGAGCATACCGCCCGCGTGATTGCTCTTTTTTTCGATGCCGCCCCGCCCCGGGCAGAAGGCATCGTTATCTTCGCTGCCGCGCCGGGTGCTCACCCCGAAGCCGTCGCCGAACTCGACGCCCTTCACCGCGCCTATGCTCATGACCGCCTTTGCGAGCTCTGCGTCGAGCTTATCGAAAACAGGCTCGCCGAGGCCCGGGAACATCCCGGTGACGCGGCAGCTCACCGTGCCACCGAGCGAATCCCTGTTCCGCATCACTTCTTTTAAGTATTCAGCTGCCCGCGCAGCCGCTTCCGGATCCGGCATGCCGAGCGGATTTTCCGCACAGACCGCTTCGTCAAAGGTCGCTGCCTCGATTGCACCGACCGCGCTCACATAGGCGAAGGCGCGAATGCCGAATTCCGCGAGCAGCTTCGCCGCGATCGCGCCGCCGATCACCCGGCCTATGGTCTCTCTCGCCCCGAGCTTCTGCCGCCGCCCCGCGGATCCCGAAAGCCGAATTTTTGATCGAAGCCGAAGTCCGCGTGTCCCGGGCGGTAGCAGTCCCAAATGGCCTGATAGTCCGCCGAGTGCTGGTCTTTATTCCGCACCAGAACCGCAATCGGCGTGCCGAGGGTTTTTCCCGCAAAAACACCGGAGAGAATTTCGCAGGCATCCGCCTCCTTACGGGGTGTCGTAAACGCGGACTGCCCGGGCTTTCTCCGGTTTAAATAGGCCTGAATCTCCTCCGCCGTGAGCGGAAGCCCCGCAGGGCAGCCGTCGATCACCGCGCCGAGCGCCGTGCCGTGCGACTCTCCGAAGGTGCTCACGCGAAACAAGGTTCCGAATATACTCCCCGCCATTTACCCTTCCTCTCCGACCGGCACCATGATGCAGCGGTTCGGCTGACTCACCGGGATCTCGTTGGTACTCATGATGAGCAGCTTCTTCTCGTAATCCACCTTAAAGAAAGAGAGGGTTCCGCTCTCGTGGTTTACGCTCACAATGTGCTTCCCGTCCGGGAAGATTGCGATGTCCTTCGGGTACTCACCGCTGATCGGAAGATTAAACTCCGCTGTCAGCAGACCGCTCTCCGCGTCGCGCGAAAAGAGGGTCACGCTGTTATCGCCCGCATTGCCCACAAAGATATAGCGGTCATCCGTCGTAAATGTCATGCAGGTTGCCGCATTCAGAGCGCCCGGTGTCTCGTCTCCCGTGGTGCACACCGTCTGAATCTTGGTGAACTCCGGCATGCCCCTGTCCTCGGAGACCGTATAGCTGTATACATCGATCGCGTTCGTCATATCGTAGAGCAGATAGAGGAAGCGATTGTCCTTCGAGAAGGTAAAGAAGCAGGGCGAGGAACGCCGCGCGGTGCGAATCGCGTCCACCAGGCGAATTTCGCCCGGTCTTCCGGTAAAGCGGTAGATGCTCACCTGATCGATGCCGGGGTCCGCTGCCATCACAAAGCGCATGTCGCGCGTGGGCTTCGAGCAGGTAATGTGGGCTCTCGAGCCGCGCTCCGCAATCGAGCCGAGGCCCTTATGGTAAACCTCATCCACGATGGAGCCTATGGTTCCGTCCGGCTCGAGGCGGAGTATTGTGAGCTTTCCGTCGTGATAGCCCGAGGTGTAGAGGTACTTGCCCTCCCGGTCCACGCAGATATGATGCGGCCGCATGCCGTTCACCTTTCGGCTCGAAACGCGCACCAGACCGCCGTCCGGCAGAATGCGGAACGCAACCACGCCGTAATCCTCCACGGCGTAGAGCATGCGCCCGTCACTCGACGCAATCACATCCGAGGCATTGTCCACCTCTACCTCTTGGCGCTTATGAAAGCTGCCGCGCTCCGTATCCACATCGAAAATTGTGATGCCTTTTGCCTTTCCCGTATAGGAGTAAGATCCCACATACGCCACGTATTTTTTCATGCTCTCTCCTCACTGCGCCCCGCGCAAAACCAAGGGATGCCCTGCTGTTTTTCTTCCTGCTCATTCTAGCACATGGCCCTCAAAAATTCTATTGACACCCCCTTCAAAAACTGTATAATCGTACCGGTGGTTTATTTTTACTAAACTATAAGTTTAAGGAGGCTGTTCTTGGAGATCGGTGAAAAAATCAGGCGTCTGCGCATCCTGAACAATCTGACGCAGGAAGAACTGGCGGACCGCGCGGAGCTCTCCAAGGGCTTCATCTCCCAGTTGGAGCGCGATTTGACTTCTCCCTCCATCCTGACTCTGATGGACATTCTGCAGTGCCTCGGCACTACGCCCGCGGACTTCTTCAGCGAAAAAGAACCGGAGCAGCTGGTGTTCCGGAAGGCGGACTATTTTGAAAAGCAGGACAGTGAGCTGAAAAACCATATTTGCTGGCTCATTCCGAACGCGCAAAAAAATATGATGGAGCCCATACTGCTGACCCTCGAACCGGGCGGTCGTATGGCGGAAGATGCCCCCCACTCCGGCGAGGAGTTCGGCTATGTGCTGAGCGGCAGTCTGGAACTGCACCTCGGCAATGAGACCCGCCGCGTCAAAAAGGGCGAGAGCTTCTACTACCGCTCCGAAAAAAGTCACTATGTCCGCTCAAAGAGCGGCTGCACGCTACTCTACGTCAGCGCCCCGCCGTCCTTTTAAGATAGAGAGGAGATTCAAACTATGTCAACACTGGTGGATTTGCAGCACATCTCGAAGTCCTTCGACGGAGAAATGGTGCTGGACGATTTGAATCTGACCGTTCCGGAGAACTCCTTTGTGACCCTGCTCGGCCCCTCCGGTTGCGGCAAGACCACGACGCTCCGCATCCTCGGCGGCTTCACGACCCCGGACAGCGGCAAGGTGATTTTTGACGGTCAGGATATCACAAGCCTTCCGCCGAACCGCCGCCAGCTGAACACGGTCTTCCAGAAGTATGCGCTCTTCCCGCACATGAGCATTGCGGAGAACATTGCCTTCGGCCTCAAAAATCAAGGGCAAGAGCAAGGCCTATATCGATGACAAAATTCGCTACGCCTTAAAGCTCGTGAACCTCTCCGGCTTCGAGAAGCGCGACGTGAACTCCCTCTCGGGCGGCCAGCAGCAGCGCATTGCGATTGCGCGCGCCATCGTGAATGAGCCGCGTCTTCTGCTCCTCGACGAGCCGCTCGGCGCACTCGACTTAAAGCTCCGCCAGGACATGCAGTACGAGCTGATACGCCTTAAAAAGGAGCTCGGCATCACCTTTGTCTACGTAACCCACGATCAGGAAGAGGCTCTCACCATGTCCGACACCATAGTCGTCATGAACCAGGGCTATATCCAGCAGATGGGCACGCCGGAGCAGATTTACAACGAGCCGGAAAACGCCTTTGTCGCGGACTTCATCGGCGACTCCAACATCATCCCCGCCATCATGGTGCACGATGAGCTCGTGAACATCTTCGGCGCAAACTTCCGCTGCGTGGACAAGGGCTTCGGCCAGAATCAGCCGGTCGACGTCGTGATACGCCCGGAGGATGTGGAGCTTGTAAAGCCGGAGGACGGAATCCTAACCGGCCATGTGACCCACTCCATCTTTAAGGGCGTGCACTACGAGATGGAGGTGACGACCAAGGGCGGCTATGAGTGGCTCGTGCAGTCCACCCATATGTTTACCCTCGGGCAGGAGGTCGGCATCACGGTCGATCCCTTCAACATTCAAATTATGAATAAGCCCGCCTCCGAGGATGAGGAGGCGATTGTCAATGAATAAGAAGGCAAGACTCCTTTCTCTCCCCTATCTCGTCTGGATGATAGGCTTCATCGTGATTCCGCTTGCCCTGGTCTTTGTCTTCGGTCTGACCGACCGGAGCGGCGCCTTCACCTTGGACAATGTGATTTCGATTGTAGAGCGCAATCACCTGAAGGCCTTAAAGCTTTCGGTGCTGCTCTCCTTCGTGAGTACCGCGATCTGCTTTCTGCTCGCCTTTCCGCTCGCGCTCATTCTGCGCGGCAAGAAGATAGGCAGGGCGAACTTCGTGGTCTTCATCTTCATCCTGCCGATGTGGATGAACTTTCTGCTCCGCACGCTCGCCTGGCAGACCCTGCTTGAGAAGAACGGCGTGATCAACGGCTTTCTCGAGGCCCTGCACTTACGGCCGCTCAATATCATCAACACGCCCACCGCCATAGTGCTCGGCATGGTCTATAACTTCCTGCCCTTCATGGTGCTTCCGCTCTACAACACCATGTGTAAGATTGAGGACAGCATTGTCGAGGCCGCGCGGGATCTCGGAGCTTCGTCGCTCCAGACCCTATGGCGCATATGGCTTCCGCTCTCCGTGCCCGGCATTGTGAGCGGCGTCACAATGGTCTTTGTCCCGGCACTCACGACCTTTGTCATTTCCAACATTCTCGGCGGCAGCAAGATACTGCTGATCGGAAATGTCATCGAGACCGAGTTCACCAAGGCGAGCAACTGGAACCTGGGCAGCGGTCTCTCGATCGTCATGCTGCTCTTCATCCTGCTCAGCATGACCGTGCTGGCGCGCTACGATAAAAACGGAGAGGGGACGGCATTCTGATGAACAGACGCATACGAAACATCATCGGCGACTTCTATCTCGTGATTATGCTCCTCTTTCTCTACCTTCCCATCTTCACGATGATAGTGCTCTCCTTTAACGAGAGTAAATCAAGAACACGCTGGGGCGGTTTTACCCTCAGGTGGTACGGAGAGCTCTTCTCGAATGCAACCATCATGCGGGCGTTTTATAACACCCTGCTGATTGCCTTCCTCTCCGCCCTCATTGCGACCGTGCTCGGCACCGCGGCGGCCATCGGCATCAACGCGATGAAGCGCACCGGCCGCAACCTGATGATAGGCCTAAACAACATCCCGATGCTGGATGCGGATATCGTGACCGGCATCTCCCTGATGCTCGCCTTCATCGCCTTCCGCTTTCTCGCTCGGCTTCCACACGGTGTTAATCAGCCATATCACCTTCAATGTGCCCTATGTGCTGCTCTCCGTGCTGCCGAAATTAAAGCAGACCAACCGCTCCGCTTACGAGGCGGCCATGGATCTCGGCGCGACACCGCGTCAGGCCTTTTTCTACACCGTATTTCCGGATATTGTGCCCGGCGTGCTCTCCGGTTTTCTGCTCGCCTTCACAATGTCGCTCGATGATTTCATCATCACCCACTTCACCAAGGGCGCAGGCATAGACACGCTCTCCACGCTGATCTATTCACAGGTAAGGCGCGGCATTGTGCCCAGCATGTATGCACTCTCGGCCATCATTTTTGCGGCAGTTTTGGTTCTACTGCTGATCGCAAACTTTATGCCGTCTGCAAAAAACTCAAAACAGATTTAAGGGGGATAACAGTATGAAGAACAGAAGCATTTTGACGCGCGCGCTCTCCGTTGCCGTCCTCGTCGCAGTCGGCGCAGCACTCGGCGGCTGCGGTCAGAAGTCCGCGAAAGAGGACAACACGCTCTACGTCTACAACTGGGGCGAGTACATCGGCGAAAACGTCGTGAAGGAGTTCGAGAAGGAGACCGGCATCAAGGTGGTCTACGACACCTTCGAGACCAACGAGGAGATGCTCCCGATCATTGAGGCCGGTGCGGTGCAGTACGATGTGGTCTGCCCCTCCGATTACATCATCCAGAAGATGATCGAGAAGGACCTCATTCAGCCGATCGACTTTGATAAGATTCCGAACTACAAGAACATCGACCCGAAGTACCTTGAAAAGTCCAAGGGCTTCGATCCGGAGAACAAGTACTCCGTCCCCTACTGCTGGGGTACGGTCGGCATCCTCTACAACACCTCTATGGTGCCGGAGTCCGAGGCGCCGAAGAGCTGGAACGACCTCTGGAATTCGAAGTACCAGAACAACATCCTCATGCAGGACTCCGTCCGCGATGCCTTCATGGTCGGCGAGAAGCTCCTGGGCTACGACATCAACACGACCGACAGAACCGAACTTGAGGCAGTCAAGGACAAGCTGATTGAGCAGAAGCCGCTGGTTCAGGCCTATGTCATTGACCAGGTTCGCGACAAGATGATCGGCGGCGAGGCAGCGCTCGCAGTCATCTACTCCGGCGAAATGCTCTATGTCCAGAAGGAAGTCAAGGCTTCCGGCGCGGATTACGAGCTCAAGTATGTGATTCCGGAGGAAGGCTCCAATGTCTGGATTGACAGCTGGGTCATCCCGAAGAATGCGCGCCACAAGGAGAACGCGGAGAAGTGGATTGACTTCCTCTGCCGCGCGGATATTGCGAAAGAAAACTTCGAGTACATCACCTACCCGACCCCGAACAAGGCAGCGTTTGAGCTCCTCGATCCGGAACTCCAGAACAACAAGGCGCTCTTCCCGGATGATGCGGACCTCGCGAAGTGCGAAGTATTCCAGTACCTCGGCGAAGAGGGCGATGCGCTCTACGACGAACTCTGGAAGGAAGTCAAGGCGCAGTAAGCAAAGAGAAATACGGAAACAAAAAAGAGCCGAGAGGCTCTTTTTTGTTTCCTATGATTCGTATATTTCTCTTCTGTGTCCCACAGAGAGTGCAAGAATTACCAGCTTGCCGTCGTCAATCTGACAGAGCAAGCGATAATCTCCGATACGATATCTCCACTGTCCGCTGCGGTTTGCCGTAAGCCCCTTACCCTGCCTACGCGGATTTTCCGTGTCAACCAGATATCGAAGAATCCAACCTTTAATCAGACGCTGCGTATAGCGGTCTAGCTTTTTGAAATCACGCTCAAAATGAGCTGTTATCTCAACGGAATATTTCATAAATCCAATTCTTTCCACAGTTCGGAAATCGGCCTACTCTTGCGCCCGCTTCTCTCGTACTCTGCATAAGCCTCGGCAGCCACAGCGATATCATATTCATCTTCAATTCGCTCAAAAAGCGCCTGTTTAAATGCTTCTCCGAGCGACACACCGTGCAATCTCGCGTAACTTTCCGCAAGTCCCTTCTCTTCTGACGAAAGTCTGATTGAAAAGCTCATATTTCCCTCCTTTATTCTGTAGTATATTGTACTACGTTTATTTTCTTTGTCAAGTCATAACGAGTAGAAGCCCGAAATATACAAAAAGAGCACCCTCGCGGGTGCTCTTTCCTCGGGTGGGTACAGGGGCTCGAACCCTGGATCTCCAGATCCACAATCTGGCGCGCTAACCAACTGCGCCATACCCACCATATTCGTGTTTCGGGACTGTTTCGAATCCCAACGAGCCTGAAGGGATTCGAACCCCCGACCCACGGCTTAGAAGGCCGTTGCTCTATCCTGCTGAGCTACAGACTCAAGAGCAGGTGATGGGAATCGAACCCACGTATCCAGCTTGGAAGGCTGGTGTTCTACCATTGAACTACACCTGCGGACAGCGTGCTCTCTTAACACGTGCCCTAATTTTATATCATACTTCTTCCGCTTGTGCAAGCGTTTTTCCGGAATTCAAAACGGCTTTTTCTTGCTCTGCGGTCTTACGTCGCATCTCCCGGAGTATGCTCCTTGTGATGAAGAAGGCAATCACCGCGGCAAAGACATCGCTGAGCGGCTGTGCCGCCTGAATGCCCCGCACACCGAACAGGCGCGGCAAGACAAGGAGTATCGGAATCAGACATATGCCCTGGCGAAGTAAGGCCACGACGGTCGCGCGGACATTATAGCCCGTGGTCTGCGAAAACATATTGGCCATGGTAATCTGCGCCGCGAGCGGTATGCTGAGGGACTGTAGCTGTAAGGCAAGCGTCCCGACCGCAATGACATCCGGATCCTTCCGAAAGAGCACAATTACGCGCTCCGCGTTGAAGAATACGAGCGTCCCCATGAGGGAGCAGGGCAGCGAAACAAACGCGAAGGCTGAAATTATAGGCCTGCTCCACGCGCTTATAGTTGCCCGCGCCGTAGTTAAAGCCGCAGACCGGCTGGAAGCCCTGCCCAAAGCCTATGATGGCGGAGTTCATGAACATGGCAACCCGCGACACAATGGCAATTGCGGCAATCGCGGCATCGCCGTAGGGCTGCGCCGCAAAGTTAATCACGATGACAGAGATGCTCGCAATGCCCTGCCGCGCAAGGCTCGGGAGACCGAAGCGCAGTATGTTTCGGTAGCGCTCGAGGCTCGGCGCAAAGCGCCGCAGGCGTATGCTGAGACAGGCCGGCATACAGTTGCACTGCCAGACCAGAATGAAGAACGAAATCATCTGGCTGATTACAGTCGCGATTGCCGCGCCCGCAATGCCCATGTGAAACACATAGATAAAGAGCGGGTCCAGAAAGATGTTCAGCACACCGCCGGTCGCAATGCCGAGCATCGAGTAAAACGAGTTACCCTGAAAGCGGAGCATATTGTTCATGCCGAGCGAGCACATGAAGAAGGGCACGCCGAGCAGGGCATAGCGCGTATAGGACGCGGCATAGGGCGCTATGGTTGGCGTTGCGCCGAGCCGGTAGACCAAGGTCCCGGAGAAAGCTATGCCGAGAACCGCGAGCAGCGTGCCTACGAGTATCTCCGTAAAGAAGCCGGTCGCCACATAGCGCTCGGCCTCCTCAATCTCCTTCTGCCCGAGCAAGCGCGCAATCTCGTTGCCGCAGCCCATGCCTATCATGAAAGCCACAGCCTGAATACCCGTCATCAGCGAAAGACCACGCCGACCGCCGCCGAGGGCGAAGTGCCGAGCTGGGACACAAAATAGGTATCCGCCATGTTGTAAACGGCGGTGACCAACATGGAGACAATGGTGGGGACGGCGAGGCGCGGGATCAGCGTGTATACCGGTTCCTCCATCATCTGCCGGTAGCGCGCCTCCTGTGATACCTGTTTCATGCGTTAGCCTCCCAAAGTCTAAGCTTTCCTCTTTCTCAGAAGTGATGCGTGTTTTTAAGGGTCTCCCAGGCCTGATCCTTATCGCTCAGGGTGAGACTTGTGCCGTCAGAGAGCGTGTAGCCCGAGGCATCCGCGGAACCCGGGTAAGCGCCCACGAGTTCCGGCCACTGAATGCCGATCTCGGGGTCATTCCACGCGAGACCGCCCTCATCGCCCGGGTGATAGAAATCCGTCACCTTATAGCAGAACTCCGCATAGTCGGAGAGCACCAGAAAACCGTGCGCAAAGCCCTCGGAAATATAGAACTGCTTTTTGTTCTCCTCGGTGAGCTCTACGCCGTACCACTGCCCGAAAGTCTTAGAATCCTTACGAAGATCCACCGCCACGTCAAAGACACGGCCGCGAATGGCGCGCACCAGCTTGCCCTGCGGAAATTCCTTCTGGAAGTGGAGACCGCGCAGCACGCCCTTCTTGGACGCGGACTGGTTGTCCTGCACAAAGTTTAAGTTGAGCCCCGCCTCTTCCATATCGCGGCGGTTATAGGTCTCCATAAAATAGCCGCGCGCATCGCCGTGCACCGCAGGCTCAATCACATAAAGTCCCTCAATCGGGCAAGTTGTCACTGTAATCTGTCCCATAAGTACCCCCTTTTATTCTATGATTATTATACGACCATTGTCAGAAAAAAATCCAGCCCTTATAATGAGGCAAAAGCACACAGACTTTCTGAGGTATTCCCATGAATTGGAAAAACTGTTTAACTTTCGCTATATTCTGATTTCACTCTATGTTTTAATCACCGCTCTCCTGCTCTACTGCGGCAGCCGCGCCATCGACCATATTCCGGAACTCTGGGGCGCGGTCACGGGCTTTTTCCGCTGGTTCCGGGTTGTCCTGCATCCCCTGATTACCGGCTTTGCGCTCTGCTATCTCTTGACTCCGGTCGTGAACTTTTTCGAGCAGCGCCTTGCGAGCTTTCGAACACTCTTGCCGCGCGCACGGCGTCGCCCCGCGAAGCAAGGCAAGGCGCGTTCCTTCCGGGGACTCGCCGTGCTCCTCACTTTTCTTTTGGTGCTGCTGGCCCTCACCCTGCTGCTCTCGCTCCTCATCTCGGCGCTCAGCAGCAGCGTGCAACTTGCAAATTTAAGCGACCTCTGGCGTATGACCAAGGAACTGAGCCTCGCGATTTCAAACTTCTATCAGGATGTCCTGAATAAGCTTGCCACCCTCCCGGTCGGCGGAAATGACTTTACCGCCTACCTGCAGAGCGCGGTTTCGAACCTCATGAGTTTTGCGGAACGTTTCCTCGGCTCCATGCTGTCGAGCGTCAACAACATGGGCAGCTTCTTCTCGAACCTCCTCTTCTCGCTCATCTTCTGCGTCTACTTTCTGCTGGACGGCGAGAACATTCTGAATTACTGGAAGCGGGTCTCCAAGGTTCTGCTGGGGCAGCGTCTAAACCGGGCGCTCTCCGTCTTCTTTTCGGACGCGGACCGCGCCTTCGCGGGCTACATCCGCGGCCAGGTGATCGACGCGCTCATCATGACCCTACTGGTCAGCGTTTCGCTCAGTGTGCTCGGGGTTCGCTACGGGCTCATCATCGGCATTTTGACCGGCCTCGGCAACCTGATTCCCTATGTGGGGCCCTTTGTCGCCTACGGCAGCACCGCCCTAATCTGTATCCTCTACGGCGACTATGCGCGGCTCATCTCGGCATTTATCGCGCTCTTTGTAATTCAGACGCTGGACGGCAACGTGATTAACCCGCGGCTCTTAAGCTCCAGCATAGACATACACCCCCCTGCTGGTCATTGCCTCCCTCCTGGTGGGCGGTGCCGTGGGCGGTATCCTCGGCATGCTGCTCGCCGTGCCGGTGGGTACGCTCCTAAAAATCCAGTTTGAACGACTGCTCGAGCTGCGGGAAGCAAAGAAAACGGGGCAAATGAGAGAAGAATAAGAAAAGTGCCACCCCAAACAAGGGTAGAGATGATTCAAGAACATCAGGAAAATCTCGGAAAACATTGACCTTTTCCAAAATATGCACTAAAATATGTACATATTTCAGTACGAAAGGAGAACCTCATGATTGCTCTAAAAACCTTGGATGTAAGAAACAACTTCAAACAGATTGGCGATCTGATTAACTCCGGTGAAACCATTCTGATTTCCCGCCCTCACAATCAGAATCTCATTGTGATCAGCGAGGCAGAGTATCGCGAACTTGAGAAACTGCGTCGCAATGCGAAGTACCTTGCCAAACTTGAGCGCTCCATGCAGCAGTTCAAAAAGGGGGAAAGTAGTCGTCAAAACTATGGATGAACTGCTGGAAATGGGGAAATGAAGGTTACTTTTACAGAAACTGCTTTGCTTGAGTATATTTCCTGGCAAACAAAAGATAAGAAAACTTTGCGCCGTATCAATGAATTGATTCAGAGCATACAACGAGATGGCTTCATGAAAGGAATCGGAAAGCCCGAACCACTGAAAGGTCTGAAAGCCTACAGCCGTCGCATTGATGCCGGAAACCGCTTGGTTTATATCGGTGACAGTGAGCAAAATCTGATCATTCTTTCCTGCCGCGGACACTACGAAAATTGAAAAATCCCCTCATACAAAACAACAACGCCGCCCCGGCAGTTATCCTGTCCGGAGCGGCGCTTTTTATTGTTTTACAATCCACTTTCCCTTACGGGCAAGCTGAGCTATCAACTTCCGGTCAATTGGTTAGTCAACTGGGTAGTCAATTGGGTGGTCGACTGGGTGGTCGATTGGGTGGTCGACTGGGTGGGGTTCCCCCTGCCAGCTCTCCGCTGTCTTGCAGACCAAATCCCAGAATAGCTTTAAATAGACCAGCATGGCCCCGTAGGAGACGCTGTAGAGAAAGGACTTCCACCAGAGCGCCTTGCCGCTCGCCTCGACCGCCCGCAAAACGCGGGTAAAGACAGGCGTCTTCCCGAAGAACCAAAGAGTCGCCGTGATATCCCCCTCCGGGCGGAGCAGAAACTGTGTGACCACGAGGAGAGACAAATCGATTTCAGCACGCACTCGTAGCGGTTCCGGCTCTGCCGCACCAAGAGCACAAAGGCCGGGAGCGAGACCAGATAGAAGGAGGGCGTGGACAGAGTCAGTGATGAGAAGGTAAACATAATGACCGCCAGCATGAGTACCGTCCTCAAAATCTGAACCGGCATGGCCGCCTTGGTGTCCCAGTGAAGCACGCTCCAGAGGAAGGCAATTACCAGACCCACGATCGCCGCATAGGTTCTGATCTCCGTGCTGACCAAGGGGAAAGCAAGCCGCCAGAGACGTTTGGTCTGCGGCAAATCCCGGTAAGCAAAGCGCAGTGCCGTCGGCAAAATGCGCGGCAACAACAGGAAGACAAAGAGCAAACACCCGAAGCCGAGACCAAAGAGGAGCCAGTCCTTTCTCGCTTTCTTATCCCGCACGAATAGCGTCAGCATGAGAAAGGCCATGCTCGGCAGCAACATGAGGTAGGTCACCTTGCAGGCCACGCCGAAGCCGAGAAAGAGCGCGGCGCTCCACTTGTTCTTTTGCACATCGGAGAGCAGTAAGAGCCCAAGCAGGGTGCAGTAAACCGGCAAGATATCAAACTGAATAAAGATGATGGCAATCCAGAAGCAGAGCGGGTTAAAGACAGAGAAGTAATAAACTTCCCGCGCGCGCTCTTCTTTGAGGAATCCCCCGCTCCAGGAGGAAGCTGATCAGTGAGAGCACCGTGCCGTTCATGAGGAGCATGTTGAGCATTTTATAGAGGAACGACTGTAACCAGTGATAGGCGCCCGGCTGAAAGCCCCCGAGTGTCGGGTAGAGTAGGTAGGACGGCAGGCTGTAACCCGCGAGCATCATGCCCTCGTACTGCCATAAATAGAGCTCTACATTCTTATAGGGGTTAATGCAGGCAAAAAGCTGAAAAATATCGATACCCTTTTGCCAAAGGATGATGCTGTCGGATATGACGATTAAGTCGCAGCCGTAGAAAATGAGTAGACTGACCGCACTTAGCAAAAAAGAAAGCAAAATGGGTTTCCGTCCGATTGCCTTGACCACATGATCCGAGTAGACGAATCTCTTGAAACCGCTCTTAGCCCGCACATTTTCACGGAAGGCCAAAACAAAGGGGCCGAAGAGCAGAAAAAACAGGGCTGCGGTGACAGGCAAACGCTTCGTCTCGTTTCCGCCGAGCGAAATGCAATAGGTCCCGACATAATACATGGAACTTGTATAGCGGCTCACCGGCTGTATCTGTTTCTCTTCCCCATCCACCGCACAGGAAAGCGGCACGCCGTCTTTCATTACCACGGCAAGCTGCTTCTGCTCTCCGCCGCTCCGAATTTCGCCCGTGTACTCATTCTCTCCGGTAGGCAGTAATTCAACCGGCGCCTCGTCATAGACAAAAGCCATGATTTTCCCTTCACTCAGGCGATCCGTATCCAGAAAAAGTTGCCGCGAAGGAACATAAATCGATGCGAAAAAATTGGCAAGGTAGAGGCTCAGCAAGGCCAAGATGAGAATGATAATGCCATTACGTAGGATTCCTTTTTCTTTCATGTGTATCTCCCGCGGCAGTTGCCTAGGCGAATTCGCGATGTTCTTGCCGTCTTTATACATAAATGATATAGCCGAGATACGCAACAAACGCAACGATGAGCAAAATCAGAACTTTATCGCGTGTGATAACTTCAATCGGGTCTCCGTCCGAATCCCCCTCAATATCTAGGCTGTACTTCATGAGGAGAATCATCAAAATCGGCACAGACCAGATAAATAAGACACTCTCATGCTCTACCGCCCACATTGCATAAAAGACGATGGATAGCGCAATACAGACGTACATATTTTTGTCCAGAAAGCTGTACGAATAATACCGCAACACCGGCCGCGTATCTTTAGTACTTCCCTGTCTTGCGATTTCATTTCTGCGTTTTCCCAGTCCCATATAGAAAGCTCCTGTCCATATGGTCAGGTAGAGCCAACCCGAGATCAGAATTTGAGTCAAGACAGCGCCGTAAATAACGCGGATGATAAATCCCGAAGCAAGAATAATAACATCAATCAAGGGCTGGTTCTTGAGCCCGAAACTGTATGAAACATTTAGCACAAAATAAATGAAAAGCAAAAGCAGTCCGGACACGCCTCCCGCAAGATGCGATAGCGTCAAAGACAGGAACAGGCAAAAGCCACCGATCACTCTGGCTTGTAAGATATTGATGCTTCCGTCGGCAATCGGACGAAAACGTTTTGTCGGGTGAAGACGATCCTTGGGCGCATCCTGGATATCATTTAAAATATAAACCGTCGAGGATATCAGGCACAACGAAAAAAAGCCGATGAGCGCCGTTGTAAATCTCTCGGTAAACAGCGTTTTATTAAAGAATATCGGTGTGAATACCAATATATTCTTGAGATAGTGCTTTACCCGCAATAAATCAAGGTATTTTTTCATGCTTTTCCGAGCCTCTTTCCGAGTAACTGTATAACCCATACAAACCGATTGTCAATCCTTGACGCATACAATAAAAGAGCCTCGGATGGTCTTGCAGTCTTTCAGAAGTTCTTATTCTTCAAAAAACCGACAAGACCCCAATGGCTCAATTCAATATGTAATCGCTATCTACATCTCATTTTTGCTTGAATACGAAGAACTTGCTAATCACGTAATTCGAAACAATGACCACAATCTGCGCAATCAGCTTCACCAAAAGGCTGCTCCAGTGCAAACGGTCGATGAATACAAACAACATCAATTCTTCCACACCGAGGGTCAACAGGCGTCCGCTGAAGAAACCAGCCAGCTGTGCCCAGAAGCCCTTGGCCGAATCAGTCGCAGCATCGAAGACCCAAGTCTTGTTCGTAATAAACTGGAACAACACGCAGATAACCCAGTCCACAACATTGGCAAAGAGCGCTCCCCAGCCAAAGCGCTTCGTGAAAAGAACAAAGAGCGCCAGATTCAGAAAGACCGCCAGGCCGCCGAAAAAGAGATACAGGAGTACTTCCTTGTGTTTACTGTACCAGGGCTTTAAAATTCGCAGTCCCGGCAGACCCATCATGCGATCAAAAATGTCTTCACGTGTGTTTTCCATAATTATCTCCCAAATGCAACACCAGACAGCAAAACCTCAGGTCATCTCGCTTTGCCGGGCACGGGACAGGCAATGCGAATCAAAACTCTGTTTTCCGCTACACATCAAATCTTGTCAAAGCCGAAAATACGGAGTTTCTCGCGTACCGGATTTCTCAGAAGCGGAATCTTTTGCAATATCTTTGTCGTCAACAAACTACAGAGAAAATCAGGGTACCATTGTTGTGGTCAACGTTTTTTGTAACACCACTGCTTAATGGTACACTCCGCTCTCTTTTCAAACGGAGTCAGATATCCGTTATATGAGTTCGAGGCTCAGTAATTCCTTCTTTTGTCCCGACATGATCTCATCCCCTTGACAAATCAACATTCTATCCCATCATGTCATAGAGGGATGGCCAACGTCCATCCCTCTACATACTTACTTTACCGCGAGAAACAATCGAATCTGATCTTCTGTCACCGCAGTCAAATCCTTGCCCTCAGCCCAGGCTTGATACCAGCGCACGGTCTCGCCGACCGCCTGATCCACATGCCAGACCGGTGCCCAGCCAAAGCTCTTCTTTAACTTTGCACAGTCAAGTTTCAGGAAACCCGCCTCATGCGGCGCATTGGCCTCGGCCACGTTCTTCCAAGAAGCCGGATCCCTCCAGTGTTTCACAAAGAGATCCGCGAGTTCGCCGGTGCTCACGCAGTCGCAGTCATCCGGGCCCACATTGTAATAGCCCGCAAACTTTGCGTCCTTGGCCTGCTGCATCACAATCATAAGATAGGCGTAGAGCGGCTCCAGCACATGCTGGTAAGGACGGGTCGAATAGGGATTCCGAAGTTCCACTGCCTTGCCCTGTACGGTTGCCCGCACACAGTCCGGAATAATTCTGTCCTTTGCGAAATCGCCGCCGCCGATCACATTGCCCGCGCGCGCCGTGGAAATGCGCATTGCGCCCGGCTCCGAGAAAAAGGACTTCTGATAGGAGTGGGTCACCAGCTCCGAGCAGCTCTTCGAGTTCGAGTAGGGATCGTAGCCGTCCAGCTTCTCATCCTCGGTAAAGCCGTGGTCGGCCTGCTCCGGGTTCTCATAGACCTTATCGGTCGTCACGTTGAGGAAGCTCTCTACAGCGCCGAGTTCCCGCACGGCCTCGAGGAGGTTCACAGTGCCCATCACGTTGGTCTCGTAGGTCTCACGCGGATAGCGGTAGGATTCTCTGACCAGAGGCTGCGCCGCGAGATGAAGCACGCAGTCCGGCTTTGCCTCCCGAACAGCCTCCTTGAGACGGGCAAAGTCGCGGATGTCCGCAATGGTGGAATGCATCTTGTCCTGTAAACCGAGGAGCGAGAACAAATCCGGATCACTCTCCGGCTGCAACGCATAGCCGTAGACTTCCGCACCGAGCAGGCGGAGCATAAGCGAGAGCCAGCTTCCCTTAAATCCGGTGTGGCCGGTCAAAAATACGCGTTTACCCGCGTAAAACTGCTTCATATCCTCTGTGTATTTCATCCTCATCCCCTACTCTGCTTCATTCACTCTGTTCAGTCCAAAGCTGCCTGCTCAAAGGCTTTCACTTCTTCCGGCGTACCGAGCACGTGCACAGCCTCCTTCGGTACGCGGGAGATGTAGACTCACCGCCCTGTTCAATCAGATAGTTATACATGGGCGCAATATACTTTTCACCCTTTTCGAGGTTGGCCTCGTTCGCATAGAACTCATGATACAGTCTCTCATAGAGAGCGCAGCTCTTGAAATAATAGGCTCCCAAGGTGCAGTTTTCGGAAATTCTCTGCTTTTCTCGCACCTCAACCGCTTTTCCGGTCTCGTCGAGACGCACAAAACTCCAGTGGTCACCCTCGCCGAGGAAACAGGGAATAAAGCCGTCGCCCTTTAATTCCGCCGCATTCATTGCGCCCGGCACCACATAGGTATCGATGTTATAGACAAGCAGACCATGCTCCGGATTCCAGTACCGAGAAGCCAGCTTGGCGGTTGTCGCCTGTCCGTCGGTCAGATAATCGAGCAGCAAAAGCTTATAGTCCGAAATACCGAGTGCCGCACATTGCTGCTCAATAAAGCCCTCGACATCCGCACTTTCATCGCGCATCGCAATGAAAATGTAACGCGCCGCACAGTCGGCATACCCCTGCAGACTCCGGATAGACCACTCAAATAAAGTCTTTCCGCGCGTCTCAATCATGAACTTCGGAACCGTATAACCGGCCTTCCGGAAACGAGACCCAAGTCCTCCCATTGTGATGACAATGTCCAGATTCTTCATCTCTCTCTTCCCCCTTTACACGCGATGCCTCGCAGCGTTCTTCCAGTTCTTCCGGCGTATAGCCCAGAAACTCATCCGGCCTAACGGAACGGTCATCCACATAAAAACCCTTGTGTCCCGGCCAGGGCTTTCCGTAGAAAATCTCATCATAGGGGATGTTCCACTTTTCAAGCCAATCGGTCAAAACACGCGCTGTATTCTTATTGATCAAACCCAGGTTTCCCTGATACGAGTTCATGTTGCGCGAGGTGAAGAGAACAATCTTTGCCCCGGCCTCGTGGTAGACACGCATTTTTCCACCACCTCGGCAAAGGGTACGAGATCCTCATACTTCTCGCCCTTTTTCTTGATGGGGCAAATCGTACCGTCTATATCAAAGACGAATGAATACTCACTGTAGTTCATTCCGAATCTCCTCCAAAATGTTTCTCGCATTCAGGATAAAGCCGAAGACCTTATGCGGATTGTCGATGTGCAACGGCAACATAGAAAGGAACAGCGATGCCTCATAGAGACGGATCAGCAGATAATGATATCCGGACGCTTCCGCTTTCTCCCGGAACCATTTTTTATACTGTGCATTGTCAAAGCCGAGCTTCAACTCTGCCTGAAACTCACGGTTAATAGAAATCTCATAGAGCGCGTTATTGAAAAAATCGTAATTGCCACAAATCGAATGACTGAGCTTTGCGAGATCGTAATACGGATTGGTCCAGAGTTCCTCTTCCGTGAGCGCGCCCTTCGGATCGATGAACTTGAGCATTCTGGTCGCTTTGTTGTACATCGCATTTGCGAAGCAGGGATCGCCGTGGCCGATTACACTGACCGGCTCCACCCGAACACGAGACTCCACCTGCTGTTTCAGTGCAAAGTAGCGCGCCTTAATATCGTCGATGCTCTCACCGGTACCGGCCTGTAAGAGCGCCGCAATGTGCCCGTAACTCTCGAGTTTCTTCAGGTCTTCAATACGACTCTCTACCTTTTCGATGTAAAGGGAATCTGCCGTTTTCTGATATTCTTCTTGGCTGACCGCCTTCGCATGACGCTCTTTGAAGAAGTTAAAGTACATGTCAAGCAGACGTCGAAACTCCTCCTCGCCGATCGAGCCGTGCACCCACTTAATCGCGAGGTCTGTCATATAGAGGCGCTCCATCGTATAAGAGGCACTCTTTTCATCTTCCTGATAATGAAACGGCAGAACAAACCACCGCTTCATGTCATCCGGCAAGAGATGATAGAAGCTGTACTCTGCCTTAATCTTCTTCTTATTGGTGGAACGCTTGGTCAGCGTATATTCCTTTTCTTCGAGCGAATTAAAATAGCGCGCGTCAAAATTTCCCGTGATGCAGCGGATAAAGTTAAAGACATCGCCGATATTGACAAGTCCGTCCGCCGGGAACGAATTTGAAACCGTTCGTCCGGCTGTCGCCGAACTTCCCTCCTTGCAAACACGCTCCAAAAACGTACGATACGACTTTGTATCCGCGAACATTAAGCCTGCAGTCTCATCCCGTACAGTCATCCGGTAATTCTCTGCAATAAAGGGCAGTTTCTGAAATGAGAGTTTTGCCCACTCCGCATCGCTGATAATATAATTCGCAAACATATGCAGAATGTGAATCGGCTCCGCCGTCTGCTCTTCGAACTGCTCTAATAACGCATTGAACGCAAAGACAGAGCGCACCACCTGCCACTCCATCTCCGGAAAATATGCCAGAAGCTGCTGCCGGAAGCGCTCTCCGAGGCGCTGCCGCTTGACAACCACCTCCGAAAAGCCCTTCTCACCAATCACATCCTCTATGACCTCGCTCTTTCGGACTGTGTCATCAAAGATTACGATAAGCTTCATCTGCCCGTTCCTTTCTTCCCACAAAGATCAGCGCACCGAGATAAAAGAGCAGCAAGGACACCGTTCCGATTAAGATAATGCCGCTCAAGTAATCGGTCTTTCCGCCCCACATCGCACCAAGCAAATAGGCCGACATTGCCCGTCCCAAATCCGCGCGCAGTATGGATGCGGTGAGTGCCAGTCCTCCGATTTCAATTAGCCAGGCAGCCACCGACAGCATATAGCTGAGTAAAAACTTTCCCTGTACCACCCGGTGAATGTCCCGGTATGCTGCCTGCAAACGCGCTAAAACAGTCAATGCAAACAGCTTCCGCTTGCTGCCTCTCCCCCGCAATCAAATAACGATTCCAGTATTGGCAGAGCCCCGGAAGCGCAAAATAGATAAAACTCAACGCAAACAGCACTGCAAGCAAGACAAACGAAACCGCAGGCATCGCATTGCCAAGCGGCAGTACAAATAAAATCAGTACCGTAATCAATGCCGCCGTATCCACAAAGCGATCCAGCAAAATTACCGCAATGCCGTACATCCAATCGCCGATATAGTAGCCGTAGCAGTAACAGCGAAACAAATCGCCTACTTTTAACGGCAATATCATGCTGACCGGCGTAATTTTACAGTACTGCCTAAGGAAGAGTCCAAACGGCAGTTTCCGATCCAATAACTCCAGATAGAGGCGAAAGGCCTTAATGGCATGCACCAGCACCGCAGTTCCCAGCATGATGAGAAAAATCAGAGGACTGTGCAAAACAAAGGAAAAATCCCGGTGCAGCAAGGCTCTGCTGAGAAGCAGCACGGTGAGCAGCAACACCAGGATATTGACAAGTTTATACGTTTTCTGCTTCATGGTCGCCGTTCTCTTTGTCCTTCCGATTCGTGTAAACCGTCTTCGCGGTATACGCGCCAATCAGTTTGTCTCTGTGCTCCGCAGCAATAAAGCCCTTGCGGTTCACGATATAGCTTCCCAAAAGCTTCAGCACGACAATGGCCTGATTGACCATCTTGACATTCGAGACCTGATCGTCTTCTCTCCAGAGTATCGGGAAAAAGCGCATGTTCTGACGGTAATAGGACGAACCGAGAATCATGCAGTAATTGAACATCAGGTTATCCTTGTACTTCTCATAGAAGCGGCTTTTGAGGCTCGAAACCTTGTACATGTTGAGGCCCGAACCAAGGTCATAGATGCGTCTCCCGGTACCGATCGAAAACAAGAGATTATAGACACGGTTTCCGAAAGTACGGAAGGCCGAGTAGCCCTGCAGCTTGGAGCCGCGCATAAAACGCGCGCCGAGGAAGCAATCATACTTTCGGTATACCCGACTCTGTAAGTGCGGCAGGATATTCGCAATGTCTCCCTGATCATCACCGTGCAATACAATCACATAGTCAAAGTCGTGCTCCATGGCATATTCAAATGCAACCTTGTGGGAACCTCCCAAGCCATAGTTATCATCATTTCTGAGCAAGGAAACCGGAATGGGGAGCGGATGCTCCTCCAGATAACGCATGGCCGCTGCCTCACCGTTATCCGTGCTCCGGTTGTTCACGACAATAACCTCTGTTAATTCCCGGCAAACTTCCGGCTTCAACTGCCCCAGAACACGGACAATCTGTTTCTCGCAGTTATACATCGGGATAAACAGTAAAATTTTGCTCATGATATTAAGCTCCTTTCTGTATCCTTGTCCGGCTCAGCATCATAATAATCCAATAAGAGAGAAGTACGTATCCTGCCATGTACTGAGAAAGATAATACATAATCCATGAAGACGGCTCTGCCAGAATGACAGCAAACATCTTTATCAACAGCACAGCAACTAGTCCGAACAATAAACGGTTTTTCTTTCTAATTCCATAGAAGAGTGCCACTATAAGAAATCCAATCGGAATTAACCCATTCCAGAAGACATAAAACAAGGGGCTTTCTTTCCCATCATAATCCTGCTGTCCCAAAACCAAAATAAGACTCTTTCGCAATTCAGGAGCAAACGGCCTCACCATTAACCATCCTGAATTTCTCATAAAATCTAAATGTATATTGGCATAACTCGTATCCATCAAATGCACCGTGTGCTGGATATTAGTCATTTGCAATCCGTCGCCCCTAATTCCCATAGCAGCCAAAAAAAGCGAAACACGCTCGTGCAAAAAAACGCCGGGATACTTGATAATCAGATTCGTAAGTCCCTTCATGTATTTCTGATACGCCTGATGAGAAATGTGTTTGTCTCTAATTCCGGCCTTTCCAAATACAAGCTCCCCATGCATTCCCGGATGGCTGTCAACATAATTCTTGTCAACAACTTCGGACATGTCTGCAATTTCCTTCTTATCCTTTTGGGGTTCGGCTCTCCTCAATAATTCAACTGCCGGTCTCATTGTCGAAGCAATTGCATACATATCATCTTCCCCCATTATATACTTTTGCACTTGATGTGCAGCCGTAAATAAGGTTAAAGCCAGTACGACAATGCTTACCTTGTAATATATCTTCTTATAATTCCTCAGCGCCAATATACACACTCCAATGGCGAAATATATTATATTCTCACTTCTCCACTCTGCAACAACCGCAAGCAGACTCACCAAAAAAATATAATACCCGATGGGTGCGCATATCTGCTTTCTTTCTTTAATCTCCTTCAAGAGAAGTACCACAAGTAACAGTTCCAAGTATACCAGAGGACCGTTTCGATATCCCGAAAACTGATACATCAGTACCGGCGGCATAAGAAACGGGAACAATTTAATTGCAGTGTCAAGGGCGCCATTTCTCAAGCTTTTTAGTCCTAAGCCTTGTTCCATCAAAAACAAACTTGTTGCCACACATATAGCAATCAAAAGCTGTTGAATAATGATAATTCCAGCCGGAAAAGGGAATATATGTAATGCTACCATCTGGAATATACTTGTAAATATATGCTGCCATGCAAAAATCCCATAGCATCTCACTGCAAATTCCAATGTCATAATGTCATCCCAAGCCCAGGTTCCGGGCCATAAGATTAACATCAACAGCATCTGTATTCCGAAATAAATGCTAAAAAAACGAAACCATCTATTATAAGCCCTATCTCCGGCTCTCAACTTTGCAGCCAAAAGCCAACCGGAACTCCAAATGACACAGAGTAAAACTAATGCCAACAACTGGGTAATCCAACGCAACAAAACTGAAGAAGCCTCCACATTTCCTTGCGCATTTCTGATATAAATAAAAAAGGCAGAGTCTGCATTGATTGCAAGTAAAATCCCCCATTGCAAGCACGCAATAATAATCGGAATCTTAAAGTTCTTGACTAAACCCTTCATCGTTCCCCACTCTCCTTAAAGCGTACAATTTAAATCTCAGCGTGCTACGTCTCTAAAAAATCATCCTATGATGCTGATATCACAATGTTTGTCTCCCGTGTCTCACCGGTGTCTTTGAGGTTTATTTATAGCGGATGTCAGCAGCTGTCCAAGATAATCTGCCAAAATAGCCAGTAATGTCACAAAAGCAAAGTCCAACCCCATTACAATCCAAATAAAGGTTTCATTCCAATGAAAAGCTATCATTAGTTGCCTGTAAAGTGCACTTCCAAAATCGGCATGAATCAAATAAAACGCAAACGATAAACGTCCAAGCCATGCGAAAATACGCTGTGTACGCTCACTCCACCCCTTATAATACGGTGCGGAAAAGATAATCGCCAGAATCAGCAGCAATGCAAACAGTATTGTCATTTGAGAATAGTTTGCCTCCGAAAAGCTGCCTACAATCCACGCCTGGAATCCGGTCATATTACGGTAAATACCAATTGCTGACAGAATGGAAAGCGGGATCATCCTAGCATCTCTTTCTTTGTAATAGGTCAGATACATTAGAATACCCATAACAAAATGGCTAGAATATTTCAAAACAAGAAGGCTGCTCAGAATAGGTTGGGTGACAAAAAACGACAAAATAACCCACGCATACATTACGCTATATTTATGTTCTTTCCAAATATGCAATTTTATCATTGCCGCAACCAAAAGGTAGAATTTGCACTCCACCATTAGCGTCCAATAGATGGATGAAAGAGGCTCTCTTCCCACAACATCTGTCATCATGGTAAAGGATGTAATATAAGCAATCAGCTGTCCCCTAGCTTCAATTCCTATTGCAATACGCATAATCAGCACAAACGTTGCTGCTACAAAAAAAGGTTGGGTAAACCCGAATCAATCTTTTTTTGAGGAAGAGACCGGCAGTTATTCCCTTTCCGGTCGAATAGAGAATTGCAAATCCGCTCAGAATAAAGAACACATCAACACCGTATTCGCCCCAAAATCCAAACGGCAAATAAATAGTCTTAGAATAAAATCCTTGTAATGCACCAATAAAAAACCAATGATATAATAGAATAAACAGTGCAGCAATTCCGCGTACTCCATCCAAGCCCGCAATTCTTTCTTTCATCGTCTTCATATCCCCTATTTCAGACTTAAAGCATTAGGATTTTACTGTCCTCATTCTGAAGCTTTATATTTTTCCTTAGCAAATCTATATGTTAATCCAATCCCTGCCCACATGATCAAGCTTAGATTCACCTGCGATAATTCCGGATTAGTCTCTCTGTCCATTTCCGGCACATACAACTTGATTCGCTCTTGCAAGAGCACAATACAGGTACAAGAAGTACCACCCTCCCAAATAATTAGCAAAATAGTACATCGCATACTTTACCGGTGCTGTCAGTACAACTCCGGCCAATTCAATGAGTAAAACGGAAAGCACCAGAACAAAATCCAATCGCTTCTCCCAAAGTGCCACTAAGAATAACTCCACAGTGATTACAATGGGAATCCAGAAAGCCCAAAACACAAAATTCATGTTGATGCCAAGCAATGTGAATTGCCCGCCTAAAAACCGGGAGACTTTGTTCCGAAGTCCCGGGTTCAATGGCTTGACTCTCTGTATAAGATCTCCCACATCCCAGTCTTTCACATGCTCTCCCGTTGCATTCTCTGTTGTCTGAATATATCCTGCCTCTTCATCAAAACCAACTGAAATCACAAACTCATTCCAGCGGCAGCGCAGAAAATCCATGGGATAAGCAAAAATTAACTTTGTACTACTTTTTAAGAACCGATCCATCTCCTGCTGCGTGTAGCCGTCGCGCGGTTCTGCCAGTGTATATGCTCGGTTTGTTTGTGACATAATCTCATCAATCGCATATACGCGGTCAATCGACTCTAATTCTTCGCGATGTGCTTCCCGGTCAAACTTCGGATCCTGAAGAATCGTATAAATCGGCATGACATAATTCAGTGCAACCGGCGAATCTCCTCCGGCACAACTTCTCTCACAGACCGTGTAGCCAACCAATGCCAAGCTCATCACCAAAACAGCTGTTACAACCTGTCTGATACAAGCGAGTTTCTTTCTGACAAATAGAGCAGCCAACATGATGGGATAAAAAATCAGCAGGAATTTAATTTCTGTCCGAATACAAATGATGCCTGCCACCAGCAGACTGAGTCGCAAAATGTCTCTCTGAAAGTTATCGTCTCCCTGCCGGTTCCAGAGCATCAGATAGCGCTGTAAGAACATGACGAGCAGTATTCCGAATAAAAAGGTACGCATCGGCTGATACAAGTAGTACAAGGCTGCCGGACTGAAAAGCAATACCAGAATAGGACGCGCTTTTTTTCCGGTTACAGCGCTACACTGCTGAATTAAATCCGCATAAATCCATGCACCCAGTACAAGCTGCAGCCCTACTATCATTACCGGATGGAAAAAGAACATCAGCCCAACAATATACAGAACCGCAATCAACAGTCCCCGTGTGGGATGCACTTTTAGCAGCAATGCATACTGGTAGATTTTGTATTCGTCTACCTCAACCCAGTTACCGGGCCAAAGGAAAAGCAGTCCCACGATAAGTACCGCGAAAATCAACAGTGCCAAGCGAAACTTTCCTTCTATTCGTTTCTTCCGCAAAGCAGTCAGAACCTGTCCCAAAAATAGATATAACAAAAATAGCTGCACCAATTTGCATATGGTATATAACAGGTACGAACTTCTCTCCGAAAAGCTAAAATGCTGCCAATCGAAATAGAGCGAGAAAGGCAAATATACCAACAGAACCGCTAAGCGGGCAAGTTCTGTCTTTGAAAGCTTCTTCCATCCCATCATTCCCCACCGAAAGACAAAAACTCTGTCATCCTTTCTTTGAGAACCGAATCAGATTCAGCAAAAGAGAAAAAATAACCGCCGCATACAGAAAGCCGTTGATCGGTGTAAACGCCGCCTTCACGCTGTCATCTTCCTTGTATTCTTTGCCGTTCACATAGAGCTTGCCGTCCACATAGACACCGCCGTAGCGGTCCACAGAGACCACAGCCTTGCCGTTCTCATCGACAATCTTGACGCCTCTTCCGCTCTCCCCCGGGCTCACGACAATCCAGTCATCGCTCCCGCCGTTGCCGTTCGGAACTTGCTGCACGCTGACATTTCCCGCCGTGCCGAAATCCTGTACTTCCGCTGCGTAGACCGGCGTCGCCGCGAGTGTCGCCAGCAAGAACGCCATAGCTATTCTTTTCTTCATTGCTCTCCCTCAGTAATATTGTTCCAGAATGCGGTTGTACATGCCGATCAGCGGATACAGCCGGTACTTGGTGAGATAGCCCTGCGGCCAGGTCGTGTCGCGAAGAAAGTCCTTGAACTCTTTCCGCTTCTTTTTACTGACCAGCGCAAGTGCCATTAAGACCGGGCGAAACCGCGTGCTCCGATCCACATAGCTGCCCACACCGAACTCTTCGTTGTGGCGCAGCGCAAAGTAGGCATTCACGGTCTCCCGTTTCGGCTCATAGATGAAGCGCTTTAAGGACTCCCAGGCGAGCGGGCGGAGCTCAAACTCGGTCACGAGCTGCGTTTCGCAGTAAATGCGAAGCGCCGCGCAAGTCTCGATGATGTGTTTCTGCAACTCTTTCGTGTAGAAAAAGAAGATTGCATCCTCCTCCTGCTCGCAGTTTCTAAGGGCAAAGGTCTTACCGTCTACGCGGCGATAACCGACCGTGCTGCCGTTCGGTGAATTACATATCATCTCAAAGGGCGTGGAAACCGTCATGAGCGCCCGCGCCGAACGGAAGGCGTCAATGTAACCGCGCTTTTCCGCATTCTCGGGCTGCTCGTTCAGGAAGGGAATTAAGCCGATGTAGAAGCCGAGCATCTTTGTCTTCGGGAAGAGGTGGCAGAGGTTATCCTGAATGGTACCTCTCCAGCCGATGTCCACAATCGCGACTTCCTCTTCCGCACCGCATAAATCCCGCTCCGCGCAGTAAGAAAGCAGGAGAGAGCGCTTTTCGTCCCGCTCCGCTTCCATGCGCTCTAAAAAGGCCTGATCCGCAAAGAGCGCCTGTACTCTTTCATCCTGCCAGGGATAGGTGATGACTTCTTCCGCCGGAATCTCATGCTTTTGGAGAAATTCCCGCACAGACTCCGGCTCCACGCCGAGCGAGGTGAAGAGTGCCTGCATGGACTGAACGGAATACTGGTTCCAGAGCCGCATGAGTTCCTTCGTGCTGATCTCGCGGAGCGAGGGCATGAAGGTCGCAAGGCGACTCACCTCGAGAAGATAAGACTTCGGGTAGGCGCGCTTTGAGACCGCCGCCATCGCGTCGTAAATCTCCTTGTAGAACTCCCCTTCGCGCGTAAAGAAGTAGATTTTCTCAATGCCCCTTGCCCTCGCCTCTTCCGCAAGGTTTTGGACAAAGCCGTAGAAGAAGAGGCTCACATCGTCACTGCCGCTGAGCGGAGCCCCGGGGTACTGCAGCGGCTTTTTCGCGTCTCCGACAAAGTTCCGCTCCCGCTCCTCGCGCTTTTTATGCTCCTCCGCGGGCAGATAGCGCTCTGCCGCAATGCCGAGCCGCTTCGGGACTTCCACATCGCTGTAGGCATTGTCCCCGAGGTGCATGTGCTCTGCCGGTGTGACGCCGAGCAGCTTCTCTGCCTCCTCAAAGAGCCGCCCCGAGCGCTTATTGACGCGAAATCGCAGGACACCAGAACGCGCTCCAAAGGCTTCGAAAAGCCCGCCGCTTCAATTAATTCCTTTAAGAACGCCTCGCCCGCGTAGAAATCCGAAATACAGACCAGTCGCTCGTGCGGAATGCTGTCTATCTTCGCCTCAATGTCGGGATCCAGGTAGATGTGCCGCTTCTCTGCGGCAAGTTCCTCCGCCACAAGGCGCTCGGTTAACGCGCTCAGCTCTTCTTCGGGAAGAGGCTCAGCAAGAGAACGCACCAGTGCTTCACGGAAAACCGCGTGCATCTCGTACTCATCGTCATAGCCCTGCGAAACGCTCTGCTGCCCCAAATCACGTTCTACCGCCTGGCGCAGCCGAAACAGCGCCCTTCCGCTCCGGTATTCCTCTTTGAGTAAGGCACCGCGCTGTTCCAAGAGCACAGCTGCGGTTTCCACCTTGATTGCATCCGGATGGCAGTCTCTCCGCAAGACAGTATCCCAGATATCCAGTGATATGAGCTGATAGCTTTGCATTTCCGCGAAGCTCCTTTCTTTGTTTACATTCCCCGCAACTTATACCAGAGTTTGCGGAGCAGTTTGCTCTTACGAATAAAGCCGACCCGCTTGAGGCGCCCGAAGAGCGAATTGTCCACGATAACAGGCGGGGCATAGCTCTGTTCCGCGAGTTTCGTCCATGACCACATCCGCCGAGACGGGCGGGCGCGTATAGCTTCTGTCGTAAACCGCGGGCTCTGCCGGTTCCCGGCGTGCCGCCATGTCGCTGACCGCCTCGTAGAACTGTTCGAAGCCGTGCTCCAGATCCTTATCCGCCATATAGCGCTTGCCCGCCTCGGACATCTCGGCAGCCGTCTCCTTGTGATCCAGAATTTCGATCAGGGCCTGCGCAATCGACTCCGGCGTGGTGTTCGCAAGGCGCACGCCCTCGTTCGGCATGTCGTAAAAGTTATTTTCCATGTAGAGATCCACAACCGGCAGACCGGCCGCCATCATCTCAAACGGAATGCGCGAGGGGTTTGATGAGCTGATGCAGAGTCCCACCTCGCACTTGTTGTAAAGTGCGTTGCACTTTTCAAGCGGGATGATGCCGAGGTTCTCGTGCTCAAACCAGACATTGCCCTTGATATTCGAGCCGTAGAGATAGATTTTCACATCCGGGCGCAGGAACTTCACAATGCCGAGCGCCTCAATGCCGAGCACACTGCAGCGGCGCGGCTTATCGGGCTGGTAGACAAAGCAAATCGCATGTTCCTTCTTGGCCTCCGGCAGCGGGCGGTAGATGCGCCGGTCGGCGCAGAAATCGAAATAGCGGGAAGGCGTGTGGTACTCCGTCTGCATCTTGTGCGAAAGCCAACGGCCTATGGTGACCGGCTTTAAGCCGTAGCCGTAGGAATTGCAGGCGAGAATGTAGCCGTCGCCCATGGGGTTAAAGAGCGCCTCAAAGTCCTGAATGAAGTAGGCTTTTACAGCCTTACTGTTGCAGTCCCGCACCACCTTGGCCGTAAACCAGGCGGTCGCGAAGATGATGTCGTACTCTCCCTGAATGTCATAGCCCAGAATAAAGCGACAGTCGTGCTTGCCGAAGAGGGTCTCTGCCTGGCGGCGGAGTTCCTCGGAATTCTTGACTTCTCCCTTATCTTCCACATAGACATCGCATTCATAACCCTTGCGAATCAAGTATTGCACGTTCTGGAGTATGGTTCTGTGCCCTCCGGAGCCCTCGATCAGCGACGGCAGTACCCACGCAGCTCTCATTTTTCCTCCCCGTACCTCTTTCGAAACTCAAGACGCGACATCCAGTGCCGCTTGATAATTGCCTCATACTCCGCGTTCTGCTGCTGCAAGGTGAGAATAATATTGCCCTGCTGCTGCACGACGCCGAGTCTCTCCTCCGCAATCTTGTGTGCCTCGTTTAAGCTGCGGTCGCGCTCATCGATTAACTTAGCCTGCGCTTCGATGGCCGCATCTTTTTCCGCGACCAGCTTCTCATCCGCCGCAATCCGCGCATCCCGCTCATCGATCATCTTCGACTGATTCGCAATCGCCGCGTCCTTCTCGGCGACCAGCTTCTCATCCGCCGCAATCCGCGCATCCCGCTCATCGATTAACTTGGTCTGGCTCGCGATAGTTGCATCGCGCTCCTCTATGAGCTTCGTCTGGCTCGCAATCGCCGCATCCTTCTCCGCGACCAGCTTCTCATCCGCCGTAATCCGCGCATCCCGCTCGTCTATCATCTTCGACTGCTGCTCGATGGCACGGTAGCGCTCCTCGTAGAGGCCCTTCAATTCGTCAAAGCGTTCCTGCGTGTACTTATACTTGGAGCGGTAGAAGTAGAGGTCCTTATAGTACTTGAAAAAGCCCGCCTCCTCGAGTCTGTCATACCAGTATCTCCCCTTCGGGAAGAGGATGCCGAGACCGCAGCTGTGCGTAAAGTCAAAGTAGCAGTCGTACTCCTTCTTGGTCTTCTCCCAGTGGTCGCAGGAGCCCTGATCGATCGGGCTGTACACATCATGGAAAAGGACGATGCCGTTCTCCTTTAACTTGGGGAGCCAGGTCGTGAAATCGTGCTCCACGTCTTCAAAGGTGTGTCCGCCGTCAATGTGCAGGATGTCAATCGAATTGTCCGCAAAGCTCGGGCGCGCGTCGTCAAGCACATCTGGAAGAGGTTCAGCTTTACCTCCGGGTAATAGGTCGCGGCGGTCTTCTGCACGAGCGCATAGACCTCCTCGCCGGTAATTTCCGCGCCGATATCGCCGCTCCACATATCCACCGCATTGATTTCGGTATTCAGCTTAAAATCCCGCACGGCCTGACAGAAGGTAAACAGCGAGCAGCCGTACTGACTGCCGAGCTCCACCAGGCGCTCCGGCCGCACAAACTGCAATAAATCATAGGCAAAATCCCGATGCCCTTCCCAGTAGGCAAATTTAAGCTTCGGGTTTAATTGATCTGCGTCATATCGCGGGTCTGAGACGACCCAGCTTGTTTCATGGTTCATGCTCTATCCTCTCGATTTTGAATTCCTCAATCACGTGGTTGATGACGCCGTGCATGGGTTTTAAGGCGATTGCCTGCACATGCAGAACGCTGTGCACCCAGCACTGCACGGTGTGCACCATCTGGTCATAGCCCTCGCCGATGCCGAGGGTCAGAAAATAATCGCCCTCCTTGACTTCAGGCCAATGGAAGGAAAGAGAAGCTTTTCTCACTTCACCCTGCTTTACACCCTCTATCATAATATTCTCGCCGAGGGTGCTCTGCGCAAAAATACTGTTTCCGTACTTATCCTTAAAAGTATAGCCGATTATGATATTGTCTGCATCTTTTTTCGCGTGCAGTAAAAGCTCGATTCTCACCGCATCTCCCGGCTTTACAACATCCACCGCCTCGCCGTTAATCAGCATGCGACAGCGATCGATTAAAATATCCTGCGCACCGCCTATGCTCTCCTTCGGCGCATCGACCCAGCCGATTTCCGCCTTTTCTTTTTCGCGGGCCGCGGCCTCCAAAGCGAGCGCTTCCGCCTCTGCCTCTGTGGCAGCGTTTAGGCGCGCATCCTCATCCTTTGCGGCAGCTTCCTCGCTCTGGAATACGCTCGTGTGGAGCAGCTTTAAATAGTCCTCGATGACCTCGAGCGGCTTGCCCTCGCGGATTATTTTTCCGCGATCGATTAAAATCACGCGGTCCGCCATATTCGCAATGCTGTTCATATCGTGGGTCACGAGGAGCTTGGTGACGCCCTTCATCTCCTCCTTCATGAAGGTATTGCACTTCTGCTGGAAGAAGATATCGCCGACCGAGAGCGCCTCATCGACAATCAGAATTTCCGGTTTGAAGCTGATCATGACCGCAAGGCGAGACGGGCAAACATACCGCTCGAATAGGTCTTGACCGGCTGTCCCATGTACTCGCCGATGTCCGCGAAGTCCACGATTTCCTTGACTTTCTCCTGCATCTCCTCGTCGGAGAAGCCGCGCATGGAGCCGTTCAGGAAGATGTTCTCATAGCCCGTGTACTCCGGGTTAAAACCGGTGCCGAGCTCGAGCAGAGCGGAAATTTCGCCCCTCGTCTCTATGCTGCCCTCGCTCGGCGTGATGACGCCGGTGATGAGCTTTAAGAGCGTCGACTTGCCCGCACCGTTCCGCCCGATGATGCCCAGGGTCTCGCCCTTTTTCACCGTAAAGGAGATCCGATCCAGGGCCTTGTAGAGCGTGTGATATTTCTTTTTGGTGAGCGAGAACAGTTCCTTGACTCTGTCCTGCGGTCTCTCATAGAGATTGTAGAACTTGCTCACGCCTCTCACTTCAATGGCATTTTCGTTTTGATTCATCGCTTATCCTCAGAGCACATCTGCGAAATACGGTTTCAATTTCCGGAAGGTATACATGCCGAGTGCGAAGAGCGCCCCCGTGACCGCCCAGAAGTAGAGCGTATAGAGGGGTTTATCCCAGACCGGCACATGCGCGTAGAGCGAATCCCGGTAGCCCTCGACCAGGTAGTAGACCGGGTTCAGTTGGAAAATAAAGCGCAGCTTGCCGCTCAGCACCTCAGGCCCCCAGACAATCGGGATGGCCCAGAAACCGATCTGGATAAAGATGCCAACCAGCTGGCTCACGTCCCGCATGTAGACCGTGACCGAGGAGGTAAAGAGCACCACGGCAAAGACCAGCATAAAATTGCAGGCGACATAGTACATAAGCTGTAAATAGTACCAGTCCGCCGTAAAACCCGAAAAGTTCAGGATGATGGTCACGATGCCGAGGAAAATCGCATGGATAATCAGCGAGGTACCCACCTTTACGAGCGGAATGAGCCCCACATTGAAGTTCAGTTTCTTGACGAGATAGGAGTACTCGAGAAAGGCATTGGTGCCCGCGCCGAGCGCATCCGAGAAGAAGAACCAGGCGACAATGCCGGATATCATCCAGATGATATAGGGGGTGCCGTCCGGGCGCTCGCCGTTCCGTAAGCCGACGGTAAAGACAAACCAGTAAATGAGTACCGTGATGAGCGGCTGCACAATGCCCCAGACCACGCCGAGGTAGGAGCCGCTGTACCGCGCCTTAAAGTCGTTCTTGACGAGCTTCCCTATCATCTTTTTATCTTTTTCAAAAAATACGCGAAGTCTGTTCATTCACTCTCCCCAATTGCCCGATTCCAAAATGCCTGTATCTCTTCCGGCGAAAAGCAGCTGTCAAAGCGCTCTCTTGCCGCGCGCGCCATGGTTTTAAGCCGCGCGGGATTCGCCGCGAGTTCCGCAATGCGCGCCGCAAACGCGCCGCTATCCGCGGCAAAACAGCCGCTCACGCCGTCTTCTATCACGGTTTTATTATAGCCCACCGGAGAGAGAATCGGAACAACTCCGGCCGACATATATTGAATTGCCTTAAAGCCGCCCTTGCCGAGCGTGTAGGCGCTCTCCGTGAGCGGCATAAGTCCTATCTCCGCTTCGCGGAGGGCTGCTATGCCGCGCTCGCGGCTCCAGGATACGTTTCGCAGTTTAAGCTGCTTGGTCTCCTCGGTAAGCGGTGCATTTGAGACCACCTGTAACTCCGGGCGCTTTCCTGTGTCCCGCACAATCGTTTCGGCGGCTTGCTCCAGTGCCGGAATGAGTGCTTCTAAATACTTTAGGTTATCGCGGGTGCCGAGCCAGAGCAGTTTTAACGCTGCGCTGTCTCTACCCTTATTTGCAAGGAGACGCTCTGCCTCCTCGCGCCGAAAAGCGAGGTCTGTGGTCGGGAGCAGCTTTACCTTCTCTCTTGCGGTTTCGCTCACCGTTTCCCTCAGGTAATCGCCGGTCACGGTGATTTTGCACGCCGCTTCTTCGAGCACAGCCTTCTCGGCCGGAGAGAGTTCGCCGTCCAGCGCAATGTTATCGTCAAATCCCAGTAAATTTTTTTTCCGCGAAGATAACGCCTTAAAATTCCCGCGAGAACGGGCGGACAGGCGCGCGGAAAAAAGCGGCGGTTTAAGATTACGACTTCCGACTTCCAGACAAGGGCATCGAGCGCCATGGCGAATAAAGTCGTGCCGAAGGTAATGCCTCCCATAAAGAGCTTTAACGCAAGCTTCATTGCCTTGCCGTAACGCCTCCCGTAAAAAAGGCGGTACATCCACCGCGGCGTCATATTGACCATGCGGCAGGGTTGATCCGCGAGGTATTGATAGAGGCGGTAATACGAAGAGCCGTCCTCCTCGCATTTCAGAAAAACCAGAGCTTTACGCTCAGTCGTAGCGCGCATAAATTTCCCTCATTTTCTTCTCGTTTTCTTCGCGGGAAAACGCGCCGATCCGCAGTCTATTATACTGCCCGTAGGCCTCCCGTTTCTTACAATCCCGAAGCAAAATACTTACGGTTTTTTCCCAGGCTTCCGCATCGTGCGGCGGCAATAATGCGCCGCCCTCGCCGGGTAAAATCAAATCCCGGTTTCCGCGGACGGCGGAGGCAAGAACCGGAAGACCGGCAGCCATCGCTTCCATGACCGCGACCGGCAGCCCCTCCTGTAACGAAGGAAATAAAAAGAGCTCTGCGATTCCGTAAAAGCGGAATACATCCGTGCGGTAGCCCGGGAATATCACCTGCGTTTCCACGCCGAGTGCCTTGGCTTTCGCCTTTAATTCATCCTGCAATTTTCCGTGTCCCAGGATAAGCAAAGTAAGCGAAGGGTCGCCAAGCCGCCGCAAGACTTCGAGGAGCAGCGCCTGATTTTTCGCGGTATCATCTCTCCGGCTGTGAGCAGCACGCGCTTTTCGGGGCTTATTCCGAGTTCTTCCCGGAGCCCCGCGCTTTCCGCACTGCCGCGCTGTACCGCCTCGATGTCGATACCGACGCCCGGCAGGAGGTCAGTGTGGCGGGCCGAGAATTTTTTCTTGGCGCGCTCATAGTCCTCGCGATTAATTAAGAGCAGACTGTCCGTGTAGCGCGACAAAAATTTTTCGACCGGATAGTAGATGAGCCAGTTTTTCTTCGGCGCGCCGTCAAAAAAGTGAAAGCCGTGCGCCGTGTAAATCACATTATGTAAATCTGCCCTTGCGGCCGCAAGCCGCGCACAGGCGGCCCCCATGGGGGTGTGACAGTGGAGGAGGTTAAACCCTTCACGGCGAATGAGCGCCGTGAGTTCTCGCACGGCGCTCATATTCTTTCGATTCCAGGGCTCCCGCGCAAACGCAATCTGGTGACAGCGTATGCCGGTGCCCTTTAACCTGTCGTTATTGTCCCCGTAGGAGGGCATGTCAAAAAATTGGAGGCGTAATGTACTTCGTAACCTCTCTCCTGCAGGAGGCGCACATTGTTCATCTCAAACTGCGGCACAAATCCGCTCACGGTCGTGACCAGCAGTGCCTTTTTGCTCCCGCTCATCTCTTTCCCTCCTCTTCGGGCGGTTTACGCCCCGATCAGAACTTGAGTTCGCCGCTCAAATCCTCGGTCTGCTGCACCGCCGTAAGCTGTCCCTCCGCAACGCCCTCGGTCTTCTCTTTCATGAAGAGGATTTTCGGCGTCATGAAAATGAGCTTTAAATCCAGAAAAATCGAATAGTTGCGAATATAGATCAAATCGAGTTTCAGCTTGTCGTAGGGTGTTGTGTTATAGACCCCGTAAATTTGCGCGTAGCCGGTGAGTCCCGCCTTTAGCTTGAGGCGGTAATCAAACTCCGGAATTTCCTTCTTGTACTCGGCCGCAATTTCCGGGCGCTCCGGCCGCGGGCCGACCATGCTCATCTCGCCCTTCAGGATATTTAAGACCTGCGGGAGCTCGTCGAGCCGGGTTGCGCGCAGTAAGTTTCCCACTTTCGTGATGCGGTTATCCCCCTGTGCGGCGAGTCTTGCAACGCCGTCCGCCTCCGCATTGACCCGCATGGTGCGGAACTTCAAAATGTCAAAGGTTTTTCCGCCCTTCGTCAAGCGACACTGCTTATAAAAGACCGGACCGCCGTCCTCCAGCTTAATCGCAAGCGCGATAAAGAGAAAAAAGGGCAGGCTTACAAGCAAGAGGGCCCCCGCGCTCAAAATGTCGAGAACACGCTTACAGAAGAGCTGATCTACCTGTAAGCCGTCGTTCCTGGAGAGTAAGAGTACGGTGTCAAAGAGCTTTAACTCATCCGAACTCCGCACCAGCACATCGCTGATTTTCGGAATCATGTAGACGCGCTTATCCATATCGTAGCAGCGCTTGAAAATCAAATTGCGGTCATGGCTTCCGAGGTCGCCGATGATGACACCGCCGTACTTCGGCACTTCCTCCATGATGCGGTCTATGCCCTCGCTGATATGGATGGCCGCGGTGAGCACATACTTATCGTCCCGCGAGTTCATCTTTTCGAGCACATGCGCGACCGAGCGCTTCCCGTAGATTAAAAGAAGCTGGCGCGGCGGAAAGAGCAGGTTATAGGTCCACTGAAAGAGCGTGGCCCAGAAGAAGACCGACACCATATCCACCGCGGTCAAAATCACAAAGGGCAGCGGCACATACCAGTGGCGCTCCACCAGCGCGAGCAGGAGATAGCCGAAGACATTGGTCGCAAGGATTGCGAGAAACTGCGAATAAATGATGTTGTTCTTCCGAAAGAAACCGATTTTTAAGCCGCCGTAGAGGTTGTGAAAGACAAACAGCATGATGCCGTAGAGACCGGTCAGGAACCAGTTGCCGCGGCGCCAGAAAGGCATCGTGATGATGCGATTATAGTAGTGCGTCCAAAGGAAGTAGTAGAGCCCGATTTCCACGGCGAGAATAACCGCCGCCGCAGCAAACTTAATCAGGCGTTTATAGCGTTCCATCTGTTCCATACATCACTCCGCCGCTCTTCCGAGTGCAATGAGGCCCCAGAATACCGGTGACGCAACCGGGACATTAATGTTGACAAAAGCCTGGCAGGCATAGCAGACCATGGCAACGCCGATTGCATAGAGGTAGGCGCTGTCCGTGCGAGGCAGACTTCCGTCCCGCTTCTCAAGAAGCGCTCTCGCCTTTTGAAAGGCAGCCTTCACGCTGAACACGATGATGCCGAGATGAGCAAGCAGGCCGAAGGGTCCCACCGTAAAGAGATACTGTATGTACTCGTTGTGGGCGGAATCATAGTACTGTCCCGCAATGTAGTTCATCTCATTCCAACGGTGCGTGACCATGTAGCTCACAAAGGTATCGGGTCCGCTGCCGAAGATACGATTTAAAATCGGCAGGTGCAGGTATTCGTCGATGGCCGCACGCCACACGTAACCGCGGAAAGTGCCCCACGCGTCGCGGAATTTTAAGTAGTCCGCGAGGCCGCCGAACTTTTCCTCGACTGTCTCATAGGGCAGGCTGTTCGCATAGGCAAAGAGCGCGATGAGCGAAACCAGCGCGAGCGCCAGAACCGCGACATAGCCGATGATCCACCGCTTTGCGTGCGCGCTCTCCGTGATTTCCTTATTTCGCTCTCTGTAGAGAAGCACGAGCGAAACGATGCCGAGCACCGCGCCGAGGTAAGGAAGCGGGCGTATGCCGCCGAGCACGCGGAACAGGCCGTAGAGCGGAAGCACCTTGCCCGCCATGGAAACGCTGACGCCCGCAATGTAGCAGATTGCGAGAATGAGGGTAGAGAGCAGCAGGAAATAGCGCGCCCTCCCCTTTCTGCTTCGGAAGGCCGCGAACGGCAGTGCGCCGAAGAGACCCGCAAGGCTTAAATAGGCGTTATCCGAAGCGCCGGTGATCAGCGCAAGGGTGGACACCAGGTAGACCAGGTAGTAAAAACCGATGCGCCCGGTCTTCTCCTCGCTCAGCGCAAAGAGAGTTCCGGAGACCGCAACCACCAGAGCAACATAGACCGTGTAGGTGTTGATGTTGCCAAAGGTTGACATAAACATGCCGTACTGCTCCGGAAGCATCTCTTCCCGGAAATTCAGGAGATCCAGGTTATAGAAATCGCTGTAACCGAGCAGGCAGACCGCGATCCCACAGAAAGAAAGACCGTCAGATACTTTTTCGAATACTTGAGATTTCGCGCCACCAGAAAGTACACCAGCGTAATCAATACAATGTAAAGGAAGCCCACATAACGCCCTTCAATGCCGGTCAGCGCCTGGTACATGAATTTTCCGGAGAGCAGGGTCGCAAGCAGCGAAAAGCCGAAAAAGGCAAGTACCGCCCAGTCAGCGCGGTTCATATCGCTCCGATCTCCGAAGGGTCTAAACTGCCGACCGCCGTCCAAGTACACCGCGCCCATGCAGAGAATCAGGAGCAGGGATACGGTGACAAAGGTGACCAGCTTGGTCTCCAGCATATTGAAATAGCGGTCCGTAAAAATCAACGGGAAAAGCCCGAAGATGAGCATGAGCCATGCGCCCGCAAGCCAGGCCGGCCGCGAGTCGCTCTGTACATTCTGTTTGCTTGCCTTGGCCGCTGCGCTCGCCTGTGTTTTCGGCGCCGCCGCGGTCCCTGTTAACTTCTTTTTCTTAGCCATGTTCCCCCTTATGCACTCAGAGTAAGGGCGTAAAGCCCCGCTCCTCCTGCTGTCCGCGCCGCTTTTCCGCAAGCTGCGCTGCCGCAGCCGCCTTGATTGCCTCCTCCGCAAAAACTTCCTGCGAGTTGAGAGCAACCCTTCCGCGGCGGTCTTCCTTCTCGTAGCTGCCGTCCGGGCAATAGATGCTTGCCTTTACATTGTCCCGGAGCTCGATATCGAGATAGTGCTGCACTTCCGCGCGTATTTCGCTGTCCACAATCGGGAATACAATCTCGACGCGGTTGTCCAGATTTCTTGTCATCCAGTCGGCGGAGCCGAGGTAGAGGCTCTCTTCGCCGTCCGCATGGAAGCGGAAGATGCGCGCGTGCTCTAGGAAGTTTCCGACAATGGAGCGCACACGGATGTTCTCCGAGACGCCCGGGATGCCGACCCGAAGGCAGCAGATGCCGCGGATGATAAGGTCTATCTGAACACCGTCCATGCTCGCGCGATACAGTTCCCGTATCATGCCCGGATCCGAGAGCGAATTCATCTTCGCCGTAATGAAAGCGGGCTTTCCGGCGCGCGCGGCCGCGCGCACCTTTTCGATTTCGCGGACAAACTTATCGCGCATCCAGAGCGGCGCCACAACGAGGCGGTTCCAGAAGAGCGGCTCGGAATAGCCCGAGAGCATGTTAAAGACCGCGGTCGCATCCTCGCCGAATTCACGCCTGCAGGTCAGGAGTCCCAGATCCGTATAGAGCTTTGCGGTCGAGTCGTTATAGTTGCCCGTGCCGAGATGCACATAGCGGCGTATGCCGTCCTCCTCGGAGCGCACCACAAGGGTGATCTTCGAGTGCGTCTTTAAGCCGAGCAGACCGTAAATGACATGGCAGCCCGCCTTCTCGAGCATCTTTGCCCAGACGATATTATTTTCCTCGTCAAAGCGCGCCTTTAACTCGACCAGCACCGTGACCTGCTTGCCGTTATCCGCCGCCTTGGCGAGCGCCTGAACGATGGGCGAATTGCCGCTCACGCGGTACAGGGTCTGCTTGATGGCGAGCACGTCCGGGTCCTTCGCGGCCTCCTGAATGAAGTTCACGACCGGGTCAAAGGACTGGTAGGGATGACTTAAGAGAATATCGCCCTCGCGTATGTTCGCGAAGATGCTCTTCTCGTTCACGAGCGCCGGTACCGGCTGCGGCGTGTGCTTCGGGAGTTTTAAGCGCTCAAAACCGCTCACACCGTAGAGCTTCATGAGCACGGTTAAGTCGAGCGGACCGTTAATCAGGAAGAGATCGTCCGGCTCGATTTCCAGTTCGCTCTCAAGAATCTGTAAGAGCTCTTCGTCCATGCCCTCTTCGACTTCCAGACGAATGGCCTCGCCCCACTGGCGGCGCTTTAACTTCTTCTGGATTTCGACCAGAAGGTCTGCCGCCTCCTCCTCATCCAGTTCAAACTCCGCGTTTCGCATGATGCGGAAGGGGGTGCGCCGCGAGGATGTCGTAGTTTAAGAAGAGGGAGCTTATGTTCCGCTCAATGATTTCCTCGAGCAGGATAAAGCTCTTCTCCTCCGCGGGCCGTCCCGTGACCTCGGGCGGAAGTTCCACGAGGCGCGGCAGCACCGAAGGCACCTGCACAATCGCAAAGTCCGGGCGCAGTCCGCCTTTTTTCTTCTTCTCTTCGATGCGGATAAGCGGCTTTACATGCTCCTTTTTCCGTATCAGCGCCGCGATATTCAAAGTTTTATTCCGAATGAGCGGGAAGGGCCTAGAGGAATCCACCGCCATCGGCGTGAGCACCGGGTATATGGTGTCCTTAAAATAGCGGTCCACAAAGTTCCGCTCTTTTTCCGAGAGCTCCTCGTGGCTCGAAATGAGGTGTAAGCCCTCCTTTTCGAGTGCCGGAATTAAGCTGCGCTTTAAGCTGCGATACTGGAGAGAGACCATCTCATGGGTCTCCTCGGAGATTTTCTTTAACTGCTCCGCCGCCGTTAAGCCCGCAATGTCGCGCCGCGTAAAGTCCGCGAGCACCTGCTCCTTTAAGGAGGCCACGCGCACCATAAAGAATTCGTCCAAATTTGAGCTCACAATGCTGAGGAATTTGAGACGCTCAAAGAGCGGGATGTTTTTATCGCGCGCCTCATTGAGCACGCGCAGGTTAAACTGAAGCCACGAGAGTTCGCGGCACACGTAGTAGGCCGGATTGCTTAAATCAAGCGTCTCCGCCGTACCGAGCTTCTCTGCCTTTTTATCCTGCTTCTCTGTTGCTTTCTTATCCTGTTTTTGTTCTTCTTCTCGTTATCCTTTTTCATACAACGCCGCTCCCAAGGCTTCTTCTCTGCCGAAACTCCGGACGAATGCCGAATACATTGCTGAACGAGGGGGTACACTGGAGGAAGCTGAGGCGCTCCAAGGTCATGTCACCGCCGTAGGCTGTTGTGAAGAGCAGGGTTCCGTCTTCTTTGAGCCGCACGCGGTATTCGCCCGCTTTCTGTTTGGCCGAGCGGTCCAGCGCACTCGCCAGCCGTATGACCGCCGCAAACTTGGCTGCCTTAAGCGGCAGCTCTCTGCGCTCGAAGACCTCTTCTTCGTTCCGCAAAATCTGTACGATCAGCGCGTGCTCCGCCTTCGAGAGCCCCACAATCTCGGTCGCGCGGATAATATCCGCACTCGAACCGCTCGCATTTCCCATGTTCAGATAGCGGCCGCAGTGGTGCAGGGTCGCCCCGATTTCGAGGAGTATGCGGTCCCGCGCCGTAAAGCCCTGCGCTTTTTTTTGAGCGCATCGAAAATTTGCAGCGCGGTCTTTACGGTGTAGGCGCGGTGCACCGTGCCCTCGCCATAGCGCGCCGCGATTTCCTGTACGGCCGCCAGTATGTCCGCGTCAAAGTCATGTGTGCGGCGCATGAGGGAATTCGCGACCGCGTATTCTGCCGCAAGGCCGTCAATGAGGCGGGTGCCGGGAAACCAGACCCGCTCCGCGCCAACGGTCTCGGCCATGCGCTGGTAGAGCACCGCCGCCGGGAGCAACACGCCCGTCGCCGCGGGGTTAATGTCCAGGGTCTCCTCGAGTTCCGCGTCGGTGCGTTCCACCACGTAGCGGTACAGTTCTTCCACCCGCTCTCTGTCCGCAAAGTTCTCGGCCTCCGGATCCTTGTTCCGCGCCCGCATGATTTTGTCGTAGAGCACGCGAATCGGATCGCCGATCGCAATCATATGTTTCACCTTGCGCCCCAAAAGGTGCAGGTTTTCGTAAATTTCCAACTCGTGCGCAACGGTCTCCTGCAAAATGCACTCCCTGTCATCCCGCGCGGAATTGAGTTGCTGCAGGGTGTCGCGAAGCCTGAGCGCGCCGAGACGCAGGTTCTGGGTGCTGCGCATCTTTCCCGCCTCGTAGAGGCTCACCTGCATGGAGCCGAAGCCCACTTCGACCACCGCCGCTCCCTCTTGCACGAGGGTCTCAAAACGCTCGCCGCAGGCAGCGAGTGCTTTTAAGACCAGCATGCGCTGCTCCGTGTTCGAGAGTATCTGCACGTCGAGACCGGTGCGGGTCTTAATCTGGTCCAGCACAATGGCGCTGTTGGCGGCCTCCCTGAGGGCGGAAGTCGCAATCGCGCGGTAGGCCGTGCAGCGGTACTCCGCAATGACGCGCGTAAAGTCCTTTAAGACCGCAATCAGCTCCTGCACGAGCGGAAAACTGATCTCGCCGTCCCGGTAGCTGTCCGAGCCGAGCGCTATCACGTGGCGAAGGTTGTCCACCAAGCGTATGCCGCCCCCGGCGCCGAGTTCGTAAATCCCGAGTTCTATTTCAAATGAACCCACATCGATTGAAGCAAAGCGTTTTAACGCCATAGTTCCTCCTAGAAGCAACCCAGAATGCGAAGGTTCGTGCTGAGGCGCTCCACCTCCCGAAGCGCCCGCTGTACGGCCGCATCTTCGAGACTGCCGGCGCAATCCAAGAAGAAGCGGTAGGCCCAGCTGATTTCCGGCACGGGGCGCGCCGCGAGGCGGAGCAGGTTGATGCCCTCCCCGTAAAGAGCACCGAGCACATGATAGAGCGCACCGGCCTCATGCTTGGTCTCCATCATGAGACTCACGGTCTTTGCGCCTTCCAAATACAATTTTTTTCCTTCCCGATGACCAAGAAGCGGGTCGTATTTTTCCGCGCGGTAATTGAGCGCCGGGATCAGGACCTTGAGACCGTAAATCTGCCCCGCGTAAGCGGAGGCAATGGCCGCCGTATCCCGCTTTCCCATGGCCTGCACGAGCTGCGCCGCGACGGCGGTGTTCGAAACCGCGACGGCCTCGATCTCCGGGTGTTCCTCAAAGAACTGCGCGCACTGCTTTTAGCCCCTGCGGGTGCGAGTAAACGGTTCTGATCTCCGAGGCTCCGTGCCCGCCGCGGCGAGGAGCGCGTGTTTTACCGGCAAGAGATACTCGCCGACCACCGAAACCTCGCGCTTTGCGAGCGCATCGTAACTGTCCGCCACGCTGCCCGCCGTCGAATTCTCGATCGGGATTACGGCATAGTCGCCCGTGCCCTCATCGACCGCGCGCACCGCCGCGTCAAAACTCTTGACATGCGAAAAAAACTCGCCTCCTTATAGTCCCGAAAGACCTGTACGGCGGCGAGGTTGCTGTAAGCGCCCTCCAGGCCCTGGTATACAATACGCGTCGCATGCGGAAGTCGCGTCTCGCGCCGGTACCCGAATGCTGCCCCGCTCATGCGCGCCGCTGCTCCTCTTCCCGAAGCATGCTCTGAATGCGCTCCGCGGTGTAGACACCGGTCTTTTTCTTCATCTCCGGCGGCAGCTCGGATGCGCGGAAGGGCTTTCCGAACTCAATCGTGACATCGCTCGGGTGCACGGCCGGAAAGTGATTCTCGAGCACATCGTCCGCGCCGTAGATGGCAACCGGAACAATATAGGCGTTTGCGCGCTCCGCAATCTTGAAACTGCCCTCGTGGAAGGGGCGAATTGCGGTCCGGTCGGGATCCTTTGTGCGGCTGCCCTCCGGGAACACCCAGATCGAAGTGCCGTTCTTCACGAGCTCGGTACAGGTCTTGATAGTCTCCATGCCCTTCCGGATGTCCTTCCGGTCAAGGAACTGGCAGTTCAAAAGCTGCATCCAGCGGCGAAGCGAGGGCACGCGGTAAAGGCCGTCTTTTGCGAGGAAGCCCGTCTGCACCGGGAGTATGGGATAGGAGCAGATGATGTCAAAATAGCTCCGGTGGTTGCCGATAAACAATACACCCTGATCCCGCGGTATGTTCTCGAGCCCCAATACCGTCAGTTTATGATTGCCCAGCGCGGTTCTCGTGATGACGCCGAGTATCCAGGCTCCGTAGCGCTGGCCGAGTTCCGAAGCGCGCTTCGGATTTACCTTTTTGTAAATCCAGAGCACCAGAAGCACCGGAAGTCCCAGCACCAAAAACAGAAAAATTTCAAGAAGGCAAGCGCCTGTCCGTATCATATCGTGACTCCTTCCCTCAATGGGTAATCTTGTGTTCATTTTACCACATTGTGCGTGAATTGACGATACGGAGCCCCCGGCACAAAAAAAGAAGCGGCAGCCAAGCTGTCGCTTCTTTTCACTTTGCCGTCGCGCCGATCAACGCAGCGCTCAGGCCTTGACTTCCGCCTTTAAGCCGCCCTCTTTTTCGTCGAAGTCCATGCGAATCACAGAACCCTTGCGAAGGCCGCTGTCGCTGCTCAGAATGAGCTTTGCGGCCTGCGTCTCGACGTGCTTCTGCAGGAAGCGCTTTAACGGTCTCGCACCGAAGGCGGGGTCGTAACCCTCGTCCGCGATGTACTGCTTTGCCGCCGGCGTGAGTTCAATGGAGAGCTCCTGATCCGCGAGGCGACGGTTGGTCTCCTCGAGCAGAAGGTCCACAATGCCGCCGATGTTCTGCCGGGTCAGCGGCTTGAACATGATGATTTCATCCAGTCGGTTCAGGAACTCGGGGCGGAAGTGCGCCCGAACTTCCGCATCGACCATAGCCGCGGCTTCGGGCTTAATTTCGCCCTGCTCGTCAATGCCGTCCAGGAGATACTGGGAACCCAGGTTACTTGTCATGATGATGATGGTGTTCTTAAAGTCCACGGTTTCCGAGCGAGTCGGTGATGCGACCGTCGTCCAACACCTGCAAAAGGACATTGAACACATCCGGATGTGCCTTCTCGACCTCGTCGAAAAGCACCACGGAATAGGGCTTTCTTCTGACTGCCTCGGTCAGCTGACCGCCCTCGTCGTAGCCCACATAGCCCGGAGGCGCTCCGATCAAGCGGGACACGGAGAACTTCTCCATGTACTCCGACATGTCGAGCCGCACCATGGCGCTCTCATCGTCAAAGAGAGCTGCCGCAAGGCTCTTTGCGAGCTCGGTCTTGCCGACACCGGTCGGTCCGAGGAAGAGGAAGGAGCCGATGGGCTTCGAGGGATCCTTGATGCCCGCCTTGCTTCTCTGAATGGCCTCCGCGACCTTCTGCACCGCCTCATCCTGACCCACGACCCGCTGATGCAGGTGTCGTCCAGATGGAGGGTCTTATTCTTCTCCGACTCGGTGAGCTTGGTCACCGGGATATTGGTCCAGCGGGAGATGATCTTTGCGATCTCGTTCTCCGTGACCGCCTCGTGCACGAGCGTAAACTCCTGCCCCTGCACCTTAGCCTCCTCCTCTTCGAGCTGCTTCTTAAGCGCCGGGAGCTTGCCGTACTGGAGCTCGGCCGCTTTGTTCAGGTCGTAGCTCTGCTGCGCACTCTGAATCTCGCGGTTCGTGTCCTCAATCTGCTGGCGAATCTCCGCAAGCTTCGAGACGCTCGCCTTTTCGTTTTCCCACTTTGCCTTCGACTCGGCAAAGGCTTCCTTCTTCTCCGCGAGTTCCTTTTCGATGGCCGCAAGTCTCTCCTTCGAGAGATTGTCGGTCTCCTTCCGCGAAGTGCCGTCGCCTCAATCTCAAGCTGCATGCGGCGGCGGTTCATCTCATCCAGTTCCGCAGGCAGGGAATCGAGCTCGGTCTTAATCATCGCGCAGGCCTCATCGACCAGGTCGATGGCCTTGTCGGGCAGGAAGCGGTCGGTGATATAGCGGTCCGAAAGCACCGCCGCGCTGACCAGCGCACCGTCCTGAATCTTGACATGGTGGTAGTTCTCGTAGCGCTCCTTTAAGCCGCGGAGGATGGAAATCGTGTCTTCGACGGTCGGCTGATCCACAAGTATCGGCTGGAAACGACGCTCGAGCGCCGGGTCCTTCTCAATGTACTTCCGGTACTCGTCGAGCGTTGTCGCACCGATGCAGTGCAGCTCGCCGCGCGCCAGCATGGGCTTTAACATATTGCCGGCATCCATGCTGCCCTCGGAAGCGCCCGCACCCACAATGGTGTGGAGCTCATCGATGAAGAGTATCACCTCTCCCTCGCTCTTCTTGACTTCCTCGAGCACGGCCTTCAGTCTCTCTTCGAACTCGCCGCGGTACTTGGCACCCGCAACCAGAGAGCCCATGTCGAGCGCAAAGAGACGCTTGTCCTTGAGTCCCTCGGGCACATCGCCGCGCACAATACGCTGTGCAAGTCCTTCGACGACCGCCGTCTTGCCGACACCGGGTTCACCGATTAAAACCGGGTTATTCTTGGTCTTTCGGCTCAAGATGCGGATTGCGTTCCGAATCTCCTCGTCGCGGCCTATGACCGGATCGAGCTTCCGGTCCCGCGCGCGCTCCACAAGGTCGTAGCCGTACTTATTCAGGGTGTCGTAAGTTGCCTCAGGGGTTATCCGAGGTGACGCGCTGATTGCCGCGCACCGTGGAGAGCGCCTGCAAGAACTTCTCGCGGCTGATGCCGTAAGCCCGGAAGAGCTCCTTGATTGCCCGGTTCGGATGCGCGAGCATGCTGAGGAAGAGATGCTCTACGGAGACATAGTCGTCTCCCATGGCCTTGGCCTCATCCTCCGCCCCGTTCAAGGCGCGGTTCAAATCCGCACTCACATATTCCTGTCCGCCGCCGCTCACCTTCGGGAGTTTCTGAATCAGACCCTCTGCCTCGTTGGCAAATGCTTCCTTCTGTATCCCCATCTTGGCGACGAGGCTTGCAATCAGGGAGTCCGAAATGTCGAGCAGCGCAACAAGGAGATGCTCCTCGTCAATCTGCTGGTTGCCGTTCTGCACCGCCAGCTTTTCCGCCGCAGCAATCGCTTCCTGAGACTTTTGTGTAAACTTGCTGATATTCATGCACTTCACCTCGCTTTGCAAGATTGCTATACTTGATATATAACACTCTTAAGATGGTCCCAGTATAACAGTCGTTATTAGCACTGTCAATAGATGAGTGCTAATTTTTTTCACTTTCTTTTTTACCCTCTTTTAAACCCCCGCTTTGTCCGGCAGTATGCAGTTCCACCGAGAGTGCTCCCTCGTTTGCCGTGCTGTGGACTTCTCCCGCATGGCGGCGAAGCCGCTCCATGGCCTCGGCGTGCGGGTGTCCGTAGGAATTTCCCCGGCCGCAGGAAATGAGAGCGCAGTCCGGCGAAAGAAGCTCTAAGAACGCCTCGCTGCTCGCACTCCGGGAGCCGTGGTGCCCGACTTTCAGCAAAAAGAGCTCAGAAAAAGCGCCGCCCGCTCTGTCTCATGTCCGGGCGCGTTGAGTTCCGAGAGCAACTTCTCTTCGCTCTCCGTTCCGGCGTCTCCGGTGAAGAGACAGCGTTTTCCGTTGGCCCGAAAAGAGTAAGATCAGGGATTGCTCATTGACCGTATCGGGCAGCGCATCCCGTCTCGGCCAGAGACAGGTAAAATTTCCGTAGACATCGCCCGCGCCCATGTAAGAGAGCTCTGTCTCAGGGGCGCTCGCAAAGTGCGGTTTTGAGTTCCGCATAGTGCGGGTCGCTCTCCGCCGCCGCGGTCAAAAATCACGCGGCGCAGCCGTATCGCAGAGGCACGCGAAGTGAGGTGAGACAATGCCGTTGGTGTGGTCGCGGTCCGCATGGGTCAGAAAGGCCGCGTCCACGGTGCCGAGCGCACGGCTCTCGAGGAAGGGCTCCAGAATGCGTTTCCCGCAGTCGGGCCGCGAGGTACTGCCCCCGTCTATCGTAATACAACGACTGCCCTGCTCAATGACGATGGCATCTCCCTGTCCGATGTCGAGCAGCCAGATGCGGGGCACACCGCTTCGAAGCGGCAAGAGGCTCAGCGCCGCGGCGAGCGCGGCTGTGAGCGTGAGTGCGCGCCGCAACGGTTTTAAAGTCGCTTTCCCGAACTTCGGAACTTTGTCGAGTAAGAGGGAAAGGCAGAGGCACAGAAAAAGGCTGTAGAGAAAGAGCTGCCAGAGCCTAGGCCGCCCGATGAGTATGCGGTGAAGGGGGAGGCGCTCCGCGAGAGAGCAAAGCGCATTCTGAAAGGCGAGACCGAGCTCCAGAAAAAAGGCCGGCAGAGCGGCAAGCGGCGGAAGCAGACTTGCCGCAGCGAGCGCCAGCAGCCCGAGGAAAAGCATGAAGCCTGTCATCGGAATGAGCACTAAATTGAGAACGATGCCGTAGGGCGGAAGGGAAAAGAACCAGTAGGCTATGGCGGGAAGGGTCACAAAGAAGACCGTGAGGCTCTGCAGAAGCGCCGCGAGATATCTTCGCTTGGCGGCGTAACGCCGAACAAGCGCTTGTCCGGGACCGCCGATTGCGAAGACCGCGAGAAAAGAGAGTTGAAAGCCGCACTGAAAGAGTTGTAAGGGCGCGCGCAGCAGTAAGAGGAAAAGAGCCAAAGAGGCCGCACTCCGCAGATCATAGCTCCTGCCGAGGCAGAGGGCCAGAAAGCCGAGCCCCAACATGAGCCCGCTCCTTAAGACGCCCGTGTCGGCTCCGGTGAGCAAAGCGTAAAGCCCCAAGAAGAGGGCGGAAAAGAGGGCACTTGACCAAAGTCCCGCCCCCATGCGGCGCAGCAGGCGGTAGAGCGCAAGTCCGAGAAAGCCCGTGTGCAGACCGCTGATTGCAAGCAGGTGGGCAAGACCGTTCCTTCGGTAGCGCGCATAGAAATCCTCGCTTAACTCCTGCTTGTCGCCGAGTAAGAGGGCGTTAAGATAGCCCGATACTTCCCGGGGGCAGTGATTCTTTAGCTTTCCGCCGCTGCGCTGCGGAGCCTTCGAAGCCCCTCGCCGAGCGGATCTGCCCTGCCCTCCGCGCGATACCGCCGCACCTGCATGCTGTGGGTCACGCCGCGCGCCCGGCAGTAGGAACGGTAATCGAACTCACCGGGATTCGTGGGGGCTGCGATTTCTTTGAGGCTGCCGCTTGCGACTATGGTTTGACCGACCTGAAGCGATGGTCCGACCTCCTCTACTAAGCTGAGATAGAGCGCGCCGCTCCGCACGCGAACGCCCGCGGCGCGCGCTTCGATCGCATCGATACGCCCGCGGTATTCGGCAAAAGCTCCCGTAAGCCGGTCAAGTTTTTGTTCCTCTGTTCCGGGCAGCATGGCGGCATGCAAACAGAGCGCGCCGAGAAGCGCGCCCGCAAGCACGGTTAAGATTGCGCGCTGCTGTCCCGCCCGCCGCTTCCAAAGAAAGAAAAGCAGGGGACAGCAGAGCACAACGAGAAATAATCCGCGGATACCGGCAAGCCGAAACAGCTCTCCAAGCACAAACCCGACCGCAAGTACTTCCAACGGACGTTTCATATTCTATTTTCTCCGAATTACACAGTTGTACCGATGATACAGATGTTACGAGCGAAACTTGCGCCCCCCCCCTTCGCGGCGCGAGGGCTCTCGTTTACAAGCGAAGCGCCTCTCAGTTCTCGGCGCTGCCGCTCTCTTCGCTCTCCGAAGGGGAAGTGCTTGTCTTTCCGACATAGTCCAAGTTCTGTTCGAACAGGGCATCGAGCGAAACGGTATCCCGGAAGAGCACGGTCTGCGATCCCTCGACCGAAATGCGCACGCGCTGCACGGTTTTGAGTCCCGTCAGCGTGTCCACAAGGGCGTAGATGCTCACGTCGGGGCTCACCCCGCTCACCGGATTCAAAAACTCCTTGCTGAAATTCAGGTAACAGATATTTTCGTTCACCGAGACCGAGAGAATCTTGGTCTCCGGCGGCAGGACAGCGCGCCCGCCGTTCCTGGGACCCGCGATCAGTTGTTCCACGGCAACCTGCTCAAGCAGAGTGTCCGCGCGATAGGTTACATTCCGCATCTCCTCCGAGAACTTCTTTCCGTCATCGCTCGCAAAGTAGAGCGTTAAATCCACCGTCTCATAGCTGTTCACATCCGAGACGCTGTTGATAAAGTCGTTCGCGCTGAATGGGCCGAGCAGACTCCCGTCCGCCCCCGCAAGCGGCTTTCCGCCGCTGTAAATGCCGACATGGTCCACGCCCGGAATCTGTGCAAGGGTCTCTGTCAGGGCCGCCGAACACAGCGTCTTCCGATCTATCTTTAATTCGCGATAGCCGTCGTCGAAGTAAAGGTAGAGCACTTGATCGTCAAAGCTGAAGGACTCGTAGCGCGTCCGGTCTCCGGTCGGCGTAATCAAATCTTCCTCGCTCGGCACATGCAAAAGCTGTTGCATGAGCTCTGCGACCAGTCGGTTCTTATCCGTGGTCTGGGTCTCGTAGATGAGAGGCGTCAGTTTGGTCGCGGTCTTATCGAGATAGTAGATGGCATAGCGACCCGCCGAAGGATCCGCTGTCTTTGCCTCGGCGTGACAAGCACCGAGAAAGAGAACGCAGAGCGCAAACAGGAGAACCCGACGCAGCTTATTTTGCACGCTTCTCTCCCCCCTTTCTTCTCCTTCCGGTTTTTCTCTTCTTTCCGGTTCTTTTCTTTCTGAGAGGCTGCCTGTGCCGGCGTACTGCTCTCGATATACTTGAGCGGAATGCGCACCTGGAAGGTACTGCCCTTTCCCTCTTCGCTGCTCAGGCGTATCATGCCCTGGTGCAACAGTATAATTTCCTTGGTGATGGCAAGACCGAGGCCCGTGCCGCCGGTCTCCCGGGAGCGCGCCTTGTCCACACGGTGAAAGCGCTCAAAGACCAGTTCCTGCTGATCCTCCGGGATGCCGATGCCGTTGTCCTCAACGCGAATGTAGCAGAACTGGTGGTCCGCATCCAGCGAGACTTGCACATAGCCGTCCTTCTGCTTGCCGTTGTACTTAATGCCGTTTTCGACTAGGTTCATAATGGCGAGCGAGAACTTCACCTCATCCACATCCGCCGAGACTTCCCGCACCGTGTGCAGGGTGAGCTCTATCTGATTCACCTTGGCGAGCGGGCGAAGGCGCTTCAAATCTGCTCGAGCATCTCGTGCATATTGGTCTCTTTCCGGCTCAGGACCGTCGCGGCGCGATCCATACGGACCAGACTGAGAAGATCGTCAATGATCTTTGCCTCTCGGTCAATCTCCTTCGAGATGTCGCTCATAAACTCTTTATAGAGTTCCAGCGGTGCATCTCCCATGCCGATCAGCGAATCCGCGAGCACACGCATCGAAGTAATCGGCGTCTTCAGCTCGTGCGAGACATTCGAGACAAATTCTTCGCGCGACTCATTCAAGGTGCGAAGCTTTCTCAGCGTTGTATTCACATCCTCGCTGATCTGCGAGGTCACAAGATAGCTGTGCTGCTCGACCGTCTGGTTTAGGTCTCCGGCAGACACCTTGCGAAGCGCCGTGCGGAGTTCCGCAAACGGACGCATGATCATCGAGGTGAGCAGGACACTGAGTAGCGCGAGCAGGACCGCCACAACGACCATGAAAATGCGGAGGGTCTCTTTTGCGCTCTGCAATTCCGAGCGCTGCGGCTCCGTCGAAGACATAAAGAGCAATACGCCTTCTACCTGTCTGTCGTCCGCCTTGGCATCTAGGTTATTGTAAATCGGCGTGGTCTGTATCATATAGTACTTGTCCGCATTGTAGCTTGTGCCGTTTTCGCCGCGAAAACCGCGCACCACCTCGGGCGCCACATGGTAACGCCCCTCCGTGAGGTGAAAACTGTCCGCAATGATGCGGTAGTTCTGGTCGACCACGATAACACGGCCGCGGAGATTTTGGGCAATGGCCTCGATTTCCGTATTGAGATTGCTGTCTTTCTTGTCCCGACTCCTCAAATACCCCGTGCGCGTCAACTTGGTCGCAAGTATGCCGCTCCTCTCCTGCATCTCTGCCTTATGGGCATCCAGTATGCTCTGCCGAAAGCTGTTCGTTGCCACGAGGTTTGCAAATAAGAGCGGCAGGAGTCCGAAGAGAAGAAAGAGGATGGCGAGCAAATTTTTGAGCCGCAGCGGCGGCAATTTTTTCGGAAACGGCGGACGGGGCTGCATCGGTTTTTCTCCTTTCTCCCGGAACACTCTGCATAAGACAGAGGGTGTATTCTTTTTTATTTTACACAGCTTCCCGCAAAAAGGAAAGCTGCACAGGGAGCGGCGACAAAAAGCGCTTTTTGTAGTATACTTTTGAAAAACAACGGCTGTCGTATGCCGTGCGAAAGGATGAAGCCATGCCTTTAAACGAACCCAAGACCGGCGATTCCGTTCGGGAAACGCCGCGCATTTACGTGCGCCAGGAAGACCGCTATGAGGATTTGCAGTCTTCCGCCTCCGCTTTTATGATTGTCTGCGTTGTCATGTCCCTGCTTTCGCTCCTCAGTTTCGGAAGCAGCCTGCACCTGCCGTTCTCGATTCCCGCGACCCCCATGATGCGCTTCTTCTTCATCTTCTTTGCGATCGGCTCCTTGGTCATCTGCATCAAGACCCGCCGCGAAGCCGCAAAGACCTACGCGCATATCGCGGAAGAACAGCGCATCACCGAAGAGCTGGAAAGCTGGTTTCTCTCTTCCTATACGCCGGGTCAAATCGATCTCCAGATTTTTCGGCGCAAACCGCCACCCGCTGCGCCCGGAAGCCCTGGCCCTAAAGCGCTTTGACTTTATTCAGGACTGCTTCCTGAAGCGCTATGAGGGCATGGACGAGGGCTATATCGAAGCGCTCTCCGAAGAACTCTATAAGAAATTATTTGAGAGCGCCATGAACCCCACCGACACAGTGACGCCTGAGGAGGCAACGGACAACGCAGAGACCCTGCCCGATGCTTCAGCCCACGCCGCTTGTGCAACGACAGCGGCCCCTGCGGAGTCGGGGGACGCTGCCGGATTTTCGGAAGGCAACAACGCGGAATCCGAGACAAATGCGGTCTCGGAACCCGATTCCGTCGACTGGGAGGAAATCGGCGAAAAGTCCGAAGCAGAAGGCAACGAAGCGGTCAGCGAAATGCCCGAGTGCGCGGCAGACACGACACCCACACCCGAAGCGAAAGCGGGTCGCGAAACCGCAGCGGAGGCAAACGCAGGCACTGCCGCCGAAGCAAGTTCCGAAGGTAACGCGGAAGCCGGTAGCGAAGCCGAGGCCGCTGCCGAAAGCGAAACGAAAACAGATGCGCCGGAGACATCCGCGAACGCATGAGGCTTTTCAACACGCGGGATACGAAGCGCACAACAAAAAAAGTGTCAGGTCGAAGGACCTGACACTTTTTTTATTCGCTCCGCAGCGCATCGATCGGGTTTAAGGATGCCGCGCGTTTTGCAGGCATGTAACCGAAAATGAGACCGATTGCCACCGAAACCGTAAACGAGATGAACACAGCATTCGGTGTCGCCGCAACGCTGTAGCCCACAAATATCGTGACGATGTTCAGGATACCGCTGCCGATGCCGATGCCGATTAAGCCGCCGAGCACCGAGGTCGTAATCGCCTCGAGCACGAACTGCTGTAGGATAACACCCGGGCGCGCACCGAGCGCCTTACGAATACCGATTTCCCGCGTTCGCTCCGTGACCGAGACCAGCATGATGTTCATGACGCCGACGCCCGCGACAAAGAGCGAGATACCCGCAATGCCGCCGATCAGAACCGACATCTGCGCCATCATCCGATTGATCTGGTCGAGCATTTCGGCCATGGCCATCAAATTGTAATTTCTTATTGCGGAATACCGAGTAGAGATATTCCTGCAGACTCTTCTTCGCACTCAGCACGGCTGCCTTGTCCGTGCTCTTGGAGGCAAAGAGATAGGCGGAAGGCTGTGCCGTGTGCGCCATCTTGAGCGCTGTGGAATACGGGAGCAGGAGGACATCATCCGTTCCGCTCTCTTCCATCTTGCCCTTGCTCTTCTGCTCTAAAACACCGACCACCGTCAAGTTCACACCGGCGAAACTTACCTTCTCGCCGAGTGCCGCACCGCCCGAACCAAAGAGTCTCTGCGCCGTATAAGCGCCGAGCACGCAGACCTCCTGCTTCGAGGCGACATCCGCATAGCTTAAAAAGCGGCCCTTTGCAATCTTCTTGTCGACCAGATCCGCATAACTCTCACTCACACCGGTAAGGCCTGTGTTCTCCAGTTTCTTGCTGCCGACCTTTAAGGTTCCGCCGCCCGGCGTGACCGTGGGGCTCATGCCCGCAAACAAGTCCTTGTGCTCATCGAGATAAGCATACATCTCGTCCATCGTGACCGAGCGGCTCGGCTGATTGATGACCGACACGTTGATATTGTTCGCGCCGAGATCGCCCCACTGGGAAATCTGGCTGTTCAGGTAACCGTTCATCAGACTGACCAGAATGATGACGGAAGAAACACCGATGATGATGCCGAACATGGTGAGCGCGGAACGCACTTTGTTGCTCCAAATGCTCTTTAAGGCGAGCTTAAATGATTGCAGCATAGTCCTCCGCCTTCCCGTCAAAGTTGATTTGTCCGTCCTGTATGCGCACGACCCGCTTGCCTTCACCGCAATCGAATTGTCGTGCGTAATCATGACAATCGTGTTGCCCTCCTTGTGGAGTTCCTGAAAGAAATCCAGAATCTGGCGGCTGGTCTTCGAGTCCAGTGCGCCGGTCGGCTCATCGGCAAGCAAAAGGGAGGGATTGCCGGCGAGCGCACGCGCAATCGAAACACGCTGCTGCTGTCCGCCCGAGAGCTGGTTCGGCATGTTCTTCGCCTTGTCCTTTAAGCCCACGCGCTCCAACTGTTTCAGGGCGCGCTCCTTTCTCTCCTCGCCCGAAACATGGGCATAGAGCAGCGGGAGCTCCACATTTTCCAAAATATTGAGTTTCGGCAATAGGTTGTACTGCTGGAAGATAAAGCCTATCATGCGGTTTCGGATGTCCGCGAGTTCGTTCTGCGTCATATCGCCGACATCTTCGCCGCCGAGCAGATAGGTTCCGGATGTCGGCACATCCAGCGCACCGATGATGTTCATCAGCGTGGACTTACCGGAACCGGACTTACCGACAATCGCAACAAACTCGCCCATCCGTATCGTCAAGTTCAAGTGATCGTTCGCGTGGATAATCTCATCACCCATCACATAGGTCTTGCAGAGATCCTTGATCTCGATCAGTACCTCGCCCTGCGGAATTTGGACGGTCTTAATTCTGCCCATTCGCATCACCGCCCTGATCGGCGTCCGCTGCGCCCGTGTCACCCGCCGCGCCCTGGTCGGCCTCTGCGCCCTGATCGCCGTTGATATACATACTCATGGCGTCGGGCGTATCCAAAACCTTGGGCTGCACAAAGACTTCATCTCCCACTTTGATGTTGTCGGAGGTGATTTGCACCTTGTCTGCGGTGATGAGTCCGGTTTCGACCGTGACCGCACGGAAGCCCGCGGGCACTTCGCCCTGTGCCTCGGTAACGGAGTCATCCTTCAGATAGACCTGGTTGTCCCGCATCAGCGCATCCGCCGGAATGCAGAGCGCCCCGCTCGCGCTGCCGATTACGATTTTCGCGTTGATGTTCATGCCGGGCAGGAGTTTGTCCGTGTTGTCAAGCGTGACGGTCACCGGATAGGTCGAGACGCCGCCCTGGGACGTGCCCTCTAAGCTGATGTTCGTGACCGTGCCGCCGAAGGTCTCACCCGGCATTGCGTCCGCGGTGATTTCGACCTTCTGCCCCACCTGAATTTCGAGATATCCGTCTCGTCGATTGCCATCTTAAAGGTATAGGCGCTCATATCGTAAATGGTCGCAAGCGTCGTTGCGGACTTACCCGCACTCTGTCCCGAACCGCCGAGTTTATCGCCGGCCTTATAACCCTTTGTGATGACCTCGCCGTCAATCGGCGCTTTGATGGTGTAGTTGTCGAGCGTCTCCTTCGCGCTGTCAACAGCCTTCTGCGCTGCCTCAAGGCCGGTCTGTGCGCTGTCTACCTTGTCCGAATAGGTCTCAAGCATGTCCTTTACGGACTTCGGCGTCATGGTAAAAATCGGCGTGCCGGGCTGAATGTAGTCGCCCACATGGACCAAAACCTTGATGCTGTCCACAGCACCCGGAAGATCCGCCGCCATATTGCTGGTGTAATGCGCCTCGAACTTTGCCTCCGCGACACATTTGAAGCCGTTTACGGTCGCGCTGACCGAAGTGTCGGTCGTTAAGCCGCCCGGGTTCTTCACAGAGATGGTCACATCTTTCACGAGGCGGCCGCCGGTTAAGCTCTTCTCCTGCGCGCCCACCGCAAGCACCGTACCCTCGACTTGCTCCATGGTATCGGAGAGCGTTAAGGTCGCCGGGTTGCCGACCTGAATGAGGTCTGCCTCGCCCGAGAGGAAGGGGATGCGCACCGTCATGCTCGTGTCGTCCGTGAGATCCACGAGGGTGCCGCCGCCCGAAATCTTCTCGCCGTCCGTCACATAGACCTTGGTCACATAGCCCGCGCGGGTCGCCTTATAGACGCCGTCGCCGTACTTGCTTCTCGCGTCGTTTAAGTCGACCGTTGCCGAATCCAAGCTCTTCTTTGCGCGGTTCAAGGCGCTCTCGGCGCTCTTCATCTCCGCCGCCGCAAGCTTGTCGTCGATGCGATAGAGGACCTGATCCTTGGTGACATGGTCGCCCACCTCAAAATTTGCCTCGGTGATCGTTCCGCTCGATACCAGAGAGGTGATCGAGTAGGTATCCTTCGCGGCTATGGTGCCGGTCGAGGACAGCTTTTGCGTGATATCCTCTATGGTTGCCGTTCCCGTCGTAACCGCCGTGCTTGCCATGGCCGCCCGTCGGCTCGCCTCCATGCGCTGGTGCACCACAGCGCCGCCGATGCCGATGACCGCCAGCACGATGACCGCGCGCCGTATGTTTTTCTTTGCCTTTTTGCTGAGCCCCTTTTTCGGCTTTACTTCTTCTGCCACTGTCTGCCCCCTTCTCGTTTACGGTTCCACGTAGTCCACAACGCTGAAGCTCTGGCTACCCTCTTCGCCCTCGGCAGCCGCGCCGCCGGAAGAAGCCTGATAAATCAGAACAACATGGTCGCCGACCTTCACACTGCCGTAGACCGAGAACACAAACTGCATCTCGGTCGAGTTGAGCTGATAGACATTGCCGTCATCCAGCTTGACCGCGCTCGGCGTGAGCGTATTCGTATTCTGATAGTAGATGGCCTCGACCACGCCGCGCGCCACGCGCTTGTCGGCATCGGAATCCGTATCCGCGTTGTAGGCCCAGACCGTCTTGGTCTGCGAGCTGTAGTAAATGACCGCGTACTGCGCCGCCGCGGCGTAGAGCGCCTCTTTCTGCACCTCTCTGCCGTTCATAAAGATGGTCGCATCGTCCAAGCGGAAGGGGATGATGTTGTCCACCTGGGTGCGGCTCTCCGCGACCTTCGGGCCGCGCGTCGTGTTATCCGCCATCTTGAGGGCATTCACCTCGCCGTGCGCATCGACTTCGGCGTTCAGCACGCTCGCATAGACACCGCCGCTCTTCTGCTTTGCCTTCAGGAGGTTATAGAAGAGGTTCACGCAGTCCGCCTTCGTGAGCTCGGTCTGCGGGTCGCTGTAGCCGATGTTCTCGTTTAAATCCGAGCTCGCATACTGCGCCATGCGCTTGTTGAACTGATCGCCCGCAAAATCATCCGCCGTGTAGCCGAGCAGCCCCAGCACGCCCTTTGCCGCCTCGTTTAAACGCACGGGCTCGGACGGCTTAAACTTGCCGCCGAGATAGCCGGTCATCCAGCCCTGCTCCGCCGCAAGGCGAATCGAAGCCGCATACTCATCGCCCGACTTCACATCCGCAAAGACCGAGACATTGCTGGTCTTCGTGAGCACACTGCGATAGGCGGAGGCTCTGACCAACATCTGCGCGAACTGCGCGCGCGTCACCTTTCCGACATGCCGCCGGTGGTCGGCATAATGCCCGAGAGCGCTATGACCTGACGGCGATAGGCAAAGTTACTGCTTGTATTTGCATAGACACTGAGCGGCGATGCCACGGTGCTCACCACCGCGACCGCACTCAGCAGGCATGCAAGGGATTTTCTTCCACGAATCATTTCGGTACCTCGCTTTGCTGTTGTTAATCCGTAATAACGAAGCCATTTTACCATAAATAACAAGCATCCATCAAAAACAGTCATCGAAAGTCCGTAAACTTTTTGTAAACCCGACGCGTGTCGCCTTGTGAAATAGCTTACTATCTGCATAATACACCGTTGCTCTGTGACTGTCAACATACTTTGCCGCGCCTTATCTCCCATACCGGACGCGCGGCTCTCCTTCCGCTTCCTTTCTCTTATGCCCTACTGCTTCGGATACAAGACAGCAGCTTGTTTTCCGACAAAAAAAGGGCGGCACCGCCGAAGCGATGCCGCCCTCTGTATGAAGCCCACCAAAAGGCTCAGAGTGCCTTGTAATTTACAATCTTTCCGAATTCCGGCTTTAAGGACGCGCCGCCGATCAGGCCGCCGTCGATGTCCGGCTCTGCAAGGAGTTCCTTGCAGTTTTTCTCATTCATAGAGCCGCCGTACTGAATGCGAATCTCCTCCGAGACCTTCTCGCCGTAGAGCTCCTTCACGGTCTCGCGGATGCCGCGGCACACTTCCTCCGCCTGCGCAACCGTTGCGGTCTTGCCGGTGCCGATGGCCCAAATCGGCTCATAGGCAATCGTGACCTTCGCCGCATCCGAAGCGCTGACCCCCTGAAACGCGAGCTTTAACTGCATCCGGATGAAGTCCATCGTGACACCCGCCTCGCGCTGCGCAAGGCTCTCGCCGCAGCAGAGAATCGGCTTAAACTGATGCTCGAGGAGCTTTAAGAGTTTCTTGTTGATGATCTCATCGGTCTCGTGAAAGTACTCTCTCCGCTCGGAGTGGCCGATGATCACATACTCGACGCCCGCGTCCTTTAACATGGCCGGAGAGGTCTCGCCGGTGAAGGCACCCTTCTCCTCAAAATAGACATTCTCCGCGCCGAGGTGCACCGCCGTACCCGCAATCACTTCCTTGACCGGGAAGATGTCGATAAAGGGCACGCAGTAGACCACGTCCACCTCCGGGTTCTTAACCAGCGGCGCCAGCGTGGTCGCCAGTGCCTTCGCCTCGCTCGGCGTCATGTTCATCTTCCAGTTTCCCGCAATAATCTTTCTTCTCATCTCTCGCTCCTTCAGTCCTTGTTATCCGCCGCCGCGACACCCGGGAGCTCCTTGCCCTCTAGGAACTCGAGGGAAGCGCCGCCGCCGGTCGAGATGTGCGTCATGCGATCCGCGAAGCCGAGGCGCTTCACCGCGTTCACGGAATCGCCGCCGCCGACCACGGTCGTCGCATCTTTCAGCTCCGCAACTGCCTTGCAGACAGCCAGGGTGCCCGCCGCAAATGCCTCAAACTCGAAGACGCCCATCGGGCCGTTCCAGACCACGGTCTTCGCGCCCTTAAGCGCCTCGGTAAAGCGCGCAATGCTCTTCGGTCCGATGTCGAGGCCCATATAGCCCTCCGGGATCTCATCCACCACCTTGTGCGGTGCATCGGCAGCAAACTTTTCCGCCGCAACATGGTCCACCGGGAGCAGGAGCTTAACGCCCTTCTCCTCCGCCTTCTTCAGCATGTCGAGGCAGTAAGAGAGCTTATCCTCTTCGCAGAGCGAGTTGCCTATGCTCTGTCCCTCTGCCTTTAAGAAGGTATATGCCATGCCGCCGCCGATGATCAGCGTATCCACCTTGTCGAGCAGGTTGTTGATGACGTTCAGCTTATCCGAGACCTTAGCGCCGCCGAGAATCGCGACAAAGGGGCGCACCGGGTTCTCGACCGCCTGACCGAGGAAACGAATCTCCTTCTCCATGAGGTAGCCGACCACATTCTCCTTGCAGTGCTTCGTGACGCCGACATTCGAGCAGTGTGCGCGGTGCGCGGTACCGAAGGCGTCATCGACAAAGATGCCGTCGTCGCAGAGCGCCGCGAGCTCTTCCGCATACTTCTCGGCTGCCTCATCCTTGCCGTACTTGGTCTCCTCGACGCGGTAGCGCGTATTCTCAAGGAGCAGAACCTCGCCGTCCTTTAAGTCCGCAGCCGCCTTCCGGGTCTCTTCGCCGGTCACGACCGGATCCGAGATAAACTTGACCGGGACACCGAGGCGCTCGGAAAGTGCCGGTGCCACCGGGGCAAGGCTCATCTCCGGCAGCGGCTCGCCCTTCGGCTTGCCGAGATGGGAGCAGAGAATCACCTTTGCGCCCTGATCGAGGAGCTTCTTGATGGTCGGCAGCGCACCGTCGATGCGGTTAAAGTTCTGAATTACGCCGTCCTTCAGCGGAACGTTAAAGTCGCAGCGCACCAGTACTTTTTTGCCCTTTAAGTCTTTGAGATCGTCTACGGTCTTCTTGTTTAACATGCTTTTCCTCCGTCTAAGTCATAAAAAGCGGGCCCGGTCCAAAGACCGGACCCGCGAGAGTCGCTGCAAAAGCAGATGCTTACAGCTCTGCGAAGTACTTAATCGTGCGAACCATCTGGCTCGTGTAGGAGTTCTCGTTGTCATACCAAGAGACAACCTGAACCTGATAGCAACCGTCCGCGATCTTGCTGACCATGGTCTGGGTTGCATCGAAGAGGAGCCGTAGCGCATGCCGATGACATCGGAGGAGACAATCTCGTCCGTGTTGTAGCCGAAGGACTCGTTTGCCGCTGCCTTCATTGCCGCGTTGATCTCTTCCTTCGTGACCTCATCCTTCGCGACAACCGCGACCAGGATGGTCGTGGAACCGGTCGTGACCGGGACACGCTGTGCGGAACCGATGAGCTTGCCGTTCAACTCCGGGATGACCAGGCCGATTGCCTTCGCAGCGCCGGTGGAGTTCGGGACAATGTTCGCAGCGCCTGCTCTCGATCTTCTGAGATCGCCCTTTCTCTGCGGGCCGTCGAGAATCATCTGATCGCCGGTGTATGCGTGAATGGTGCTCATGATGCCGGACTGAATCGGCGCGTAGTCGTTCAGAGCCTTTGCCATCGGTGCGAGGCAGTTCGTCGTGCAGGAAGCCGCGGAGATAATCTTATCTTCCTTGGTCAGCGTCTTCTCGTTGACGTTGTACACGATGGTCGGCAGATCGTTGCCTGCCGGTGCGGAAATGACAACCTTCTTTGCGCCTGCCTCAAGGTGAGCCGAAGCCTTCTCCTTCGAGGTGTAGAAACCGGTGCACTCCAGGACGACATCGACATCCAGAGCCTTCCACGGAAGGTTCTTTGCGTCCGCTTCCTTGTAAATCGTAATCTTCTTGCCGTCAACGGTGATGGAATCCTCACCCGCCTCGACCGTGTGCTTGCCCTCGCCGTACTTTCCGAGGAAGCTGCCCTGCGAAGTATCATACTTCAGCAAGTGCGCCAGCATCTCCGGCTTCGTGAGATCGTTGATCGCAACAACCTCATAGCCCTCCGTCTCAAACATCTGGCGGAACGCAAGGCGTCCGATACGTCCAAATCCGTTAATCGCAACTTTAACCATGGCTTTTATCCTCCTGTATCTGCTGCGGAACCAAACTGATATTTTCTATTTCATTCTACCTTTGTGCCCGTAAAAATGCAAGGAAGGAAATGGGCACTCAATCGTGCATCCACCAATCCTGCGTGCTCGCATAATTGTAGTAGCGCTGAATCGGCGTAATTCTGCCGTTGCGGATTTCAAAGATCTCCCAGACCACACCCGGGCGGTTGGTCGGCACGTGGTAGGTCGCAGCGAGTCCCTGATCCGTGTAGACCTGAACGGTTGCCCCCGAGTTCGAGAGCTCATAGCTCTGGAAGTTGTTGTACACGCTGTTCGTAAAGTCCACGACGCAGTACTTGTAGTAATCCTGCGCGGAGAACTGCTTGATGGTCACGGTCTCCGGGCCGTAGGAGCTCACATCGTCCACGTCAAGATCGTTCCCGAAGCTATCCACCTTGCCGCCGAACCAGACGTGTGAACTTTCCGCGCCGCGCTGCGTGAAGAGGTGAGAGTCGAGGTCCGCGGGAACCGCGCCCCAAGTCAGAACTATCGAGACCTGCCCCGAGCCCACAGTCGGCGCCGCAAAGAACTCTCTCTCGGTCTCACCGTCGCTTCGCGCAACCAGGGTGTCATAGACCGTCTCATAGCCGTCCGCAACGAGCTCAACGGTGTAGACACCCGGGCGGAGCTTCACACTCGCGACACCGGAGCCGTCTGTCTGTGCCGTGCTCACAATGCGCCCCGTGCGGTTGTTGATGCCCGCGCGCACATTGATGACCGAGGCAAACACGGTGCGCATGCCGCTGCCGCTCTCGTTGTAGTGGAGCGCATCGCCGAGACGCAGGCGGTAGTCGGTCGCAGCGCCGCCGCGCGACAAAAAGTAAACCGGTGTCTGGTAGGCTGCAAGCTGCTCGCTGTCCACGTTGATGCCGTAAATTTCGCAGGAGCGGTAGGGTGCCTTCACGAGGCGAAGTTCGTACTGCCTCGTCTCGCCCGGAACCACAATGCGGTAGCGACCGTCCGCATCGGTCTTGCCCTCATAGAGCAGCTTTCTGTCCTCGCTGCGATACAGCAGGACTCGCGCATTTTCAACGCCCTGCCCTTGCTCGTCATAGGCGTAACCGCTGATGCCCGTCAGGTTCTGCGCGTTCATGACGGTCTCGTAGGTGTTGTAGGCCGCATTCAGCATGATAGATTCCCGCTCGTCGAAGGCGCGCCGCATATCCGCATTTTCGTTCTGATAGAGGAAAATCGTGTTGGCGGGCCAGGACTTCCGGAGCCGCTCGGCCTCCGTCGCATTGGCCGCGCAGTTCCACTTAAAGCCGCCGTCCCGCACCGCGCGCCAGGTGAGCAGGGTATCGCTTCCGAAGAGGAAGCGCTCGCCCGCCTTATCCGGCACCGCGTAGCCCGCGACATAGTTGTCGATGAGGTAGCGGTAAACAAAGCGCGGCATGCGGTTCGCGTCATAGTAGTACTCCGTGACCTCAAGCCCTCCGCTGACCAGATATTCGATTGCGACTATCTTATTCGCAACCCCGTCGTTCGGGTTGATGTAGACCGTGTAATCGATGAGATTTCCCGTGTCCGCATTGATGAGCTGCTTTTGCTCGAGGCGGCAGAGGTTCTTGTTCACATAGCCCGGCCGGTTCTCATAGCCCTCGAGGGTGTAGAAGACATCCGAGTTCCAGCTTTCCCCGGGGTTCCGCACTCCCACACTGTGCTTAATCTCATTGATTGCAATGCGCTGTCCCGCAGCCGCTTCGCTGTTTAAGGTCGCAATGCTGCGCTGCAGGGCGCCGAGCTCCGTGTTTTCATCCGCGAGAACCAATTTTTCCGTCTTCTCCGTCGCCTCGCCGTCCTCGTCTGCGCCGCTCTCGGAGGCAGCTTCCGCCGCAGTGCTCTCACCGCTTCCTTCCGCGCTCGTCTCGCTGCTCTCTCGGGTCTCGCGCTTCGCGAAGGGGTCGCTCTCTTTACCGCCGCCCTGCCGGGAACCGATGAAAATACCGACACCCACGCCGAGTCCCGCAAGCAGTAAGAAGAGCGGTATGAGGAGCAAGCCCTTTTTCGACTTTCCGCCCTCCGACTTTTTCTCTTCCGGCGGCATCTTCGCAGCGGGCAGCGGCTGTTCCGCCTTGGGTGCCGCCGCTTCCGTTGTCTCCGCATTTACGGCCGCCGCTCCGGCCGCGACGCCTGTCTGCTCTGTCTTCGGCTGTTCCGCTTTTGCCTCTTCCGCTTTACCGATAGGCTGTATCTTCATGCCGCAACTCGTACAAAACTTTGCCTCGGGCTTTAACTCGGCCCCGCAATACCTGCAATACATCTCTTTTCCCCCGTTTTTCTCAGAGCTCACTGATAAAATCCGAAATTCGCCGCTGCGGCTCATTGCCGTCCAGCAGTTCGTCGTCGATATTCACTTCCTCCCCCTCCGGAAGGGTTGCGCTTCCGGACTTCGAAGCTTTCAACGTGAAGCTGCCGTAATCGTTCTTCAGCTCATAGTACGAGAAACCACCTTCATCTCTCACCTCGAACTTAAGCTCTGCCGCCGAACCGCCGTCGTTCACATTCAGGCGGTACTTCCCGCAGGGCAGGCCGAGCACACTCCCTTTCTTAAAGTCCAGGTTGTTGTACTTCAGCGCAAACTCCTTCGTATCGTAATCCCAATAAACACGCCCTGCCACGGTGCCGTAGTAGCCGCTCTTCTCGCGGTCCCGCTTCTCGGTCAGGACAACGCCGGGCGCGCTGACACCGCGGTACAGCTTGTCTTTATCCGTATCGCGCTCATAGCAAAAGAGCGTGGTATCTCCCCCGTCGAGCTGCAGCAGAATCGCGCGGACTTCCTTCCCCTCCGTCACAAGCTTCCATGCGAACTTGCGCTCTTCCAGATTCTCGGCGTACGTTTCCGCATTGTCTCGAAGCGTATCCGCGAGGTCGGAGAACTTGGCCCCCTGTCCCTGTGACACTCCCATGGCCTGTGCAAACTGCTCGCCGATTTCCTGCCGCCGGTCAAACCAGGCCGCAAGTTCGCTGTCCTTCTCCATGGCATCCGCAATGTTCCGGAAGAGGCGCTCCCAGTTCCGCCGCTTGCGGCTCCCAGCTGTACACGGTATAGTCCTTGTCGAGCGAGTGCTTTAATTCGGGCTTTAACACGTGCGAGCGATAGCTTCGCTTTTCGACCTCCAAATTGTTGCGGGTAATTGCATCCGCCAAGAGTTTTCCGTAACGCTTCGCCGAAGCCCTGCCGAGCTCCTTCGGGAAGCGCAACTCCGCAAAGAGAGCAGTGCTGATACGCGCATCGCTGCCCATCTCCTTCAGAACCTCCGGATAGCGCGTCACATAGACCTTCTCGCTCTGCTGCGGAATCTTAAACCCGAGGCGATCCGGATCGATAAAGCAGTCCGCATTCAGCACCGGGTTCTCCCCGCTCGCAAATTCCAGGTTGAGCACGGCCTTCTCGAACTTTTTCCCGAGATAGAAGCGCGCGCGTATGCCGTCGCGTAAAATACGCATGCCGCTCTCCGAGAGTATGCCGCTCCGAGAGAGTGCAATCATGCGGCTCTCGCTGAGCTTCGCGGTGAGCAGAAAATCGCTTGAGAAGCCGTTCTCGAAAACCTTGTCCGCAGCGTCAAACACCTTGCCCTCGCGCTCCAGTGTTTCGAGCTGTACCTTAAGAAAACGCTGACCGACCGGCTCCGTCGTTTTCAGTGCCGTTCTAAGGCCGAAGCCGATCAATAAAAGTGCGAGCGCTGCCGCACCGATGATTGTAAAGAGCCCGCCCTTTTTTTTCTTTCCGGCTCTTTCCTGCGGAGCTGCCGTCCGCACCGCGCTTTCGGCCGTTGCCGTCTGCGTCGTCCCTTCCGCCACTCCGCGCGGCGCTTCATTCTCGTCCGCTGCCGTCTGCGCTGCATTTCCGACCGGTTCCGTCTGCGCCGTCGTTTCCGGCTCAGGGGACTCCGCCTGACTTTCCTCCGGCTCTGTATCCGCAGTTTGTTCCGCCGCATCTACGGCAGCGCCCGCCGCCTCCTTTGTTGTCTCCTCCGAAAGCCGGGTACCGCAGTTTCCGCAAAAGAGCTCACCTTCGCCCACTTCACTGCCGCAATGCTTGCATCTACCCATGTTCACATCCCCCTTTACTCAGTCTGCAGGCATTTGACTCTGTTCCCCGTCCCACACCGGAATACAAAAAGGCGTCTGTGCCCAAAAGACACAGACGCCTCTCACAAAATCCGGCAACTTTGCTGGGACTCTTGTTTTTCATCCTAACATTTGTTGTGCAAAAATCTCAAGAATATTTTTAAGATTTATATCTCATTCATGATATATTCCGCCACATTTTTGCGCGTGGTCGGAAATACGCTCCAGGTTATCGATAATCTCAATGAAAACATGACCCGCCTCGGGCTTGCACTCGCCCTTCGAGAGCCGTTCCATGTGACGCTCCTTCTGCTCATCGCGCAGGGAGTCCACGAGATCCTCACAGGCGCTCACCTTGCGCGCACTCGCGACACTGTGCTCTCTCTCGCCTTGACCGCATTGCGGTAGGCCTCGAGCACCGCATCCGAGAGTTCGCGAAGGTCTTTCTTTCCGGTCTCCGAGAGCACCAGATTGCGGGACTTTAGAATCCGCACGCCCTTTGCGATATTCTCGGCATGATCACCCGGAACGCTCAAAGTCGGTCAGCGTGTTAAAGAGATCCGTGATGACCAGTCTCTGGTGTTCGTTGACCGGCAAGGTATTTGCCTTAATCAAATACTCGGAGAGTTCCCGGTTCATCGCGTTGATCTTCCGCTCTGTCTCTTTGATCTCCGCCATGACCGTCTCATCCTGCGTAAAGCAAACTTCGCAGGCACGCTCCACATTTCGGAGCGTGAGCTTGCCCATTGCCGCAACCTCGTTCGAGAGCGCAGCGACCGCAATGGCCGGCTGCTCAAAGATACGCGGATCCAAACGCGTCACAAGTTCCTCTTCCTTCTTCACATCCGCAAGCGCTTCGCCCTTCTTTTTCCGGAACCAGAACGCCGGAGAGCGAGACCAGCTGCTCGCCGAAGGGGAAGAGCAATACAGTCATGATGAGCTTAAAGCCCGTGTGGAACAGAGAAATCTGCACGGGGCTGATGTGGTAGTGCGCAAGTGCCGGCTTCATCGCAAAGAGCACAATGCTGAGCACCGTAAAGAGAATCGCACCGATCATGTTGAAGGAAAGGTGCATGACCGCCGCACGGCGCGCATCGCGCGAACCGCCGATTGAGGAGAGCATCGCAGTCACGCAGGAGCCGATGTTCTCACCGAGGGTGATGAAGATTGCCGCATTGGTCATGATGAGCCCGTTGCCGGCGAGCATCTGCAAAATACCGACTGAGACCGAGGAACTCTGTAAGATGGCCGTGACAACCGCACCGGCAAGCATGCCGAGGAACGGGTTCGAGCCGAGGGTTGTAAACACCGTCGCAAAGATAGGCGCATCCGTGTAGGGCGCAACCGCCTCCGACATGAACTTGAGACCCTGGAACAGGAGTCCGAAACCGATGATAATCTCCGCGCGGCTCTTTTTTGTCTCCGACTTGGAGAACATGATGATGCCCGCGCCGATGCCAATCAAGACCGGTGCATAGAACTCCGGATTCAGCATCTTCATGGAATCGCCGATCTGACTCAGCGAGACAATCCATGCGGTCACCGTGGTACCGATGTTCGCACCCATGATGACACCGACCGCCTGACTCAGGGTCATGAGACCCGCGCTGACGAAACCGACAACCATGACCGTGGTCGCACCCGAACTCTGGATGATGCCGGTAATCAGGGTTCCGACCAGCACAGCTTTCAGCCGGTTCGAAGTCAGCATCCCCAGGAAGTCCTTCATTTTGTTGCCGACAGACTTTTGGGTTCCTTCCGCCATGACATGCATGCCGTAGAGGAACATACCCAGTCCTCCGATAAAGAGAAACAGATTTGTGATATTGTCGAGCATAGCCCCCCCGCGGGTCAAACGCCCCGCCCAGTTTTGCCGGTTACGGGCTCAGTGTAGCATAGCTCTGTTTTGCTGTGCAAGTTCGCAAAAGAACGTTTTTTACACCGGTATTTCCCCCGCTTCTGTCTCTTTTTGCCGAGTTCAAAGGGGGCAGCGGACTGCCGTTTAACTTTGCCGCCGTCAGGGCATCGCCCTCATAGCACAGTTTCAGCGAAAAGAACGGGATATTCCGCTGTAACAGGGGCAGGAAAATGCGGTCGCCCTCCCAGAGCGGCAGCTTTAAGACCTCCTCCTTCGGAACCCAGGAAGAAATGCCCTCCTCCGTGTCGTGGTATTCCCCCGTGAAGCCGTCCGCCGAAAAGAGGTGCATGTGTTCCGCCTCGTAGCGGTCGGAAACAAAGGTCACGATACCCGCATAGCGGTAGCTCGTGAGGGTATAGCCCGTCTCCTCAAAGACCTCGCGCGCCGCGCACTCCTCCGGGCTCTCCCCTTCCAAAAACTTGCCGCCGATACCGACATACTTCCCCTCATTGATATCGTTCTGCTTGGTCACGCGGTGAAGCATGAGCCACTTCCCGTCGCGCTCCAGATAGCATAGACTTGTGCTGTACATGGATTCCTCCTCCGACTGTTTGCCTTTTTATTATAGCGGCTCAGAGGACAAAGG
>CAKAGU010000010.1 GCA_916439095.1 uncultured Stomatobaculum sp.
GCGCGCTCCACTTTGCATAATAGTGCTTATTCTCCGCATCGCTCGACAAGAAGCCCGTAATCGGCGTGCCCGTAAAGCCCGGGTTATCGTACCAGCCCTCAAAGTCATAACCGGTACGCGTTGCCGGAGCCAGGGTCACGTTCGGATCGAGCACGGTGTAGCTTGTCACCGTGTTCGGGTTAATCGCCGGATGGCCCGGAGGCGTGCTGTCATTCAGCGTATAGGTCACGCTGTAATTGTTCGCACTGCTCCACTTCGCGTAGAAGGTCTTGGGGGCTGCATCCATGGCCGGGAAGCTGCTGATCGGCGCGCCGGTGAAGGCAGCGTTGTCGTACCAGCCTTGGAATGTATAGCCGTTTCGAAGCGCCGGCAGGAGGTTGATATTGCCGCTGCCGTTTGTGAGCACTGTGTAGCTCGTGAGATTTCCCGCCGGGTTGGTTGCCGTCGTGCCGGCCGGTGTCCCGTCGTTCAACACGTAGTTGATCGGATAAGAAATCGGCATGCTGTCCCACTTCGCAAAGTACTGCTTATTCTCTGCATCCATGGTGTGCAGGTTCGTGACCGGGGTTCCCGTAAGCGCCGCATTGTCGTACCAGCCCTGGAAGGTATAGCCTGTCCGCGTTGCGGGCTGAATCGTGACATCCGCATCCTCAACGGTGTAAGTTGCGACCGTGTTCGGATTGCTTGCCGGGTGACCCGCCGGGGCACTGTCGTTCAAGTTCCACTGCACCGTATAGCTCTTAGCCGGACTCCACTTTGCATAGTACTGCTTGTTCTCGGCGTCCATGGTATGAAGATTCGTAACCGGCGTTCCGGTGAGCGCCGCATTGTCGTACCAGCCGAGGAAATCATAGCCCGTGCGTGTTGCCGACTGAATCGTAACATCCGCATCCGTTACGGTGTAGCTTGTGACCGTGTTCGGATTGCTTGCCGGATGGCCGGCCGGGGTACCGTCGTTTAAGTTCCAGTTCACCGTATAGCTCTTCGGCGCACTCCACTTTGCATAGAAATGCTTATTCGCCGCATCGCTCGCCGGGAAGCCCGTAATCGGTGTGCCGCTGAGTGCCGCGTTGTCGTACCAACCCTCAAAGTCATAGCCGGTACGCGTTGCAGGCGCCAGGGTCACGTTCGGATCCAGCACGGTATAACTTGTGACCGTGTTCGGATTGGTCGCCGGGTGACCCGCAGGGGTTCCGTCGTTCAAGCTGTATGTGACCGTATAGTTGTTTGGCGCACTCCACTTTGCATAGAAAGTCTTGGCTGCCGCATCCATCGCCGGGAAGGCGGTGATCGGCGCGCCCGAGAAGCCCGGGTTGTCGTACCAACCCTCAAAGGTATAGCCGTTCCGGCTCGCCGGCAAGAGGTTAATGTTGCCGCCGCCGTTTGTCAGCACCGTGTAGCTTGTGAGGTTCGCTGCCGGATTGTTCGCCGGGTGACCTGTGGGCGTGCCGTCATTCAGCACATAGTGAATCGGGTAGCTATTCGGCGTCGCATCCCACTTTGCATAGTAAGCCTTGTTCTCGGCATCCATGGTGTGAAGCGTCGTGACCGGGGAACCGCTGAGCCCCGGGTTATCGTACCAACCGAGGAAGGTATAACCGGTACGCGTTGCCGGCTGAATTGCGATATCCGCATCCAACACCGTATAGTTTGCGACCGAGTTCGGGTTCGTTGCCGGGTGCCCCGCGGGTGCACTGTCATTTAAGTTCCACTGCACCGTATAGCTCTTCGGCGCGCTCCACTTTGCGTAATAGTGCTTATCGGCCGCATCGTTCACCAAAGAAGCCCGCAATCGGCGTGCCCGTAAAGCCCGGGTTATTGTACCAGCCCTCAAAGTCATAACCGGTACGCGTTGCCGGAGCCAGGGTCACATTCGGATCCAGCACGGTGTAGCTTGTGACCGTGTTCGGGTTGGTCGCAGGATGCCCCGCAGGCGTGACATCATTCAGCGTATAGGTAACGCTGTAATTATTCGCACTGCTCCACTTTGCATAGAAGGTCTTGGGCGCCGCATCCATCGCCGGGAAGCTGCTAATCGGCGTACCGGTGAAGGCAGCGTTGTCGTACCAACCTTGGAAGGTGTAGCCCGTGCGCAGCGGGTTTGCCACCGCAATCGGGCTCGGCAGGGTCTCTACCGTATAGCTCGTCAAATTGACCGTCGGGTTGGTCGCCGGATGGCTCGCGCTGTCATTCAACACATAGTTAATCGGATAGCTCTGCGCCGCACTCCACTTTGCATGGTAATTCTTATTTGCCGCATCCATGGTGTGAAGCGAGGTAATCGGTGCGCCCGTAAAGCCCGGGTTATCATACCAGCCGAGGAAGGAATAGCCTGTCCGCGTCGCAGCTGCGATTGCGAAATCCGCCTCGGTGACATTGTAGCTGAGCTTCGTGTTCGGGTTGGTCGCCGGGTGTCCCGCAGGCGATGCATCATTCAGATGATAGGTGACACTGTAGGCATCCGGTGTACTCCATCTCGCGTAGTAGTGCTTATTCTCCGCATCCATGGTGTGCAGGTTCGTGACCGGAGAGCCCGTAAAGGCGGGATCCGCATACCAGCCGAGGAAGCTGTAACCCGTGCGCGTCGCAGGCTGAATCGCCACGTCGGCATCGAGCACGGTATACGTTGCCACCGTGTTCGGGTTGGTCGCCGGATGCCCCGCAGGAGCACTGTCGTTCAACTCCCACTGTACCGTATAGTTCTTAGCCGGACTCCACTTTGCGTAGTACTGCTTATTCTCCGCGTCCATGGTATGCAGGTTCGTGACCGGTGTTCCCGTGAGCGCCGCATTGTCATACCAGCCCTCAAAGTCATAGCCGGTGCGCGTTGCCGGGCGCAGCGCGACATCCGCATCCAGTACGGTATAGCTGGTGACCGTATTCGGATTGCTTGCCGGATGCCCCGCAGGCGTGCTGTCGTTTAAGTGGTACTGCACGTTGTAATTCTTAACAGCGCTCCACTTTGCATAATAGTGCTTATTCTCCGCATCGCTCGCCAAGAAGCCCGTAATCGGCGTGCCCGTAAAGCCCGGATTATCGTACCAGCCCTCAAAGTCATAGCCGGTGCGCGTTGCAGGCGCCAAGGTCACGTTCGGGTCCAGAACCGTGTAGCTTGTAACCGTGTTCGGATTCGTCGCCGGATGACCCGCAGGTGTGACATCATTCAGCGTATAGGTAACGCTGTAATTGTTCGCACTGCTCCACTTTGCATAGAAGGTCTTGGGAGTCGCATCCATGGCCGGGAAGCCGCTGATCGGCGTGCCCGAGAAGGCCGCATTGTCATACCAGCCCTCAAAGGTATAACCGTTTCGAAGCGCCGGCAGGAGGCTTATGTTACCGCTGCCGTTTGTGAGCACCGTGTAGCTCGTGAGATTCGCTGCCGGATTGGTCGCCGGGTGCCCCGCAGGCGTGCCGTCATTCAGCACATAGTGAATCGGATACGAATTCGGCGTGTTGTCCCACTTTGCATAGTAAGTCTTGTTCTCCGCATCCATGGTGCGAAGCGACGTGACAGGAGTTCCCGTAAAGCCGGAGTTATCATACCAGCCGAGGAAGGTATAGCCTGTCCGCGTCGCCGGATGAATGGTGACATCCGCATCCAACACCGTATAGCTTGCGACGGTATTCGGATTGTTGCCGGGTGGCCTGCCGGTGTATTGTCGTTCAGATTCCACTGCACCGTATAACTCTTCGCCGCACTCCACTTTGCATAGTAGTGCTTATTCTCCGCATCGCTTGTCGGGAAGCCGGTAATCGGAGTTCCCGTGAAGCCCGGGTTATCATACCAGCCCTCAAAGTCATAGCCGATCCGCGTTGCAGGCGCCAGGGTGACATTCGAATCCAGAACCGTGTAGCTTGTTACGGTGTTCGGGTTGGTCGCCGTATGTCCCGCGGGGGTGCCGTCATTCAGCGTGTATGCAACCGTATAGGTATCGGCACTGCTCCACTTTGCATAGAAGGTCTTGGCCGCGGCATCCATCGCCGAGAAGTCGGTAACCGGAGTGCCCGCAAAGCTTGCGTTTTCATACCAGCCGAGGAAGGTATAGCCGTTTCGGCTCGCCGGCTGCAGCGCAATGCTGCCGCCGCCGTTGGTGAGCACCGTATAGCTTGTGAGATTGGTGCTCGGGTTGGTCGCCGGGTGCCCCGCAGGGCTTCCGTCATTCAAGACATAGTTAATCGGATAGGAATTCGGCGTGGTATCCCACTTTGCATAATATGCCTTGTCTTCCGCATCCATGGTGCGAAGCGTCGTGACCGGCGTGCCCGCGAAGCCTACATTGTCATACCAACCGAGGAAGGTATAACCCGTACGCGTCGCCGGCTGAATCGTGACATCCGAATCGAGCACCGTATAGCTTGCCACCGTGTTCGGATTGCTTGCCGTATGACCTGCCGGCGTAGCGTCGTTCAGATGCCACTGCACCGTATAACTCTTGGCCGCACTCCACTTTGCGTAGTACTGCTTGTTCTCGGCATCCATGGTGTGCAAATTCGTGACCGGCGTTCCCGTGAGACCCGGATTATCGTACCAGCCCTCAAAGTCGTAACCGGTTCGTGTAGCCGGGCGGATGGTGACATCCGCATCCAACACCGTGTAGCTGAGCACCGTATTCGGGTTTGTTGCCGGATGACCTGCCGGTGTTCCGTCGTTCAGGTTCCACTGTACGGTATAGCTCTTCGGCGCACTCCACTTTGCATAATAGTGCTTATCCGCCGCATCACTCACCGGGAAACCGGTGACCGCTGTCCCCGTAAATGCAGGGTTGTCGAACCAGCCCTCAAAATCATAGCCGGTACGTGTTGCCGGCGCCAGGGTGACATTCGGATCCAGCACCGTGTAGCTTGTCACGGTATTCGGGTTGGTCGCCGGGTGCCCCGCCGGAGTGCTGTCATTCAGCGTATAACTGACGCTGTAATTGTTCGCACTGCTCCACTTTGCGTAGTAAGTCTTAGCCTCCGCATCCATCGCGGAAAAAGAGCTGATCGGGGAACCGCTGAGTGCAGGATTGTCATACCAGCCGAGGAAGCTGTAGCCGCTCCGGAGGGCCGGCAAGAGATGCACGGTTCCGCTGCCGTTGGTCAAAACCGTGTAACTTGTGAGGTTTGCCACCGGGTTGCTTGCAGGGTGTCCCGCAGGCGTTCCGTCGTTCAACACATAGTTAATCGGGTAGGAAATCGGCGTGCTGTCCCACTTTGCAAAATACTGCTTATTCTCCGCATCTATAGTGTGCAGATTCGTGACCGGCGTACCCGTGAAGCCTGCGTTGTCATACCAGCCGAGGAAGGTATAGCCCGTCCGCGTTGCGGGCTGAATCGAGACATCCGCATCCAGCACGGTGTAACTTGAAACCGTATTCGGATTGCTTGCCGGGTGGCCCGCCGGTGCACTGTCATTTAAGTTCCACTGCACCGTGTAGTTCTTTGCCGCGCTCCACTTTGCATAGTAGTGCTTATTCTCGGCATCCATGGTGCGAAGCGTCGTAATCGGCGTTCCCGTGAGCGCCGCATTGTCATACCAGCCGAGGAAGTCATACCCTGTCCGTGTTGCGGGCTGAACCGTGACATCCGCATCCAGCACGGTATAGCTTGTCACCGTGTTCGGATTCGTTGCCGGGTGGCCGGCAGGGGTTCCGTCGTTCAGACTCCACTGTACCGTATAGCTCTTCGGCGCACTCCACTTTACATAGAAATGCTTGTTCGCCGCATCGCTCGTTGAGAAGCTCGTCACCGGCGAACCCGTGAACGCCGGGTTTTCGTACCAGCCCTCAAAGTCATAGCCGTTGCGCGTTGCCGGAGCCAGCGTAACATTCGGATCCAGCACGGAATAACTCGTAACCGTGTTCGGATTGGTCGCCGGGTGTCCCGTCGGTGTGCCGTCATTCAGCGTATATGCAACCGTATACGTGTTGGCCGCACTCCACTTTGCATAGTAGTGCTTTGCCTCCGCATCCATCGCCGAGAAGCCGGTAATCGGGGCCCCCGTAAAGCTCGCATTGTCATACCAGCCTTCAAAGGTATAGCCGTTTCGACTTGCGGGCAGGAGGCTTATGTTGCCGCTGCCGTTGGTCAGAACTGTGTAGCTCGTAAGATTTGCCGCCGGATTGGTCGCCGGGTGTCCCGCAGGGCTTCCGTCGTTCAGTGTATATACAATCGGATAGGAAATCGGCGTGCTGCTCCACTTTGCATAATACTGTTTGTTCTCGGCATCCATGGTGCGAAGGCTCGTAACCGGGGTTCCCGTAAGGCTCGCGTTGTCATACCAACCGAGGAAGCCGTAGCCGGTCCGTGTCGCCGGACTGATCGTAATATCCGCATCTTCGACCGTGTAGTTCGAAACCGTGTTCGGATTGGTCGCCGGATGACCCGCAGGGGCAGCGTCATTCAGGTTCCACTGAACCGTATAGTTCTTTGCCGCGCTCCACTTCGCATAGAAATGCTTATTTGCCGCATCGCTGACCGGGAAGCCCGTGACCGGGGAACCCGTAAATGCCGGATTCTCATACCAGCCTTCAAAGTCATAACCGGTGCGCGTTGCCGGTGCCAGGGTAACATTGGAATCCAGAACCGTGTAGCTTGTCACGGTGTTCGGATTGGTCGCCGGGTGTCCGGTCGGTGTGCCGTCATTCAGCGTATATGCAACCGTATAGCTGTTGGCCGCACTCCACTTTGCATAGTACTGCTTGTTCTCGGCATCCATGGTGCGGATACGCGTCACCGGTGTACCCGCTAAGCCCGCGTTGTCATACCAACCGAGGAAGGTATAGCCGTTTCGAGTGGCCTGATTGACGGTGATGTCCGCATCTTCGACCGTGTAGTTCGAAACCGTGTTCGGATTGGTCGCCGGGTGTCCCGCAGGGGTACCGTCATTCAGGTTCCACTGAACGGTATAGCTCTTTGCCGCACTCCACTTTGCATAGTAGTGCTTATTTTCGGCGTCTGAGGTATTGAAACCCGTTATCGGCGTGCCGCTGAAGCCCGGGTTGTCGTACCAGCCCGCAAAGTCATAGCCGGTTCTCGTTGCCGGCTGCAGCGTGACATTCGAATCAAGTACCGTATAGGTACTCACCGTATTCGGATTGGTCGCGGGATGCCTGCGGGCGTGCCGTCGTTCAGTGTATACGTGACGGTGTAGCTGTTTGCACTGCTCCACTTTGCATAAAAGGTCTTGGGTGCGGCATCCATCGCAGAGAAGCTGTTAATCGGAGAACCCGAGAAGCTCGGATTGTCATACCAGCCCCCGAAGGTATAGCCGTTTCGAAGTGCGGGCAGTACGTTGATATTGCCTCCGCCGTTTGTGAGCACTGTGTAGCTCGTGAGATTTGCCGCCGGATTGGTCGCCGTATACCCCGTCGGCGTGCCGTCATTCAGCACGTAATTAATCGGATAGGTAATCGGCGTGGTGTCCCACTTCGCATAGTAGCTCTTATTCTCCGCATCCGTGGTGCGGAGGGTCGTTACCGCTGTTCCCGTGAGCCCCGGGTTATCGTACCAGCCGAGGAAGGTATAGCCGGGCCGCGTCGCAGGACTCACGGTAATATCCGCATCCAAAACACTATAGCTTGCAACCGTGTTCGGGTTGCTCGCCGGGGTGTCCCGCAGGTGCACTGTCATTCAAATTCCACTGCACCGTATACGTCTTTGCGGCACTCCACTTTGCGTAGTATTGCTTATCCGCGGCATCCGCGGTGCGAAGTGTTGTGACCGGGGAACCGCTGAGCGCGGCATTGTCGTACCAACCGAGGAAATCGTAACCGGTTCTGGTTGCGGGCTGCAGGGCGAAATCCGCATCCAGGACACTATAACTCGTAACGGTATTCGGATTGCTTGCCGGGTGTCCCGCGGGTGCACTGTCATTTAAGTGCCACTGCACCGTGTAATTCTTTGCCGCACTCCACTTTGCATAATAGTGCTTGTTCGTTGCATCGCTCGTCGAAAAGCCGGTAATCAGGGGTTCCCGGTAAACGCCGCGTTGTCATACCAACCCTCAAAGTCATAGCCGTTCCGCGTTGCGGGGCGCAAGCGTGACATTTGCATCCAGCACTGTATAACTTGTTACGGTGTTCGGATTGGTTGCCGGATGACCGGCAGGCGTCGCATCGTTCAGCGTATAGTCGACCGTATAGTTGTTTGCGCTGCTCCACTTTGCATAGAAGGTCTTTGCGGCAGCGTCCGACGCGGGAAAGGCGCTGATCGGAGAACCCGTAAAACTTGCGTTGTCATACCAACCGAGGAAGGTATAACCGTTCCTTAGCGCGGGTAAGAGGCTTATATTGCCGCTACTGTTTGTCAGCACCGTATAACTTGTGAGATTCGCAACCGGATTGCTCGCCGCATGTCCCGCAGGCGTGCCGTCGTTCAACACATAGTTAATCGGATAGGAAATCGGCGTCGCATCCCACTTTGCATAGTAGTTCTTGTTTGCCGCATCCATGGTGCGGAGTGTCGTGACCGGAGAACCCGTAAAGCTCGGATTGTTGTACCAACCGAGGAAGCGGTAGCCGGTACGCGTTGCAGGCTGAATCGTAACATCCGAATCCAGAACGGTATAGCTCGCCACGGTGTTCGGATTGGTCGCCGGGTGTCCCGCAGGGGTACTGTCATTCAAATGCCAGTTCACCGTGTAACTTTTCGGTGCACTCCACTTTGCATAATAGTGCTTGTTCGCCGCATCGCTCGTTCGGAAACCGGTAATCGGAGAACCCGAGAACGCAGCATTGTCATACCAGCCCTCAAAGTCATAGCCGGTGCGCGTTGCGGGGACAAGGGTCACATTCGAATCCAACACCGTATAGCTCGTAACCGTATTCGGATTCACCGCCGGGTGTCCCGCCGGGGCAGCGTCATTCAGGCTGTACTGCACCGTATAGCTTTTCGGCGCACTCCACTTTGCATAAAAGTTCTTAGGCGCCGCATCCATCGCAGAGAAGCTGCTAATCGGCGTGCCCGTGAGCGCGGCATTGTCATACCAACCGAGGAAGGTATATCCGTTTCGGAGCGCCGGGAGCACATTGATGGTGCCGCTGTTGTTCGTGAGCACCGTGTAGCTCGAGAGATTCGCAGCCGGATTGCTCGCGGGGTGCCCCGCCGGGGTGCTGTCATTCAGATGGTAGCGAATCGGATACGAAATCGGCGTTGTATCCCACTTCGCATAGAAATCTTTATTCGCCGCATCTGCCGTGCGTATCGTAGAAACCGGGCTTCCCGTAAAACCGGGGTTATCGTACCAGCCGAGGAAGGTATAGCCGGGCCGCGTCGCCGGTCGAAGTGCTGTGTCCGAATCCAGCACCGTATAGCTGGTCAGCGTATTCGGATTGTTTGCGAGATGTCCCGCCGGTGTACTGTCATTCAAGTGATAGCGCACGGTATAGCTGTTTGCACTGCTCCACTTCGCATAGAGGACGAAGTTGTGCATATTCGCGAGACTGCTCGTGTTGATTCCGGAAATCGCAGTTGTGAGTCCGGGATTCGTATACCAGCCCAGGAAGGTATAGCCTCTTCTCGTCGGATTCGCAAAGTTGATGTTCGGACTGGTCACATTGAAGCTGCCGGGGTTCGACGCCGGATTGCTTGCCCGCTGCCCTGCGCTGTCATTCATATGGTAAGTAATGCTGTACTGCAACGGCGCGCTCCACTTCGCATAAATACGAGTCGGATTGCTGTCGCCCTGTGCCGTATCAATGACCGCCGGTGCGGGTGTCGTGAGCCCTGCGTCGCGATACCAGCCGAGGAAGTTGTAGCCGGTCCTGGTCGGCATAGCGAGCGTGTAATTAGCAGTCTCCACCGTATAGGAAGTGAAGCCCGCATTCGGATTCACCGCGGCTGTGCTCGGCGTATCATTGAGCTGATAGGAAAGCGTGTAATTTTTCGGCGTCCACTTTGCATAGTAGTGCCGATTCTTCGCCGGAATCGCGCTCGTAATAAGCTGCGTGACCGGCGTTCCGCTGAGCGCGGCATTCTCATACCAGCCCCCGAAGGTATAGCCCGGCCAGGTCATGGCCGCAAGCGTCATATTCGGGTCGCTCACGCGATAAGAAGTCGCCGTATTCGGGTTCACCGCCTGTGCCGCAGTGCGCGAACTCGGATTCACATTGGTCGTATACTGAATTGTATAGTTCTTCGGCGTCCAGTTGGCCGTGAGTGTAATCACCCCGTTGTTTGTTTTCGTCAAATCCTTCGGCGTCGCACCGTTCCCGTATGTCTTTCCGTCGGAAGCTGTCCAGCCCGCAAAGTCAAACCGTCGACGCTGAAGAGATTCGTGAGATCCACATTCACACCGCCCATTACCGTGCGATCCGGCATAGAACCGCTCGCCGTGCGGCCCGCCGGGGCGTTTGCGGCAAATTTAACGGTATAGCGATGCGAATCTCTGGTCACGGTACCCGGCAGGTAGGTAATGATATAGGTGCCGAGGGCTCTGCTGCCGTTCGTGCCGTTGTCAAAGCTCGTCGGGTCGGAAGCTGTCACCGGCAGGGTGGGATTTTCCACTGCCGTAGAACTGTTGTCAAAATCCACATGGATGGCATGGACACGGTCATTGCCGATTAAGCTGCCCGCGACAAGCGCATCCGTGAGCGCCCAGTTAAGCGTATCGCCCGCCGTCACACGGCGATTCTTCATTTGAATCGTGAGTTTCCGCGTGATTTTTCCGTTTCCTGCATTGCTGATGTTGCCGTTGGAGCCCTGAACCTGAAGCTGACTCGAGGGATTCGTCAAATCGATGGTGCCGTTGTTCACAACATTCGCGCCCGCGGGAACGGTAATGGAATTGCCGTCCGGATTGATGCTGACACCCGCCGGAATATTACGGGTCAGCGTCGTATCGCCGAGCAGGGTGAGCGGCGCATTTCCGTTCTCACCGGACCACTCCACCGCGTCATCTAAGTTGCTGAAATAGTAGGTCTGACCGTTGCGCTGTGCGATTACCTTTTGAGAGGTTACCACGGGAGCCGAATCATTGCTGTTCTGACCGTTCTGATTATAGCGGCTGAACTCTACGAAAAATCCGCGTACACCGTTGTATTTATTTCTCAAGTCATTCCATTTGGAACCGTAGTGCACCTGCATACAGCTCTCGTAGCCCTGTAGCAAGAGACGAAGGGAGTTGGGCTCTCCGGTGTTCCAGTTGGTGTACGCACCGTGGAGAGCGCCGAAACCTTGCATGGTATACTCGATATTGGTCTCCGGACCGGACTGCCAGCGAAACGTGCGGTCTTCTGCCGCACCGGAATTACCGCTGACATTCTGGTTTGCGAACACGCCCGGTGCAGGCAGGGAATTGTTGTACCAGTGGGGGACGGAGGACGCATCGTTGATTCCGCGAAAGCGGGCGCCGCCGGACCAAGCCGCCTGCGTGGTAATCGCATCCAGAGCCAAATCCTCGTCGCGGGAGGTAATGGTAACCAGGTAGCCCCGCATTCCCTCGAGATAATAACTCTTTGCGCGGTTATAGCTCTCTGCCCAGCTGATTGCATGGCTCGGCACATACATATAGTAGTGCTCCGCGCTGTCCCCGGCGACCGGGTTCGGAATGGTACGTTTTGTAATAGTAATATCTGCGGATGGCGGCAGACTGTTTTGTCCGTTGCCCAGATTGATCTTAAGCTGCTGACTTGCGCCGGCCGAGGGCAGCTTGAACTTGAGGTTTTGTTCAATAAAGTCCTTTGCCTCAGCTGTGGTCAGCGGTGTCGTAAAGACAATCTGATAAAACTGATGGTTCGTCAGGATATCCGTAATGGTACGGTAACTCTTACCGGAAGCGGTCGTCCCGGTTTTCGGCAAGGTATAAATTCCGCCGTTATCGACTTCGAAGTTGATGGAGCTAATGCCGCTGCCGACAGTATCCTTGACTGTCACTTCTTTTAACTTATAGCTGGTTCTCGAAGCATCGCCGTCATAGTCAATCAACTTAAAGTCAATGCCGAGCGTTGTGCTTCCGCTGCGATAATTGATTACCGCAAAGGGGGAAAAACGTTCGGTCTCAGCTTGTAAAATCGGAAGTTCTTCGTCGAGTCCTTCCTCAAGGGTTTCAACCTGATTGAGCTCGTCGTCGATGTGTAACACGGAGACACCTTCGCTCTCCTTCTCTTCGACATCTGTTTCCATATCGGAGACTTCGGCGGAGACAATGCTCACGTTTCGGAAAGAGACCGAAAGTGCGCCCTTGCTGCTGTCCGGCTGAATTTCCTCACCGGCTGCATTTAAGACACTCAAATCACAGAGGAATTGGGCAGTCGCCGTCTTTCCCTCTGTATCCGCGTGCTCGGCTATCTTGGCGAGCACTTCTTTTTCTTCTTCTTCCGTGAGGTGACGCGCACGGAGGTTTGCTCCCTCCGGCAATACACCGGCAGGTGCCGTAACTTCAATCTCTACCCCATCCAATGTTGTATGCAAAATTTGCGCGGCATTGGACGGTGTCCCCCAGCGAACATTACCCGCAAGAATATCTCCTACCGTCTCCGCTTCCGCAATGTTTTTGCTTGCATCGGAAGGCGTTGCATCGGAAGGACTCGCATTGTACCTCCCTTGCAATTCACGCTGAAGCCTACGCTGTGCATCCTTGGACAGCGCCAAGTCATTCACCAGTTCGGCGTCTTCCCGATATGCTTCGGCAGATGACGCCCCGTAAGCAGGCACCGTGGTTGCAACATTCAAAGTCAGCATGGTGGCGCTGAGCAGCCCTGCAAGCAGACGCTGCGGCCAGTTTCTTCGGTGTCTCATATCACTTCAGCTCCTTTTGTTATACAAGGATAATTATATTCATGTATTTTTATATTTTATCAACAGCTGCATGAGAAGTGCAAGGACTTTTTAGACAGCTGTACAACTTTCTTTGTTAAAGGTGTTTCTCTTCTATAGAAAAATACTAAAAACACAAAAACGACGAATCCACGAGAACAAGTCCTCATGGATTCCGCCGTTTTACTGTTCCTGTACTACAAATCTATGGTGTAACGCATTTCATTTCTCGCACATTTCGTCGCCGCTGTTTCGCATTGACGACTGCGTTTGGCCTGTATACGCTTTAAGCCTGCTCGCTCGAATACTCCTCCGGAACTTCATTGAAAAGCTCCAACGGTCTCTCCTCGTTCAGTGTGTCGCACATGTCGAGGAATACAGAGAGCGGGACATTCTGAATCTGCTTGTTCGAGCCGCGGACATTGATCGAAACCGTCTGTTCCGCCGCCTCGCGATCGCCCAACACCAGAATATACGGCGTCTTGAACTGCTTGTAGCTCTTAATCTTCTCCTTCATATTCCGGTCGGAGTAATCCGCCTCGGCGCGTATGCCGTTCTTCTGCAGAAGGTCAAAGACACGCTTTGCATACTCGTTGTGCTCCTCACGAATCGGCACGATGCCGACCTGCGAGGGCGAGAGCCAGAACGGGAAGATACCCTTGAAGTTCTCGATGATGATGCCGATAAAGCGCTCCAGAGAACCGTAAATCGCGCGGTGGATGACGACCGGCATTGCCGTACCGCCTTCTGCCGTCTGATAGCTGAGGCCGAAGTTATGCGGGAGCTGGAAGTCCAGCTGAATGGTTCCGCACTGCCACTCTCTTCCGAGCGCGTCCTTAATCTGGAGATCGATTTTCGGTCCGTAGAAAGCACCGTCTCCCTCGTTGATTTCGAATCCGCCCTCGCCGTACTTGTCGGTGAGAATCTTCTTGAGCGCCGCCTCCGCGCGGTTCCAGACTTCAATATCACCCATGAAGTCATCCGGACGCGTAGAGAGCTCCGCGCGATAGCTCACACCGAAGGTGGAATAAACTTCGTCTGCGATGCTGATGATATCCGCAATCTCTGCCTCAATCTGATTTCCGCGACAAAGGTGTGGTCATCGTCCTGACGGAACTCCTGCACACGGAACAGACCGTTCATCTGACCGGACTTCTCCTTGCGGTGAAGCACGTCGTACTCCGAATAGCGAATCGGGAGCTCTTTATAAGAGCGATTCTTCCGCTTAAAGGTGAGCATCGCATTCGGGCAATTCATCGGCTTCGCGGCCATCGTGTCAAGATTCTCGCGGTTATAGAGCACGGAACCCGCCTGAATCTTGACGGCCTTCTTCTCGCCGCTCTCCTCCGAGGCATTCTCGAGCACGCCCGGAATCTCGGCATCGGCCGCAAGCCAACCGGAAATCCCCGGAACCATGAACATGTTGTTGATATAGTGTGCCCAGTGACCGGAAATCAGCCAGAGCTTTTTATTGTTGATGAGGGGCGCGGAAATCTCGGTATAACCGTGGCGCGCCTGCACCTCACGGCTGTACTTTAAGAGTGCCTGGTAGAGCTTCCAGCCTCTCGGGAGCCAATACGGCATGCCGGGCGCGGTTTCATCGAACATGAAGAGTTCCTGTTCTCTGCCGAGCTTCTTGTGATCGCGCTCCTGCGCCTCTCGAATCAGGTTGAGATGTGCTTTCAACTCCTCCTTGGTCGGGAATGCGTATACATAGATGCGCTGCAAGCTGTCTCTCTTTTCGTCGCCGCGCCAGTAAGCGCCGGAAACCGATTTGATCTGGAACGCTGCACCGAGCAAATCCTGCGAATTCTCAACGTGCGGTCCGCGGCAGAGGTCCTGATAATCATCTCCCGTCGAATAGACAGTGAGTCTCGCATCCGCCGGAAGCGCGTCGATGAGTTCGGTCTTAAACTTCTGGTCGCGGAAGAGCTCCCGCGCCTCGTCACGGGAATACTCTTTCACGCTCCAGTTCTCTTTGCGCTTCAGAATCTCGCGCATTTTGTTCTCAATCATCGGGAAATCATCCTGGGTCAGATTTCTCGGCAAAACAAAGTCGTAGTAAAATCCATCCGCAATCTGCGGACCGATCGCATACTGCACATTCTCTCTTCCGAAAATTTCAATGACTGCCTTTGCGAGCACATGTGCCAGAGAATGGCGATATACCTGAAGATATGCTTCTCTATCCATAATTCCTGTCCTTTTTAGTTCTGCTTTTCCTCAGCCTTCAGATCGGAGGGACGGAGGGTCAAATCAATTCTGTTTTCACGGGATCGACCTTAATGACCTTGACCGTCACCTCGTCGCCGATGTTGACAACATCTTCTACCTTGTTGACACGGCGGTCCGCCAGTTTCGAGATATGGACCATACCGTCCTTATTCGGGGTCAGGTTCACGAAGGCGCCGAACTCCAGAATACGAACCACCTTACCGGTGAAAACCTGTCCCTCTTCAATCTCGGTTACGATATTCTTAATGGTCTGCACCGCCTTGTCGATCTGCGCTCTGTCGAGACCCGCAACATTTACGCTGCCGTCTTCCTCGATGTCGATTGTGACGCCGAACTCGTCAATGATCTTGTTGATGGTCTTGCCCTGCTTGCCGACCACATCGCCGATTTTCTTCGGGTCGATCTTGATCTGCACAATCTTCGGCGCGTACTGACTCACATCCGGGCGTGCCTCCGAGATGACCGGATTCATAATCTGGTTCAGAATATACATTCTCGCCTCTCGGGTCTTTGCAATCGCCTCTTCAATAATCGGGCGGGTCAGACCGTGAATCTTAATGTCCATCTGAATTGCCGTAATGCCCTTCTCGGTACCGGCAACCTTAAAGTCCATGTCGCCGAAGAAGTCCTCAAGACTTGAATGTCCGTGAGCACCAGATAATCGTCATCCGTATCTCCGGTCACAAGGCCGCAGGAAATACCTGCCACCGGGCGTGCAATCGGAACACCGGCCGCCATCAGCGCAAGGCTGGAAGCGCAGACCGAAGCCTGGGAAGTAGAACCGTTCGACTCCATGGTCTCGGAGACGCAACGAATGGCGTAGGGGAACTCTTCCTCGCTCGGTATCATCGGAAGTAAAGCTTTCTCAGCGAGAGCACCGTGACCGATTTCTCTTCTGCCAGGTCCTCTGGAAACTCTCGTCTCACCGACCGAGTAAGACGGGAAGTTGTACTGGTGCATGTAACGCTTATTCTTGACCTCAACATCCAGACCGTCAATCTTCTGGACCTCGGAGAGCGGTGCCAGCGTGCAGACATCCAGAATCTGGGTCTGACCTCTCGTGAACATTGCCGAACCGTGGACGCGCGGCAACAAGTCAATCTCGGCCGCAAGCGGACGAATCTCGGTGATCTGACGGCCGTCCGGGCGCTTGTGATCTTTCAGGATCATCTTTCTGACGGTCTTCTTCTCATACTGATACATCGCATCCGGAATGAGCTTAATCCACTCCTCGTTCTCGGCAAATGCCTCCTTGCAACGCTCGGTAAGCTTGTCGACCGCCGCATCGCGGCTCTGCTTGTCGTCGTTGAAAACAGCGATTTCCATCTCCTCCTGCGGAATGACCTCACGGATGGCCGCAAAAAGTTCCTCCGGAATCGCAGCGGACGCATAGCTGTGCTTCTCTTTGCCGATTTCCGCGCGAATCTTAGCAAAGAACTCAATGAGCTGCTTGTTGACCTTATCCGCCTCGAAAATCGCATCGATCATAACCTGCTCCGGAACTTCCTTTGCACCTGCCTCGATCATGATGACCTTTTCGGAGGTGCTTGCAACCGTGAGTTGCAGTTCCGAGTTCTTCTTCTCCGCATTGGTCGGGTTGAATACGAACTTGCCGTCAACCAAGCCGACCTGCGTCATGGCACAGGGACCGTCGAAGGGAATATCGGAGATGGTCACTGCCAGTGCGGTGCCGAGCATAGCCGTGAGCTCGGGGGAGCAATCCGGGTCTACGCTCATCACCAAATTCTCGAGCGTCACATCGTTCCGATAGTCTTTCGGGAACAGCGGGCGCATCGGGCGGTCAATGACGCGGTCCGTCAGAATCGCATTCTCGGAGGGCTTTCCCTCACGCTTCATAAAGCCGCCGGGAATCTTGCCGACAGCATACTGGCGCTCATTGTATTCGACGGAGAGCGGGAAGAAATCAATCCCCTCTCTCGGCTGCTTCGAAGCGGTTGCCGTGGAGAGCACAACGGTATCGCCGTAGTGCATCAGCACAGCGCCGTTGGCCTGTGCACACACTCTTCCGATTTCTGCCGTCAGGGTTCTTCCGGCAAGTTCCATGCTGTAGCTCTTAAACTCCTTGCTCATGTCTTCTCCTCTTCTTCTCCCGATTCCCGACTACTTTCTTCATACACAATAACAGGGTGGAATCAAATTCCACCCTGAGTAAGAAAGTTCTATGTTTATTACTTTCTGAGTCCGAGCTTCTCAATCAGAGCGCGGTAGCCGTCAAGATCCGTCTTCTTCAGATAGCCGAGCAGGCTTCTTCTCTGACCGACCATCATGAGAAGACCTCTTCTCGAATGGTGATCCTTCGGATTTGCACTCAGGTGCTCGTTGAGCTCCGCGATGCGCTCGGTCAGAATTGCAATCTGAACCTCCGGCGAACCGGTGTCGCCTTCTTTTCTGCCGTATGCCTTGATGAGCTCTGCCTTCTTCTCTTTCGAAATCATAATTGTTCTCCTTCTTTCTTAGTCTGACCCAAAACTGCGGCTGCGGCGGAGTATCCCGGAGTCATAGCCTTGGGCGCTGAATTACGCGGTAATACTAGCACAAAAGCCGGTATTCTGTCAATCAAACGTTGCCAAATCCGCCTCAATTTGTCGTTTTAAATCCGCAAGAGAATCAAACTTCTTCTCATCTCTTATGAACTTGAGAAATCTGAGGCGTATGCGCGCACCGTAAAGTTCTCCCGAAAAATCCAGCAAAAAACTTTCGAGGCGCAATTTATGCTCCATTCCGTCCTGCCGTACCGTCGGATTTGTACCTACATTCGTAATACTCCGAAACACACGTCCGTCCTCCAACACTGTTTCGGTGCGGTAAACGCCGTGACGCGGCAACAGCTTATTCTCCGGGAGCATTAAATTGACCGTCGGGAACCCAAGGACGCGCTTTCCGATGCCGTTTCCGTGCTGTACAATGCCCTCCGCCGTATACGGCATGCCAAGCAGGGTGTTGGCTTTCGCCATATCCCCGGCCGCAAGGGCCTCACGTATCAGACTGGAGCTGATTTCCTCTCCGGCCTCCGTTTCCTTTTGGATGATGTATACCGAAAAATGCATACGCTCTCCGAGCGCCTTTAACTTAGCCGCATTCACGGCGCCGGCCTTTCCGAAGCGCAAATCCTCACCGCCGACAATTGCGCGCATACGCATGGCCTTGAGCAGAATTTCACGCACGAAATCCTCTCCGTCCATAGCCGCAATTTCTTCATTGAACGGATACTCGACAATGTAGTCGATACCGGCCTGGTGCAACTTCTCCCGTCGCTCCTCATTGGTCAGGATCTGCGGGCGTCGTTGCCCGGAAACCACGGCAGCCGGCGGTGTCCCGAAGGTGAAGATTGCTGTTTCAGCCCTTGTTCCCGCGCCACGGTCAGCATGGTCGCAATGATCTTCTGATGTCCGCGGTGCTCACCGTCGAATTTTCCGACCGCAACCACTGTGTCTTCCGGCAGTGCGACACTGCGCACATTGATCCAGTCCCTCAATCCGCACCTCTCTCCAAGAACATCTTCTCCGCCCAATACTGTCCGCCTCGCTTTTGAAACAGGCCGACAAAACTGCCGTCGCTCAGATAGAGGCGAACCAAGGCGCCTTCATCGTCCGTTTCTCCCGAAACAACGCTCTCCCCCACCGCGTTGCCGTTTCTCAGTTTGGCATCCGCTTCGGGCAAAGCCTTCCGCGCGGGATAGAGCCCCAGGCAGTCTTCGATCGAAACAATCTTATCTTCGATTTCACCGGCCTGCATCGCCGCTTCCAGTTCCGAGAGTGTGTAGGCATCTTCCAGTCGAAAACTTCCCACTCTCGTTCGGAGCAGCACTTCCATGGCGCCGCCGCAGCCCAGTTTTTCGCCGATATCATGGCAGAGCGTGCGGATGTAAGTCCCCTTCCCGCAATCCACCGTCATCACCGCGCGCGGAAGAGATATTTCCTCAAAGCATATATCCGAGATGTCCACCCGGCGTGCAGGGCGCTCCACCGTGATCCCCTGACGTGCAAGGTCCACCAGTTTCTTACCGCCCTGCTTCTTTGCCGAGTACATCGGCGGAATCTGATCGTAGCCGCCCACGAAGCTCTGCGCTGCCGCCCGAACTTCGTCTTCGGGAGCAACGCACTTCCCTTGTCGCAAGCACCGTCCCCGTCATGTCCTGGCTGTCGGTTTCAACGCCGAGCAAAAGCACAGCGCGATATGTTTTGCTTCGGTCCGTCAGAAACTCCACCAACTTGGTCGCGCTTCCGAGGCACACAGGCAGAACCCCTTCCGCAGCCGGATCCAGGGTTCCCGTGTGTCCTATCTTTTTTTGCCGCAAAATGCCGCGAAGTTTTGCGACAACATCATGCGAAGTAAAGCCCTTCTCCTTTCGCACATTCAGGATGCCGTTAAACATGCATTTGCGCCTCCGCTGCGCGAACCACTTCCTCCATAATTTCTTCTGCGCTCTTGCCCACAATGGTGCATCCCGCCGCACGTACATGTCCGCCGCCGCCGTATTTCATCGCAATTGCCGCAACATCAATCGGCTCCAGTGAGCGGAGCGAAAGCTTCCAGCTGCCGGGCTCCATTTCGGAACAGAGCACCGCACACTTGACCCCCACCGTGAGGCGCAGCTGCTCGGAAATCCCATCCAGATCCGCGTGTACGGTTCCCATTCGTTCCTGTTCTTCCGCCGAGATAATTGCGTAAATCACCGTGCCGTCTGCGTTTTCCACGGCATTCAAAAGTGCGAGCCCCATTATTTTATTCTGCACATAGGTCTTACGGTAAAAAGACCCGTCGATAATCTCACCGAACGGAATTCCTTTCGCAATGAGATCGGCCGCAATATTCATGGTGCGCGGCGAAGTCGAGCTGTACTTAAAGACTCCGGAGTCCGTCACAATTCCGGTATAGAGAGCCGCTGCGATATCCGCATCGATGCGCTCGGCATCGAGCAGGGTATAAAGCAGCTCACAGGTGGAACTCGCAGAGGATCGCAGATGGTCGTCGCCGCAAAATGCGGGTTCGTGATGTGATGGTCGATATTCAGCTGATCCGCGGCACGGTCAAATAAGCCCGTAAAACCGCCGAGCCTTCCCTTGTCGGAGACATCCAGCGCAATCGCGAGATCCGGATGTTGCACCGCGTCCGCATCACTCACAATCTCAGAAAAGCCGCTGAGATATTTGAATTTCTCAAGCGGCTTTTCCAGACAAACGGTGACGTTTTTGGACGGCTCGTTTTTTTTGAGATAAAGGTAGAGTGCAAGCACCGAGCCCACACAATCCCCATCGGGGCGCACATGTCCCATCAGAACAATCGTCTGCGCCCGTCCGAGTTTTTCCTTCAAAACCTGGTCCATGTTCAGTCCTCTTCTGTTTTCTCCGTGTCGGAAAGATGTAATTCTTCCAACACCTTGTCTATGTGAGCCCCGTAAGCCATGGATTCGTCCAGGACAAACTTGAGTTCCGGCGTGATGCGGAGATTCACGCTGTGGGCGAGTTCACTGCGGATAAATCCCGCCGCGCGCTTCAGGCCCGCAAGTGTCTCCTCTGCCTCCGCTTCACTGCCGAGCACGCTCACATAGACCGTGCAATATCGAAGATCCGCCGTGACACGCGCATCGGTCACGGTGGTCATCGCAGAGACGCGGGGATCCTTAATGCCGTTCATCACGACATTCTGAATCTCCTTTCTCACCTCTGCGTTAATTCTTGTGTTTTTAATACTTCCCTTTTTCATGCTTTATCCCTCGGAACCTCGACCATTGCATAAGCTTCGACCTGATCGCCTTCCTGAAGATCGTTGAACTTCTCAAAGACAAGACCGCACTCATAACCCGCCGCGACTTCCTTAACGTCGTCCTTAAAGCGCTTCAACGAAGCAAGATCGCCCTCAAAGATAAGATCCTTGCCTCTTGTGATGCGCGCCTTGCAGCCGCGCTGAATCTTACCGTCGAGAACGTAGGATCCCGCAATGGTTCCGATGCCGGAAGCCTTGAAGATGGCACGTACTTCTGCGTGTCCGATGACCTTCTCCTCGTAGACCGGCGCGAGCATTCCGTTCAGCGCGCGCTCCACATCGTCGATTGCCTGATAGATGACCTTATAGAGACGGAGATCCACCTGCTCATGTTCCGCGGTCGACTTTGCTGTCGCATCCGCCCGCACGTTGAAGCCGATGATGATGGCGTTACTTGCGCTTGCGAGTGCCACATCCGACTCGGAGATTGCACCGACACCGCTGTGGATTACCTTGACCTGCACTTCGTCATTCGAAAGCTTGGAAAGCGACTGCTTGACCGCCTCTACGGAACCCTGCACATCCGCCTTGACAATGATCGGAAGTTCCTTCATCTCGCCGGCCTTAATCTGTCCGAAGACATCGTCGAGAGACAGCTTTGCCTTGGTCTCCTCGATGAGCTTATTCTTGCCCTCGGAGATAAAGGTCGCAGCGAAATCCTTTGCCTCTTTATCCGTGTCCATGGCAACCATGATTTCACCGGCGTTCGGCACGGCATTCAGGCCTTGAATCTCAACCGGCGTGGAGGGCTTGGCCTCCTTGACACGCATACCTCTGTCATTCAGCATTGCGCGAACCTTACCGGAGCAAGCACCCGCTGCGACATAGTCACCCACATGCAAGGTTCCCTTTTGAACCAGAATCGTGGCGACGGGTCCCTTACCCTTGTCGAGCTGTGCCTCAATCACCAGGCCTCTTGCGTTGCGGTTCGGGTTTGCCTTGAGTTCCTTCACGTCTGCCGTGAGAAGAATCATGTCGAGGAGGTTATCGATACCTTCGTGCGTCTTCGCGGAAATCGGGCAGATAATCGTATCGCCGCCCCAGTCTTCCGCAACCAGCTCATACTTCATGAGCTCCTGCTTGACGCGCTCAATGTTTGCCTCCGGCTTATCCATCTTGTTGACAGCCACAATGATCTCCACATTGGCAGCCTTTGCATGGCTGATTGCCTCAACCGTCTGCGGCATGACGCCGTCATCCGCCGCGACGACCAGGACCGCAATGTCCGTTGCCTCGGCACCGCGCATACGCATTGCCGTGAAGGCCTCGTGGCCCGGTGTGTCGAGGAAGGTGATCAGTCTGTCGTGCGCCTTGACCTGGTATGCACCGATGTGCTGGGTAATGCCGCCCGCCTCGCGACTCGTGACCGAAGTCTTACGGATGGCATCGAGAAGCGAAGTCTTACCGTGGTCAACGTGACCCATGACGACAACAACCGGCGGACGGGCCACCATCTTGTTCGGATCTTCATTGTCCTCGCGAAGCAACTCCTCGATGACGTCTACCTTTTCCTCGCGCGTGCAGAGAATCTCGTACTCAAGTGCGATCTCCTCAGCCTTTTCATAGGCAATCTCGGAGTTCATCGTGTACATCTCGCCCTTCGCAAAGAGCTTCTTGATGAGATCGGAAGCGGGGCGCTTCATCATCTTTGCGAGTTCACCGATGGTGAGGGTATCCGGAAGAATCAACTCCTTGATTTCCTCTTCTACCTTCTCTGCCTTCGGCTTCTCCGGCATGATGAACGGGTGGCGAGTTGCCTTTCCGGTTCTGCCGCCGGACTTAAAGCCGTCCTCGGTCTTATGGCGCTTGTCGTTCTTATCCTTAAAGTTGTTCTTATTCGGTCTGCTGGAGACCGTCTTCTTCACCAGTGCGCTGTCACCGGATGCGGAGGCTCCCTGTGCACCGCCGCGGTTGCCGTAGCTGCCGTTGCCCTGACCCGGACGCGCACTAAAACCGCCCTGGCCCGGACGTGCGCCGGTTCCCTGACCGTTGCGGTTGCCGTAACCGCCGCCCTGGCCGTTGCGGTTGCCGTAACCGCCGCTGCTCTGGACGTTGCGATTGCCGTAGCTGCCGCCGCCCTGACCGCTGCGGTTGCCGTATCCGCCGCTGCCCTGACCGCTGCGGTTGCCGTATCCGCCGTTGCCCTGACCGTTACGATTGCCGTAACCGCCGCCCTGGCGCTGCTGTCCGCCGTTACGCGGTCCGCTGTTGCCGAGTGCATTCAAACGACTCTGAATCGCAAGTCTGGTTTCCTCCGCACTTCTACCCTGGGGAAGGCGGCTCGAGACCGCGGTCTTGACAGGCGGACGCGAATCCTCACTCTTCTTCTGCTGCGGTGCGGCACTCTCTGTCTTCTTCTCCGTACTTTCCTTCGGCTTATCCGCCGGCTTTTCCTGTGCCGGCTTTTCTGCTGCCTTGGCCCCCTCCGGCGCAGCCCCCTTTACACGAATCTGCTGTGCGTTTTCCGGACGGAACACGGCCGTAAACTTCTTTTTCTTCTTGGGCTGTTCACCCTGCATTTCGGCTCTCTCAGCCGTATCCTGCTGTGTCTTGCTTTTATCCACTCTCACTGCCTCCGTATTTTTCGGCTTAAAATGATTTCGAATCATATCGGCTTCTTCGGCTGTCACATTGGACATGGGCGCTTTTTTCTCGCCCTTCTCTTCCAGAAAAGACAGCACCTCTCGGTTGCTTCTGCCGATTTCTTTTGACAGATCGTTAACTCTCATCTTGCTCTCCTCCGATCTGTTCTAATAATGCTAGAACCGCCTTTGTGAATCCCTCGTCACAGAGCGCAAGCGAAGCCCGCTGCTCCTTGCCGATTGCTTTTCCGAGCTCCCCCATGTTTGAGAAACAGACGAAGGGAACTTCATAAAACTCGCACTTATTCCGGAACTTCTTTTTGGTCTGCTCGGATGCATCTTTGGCGACAATCACGAGCGTCGCGCGAAAAGACTGAATCTCACGCTCTGTCATGAACTCGCCGCTTGCGAGTCTTCCCGCGCGCTGTGCCATGCCGAGCGCACGCAATACCTTAAGTTTTAAGTGATCCGTCTGCTTCCCCGTGTCCTTCATTCAGCTTTGTGAACTCCTTTTCAAGTGCGGCATAAACACTGTCATTGACATGCTCCCGGAACGCGCGATCTAAACCCGCGGGTCTTTTGGCAACGCTTCAGGCATGCATTGTCCCGGCAGAGATAAGCACCTCTGCCGTTGCTGCGTCCGGTGAAATCCAAGTGAATCTCGCTTTCAGTCTCTCCCTGCTGCCGCACAACACGAATCAATTCTTTCTTCGGCTTTTTCGCGCCGCAGCCGATGCAGCTGCGCATCGTCTCCTGTTTCACGCGTCACGCCTCCTCGCCGGTCTGCCCCTCTTCGTCGCCTGTCACATCTCCCGTCTGGTAATCGATGCCGTACTCCTCGAAGAGTCCCTCATCTCTCGCCTGTGTCTCCGACTTAATATCAATCTTATAGCCGGTCAGCTTTGCCGCAAGGCGGACATTCTGCCCTTCCTTGCCGATTGCAAGCGAAAGCTGGTAATCCGGGACAATGACAATGGCCTCCTTGTCCTCTTCATCCGCAAGAACAAGAATGACCTTCGCCGGGCTCAGCGCATTCTCGATCAAAAGCGCGGGATCGTTGTCCCACTTGATGATGTCAATCTTCTCACCGTGCAACTCATCGACGACCGCGCTGACACGTGCATAGTTCATGCCGACACAAGCACCGACCGGATCCACGTTTTCATCGTTCGAATAGACTGCCATCTTGGTTCTGGAACCGGCCTCACGCGCAATGGCCTTAATCTCGACCGTTCCGTCCTTGACCTCACTGACTTCCTGTTCGAACAGGCAGCGCACCAAATCCGGATGTGTTCTCGAAACCGAAATCCTGGGGCCCTTCGGCGCGTCCTTCACCTCGACCACATAGAGTTTAATGTGATCGGTCGGACGGAAAATCTCGCCCTTAACCTGCTCCGACTCCGGCAACACAGTGTCGCACTTGCCTAGGCTTATGGAAATGCCGTTGCCGTTTACATTGAGTCGCTGCACAACGCCGGTCACCAGATTATGTTCTTTTTCAAAATAATCGTTGTAGATAACCTTACGCTCTTCCTCGCGGATTTTCTGTAAAATCACATTCTTGGCGATGCCTGTCGCAATGCGTCCGAACTCTCTGGACTTAACTTCCATCGGTACAATATCTTCGAGCTCGTACTTCGGATCTATCATCTTCGCTTCCGCAAGAGAAATATACATGGCCTTCTCTTCCGCGCGCACCTTCTCCGGAACTTCCTCTACCACAATCTTTTTCTGAATGACGCGGTAGCGGCAGCTGTCCGGATCCATGATGACCTCTACGTTGTCAGAGGTACCGAAGTGATTCTTGCAGGCACTGAGCAGCGAATTTTGAATGGCTTCGAGCAAGGAGTCTTTGCTGATATTTTTTTCCTTCTCGAGGAGCTCAATCGCCTCCTTCAGCTCATTGCCGCTCTCAATCGGCTCTTTACTTGTTTTTTTCATGATCTTTGTCGTGTCCTCCCCTATGCTCTCAGAATTTCGGTGCCAGGCGTATGCCTGCGATTTCACTGCGAAGAAAGCTCTTCTCGCCTTCTTTGGTCTCAATTGTCAGCGTATCTTCCGTGTGACCGAGCAATACGCCCGAAAACTCCTTTTGACCGTCCTTGGCTTTAAAGAGTTTTACTTCCACATCTTTGCCCTGCTCGCGCACGAGGTCTTTCTCTTTTTTTAAGCTCCGCGACAAGCCCGGCGAACTCACCTCAAGAATATATTCTTCGGGAATAAAATCCTCCCGGTCCAACCAAGCGGAGACCGCACGACTGATTTCCGCGCAATCTTCAATTCCGATGCCGCCCGGCATATCGCAGAGAATGCGCAGATACCATGTGCCCGCCTCCCTCACATAATCGACGTCCACCACTTCAAATGCCTTCTCACTCTGCAGCGCAGCGAGAAAGTTCTCGGTACGCTCCACATAGCCTTCGCGCTTTCCCAAAGAAAACCTCCTTCTCAGCATGACATAAAAAGTGTGGACCGCCCGGCCCACACTTCTGTCATTTACCTATGTACGTTTAGACTCTATCACGTTTGTATCCGAAAGGCAAGGAAAAGCGCAAGTTTATTTTGTGAGCGCTTCCATCAATGCATTGCTCCGCTCGATAAACGCCTTCATTCGCTCCGGACTGAGTGTACCCTGCTGAATGCACGCAAGATCATAGAGCTGTTCGCAGAGCTGCTTTGTGAGGCCCTTGGTTTTCGGCTTCCGCTCTTCGCTCGCCTCCGCATTTTCGACCGCAGCCTTGGCATCACTGTCGTCACGCACCACAACCTGCTCCTGTAAATACCGCACCAGCGGATGCTTTCGGTTTAACACAAGCGTGGCCCCGGACGCACCGAACATCCCCTCGCTGTCCGCCATGCCGTACTGCCGCATCATATCCTGCATACGTCTGGATTCCTCGGATAGCGTGAGCATTGCCGCCACCTCCGCGTTTTTAAAGCTCTCGAGCTTTACCTGCGGAGCCTTCTCTCCGATGGCCTTTTGCACCGCAGATGCAAGCGCCTTTTCCCTGGTCACACTCGCCTCATCCGCAGCATCTTCCTTCTCGCACAAAGCCTCGTTTAAATCCGCATCGATTCGAAGGAATTTTAAGTCCTTATTCTTCATTTCGAGACTCTGAATGAACGGCATATCAATGGCGTGGGGCAAAATAACCGCATCGATATTCTGACTCTGAAAGAGATCGATATAGCTTCTCTGCTGTTTTTCATCCGTCACATAAAAGATGCGATTCGGGAAGCGCTCTTCATTTTCTTTGAGGCAATCTTCCAGCGTCAGATATTTCTTTTCGAGATTCTTAAAGAGCACCGCGTCCTTGACCTTCTCCTCAAACTTCTCATCCTTGAGGCAACCGTACTGGACAAAGGGCGCAATATCATCCCAATACTTCTCATAGTTCTCACGATCCGTCTTGCACATACCGGTCAGTTTTTCCGCGACCTTCTTCGTGATATAAGCGCTGATTTTCTTGACAAAGCCGTCATTCTGCAGAGCCGAACGTGAGACGTTGAGCGGAAGATCCGGGCAGTCGATCACACCCTTTAAGAGTAAGAGGAACTCCGGGATAACTTCCTTGATGTTGTCCGCAATGAAAACCTGGTTATTGAAGAGTTTGATTTTTCCCTCCGCGGCTTCGTACTCGAGCTCAATATGCGGAAAGTACAAAATGCCCTGCAGACGGAAGGGATAATCCATATTCAGATGAATCCAGAAGAGTGGCTCTCGGTAATCCATGAACACCTTGCGGTAAAACGCCTCGTACTCGTCCTTGCTCACCTCATTCGGATGCTTTTTCCAGAGAGGCTCGGTGTCGTTAATTGGTTGCGGGCGCTTTTGAATCTTCAGGCGCTCCCGCGCCGGGCTAAGCTCGACAAGTTCCTTACTGCCGTCCTCCTTGGTCTTTTCTTCGACCTCCGCCTCTTCTCGCACGGTCTCAAGCACCACATCATCCTCTCTCTTCTCATCCGGATCGATGAGCTCTGTCTCGGGTGCGGCATCCGCATCCGTGAGATAGATGGCAACCGGCATAAAGGCGCAATACTTCTCAAGTACTTCTCTGACACGCGAAAGCTCCGCGAACTCACGGCTCTCCTCGGAAAGATAGAGGGTAATCTCGGTTCCGTGTTCCTTTCGCGTGCCGTCCTCCATACTATACTCGGTGCCGCCCTCGGATTCCCAGTGCACCGCACCCTCGCCCTCTCGATAGGACTTTGTATCAATGACAACACGATCGGCAACCATGAATGCCGAATAAAAGCCGAGGCCGAAATGACCTATAATCTGGTCCTCGTTCGCCTTATCCTTATAGGTCTCAATGAAATCGCGAGCACCGGAAAATGCAATCTGATTGATATATTTTTCAACTTCGTCCGCACTCATGCCGACGCCGTTGTCCGTGAAACGTATGCGCCGCTCCTTGGGACTCACCTCCACAAGAATCTCATAGCGTTCCTGTTCCGGCGCCCGATATTCTCCGATCAATGCAAGTTTTTTTAGCTTTGTGACGGCGTCACAACCGTTGGAAACAAGCTCACGCACAAAAATATCATGATCGGAATACAGCCATTTTTTGATGATCGGGAAAATGTTGTCGCTGTGTATCGACAAGCTACCCTGTTTGTTTTCCATGTTCTTCCACCTCCGAAACGTTTTGTACTTATTATACTACATGTAGAACACAAGTCAACGTAAAAAAGAAGGAGCATCAGCTCCTTCTTTTCTCACTTTTTCTCAGGCCGCGCTGTTCTTACCGGCGGCAAAGCCGTCAAGCATCGCCTCAAAGGCCGCATCGCTACCGCTGAACTGCACCCGCAAAATTTGATTGAGATCCATTCCCATCAATCCAAGGAAGGACTTCCCGTCGATGTAAACACGATTGTAGTTCACATCGATATCAAAGGGACAGTTTTCAGCGGCACGGACAAAGGTCTTAATATCCTCAACGGAATTTAATTTGATATATCGCTCTTGCATGATTGAACCTCCTATCAAGCAATCTTAGGAACGTTTCTTAAGATTGGCGGAATTATATCACCGCATTTTTCGCAATGCAAGCGAAAATGTGTGAACATTTTGTGAGCTATCACTTACTCGTTTCCTTCTGTCTCGGCGCTTGTCGTTTCGTCTTCTCGGAAACCGGGACCGTGATCTTCCTCGGTCTGAACCGAAGCAGCAGCCCGCACCTTGCGCACAACACTGCCGGAACCGCCGGTCGAACTGACTCCCACCTTTCTTCTCTCATCCTCTTCCGCTACCGAAGAACTTTCCGTCCTGCTCTCCGTTGTACTCTCTTCCGTCGTCTTAGTCTCGTTCTCGCTCGTTGTCTCCTCAGCCTTTGTTTCCGGTGCTTCTGTTTCGACCGCCGCAGTCCTTGCCTCGGCATTTGCTGCGCTCGCCACTTCCATCAGGGCCTTCGGTTCCTCATACTTTGTACTTGAAACCAAGAAAGAAACCCCGTGAACATAATGTGCATAATATGCTTCGGCATAAGGTATGCGCACGCGACTCATCGAAAGATCCGCGAGATTATAACGCTCCCAGCTGACGCCCCATTCAATAGCCGCAGCTGCCGGTGAACTCCAATCGGTTCTCGCATAGCGTGCAACAAACTCACTCTCCCCGGGTTCCTGCAATAAGAACTCCAGCTGGGTCAGCAAGTCATCATAGGGCTTATTTCGCTCTCGGCAATATGCCTCAAGGCGAACACGGCGCTCAAAGCTCCACTGGCCGAGTCCGTAACCGTTGTGACTGCCGGCCTCTTCGAGAGCAGGATTAATTCCGCTTTCCTGTTGGAAATTTCCGAGAAGACCTGCAATTGCCGTCTCTGTCCAGCCGCGTGCCTTTAAGTAGCTGTGGATGATATCCGCCGTGCCTAAATTGAGATAGAGCTGATGCGCACCGTCATTTTCATAGGTGAAGCCCTCAAAGCGGGAGCCGGGAGCAGCAACCAGATAGCTCGCTCGTCCACATAATAAGAATCCGGGGTCATACCGCCCTTCAGGATGCGCCCCAGGCCATCCACATAGCACCAATTCTCACCGTCCTGTACCCAGCTGTTTCGATAAAGGGCGCCGCTCGGAGAAGCATAGTACTCATGTTCTCCCAGGTAAAAACGCCCTGTACTCATGCTGCCATCCGCGGCAAAGTAGTAGCGCTCTCCGTCGATGCGCAAAATCTCACCATATTCCATGATCCCGGCAGCATTGACGTAGTAATAGCGTCCGTTCTCACCGATAATCCAGCTAGCCGTCTCCCGTTCGCCCGCCGCGTTGAGATACACCCAACCGGCTGCCGTCTGTTGCCAGCCGCCGGCCCTTGCACTGAGCATAAACGCGGATGCGCTGGGCGTTTCGCTGCTCTCTGCCGTAATCCGGGCAGCGACCGTCTCACGCACAATATCCTCAGCTGTCTTTTGAGACGCGGTCCGTTCATCTGTCGCCAACATACTGCGCAGACCAAAGGGCAAAATCAGGAATACACCCACCATACAGGAGATAACCAGAACCGCACGGTGACGCTGCATATACTTTCGAAGCCACAAATTCATATCTTTTCTCATTTTTTATCACCTCGTACTTCCACAAAATTTCGAAGATGCAGAAGATGCAGGATTTCGAGAAGTAGTATGTCATTCACATTTTTGCTTTTCAAGCCGTCTTGAATTTTATTAAGAATTTGTTGCAAAAATATGGCGTCAAAATGTCAGTCATACCAAGATGCAAATTTCATTGTCGGAAAGCCACAGTCGTGTTAATGCACAAATTTATGTATATATTCCAGGTATATATGTTCATTATTTCACAGGATTTCTATTTAATTTCTGATGTTATAGTCGTAATCACGAAACCATACTGTTCATCTCATATCTTAGTGCAAAATATGCGTATCTTGCTATACACATAAAAAAGATGGCAAGCATTGACTGCTTGCCATCCGTTCGCAGAGGAAGAGAGGCTCGAACTCCCGTCTTCGGTTTTGGAGACCAACGTTCTACCACTGAACTATTCCTCTGTGGTTAAGAGCACGCTCTTAAGCACAGGGGCTATTATATCCGTTCCTTCTTTTTGCGTCAAGTCTTTCCGAAAAATTCTTTTAAAAAAGTAAATGCATGGCTTCCTGTATACTCGATACTCCGCAGCACTCGATGTTTTCCACCGCCCTGCACTTCTCCGCATTGGATTTCGGCATGATACAGCGTGTAAAACCGAGCTTAGCGGCTTCACGAATTCGGTATTCCGCAAGCGGCACGGCACGTACCTCTCCGGAGAGTCCCACCTCCCCGAATATAACAGTGTCTGCCTCCACCGCGCGGTCTCGAAAGGAAGAAATAATGGCAATCACCGCAGCAAGGTCTACCGCAGGCTCATTCATTCGCATACCGCCCGCAATATTCACATAGGCATCATAGCGTGACAACGGCAGGCGACACCGTTTTTCCAGCACCGCCATCAGGAGATTCACGCGATTATAGTCGATACCGGCCGCAGTTCGACGCGGCATACCGAAGGCGCTCTCCGTCACCAAGGCCTGAACCTCAAGTAAAATAGGCCGACTCCCTTCAAGCGAGCAGGCAACCACGGCGCCGCTCGCGCCGAGCGGTCTTCCCTCCAACATATAGGCCGAAGGATTTTTGACTTCTTCAAGGCCCCTCTCGGTCATCTCAAAGACACCGATTTCGTTGGTGGATCCAAAGCGATTCTTGACCGCGCGAAGAATTCGATAGGAAGAACTCTTCTCTCCTTCAAAATAGAGTACGGTATCCACCATGTGCTCAAGCACGCGGGGACCGGCCACCTGTCCCTCCTTGGTCACATGTCCCACAATAAAGATGGCAATGCCGCTGCCTTTTGCAAGTTGCATGAGGGCGTTGGTCGATTCACGCACCTGACTCACGGAACCCGGTGCGGCGCTGATGTCATCACAATACATGGTCTGAATCGAATCGATAATCGCAACGTCCGGTTTTTCGCGGAGCAGTAATTCCCGAATCAAATCCAGGTTTGTTTCGCTCAAGAAGCGCAAATCCCCCTGCATGGCGTTTAAGCGCTCCGCACGAAGTTTAATCTGTCGCAGCGACTCCTCGCCGGAAATATAGAGGACCCGCTTCCCAAGTTCCGCAAAGTTCTTGCATACCTGCAGAAGTATGGTTGACTTTCCGATGCCCGGGTCTCCGCCGATCAAAACAAGAGAGCCCTCGACCGTTCCGCCGCCGAGAACACGGTTTAACTCCGAAAACCCGGTGTCGATGCGCAATTCTCTTGCCGCATCGATTTCGCTTAAATGTACCGGGGCCGGAAACCCCGGGCGCCCGGCCTGTATTTGGCGCGTGACTTTTCCTTGGCGCCCGTCGGTTCTTCTACCAGGGTATTCCACGCCTTGCAGGCGGGGCACTGCCCCGCCCACTTCGGCGATTCAAATCCGCATTCGGCGCAAAAATAAGCTGTGCTCCGCTTCAATCCTTCACCTGATCCTTCTTCGCCACAGTTTTCCGCTTGGGTTTGTGTTTGGTCTCAAACGAAAGGCTCGCCTCTTCCCCTTCAAGGACTGCCGGGCAGCTGACCATCACCTGATCACCGGCCTTCACCTTCCCGTCCAGCATAGCCTCCGCAAGCTTATCCTCCAGTTCGTTCTGAATCGCTCTGCGGAGCGGACGCGCACCATACTTCGGATCGTAGCCCTTCTCAATCAGAAACTCGCGCGCACTGTCATCAAAGGAGAGCTTGATTTCCATCTGATTTTCACTGCGCTTCTCGATATTCCGAAGCAGAATATCCACGATCTGCTTCATATTGTCGCGATCCAACTGGTGGAACACCACAATCTCATCGATGCGGTTTAAGAATTCCGGCTTGAAGAGACGGCGAACCTCATCCATCACACCGCCCTTCATGTTTTTATAGTCGGTCTCCTTATTCTCCTGTGCCGCAAAGCCGAGGGTCTTCGGCGCAATGATGCGGGAAGCTCCGGCGTTACTCGTCATAATGAGGACGGTATTCTTAAAGTCAATTTTTCTGCCCTGCGAATCCGTGATATGCCCGTCGTCCAACACCTGCAGAAGGATATTAAACACATCCGGATGCGCCTTCTCAATCTCATCAAAGAGAATGACCGAGTAGGGGTTTCGTCTCACCTTCTCCGAGAGCTGTCCTCCCTCCTCGTAGCCGACATAGCCGGGCGGCGAACCTACAATCTTTGAGACCGAGTGCTTCTCCATGTACTCACTCATGTCGACACGTATCAATGCCTGTTCGGTTCCGAACATCGCCTCGGCGAGCGCCTTCGAAAGCTCGGTTTTACCGACTCCGGTCGGTCCGAGGAAGAGGAAGGAGCCGATCGGGCGGTGCGGGTCTTTGAGACCGACACGGCCACGGCGAATCGCGCGGGATACCGCACTCACAGCTTCTTCCTGACCGATTACGCGCTCATGGAGGATGGACTCCAATTTCTTTAAGCGCTCATTCTCTTCTTCGGTCAGCTTCTTGACCGGAATTCTGGTCCAGAGCGAAACCACATCGGCAACTTCGTTCTCACCGACCACGAGCTTTTCGCTCCCGTCTCGCCTTGGTCCACTCCTCTTTGATCTTGCTGATTTTCTCTTCTTTCTTTTCCTGGCGTTTCTTCAGCTGCCCCGCGCGCTCAAATTCTTCCGCGCGCACCGCCTCTTCCTTCTGGCTCTCCAATTTGGTAATCTCCTCGGAAAGCTTTTTGATTTCCGCGGGCTCCGCATAATCCGCAAGGCGCAGGCGGGACGCAGCTTCGTCGATGAGGTCTATCGCCTTGTCCGGCAGGAAACGATCGGAAATATAGCGCGCCGAAAGCTTCACGGCTTCCTTGATTGCCTCATCGGTAATATTCACCTTGTGGTGAGCCTCGTAACGCGGGCGCAGGCCCTCCAGGATGCGCACGGATTCCTCTTCGGTGGGCTCCTCAACCGTAATCGGCTGGAATCTTCGCTCAAGCGCGGCATCTTTCTCAATGTGCTTCCGATACTCCTCAATCGTCGTTGCACCGATCAACTGCAACTCGCCGCGCGCAAGAGAGGGCTTCAAAATATTGCTTGCATCCATGGTTCCCTCTGCAGAACCGGCACCGATAATCGTGTGAATCTCGTCGATGAAGAGCAACACATTTCCGGCCTGCATGACTTCCTGCAATACCTTTTTGATGCGCTCCTCGAATTCACCGCGGTACTTGGAGCCCGCAATCATACCGGAGAGATCCAGTGTAACCAAACGCTTCTCGGCCAGTGTTTCGGGGACTTCACCGTTTACGATGAGTTGCGCAAGTCCCTCAACCACCGCGGTCTTTCCGACACCCGGCTCACCGATGAGGCAGGGATTGTTTTTGGTTCTGCGGCTCAAAATCTGCATGACGCGCTGCATTTCCACACTTCTTCCGATGACCGGATCCAACTTGCCCTGGCGCGCAAATTCCGTGAGATCGCGCGAATACTGATCGAGCGTCGGTGTCGGCGCCGCCGAAATGCTGTGCGGTCCGCCCTGTATCTGCTGCGGAATATCCTCGGGACTGTGCTTTTCTCCCATTGCGCGCATCAAATCCACATAGAGCTTCTGAATATTAACGCCCATCGTGTAGAGCAACTTGCTCGCAACACAGTTCTTTTCCTTCAAAATTGCGAGAAGAATGTGCTCCGTTCCGACCTGCGGCGCCTGAAAGCGCTCCGCAGCCGATTTACTGTACTCCAAGACCCTGCGCGACATCGGTGTATACTTCGGCTCTTCCGCAAGCTTTACGCGTTCCACCGAAGCCAGCATTTTGTCCATCAGCGCAAGTACACGCTTTTCCGTCGCCTCATTTTCAATGAGAACCTGTCCGGCAACGCCGCTGCCCTGACGCACGAGCCCGAGGAGCAAATGCTCTGTTCCGATATAACTATTATGCAGTTCCTCTGCCGCGCGGTGTGCGTATTCCAGTGCTTCCTGCGCCTGCTCGGTAAAATAATCTGCCATACAAACTCCTTCCTGTTACACGCTGTGTTACTCAGCACTCAATCAACTCCGGCAACATCCTTCTCAGATAATTCGCACGGAGAATATCTATTTTTTCCCGATCGACCGGCTCTTTTTCCGCCGCAATCAAATTGGAAGGCTGTACTCCGAGATACAGCGCATAGATACTCAATTCCTGTTCGGTCCTCGCAAGCCCGTCCGTAATTCCGGCCATCACAGCCGAGAGATTGCGGAGTGCCTCTCGTATGCTGACCCGTCTCGCATACTTCAAAAAGCCATAGGCACGGAATACCTCATCCGTTCGTTCCAGTCGATTGGATTCGATTGAATAGGTTCTGAGTTTCTCCTCTTCACTGTTTAACTGCATTGCGGTCTTTTTGACCAAGTTCATGATTTCCTGCTCGGATACGCCGAGCGTGCGCGCATTGCTGAGATCGAAGAGCGAACCGTGATTTTTCCCTTACCGTCGCCGTAGACTCCGCGGATATTAACGCCGAATTGCCCGAGAGACTCCAAGAGCTTCGGAAACTGCTTGCTCTGCGCAAGCATAGGCAAATGCAAAACGATATTTGCGCGCATTCCCGTGCCGACATTGGTCGGAAAAGGAAGTGAGATAACCGTAATGCGCGTCAAACGCGTACTCAAACTGACGGTTCATATAATCGTCCAGCCGATCGATATTCCGGTAGAGCTCCTCCATTCCGAGATTCGGCCCCATAAGCTGGAGGCGGATATGGTCATCCCCGTTTAACACCAGCGAAAGATTCTCACTCTCCGATAAAAACAGTCCCACCGGCGCCTTTCGCTCTAAAATACTGGAACTCAGTACACGGCGCTCGCGCATGGCCATACGGCGTATCTCCGGAACTTCCGTGAGGAGACAGTCTCGTACATTCTCGTGCTGCTGTAGCGGGAGTTCCTGAAGGGCGTCCCGCATGCGCTGAACCATTTCGCTCGCCTCGTCATTTCGAAGCCGTCGCGGAAAGTGATATTCCGACCAGTTGCGGGCGAGACGAATCCGGTTCGATACATAATACTTTCCGGGCTCCATCTTGACCTGCTCATACCACTTAAGCATCGCCGTCCTCCTTTTCCAGAGCTCGTATCCGGTCGCGGATTTCCGCCGCGCGAACGTAATTCTCCTCTCGTACGGCCGCGTTCAATTGAACACGCAAACCTCGAATCTGAATGCGTCTCTCGACTTCGGGAGACGAGGCGGGAGTCACAGCTGTCTCTTTCTCACTGCCCTCGTTGACCGCCATTTCTCGCGCCTCGGATTCCGGGCGCATGCGAAGGCCGTACTTGGGGCGTTTCCCCTTGTGAATATCGGATCCCTGTAACTGTTTGATGTTATCGCGCATCAGCACATCGAACACTTCATAACAGCTCGGGCAGCCGAAACGCGACTGCCGCACAAAATCCGTATAGCGCGTCTTACAGTCCGGACAAATCACCCGGTCATAATCCACCTTCTTCTCTTCGCTCTGTCCGGTAAAAAAGGCCGACAACATGACTCCGAAGGAAAGATCATCCTCGAAATCAACCAGGTCGCTTCCGATATTCATCTTCCGCGCACAGGACTCACAGAGCCGAAGTTCTGTCTTCTCCCCGTTCGTTCCGAATTCCCGGTAAAGAATGGTCGCCTCTCGTTTTTTGCATCGCTCACATAACATTGCTCACTCCTCCGCTTCACATTTACTGAAAGCGTCGTACAAGCCGTCTACCAGCTGGTGAGCCTCATCACGACTCACTCCGTTACAAATCCCGCGCGCCAGACAGACCGAAAGTTCTCGTTTCATATCCTCCAGTACACGAAGTTTGTCCATATCGATAGAGATGACGGCACCTCTCCGCCGATCCAGTTTGATGAAGCCCTCTTGGCGCAATATGTTATACGCCTTATTTACCGTGTGCATATTGATTCCGACCAAATCTGCCATCTGTCGCACCGAGGGGAGAGAATCACCCTCCTGAAACTGCTCCATCGCGATTCCAAGTATAATCTGGTTGATCAGCTGGATATAAAAAGCCTCATCGCTGTTAAAATCAATACATAATTTCATATCCACACCTCTCTGCTCAAACTGTTACATGAATTATATAACAGCCTACAGTTCCCGTCAATGCGACGAAGACACAAGTTCTCCGAAGAACAAAGGAGCGGGAGTACCTCGCAATCTGCGAAGTGCCCCGCTCCCTGCTTTCATTCAACGTTTCAATCAGAGCTCGATATTCTCAAAAACACCCTCGTCTGCGGCATTCTTTTTACCGCTCACGGACTTAGCCTGCGCAGTAATTTCATCTGCCGTGCTCCGTGCTTCTTCGAGTGTCTCCCGCACCTGTTCGCTCATATTGAGCTGCGGCAGTACACGAGTCGGCCCTAAATCTTCCGCATTCTGTTCCGTCCCTGCCGTTTCACTCATCTCGAGAACCGCTTTCTGCGCCTCTCCGAACGGGACGGTCTTTTGTTCCGCAATGTCCTGTGCGCTTGCTTCGCTCGAAACAACTTCTTCGGTATGCGTCTCTACCTCTTCAGCCGCTGTCTGACGAAGTGCTTCTTCCTCTTGGCGTCGCAGCTGCTCTTCCGCCTCGCGTGCAGCTCTTCGCTCCGCTCTCCGCCGCTCTCTCTCAACGAGATCCGGGGATTTTCTACGGCCGCCGCGCAAAAAGCAAAGACCGCCGCTCCGATGGCAAGCACAAGTGCAAGGGTGAGTCCCACAATCTTGCGATGCGATACCTTATACTGGGCCTGCAAGAGTTCGGCCGTGTTCTGACCGGGGCCGTCGCCCGGGAAATAGCGCTGCAAGGTCTTCTCGACTAAGTCAAAGCGATAAAAGCCCTTCTCGCCCTTGGCATTCATGCCGTAAAAGACACAATAATTCTGGCCCTGGTCTTTCTGACCGATGTAGCCGTCCACGGACTTTCCGTTCAGCGTGACTTGCTGTACCACCAATCCCTCCGGCGCTGCTACACCTTCCGCAAGCGGAACCACGGAAACCGCTTTCGCGGTTGCGCCTACCTGTACATAGGGGGACCAGCTTCTGCTGGTGTCATCGTAGAAATAGAGATTACCGCTGCCCCCCTCCGCGAAGAGGTACAAAAGGTGTAAGTGCTCATCCGGTCCTCTTCCGGCCTGTACGCTCCGATTTCCGTAGATGAAGTTTTCGCTTTCGTAACCGGCGGGAAGCAAGGTCTGATCAAAGCTTTCGGCAATGCTGTAAACCGTTCCGCCTATGGTCACGTGCTCGCTGTCTTCAATCGGCGCAGTCTCCGGCGTCGCTCCCTCCTGCTTGGTCACCGTAATCGTATAAGTTCCGAGTGCACTGTCATCACTGCCGACAACCGCTACCTGAATTGTATTTTCACCGAGCTTCAGATTTTCGTTTCCGCTCACATTGACCTTCGCGCCCTCTGCTGCCGGAACCGCAGTGACCGCAATGCGTGTTACATCTTCGCCGACCACGGCGGTGTATGCGGTATTGCCGGTACTGAAGTCCGGATTCAGGGTACCGGGGGACAGACTCAGACTGCTGAGGGGTCCCGTGGCCTCCGTCGGCGCAGCGGCAGTCTCGACTGCACTACCCGCAGCAGCTGCCTCACTCGCCGCACCCGCAGCGATTGTCACCGATGCGCTGCCCTGATGCGAAATTGTCGCAGCCTGACTGCTTCCGTCTTCGAGCTTTGCGCTCTTAACCTGAACGGAGGCCGTTCCTTCCTGAAGTGCCTTAAATTTCAGGCTGTAATAGACATCCGCCTCACTGCCGCTGCTCTTCACACTGATTTCGCCGCCGCTGCCGCTCGCGCTGTCGCCGCTCACAAATTCCATCTTCTCGCTGTCGTAGCCGAGCGCAATGTCCGTAGTTGCAATGGCACCGTCACCCTGTACATGCATGGAGACCGTAAACTCTTCTCCCACCTTGGTGCTCGGATCAGAAAACTGAATGTTTGCGCTCAGCGCAAAGGCACTCAGTTGAATTAGAGCGCTGAACATCGCGGCAGTAGCGCCGCAGACAAAAGCTCGAGTCACGCTTCCTCGCTTCATTCTGTCCTTTCCTCTCTTTCCGTCCCTTTCAGGGGAATCTAAAATCTATCTCATTTTAACACGAATCCCGGGTGAACTCCAGTACTTGAAACAGCGCCTCAAAGACACCGATGGGCGATTATATATTCACTCTTATCGAATAGGCTATCACGAAAACTTTGAATCCCCGCACGAAAAAGAGCGGGCAAGCACCCGCTCTTACGATTTTCAATTCGGCTGAGCCGCCGCACTCTCCGGCATGTCCGTATAGACCGGAATCCGGAAGGTATGCTTTTTCTGTTTGAGCTCCTCGGTATAAGCCTCGCCGAGCTTTCTGCCCTCTTCCGCAGCCGCCTGCACATTGGTCATGTATTGATGCTCGTAGCGTCCCTTCTCCGTCACATTGAATTTCTTCAGATAGAAGGTATCCTGCCCGCTCTTCAGATAGTTGTCACCGTAATACTTTGCGCCCCCGATGATGGCCTTCTCCGGCGTATTCCAAGGCTTTCCGTAAGTGACATCCACAAGGCTCGCCCACCAAAGACCGCGCTCGGTCGGGGTCTTATCGCCGTCCTGAAAAGCCTGAGCATTGAAATAGTTATAAAATCCCGGGTATTTCGGATTCTTTCCGCTGATCAGACCGCTGCCACCCTTACGTCCCTGCTCCTGAATCAACATCGCCGTTAACACATAGGGGTTCACGCCCGAACTGTTTGCCGCATCCATGATGGTGGAGATATAGTCAACACCGACCGGATTGGAGCCGCTGCCGTCACCCGATACCGTTCCGCCGCCGCCGGAACCTCCGGACTGCGAAGTCGTGCTGTTCTGCGAAGCTCCGGTTGCGCCGCGGCGAATGACACCTTGGATATCTGCCTCAATGCGCTGACTCTCTGCATCTCCCTCAACCGAGACATCATACGGATGCACTTCTTCGAGTCGCGAAGTTTCCTGCACTTCTACAGCGACATTCTCCGCCACAGCTTCCTCACCCTCGAATGTATCCGATGGTTCGGCAACATATGCTTCCGCAGCTTGAGGCTGTACTTCTCCGTAAGCTTGCTCCGACTCTGCAGCCGAAGACGCCTCATCCGAAACAGTCTCTCCCTGCTCCTCTACGGATGCAGCAAGACGGTCACGCGGTGCACCGGCAAGCACACCGATTGCACGCTCCTCCTGCTTGTGCCGCCCTCTCCGCGCGTCGGCACGGCGGGTCTGTTTCCGTTTGCTGCGGCCTGACTCCGCTGTTCCTGTTCGGAGAGAGGCGCCTCGCCGACCTGCACACTCTCGCTGTCCCGCGGAGTTCCCGGAGCCGCCCAAAGGACAGCGCTCGGACTCTTTCCGCTGGCGCCGGCGACTTTTGTCGCCTCCGAAATGCCGCTGTCCGCGGAACTGCTCTGATTTTCGACCACAGAGCGGCTTCCGACAACACTTGCACCGCTTTCGGTCAAGAAAGAATTTGCCGCCAGCATGCGAACCCCCTCCGCATTCTGACTCGCGGGATCATAGCCCTGGGTCTGAAACTGAAAAACGTAGCGACTGTCCAAAAAGTTTCTGGGATCCATGTAATACCCGATAATATCGGAATTCGCCGCAACCCAGGCACTCGTATCAAAGCCCTTCCAAGTATTGGTCGCAGCATTGTAGGCAGCCGCATCTTTCGACTTCCAACTGTCCTTGCTTGTGGTGTAAACCAGATTCCTGCCGAGTTTACTCTCCTCTCGCACCACTTCCTGCCAGCTGAGCCCTGTCTGATAAGCTTTGAACTCCCAGTTCGGATACTTCGCGTGAAGCTCTCTCAGCTTCTGCTTGTAGGACTCCGGAAAGCCCTCTGCCGCCAGCTGCTGTTCAAACGCCGCATCGCTCTTCGTTGCGGCCATACTCTGTAAGACCTGTGTCGGTAAAAACGGCGTCAACAAGCTGAGTGCAAGAATTGCGGCCTGCGCAATCCGCTTTGCTCTTTTTCCGTTCACTGCGCTTTATTTCCCCCTTATATGTTAAAGCATGCAGAAAACTGCCGCGCCGAAGAAAACACTCCGGAGCGGCAGTCGTTTTCGTTACTCTCAATTACACCGGATATACACCGTTTGCCGTATCCGCCTTATTCATATCCACACCGCTCTGCTGCGCCTGTCGATACTTAAAGAAATCAAGCGCGACCTGCGGAAACAGAGCATACGAGAGGACATCCTCTTCCTGCTGCTTCCACGGTCCAACTTCTTCCTCGAACTTCGGGAGCTGCGGCGGAATCAAATCCGCGGGACGGCAGGTAATCGGCGTTTCATCTCCGATAATCTGCTTCTGGATCTCGGGATCCACCGGACGCACCGACTGACCGAACTCACCCATGACAAGCTTTCTGGACTCCTTCGGCACCATCTTGTAGCGCTGACGCATGAGGACATTCATCACGGCCTGAGTACCGACAATCTGAGACGACGGCGTAACCAGCGGCGGCTCGCCGAAGTCCTTGCGGACACGCGCAACTTCTTCGAGCACATCCGGAAGCAAATCTTCCTTGTGAGCCTCGGTGAGCTGCTTCAGGAGGTTACTGAGCATACCGCCCGGAACCTGATAGCGCAGCGTGTTGATATTGACGCCGAGGAGCTTCGGGCTCAGAAGTCCGTTCGCAATGTACTTCTCGCGGATCTTGGTGAAGTACTTTGCAATCTCCGAGAGCTTTCGATATCAAGTCCCGTGTCATACGGCGTTCCCTTTAAAGTCTGCACCAAAACCTCGGTTGCCGGCTGGCTGGTTCCGAGGGCAAGCGGCGAGATTGCCGTGTCAATAATATCCGCCCCTGCCTCGATTGCCTTCAGGAGAGTCATCGAAGCGACACCGGAGGTGTAGTGCGTGTGTATGTCTATCGGGAGCTTGGTCGACTCCTTGAGCGCCTTTACGAGGTCATACGCCTCATACGGTGTCAAGAGGCCGGACATGTCCTTGATGCAGATGGAATCCGCGCCCATATCCTCAATGCGCTTCGCCAGGCTGACCCAGTACTCAAGCGTATATGCGTCGCCAAGTGTGTAAGAAAGAGCAATCTGTGCCTCTGCACCTTCTTTTTTGCACGCATTGACCGCTGTCTCAAGGTTACGAAGGTCATTCAGACAGTCAAAAATACGGAGGATGTCGATACCGTTTGCCACAGACTTCTGCACGAAGTACTCAACGACATCGTCCGCATAGTGGTTGTAACCCAGAATATTCTGGCCACGGAACAGCATCTGTAACTTCGTCTTCTTGAAACCCTGCTTCAAAAGGCGCAGTCTCTGCCACGGATCCTCATGCAGGAAACGAAGGCAGGAATCAAAGGTCGCTCCGCCCCAGCATTCAACCGAACGGTAGCCGATCTCATCCATCTTATCGATGATGGGCAGCATTTCCTCAGTCGTCATTCTGGTTGCAAAGAGGGACTGGTGCGCATCGCGAAGCACGGTCTCACAAATTTGAACCGGTTTTTTCTTCTCGTTATTCATCTATATTCTCCTTGCGCTAGTCTCACGCGAAAGATAAGCATCCGGCCGACGAAACACCGGCTATCGCTCGCCGTCTGTGCACAACAAGACGCGTTTGCCTTGTCATGCATTCAAACGGCATCCACGGAGTTAAGTATATCGCCTTTCGGACAATTCATGCCGCACTTATTTCACACCGAAAATCGCCATAAAAGTTCCGGCAGCAACCGCCGTACCGATGACACCTGCGACGTTCGGTCCCATTGCGTGCATCAGAAGGAAGTTGGTCGGATCCGCCTCTGCACCGACCTTCTGGGAAACGCGTGCGGACATCGGCACAGCCGAAACCCCCGCCGAACCGATCAACGGATTTACCTTTCCGCCTGTCAACTTGCACATCACTTTTCCGAGCAAAACACCTGCCGCGGTTCCGAAGGCAAAGGCCACAAGGCCAAGGAACACAATCTTCAGCGTGTCCGCCTTCAGGAAAGCTTCCGCGCTGGTCGTTGCACCGACAGAAGTGCCGAGCAGAATGACAACGATGTACATGAGCGCATTGCTCGCGGTATCGGTCAGCTGTCTCACAACACCGGACTCACGGAACAGGTTGCCGAGCATCAGCATTCCGATGAGCGGTGCCGTAGTCGGCAGAATCAGGCTCACAATCACGGTGACGACAATCGGGAAGAGAATCTTCTCGAGTTTCGAGACCGGTCGAAGCTGTGCCATGCGAACCTTGCGCTCTTTCCGTGGTCAGCGCGCGCATAATCGGCGGCTGGATAATCGGAACCAAGGACATATAAGAGTAAGCCGCAACCGCAATTGCGCCGAGATACTCACTCTGCCCCATCTTACCGGCAAGGAAAATGGACGTCGGTCCGTCGGCACCGCCGATGATGGAAATCGCAGCCGCCGCCTTACCGTTGAAGCCGAGAAGCACCGCCAGCAGGTAAGCCGCATAAATTCCGAACTGCGCCGCTGCACCGAGCAAGAAGCTCATCGGGTTTGCAATCAGCGGACCGAAATCCGTCATCGCACCGACACCCATGAAGATGAGCGGAGGAAGAATACCCCACTCGTCAAGCTGATAGAAATAATGCAGGAGTCCGCCGCTTCCATCCGCGGACTTTGCCGGATCCAGCATAATATCAGGATAAATATTCACCAGAAGCATACCGAACGCAATCGGAACAAGAAGCAGAGGCTCAAAACCTTTCGCAATCGCGAGATAGAGAAAGGTAAGAGCCACCGCAATCATGATGAGGTTTCCGAATGTGATGGAGAAAAATGCGGACTGATGGATAAGATTGCTGAATGTATTGGTTAAATACGCCATCTTATTTTCCTCTCCTCTTTGGGGCGCCTTAGGCGCCGCCCGCTTAATTCAAAGTTGCCAACACCTCGCCTGCCTCTACGGACTGATTCACGCTGACATTGATGCTTGCGATGGTGCCCGCTTCCGGAGCGACAATCTCGTTCTCCATCTTCATTGCCTCGAGAATCATGATGGTCTGACCTGCCTCAACGCTGTCACCGACCTTCTTCTCGACGCTCAGAATCTTACCCGGCATCGGGGACTCAACGGTGATGCTGCCTGCCGCGCCGCTCGGTGCTGCTGCCGGAGCCGGAGCCGGTGCGGGTGCTGCAACCGGAGCCGGTGCCGCGACCGGTGCAGGTGCCGCAACCGGAGCCGGAGCTGCAACCGGAGCTGCCGCCTGCTGGAATACCGGCGCTGCCGGAATGGTCACAACCGGAGCACCCTGTGCCGCAGCGGTGATGCCCTCTTCAACCTGCACAACATAGACCTGTCCGTTCACGGTGATGGTATAATTCTTCATTTTGATTTCCTCCTAAATTTGCGTATGTTTTTCAATGAAACTACTTCTGTAATGCAAGTTGTTAACGTCTTCTTCTCTTGCCGTTTCCGCGTCTTCTGAGCGACTTAACAACCAAGCCGTCCGGCCCCGGATCCTCACCCTCGGCCGCAAGTGCGGCTGCCGTCAAAACAGCAAGCGTCTGTGCGTCAATCTGCGGCTCTTCCGCCGCCGCCACCGCTGCCGCAAGCACCGCAACAGTCTCGGCGGAAACCGCGGTATTCGCAACATCCTCAACCACCGGCAATTCTTCCGGAGCGGAAATGCACTGCACCTGCGTTCCCTCTGGCACCTGTGCCGCCTTAACCTGCTCGGCACTGATACGCTTGGAGACATTCCGCGCGCTCTTCGGCATGCACTGAATCGCCGCGACCTTCTCCTGATACTCCTTCTCTTCCTTCTCAATCGCCTCTTTCCGACTCACCCACTCGTGGATATACTTGAAGCGGCTAATCAGAAAGGCAATGAAAATCAGCACCGCGAAGACAGTACCCATGCCGATAATCAAGTTGAGTCCCGCACTCTCGAATTTCTCCGTGAGAGTCTCTACCTTGTCAAAACTGAGCTCGGTGACATCTCCGCTCTCTACGTTATAGCCCATGTGCGCAATAATCTCACGCTCACCGCAATGTGCCTTGACCGTCACCAAAATGTTTTTGTCGTCCACTTCCTTCGGATAGGCTTCATCCAAAGAAGTCATGGGACCGACACTTTCCCGTATACTCTTCCAGCTCTTTAAGCCGTCCGCCATCTTTACTTCGCCGCGCGCCTCGAACTCATCGATATAGTTCTGTAGGAGCGCCTCATCAAAGCTCATGATAGCGCCGATATTCTTCTTGGCACCCTCCGTTGCGGAGTCCAGAACTCTCTGATCAATCTTTGCAAGTGCCGAGAACGGAATCATGAGTGCAAGCGAGAGGCAAAGTACCGCGGTGAGAAGAAACTGTTTTATTCTCTGCTTCATCCCGATCCCCCGCTCAAACCGTGCCATGTTTCTTGGCCGGAATTTCCTCATTCTTTGTGAAGAGCATCTCGAATGCTGCAATCACGCGCTTTCTCGTGGTCTCGGGCGCAATGATATCGTCGACATAGCCGCGCTTCGCCGCGCTGAGCGCCGAGCCTGCTTCTCCAGGTAAAGAGCCTTCTTTTCTTCGAAGAAAGCGGCCTTATTCTCCGCCCTCTCGAGTTCTGCCGCGTAGAGAATCTTAACCGCATCTCCCGCGTCAAGCAATGCGAGCTCTGCGTTCGGCCAAGCATACACAATGTCCGTGACCGCACGCGGTCCGAAGACGTTTGCGAGCATGCCGTGCGCCGTACCGTTCAGCACAGTTACCTTCGGTACCGTCGCCTCTGCGTATGCATTGATCAGCGCCGCAACCGCCTGCGGAAGACGTCTCTCGTTGCAGAGCGTCTTTTCAAAGCCCTTGCTGTTCACCAGCGTGAGCATCGGAATGCTGAACGCATCACAGAACTTTGCAAAGCGAGCTGCCTTCTCGACGCCGCGGAAACAGACTTCACCGGAAGCCGCCGCGATTGCACCGACCGTGCAACCGTTCAAACGAATGAAAGCCGTGTTCACCGAGCAACCGTAGTGCTGTCCGGGCTCGCAGACGAAGCCGTCATCCGAAATCGCGCGGAGCACGCCTGCACCGGATGCCTGCACAACTTCCGGAACCAGACGGTTCAAGCTGTCCTCGCAGTCACCGTAGGTATCATCGTCATCGTTGCTGGACGGAAGAATACCGACCAGTGCACGAATTCCTGCCGCAAATTTCCTCCTGCGTGCCGACAAAGTCCGCCGTACCGCTCTCCTCACTGCGGAATTCCGCGGACGCGGTATCCAGTTCCGCCTCTGTGTTGCCGGAGATTGCGTTCGGCGCATGGAAAAAGAGCTTGGCATCCTTTTCCATGAAGGTAAAGTCAGCGAGCGCCGCGCTGACCGCAAGACTTCCGCCACATAGACCGTATACCGCCTGAATCTGCGGGACCACGCCGCTTGCGAGTGCCTGCTCACGATAGAGAGAACCGAACGCGAACAGTGCGTCCGTCGCCTCGGCCAGTCTCACACCGGCACAGTCAATGAGTCCAATGACCGGTGCTCCCATTTTGACTGCGAATGCATACAGCCGTCGAATCTTTTTCGCGTGCATCTCACCCACGGAGCCGCCGAAAATCTCGGGGTCCTGTGCGTAGATGTACACGAGTTTGCCGTCGATGGTTCCGTAACCGGTCACGACGCCGTCCGACGATGCTTCCTCAGAAGCTGCGCCGAAGTCTGTACTCCGCGCCGTCACATAAGCGCCGAGCTCCACGAAACTGTCCTGATCCAGTATCTCGCGGATTCTCCGGGCCGCCGTCGAATCATTGATATGACTCATATTGCAACCTCCGTTATACAATTTTAGCCGATTGTCATCGTACATATTTTAGAAGTTTTGCATAAAAAAAGCAAGTACTTCGGCGCTTCTGAAGTACTTGCCTTTTTCGATATCTGCTATCGTTCTGCGGAAGATGTAGCACTTTTTTCGAGGCTCATTCCCACGCTTTGTACTTTCCCGTAAATCCGACTTCTCCTGTCTTCGGAAGGCGGCGCTTTCTCTTCTTGTCGCCGCTTGTCTGCTTCTTTCTGCGGCTGCCGCTTCCGCTGTCAAGCTTTTCGCTCTTCTTGCTGTCCGCAGAGCGCTTGTTCGGATCCGTGTTTTGCGGCTTGTCCGTCGCATCGGAATCGCCGCTCTGTGTCGGCGTGGTCGCAATGTTAGTGCTCGGCGTCGGCGCGATGTTGCTGCCTCTGCCGTTGCCGTGGCTGCTGCTTCCTCTGCCGCTGCCGCCGCGACTTCCGCCTCCACCGCCGCCGCTTCCGCCGGACGTGTTGTCGCTGTCGGAGTCGTCGTACATCGCAAAGAGCGTAATGTCGTCGTAGACCGGCTGACTAAAGTCGTAAGGCTGTCCGTCCAAATACCAGCCGATGAACTTACCGTAGCTTCTCACCGGCTTTCGAATCGGTTCACTCGCCGTCAGGCCCTCGCGCACGGTCTGGCTCTCGAAGGGTCTCCAGCGCCGTTGCCGTCAAAGCTCACGATGTAATTCGGCTTCTCGAACTCGTTCGTAAAGACCGCCTCCGTCACTACCTGGCCTCTCTTCTCCATGGTCCGGGTCGCATTGAGGACAGAACCGCTCTGCGTGACCACATAGGTCACGGTCACCGGATCCGGATCGAAGCTGAAACCGCGTCTGCCGATCGGCAGCTCGGAGATTTCGTAAACGTAGGTGCCCGGCAAACGGAAGGTGATGTCTCCGAATTCGCCCTCTCCCGCACCCGCAATGACAAGCTGCATTTCTTGACTTCCGCCCGCCGCAAGCGGCATCGGGAGTACCCCTGCTGCCTCCGGTGCGGTCGTACTGACTGCACGGAGCAAGAAGGTGAAGTTACCGGCATTGTGCGGCACCGCACCGGTAATCACTTTCTTGACCGGCGGGTCGTGAAGAACTGCGGGGCTCGCAGGGTTCCAGACCGCATAGAGGGTCACGGTCACGCCGTCCGAAGTCGTGAGATTCGTGACCGGCTGCCCATCCGCATAGTCAGGCGTCGTTCCGCCCGACGTGCGGCTCCAGCCGCCGAAGGTATAGCCCGGTCTCGCGTACTGATTCGGCGGAAGCGGGTTCGTATCTCCGCCGCCGAAGTGCGAATCCGTCATGCTGCCGACGGAATGCGACGTGCCGGAATCATAGCGCACCGTATAGCGCTTTTGGCGGTAGACCGCGTGCACCGTGAGATCTCCTGTCAGCGGCTCGTCAAAGTTATAGCTCGAGCCGTCCGGCTTTGCCCAGTGATCAAAGACATAATTCGTCTTGTTGTCCGGGCGCGCGGGTTCGGTCGGCGTGCTGCCGTGAACCGCATTCGTATCCTGCGTGATGATCTGATTCTGATGGCCCGGATCCGCATCCGGTGCATCCAGTACCGTCACCGTGTAGTGGCGCATGGTCCAGTTTGCGCTGAGCACCAAATTGCCGGTCACCGGCGTCGTAAAGTTTGCCGGGCTTCCGTCCGGGTTCTGCCAGCCGCCAAAGTCAAAGCCCGGGCGGGATCCCGCCGGAGAGCCGCCTACTGTGGGAGGCGCAACGACCGGGTCGCCGTAGACAATGACCTGCGGTGCCGGGGTCACGCTGCCGCCGTTTGCGTTAAAGCTCACGGTGTAGCGCGGCAGAAGGTAATCGTTCGTAAAGCTGGGCTCCGTTGCAGCACTGTAAGTGACCGGCGCCGAGAAGGCACCTCCTGCTGTCTGCTTCTCAATTGTCACACTGCCGTTCATCACCGTTCCGGCCTGTGTGATGTGGTAGGTAATGCGATACACAGCATTGTCGTACGTGTAGCTTCCCTGCGCCGCCGCCGGAGTTCCCGGCGTACCTGCGGCACCCGCAAGTTCGCGGAGCTCGTAGACATAGTCGCCTGCGAACAGGAAGCGCAGGGAGCCGATCGGGAGGGCACCCGCACCCACACGGTTTACCGTGAAGGTCTGCGCGCCGTGTGCCGCCGCCGGCATGGGCAGGGTGCTCATGCCCGGAACCGTCGTGCTGACTGCCTTGAACTCAAAGTTGAAGGTCTCCGGTGCGAGCGGGGTCGTTTCACCGGTCGCAAGCGTCCGGTTTGCCTCGCCGCCCAGTATCTTTGTGAGCGCCGGATCATGGTCAAACGGCGTCACGGCTGTCCAGAGCGCATAGAGGCGCACGGTTCCGCCGTTGGTTGCAGTCAGGTTGTTGACCGAGACGCCGTCATAATAAGCCGGTGTAGTCGCTGTCGGACTTGTGCCCCAGCCCATGAACTGATAGCCCGGGCGGTCAAACTGATTCGGTGTGAGGTTCTGTGCCGTGTCGTAAGTCATGCTGAGGTTCGGCATGCTTCCGTTCACCGTAGCACCGCCTGCGTTCGGCTCAAATACCACCGTATACGTATTCGGTGCATAAACCGCATGTACCGTTGTGTCGCCCGTTACCGGAGAACCGAAAGTATAGACTGTATTGTTCTGATCCTCCCAGTGATCGAAATGGTAGCCCGTCTTGTTGGAGGGCTGTGCCGGTGCCGTGAGGCTCGTGTCGCCGTGCGCAACGTTCGTGTGCTGTACCAATTGCGCATTCTGATGACCGGTGTCCGCATCCGGCGCATCCTGCACCGTCACAGTATAGCGGTTAATCTCCCACTTCGCGTGCAGGGTGGTGTTTGCATGAATCGGCGTCGAGCCAAACGCGAACTGGCTTCCCGCCGCATCCGTCCAGTAGAGGAAGTGGTAGCCCGTCTTCTCTCCCGCAGGGGAGGTCGGGGTGCCGGCCGCGTTGTTCACCACCGGCGGTGCCGTCGCGTAGTCGCCGTAGCGCACGCTCTCGTTTGCCGGAGTGTGGCTGCCGCCCTCTGCGTCATACTGCACCGTGAGGCGCGGCAAGGTGTAACGGTTCTCAAACTGCAGCTCGGTCGCCGCAGTGCTTGCGCCGCCGCTCTGCTTCGTGATACTTCTCGTCACCGAGAGGGAATTTCCCGTTCCCGCGCCGAGTGCGCCCGCGCTCTGCGTCACCGTAAAGGTAATCGTGTAGACAGCGGGATCGTAGCTGTAGTACTGCGCGGAGCCTGCCGTCTCTTTGAGGGTATAGACATAGGTACCCGGGTAGCTAAAGGTAAAGAGACCCGCCGGGAAGTTTGCGACCGCGGCCGCGCCTGCGGTCGCCGCTGCGCTGCCCGCTGCCGGAACCTGCAGCTGCGCGCTCGGAAGCGCATAGCCCATGGTTCCCGCGCCCGGGGTCACCGTGATACCCGAAAGCGGCTCCGCCGCCCGGAACCACCGGAAGCACTGCCGTTGTGCCTGTCGGGGTCGTGACGGACTGTAAGACAAAGCGGAAGGTATCCGGCACCAGGGGTGCGGTCTCGCCGCCCTGGAGAGAACCGAAGTCTCCGAAGAGGAGCTTACTCACGTCGAAGCTGTCGCTGACTGGGGTGACCGGCTGCCAGATCGCATAGAGCGTCACCGTTCCGTTGTTCTGCGTTGTGAGATTCAGCACGTTGTCGCCGTCATTTAGGTCGACCGTCGTGCCCCCCGCCGTGCGGCTCCAGCCCGCAAAGTAGTAGCCGGGGTTCGTATAGCCGTTTGTTGTCAGTGCGCGTGTTTGGCCATAGACATGGGCGGAATCCGCCGTCGTGCCGCTTGCGCTTGCCGCGTTCTTATCGTACTTCACCGTGTATGCATTCGGCGCATAGACCGCACGTATGGTCAGCGGTCCCGTGACCGGGTTTCCGAAGGTAAAGGTACTGTGATCCGCGTCGTTCTCCCAGTGGTCAAAGTGGTAACCGGTCTTATTCTCCGGCGCGGTCGGCGCATTCAGCACCGTGCCGTGCGCCATCTGTGCCCCGCCGTTGTCGAAAATCACCTCATTCGCATGCGGCGCGTCTGCCGTTGCGGCATCCAGCACCTTGACCGGGTAGGTATTAATCTCCCAGACTGCGGTCAGGGTGAAGTTTGCGCGCACCGAGCTGTTCACAAACTGGAACTGGGTTCCGTCCGCCGCCTTCCAGTGCTTAAAGTGATAGCCGTAGCGCTCTCCCGCCGGGGAGGTCGCGACACCTGCCGCATTGTTCTGTACCGGCGGCTCCGTTACGCGGTCGCCGTAGCGATGCGTCTGGGCCGGGGGTGTAAAGCTGCCCTGATCCGGATCGAAGCTGACCGTGTAGCGCGGCAGCTGATAGGTATTTTCAAAACTTGCCGTCTGCACATTCACACTTGCGCCGGTCGCATCGGTGTAAGTGATGCTTCTCGTAAAGCTCAGTGCATTGCCGAGACCGCTGCCGCTCTGTGTCACCACATAGGTAATCGTGTAGACGCGAGAGTTGTAACCGTAGTATTGTGCGCTGCCCGCCTCTTCCTTGAGGGTGTAAACATAGGTGCCGGGCATCGTGAAGCTAAAGGTTCCGCTCGGGAAGGTGGCGCCCGCCGTCGCATTTTCGGTCAACACCGGGGAACCCGGGGTGATCAGCGAGAGGTCCGCACTCGAAAGCGTGTACTTGACCACCGGATTCTGACCCGGGGTCTCGTCGCGGGAACTCTCCTTCGCGGAGCCAGTCGGCATGGGTTCTGCCGTGACATTTGCGGCCGTAAAGGAGGTGCCGGTCAAGGTGAACTTAAAGTTCTCCGTGAGGAGCGGTGCACTCTGGCCGTCCGGCAGGAGGCCGTAGTCTCCCTTTAAGAGCTTCTCGATGTTAAAGCTATCCGTCGCCGGGGTCACCGGTCTCCAGACCGCATAGAGCGTTAAATCACCGTCAATCTTTCCGGTCTTAATCGCAGCACCCGCCGCATACGCGGTGCCGGTGCCGTCCGGCTTTGTGTTCCAGCCGTCAAAGTAGTAGCCCGCGCGCATAAGCTGCGTGTCCACACCCGCCGTTCCCGCGGAACTCTTCGCTGTCGTCTCATCCGTGTGCGCATCCGCACCGGCCGCCGTCGTAGACGGATAGAGCTGTTCGCCGTTTGCGGAAATGCTGCCGCTGTCCGCGCCGTTGCTGTCGTACTTCACATCGGCCCAGACCTTTACTTGCACTTCCTTCTTGATGAGCTCGCCGTAGCCGTCATCGGTCGTGAGCAGCAGGGTCGTGACGCCTGTCTTCTGCGGGGTCAGCGTACCGCTCACCGCGCCGCTGCCGTTCACCGAAACGAGGTCCGTCGGCGCGCCCGTCTGAATAGAATAGTTCACAACAGGATTCGAGGGATCCACCGGACTCAGAAGGCTCGGCGTCACAGTCGTCGCACTGTCTCCGACATGCAGAACCTGGTCCGCGAGATCAAGCTGCGGCACGTTATAGAAGCCCGCGTTCACATTGGAGAGGTTATATCTTCCCGCCGGAACATCTGCCGTGACCGTCACCGCAGCGAGATTGGTGTTCCGGTCAAAGCGGGAATTGATGCTCTGATTGGTTCCTTGATCCTTTTTGACGAGCTTCCGGAGCGGACTTAGCAACGAGCTGTCCGCCTGCACGACCCAGTTGCCCTCGTGCGGCACATTGAGCTTATAGTAACCGCTCCCGTTGGTCGCTGTTACCAACGTCTGGTTGTTATCGCTTCGAAGCACGTCGGTCACGCCGTCCGCTTCGAGCAGTTTCATCCGAACGGTGGCAAGTCTCGCCTCTGTCCCCGCGTCATACAGAGAATTGAAGTTTGCGTCCTGGAAGGCATACCCGTCCAGTGTCAGGTCTGTAAGCAGGAATTCGAGCTTATTGCTCGCCTGACCCGCAGCACCGTAGAACGGCGTGGGACTCATGCCCATGTGGAAGTTTCCGTAAGCAACCACTGTGTCCAGCCGGTCAAGAAGCTTATTCTTCCGTTCATGCAGCTGATACTGCAGTGTGACCGAAGCCTTCCTGCCCGCCGGCATATTGGTGACACTCAGCTTCACCATGGTGATATCGGCGTCTGCAGGCTTGGTCGTAGTCCAGGAAGCAGCTTTAGCACTCGTGTAGCCGTTCGCAGCAGGGTTCAAGTCCGTCGAATACGAGACCGTGTAGTTGAGTCCTGTGAGTGTCGAAGTGTCAATCCCGTAGTAATCCATACTGAACTGTGCTGCCGGTGTTGCCTGTACCACTCCGCCGCTCTGATAACTGTACTGCTCTCCCGCCTTCGGGACCGGGATATAGATTTCCCAGTCATTGGTCGGATTCGTATCGTCACTGGTCAGAAAAACCTTCGCGTTGAAGATGTTCGGATTGTTGTTCAGGTCTCTGCTCTGAACACGGGTCGAACTCTCCTGGAAGGGCTTATTGGCCTGCGCGAGCGCAAGCAGACCGAGCGCGGTCACTTGATTAATCTTATGCGTTGTGTTGTTCGGCGCATAGAGCATCTCTGCTTCGTTTGCGCTCGCCCCGGCCTTCGCCGCCGTCGCATTGCCGAACTGCGCACCGCGTGGCGCATCCTGCACCAGCTGGTTGTTGTCGTTTGTGGTTTCGACATCCACCCCCTGTGCATTGCCGCCGCTGCCGTCGCGATTGGCATCAAACTTGGTGTCGAGCCAGACGCCCGGAACCGGTTTTAATACAACAGGGTCCGCCGAGTAGTCGGCCTGGAGCTTAAATCTGACATTGTAGTTCCAACCGTACATACCGGACGCAAAATTTTGATCCGGAAGTCCGAGTTCACTCTCCGGCGACTGATCGGTCGTAATGACGAGTACACCGTAATCCGTATGGCCGGACTGACCTGCCCCGGTGCCCGCCGGGATAAAGTTGACCCCGATACCGTGAACCACGTTCCAACCGGCTCCGCTGCCGGAAGGATTGGTGCTGTAAGCCTGGACCTCCGCACTGTTATCGACATAGGTAAAGCTCTTATCGATTTTAAAATAATAGGTCGGACGAGCCTTGAGCCCTTTTGCTGTGACCAGATTTCTCGTGTTCGCATTCGGCGCAAAGGGCAGTCGTCCGCTTACCGTGAGCTCGCGTCCCTGATAGGTATTTGTGCTTCCGAAGCCGAGTTGGTTTAACAGATACGGCACTTCCACCCGCTGGGAGGCAATGCGATTGCTCGCTCCCTCTGTTGCAAAATGACTGAGATCTGTGGTCAAATCATCGCCGTAAATGTTCTCGTAGTGAAGCTTCGCCTTGACCGTCAGTTTGTCGTACTTCGGATCACTGTCTTTCTCGCTCAGTGAGCCGACTGCAATTGTAGTACCCGGATAATACTTCGGAATATCCTGCTCAACCAGGGAAAGGCCAACACTGGGTAGCACGCCGTTTCCGCCGGTGTTACTGTACTCTTCCATCTTCGCATAATTGCTCCCCCAGTTCCGCTCGTTCGGAAAACTGACTTTGAGAGCTGTAATGTAAGGCCCGTTTTTCACGTCAATGCCCGGAATGACATAGTGAATGCGACCTTTTCGACCGGAGTTAAAGATGTTTGAGTAAAATGCGGTGTCTTCAATGTGCTTCACGCTTCCGTCCGAGAGCGTGGCATCTATCACGAAGTCCTGGTAAGTTTTAGGCGCATGAATCTCAAAGCTGATTGCATTCACCAGGGAAAGCAGCTTTGAGCTACTGCCTGCAAAATCGAGGCTTGCATTCTGATAGGAAATTTGCGGGGCGCTGATTCCCGTATTATCCACCTGAATCTGTGTGAGTTCCAGTTCCCGCAGCCCCGGAATCGGTCCGGAGCTTCCCGTTCCTTGACCGATGGCATTGATGATATAGCGGCTGCGGTCCAGGTAGGTGACCAGTGTCGGATTAATGAACTGCTCGCCAAGGTGAACTTTGTCACTCTGAGACCAGGGATTCACATAGTAGTCTTGATCCAGTATCGAAATTCCCTTGGCACTGCTGCCAACCACTAAAGTCGCCGATTTTCCGTTCGATTTCTTTGCGGCACCGTGCGAGTTGCTGATGCCGTGAATCGTGCTATCCTGGGCCGGATTATGATCCACCTGCTCACTCTTATAATCGCTGTAGAGGCAATACAACATACTCGTAAACGGCAGCGCTTTCGGTAAATCCGCAGCTCCGCCGGATCCTACCGCAGCATCGTAGTTCAAATGTCCCGGATACACTTTTTGTGTGAAAAAGTTGTACTGCCTGTATCCGTTGACATTATTGCTTCGAAAGGAGTTGACCTGATCCGCAGCGAGAACCACCCTCGTCGCATAAGGCGTACCGAGCGCCTGACAAATTGCATTTAAATCATAAACTTTACCACTAAAGGTACCGTAGTCATTTGAAGTGGAAAAGACGCTCTCCGCCGTATCCGAATACTTCGAGATTCCGTCTTTCAGGTAGGCGGGAAGTTCCGGATTTATGCCGACCTGCTGCAAATCATGATAAGTACCGGCATCGTCCCAAACGCCGAGCAGGCGGAGGTCTGACTTCTCGAGATATTCCGTCAGCGTAATGGCATCACCCGCAAGTTCAACGACAACCGGATTATAGTTCGGCTGGCCAAAGGCAACCGCAGCTCCGTTTGTGTCTACATTGTAGTCCATGGTATTCGGATTTTTAACGATGCGGAAAGCGCCGAACATATTGATCTCCGGATGACGATTCACTTCCATTGTTCCGCCGTTAACACTCTGCACCCAAATATTATCATCGAGATGCCGAGTTTTCACCTTGAACTCCTTTGTAAAAGGCTGACCTCCGTTCTCGGCGAGTATCTGCTTTGATGCTACCTTGCGTTGAACCTTTGCTTCGTAATTATCGGGAATATCCGTTCCGTCCGAGAGACGGTGATGATAGGCGCGCAGCTTGAATGTGAACCAATTCTTGTTCAATCCTGCGAACGGTAAATTCGCGTTGAAGTACGCGTAACTGCCACGCTGGTTGTAATCATACTCTTTTTTAAACACTTCAACGCGCGCAATGTACTTCTTATTTCCCGGCAGGTTTGCATCGGCAAAGGTGTAGTCCGTCATGCCGGTGCCGTCAATTATCGTCTCTGTGACGGTCTGTCCATCGTAACTGATGTTCTGTGCCGTATAGCTCGGAAAAAGTGTCCCCGGCACAAGCGTGCGGATTTCCAACTGTCCGGTTTGCGCATCCTTTACGTACAAACGGTATCCGAGTCCGTATTCCGGCGCAAGGCCGAGCTGGTTTAACCAGACCGGTGAGAGTGCCTCCTCGAAATCATAGCTAATAGAGAGAGATCATCCTGAATCTGAAAGGTGTTGCTGTCATCATCAAAGCGGAAACCGGATTTGACCTCTTCCGAATCGGTATACTCCGGTGAAGTCGCACTGTATTGGGGCACGGCATCCAAGCTATATCTCAAATAATCCCCGCCATGGGTCAGGTCAAAATAGTCAACTGCCGTCTTAATGCGTACAGGATCTGTTCCCTGTACAAAGTGAAACTGTAGCGGTGTGCCGCTGTCTTGCTTGGTGGCACCGTAGGATGTATTATCCGCATATTCAATCGTCGACCCGGTCGCTGCCGTGTAATCCGTGTTCGTCCAGTCTCCCTGATAGAGACGATTGTAATATACCAGCGGATAATACTTCACATGGAAGGTTCCGGGCTTCCCGAAAGATATCAATATAGCTTAAGCCCGAACCCGGGACAGCCTCCTGAAAATTTCCGCTCGTCATACGGGAATAAAGGGAACGCAAATCAACCACAACATCCCGGTTTCCAGGTGTCGGCGGATCCTGAAAGATACTGATTCTATTCCATTCAAGTTGGTATCCGTCATCCGTCACATATGTCCAGGCAGCGGTTCCACCCTGTTCAAAGAGCGTCCCCTCTTCCGGCAGAACCATGTGGATGGTCGCTTTTTCTCCAAGATAGCCTTCTGTCTTATGCACCTTAAATTCAAGTGCTTTGCGCGGAAAATTCGGATTCGTACCGCCGAAACCATAGGTAATCCAGCCCCCCATGCCGAGCGAAGCCAAGGCATCTTCTGCGGCGGAAGTCTCTCTGTCTGTCATAGAAATCATACGGCGTCCCACCGGTGTACCTGCGGGACTTCCGGCATTCACATTCATAACACCTGCGACTTCCCCCCGGCATAAATGTATAGCTGTCAGAGGGATTGCTAAAGGTCATCGTCGGATTTGATGCAGAGGTATTGAATACAAGTGCGGTCGTCTTGTCGTGATCCCCGCTATCCAGTGTATAAAGGGTCGGCGGTGCGGCGGGATTGGTCGATCCGTAGTTATTAATGAGGCGCATACGAATCGGCAGTTCGCCCTGACTCAGCGGAAGATCCTTAATCAGGCGACTCGGATCCTGCACGAGGGTGATCTGTCCGCTCACGCTGGCAGTCGTCGGATCAGGCTTTGCGGTGAGTATCCAACTGCCGTCAGCAAGGCGACGCGAAGAGAAACTGACACCGGTAAGGCTCGGGGTACCGCTCAGATCGAGACCGGCCGGAATCCAGAGTTCCATGACCAGGTTATTGCGAACTGTGTCCGAAATCTCACTCGGACGGAATGCGAACTGTACACTGAACGTTCTCGAATTATACTTTCCGATGACAAAATCGGAAGGCGTATGAAACACCGCGTTTGCGGGATCGAGTTTCAAATAGTTATTTCCGGGCGTGATTGTCCCGTCTTCGACCGCGCCCGTCCAAGGCGTATAACCGCCGGACGCCTGTCGAAAGGCAACATAGGGAGTTGCAAGCGGCAGTGCATTGCTGATTGTCGCATTGGAGCCCGAGGCGCGAAATGCGCGCGGAGATATTCCGGCGGCAAGCAGAGGTCTGTCGTCAATCAGCTCCGCATCCTCGGTATAGTCCTCGTCTTCCTCCTCATCCTCGCTACTGACCAGCGGGATATAATTATCCCGCCCCGCAGCAGCCAAAGCAGAAAGCGGCAATGCCTCAAAGATGAGTATCATTGCGACCAAAACTGCGAGTGCCCGCTTCCAATACTTCCAAGCTCTCTCCCTCATACAATCCTCCCGTTTTGCGGCGCCTCTTGATGTCCGCATTTGTTATCTGATAAATTCGCGGCGCAATTGTGCAATATTAAATCAATTTTAACTTTTATTCGGTTAATATTCAAGTATAACCTGCAAAACTTTACGGCCTTGGTATACTTTGTTGCATTTACTTCGGCGATTCCTTTTATTTTGTAAATCAGCTGCGGTACTGCTATCTGCAAAGTCGTACGGAAAAGACTCGTTATTCCGAAGCCTATCATTCCTCGATATTTGGGGAAACCGAAACGACGTCACCATACAGATTCCGAGAATATTAATAAGCAGTTTTTCTTGTATATGACTATTATTCAACCTTTAGTCAATCCACAAGTTTTCTTTCTTTCGTACTCTGTTGTTCGGGGAATTCAGCACAAAAATAGGAGCTGTGTCGCGAAAAGCAACACAGCTCCTATTTCACTGCTTCGATTCTTTTACCTTAGACTTCCTCGTCCCGCCTCTCCTCTTTCCAGAGCAGGATTTTTTTCAATTGTTTCTTCTCCTGTCTTCGGAAGGCGGCGCTTTTCTTCGTGACGCCGCTTGTCTCCTTCTTTCTGCGGCTTCCGCTTCCGCTGTCAAGCTTCTCGGTCTTCTTGCTGTCCGCAGAGCGCTTGTTCGGATCCGCGTTTTGCGACTTGTCCGTCGCATCGGAATCGCCGCTCTGTGCCGGCGTGGTCGCAATGTTAGTGCTCGGCGTCGACGTGATGTTGCTGCCTCTGCCGTTGCCGCGACTGCTGCTTCCTCTGCCGCTGCCGCCGCGACTTCCGCCGCCGCCACCGCCGCCGCTTCCGCCGGAGGTATTGTCGCTGTCGGAGTCGTCGTACATCGCAAAGAGCGTGATGTCGTCGTAGACCGGCTGACTGAAGTCGTAAGGCTGTCCGTCCAAATACCAGCCTATGAACTTGCCGTAGCTTCTCACCGGCTTTCGGATCGGCTCACTCGCCGTAAGGCCCTCGCGCACGGTCTGGCTCTCAAAAGGCCTCCAGGCGCCGTTGCCGTCAAAGCTCACGATGTAATTCGGTTTCTCGAACTCGTTCGTGAAGACTGCCTCGGTCACTGCCTGCCCTCTTCTCCATGGTCCGGGTCGCATTGAGCACCGAACCTGTCTGCGTGACCACATAAGTTACAGTCACCGGATCCGGATCGAAGCTAAAGCCACGTCTGCCGATCGGCAGCTCGGAGATTTCGTAAACGTAGGTGCCCGGAAGGCGGAAGGTGATGTCTCCGAATTCGCCCTCTCCCGCACCTGCAATGACGAGCTGCATTTCTTGACTTCCGCCCGCCGCAAGCGGCATCGGGAGTACTCCTGCCGCCTCCGGTGCTGTCGTACTGACCGCGCGGAGCAGGAAGGTAAAGTTACCGGCATTGTGCGGCACCGCACCGGTAATCACTTTCTTGACCGGCGGGTCGTGAAGAACTGCGGGACTCGCAGGGTTCCAGACCGCATAGAGGGTCACGGTCACACCGTCCGAAGTCGTGAGATTCGTGACTGGCTGCCCATCCGCATAGTCGGGTGTCGTTCCGCCAGGGGTGCGGCTCCAGCCGCCGAAGGTATAGCCCGGTCTCGCGTACTGATTCGGCGGAAGCGGGTTCGTATCTCCGCCGCCAAAGTGCGAATCCGTCATACTGCCGATTGAATGCGGCGTGCCGGAATCATAACTCACCGTATAGCGCTTTTGGCGGTAGACCGCGTGCACCGTGAGGTCTCCTGTCAGCGGCTCGTCAAAGTTATAGGTCGAGCCGTCCGGCTTTGCCCAGTGATCAAAGACATAATTCGTCTTGTTGTCCGGGCGCGCGGGCTCGGTCGGCGTGCTGCCGTGAACCGCATTCGTATCCTGGGCAATGACCGCGTTCTGATGGCCCGGATCCGCATCCGGCGCATCCAGTACCGTGACCGTGTAGTGGCGCATGGTCCAGCTTGCACTGAGCACCAAATTGCCGGTCACCGGCGTCGTAAAGTTTGCCGGGCTTCCGTCCGGATTCTGCCAGCCGCCGAAGTCGTAGCCTGGGCGGGAGCCCGCCGGAGAGCCTCCGACCGTGGGCGGTGCGATCACCGGGTCACCGTAGACAATGACCTGCGGTGCCGGGGTCACACTTCCGCCGTTTGCGTTAAAGCTCACGGTGTAGCGCGGCAGAAGGTAATCGTTCGTAAAGCTAGGCTCCGTTGCAGCACTGTAAGTGACCGGCGCCGAGAAGGCACCTCCCGCCGTTTGCTTCTCGACCGTAACACTGCCGTTCATCACCGTTCCGGCCTGTGTGATGTGGTAGGTAATGCGATACACGGCGTTATCGTACGTGTAGCTTCCCTGCGCCGCTGCCGGCGTACCTGCGGCACCCGCAAGCTCGCGGAGCTCATAGACATAGTCGCCCGCGAAGAGGAAACGCAAAGAACCGATCGGAAGGGCACCCGCACCCGCGCGGTTCACCGTGTAGGTCTGCGCGCCGTGTGCCGCTGTCGGCATGGGCAGGGTGCTCATGCCTGGAACCGTCGTGCTGACTGCCTTGAACTCAAAGTTAAAGGTCTCGGCTGTAAGCGGAGTGGTCTCGCCGGTCGCAAGCGTCCGGTTTGCCTCACCGCCCAGTATCTTTGTGAGTGCCGGATCATGGTCAAAGGGCGTCACAGCCGTCCAGAGCGCATAGAGGCGCACGGTTCCGCCGTTGGTCGTCGTCAGGTTGTTGACCGAGGCACTGTCATAGTAGTCAGGTGTCGCCGCAGTCGGCGTGAGACCCCAGCCCATGAACTGATAACCCGGACGGCTAAACTGATTCGGCGTCAGGTTCTGCGCCGTATCGTAAGTCATACTGAGGTTCGGCATGCTACCGTTCACGGTCGCGCCGCCTGCGTTCGGCTCAAAGCTCACGGTATAGGTATTCGGTGTATAAACCGCGTGCACCGTTGTGTCGCCGGTCACCGGGGAACCGAAGGTGTAGGCCGTATTGTTCTGATCTTCCCAGTGATCGAAGTGATAACCGGTCTTATTCTCCGGCTGCGTCGGTGCGGTCAGCGTCGTATCGCCGTGAGGCACATTGGTGTATTGTGCCAATTGCGCATTCTGATGACCTGTATCCGCATCCGGCGCATCCTGCACCGTCACGGTATAGCGGTTAATCTCCCACTTCGCGTGCAGAGTCGTGTTCGCATGAATCGGCGTCGAGCCGAACGCGAACTGACTTCCCGCTGCATCCGTCCAGTAGAGGAAGTGGTAGCCCGTCTTTTCTCCCGCCGGGGAGGTCGGGATTCCGGCCGCGTTGTTCACCACCGGCGGTGCCGTCGCATAGTCGCCGTAGCGCACGCTCTCGTTTGCCGGGGTGTGACTGCCGCCCTCTGCGTCATACTGCACTGTGAGACGCGGCAAGGTGTAGCGGTTCTCAAACTGCAGCTCGGTCGCCGCAGTGCTCGCACCGCCGCTTGCTTTCTGCACCGTTCTGGTCACAGATAAACTATTGCCGGTTCCAGCGCCGAGTGCGCCCGCGCTCTGCGTCACCGTAAAGGTGATCGTGTAGACAGCGGGATCGTAGCTGTAGTACTGTGCGGAGCCTGCGGTCTCCTTGAGGGTATACACATAAGTGCCCGGGTAGCTGAAGGTAAAGAGACCCGCCGGGAAGTTTGCGACCGCGGCCGCGCCTGCGGTCGCGGCTTTGGCTGCCCGCTGCCGGAACCTGCAGCTGCGCGCTCGGAAGCGCATAGCCCATGGTTCCCGCACCCGGGGTCACTGTGATGCCCGAAGCGGCACCGCCGCCCGGAACCACCGGAAGCACTGCCGTTGTGCCTGTCGGGGTCGTGACGGACTGTAAGACAAAGCGGAAGGTATCCGGCACCAGCGGTGCGGTCTCGCCGCCCTGCAGGGAACCGAAATCTCCGAAGAGAAGCTTACTCACGTCGAAGCTGTCGCTGACCGGGGTAACCGGCTGCCAGATTGCATAGAGCGTCACCGTTCCGTTGTTCTGGCTCGTCAGATTCAGCACGTTGTCGCCGTCGTTCAAGTCGACCGTCGTGCCGCCCGCCGTGCGGCTCCAGCCCGCAAAGTAGTAGCCGGGGTTCGTATATCCGTTTGTTGTCAGTGCGCGCGTTTGGTCATAGACATGCGCGGAATCCGCCGTCGATCCGCTTGCGCTTGCCGCGTTTTTATCGTACTTCACCGTATACGCATTCGGTGCATAGACCGCACGAATGGTCAGCGGTCCCGTGACCGGGTTTCCGAAGGTGAAGGTACTGTGATCCGCGTCGTTCTCCCAGTGGTCAAAGTGATAGCCGGTTTTATTCTCCGGCGCGGTCGGCGCATTCAGCACCGTGCCGTGCGCCATCTGTGCCCCCCCGTTGTTAAAGATAACCTCGTTCGCATGCGGTGCGTCTGCCGATGCAGAGTCGAGCACCTGTACCGGATAGGTGTTGATTTCCCAAACCGCAGTCAGCGTCATATTCGCTCTGACAGAGCTTCCGACAAACTGGAACTGGGTTCCGTCCGCTGCCTTCCAGTGCTTAAAGTGATAGCCGTAGCGCTCTCCCGCCGGGGAGGTCGCAACGCCTGCCGCATTGTTCTGTACCGGCGGCTCCGTCACGCGATCGCCGTAGCGATGCGTCTGGGCCGGGGGCGTAAAACTGCCCTGATCCGGATCGAAGCTGACTGTGTAGCGCGGCAGCTGATAGGTATTTTCAAAGCTTGCCGTCTGGACATTAATAGCCGCTCCGCTTACAGGATCTTGATAGCTGATTGTCCTAGTCAAGCTTAGCGCATTGCCAAGACCGCTGCCGCTCTGCGTCACCACATAGGTAATCGTGTAAACGCGGGCGTTGTAACCGTAGTACTGTGCGCTGCCCGCCTCTTCCTTGAGGGTGTAGACATAGGTGCCGGGCATCGTGAAGCTGAAGTTTCCGCTCGGGAAGGTGGCGCCCGCCGTCGCATTCTCGGTCAACACCGGGGAGCCCGGAGTAATCAGCGAGAGGTCCGCGCTCGAAAGCGTGTACTTGACCACCGGATTCTGACCCGGGGTCTCGTCGCGGGAACTCTCCTTTGCAGAGCCGGTCGGCATGGGTTCTGCCGTCACATGCGCCGCCGTAAAGGAAGTGCCGGTCAAGGTGAACTTAAAGTTCTCCGTGAGAAGCGGGGCACTCTGGCCGTCCGGCAGGAGGCCGTAGTCGCCCTTTAAGAGCTTCTCGATGTTAAAGCTGTCGGTCGCCGGCGTCACCGGTCTCCAGACCGCATAGAGTGTTAAGTCACCGTCAATCTTTCCGGTCTTAATCGCAGCACCCGCCGCATACGCGGTGCCTGTGCCGTCCGGCTTCGTGTTCCAGCCGTCAAAGTAGTAGCCCGCGCGCATAAGCTGGGTATCAACGCCCGCCGTTCCCGCGGAGCTCTTCGCGGTCGTCTCATCCGTGTGCGCATCCGCACCGGCCGCCGTCGTAGACGGGTAAAGCTGCTCGCCGTTTGCGGAAATGCTACCGCTGTCCGCGCCGTTGCTGTCGTACTTCACATCGGCCCAGACTGTGACTTTTACATCCTTGGTAATCAGTTCTCCGTAACCGTCGTCTGTTGTGAGTCGCACAGTTGTGACGCCTGTCTTCTGCGGGGTCAGGGTGCCGCTCACCGCGCCGCTGCCGGTCGCCGTCACGAGGTCCGTCGGCGCACCTGTCTGAATCGCATAATTCACGACCGGGTTCGTCGGGTCCACCGGGTTCGTGAGTGTCGGCGTCACCGTGGTCGCAGCATCGCCTACGTGGAGTACCTGGTCCGCGAGGTCAAGCTGCGGCACGTTATAGTAACCTGCATTTACATTTGCGAGATTATACTGCCCCGCCGGCACATTCGCAGTCACCGTGACCGCCGCAAGATTCGTATTTCGGTCAAAACGCGAATTTACGCTCGGGTTGCTGCCCTGATCTTTCTTCACGAGCTTACGGAGCGGGCTCAGCGCGGAGGCATCCGCCTGAACCACCCAGTTGCCCTCGTGCGGCACGTAGAGCATGTAGTAACCGTTTGCGTTGGTCGTACTGACAAAGCCAAGGTTATTGTCGCTCCGAAGTACTTCGGTCACGCCGTCCGCCTCGAGGAGTTTCATGCGGACACCGCTCTGATAGCTGTCCGTCCCCGCATCGTAGAGCGAGTTAAATCATTCTCCTGAAAGGCAATGCCACTCAGAGTTAGGTCGGGCAACAGATACTCTAATTTATTGCTGGCCTGTCCGTCCGCGCCGTAGAAGGGGTTGGGGCTCGTGCCCATGCGGAAGTTTCCGTATGCGACAATCGTATCCATCTGGTTGAGCAACTTCTTCTTCCGCTCGTGCAACTGATATTGCAAAGTGATGGAGGCCTTTCTGCCCGCCGGCATGTTGCTCACGTTGAGCTTCACCATCGTAATATCCGCATCGGCGGGCTTGGTCGTAGTCCAGGAAGCGGCCTTTGCACCGGTATAACCGTTTGCCGCCGGATTCGGATCCGTTGTATACGAAAGCGTGTAGTTAAGACCTGTGAGCGCCGAGGTATCGACCCCATAGTAGTCCATCGAGAACTGCGCAACCGGCGTGGTCTGCGTCACACCGCCGCTCTGATAGCTATACTGCTCGCCCGCCTTCGGCACCGGGATATAGATTTCCCAGTCGTTGGTCGGGTTCGTGTCGTCACTGGTCAGGAAGACCTTTGCGCTGAAGATGTTCGGATTGTTGTTGAGGTCCCTGCTTGTCACGCGACTAGAGCTCTCCTGGTAGGGCTTGTTTGCCTGTGCGAGCGCAAGCAAACCGAGCGCAGTTACCTGGTTAATCTTGTGCGTCGTGTTGTTCGCCGCATAAAGCATCTCCGCCTCATTGGCGCTCGCACCGGCCTTTGCGGCGGTCGCATTTCCCGAACTGCGCGCCGCGGGGCGCATCCTGCACCAGCTGGTTATTGTCGTTTGTGGTCTCGACATCGACTCCTTTGGAGTTCCCGCCGTTGCCGTCACGATTGGCATCGAACTTGGTGTCGAGCCAGACACCCGGCACCGGTTTCACGTAGACCGGATCCGCGGAATAATCTGCCTGAAGTTTGAAACTCAGACTGTTGATATAGCCATACCAGCCCGCGGCCAAATTCTGTCCCGGAACAGGCAATTCGTTCTCCGGTATTTGATCGGTGGAAATCACCAGTATGCCGTAGTCTGCATGTCCCGACTGTCCGGAACCGGTTCCCGCGGGAATAAAGGTGACATCCGGAATGCCGATTGCGGACCACATCATTCCCGTACCGGCAGCATTGGGCACAAATCCTTGAATTTTTGCGCTGTTGTCGACATAGGTGAAGCTCTTGTCAATCTTCAGATAATAGGTCGGTCGCACTCTTAAATCTTTACTTGCGGCAAGATTCTTGGTGCCTGCGGTGGGCGCAAAACGAAGCTGTCCGCTGACCGTCAGTTCTCTTCCCTGATAGGTATTGCTCGAGGCGTAACTCAATTGATTCTGGAAAAAGGCAACATCCACGCGCTGCGAAGCAATGCGCTCGCTGGCTCCCTCAGTCGCAAAGCGTGTGAGATCCGTGGTCATATTTTCGCCCAGGACATTCTCATAGTGGAGCTTTGCCTTGACCGTCAACTTGTCATAGCTCGGATCGCTATCCTTCTCGCTGAGGGAGCCGACCGGAATTGTGGTGCCCGGGTATTTTTTCGGGATATCCTGCTCCACCAGCGAAAGACCGACACTCGGAAGCAAGCGGTTTCCGTTGTTATTGCTCCACACCTCCATTTTTTCACGGTTGTCGCCCCAGTTTTTATTGTTTGGGAAGCTCACCTTAATCGCCGTGACGTAGGGCCCGTTCTTCACATCTACGCCGGGAATCAGATAGTGCATGCGCCCCTTGCCGGTCGAGGTGTAGGCGTAATAGGCCGTGTCCTCAATGTGCTTGACCGTACCGTCCGAAAGGGTTGCATCCAAGATAAAGCCCTGGAAGCTGCTCGGCGACTGAATATCAAAGCTGATTGCGTTGGTCAGCGAGAGCAGATAGGGGCTCGTGCCGGCAAAATCGATGCTCGCATTTTCATACGATATTTCCGGAATCGCCGTGTTGCTCCAAGTGACCCCCGTGTTATCTACCGCAATCCGTGTCAACTCAAGTTCTCTCTGACCGGCGACCTCTCCCGCGGCATAGGTTCCCTGACCGATTACATTGACAATGTAATTCGCTCGGTTTAAAAAGGTCTGTTTGCTCGGTTCCAAAAAGTTTCCGCCGAGGCGTCCCTTATCCACCAAAGACCAGGGATTCACGTAGTAATCCTGATCTAAAACCGAGATTCCCTTGGCAGCATCACCTACCACCAGTCTTGCGGACTTGGAAGACGATTTCTGGAAGAGCCGTGGTAAGGGTTAATACCGTGTATCGTGCTGTCCTGCGGCGGGTTGTGGTCCACCTGCTCACTCTTATAATCGCTGTAGAGGCAATAGATCATGCTCGAAAAGTCGAGCTGCTTCGGAAGATCCGCGGAACCGTTGGTACCGACCGCATTGTCATAGTTCAAATGTCCCGGGTAGACCTTCTGTGCAAAAAAGCGGTACTGCTGAAAACCGTTGTTAATGCTGGTTCGGAACGAGTTAACCTGATCCGCCGCCATGACCACGCGCGTCGCATAGGGTGTGCCCAGCGCATTACAAACGGCATTCAAATCATAGACTTTTCCGCCGAAACTTCCGTTATCATTGGAATTGGAAAAAAACACTCAGTTCCGTATCCGAATATCGAGAGATACCGTCCTTTAAGTAAGCCGGTTGTTCCGGGTCGATGCCGGCCTGCTGTAAGTCGTGATAGTTTCCGCTGCTGTCCCAGACGCCGAGCAGGCGAAGGTCTGCCTTCTCGAGATATTCCGTAATGGTGATTGCATCGCCTGAAATCTCCAGGACCACAGGGTCATAGCCCGCAGCACCGAAGGCAATGGCCTGTCCCGTGCTGTCCACGTTGTAGTCCATGGTCTGCGGATTTTTATAATTCGATAGAGACCCAACATGTTGATCTCATCATGCCGGTTTACTTCCATCGTGCCACCGCCTACGGCCTGGGTCCGAATATCATCCGTCAGGTGACGTGTCCTCACCTTGAACTCACGTGCAAAGGGCTGCCCGCCGTTCTGCGCGAGAATTTGGTCGGAAGATACGTTTCGCTGTACCTTTGCCTCATAGTTATCGGGAATATCGGTTCCGTCCGAGAGGCGATGATGGTAGGCACGCAGCTTAAAGGTGAACCAGTTCTTGTTATTTCCGGCATTGTACATATTCCAGTAGATAAAACTACCACGCTGGTTGTAATCGTACTCTTTTTTAAAGACCTCCACGCGGGCAATGTACTTCTTGTTTCCCGCGACATTCGCATCCGCAAAGGTATAGTCCGTCATCCCGGTGCCGTCAATAACGGTCTCGGTGATGCTCTGGCCGTTATAATGAATGGTCTGCGCCGTGTAGCTCGGGTAAATTTCACCCGGTACCAGGGTGCGAATTTCGGTCTGCCCGGTCTGAGCATCTTTTACATAGATACGGTAGCCCAGGCCGTATTCCTTTGCGAGGCCCAGTTGATTTAACCAAACCGGTGAGAGCGCCTCCTCAAAGTCATAGGAAATTAAGAGGTTGTCCTGAATTTGAAAGGCATCGCTTTCATCGTCGAAGCGGAAGCCGGACTTTACTTCTTCCGAATCCGTATACTCGGGCGAAGTTGCGCTGTACTGCGGCACGGCATCCAAATTATATCTGTAATAATCACCGCCGTAGGTCATATCCAGATAATCGTTCGATGTTTTAATTTGAACCGGATCCGTACCCTGAATAAACCGGAAGCGAAGCGGTGTACCGCTGTCCTGTTTCGTGCCGCCGTATACGGTGTTATCCGCATATTCAATGTAAGAGCCCGCCGTTGCGGTGTAATCCGTCGCACCCCAGTTCCCCTGATATAGGCGGTTATAATACACCAGCGGATAATACTTCACATGAAATGTACCGGGCTTTCGGAATATGTCGATATAACTCAAACCGGACCCCGCAACCGCTTCCGCAAATCTTCCGCTTGTATACTGGGAGTAGAGGTTTCTCAGGTTGATGACGACATCGCGATTTGCGGGTGTCGGTGTATCCTGATATGCGCCGATTCTTGTCCACGGAATCCTGAAACCGTCATCCGTCTCATAGGTCCACGCAAGTGTTCCGCCCTGCTCAAATTGCGTCCCCTCGCCCGGGAGTACCATATGAATTTTTGCGGTCTCGGCGAGATATCCTTCCGACTTGTGAACCTTAAATTCCAGACCTTTTCGATACCAGGTGGGATTGTTGATGTTAAAACTGCTCGTAATCAAATTACCGGTACCGAGCGGAGCTAAGGCATCTTCCGCCGCCGAAGTCTCATAACCGTTGTAAGCAATCATGCGTCTTCCCACCGGTTTCCGAGCGGCGTGCTCGCCGACATGCTCCAAACACCGCCGATTTCACCCGGCATGAAAGTATAGCTGTCCGAGGGATTGCTGAATGTCATTGTCGGGTTTGCTGGAGAGGTATTCAAAGTCAACGCAGTTGTCTTATCATGATCGCCGCTGTCCACGGTAAAGAGCGTCGGCGGCGCAGCCGGATTGGTTGAGCCGTAATTGTTAATCAAACGCATGCGGAAGGGGAACTCACCCTGCGAGAGCGGAAGTTCCTTCACCAAGCGATTCGGATCCTGTACGAGCGTAATCTGTCCGCTGACACTCGCCGTAGTAGGATCGGGCTTTGCGGTAAGCACCCAGCTGCTGTCCGCAAGGCGACGCGAAGAAAAGGTCACACCGGTCAAACTCGGCAACCCATTTAAATCGAAACCGGCCGGAATCCAGAGTTCCATGACCAAGTTATTGCGCACCGTATCCGAGATTTCGCTCGGCCGAAAAGCAAACTGGACGCTGAAGGTTCTCGAATTGTATTTTCCGATGACAAAGTCGGAAGGCTGCTGAAATACACTGTTTGCCGGATCCAGCTTCACGTAATTGTTGGCTGCCGTGAGAAGCCCCGTCTTCCACCGCTCCCGTCCAGGGCGCATAGGTCCCGGCGGACTGGCGGAATGCTACATAGGGCGTCGCAAGCGGCAGCGCATTGCTTACGGTCGCATTGGAGCCCGAGGCGCGCAAAGCACGCGGGGAAATGCCCGCGGCAAGCAGAGGCCTGTCGTCAATCAACTCCGCATCTTCGCTATAATCTTCCGCTTCTTCCTCCTCCTCATCCTCGCTTACCACCAACGGGATATAGCTATCCCGTCCGACTGCGGCAAGCGTCTGAAGCGGCAAGGCCTCCAACATGAGCAGCATCGCGACCAACATCGCAAGAACTCGCTTCCAATACTTCCAAGCCCTCTGAGTCATGAAATCCTCCTGTTACGCCACAATCTCCGGCAATAGTTATTGTCTGACAACTACTTGGTCCAAATGCACAATATTAATTCAATTTTAACTTTTCCCTTAGCGTTATTCAAGCGAAATTTGTAAATCAATACAACAGCTGTCTACATTTCTTTTATTTTGCCGACAATCACATCTCCGAGACAGAATCCCACTGTTTAGGTGCTTTGCGCTCTTTTGATGCAGTCAAATTCACTGCAGCCTCAGCTCTGTTTCTTACTCATTTTCCGTAGCGAATCCCCCGATCTTGCAGCCGCGTGAATATTAATGAGCATAATTCATGTATATGCCTATTATTCAGGCCGCATTTGCATATCGGATTTCTCCGCCCAACAAAAGAGGAGCTGTGCCGCAAACACGACACAGCCCCTCTTCAAAGCTTTGCTTCTGTTATTGTTTAAGCTTCCTCTTCCCGTCTCTCCTCTTTCCAGAAAAAGAGTTTCCCGAGCGTTTGTTCTCCCGTCTTCGGTAAGCGGCGCTTTCTCCTCTTGTCGCCGCTTGTCTGTTTCATTCCGCGGCTGCCGCTCTCACCATCCAACTTTTCAATCTTATCGGTGCCTGCTGCCCGCTTGTTCGGCTCTGCATTCTGCGGGTTATTCGTCGTATCCGAATCGTCGCTCTGCGTCGGCGTGGTCGAGATGTTCGCATTCGGTGTGAGCGCAATGTTGCTGCCTCTGCCGTTGCCGCGGCTGCTGCTTCCGCCGCGACTGCCGCTGCCGCCGCGACTTCCGCCGCCACCGCCGCCGCCGGACGTGTTGTCGCTGTCGGAGTCGTCGTACATTGCAATGAGGGTGAGGTCGTCGTAGACCGGCTGACTGAAGTCGTAGGGCTGACCGTCTAAGTACCAGCCGATGAACTTGCCGTAGCTTCTAACCGGCTTTCGGATTGGTTCACTCGCCGTCAGGCCCTCGCGCACCGTCTGGCTCTCGAAAGGCCTCCAAGCGCCGTTGCCGTCAAACGTAACGATGTAATTCGGTTTCTCGAACTCGTTCGTAAAGACCGCCTCCGTCACTACCTGGCCTCGCTTCTCCATGGTCCGGGTCGCATTGAGCACCGAACCTGTCTGCGTGACCACGTAGGTTACGGTCACCGGATCCGGATCGAAGCTGAAACCGCGTCTGCCGATCGGCAGCTCGGAGATTTCGTAAACGTAGGTGCCCGGAAGGCGGAAGGTGATGTCTCCGAACTCCTCTTCTCCAGCACCTGCAATGACGAGCTGCATTTCTTGACTTCCGCCCGCCGCAAGCGGCATCGGGAGTACACCTGCTGCCTCCGGTGCTGTCGTACTGACTGCGCGGAGCAGGAAGGTAAAGTTACCGGCATTGTGCGGCACCGCGCCGGTAATCACTTTCTTAACCGGCGGGTCGTGAAGGACTGCAGGGCTCGCAGGGGTCCAGACCGCATAGAGGGTCACGGTCACGCCGTCCGAAGTCGTGAGATTCGTGACCGGCTGCCCATCCGCATAGTCGGGCGTCGTTCCGCCCGGCGTGCGGCTCCAGCCGCCGAAGGTATAGCCCGGTCTCGCGTACTGATTCGGCGGAAGCGGGTTCGTATCTCCGCCGCCGAAGTGCGAATCCGTCATGCTGCCGACGGAATGCGGCGTGCCCGAATCATAGTGCACCGTATAGCGCTTTTGGCGGTAGACCGCGTGCACCGTGAGGTCTCCTGTCAGCGGCTCGTCAAAGTTGTAAGTAGAGCCGTCCGGCTTTGCCCAGTGATCAAAGACATAATTCGTCTTGTTGTCCGGACGCGCGGGCTCGGTCGGCGTGCTGCCGTGAACCGCATTCGTATCCTGGGCAATGACCGCGTTCTGATGGCCCGGATCCGCATCCGGCGCATCCAGTACCGTGACCGTGTAGTGGCGCATGTTCCAGCTTGCGCTGAGCACCAGGTCACCGGTCACCGGCGTCGTAAAGTTTGCCGGGCTTCCGTCCGGGTTCTGCCAGCCGCCGAAGTCATAGCCCGTGCGGGATCCCGCCGGAGAGCCGCCTACTGTGGGAGGCGCAACGACCGGGTCGCCGTAGACAATGACCTGCGGTGCCGGGGTCACGCTGCCGCCGTTCGACTGGAAGCTCACGGTGTAGCGCGGCAGGAGGTAATCGTTCGTAAACTTCGGCTCTGTCGCCGTTGTATAGGCAACCGGTGCCGAGAAAGCGCCGCCGTTCTCCTGCTTTTCAATGCTCACACTGCCGTTCATCACCGTTCCTGCCTGTGTGATGTGGTAGGTAATGCGATACACGGCGCTGTCATAGGTATAGCTTCCCTGCGCCGCAGCCGGGGTTCCCGGCGTACCTGCGGCACCCGCAAGTTCGCGGAGCTCGTAGACATAGTCGCCCGCAAAGAGGAAGCTCAGAGAGCCGATCGGGAGGGCACCCGCGCCCACACGGTTCACCGTGAAGGTCTGCGCGCCGTGTGCCGCCGCCGGCATGGGCAGGGCGCTCATGCCCGGAACCGTCGTGCTGACTGCCTTGAACTCAAAGTTGAAGGTCTCCGCTGCGAGCGGGGTCGTTTCACCGGTCGCAAGCGTCCGGTTTGCTCACCGCCCAGTATCTTTGTGAGCGCCGGATCATGGTCAAACGGCGTTACGGCTGTCCAGAGCGCATAGAGGCGCACGCTTCCGCCGTTGGTCGCAGTCAAGTTGTTGACCGAAGCACTGTCATAGTAATCCGGGGTCGCTGCGGTCGGCGTGAGTCCCCAGCCCATGAACTGATAGCCCGGACGGCTAAACTGATTCGGCGTAAGGTTCTGTGCCGTGTCATAGCTGAAGTTCATGTTTGGCATGCTGCCGTTCACCGTAGCACCGCCTGCGTTCGGCTCAAAGCTCACCGTATACGTATTCGGCGCATAAACCGCATGTACCGTTGTGTCGCCGGTCACCGGGGAACCGAAGGTGTAGACCGTGTTGTTCTGATCTTCCCAGTGATTGAAGTGGTAGCCCGTCTTATTCTCTGGCTGCACAGGTGCCGTGAGGCTCGTGTCGCCGTGCGCCACATTGTTATGCTGCGCGAGCTGATTGTTTTGGTGTCCCGTATCCGCATCCGGCGCATCCTGCACCGTTACGGTGTAGCGGTTAATCTCCCACTTCGCATGGAGCGTTACATTGCTGTGAATCGGCGTCGAAGCAAACGGGAACTGGGTTCCCGCCGCATCCGTCCAGTAGAGGAAGTGGTAGCCCGTCTTCTCTCCCGCCGGAGAGGTCGGGGTTCCCGCTGCATTGTTCTGAACCGGCGGCACGCTTGCATAGTCGCCGTAGCGCACGCTCTCGTTTGCCGGGGTGTGGCTGCCGCCCTCTGCGTCATACTGCACCGTAAGGCGCGGCAGGGTGTAACGGTTCTCAAACTGAAGCTCGGTCGCCGCAGTGCTCGCGCCGCCGCTTGCTTTCTGCACCGTTCTGCTTACGGTCAAGCTGTTGCCGGTCCCCGCGCCGAGTGCGCCCGCGCTCTGCGTCACCGTAAAGGTAATCGTGTAGACGGCGGGATCGTAGCTGTAGTACTGCGCGGAGCCCGCGGTCTCCTTGAGGGTATACACATAGGTGCCCGGGTAGCTGAAGGTAAAGAGGCCTGCCGGGAAGTTTGCAACCGCTGCCGCGCCTGCGGTCGCCGCTGCGCTGCCCGCTGCCGGGACCTGCAGCTGCGCGCTCGGAAGCGCATAGCCCATGGTTCCCGCCACCCCGGGGTCACCGTGATGCCGGAAGCGGCACCGCCGCCCGGAACCACCGGAAGTACCATCGTTGTGCCTGTCGGGGTCGTGACGGACTGTAAGACAAAGCGGAAGGTATCCGGCACCAGCGGTGCGGTCTCGCCGCCCTGCAGGGAACCGAAGTCTCCGAAGAGAAGCTTACTCACGTCGAAGCTGTCGCTTACCGGGGTAACAGGCTGCCAGATTGCATAGAGCGTCACCGTTCCGTTGTTCTGCACTGTGAGATTCAGCACGTTGTCGCCGTCGTTTAGGTCGACCGTTGTGCCGCCCGCCGTGCGGCTCCAGCCCGCAAGTAGTAGCCGGGATTCGTATAGCCGTTTGCGGTGAGCGCCCTTGTTTGGTCATAGACATGCGTGGAATCCGCCGTCGTGCCGCTTGCGCTTGCCGCGTTCTTATCATACTTCACCGTATACGCATTCGGCGCATAGACCGCACGGATGGTCAGCGGACCCGTGACCGGATTTCCGAAGGTGAAGGTACTGTGATCCGCGTCGTTCTCCCAGTGGTCAAAGTGGTAACCGGTTTTATTCTCCGGCGCGGTCGGCGCATTCAGCACCGTGCCGTGCGCCATCTGTGCCCCACCGTTGTTAAAGATAACCTCGTTCGCATGCGGTGCGTCTGCCGATGCAGAGTCGAGCACCTGTACCGGGTAGGTATTGATCTCCCAGACTGCGGTCAGGGTGAAGTTTGCGCGCACCGAGCTGTTCACGAACTGGAACTGCGTTCCGTCCGCCGCCTTCCAGTGCTTAAAGTGATAGCCGTAACGCTCTCCCGCCGGGGAAGTCGCAACGCCTGCCGCATTGTTCTGTACCGGCGGCTCCGCCACGCGGTCGCCGTAGCGATGCGTCTGGGCCGGGGGCGTAAAGCTGCCCTGATCCGGGTCGAAGCTGACCGTGTAGCGCGGCAGCTGATAGGTATTTTCAAAGCTTGCCGTCTGGACATTCACACTTGCGCCGGTCGCATCGGTGTAAGCGATGCTTCTCGTAAAGCTCAGCGCATTGCCGAGGCCGCTGCCGCTCTGCGTCACCACATAGGTAATCGTGTAGACGCGGGCGTTATAACCGTAGTACTGTGCGCTGCCCGCCTCTTCCTTGAGGGTGTAAACATAGGTGCCGGGCATCGTGAAGCTGAAGTTTCCGCTCGGGAAGGTAGCGCCCGCCGTTGCATTTTCGGTCAAGACCGGGGAACCCGGGGTAATCAGCGAGAGGTCCGCGCTCGAAAGCGTGTACTTGACCACAGGATTCTGACCAGGAGTCTCGTCGCGCGAACTCTCCTTCGCGGAGCCGGTCGGCATGGGTTCTGCCGTCACATGCGCGGCCGTAAAGGAGGTGCCGGTCAAGATGAACTTAAAGTTCTCCGTGAGAAGCGGGGCACTCTGGCCGTCCGGCAGGAGGCCGTAGTCGCCCTTTAAGAGTTTCTCGATGTTAAAGCTGTCGGTCGCCGGCGTCACCGGTCTCCAGACCGCATAGAGCGTTAAGTCACCGTCAATCTTTCCGGTCTTAATCGCAGCACCCGCCGCATACGCGGTGCCGGTGCCGTCCGGCTTTGTGTTCCAGCCGTCAAAGTAGTAGCCCGCGCGCATGAGCTGGGTGTCCACACCCGCCGTTCCCGCCGAACTCTTCGCCGTTGTCTCATCCGTGTGCGCATCCGCACCGGCAGCCGTCGTAGACGGATAGAGCTGTTCGCCGTTTGCGGAAATACTGCCGCTGTCCGCGCCGTTGCTGTCGTACTTTCACATCAGCCCAGACCTTTACTTTCACCTCTTTCTTGATGAGCTCGCCGTAGCCGTCATCGGTCGTGAGCAGCAGGGTTGTGACACCCGTCTTCTGCGGGGTCAGCGTACCGCTCACCGCGCCGCTGCCGTTCACCGCAACGAGGTCCGTCGGCGCGCCCGTCTGAATTGCATAGTTCACGACCGGGTTCGTCGGATCCACAGGATTCGTGAGTGTCGGCGTCACCGTGGTCGCGGCATCGCCCACGTGGAGTACCTGGTCCGCAAGGTCAAGCTGCGGCACGTTATAGTAACCCGCATTCACATTGGGAAGATTAAACTGTCTCGCCGGAATGTCCGCCATCACCGTGACCGTCGCAAGATCAGTATTCCGGTCAAAGCGTGAACTCAGCGTCGGATCGCTACCCTGATCTTTTTTAACCAGCTTCCTCGCAGGCGATACCCCGGAGCGGTCTGCCCAGACCGTCCAGTTGCCTTCGTGCGGAACGTAGAGATAGTAATATCCTAAGCCGTTGGTTCCGTTGGCAAACACCTGATTGTTGTCGTTTCGCAGCACTTCCGTGACGCCGTCCGCTCACGAAGTCGCATTTGGATGCCGCTCAGGTAGCTATCCGTCCCGGCATCATACACCGAATTAAAATTAGTATCCTGGAAGACGTAACCGTTCAAAGTCAAATCTCGCAAGATATAGTGCAACGTATTACTGGACTGACCGCTTGCTCCGTAAAAAGGAGTCGGATTCGTACCCATACGGAAGTTTCCGTAGGTCACAATATAGTCGTCCATGTTGAGAATCTTATTTTTTCGCTCATGCAACTGATAACGAAGCGTGACCGATGCCTTTCTTCCGGCCGGCATGTTGCTCACATTCACCTTGACCATCGTAATATCCGAATCCGCGGGCTTGGTCGTGGTCCAGGTCGCAGCCTTCGCACCGGTATAGCCGTTTGCCGCCGGGTTCGGGTCCGTCGTATACGAAATCGTGTAGTTGAGACCTGTGAGCGCCGAGGTATCAACACCGTAGTAATCCATGGTGAACTGCGCTGCCGGTGTGCTCTGCGTTGTTCCGCCGCTCTGGTAATTGAACTGCTCTCCCTTCTTCGGCACCGGAATATAGATTTCCCAGTCGTTGGTCGGGTTCACATCGTCACTGGTCAGAAAAACCTTCGCATTGAAGATGTTCGGGTTATTGTTCAGGTCGCGGCTCTCCACAACCGTTGCGCTCTCCGCAAAGGGCTTGGTTGCCTGCGCGAATGCAAGCAAACCGAGGGCTGTCACCTGGTTAATCTTGTGAATGGTGTTATTCGGCGCATAGAGCATCTCTGCTTCGTTCGCACTTGCCCCTGCCTTCGCCGCCGTCGTATTGCCGAACTGTGTGCCGCGCGGTCCGTCCTGCACCAACTGCTGGTTCTCGTTATTTGTCTCGACGGTGACATCGTCCGCATTGCCGCCGTTACCGTCGCGGTTTGCGTCAAACTTCGTATCGAGCCAAGCGCCGGGCAGCGGCTTTACATTGACCGGATCCGCGGAGTAACCTGCCTGTAACCGGAAGTTAAAAGTTGATAGGAAGTTCCCATCCAGAGCAATCCGTTGCTATAACCCAGATTTCTGCCGAGCATGGCGAGCTCGGAATCCGGCGTCTGATCCATAGAGACAACCAGAATACCGTAATCCGCATGACCGGACTCTCCGGCCCCTGTTCCGGCCGGGACAAAGTTCACACTTGCACTGCTCTGCCCCCAGATCCAAGTTCCCGCAGGATTTTTCTGTAAGGCTTTTACCACCATACTGCCGTCTACATAGGTAAAGCTCTTGTCGACCTTTATATAATAAGTCGGCCGTATCTTTAAATCCTTGCTGATTGCGTAGTTATAGGTACTCGGCGTGAGTGCAAAGGGCAACTCGCCCGCTACGGGGAGCTCTCGTCCCTGGTAGGTTGTAATTGCCTGATAGTTGAGCCAGTTCTGCAAAAAACCGACATTGACCTGCTGCCCCGCAATACGCTCGGAAGCTCCCTCGACGGTAAAACGACTTGCATCCGTCGTCATGTCATCGCCGTAGACATTCTCATAGTGAAGCTTAGCTTTGACGGTTAATTTATCATAGCTCGCATCACTGTCCTTTTCGCTCAGCGAACCGACCGGAATCGTGGTTCCCGGATATTTTTTCGGAATATCCTGTTTTACCAAGGAGAGGCCGACCGTCGGCAGGAGGCCGTTTCCGCCGATTCCGCCGTCCGCCGCCATCTTGCCACCGTTAACACCCCAGTTAAGTTCGTTCGGAAAACTGATCTTGAGCGCTGTAATATAGGGGCCGTTCTTCACATCGACGCCCGGAATCACATAGTGGAGTCGCCCGTTAACGCCGCTCGTCGCTGTCCCATCATGGTATCTTCAATGTGTTTGGTCGTTCCGTCCGAAAGCGTCGCATCAATGATAAAGTTCTGATAGGTTCTGGGATACTGCACCCCGAAACTGACCGCATTGACCAGCGAGAGCAGTCTGGGACTGGTGCCCGCAAAATCCAGACTTGCATTCTGGTAATAAATCTCCGGTTGCGCGCTGTTGGTATAGGTCACACCGGTATTATCCACCTCGATGCGTGTGAGCTCCAGTTCTCGGTAATTGACCTCATTCGCCGTCGTTCGTCCGAGTCCCTGCCCGATGGCATTGATCTTGTAGCGTGACCGATCCAGATCCGTTGCGGAGCCCGGCGTGAGGAACTCTTGACCGAGTCTGGATTCGTCAATCACAGACCAGGGATTCACATAATAGTCAAGATCCAACACGGAAATCCCCTTGGCACTGTCGCCGAGAATTAATTTTGCGGAGTTTCCGTTCGCCTTTCTCGCCGTACCGTGGTATTGGCTGATACCGTGAATCGTAGTGTCCTGCGGCGGGTTATGATCTACCACCTCGCTCTTATAATCGCTGTAACGACAATAGAGCGCATTGGAGTAGGACAGCTGCTTCGGCAAATCCGCAGCTCCCGCGGTTCCGACCACCGCATCGTAATTCATGTGACCCGGATATACCTTCTGGGTGAAGAAACGGTAACTCTGCTTGTTTCCGCCCGCCGTATTGCTCTTCACGCTGTTGATGTTCTCGAGCGCAACGACCATTCCGGTAAATAACCGGTTCCGAGCTGATTCGCGATTGCTTTTAAATCGTAGACCTTGCCGTCAAACGAACCGTTGTCATTTGCATTCGTGAATACCGTCTCGCGCGTATTCGAATAGCGCGAGATTCCGTCCTTTAAATAAGCGGGATCCTCGGTGTTAATGCCCTCCGCCGCGAGGTCGTGGTAAGTTCCGTTTTGATCCGTAACACCGAGGAGACGAAGATCGGATTTCTCCAAGTACTCCGCGAGCGTGACGGCATCTCCCGCGATTTCCATGACAACCGGATCATAGTTCGGCTGTCCGAATGCAATCGGTGCGCCGTTCGCATCAACATTATAATCCATCGTATCCGGATACTTGACCACACCGAAGAGGCCGAAGGCATTAATTTCCGGATGTTTATTTACCTCCATCGGATTCAGACCGTCAATGACCGCGCGAAGATTGTCCGAGAGGTGACGCGTTCTGATTTTGAACTCCTTGGCAAACTGCGCTTCTCCGTTTTCTGCCGCAATCTGATCGGAGGTGACACTGCGCTGAATCTTTGCCTCATAGTTATCCGGAATGTCGGTACCGTCCGAAAGGCGATGGTGATAGGCGCGAAGCTTATAGGTAAACCAATTCTTGTCGTTGCCGACTCCCCATTGCCAGAGACTGTAACTGCCCTTGTGATTGTAGTCATACTTCTTTTTGAAGACTTCAATGCGGGAAATATACTTCTTATTGCCCGCTGTATCCGCATCTGTAAAGGTATAGTCCGTAATGCCGCTGCCGTCTATGACGGACTCGGTAACGGTCTGCCCTGCGTAGCTGATGCTCTGTGGCGTGTAAGTCGGATATTCATTGCCCGGAACCAGCGTTCTCACTTCTACCTGCCCCGTCACGGCATCCTTGATGTAGAGCCGATAGCTGAGCCCGTACTTCGGATCGAGCCCCAGGTTATTCAGATAATACGGGGCAAGTGCCTCCTCATAATCATACTTAACGGAAAGATTATCCTGAATTTTGAACGCATCGTCCGCATCGTCAAAGCGGAACGAAGCCTTCAATTCCTCGGTGTCGGCATACTCCGGGGAAGTCGTGCTGTACTGGGGAACAGAGTTCAGCACCGTCGGAATATAATCGGCTCCGAGCGTATGATCCAAGAAATCGTTTCTCAAACGTATCGGCGTGGTTCCCTGTACCAACGTAAACTTAAGCGGGGAACCTTCGGTCTTTGCCTTTGCACCGAAGTTCGTGTTATCCGGCTGCTCCAGATAGGAACCGGATGCAGCTGTATAAGTCGTATTCGCCCAGTTGCCTTCATAGAGACGGTTATAATACATCATCGGATAATAGCGCAGATGGAAGGTACCCGGCTTTCGATAGATGTCCGCATAGCTGAGTTGCGATCCCGGAACCGCTTCACGATATGCATTGGCCGTAACCTGCTGGTTATAGAGCGATACGCCGTTGATGGTCAGGTCGCGGATATTTCCGCCGATTGCAAAGTTATTGCGGTCCCCGATATTCGCCCACGGAAGCTCGATTCCGTCATCGGTCTTATAGGTCCAGTAGAGCACACCGCCCTGGTCAAAACGCACCCCCCTCATCCGGTAAGACAAAGTGGATTCTTGTTCCGTCCGCAAGATAGCCCTCGTCCTTGTGCACTGTAATTTCAAATCCCTTACGTCTCCAGGGGCCTCTGATATTCATATTTGCGTCGCCGAGGATGTAATAGGCATTGTCCTCTGCCGAAGCGCGTAAATCCTGACTCGTCTTGACATTGCGGCCGATCATGTTTCCGGCAGATGTCGCACTGGCGCTTTGGGCACCGGTGATCTCACCGGGCATAAAGGTCTGGGTGTCCGAGAGATTCGTCACGGTAATCGTCGGATTCCCATGGACTGTTGTGAGCTTCAACTCTGCGGTCTTATCGTGGTCACCGCTGCTCAAAGCATAGAGGGTCGGCGGCTTGCTCGGATCGGTCGAGCGGTAATTATTGATGATGCGCATCCGGAACGGCAACTCACCGCCGGAAATCGGCAGCTCATTGATGAGTTTATTGGCATCCTGTGTGACGGTAATCTGACCGCTGACACTGGCTGTCGTCGGAGTAGGGATACCCACAAGTACCGTACTTCCGTCCGCCTGACGGGCGCTCGAAAAAGACACGCCGTTCAGACTCGGAATGCCGTTTAAATTAAAACCGGACGGAATCCAGAGTTCCATCGCGAGATTGTTTCTGACAAGATCCGAGACTTCACTCGGGCGAAACGCAAACTGCACACTGAAGATACGCTCGCCGTACTTGCCGATGGCAAAATCCGCGGGCGTCTTCAAAACCGCATTCGCAGGGTCCAGTTTGACATAGTTATTGCTCGCCGTGAGACTGGCATCTTCCACCAGTCCCGTCCACGGCGCATATCCGCCCGAAGCCTGGCGAAACGCAACATAAGGTGTCGCGAGCGGAAGCGCATTGCTGAGAGTTGCGTTGGAACCCGAGGCGCGCAGCGCACGGGTAGCGAGGCCTGCCGCAAGCAGCGGCCTGTCATCAATCAGCTCCGCATCCTCCGTATAGTCCTCTTCTTCTTCATCGTCCTCCGATTGAATCAGCGGTATATAACTGTCCCGCCCGGTCTGAGCTAAGGTTTGAAGCGGCATCCCCTCAATGATGAGTATCATCGCAACCAAAGTTGCGAGCGCCCTTCTCCAATACTTCCACCATCTTTCTGCCATGAAATCCTCCTGTCTTGTCTCTGTTCCGCTCATGTCCGTTGTAATAGTTCCGTATATATAAACAATTTCCGACTTGAAAACGGGATTTTTAATCAATTTTAACTTTTATTGCTTTGATATTCAACCGTTGGATGCAAAATAAAACATAGATTTTATATCCCGGACATGCTTGTATCCCTTCTGATTGTGATTTCCTCACTTGAAACACGCAAGATATGGAGTTTGTTTCTTATTTTGATTCTCGGAAGCATGAAACTGCACTGTAACGCTCCTCGTACAAATACATGCTTCGTGAATATTCAATGACGTTCTCTTTGTATAAGTTCAAAATTCGACATTGTACTTTAAATTGTTGCTTTATATCAGGCAAAAAATAGAGGAGCTGTGTCACAAGCGCAACACAGCTCCTCTTACAAAGTTATAATTCTGTTTTTACTCAGCCTTGCTCGTCCCGTCTCTCCTCTTTCCACAGCACTGTCTGCTCAAAAGAAGCTTCTCCGGTCTTCGGGAGACGGCGCTTTCTCCTCTTGTCGCCGCTTGTCTGCTTCTTTCCGCGGCTGCCGCTCTCACCATCCAACTTTTCAATCTTATCGGTGCCTGCTGCCCGCTTGTTCGGCTCTGCATTCTGCGGGTTATTCGTCGTATCCGAATCGCCGCTCTGCGTTGGCGTGGTCGCGATGTTCGCATTCGGTGTCGGCGCGATGTTGCTGCCTCTGCCGTTGCCGCGGCTGCTGCTTCCGCCGCGACTGCCGCCACCGCTACCACCGCGACTTCCGCCGCCACCGCCGCCGCTTCCGCCGGACGTGTTGTCGCTGTCGGAATCGTCGTACATTGCAATGAGGGTGAGGTCGTCGTAGACCGGCTGACTGAAGTCGTAGGGCTGACCGTCTAAGTACCAGCCGATGAACTTGCCGTAGCTTCTAACCGGCTTTCGCGTGGGCTCGGTCGCCGTAAGGCCCTCGCGTACCGTCTGGCTCTCGAAAGCCCTCCAAGCGCCGTTGCCGTCAAAGCTCACGATGTAGTTCGGCTTTTCGAACTCGTTCGTGAAGACCGCCTCGGTTACTACCTGGCCTCTCTTCTCCATGGTCCGGGTCGCATTGAGGACAGAACCTGTCTGTGTGACCACGTAGGTGACGGTCACCGGATCCAGATCGAAGCTGAAGCCGCGTCTGCCGATCGGCAGCTCGGAGATTTCGTAAACGTAGGTGCCCGGAAGGCGGAAGGTGATGTCGCCGAACTCCTCTTCTCCGGCACCTGCAATGACGAGATGCATCTCCTGGTTGCCTCCCGCCGCAAGCGGCATCGGGAGTACACCTACCGCCTCCGGTGCCGTCGTACTGACTGCACGGAGCAGGAAGGTAAAGTTTCCGGCATTGTGCGGCACCGCACCGGTAATCACTTTCTTAACCGGCGGGTCGTGAAGGACTGCAGGGCTCGCAGGGTTCCAGACCGCATAGAGGGTCACGGTCACACCGTCCGAAGTTGTGAGATTCGTGACCGGCTGCCCGTCCGTATAGTCGGGCGTCGTTCCGCCCGGCGTGCGGCTCCAGCCGCCGAAGGTATAGCCAGGTCTCGCGTACTGATTCGGCGGAAGCGGGTTCGTATCTCCGCCGCCGAAGTGCGAATCCGTCATGCTGCCCACGGAATGCGGCGTGCCGGAATCATAGCGCACCGTATAGCGCTTTTGACGGTAGACCGCGTGCACCGTAAGGTCACCGCTCAGCGGCTCGTCGAAGTTGTAGGTCGAGCCGTCCGGCTTTGCCCAGTGATCAAAGACATAATTTGTCTTGTTGTCAGGGCGCGCGGGCTCGGTCGGCGTGCTGCCGTGAACCGCATTTGTATCCTGCGTGATGATCTGATTCTGATGGCCCGGATCCGCATCCGGTGCATCCAGTACCGTGACCGTGTAGTGGCGCATGGTCCAGCTTGCGCTGAGCACCAAATTGCCGGTCACCGGCGTCGTAAAGTTTGCCGGGCTTCCGTCCGGATTCTGCCAGCCGCCGAAGTCGTAGCCCGGGCGGGAGCCCGCCGGGGATCCGCCGACCGTAGGCGGTGCAATCACCGGATCACCGTAGACAATGACCTGCGGTGCCGGGGTCACGCTGCCGCCGTTCGACTGGAAGCTCACGGTGTAGCGCGGCAGGAGGTAATCGTTCGTAAAGCTGGGCTCCGTTGCAGCGCTGTAAGTGACCGGCGCCGAGAAGGCACCGCCCGCCGTTTGCTTCTCGACCGTAACACTGCCGTTCATCACTGTTCCCTGCCTGTGTGATGTGGTAGGTAATGCGATACACAGCGCTGTCATAGGTATAGCTTCCCTGCGCCGCAGCCGGGGTTCCCGGCGTACCTGCGGCACCCGCAAGTTCGCGGAGCTCGTAGACATAGTCGCCCGCAAAGAGAAAAACTCAGGGAGCCGATCGGGAGGGCACCCGCGCCCACACGGTTTACCGTGAAGGTCTGCGCGCCGTGTGCCGCTGCCGGCATCGGCAGGGTGCTCATGCCCGGAACCGTCGTGCTGACTGCCTTGAACTCAAAGTTGAAGGTCTCCGCTGCGAGCGGGGTCGTTTCACCGGTCGCAAGCGTCCGGTTTGCCCTCGCCGCCGAGTATCTTTGTGAGTGCCGGATCATGGTCAAACGGCGTCACGGCTGTCCAGAGCGCATAGAGGCGCACGGTTCCGCCGTTGGTTGCAGTCAGATTGTTGACCGAAGCACTGTCATAGTAATCCGGGGTCGCTGCGGTCGGCGTGAGTCCCCATCCCATGAACTGATAGCCCGGACGGCTAAACTGATTCGGCGTGAGGTTCTGCGCCGTGTCATAGCTGAAGTTCATGTTCGGCATGCTGCCGTTCACCGTAGCGCCGCCTGCGTTCGGCTCATAGACCACCGTATACGTATTCGGTGCATAAACCGCATGTACCGTCGTATCGCCGGTCACCGGGGAACCGAAGGTATAAGCCGTGTTGTTCTGATCTTCCCAGTGATCGAAGTGGTAGCCCGTCTTATTTTCCGGCTGTACCGGCGCCGTGAGGCTTGTGTCGCCGTGCGCCACATTGTTATGCTGCGCGAGCTGATTGTTTTGGTGCCCCGCATCCGCGTCCGGCGCATCCTGCACCGTCACGGTGTAGCGGTTAATCTCCCACTTCGCATGCAAAGTTGTGTTCGCATGAATCGGCGTCGAGCCAAACGGGAACTGCGTTCCCGTCGCATCCGTCCAGTAGAGGAAGTGGTAGCCCGTCTTCTCTCCCGCCGGGGAGGTCGGGGTTCCCGCTGCATTGTTCTGAACCGGCGGCACGCTTGCATAATCGCCGTAGCGCACGCTCTCGTTTGCCGGGGTATGGCTGCCACCCTCTGCGTCATACTGCACCGTGAGACGCGGCAAGGTGTAACGGTTCTCAAACTGCAGCTCGGTCGCCGCTGTGCTTGCGCCGCCGCTTTGCTTCGTGATACTTCTCGTCACCGTGAGGGAATTTCCCGTTCCCGCGCCGAGCGCTCCCGCGCTCTGCGTCACCGTAAAGGTAATCGTGTAGACAGCGGGATCGTAGCTGTAGTACTGTGCGGAGCCCGCGGTCTCCTTTAGGGTATACACATAAGTGCCCGGGTAGCTGAAGGTAAAGAGGCCTGCCGGGAAGTTTGCGACCGCGGCCGCGCCTGCGGTTGCCGCTGCGCTGCCCGCTGCCGGAACCTGCAGCTGCGCGCTCGGAAGCGCATAGCCCATGATTCCCGCCCCCGGGGTCACCGTGATGCCCGAAGCGGTACCGCCGCCCGGAACCACCGGAAGTACCATTGTTGTGCCTGTCGGGGTCGTGACGGACTGTAAGACAAAGCGGAAGGTATCCGGCACCAGCGGTGCGGTCTCGCCGCCCTGCAGTGCACCGAAGTCTCCGAAGAGAAGCTTACTCACGTCGAAGCTGTCGCTGACCGGTGTGACCGGCTGCCAGATTGCATAGAGCGTCACCGTTCCGTTGTTCTGCGCTGTCAGATTCAGCACGTTGTCGCCATCGTTCAAGTCGACCGTCGTGCCGCCCGCCGTGCGGCTCCAGCCCGCAAAGTAGTAACCGGGGTTCGTATAGCCGTTTGTTGTCAGTGCGCGTGTTTGGTCATAGACATGCGCGGAATCCGCCGTCGTGCCGCTTGCGCTTGCCGCATTTTTATCATACTTCACCGTATACGTATTCGGTGCATAGACCGCACGTATGGTCAGCGGTCCCGTGACCGGGTTTCCGAAGGTGAAGGTACTGTGATCCGCGTCGTTCTCCCAGTGGTCAAAGTGGTAGCCGGTTTTATTCTCCGGCGCGGTCGGCGCATTCAGCACCGTGCCGTGCGCCATCTGTGCCCCGCCGTTGTTGAAATCACCTCATTCGCATGCGGCGCGTCTGCCGATGCAGAGTCGAGCACCTGTACCGGGTAGGTATTGATCTCCCAGACTGCGGTCAGGGTGAAGTTTGCGCGCACCGAGCTGTTCACAAACTGGAACTGGGTTCCGTCCGCCGCCTTCCAGTGCTTAAAGTGATAGCCGTAGCGCTCTCCCGCCGGGGAGGTCGCAACGCCCGCCGCATTGTTCTGTACCGGCGGCTCCGTCACGCGGTCACCGTAGCGATGCGTCTGGGCCGGGGGCGTAAAGCTGCCCTGATCCGGATCGAAGCTGACCGTGTAGCGCGGCAGCTGATAGGTATTTTCAAAGCTTGCCGTCTGAACATTCACGCTTGCGCCGGTCGCATCGGTGTAAGAGATGGTTCTCGTAACGCTCAGCGCATTGCCGAGACCGCTGCCGCTCTGCGTCACCACATAGGTAATCGTGTAGACGCGGGCGTTGTAACCGTAGTACTGTGCGCTGCCCGCCTCTTCCTTGAGGGTGTAGACATAGGTGCCGGGCATCGTGAAGCTGAAGGTTCCGCTCTGGAAGGTTGCGCCCGCCGTCGCATTTTCGGTCAAGACCGGGGAACCCGGGGTGATCAGCGAGAGGTCTGCGCTCGAAAGCGTGTATTTGACCACCGGATTCTGACCCGGGGTCTCGTCGCGGGAGCTCTCCTTCGCGGAACCAGTCGGCATGGGTTCTGCCGTGACATTTGCGGCCGTAAAGGAGGTACCGGTCAAGGTGAACTTAAAGTTCTCCGTGAGAAGCGGTGCACTCTGGCCGTCTGGCAGGAGGCCGTAGTCTCCCTTTAAGAGCTTCTCGATGTTAAAGCTATCCGTCGCCGGGGTGACCGGTCTCCAGACCGCATAGAGCGTTAAATCACCGTCAATCTTGCCGGTCTTGATCGCAGCACCCGCCGCATACGCGGTGCCGGTGCCGTCCGGCTTCGTATTCCAGCCGTCAAAGTAGTAGCCCGCGCGCATGAGCTGGGTGTCCACACCCGCCGTTCCCGCGGAACTCTTCGCGGTCGTCTCATCCGTGTGCGCATCCGCACCGGCCGCTGTCGTAGACGGGTAGAGCTGTTCGCCGTTTGCGGAAATACTGCCGCTGTCCGCGCCGTTGCTGTCGTACTTCACATCGGCCCAGACCTTTACTTGCACTTCCTTCTTGATGAGCTCGCCGTAGCCGTCATCGGTTGTGAGCAGCAGGGTTGTGACGCCTGTCTTCTGCGGGGTCAGGGTGCCGCTCACCGCGCCGCTGCCGCTCACCGAAACGAGGTCTGTCGGCGCGCCCGTCTGAATCGCATAGTTCACAACCGGATTCGTCGGATCCACAGGATTCGTGAGTGTCGGCATCACCGTGGTCGCGGCATCGCCCACGTGGAGTACTGGTCCGCGAGGTCAAGCTGCGGCACATTGTAGATACCGACGTTCACATTTGCGAGATTATACTGCCGCGTCGGGACATCCGCCATCACGGTGACCGCCGCAAGATTCGTGTTTCGGTCAAAACGCGAATTTATGCTCGGGTTGCTGCCCTGATCCTTTTTGACCAGCTTTCTGGCGGGTGTCAAGTGAGAGGTTTCCGCCTTGACCGTCCAGTTGCCCTCGTGCGGCACATAGAGGGTATATTCCCCGAGTCCGTTCGTGCCATTCACATAGGTCAGATTGTTGTCGCGACGCAGAACTTCGGTGACACCGTCTGCCTCAAGTAGTCGCATGTGGACGTTGTTGAGACGACTATCCGTCCCGTCATCGTAGAGCGAGTTATAGTCGGTATCCTGGAATGCGAAACCGCTCAATGTAAGATCGCGCAGCGTATAGCGTAGCGTGTTACTCGACTGTCCCGTCGCGCCGTAGAAGGGCGCCGGGTTTGTGCCCATGCGGAAGTTTCCGTAGGTCACGATGGTGTCGTCCATATTGAGCAGCTTTTTCTTGCGCTCATGTAACTGATAGCGAAGCGTGACCGATGCCTTTCTTCCCGCCGGCATGTTGCTCACATTCACCTTGACCATCGTGATATCCGCATCCGCGGGTTTGGTCGTAGTCCAGGACGCTGCCTTTGCGCCGGTATAGCCGTTTACCGCCGGGTTCGGATCAGTTGTATACGAAATTGTGTAGTTGAGACCCGTGAGCGCCGAGGTATCTACCCCATAGTAATCCATAGTGAATTGCGCTGCCGGCGTGGTCTGCGTGACACCGCCGCTCTGGTAGCTGTACTGCTCCCCCTCCTTCGGCACCGGGATATAAATCTCCCAGTCGTTGGTCGGGTTCACATCGTCACTGGTAAGGAAGACCTTGGCGTTGAAGATGTTCTGGTTGTTGTTCAGGTCGCGACTCTCGACATTCGTTGCACTCTCCGCAAAGGGCTTGGTTGCCTGCGCGAAAGCAAGCAGACCGAGTGCCGTCACCTGGTTGATCTTGTGTGTCGTGTCGTTTGCGGCGTAGAGCATCTCCGCCTCGTTCGCACTCGCGCCGGCCTTTGCTGCCGTCACATTTCCGAACTGTGCACCGCGCGGTCCGTCCTGAACCAGTTGAAGATTCTCGTTGTTGGTCTCGACCGTGATGTCATGTGCATTTCCGCCGTTGCCGTCACGGTTTGCGTCAAACTTCGTATCGAGCCAGACGCCGGGCAGCGGCTTCACAATGACCGGATCCGCCGAATAGCCGGCCTGAAGTTTTAAGTAAAAGTTATACGAAGGGCCGGTCCAGTTTTGGCCGTTGCTACCGCCGAGACCGCGGAAAATATCCGAAAGTTCCGCATCGGGGGTCTGGTCCATCGATACCACCAGCACGCCGTAATCCGTATGCCCGGATTCCCCGGTACCTGTACCCGCAGGAATGAAGTTCACATTCGCACTGCTGGGCGCCCAGGTCGCACTTCCGGTCGGCGTCTTCTGGAAAGCCTTGACCACCAGACTGCCGTCCACATAGGTAAAGCTCTTATCCACCTTGATATAGAAGGTCGGACGTATCTTGAGTCCCTTGTTGACCGCATAATTCAAAGTAGCCGGCGTAACACCGAACGAAATATCTCCGCCCACACCGAGCTCGCGGCCCTGATAGGTCGTGATACTGTGATAATTGAGCCCATTGATCAATCTGGCCACATTGACCTGCTGTCCCGCAATGCGCTCGGACGCGCCTTCCACCGTAAAGCGGTTCGCATCCGTGGTCATATCGTCGCCGTAAATGTTCTCAAAGTGAAGCTTCGCCTTGACGGTCAGCTTATCATAGCTCGCGTCGCTGTCCTTCTCGCTGAGAGATCCGACCGGAATTGTGGTTCCCGGATAGCGTTTCGGGATATCCTGCTTCACCAGGGAAAGGCCGACGGAAGGCAAAAAGCCGTTTCCGCCGATTGCCCCGTCGCTTGTCATCTTCGCGTGGTTGACGCCCCAGTTAAGATCGTTCGGGAAACTCACTTTGATTGACTTCACATAGGGCCCGTTCTGTACATCGACGCCCGGTATGACGTAGTGAAGTCGCCCGTGGGTGGTCGTGCTGTGCGGTCCGTAAACCGAATCTTCGATGTGACGGCTTGTGCCGTCCGAGAGCGTCACATCCAGCACAAATTTCTGATAGGTTTTCGCATACTGGATGTTAAAGCTGATGGCATTGACAAGCGACAAGAGCCTCTCACTGGTGCCCGCAAAATCAAGACTCGCATTTTGATAGTTTAACTCCGGCAGATTTGCATTTAGGTAAGACACACCGGTGTTATCCATCTCGATGCGCGTGAGTTCAAGTTCGCGGTAATTCGGCTCGTTTGCCATGCCGCGGCTAAGTCCCTGAGCAATCGCATTGATTTTATAAAGTGTCGGATCCAGATCCGTTGCGCCTGTCGTCGAGAAGAAGTCCTGCCCGAGTTTCGTATCATCAAAGACCGACCAGGGATTCACGTAGTAATCGAGGTCCAGCACCGAAATGCCCTTGGCACTGTCTCCCAGCACCAATCTCGCCGAATTTCCGTTCGACTTCCTCGCCGTTCCGTGATACTGGCTGATGCCGTGAATCGTGGTGTCCTGCGGCGGGTTGTGATCCACCACTTCACTCTTATAGTCGCTGTAACGGCAGAAGAGCGTATTGGTGTAGGGGATGTTTTTCGGAAGATCCGCAGCGCCGTTTGTTCCGACCGCGCCGTTGTAGTTTTTGTGTCCCGGGTAAATCTGCTGCGTAAAGAAACGGTAATTCCGAAGGGTTCCGCTCGTCACATTGCTCTTTAAGCTGTTGATGTCTTCCAACGCGACGACAACGCTCTTGAAATAATCGGTTCCGAGCTGATTTGCCAAGGCATTCAAATCGTAGACCTTGCCGTCAAAGGCACCGTTGTCATTGGCGTTCGAGAAAACCGTGACCCGCGTATTCGAATAGCGAGAAATACCGTCCTTTAAGTAGGCCGGATCCTCCGAGTCGATACCTTCCGCCGCGAGATCGTGGTAGGTACCTGCCTGATCCGTGACACCGAGGAGGCGAAGATCCGCTTTCTCCAAATATTCGGTCAGCGTGATGGCATCGCCCGCCAGTTCAATGACGACCGGGTCATAGTTCGGCTGTCCGAACGCAATCGGGGCACCGGTCGAATCGATGTTGTAATCCATCGTGTCCGGATACTTGATGACCGCATACAATCCAAAGGTGCTGACCTCGGGATGACGATTCACCTCCATGTTTCCGAGACCGTGCGTCGCAGTGCGGAGATTATCCGAGAGATGACGCGTTTTAATCTTAAACTCTCTCGCAAAACCTGCCTCACCGCCCTCTGCCGCAATCTGGTCGGAGGTCACGCTGCGCTGTATCTTTGCCTCGTAGTTATCCGGAATATCGGTACCGTCCGAGAGGCGGTGGTGATAGGCGCGAAGCTTATACGTAAACCAGCTCTTATCCTCTCCCGCTCCCACTGCCAGTACATGTAACTGCCCCTGTGGTTGTAGTCATATTTCTTCTTGAACACCTCTATGCGGGAAATATACTTCTTTGTTTCCCGCCGCATTGGCATCCGCAAAGGTATAATCCGTGATGCCGGTTCCGTCGATAACGGACTCGGTGACGGTCTGCCCCGCATAGCTGATGCTCTGCGGCGTGTAGGTCGGATACTCATTCCCCGGTACCAGGGTTCTCACTTCCACCTGCCCGGTCACCGCATCCTTGATATAGAGCCGATAGCTGAGTCCGTACTTTTCCTCGAGTCCCAGGTGATTCAGATAAACCGGTGAGAGCGCCTCCTCGTAATCGTATTTGACGGAGAGATTGTCCTGAATCTTAAACGCATCGTCTGCGTCATCGAAACGGAAGCTTGCCTTCACCTCTTCGGAATCGGTGTACTCCGGAGAAACCGAGCTGTACTGCGGAACGGAACTGAGCTGGGTCTGGTTGTATTCCGTGCCTATGGTTACATCCAGCTGATCGCTTCTAATTCGAATCGGCGAAGTACCCTGAATCAATTTAAACTTGAGCGGCGTTCCCTCGGTCTTTGCCTTCGCACCGAAATTCGTGTTGTCAGGCTGCTCCAGATAGGAACCGGAAGCCGCCGTATATGTCGTGTTGCTCCAGTTTCCCTCGTAGAGACGATTATAATACATCATCGGGTAATAGCGGATGTGGAAGGTACCCGGCTTGCGGAACAAATCCGCATAGCTGAGTCCGGAACCCGCAACTGCCTCTCGATAGGCATTTGCCGTGACCTGCTGATTATAATAATTGACACCGTAGATGGTTAGGTCTCGAATGTTTCCGCCGATTCTGAAATCAAGGCGCGAGCCGATTGCGGTCCAGGGCAGCTCCACGCCGTCGTCGGTCTTATAACTCCAGTAGAGCACACCGCCCTGATCGAAGCGCACGCCCTCATCCGGCAAGACCAGATGAATCTTGGATCCGTCCGCGAGATAGCCTTCGTCCTTATGCACTTTGATTTCAAAACTTTTGCGCCACCAGGGATCCATGAGGCCCATGTTAGCGTCTCCCAAGAAGTAGAAAGCATCGTCCGCCGCCGAAGCACGATAGTCCTGGCTCGACTTCACATTTCTGCCGATGGGGGTTCCGGGGCTGGTCCGGTTTGCGTATGATGCACCGCCGATTTCGCCGGGCATATAGGTATTGTTGTCGGAGAGATTGGTCACCGTAACCGTGGGGTTACCGCCGACCGTCCGCAGCATAAGCTCCGTTGTCTTATCATGATCGCCGCCGCCCAGTGCATAAAGTGTCGGCGGCTTGCTCGGATCGGTCGAACGATAGTTGTTGATGACACGCATCCGGAACGGCAATTTCGCCGCCGGAAATCGGCAGCTCGTTGATCAGCTTATTCGCATCCTGCGTAATGGTAAGCTGACCGCTGACACTCGCGGTCGAAGGCGAGGGGGTGCCGACCAGCACTGTGCTTCCGTCCGCCTGACGGGCACTCGTAAAGGTCACACCGTTCACGCTCGGAATTCCGTTCAGATTAAAGCCGGAAGGAATCCAAAGCTCCATCACAAGATTGTTACGAACGACATCCGAGACCTCGCCGGGCCGGAAGGCAAACTGCACGCTGAAGATGCGCTCACCGTACTTACCGATGGCAAAGTCCGCGGGCGTCCTAAGGACCGCGTTGGCCGGATCCAGCTTCACATAGTTATTGCCCGCCGTGAGACTGGAATCATCCACCGGCCCCGTCCAAGGCGCATAGCCGCCCGATGCCTGCCGGAAGGCAACGTAAGGAGTTGCCAACGGCAGTGCATTGCTGAGGGTAGCGTTAGAACCCGACGCGCGCAGCGCACGGGTAGAAAGGCCTGCTGCAAGCAGCGGCCTGTCATCAATCAACTCTGCATCCTCGCTGTAATCTTCCGCTTCTTCTTCCTCATCCTCACTGACAACCAAGGGGATATAACCACCTCGTGCCGGTGCAGCAAGCGTCTGCAGCGGAAGTGCTTCGATTGCCAAGAGCAGCGCTATCAGCATTGCAAGCGCTCGTCTCCAACGGTTCCAAACTCTCTCTCTCATCCTGTCCTCCTAGGCTCTTTCGGGTCTCATGAAGACCAACCGATTCTACGTTCACGCATCAATCGTAATTGCGAAATATCTTAACCCAATTTTAATTTTTTACCATATATATATACAAGTGTCCAGTCAAAAGTGTATAAATAACGTCAAAAAGAGGCGCTGCGTAAGCAGCGCCTCTTTCGAGACTTGTATAACTCTTTTATTCTGCCTTCTTCCGTCTGCGCTTCTCCTCCGCAAACAGTGCATAAGCTGCAAGCGTCAGAGCCGCAAGATTCGGAAGCGGGTTTGCCATCGGCGCCTCTCCCGTCTTCGGGAGCTTGCCGCGCTTACTGCGCTCCGTAGTTCCGCGAGCGGAAGTGCCCTTATTACGGCTGTCCGGAGAAAGTGCCTCGCCTGTCGGCGTCTTCTTCTCCTCTGCCTGCTGTTGCGGCACCGGCTCGCTGTGATCGACCGGAGGAAGCACATTGTCCGCAATGCCCGAATTCGTCGAGATTGTCGGCTGAATCGGATTCGGATTGGTGTTCGGCTTCACGCTGCCGTGTCCGCCGGAGGAACTGCCGCCTCCGCCTCCGTTTCCGCCACCGCCACCGCCGCTGCCGCCGGAATTGTCTCCGCTCGGCTTGTACTCATACATTGCGACCAAGGTGATGTCATCGTAAACCGGCGTGCTGAAGTCATAAGGCTGACCGTTTAAATACCAACCGATAAACTTGCTCTCGGTTCTCAGCATGTTCTTCTGCGGATCCGTGCCGCGACCGCCCTCTCTCACCGACTGCGAGGGTACGGTGACCCAGGAGCCGTTTCCGTCGAAGGTAATCGTGTAGTCCGGCGTCGTGAAGCGGTTCACGAAAATTGCATCCGTAACGGGGTTACCGTTCTTCTGCGCGCTCGTCACCACATTCAGATTTGTGCCGTTCTGCGTCACGATATAGGTGAGCGTCACTTCGTCCGAATCAAAGCTGAAGCCCTTTCTGCCCTCCGGGAGCTCCGCAATCCGGTACACATAGGTACCCGGGAAACGGAAGCTGATGTTTCCGAAGTTGCCCTGACCCGCACCTTCAACTTGAATGCGGTCCGTATTGCCCTGCGCGCTTGCGGGCATCGGAAGTTCCGACTGCACCGCAGTTGTGCTGACCGCGCTCAATTCAAACGTGAAGCGTCCCGCATTGTGCGGCGTATCACCGGTAATCTGCTTGTTGACCTTCGGTACCGCTGCGATAGCCGGGGTAACCGGGGTCCAGACCGCATAGAGCTTTACGGTTTCGCCGTCCGTCTGCGTGAGATTCGAAACGGTCTGTCCGTCGCCGAACTCAGGCGTCGCCGCATCCGGTGTTCTGCCCCAACCGCCGAACACATAGCCCGGACGGGTATAGACATTGCTGCTGAGCGGCTTGGTCTCTCCGCCGTTGAAGTGCTGGTTCGACATATTGCCCGAAACAAAGGAGCCGTTCTGCTCAAACTGTACATTGTACTGCTTCCGACGGTAGACCGCATGTACGGTCAAATCCCCGGTCATCGGCTCGTCAAAGCGATACGGACTGCCGTCGGGCTTCTCCCAGTGATTGAAGACGTAATCCGTCTTATTATCCGGGTGCGTCGGCTCGGTCGGCGTAGCGCCGTGCGGAATCTGATTGTCCGTTGTGATGATGCGGTTCTGGTGCCCCGGATTTGCATCCGGCGCATCGATGACCGTAATCGTGTAGCGGTTGGTATCCCAAATTGCCGTGAGCAGGGTATCTGCCGTCACCGGATCGCCGAAATTGTACGGCGTACCGTCCGGCTTTGCCCAGCGGAGGAAATGCTGCCCGGTCTTATCGCCGGCCGGACTGCCGGTTCCGGGGGGCATTGCTCGGTGCAAACGCGGGATCGCCGTAGCGCACCGTCTGCGTGCTCGGCGTATTCGATCCTCCGTTCGGGTTAAAGCTCACTTGGTAGCGCGGCAGACGATAGTCGTTGGTAAAGTCAAGGTCACCGGTCAGCGCTGTCGCTGTGCCGCCGTCCTTCTTCACCGTCACGTTGGCATTCATATTGACACCCGCCTGGCTCACGCGAACCGTAAGCTCATAGACTGCCGGGTCGTAACTGTAGCCGGTCGCCGTGCCCGCAATCTCCGTAAGGCGATAAATGTAATCGCCCTCGTAGACAAAGGACATGGGTCCGAAGTTCGCATTACCCGCGCCGTTGATGCCGAGTTCCGTCTCCTGCGCTCCCACCGTGCCGTTCGGCATCGGCAGTGCACTGACGCCCGCTGCCGTGGTGCTGACAGCGCTCAGCTTGAAGCGGAAGTTCTCCGTATTCAACGGGGGAGGTCTCACCCGTACCGAGTGCAAGGCCTATTTCTCCGCTCAGGATCTTCTGCACACCGAGGTCTAACTGATACGGTGTAACCGGTGTCCACACTGCATAGAGATGCACGGTGTCGCCGTCCACCTGCGTGAGGTTGATCACCGACTGCTGATCCGTATACTGCGTTCCGCTGCCGTCCGGCCGCTCTGCCCAGCCGCTGAACTGATAGCCGGGTCTCGTGTAACTGTTCTGCGTGAGCGGCGCCGCAAGATCATAGGTATGCTGCGAATCCGCGACTGTTCCGCTCACATTGCTACCGTTCGCCTCATACTTCACCGTGTAGTGGTTCGGGGCGTAGCTTGCGTGTATCGTCTGATTCTCCGTCACCGGGGTACCGAAGGTGTACGGTGTATTGCTGCTCGTCTTCCAACCGTCAAAGTGATGGCCGGGCTTGTTGTTCGGACGAGTCGGCTCGGTCGCCGGATCTCCGTGCGGCACGCGCTGCGTCGAAATGTTCTGATTCGGCGTCGTTGCATCCGGTCCGTCGTTGACCGTGACCGTGTAGCCGTTCCGCTCCCAAACCGCCTGTAAATTCACGTCTCTCGTAATCGGATCTCCGAAGTTGAAGATCTGACCGGTCTGCGTGTCAATCCAGTGCTTGAAGTGGAAGCCAACTCTGTCTCCCGCCGGGGAACTTGTTCCCGCAGCATTGCCGGGCTGCGTCGCAAAGTGACCGTACTTAATATTGGTCTCGGTCGGCGGCGTCGCACTGCCGAGGTTCGAGTCGTAGCTCACGCGATATCTCGGCAACTGATAATCATTGGTAAAGCCTGCCGTGCCGTTAAACGGCTGGTAAGCACCGCTGCCGCTCTTGCTCTCCGCCGAGACGGAAAGCGTGGTTCCGCTCTGCGTCACCGTGTACTTGAGGCTGTAGACCGTCTGATCGTAGGTGAAGCCCGTCGAACTGCCGGAAAGCTCCTTCAGCTCGTAGACATACTCACCCGGCATCGTAAAGGTGAGGTTGCCGCTTGAAACGGTACCCACACCCACCGTGAGGTCATTGCTGCTCAGCGTAAGCACCGCAGTCTGCGCTCCCGCTGCCGCTGCCGGCATCGGAAGTGCCGTGACGCCGGGAGCCGTCGTGCTGATTGCCTTGAGCTCAAAGCGGAAGGTCTCCGGTGTAATCGGAGATGCCAGTCCGCCCGGTGTCGTCGTAATGTCACCGGTCAAGGTCTTTTGAATCGTGACATTTGCCGCAATCGGGGTCGCCGCGGTCCAGACCGCATAGAGGTCTACGACTGCACCGTCCGTCGCGCTCAGGTTCACAACACTTGCCTGATCCGCAAAGTCAACGGTCGTGCCGCCCTGCGTTCTCGACCAGCCCGCAAACTCATAGCCCGGACGCGTGAACGCATTGTTATTGAGGTTTCTCGCAACATCGTAAGTGTGCTGCGAATCCGCCACCGTTCCGCTTGCATCCGCCGCATCCTTGTTGTAGCGCACCGTGTAGCTGTTCGGTGCATAGACCGCATGGATGGTCTCATTGCCCGTAATCGGTGTTCCAAAGACGTAGGGTGTATGACTCAGATCGCTGTTCTTCTCCCAGTGGTCAAAGTGATAGCCCGTCTTGTTATTCGGGCGATTCGGCTCCGTGGACGGCGTGTTGTACGGCACCGTCGTATTGGAGATCACCTCGTTCTGATGCGGCGGATTTGCATCCGGCCCATCGGTCACGGTGATGGTGTAGCTGTTGGTGGTCCAAGTTGCATCGAGGGTGATATTGCCCGTGACCGGCGTGTGCTCAAAGTCATATGCCGTAGTCGCCGGATCGCCCTGCTTATTCCAATGCCCGAAGGTATGGCCCGCAAGATCGCCCGCCGGGGAGCTCTTACCCGCCTGGGTCTGCGGTCTTCTTGCAAAGTGGCCGTATTTCACGGTCTGCGTGCTCGGCGTCACATCGCCGCCCTGCGAATTGAAGCTGACCGTGTAGCTCGGAAGCGCATAGCTGTTATCGAAGTCCAGAGCGCCGGAAAGCGGTGCGTAGCTGCCGCTGCCCTCTTTGACTTCCTTCGTCACCGAAAGTGTTGTGCCGCTCTGCGTGACCTTGTAGTGCAAGGTGTAGACCTTGGAGGCGCCGCCGTAGCTATAGCCTGCAGCCGAACCCGCAAGCTCCGTGAGTTCATAGTAGTAATCACCCGGGAGCGTGAAGGTCAGGAGGCCGCTTGCCACCGTTCCGGTCGCCGCCGTTCCGAATGTGCCGTAGCTGAGTCCCGCGCTGGTCAGCGTGTAATCCGCTGTCTGCGCGCCCGCTGCCGTACCTGCCGGCATCGGGAGCAGCGTAAGTCCCGGTGCGTTGGTCTGCTTCGCCGTCAGACGGAAGCGGAAGGTATCCGCCACAATCGGCGCATTCTCTCCGTTCGGCAGCGGTCCGACGTCTCCGGAGAGCGTCTTCCGAATACCGAAGGCCTCTGTTGCCGGGGTAGCCTGGGTCCAAACCGCATAGAGCTTCACCACACCGTTGTTCTGGGTCGTCAGGTTAATGACACTCTGCTGGTCCGGATAGGTGACGGTTCCTGTCGGCGTGGTAGCCCAGCCGGCGAACTCATACCCCGGACGCGTGTAGCTGTTTCCGTTCAGATTCTTCGCGACACCGTAGGTATGCGTGGAATCCGAAACCGTGCCGCTCGCATCCGCAGCGTTCTTGTCGTACTGAACCGTATACTGATTCGGTGCGTAGGTCGCAGTGACCGTCGTATCCTGCGTGACCGGGGTGCCGAAGGTGTAGGGATTGCCGTTCTGATCCACCCAGCCGTTGAAATGGTGACCGGTCTTGTTGTCCGGTGTCGGCGGCGCCGTCACCGTGCTGCCGTGATTCACGCTCGGATTGTTCAGATACTCAAAGTTCTGCTTGCCCGGGTCAGCATCGTTCGGCTCTTTGACAATGACATGATACTGATTGATATCCCACTTCGCCTTGAGGGTCTTATCCCCCGTGACCGGCGTGTTGAAGTTGTAGGGAGTACCGGTTGCCGTGTCAATCCAACCGCCGAAATGATAGCCGGTCTTCTCTCCCGCCGGAGAACTGTGACCTGTTGCGGTCGGCGGATTACTTGCCTGATTGCCATGCTTCACAGTCTGTGTGCTCGGCGTCACATTGCCGCCGTCCGGATCGAAGCTCACCGTGTACTGCGGACGCTGATAGCTGTTCGAGAAGTCAAGCGTTCCGTTGAATGCCGCAAAGGCACCGCCGTTCACACTGAGCTCCTTGGTCACCGTGAGCTGGGTGAGGTTCTGTACGACCGTGTACTTGATTCTGTAGACCTTGCCGTCGTAGCTGTAACCGTTCGCTGTTCCGGAAAGCTCACGCACTTCATAAATGTACTCACCCGGCATTGTGAAGTTGAAGGGACCGCTTGCTACGGTACCGTTACTCTGTCCCGCCTGCGTATCCGTCACGCCCTGTACCAGGTTTAAAGAAGCACTACCCATGCTCATCACATAGGTCTGCTGCCCCGCCGCAGCTGCCGGCATGGGCAGTGCACCGCTCAGGCCGAAGGCTGTCGTGCTGACTGCCTTTAACTCAAAGCGGAAGTTCTCCTGCACCAGCGGCGAAGTTTCGCCGTTTGCGAGGGTTCCCACATCGCCGATGAGTTCCTTCTTCACGGAAATCGCCTCGACCGCGCTGTTCACCGGTCTCCAGACCGCATAGAGCGTGACCGTCGCATTGTCCGTGCTTGTGAGATTCGTGACGGACTGCTGATCGGTATAACTCTGACCGCTTCCGTTCGCCTCGGTATTCCATCCGCCGAAGGTGAAGCCCGGGCGGGTGAAGTTATTTTGGTTCAGATTCTTGCCACATCATAGACATGGTTAGAATCGGTCACGGTGCCGCTCACATTGCTGCCGTTCGGGTCGTAGTGAACCTTGTAGTGATTCGGCGCATAAAGTCGCAACCACCGTCGTATCGCGGCGCACCGGTGTTCCGAAGGTGTAGGGCGAATTGTCGCTCTCATCCACCCAGCCGTTAAAGTGATAGCCGGTCTTGTTGTTCGGCGCGGTCTGGGACGGAATCTGTCCGTTGTACGGGACATGGTCGTCGCTGTGAATCACTTCGTTTGCATGGGTTCCGTCTGCGTTCGGCGCATCCTTCACCTTGACCTTGTACTCGTTGAGAAGCCACTTCGCCTTCAACTTCTTGTTGCCGGTGAGCGGCTGCGTGAAGTCGTAAGGTGTCGATGCGAGGTTGCCGCTCGTGTCCTCCTCAAACCAGCCGACAAAGAGGTAACCGGTCTTATCTCCGGCCGGAGATGTGCTCGGGCTTGCCGCAGTCGGTACCGTCGGCGTACCGCCGCGCTTAATGCCGTTCTGTGTCGGGGGCGTCACAGTTCCGCCGTCCGCATCGAATACGACCTGATACTGCGGAAGCTGATAGTCGTTGGTGAACGCTGCGGTCGCATTGCCGCTTGTCACCGCGGTGAAGGCCGCTCCGGTACCGTTCTGTACTTCCGTTGTGACGTCGAGGTTGGCACCGTTCTGCGTAACCGTATAACGCACGGTATACACCGTCGCATCGTAAGTGTAGCCGGTCTGATTTCCCTGGGTCTCCTTCACTTCATACTCGTAGACACCCGGGAGGGTAAAGCTGATGTTTGCGGTCGTGAGGCTTGCATTGCCGCTCGTCAAATCCGAGGTCGGAATGCTGTAGCTCTGACTCTGGCTGCCCGCCGCCGTTCCTGCCGGCATCGGATATGCCGTCGACGACGCGCCGGACTTTGCCTGCAGGGTAAAGCCGAAGGTCTCTGCGACCAGCGGTGCGGTCTCACCCGTTGCAATCGCACCGCGATCACCGGTCAGCGTCTTCCGAATCTGAATCTGCTTCGTGGCCGGGGTCACCGGTGTCCACTTTGCATAGAGATTCACGACTGCGTTGTTCTGCGCCGTGAGGTTGATGACACTCTGCGCATCCGTATAGTTGGTGCCGCTGCCGTTTGCCTCGGTGTTCCAACCGCCGAAGACATAACCCGGACGCGAGAATGCGTTACCCGTGAGGTTCTTTGCCGTGTCATAGACATGGTCGGAGTCCGTCATGCTTCCGCTTGCATCCGCTGCATTTGCGTTGTAGCGAACCTTATACGCATTCGGCGCATAAGTCGCATGAACGGTCTCATTCTTCGTGACCGGCTGCGTGAAGTCATACGGGTTGTTCGCATGATCAAGCCAACGGTCGAAGTGATAACCGGTCTTGTTCTCCGGCCGTGTCGGCTCTGCCGTCGTTCCGCCGTAAGGCACATCGTTTTTACGGAAGATCTCCTCGTTTGTGTGCGGCGCGTCCGCATTCGGCGCATCCGTCACCACCACCGTGAGCTTCTTCAGTTCCCACTTCGCCTTGAGTGCATAGTTCTGCTCACCGCAGTCGTCGCAAAAGCGAACGTTACTTCCGTCATAGCGCCGGTCACCGGGTCCGGAACTTCGTAAACCCAACCCTTAAAGTCATAGCCGGTCTTGTCGCCTGCCGGACTGCTCTTTCCTGCCGGCGTTGTGGGCTCACCTGCATAGTGACCGTACTTGACCGTCTGCGTTGCCGGCGTCACATCGCCGCCCTCGGGATCAAAGCTCACCTGATAACTCGGCAAATTGTAGGCATTGTCAAAGACAACCTGACCGCTCGGCGCTGCCGTCGTGAGATTCTCGATGCTGCGCTGCGCTGTAAGGGTTCCGCCCACGCCTGCCGTGACCGTATAGGTGACCTTGTACTGTGTCGAGTCGTAGCTGTAGTTCGTAACGCTGTCTCCCTGCTCCTGCACCACATAGCTGTAGGTACCGGGAAGCGTAAAGGTAATCAGCCCCGTCGTGATTTCCTTGCTGGAAACCGTGGACGAGAACTCGTTGCTTCCCATGCTGAAGACCACCGAGTTCACAGCCCCAGTCACATTGGACGGATTGGTCGTACTCGTTGCGCCTGTCGGCATGGGTGCATTCGCAGTGACGGAGGTCATCACAAACTTAAAGGTCGAGGGCAAAAGCGGCGATACCTCCGTATTCGGAAGCGTACCCCAGTCTCCGGAGACATTTTTCTTGATCTTGAATGCCTCTGCCGCGGGGGTGAGCTGCTGCCACTGTGCATAGAGCTTGAGCGGTGTGGTTCTCGCACCGGTCTTAACCGTTGCTCCCGCCGCATAACTCTGACCGCTGCCGTCCGCTGCCGTATTCCAACCCGTGAAGAGATAACCCGAACGCGTAAAGCCGGTATCGCTTCCGCTGCCGCTCACGGGCTTTGCGGTTCCCTCATCGGTGTGCGCATCCGCGCCTGTGTTATCCGTAGAGGGATAGAGCTTGTCTCCGTTCGGAGAGACCGTTCCCGTACCGTTATTTGCATCGTATTCGATGTCGGTGTAGACCTTAATCGTCGCAGTGGTCTTCACCTTACCGCCGTAACCGTCGTCTGTCTCTGCCGTGACCGTAACCGTACCGGTCTTCTGCGGCGTCGCGCTGCCGGTCGCCGTTCCGGTGTTCTGAAGCGTCACGATATCGGTCGGCTGTCCGCTCGGAATGCTGAACGTAACTCCCGGCGTAACCGGATTCGTAACCAGGCCCGTAAGCGGGGTTGTGCCGCCGTTTACGGGAATCTCAAGATTGGGGACGGTAATCTTCGGTGCCGTATAAAATCCGGCATTTACATTTTCCTTGCTGTAGAGATTGCGATAGGGATCAACCACCAGATTCGTGGTCACGCGATTGGTCTCTCGATCAAATGCCGAGTCGACCGCCGGCCTGCCGTTCTTATTCTGCAGCACAAGCTTCTTGTCCGCGCCGAGGGCCGAGGTGTCTGCCTCAATAATCCAGTTGCCGTCGTGCGGCACCAGAACTTCATAGGTACCGTTCGCTCTGCTGTTGACCAGGAAATCGCCGTTCGGCGCGGAATTCAACTGCACCTGCGTATTGGTGGTCGGATCATACACGCGGAAGCGAACGTTCTGCACAAGGCTGTCGGTTCCCGCATCGTAAGTCGAGTTTCGGTCTGTCTCATCCCAGACAAAACCGCTGATCTCCATATCCTTCAGGATATAGCTAAGCGGAAGGCTGGACTGCCCCGTCGCGCCGAAGTAGGGCGTGGTACTGCTGCCCATGTTGAAGTTACCGAAGACCACATTCTGGTTCTTCATACTTCCGAGGAAAGTCTTCGGATCGTGAAGCTTGTACTGAACCTTGACAAAAGATTTCTTGCTCGGATCCACATTGTCAATCTTCACGCGGACCATTGTGACATCCGCCTTGTTTGCCGGAAGCGTCGCCGAATAATTCGCTGCCTTGGCCGTCGCATATCCGCCGGCGCCCGGATTCGGATCCGTCGTATACGCAACGGAGTAATTCAGACCCGTGAGCGTCGAAGTATCGACACCGTAATAATCCAATTCGTACTCATTGGCTGCGGTCTGGTTTGTCGCACCGCCGCTCGTATAGCTGTAGCGCTCTCCCTTTTTCATGACCGGGATATAGAGCTCCCAGTGACTCGTGTTCTGCGAGTTATCGCCTGTAATGTATACCTTGGTGCTGAAGATGTTGTCGTTCGAGCGTATATCTCGGCTCGAGACCTCGGTCGGCGACTCATTGAACGGAATCGTGGACTGCGCGTAGGCAAGCAGACCTAAAATTGCCTGCTGATTGATCTTGTGAATCAGTGTCGCATCCGTATAGAGCATCTCTGCCTTGCCGGTTGCCGTCGAAATTCTGGCCGTGCCCTGGTTAAAGAAATCAGATCCGACCGGTCCGTCATTCACAAGCTGGTTTCGACTGTTCGCAAGTTCAACCGCAATGCCCTGCGGATTTCCGCCCTGGGTTCCGTCGCGGTCCGCATCGAAGTCCGTATCCATCCAGACACCCATGACAGGTTTCACATTGACCGGGTCGGCATTGTACTTTGCCTGCAACTTGAATCCGAGACCATAGTAACCGCCGTAAAGGGCTGTGCCGTTATATGAACCGACCTGAACTTCACCGGATGCAAGGTATGCCTCGGGCACATTCTCATAGGAAACCGCAAGAATGCCGTAGTCATCACTGCCGGACTGGCCCGCGCCCGTACCTGCCGGCACAAAGTGAGCGACAACTCCGGACGGAATCGTCTGCGGACTGAGGCCCGGCGGGTTATTGTTGTTTTTAAGACCGGCGGTCGCCGTGAGGGAACCGTCAACATAGTTAAAGTTCTTATCGATTTATAGTAGAAGGTCGGGCGCATCTTCAATGCCTGCGCCTTCACAACGGACGAACTTGTATCGCTGGCGGTAAAGGTATTGTTGAGTCCCACCTGGACCGTATTACCCTGATAGGTATTGGTGGTCCCGTAGCTCACGTTTATACCGAGGTTGTCTACCAGTACTCTCTGCCCCGCGATTCGCTCGGACGTTCCCGTCGCATCATAGGTAGTGGTCGTGCCAAAGACATCCTCGAAGCTAAGCTTAGCCTTCACTGTCAATTTGTCATAGGAATCATCGCTCTCGTGGTCGCTGACGGATCCGATTTTGTCATTCGTCCCCGGATATTTTTTCGGCACAGTGACATTGTACATACCGAGGCCAATTTCCGGCAGCATACGCTTTGAATTCTCCGCCGGATCCTTTCCGTACTTCTGCATGTTCTGGCCCCAGTTGTAGTCACTCGGAACCTTTACCTTCAGTGCGGTCACATAGACCCCGTTGGCAATATCCACATCCGGCAATTCCACAAACATACGTCCGTGCGCATTCGGCGAGTAAGAGTACTTCGCCATATCCGTCAGAGTCTTGGTCTGACCGTCGGAAAGCGTGTATTCGATTTCAAACGGCAAGGAATAACGGTTGCCAAGTAAAGGGACCGAAACTCACCACATTCGTGAGGGATAAGAGCCGCGAATCCGTTCCCGCAAAATCGTATACCACATTGCGATACGCAAGCTGCGCCTTCGTCATGACATTATAGTTTGTCGGCACATCGCTGTTGTCGACTGCAATGCGCGTGAGTTCGATCTCTCTTCTGCCCACAACATCTTCGGCGTTCTGATCCGCACCGAGACCCTGTGTGTTGACCTTCATCTTGGAGCGGTTGTACTCGGAGGCCGTTCCCGGGTTTACCAGGTCGGTCTGCTTGTAGTAGGTCGTGACCGGCGTAAACGGGTTGATGTAGTAATCAAAGTCCTTGATCGAAATACCCTTTGCCTTGTCACCGAGCACAAACTGAGCACTCTGTAAAGTCTGCGGCCAAGCCGTACCGTGACCGGACGGAATGCCGCCCGGCTTGTTCGCATCGTGCGGAGGACCGCCGTTGACGCGCTCCGACTTATAGTCGCTGTATTCGCAGTAAAGTCTGCCCTCGGCATTGACGCGCTTCGGAAGATCCGCAGCACCGTTCGTGCCGATTACATTGTCATAGTTCAAATGTCCGGGTGCGACATACTTGGCGAAAGGCGTGTCCAGCGCGTCTCAAAGAGACCGCTTATCTTCCAGTCATTTAACTTTTCCTGCGCGATAACAAGCCGCTTTGCATAGTGTACACCGTAGTGATTGTAAATCGCCTCCAAGTCATAGACCTGGCCTTCAAACGTACCGGTATCGTTCGGATCTCCCATGACCGTGAGTTTGGTCTCCGAGTACATGCTGACGCCGTCTTTCAGGTAAGCCGGCTGATCCGGGTCAAAACCGTCTGCCTGGAAATCATGATACACGTCATTTTCATCCCAGAAACCAAGAAGACGCTGATTTGCCTTCTCGAGGTGGTCCGTGATTCCGACACCGTCACCCGAAATTTCCACGACCGGCGGGTTATAATTCGGATCTCCGTATGCATACGCGCTGCCGTTCGAATCCACATTATAATCCATGGTCTCGGCATACTTAGTCACACCGAAACGCATAATGGGGTTGATTTCGTCGTGTTTGTTAACCTCAAATACGCCATAGGTGTTCAGCGGGACCACATCCAGACGGTCGACCAAGTGACGCGTCTTAATCGGGACAACCTTGGTGAGCGGCTGTCCGCCGTTTTCCAGAATCTGCTTCGAGCTGATGCTCCGATTCACATGTGCCTCAAAATTATCCGGGATGTCCTGCCCGTTTGACATTCTGTGATGATAAGCGCGGAGCTTATAGTTGAACCAGACGTTCACGGGAATACTCGCATAGTCGCGGTTTTGGTACGCACCACGCGTGTTATACCCGTAAATATCTTTAAATACTTCAACGCGGGCAATGTACTCCTTGTTTGAGCTGTTATCCGCCTCGGTGAAGTCATAGTCGGTGACACCGGTGCCGTCCACAATGCTAGCCGCATTCTCGGAGTAGTTTACACCGTCGTAAGAAACCGTGCGGGGCGTATAATTTGCCGCAAGTCCCTCCGCAAGTATGGTCTTTAAACGGATGGCACCGGTTGCCGCATCTTTGATATAGAAGCGATAACTGAGACCGTTATCCTTACTCGTGCCCAGATTCTCAAAGTGAACCGGCGCGAGTTCCTCTCCGAAATCGTAAACAACCTTCAGATCGTCCTGAATTTTAAAGTTATTCGCACCGTCGTTAAAACGAGCCTGCGCTTCCAAAAGTCTGGAATCCGCCCACTCCGGATGCGTCGAATCGTACTGCGGCAGGCTATTAATATTGTTGCCGTTGAACGTCCCCGCAATCGCCGCATCCAACAAGGTAATCGTATCCAGCGTAATCGGCTGGGTACCCTGAATGAAATTGAACTTAAGCGGTGTTCCCGTTGCCGTCACATCACCGAGATCCTCATTATCCGGCGCTTTGAACTCAGAGCCCGCTGCCGCCGTGTGATTTGTCGCCGTCCAATCTCCCGTATAAAGCTGGTTATATCGTACAATCGGGAAAAACATAAAATGGAAGGTACCGGCCTTGCGGAACAGATCCACATTGGATACATTCGCGTTTTGTCTCTCCACCTTGGCATAGTCCGTACCGATGAATCGCGTATAGAGCGTATTCGCATCAAAGCGGTATATACCGTCGCTCCAAGGCGCGGTCGCAGTCAGCGGCGAATTATAATCGCCCGTGTGTCGCACCGGCAGTTTGATGCCGTCGTCGCTCTCAAACCAGTAGAACATGACGCCGCGCTTCTCAAAGAGATTTCCCTCATCCGGGAGCTTAAACTCAAATTGTGCACCGGGACCGATGTAGCCTTCCGTCTTATGCACGGAGACCTCGAAGCCCTGCGCTGATGTGCAACCAGGTTGTCATTGCTGTAATTACCGGTACCAAGCAACATCTGTGCATCGCTGTCCGCGCTGGTCATCCCCGAATTCGTGGACCCCGCTCTTCTACCGACATTGCCGAACGAAATATCACCCGGCATCCAAGAATAGCTGTCCGAATCATTCGTGATTGTATAGGTCGGATTTTGGTTGCTCGTTTCAAGCTTTAGCGAAGCTGTCTCGATGGTCTCACTGGTTGTTGTGAGCAAGGTCTGCTGCGGTGTTCCGTAATCTTTGAACACACGAATCTGGAAACGATACTTTCCTTCCGTGAGTGCAAGATCGTTGATGAGCTGCAACGCATTCTGCTGCAGCGTAATCTGACCCGACACACCTGCGACCGAGGCATTCGGCTTTGCAATCAGGACCTGACCGTCCGCCGTATTCTGCTTCGTAAACGGTGAACCGCTCGGCGTCGGAACAGACTGCACATTGAATCCCGCCGGAATCAGAATCTCAATACCGATCTTGGAACGATCCGCCGCCGGAATCTCCTCCGGACGCACACCGAACTCAAGGTTAAAGGTACGCTCTCCGTATTTACCGATGGCAAAGTCGGAGGGCTGCTTCAAGACAGTATTTGCACTGTCAAGACGAATGTAGTTATTCGCCGCGGTCAAGACACCGCCTTCCGTCGGTCCGGACCACGCACCGCTGCGGTAAGCATTGGCGGCGGTTGCCGGCATCGCAAGAAGAGAGGTCATGAGCATCGCATTGCTCATGGACGCATTGCTCATCGATGCGAGACGACCTCCGCTCAGCGCATACAAACCGAGCGCGCCGAACTCTCTGTCATCGATGACATCTCCGTCGCGATCCTCCTCGTCGTATTCATCATCCTCATCGGATGAAATCAGGGGAATATAACTGTTATTCCCCGCGGTGCCGTAGCGGCGAAGCGGTGCCGCCAGCACATTGAGAGGCAACGACTCCACGAGCAACAGCACTGCCATGAGCAGCGCTACAACTCTCCATATGCCTCTTCTGCTACATTCTTTCATCTGCCTTCCGATCCTCCTTTTAGAATTCTGTCGCAGACGCAAATGGTTATCCGCGACCGCATATAAAACGATAATCTATACTAATTCTTGATTTTCCTAGGAAAGAATAACATAATCTTGTATTCGCTGTCTACAAACAGCGTTAATCTTCTTAATTTTTATTGATTTTTATTCTCTAGCTCTGCTTTGAATAAAAACTATTTTGCTTACATTTCCAAACATTATGCAGATTATTTACTATTATACATACAATTTTAGCTTTCTACCGAAATCATATACAAAGCCGATATTTTACTCGAATTTCAAATCGGCATATTTATAAAAGAGTGCAGCGCTTACGAGAAGCGCTGCACTCTTTATGTTATCGCAGTAGTTTTCCGGTACTGTTTTTCGGAAGTTCCTCTGCGGAAAGATTCAGTTTTTGAATCTGTTCGACACGCGGAAGTGTCCGGTTCAGCTGTTTGACAAAAGCTCTGATTTCCTCGGCCTTAGTCTCATCCGCTGCCGCCGCAACCGAGAAGATGTTCGCCGCAATCTCCTCTCCGTCCGCATAGACAACGCACTCATCAACCAGCGGGCACGCGTAAATCTTGTCCTCGAGAACTTCGGGGCTCACATTCTCACCGTTCGAGAGCACGATAATATTTTTCCGACGTCCCGTCACATAGAGGTAACCGTCCGCATCGATACGTCCCAGGTCTCCGGTGTGGAACCAGCCGTCACGAATGGCCTCCGCCGTCGCTTCCGGGTTCTTATAGTAACCCTTCATCACATTCTTACCGCGGACACAAATCTCCTCGTCCTCGATTTGATCTCGCAGAAGTCCGCAACCGTACAGCAAGCACCGTCGCGATATGGTCCGCGATAGGTCACGGTTCCCGTGGTCTCGGTGAGTCCGTAGTAGGTGCGAGGTAAAATATCGCGATCGTGCAGCGCCTGAATGAGCACCGGGCTCATGGCCGCTCCGAGGCAAAGTACCTCTCGCACGGTTTCCAAGATTTCCGCAACCTTTGCGTTCTTCTCGGCGCGTTCCAGTATCCGTTTCATCATGGCAGGCGCCACAATGAGCTTCTCGAATTTACGCGCACCGAGATCCTGGAGGAACTGCCTTGCATTGCTGATAAAAAGACTGTTACCGCGCGCCAGTTCGCCCACAATCGGAATCACACCGCCGATGTGGAACAGCGGCAACACAATTAAATTCTCATAGTGATGAAGCTCACCGCTCTCACGCGCCGGGCGAAGCTGTTCAAACACTTCGTTCGGATACGCGGAAAGATTCTCGTTTGTAATCTCGACAATCTTAGAGCGACCGCTGGTGCCCGAAGAAAGGAGCATGAGTATCGTGTCATCCGGCTCGCCCTTGTACAAGTTTGTAAGCGGCTCGCACTGTTCGCTCGCCGCAAAGACCTCATCGAGCGGCAACAAACGCCCCGGCGGATACGCAGCCGTAAGTTCGGCCGCATACTCGCTGTCCGCAAGCTGCGCAGCCCCCGCCAACATATAGGGAATGCCGATTTCCGCCGCAAACTCCAACACACGTTCCGCGCCGAAGCTCTGGTTCAACGGAACAAAGACACCGCCCGCGGCAATGACACCGAGATACTCGACAAAGTAAGGATAGGAATTATCCGCCGCAATGCCCACGCGGAACGGCTCATCCTGCGGGAGAGCCTTTCGCTTCTCCGTCCAATACGTCGCGGCGCGGGAAACAGAAGACCAAAAGCCCTCAAAACTGACACTGCTCAACTCGCCGCTCGCTGCGTCTCGGCAGATAAATGCCTCTCTCTCCCGATAGCAAGCGACGATTTCTTCTAATACGCCGACAAAATTCATACTTACTTCTCCATGCGACGCATCACAGCGTCGGCAACATCACCGACTGTCTCGGTATTTGCGAGTTCCTTCTCCGGCATGCGGATGTGGAAATTCGATTCCAGTGCGCCGAGCAGACTGTAGAAGTCCAGCGAATCGATGCTGAGGTCCTCCTGCATTTCGGTATCCTCATCAATCTCAACCTGGGCCACATCCATCACATCGCGAATAACCGCAATTACCTTCTCAATCACTTCTTCACGTTCCATATCACAAATCTCCTTTCCGAAATAAAACAGATATTACAAACCCACTCAGTGGGCTGCATCCAACTCATCAATCCATTCTTTAAGGCAGTCGTCAAATCATTCAAATCGCTCTCCGGACTTCTGCCGAGAAGAATGACCTGATCTCCTGTCTTCGTATCATAAAGCATATTGGAGCGATACAAATGTGTCGCGCCGGCATGGCGGAATACACCGTCCTTTTCATTGAGGCCCATGTGGTAGCCGCCGTCCGTAAACAGTTCCTGCGGCACAATACCGGGGAACCCGCCCCCGTAAAGATACTTCTGCCACTGATAGAGATCCAGAACCGTCGAGGTCATCTCACCGGCCGAAAACGTAAAGACATGCGAGAACTCTCTGCCGTCTCCTTGCTTACTCGGATCGAAAGGCCGCACCGCGGCGAGATTCCAGTCAAAGCCTGTGTGACGCATACCGATCGGTTTCAGCAAATGCGCGGTGATATAGTTCTCATAACTCTCGCCGCTCACTTTTTCGATAATAAGGCCAAGCAGGAAGTAGTTTGTATTGGTGTATTCAAACTTCTCCCCCGGCGTTTCTTTGAGCGTAAGGGCCATGATATCCGCACGGAGCGAAGCCGGATCCATACCGCTGTAAATCTCGTCGCCGTATTTATCGCGCAGCGCTTGCTCCAACGCGTAATCCGGGAGACCGGACTTCATCTCGAGCAACTGTTTCAAGGTGATGCGATCACCGTAGGGGCAATCACTGAGATAGGTTCCGATTGTGGCATCCAGTGAGAGTTTGCCCTCGTTTGCCAACTGATAAATCGCAACACCGGTAAACTGCTTTGTCAACGAGTTAATGGCAACGGTCGACTCACGCCCGATTTTGTTGGGATCGTTCTCCGGATCGGTACTCTGGCTTTTCTCATCGGGAACCTTCTTTTTATCGTAAGAAAGATCTCCTCTTCCGCTTGAGATGAGGATCTTGCCGTCTTTTGCAAGCAGGTAGCTCCCCTTCGAAGTTCGCTTCGCTGAGAATGCGATCCAACTTCTTCCAATGCGCCTTCTCCTTGCGCACACTGCCACCCACCCGGTAAATTCGAACACCGAACGCGATGACGATTACAAACATCGCTACGGACGCCAAAGAAAATAGATGTTTGCTCTTCAACTCAGTTCTCCTTATGCGAGAGCAGACTGCGGACCAGGATACCGGAAGGTGTCAAATCCTTGCTCTCCCAATCGCTCTTCTTCTTGGAACTCGGCAATACAATGCTGTGCGCCTCTGCCTTGTTGGAAAGCGACCAATAGGTCCAGGATATTTCGTTCTTTTTCAAAAAAGCCGCAAATTCTTTGGCCTCCTGAAAAGAAAGGCGACTATCTCTAGGACTCTTGATATGCGCATCATCGAGCTTGCCGTATTCGATTCCCCACTCACTTACGAAGATGGGGAGTTTTGCCCGAATCAACTTCTCCTCATAAACGGAATTAAAGTGTTTTTCTTTGGATACATCCGAGTAAAAGTGAAGATTATACATGAGATTCGGATCCGCAATCGGATCGTTCAGCGGGCCTTCCAAATTTGCGGAATGATCCAGCGTTCCGCATAATATAATCGCATTCGGCGCATTTTTCCTGATAACGGGAATCACCTGCTCCGCATAGCGTTTCACATCCGCCCAGCTCGTGTCGCCGTTCGGCTCGTTGCAAATTTCATAAATGACACCGGGATTGTTTCCGTAGCGTGCAGAGACTTCGCCGAAAAATGCTTTTGCCTCTTTCACATGGTCAAGCGGGTTTTTATCGTACAAGGTATGCCAATCGGCAATCGCGTACATATCTTCCGCAAGTGCATTGTCCACCGCCGTATAGAGCCTTGCCTTCGCAGCATCCGGTTCATAGAGATAGCCGCCCTCCTGATCCGTGTACATCGCAGCGCGGAACAAATTAGCGCCCCACTCCCTCACCGTGTGTAATGCTTCACGGCTCGTGAACTCCGGATACCAGCTGAGTCCGTGGCTCGAAATACCGCGCAGCTGTACATTTTGATTCGCCTTTGCGCTGTACAGTTTTCCGTCTCGAACACTGAGCTGTCCGTAGGCACTGACACCCTTCCAACCTTCCTCTGCTCTTGCGTAAAAGCAGCCGCCGACAAAGACAGATGCCAGAACGCCGGCGAGCACAACGATACCGGTCTTCCATGATGTTTTTGTTTGCTGTGCTCATTTCTTTCCCCATTCCTTTAGTTTGTCCAAAAACGCCTGATTTTCGAGCAGCGCCTCACTGTTCAGGATGCTGTACAGCCCCTCGCGCATATCACTCTTCTCACACGAAATCGGGTATTCGCTCTCCCGGAAAAGCACGAAACGATCCGGAATCTCATCCCCCTTGACCAAGCGTACACGGACATATTTGAAGTTCAGATCTTCAATCATGACGACAACGCCGTTTTCGAGAGTCTCTTTACTTCTGATGCGGAAACGCGGCATAGTTCTGCGCTGCGGCTCTCTGTCCTTGCTGCCCTCTTCCATCGCACGAAGCATATCATCGAAATAACTCGTGTCCTCCGCAAGTGTTTCCGGCAGGGGGATTCAAACGGTCGTACACAATCTGGAAGAACTCCCGCTTTTCCGCAGTACTCATTTCACCGATGCGCTGCACCCGATAGGTCCATACTTTGCCGCGCTTCGGCTTGCTGACAGCGACTATCTTACCGCTGACATGGGCACGGTACTTCCGGTCTTCAATCACGAAATGAAGTACGGTACCACGCTCGGTCGGAATCGGGAGCGCCTCCTTGCTCTCAAAGGCAAAACCGCCCTCGGAAATATTGACCACGCGCGCCTTGAAGCAGTCCTCGCTCTCCGCCTCGGCTCTGACCTCCAGCGGAAGATCACAGTCAAAGCGCTCAAACTCTCGCTCGTTGACACGGCCGCGCATAAAGAAGACTGCCATCAAGAGGCTGAAGGAGTTAATGAGCATCCACATAATGATGATGATCAAACCGAAGGCGCGATTGATGATGAGCTGTTGCACCGCAAAGAGCAACGAGACCAGCGAGACCACCAAGAGACAAATATGCGGAATCGCAAGATAAAACTCGTTGTTGTCATTCCAAGAACGTGACTTCGCCGTGACCGAAACTTCTTCTCATTGATGTGGAAGAACTCTGCCCAAATCGGAATCAGGAGATACGGGAACATAATCGTATCAATCGTATTGCTCCAACGTGTGTCTCGGATATCCGAGCTGACCTTCTTCAGCAGGTAACTGTAGCAGATGTAATAAGGCAGCCATATGAAGATAAGCTGCTTTAGATTCATCACGACCAAGGGTATGCCGAGCAGCAAAAAGAGTACAGGCGACAGAATATAGACCAAACGCCTGGAAAAGCTCTCCCAGTAAACACGGCAGGCATAGTAGCTCAGTTTCAAGTTCAGAGAAAAAGCCGGATTGGTCAACAGGTGAATTCTTCGCAGCGAATAAATACAGCCTCGCCCCCAGCGCACACGCTGCTTAATCAGCGAGGCGATGGTAATCGGCGCAAGTCCCTGTGCAAGAGGCTTCTTCACGGCATAGCAGCGAAAATTCAAGGCCTCGATACGAAGTCCGGTCTCAAAGTCCTCGGTAATGGTTCCGGTCGCAATGCCGCCGACACCCTCGAGGGCCTCACGGGAAATTATCGTGTTCGAACCTGCATAGAGCACCGCATTGGTGCGGTTCTTGCCGAGGTTTACCTCGCGGAAGAAATAGTCCTGCTCGTTCGGGACACGCTTCTCCGCATAGAGATTGTACTGGAACAAATCGGCATTGTAAAAGACCTGCGGTGTCTGAATAAAGCCGATTTTTCCGCAGTTCTTTTGCTCTTCCTCCGGCTTCACGACCCAAGTGCCGTCTTCCTTCTTCTCCATGATCGGGAGAAAGAAATAAGGCACCACTTCCATCAAGAAGTTGCTCTTCGGGATCATGTCGGCATCAAAGGTGGCAATCAGCGGCGAACTCGTGCGGCTCAACGCATTGTTGATATTACCCGCCTTCGCATGCTTGTTGTTGCTGAGTCCGAAGTAGCCCACGCCGAGTTCCTTCGCGAGTGCTGCCACTTCAGGTCTGTCGGTGTCGTCACAGAGGAACACATGGACCTTGGATTTGTCCGGGTAGTCCATGGCTGCGCAAGCATTTGCCGTTTTAAACAGAATATCGGTCTCCTCGTTGTGGGTCGAGATAAAGACATCGACATCCGGAAAGAGTTCGTGCGGCACCACCGGCATCTCCGGCTCATACACATTGCGGAGCGAAAGATAGTGGGTCAACGCCTCATATGAGGAGAACAACTCCGCAAGCAGCAGAAAAATACCACCGACAAATGCAATCCAGCCGTACTGTGACACGGAAGGCAGGGTAAAAAACAACCGCCAACCGCCGTAGGCCACGATAATAAGTCCCACAATCCAGGCGAGATACATCGGCTGTTTTTTCTTCTCGCTGATATTCGTCTCATCCGGCGGTGTATAAAGCGGAATCTTCTCGGTAATCAGTTTGAATTCGTGTTTCTCGTACATGTTTATTTCACTCTCTTGCCCAGAAGGTAGGCGGACGCAATGAAGATTAACAGGAAGGCAAGCGCAATGTTCGCGTAGGTTTCTCGACTGCGCTCCGCAAGCGGCTCTTTGATAAAACCGTTCAGATAGTCATCCATGTAAAGGTCCAGCCACTTGCCGTGCCCCTTAATCATATCCTTGAGACGCACCAGTTCTTCCTCATAAGTGTCTCGGTTCCGGTCTATAACATAACCGTGTCCCTCTTCCACCAATGCCAACTGATGATTCTCCAAGTAGACTTCTCTCCATCGACTGCGATCTCGTTTAGATGCGTTGCCGAGATACGCTACCGTATTGTCAATAAACTGCATGATGTTTCGATCGGAGAAATGCCCTTTCGCAGTTCACGGTAGCGACTCACCACTCTCGCATTAAAATCCGGGTCCTGAACCATGCGCTCAAACCAGGGACGCTCCGGCATGACCATATACTCTGCGCCGCCTGCCGCAAACTTATAGTTGTCCCAGCAGTTATCGTAATCCCATAGCGGACCCATGCTGAGCTGGTGAGCGGGATCCTCATAATAATAGGTCGAGTTGTCACCCGAGTCATAGTTCATGAAATACTCGTTAATCACAAAGTAATCAATAAAACTAGGCAGGTTGATGAGATGCGGATAGCTCAAAAACTGACGATAGTTGTCGCTGTAGAGCGTCTTTTCGATTTCCGTGAGCTGCGTTTCCAGTTTCTGAATCACTTCCGGCGTGAGCAGTTCCTCCTTCGGATATTTCACCGTAAACCAGCCGTAAGTAAGCTGCTGGTCGGAAGCCCAGGTCGAAAGCGTTGTCTTTGTATCATCCGCTCGATCGCGCACCAGAATAACAGCCGGGCGCTTGTCTCGCGGATTGTAATCCTGGATATCGACATGGCCCTTCCCCTGCTTGACCGGCTCGGTCAAGAGGTAGAGACCGCGATAATTATAGTTGTCGCCATCCTTGATGAACATCTCCACAAAACGGCATTCCGGCGTAAACGGCATAAGCTGTCCCGCGAGATTATATGCGGTGTAATTGCGAATCTGGCTTGCATCCAAAATACTGTTGGAAAGCACCCAGTCTTCATCCGCATCCATGCCAAGTAGCGGCGCTTCCAACTCCTGCCCTTCATCGTCCAATAACTTAATGCCGTACTGCTTCTTCTGGAAGGAACGTGAAGAAGCACCGCGGAGCTTAATCTTACCGTGATTTACAAAGGAAGGCGCATCTGTAATCTTATTGTGGTCATTTGCATTGTCGACCAGGGTAAAGGTCACGGGAATCCAAGGATCCGTTACATTCGGATCCCGATATTCACGTTTTTGCGCGGTGCCGACCATATGATAAATATCCTTGGGTTCGTCACCGTTCATATCGAGGACAACAATCGGAAGATGCGTCTCAAAGCTCGCGACATCCACACTTCCGTCTCCCGGCATACTGTCGGGTCCCAAGCTGCTGTCCGCGTTCTGATGTACCTCATGCTGGTAGCTGCGATAGTGCATGGAAAGCGCTGCTTTGACATAGGAAAAGACAAACACAAAAATGGCCAGCACTGCCGTGACAATACCTGCCGCTACCAGTGTCTTCTTTGTTGGTATTCTCATTGTACCGCCCGATCAGCGCGTAATCTCGTCGTTCTGGCAGACGAGGTGTACCGCCTCAACGCCCTCCAAGCGGAAGAGCACATCCTTGATTTCTCTGCCCTCGTGCTTCTGCAGGCACTTCTCACGAAGCTTTCCGGAAATCTCATAGATGAGTTCCGTTCTGTCCTTCTCGGAGTTGTCCACGCGGAACTGTGCCTTGTGCTCATAGTACTCGTTGATGGTCTTCATGACCTCCTCACTCTTGCCGTTTCCGCGAACAATCAACAGATAACGGTCATTGGAGCGCACATTGCCGAGCACCAGAAGAACAAGGAAAATGACACCCGAACCGATTCCGGCAATTTTAAAGTCCTGAATACCGCAGCAAATACCCGCAGCGATGCACCAGAAAATATAAGCCGTATCTCTGGGATCTTTGATTGCGGTACGGAAACGAACGATAGAGAGCGCACCGACCATACCGAGAGACAGCGCAACGTTATTTCCGATTACACTCATGACCAGCGTCGTCACAATGGTCAGCATGACCAGAGACACATTGAACTTGGCGCTATAGACAGTTCCCGCATGCGAAAACTGATAGCTGACAAAGATGACCACCGCGATGATGATGGCTGCGATGAAGCTCATCAGAATCTCGCCGGTGGACAGCGTCCCCGACTGCGCGGATAAATACTGATACAGTGCGTTTCTCATAATTCTCCCCCTTTACATTCTGCCGATAACCGGCAACAAACCGTAACGTCTGCCCGCAACATACTTGGAATAGCTTTCCTCCGTGAGGTCGGCAAGCTGCAGCGCATCCTTGATGTAACCAAGCAAAAAATGATTGTACTTCACTTCCAGCACTTCAAAACTCTGACTGTCCGCCGGATAAAACAGGGCCGGGCTCTTCGAGAATAAATCAAAATTTCCTTCCGCCGTCTCAATGTGACTGTCAAAGGTAATGCGTATGCTGTTGACCGGAACCGCAAAGGCCCTGCGCTGATACTGAATCAAGGCCGCCGGTCGATACTGCTCTTTTACCATGATACCGTAGATATTCTCTGCGAGTTCAGAGCCCTCTCGAAGCAGACAATCATAGTTACCGGCAATCATTTCATACGCCTGCTCCCGCGTGATGCTGAGCGATAGCTTATGTTGATTTTCGCCCTGCTTCTGTTTGAGTTCAAGTTTAGCCTTTTTGTCGTCCGGGCTGTAGATACGGATTCGTATCTTCTTTCGATACTCAAGTCCGTCCATCTTATCTACATAGTCCTCGTTGTAAAACGAGTCAAAGTAGAGCGAACGGACAGTATAAGGCTCATACCCTTGAAACGGATCTCCCGGCAAGAGTAGGCGTAGTCGCCCGTAGAGGTCCTCGGCGACTTTCACCGGCAAGACAAACTTTCGTTCCACACGGCTGACTTCTGCCGCAATGCTCATTGGCTTCTCTCCTCCTCTCTCACTGTGCGGCAGGATCCTTGCCCTGCCCGATTACATCTTCATCACCGTTTTCGGCCGCCTTCGGATCTTCAATATAGAAAGGCGTTCCCTCGTTGGTGAAGTTATCCAGCGCAAGCGCCACAAAGACATAGTCGAAATGCTTAGACTCGAGCATCTCCGGAATACTGCCTTTTCCGCTCGGGTTATAGTGCAGCGACCAGAGTAACTCAATGCGCGAGAACATCGGCGAAAGGAAGGTGGCAACCGGAGAAGAATAGGAATCTCGGATAAAGAGCGCCGACGGACCGTCCGGATTCAACTTATTGTCGATCTGATCGAAACGAACGACACCCTGAATATAGCCGTTGTTCATCTCTCGATCATAGAGATCCTTCTTATTCAGATATTTGCGCGAAATCAGAGCTTGCTCCATATCGCCCTCAGCCGAGCCTTCTCTACCACCGCGATAACGGCAGTAATAGTGGTACTGCGTGTCAAACTTGGGGAAGATAAAGCTGTAATCATCCAACTCTCCGGAATAAATCTGTCCCGCATCTCTTCCCTGCGACCCCATGTAGATATTGGCGTAGGTCTCGATTGTGTAGTTGTTGAGATCTCGATAGAAGCCGTCCGGGTCCAAATTCGCATCGTACTTCCGATTCAAGTGATCTACGATTTTGCCCGTCGCATAAAAGGCGGAAGGTACCGTCCAGTGGTGGTCCGTGCGATAAAATATCTCCGTCGCCTTCATATCGGCCTCGCGAAACACATCGCGCACATCGATATAATCCACATCATAGCGTCTTAAGTAGCGAAGTACCTCATCGCCGTAGGCATTAAAGTTGTTGTAGGGGATGCCGTAGTAGCCCCGAGACCAATCCTCCCGATATTTGGTCGGATACATGATGACCACGAGCTTGGTTCCTTTGTCCTTTAAGCTATCCTGCAGGCGACGCATACGCCCCGCAATTCCCGGTGCGCTGAGATTCGAGGTGTTATAGAAGTTTCCCGCATAGAGTACGGAGTCCTTGTCGCGCACATACTTGAACGAGTTCTCCTCATTCTTTCCGAGTGCGCGATACACAGTTCCGTAAAGCTCATTCCAGCGGTGTCCGCCGACCAGCGTCTGCGAGAGCACACCGTCCAATTGCCGCGTGTAGCTTTTCAGTTCGGAAGCTGCCTTGGGGCGAGCAATACCATCGATCTTTGTTTTGAGTACAGCTCTCTCCCGGTACAAGTTCAACGCTGAGAGCGAAAAAAGCCCCGTGAGAAAGAGCGCCGAGAAGACTGCTTGATATCGTTTCATCTTATCGTCTGCTCCTTAGAAGTTGAAGTAAATGAACGGGTTGTAACCGCCCTTTGCAAGGATTGCGATGGAAAACACCATGCATGCGCCGAGTCCGATGACGTAAACCGCAGCGCAACTCCGGTAGAAAATCTCATGTCCCTCGCTGTCCTCGGTCTTTTCCAAGATATAGTTTCGAAGCGGAAGTGCACACAGAATCGCTGCAATCAAAGAAATGCCGTACTCCTTGAGGAACATGACAACCGCGGGACTGTAAAAACCGTTTCCGCCGAGTCCGAAGAGATCCGCAAAAAAGAGGGACATCTGCTCTCCCGTCTCGCAGCGGAAAATTACCATGGCAAATACAGTCGCAATAACCACATAGACATGGCGAAGCACCTCGTGGCCTTCTCGCTCATCGAGCCGGAACGCAATCTCAAACACAATTAAGATGAAGAAATAGAGTCCCCACCAGATGTAGGTCCAGTTTGCTCCGTGCCAGAGTCCGGTCAAAAGCCAGACAATGAAGAGGTTACGAATCATCACGTCTTTCTTCTTGGTGTTCGCACCGCCGAGCGGTTTGTATACATATTGACTGAACCAAGAAGCCAGACTGATGTGCCAGCGCGTCATGAACTCTCGGATGGAACGACTCACAAAGGGATAGCGGAAGTTTTCCGAGAAAGCGGAAACCGAACATAAGTCCCAGACCGATTGCCATGTCGGAATATGCGCTGAAGTCGTAATAGAGCTGGAACATATAGCTCACCGCGCCGAGCCAGGCGAGGAGCATGGGCACCGGGATTGAGGTATCGCCTCCCTTGGTCAGGTTGAATACCGTGTCGGCAACGACCGCAAGATTATTTGCGATCAGAATCTTTTTGCAGAAGCCCTCCGAAAAACGGCAAATACCTTCCGTCAACATACTGAGATCCGTGCGACGATTCTTGATTTGTTCCGCGATTGCCGAATATTTGACAATGGGACCCGCAATGAGCTGCGGGAAGAAAGCGACATAAAGTGCAATATCGAGGAGATTTTTTTGCGGCTCCGCACTGCCCATATAGACATCAATGACATAGGACAGAGCCTGAAAGGTAAAGAACGAAATACCGATGGGCAAAACAATGTTGGGATAGGGTAAGAAAGGGCGCTCCATAATACCGTTCACGGTCTCAACCACAAAGCCGGCATACTTAAAAACACCGAGCATGCCGAGATTTAAGACACAGGCTGCAATCAACACCAGACGGCGCGCCTTCACATTGTCTTTCCGAATCAACATCAACATGAGACCGAAAAGCCAGTTAAAAAGTTATGGACGCCAGCATCAAGAACACGTAAATCGGTTCGCCCCAGGCATAGAAACCGAGGCTGACGATTACCAACCATATGTTCTGCAGCGGCCGAGAAAACGCAAAAAGATAATAGCCCAAAAAAGTAATCGGCAAAAAATAAAGCAAAAAAGTGATGCTCGAAAATACCATGCGTCTCCCCTTTATTACAGTGATTTATAGCTGTCTTCTAAGCGTCACGCGGTCATGCCCCCGTGTGCTGTTTTTATCGCGGTACATATTGTGATCCGCCTCTTTGATTGCTTCTTCGACAAAGCGCTCTCTCGCACGCCAAGCAGTCCCCATTGCTGCCTTCGGGTTGTATTGGCCGAAAGCGCCTGCTGTAACTCCTTTGCGCGTGCGCGGAACTCCTCTTTCTGAAGTCCGGATTCCAAAATCACAAACTCATCTCCGCCGGCGCGGAATATATGTTCGCGCGGGAAAAAGGCGGCGAAAAAGTCCACCGCCCGTCGGAGCATTTGATCTCCCGCCTCATGTCCGTGGCGATCGTTAATCTCCTTCAAGCCATTCAAATCCAAATAAATCGCAGCTACGGAACGCGGTGCATTTCGCTTCCTGAGCACCGCCTTCTTTACTTCCAAAGCATTTCGATTGTGTATCTCCAGATTGGAATCCAAACGCGCTTCCCGGCGCAGGGTCTGCTCGCGTTTCTGATTGCCGAGTTCCAGGGCAAACAACAATGCCAAGGAACGGCAAAATTTACGGATGAACAAGTGCTGAAAGAAGGAGCTGCATCCGACCAACAGAACCCCCATGGTTCTGCCCCGATTTTCCAGCGGCAATCGGAATGCAAACCGAATCTTCTTATGATACGGCGCGCGATAGCTGATGCGCTCTTCTGTCCCGCCCTGCACAAGAATGAGTGCGAGTGCCGGTAAATTGAAATATCGCGACACCGTACGCAAAATGCGCTCTATTCCCTTCCGGGAACTATCCTTCTGCAGGAACTCAAGGCATTTGATCATCAAATCCGCTTTGTCTCTCATAGCCCTTACCTCTGAAACCCTTTTTGCATCGACGCTGAGATATCTGCAGAAGAGCATACCTTAAATGTGTCCGTTCGTCTATGACAATGACAAAACTGTAAACAAATTGTAAACTTTCTCTATATTTATGTAGGCTTTTTGAATAAAAAAAGAGCGCTGGAACAGACACTTCCATCGCTCTTTTTCTGTCTCTACCTTTAGTTGTTAATCAGCTTGGAGTCTTCATTGTTCCAGCTGTAAAGCTTTCTGATCTCCTTACCGACAGACTCGGAGAGATGCTCGGATGCCTTCTTCCGCATCGCCTTGAAGTGTGCCTGACGACCGGCCGGGCTCATATCAACCAAGAACTGATTTGCGAAGGTTCCGTCCTGAATGTCGGCAAGAACCTTCTTCATTGCCTTCTTGGTCTCCTCGGTAATGATCTTCGGTCCGGTGATGTAGTCACCGAACTCAGCGGTGTTCGAAATCGAATAGCGCATGCCCTCGAAACCGGACTGGTAGATGAGATCGACAATAAGCTTCATCTCGTGGATGCACTCAAAGTATGCGTTTCTCGGATCGTAGCCCGCTTCCACCAGGGTCTCGAAGCCGGTCTGCATCAGCGCGCAAACACCGCCGCAAAGAACCGCCTGCTCACCGAAGAGGTCGGTCTCCGTCTCGATGCGATAGGTGGTCTCAAGCAGGCCTGCTCTCGCGCCGCCGATTGCCGCACCGTAAGCAAGTGCCTTCTCCAATGCCTTGCCGCTTGCATCCTGCTCGACAGCAACCAGCATCGGAACGCCCTTGCCCTCAAGGAACTCGCTGCGAACCGTGTGGCCCGGTGCCTTCGGCGCAATCATCGTGACATCGACAAACTTCGGCGGGGTGATGAGGCCGTAATGAATGTTGAAGCCGTGCGCGAACATGAGCATATCGCCCTCTTCAAGGTTCGGCTCAATATCTTTCTTGTACATATCCGCCTGCAGCTCATCGTTGATCAGAATCATGATGATATCTGCCCACTTAGCAGCCTCGGCATTGGTCTTAACGGTAATGCCCTGCTTTTCAGCCTTCTCTCTCGACTTGGAGCCTTCGTAGAGACCGACACAAACTTCAACTCCGGAATCCTTCAGGTTCAGTGCATGCGCATGACCCTGGCTGCCGTAGCCGATGATTGCCACTCTGTGACCCTTTTAAAACAGAAACATCGCAATCTTCCTGATAATAAATCTTCAGTGCCATTTTATTCTCCTCCATCTGTTCCATCCGTTTTGTGCAACAAACGCATTATCAAAAAAGAACGAATTCTGCGACTCTCAGTCCGCGAAAGAATCCGGCTCTGATAACCTTACTTAAGGCAGATACTTGATATCATCCGCGCCGCGCGCGAGCCCCGTAATGCCAGTACGCGCAAGTTCCAGGATCTCGTACTCTTCCAGCAAAGCGAGCAACGCATCCAGTTTTTTCTGATCTCCGGTCAGCATAATGGTCAGAGAGCTCTTTGCGACATCCACGATGCTCGCGCGGAAAATCTGTACCACCGCATGAACCGATTCTCTCTGATCCGCATTGGCCCGAATTTTCACCATCATAAGTTCACGGTAAACGCTCTTGTCCTCCGGCAGACGCTTGATATCTTTGACATCCTCGAGTTTGCGAATCTGCTTCTCGATTTGCTCCAGCACATCATCGTCTCCGTTTGATACAACCGTCATTCTCGTGTAACGCGGATCTGCGGTGACCCCGGCCGTAATGCTCTCGATATTATACCCTCTTCGTGTAAACAGTCCGGCAATGCGACTCAAAACGCCGGGTGTGTTATCCATCAAAAGCGAAAAAACGACTCTCATCTCCATCTCCTCCGTTATACGCAAGTTATGATAGCAATGCGCCTTCAAAAAGTCAACTTGCCACAGATGCTCCAAACAGGCGTCCACACTGCGTTTTGTTGCTCTCCCTTTTCTCTTTCTCCCTTCTTTTGTGCAAAAAACACAGCATTTCACATCTCTTTCCAAAATTCTGTCAGTTTTCCCAAAAGCCGGTAAAAATGACAACTTTCTTTTTTCCGTCCCCATTTTAATTTCCGTCTCTTATTCAGCAATTTTGAGTTCTATTTCTTCCTTATTATAAAGCGTATAAAATAAACTGCTTCATGGCAAAGCACTTACCGTCATTGAAGTGATTTTTCTTCGAATGTTTAAAACGCAGTATCTTTCCATTCGTTTGTCCAAACTCCGGAGAAACTCTTTTCCGCTCCTTCTATTTACATAATTATTTTTATGTAATCTATTGCCGCCATCAAATGCGACTCACAGGCAACAAAAAAGGAACCGTGCGTTTGCACAGTTCCTTTTTTGTTGCACTGCTTATGCCTCGGTCTTCGGGCCTGCCGCAACAAGTGCCTTGCCGGCATCATTGCCCCTCATACTTTGCAAAGTTCTTGATAAAACGCTCTGCGAGATCCTTGGCTCTCTTGGTCCACTCTCGCCGTCCGCATAGGTATCTCTCGGATCCAGGATAGACGGGTCCACACCCGGAAGCTCGGTCGGGACTTCAAAATCGAAGAACGGAATCTTCTTGGTCGGCGCCTTCAGAACATCGCCGTTCAGGATGGCATCGATGATACCTCTCGTATCCTTGATCGAAATTCTCTTACCGCTGCCGTTCCAACCGGTATTCACGAGATATGCCTTCGCACCGCTCTGCTCCATGCGCTTCACGAGCTCTTCCGCATACTTGGTCGGATGAAGCTCCAGGAAAGCCTGGCCGAAGCAAGCAGAGAAGGTCGGGGTCGGCTCGGTGATGCCGCGCTCGGTACCTGCGAGCTTTGCCGTAAATCCGGACAGGAAGTAGTACTTGGTCTGCTCCGGCGTCAGAATGGAAACCGGCGGCAATACACCGAATGCATCTGCCGAAAGGAAAATCACGTTCTCCGCTGCCGGTCCGTGAGAAATCGGCTTAACAATCTTTTCGATGTGATCAATCGGATAAGACACGCGGGTGTTCTCCGTAACGCTCTTATCGGTGAAATCAATCTTGCCGTTTGCATCGACCGTCACGTTCTCCAGAAGAGCGTCACGGCGAATTGCGCGGTAGATATCCGGCTCGGACTCCTTGTCGAGGTTGATGACCTTTGCATAGCAACCGCCCTCAAAGTTGAACACGCCGGAATCATCCCAACCGTGCTCATCATCGCCGATGAGAAGGCGCTTCGGATCCGTGGAAAGCGTGGTCTTGCCGGTACCGGAGAGACCGAAGAACACTGCGGTGTTCTTGCCATCCATATCGGTATTCGCCGAGCAGTGCATCGAAGCGATGCCGCGAAGCGGTAAATAGTAGTTCATCATCGAGAACATACCCTTCTTCATCTCACCGCCGTACCAAGTGTTCAGGATAACCTGCTCTTTGGTCGTGATGTTGAAGACAACAGCGGTCTCGGAGTTGAGACCGAGCTCCTTGTAGTTCTCAACCTTCGCCTTCGACGCGTTGTAGACAATGAAGTCCGGCTCAAAGTTCTCGAGCTCTTCCGCCGTCGGCTTGATGAACATGTTGGTCACAAAGTGTGCCTGCCACGCCACTTCGACAATGAAGCGTACCGCCATGCGGGTGTCCTTGTTTGCGCCGCAGAAAGCATCGACCACGAAGAGGCGCTTGTTGGAGAGTTCCTTCTTTGCGAGCTCTTTGACCGCGTGCCAAGCCTCTTCGGAAGCCGGGTGGTTATCATTCTTGTACTCGTCGGAGGTCCACCAGACCGTATCCTTGGAGTTCTCGTCCATGACAATGAACTTATCTTTCGGGGATCGTCCCGTGTAGATACCCGTCATCACATTGACAGCATCCAGTTCGGTTACCTGTCCCTTTTCGAAGCCCTCAAGACCCGCCTTGGTCTCCTCTTCAAAGAGCAACTCATACGACGGATTGTGTACGATTTCTGTTGTCCCGGTAATGCCATACTTGCTTAAATCAAGCTTACTCATGTACCTTTCCTCCTCTGTCCTCCGCTCGTGCAAATGCACAAAAGTATCGGGGTTAAGTTCCGCGACTATTATACACTATATCCGAACAGAAAACAATCACGCGCGTTTTGCTTTGAGATATTCATCAATGCCGCGCGCCGCCTGCTTCCCGCTCCCATCGCGAGAATTACGGTAGCGGCACCGATTACGGCATCGCCGCCCGCAAACACGCCTTCGCGCGTTGTCTGCCCGCTCTTTTCGTCCGCGACCAGGCAGCCCCAGCGATTGGTATCAAGGCCTTCGGTCGTGGAGGCAAGCAGCGGGTTCGGAGAGGTGCCGAGTGCCATGATGACTGTATCTGCCGGAATCTCCTCCTCCGAGCCCGGAATTTCAACCGGCCTTCTTCTTCCGGACGCATCCGGCTCCCCGAGTTCCATATGAATCACACGAACCGCTCTGACCCAACCGTTCTCGTCTTCCAGTATTTCGACCGGGTTGGTCAGCAAATCGAAGATAACGCCCTCTTCCTTCGCGTGGTGCACTTCTTCGACACGTGCGGGCAACTCCGCCTCCGAACGACGGTAAACAATGTGCGTCTCAGCGCCGAGTCGGAGCGCCGTTCTCGCCGCGTCCATCGCGACGTTTCCGCCGCCGACCACAATTGCGCGTTTTCCCGCAAAAATCGGCGTGTCGTAATCTTCACGGAAAGCCTTCATGAGATTGTTGCGCGTTAAGAACTCGTTGGCCGAGAACACACCGCTCGCAGTCTCACCCGGAATGTGCATGAACATCGGCAGGCCTGCTCCGGATCCGATGAAGACAGCATCGTAGCCCTCGTGATCCAGAAGATCGTCCACGGAGACAGACTTGCCGACTATGGTGTTGGTCTCAATCTCAACACCGAGTTTCTTCACGTTCTCCACTTCGTGGGCCACTACCGTGTCCTTCGGCAAACGGAACTCCGGAATACCGTAGACCAGCACACCGCCCGGCTCATGGAGTGCCTCGAAGATTTTGACTTCGTAGCCGAGTTTTGCAAGTTCCCCGGCACAGGTAAGTCCCGCGGGGCCCGCACCGATGACAGCAACGCGCTGTCCGTTCTTCTCGGAATGGTTCTCCGGTTCAAGGTTATGCTCACGCGCCCAGTCCGCGACATAGCGCTCGAGCTTGCCGATTGCAACCGGCTCGCCCTTAATACCGCGAATGCAAACGCCTTCGCACTGGGTCTCCTGCGGGCAGACACGACCGCAAACCGCCGGAAGCGCGGAACTCTCCGCAATAATCCCGGCTGCTTTGCTTCCTGTCCCGCAATGACCTGCTGCAAAAAGCCCGGAATATCAATCGACACGGGACATCCGGCAACACAGCGCGGATTCTTGCAATTCAGACAGCGCGACGCCTCCGCTCTCGCCTCTTCTTCGGTGTAACCGAGACAGACCTCCTCAAAGTTGTGTGCGCGTTCTTCCGGTGCCTGCTCCCGAATCGGGACTCTCTTCATCATGTCCATTACTGCTGACCTCCGCAATTTCCGCAGCCGCCGTGGTGCGTCTTTCCTTCCTTGTACTTGAGATACTCTCGCCCCTCTTCGCTCGCGTACATTCTTGCTCGCTTCATCGCCTGATCGAAATCAATGAGGTGCGCGTCGAATTCGGGACCGTCCACGCAGGCAAACTTTACCTCGTCGCCGACAATCAGTCGACATGCACCGCACATACCGGTGCCGTCCACCATGATGGGGTTCATGCTGGCAATGGTCGGAATGCCGAGTTTCTTGGTGAGCAAGGAGACAAACTTCATCATAATCATCGGGCCGATGGCAACGCAGAGATCGTAGTGCTTGCCCTCCTTTTCCACCAACTCTTCTACCTTTGCGGTAACAAGGCCGTGGAAACCGTAGGAACCGTCATCGGTGGTGATGTAAAGATGATCTCCGACCAACGCCCGCATCTCCTCTTCAAGTATCACCAAATCCTTGGTCTTTGCACCTTGCACAACATCCGCGACGACGCCCTGCTCCTTGAGCCACTTGACCTGCGGATAGACCGGTGCCGTGCCGACACCGCCGGCGACAAAAAGAATGTTCATCTTTTGAAGTTCTTTCGCTGTCTTGTGGGTGAGCTCCGACGGACGTCCCAAGGGTCCCACAACATCTTCAAAGCAATCTCCCACTTCCAGCTCCGCCATACGTGCGCTGCTTGAGCCTACCACTTGGAATACAATGGCAATGGTCCCCTTCTCCCGATCATAGTCGCAGACAGTCAACGGAATGCGCTCTCCGTAGCGATCGATTTTTACAATCAAAAACTCACCCGGCAGACATTTCCCCGCGACACGCGGTGCCTCAAGATCCATGAACCAAATCTGCTCCGCAAGTTTTCTCTTCGTTATGATTCTATACATAAGGGTTCTCCTTTGTTCTATTGCCGTACCGCAAATTCATGCTTTTCTCACACCGCCGCGCACGCGCTCATAGCGGCAAAAAGAAAAAGGAAGATCGAAATAGGTCTCTTCCTCACTCTCCTGTGTGAGCTTCCAGTCCGGATCTTCATCAAGATTCGGAAAGAAGCGGTCCCCATCATAGCGGTAATCGATTTTCGTCAACTCTGCCTTATCCGCGTAAGGTAGGAAATCTCGGTAGATTCCCTCTCCGCCACACACGAAAAATCTCATCTTCCGGAATTCCGCTCAGCTTTTTCCAACACTTCTTCAATGCTTCGACAAACGGTGACCCCCTTTGGCGAAAAATCGGGGTCCCGGCTCAACACCAGATTGCGCCTGCCGTAGAGCGGCTGCTGCCCCGGCAAATCCAAAAAGGTCTTTCGCCCCATGATGACCGTTTTGCCGAGGGTCTCCTCAAGAAACAGTTGCTGATCACGCGGGATTTTGACCAGAAGTTTACCGCCCTTCCCGATGGCCCAGGCTCTGTCCACCGCCGCGATCAGAATCATGCTTCCTCTCCCAAAATAAGCTCTCTCGCATAGGGCAGTTCCAGTATCCAGTCGCAGAAACGATGCCACTCCTCCAACTTATGATCCCGGCGCGCAAAATAAATATGTACCAGTGTCTCGTAGTTAAAGCTACAGGTACGGAGCTGCTCGTAACTCTCCGGCAACAACTGGATCATGGAGTACCACGCCTGCTTGTCCTTGGTTTCCACAAAGCGAAGTCGCAACCGCTCCAGGACCTCAATCATGCTGTCCAGTGCCGCAAGCGCCTCTTCACTCATATGATCGTGTGAGAAGTCTTCGCGCGTAAACGGTTTACTGTGAATTTATGCATGGTTGAGGTTGAGTTTGCGACCGTCGCGACCTTATAGGTATCGTACTCTTTCCACCAGTACAGCGGTGCCGTGATGTCCACCGAGACAAAAATCTGTCTCATGTACTTGCGGTGGTCGCTCCCTGCCTTGCGCAATCGCTTTGCCAGACCGAGGTCGTTTTCCCCCAGCACATAATTTCCCGTTTCGTCATAATAGCTATCGCTTCTCGCCCAAGAATTCAGCGGGTTGCGCGCACCGCGCATTGCATTTTCCAGATTCATGACTGAGCTGTGGTCCAGTTTAATCATTGTGTTCCGCCCTCTTCCTTCCTAATTTAATAGTGCGTTGTCCTAGTCGGATTCGTTCATGCGATTTCGCTTACGCTCTTGATAACGCGCATAGGCCTTTTCCAACATTGCCTTCTCATTGGCAAATTTCAAAAGATGCCATGCTTCGTGATACTTGTAATAACCAGAATCCATAAAGAACTCCTCCCGCTGCGGTTTAGAGTAATAGCTGTCAGCGCTCATCAAGAACCAGTGGACACTCTTATCCACAAGTTCCGCCTGCGCATTAAACGTATATTCACTCTTGCCGATGTATTCGACAATGTGTGCGCTGACACCCGTCTCTTCTTTGACTTCTCGGAGAGCGGTGGTCTCAAAGTTCTCTCCCTCTTCGACCGTTCCCTTTGGGAGCACCCAGCCCTCATAGCGATTTCTGTAATTCTTATAGAGCAGCAGGATCTTTCCGTGAAAGATCACGATGCCGCCGCAGCTCGTTGCTTCGACCATTTGCAATCCCTCCTGCGCGACGCATATCCAAAATTAAATGTAAGTGTACTACTGACAGCTATGTGATACAAGCACTTTCCGAAGCGTAGCTTTCGTCCGAATTTACTCCACGCCCTTCCGAAAATGCCCGCGTGTAAAGTTCTCGTACGCCTCCGCAACGTCCCGCTCTCCCAGTACAAAGCTTCGATGCAGAGAGCGCACTGCGGCGCGACTCTGCTCCGCGTTCTCATCCGTGAGCAACAAGCGCACCGCACCAAGCTTCAGTTCGCGCAATTCTGCCGCCACTCCGCTGAGACTCAGGGGCGCTGCATTATATATGGTATTATAACAGAAGGTGCAATGGGTTCTCACCGGCATATCCATCATGCGACGGTCCCGAAGTTGCATGTACTCAGCCTTATGGTCACAGCGGGCCGCCGTCTTTTTGACACAGTTCGCACTGACCATCATCGGTAACCTTCCGGCAACCACCAACTCTTGTCCCTCTGTCTCCAAGGCACGCAGTTCGCGCGCGGTTTCTTCGATCGGCAGAGTAAGCCGGACCGCGCCGAAGTTTCTGAGACAGCGCTGTGCCTCCCGATTCATACCGTAGACTTGAAAGTCAAAGAGTAAGCCGGGACAGTTCTTGCCCCTGCTCTCGTATAGTTTCGCGAAAAATCCGGGTTCCTCCAGATTTCGAACCATCAGGGCATCGAAGGAAGATTTACAAGCACTTCCGCTTGAGCTGTGAAAAACCGCTCGGCTTCCATTCTGAAAATCTGCGGAAGAAGAAGATAGGCTTGTTTTCCGGCCTCATGAATTTCCGAAATCGCAGTGCCCCACTGCTCCGGCGGCAGACTGTCGGAGCCGAACGAAATCATAGTGACCTCGGACATGGCCGCAACCGTCTTAAGCTGTTCCCCGGAATCACAACTCACATGAATAGCCGGAGGTCCGCCTTCTGTCCGTCCTCCGAAAACAGTATCGGTCAAAGCCTCTGTCTTCGACCCGGAAACAGTCTCTGTGGGGCGAACAGTATTGCGTACAAAGCGCGAGTCGATTGTTGCGGAAATTGCTTCCAGCGCCTGCCGCCTCAGTTCGTTCAATTGCTTGACCGGGAAGAAAAATCCCTCTTCGATGGAAACCGCAAGCTCCGAAAATCGAAATCCCGTGCCACCGGTTTTCAGCAGACGTTCTCGTACCGCTTCCGGACTGCTTCCGGCCGTGCGCGCTCGCTCCGCAACCTCTCCCGTAACCTCGGCACTCACCATTCCGAGATGTTTCACTTCCGCGCTGACTGTGAGACAGAGCGGTTCCCCGGCTCGCTGACGAAAGCTTCCGCGCAGCAACAGCTCTCGCTCCGTCTTCACGTAGCGCTGTTCCAGTTCTTCCTCATACGGAAGATTCGGTTTCCGTTTATCTTTCTTCTCCCCGAGCACTATCATATCGCGACCGTTATGCTTGCGGTAATAGCCCTCGGTTTGCCCGCCGCGGTCAAAGAGATCCAGAAGCCTTGCTCTATCCTCCGCCGCAACGGAAAAGCCCTCTTCCCCCTCTCTCGCATAGAGATCCAGGTATTTTCTCCAAATGGAGACCACGCCCGCCGTGTATCGCGGACTCTTCATGCGCCCCTCGATTTTCAGGCTGTCTATGCCGCTTGCCGCGAGCATCGGAATTAAATCCAGACTACAGAGATCTTTACAGCTCAACAGAAGACTCTGCTTCGACGGTTTCTCATGATCTCGCACCAAACTGTAAGGTAAGCGACAGGTCTGTGCACAGCGCCCGCGGTTTCCGGATCTGCCGCCGAGCAGACTCGACATAAAACACTGGCCGGAATAGGCGTAACAGAGTGCGCCGTGGACAAAGCTTTCCACCTCGAGTCCGGTCTCTTGCTTGATTCGCACCAATTCTTCCAAACTGAGCTCCCGTGCCGGAATCACGCGACTCACCCCGAGACTACGGAAAAGTCGCGCCGACTCCGGTCCCGTAACAGTGGTCTGGGTGCTCGCATGCAGGGAAAGAAGCGGGAACTGCTTATGCAGAACAGCCAGGGCTCCCAAGTCCTGTACGATTGCTGCATCCAATCCCGCTTCATAATAAGGCGCAATATACTCCGGCAGCGCCTGAAGCTCTGCCTCTTTGAGGAGGGTATTCACGGTCAAATGGACTCGAACGCCGAAGCGGTGCGCATAGCGCAGACCCGCGATGAGATCTTCCTCTTCGGGATTCTCCGCATAGGCCCTTGCGCCATACTTCGCACCGCCGACATAAACGGCATCCGCCCCCGCATTGACTGCCGCCCGAAGGCTCTCCAAAGAGCCGGCGGGCGCCAAAAGTTCCGGTGTTTGCTTTCTCATTCTTCCCTGCTATCTGTTTTACTTCGCGAGCAAGTCATCCAGCTCGCTCTCAAGATTTTGACTGCGCTGCTTTTCGGCTGCCAGCGCCTCCTCCAGTTCACGGACGCGTTCTTCCAAGCGTTCTTTTTCCGCTTCCAGCCCCGCATTGATTGCTTCGAGGCTCGTCTTCTCCGCTTCCAGATTTGATATCTCCGCTTCCAGCTCCGCGTTTTTCCGCTCCGCTTCGGCAAGCGCCGCCTCTGTCTTCTGCTTTTCTTCGACAGAAACCGCTTCTGCCGCATCTGCTTTGCCGTCCTTCTTGAGCCCTTCCATGCGGAGTCGCTGCTCTACCAATTCCCGCTTCAGCGAATAGACCTCGGCTGCGTGTGCCGCGGCTTCTTCCTTCAACTCGGCACTCTCCGCCCGCGCTTGCAGGCAATCGTCCGCAAGATTCAGCCAGAGTATCTGCGCTCTCCGCTCGCTGTTCTGGCGTGCGTAGGCGCGATTTTGCCGCAACTCCGCAATCTTGTTGTCGATATAAGCCGCGACTTGGCGAAGATAGGCGCTGTCGCCGCCGGAAAGCGGAATTACCTTACCGTCGATAATGACTTCTGTACTTCCCTGTCGATTCTGTTCGTCACGCATCTGCTTGCCCCTCATCTTCCTTTTTTCGATTCAAATGCTTGTATGCGTATTCCGTCGCGACTCTGCCGCGCGGTGTTCGAATGATAAAGCCCTGCATCAGAAGGTAGGGCTCATAGACCTCTTCCAGCGTGCCGGCGTCCTCTCCGAGCGCCGCCGCCAGTGTATCCAGCCCCACCGGTCCGCCGTGAAACATATCTATGATGAGATTCAGTATGGTGCGGTCACCGGCATCCAAACCACAGGTATCCACATCCAGAAGGTTCAGAGCATCGCGCGCAACCTCCTCTGTGATTTCTCCGCCGTATTTCACCTCCGCAAAGTCGCGCACCCGACGCAACAGCCGATTCGCGAGCCGCGGCGTTCCGCGGGAACGACGCGCGAGTTCCGAAGCACCCGCCGCATTGATGGTCACGCCGAGTACTTTTGCCGAGCGGAGCACAATCTCCTGCAGCTCATCCTGTTCGTAAAACTCGAGGCGCTGTACCACACCGAAGCGATCCCGAAGCGGTGCCGAGAGAAGACCCGCCCGTGTCGTTGCACCGACCAGGGTAAAATGCGGCAACGAAAGCCGTATGCTCTTTGCGTTGCTCTCTTTTCCAAGCACAATGTCTATCGCAAAGTCTTCCATTGCGGGATAGAGCACTTCTTCCACCTGACGGTTCAGACGATGAATTTCATCGACAAAGAGCACATCGCCCTCCTGCAGATGATTCAGGATTGCCGCCATATCCCCCGGCTTCTCAATGGCCGGGCCTGAGGTGATTTTTAAATGAGACCCCATCTCATTGGCAATAATACCGGAAAGCGTTGTCTTTCCGAGTCCGGGCGGACCGTAAAAGAGAACGTGATCGAGACTCTCCCCGCGCTGTCGCGCGGCATCGATATAGACCTGCAACATGGATTTCAATTTCTTTTGACCGATATATTCTCGCAAGCGCTGCGGACGCAGCGATTGCTCAAATCTGAGCTCTTCGCTTGCAAGCTCCGTCGTTATAATTCTACGCTCCATATTTTCCTCTCAAGCTCAGAACTGCCGGAGCGCCTCGCGAAGCAGCGTTTCGCTGTCCTTATGTTCCGCATCCGGTATCGCACGAACGGCACGCGCAGCCTCGCTCACACTGTAGCCAAGCTGCACCAGCGCGTCCATGGCATCCGCCATCGCGCGATTCTCGGAAGGAGCCGCTGCGACACCGCCTGTCGTAAGTTCTTGTACGACATCCTTATTCTTCAGTTCCAAGATAATTCGCTCGGCGGTCCGTATGCCGACACCGGGTGCCTTTGCGATTGCCTTGGCATCCCCGCTTAAAACGGCGAGCTTCAGCGCTTCGGGTTCCAGTGCCGAGAGCACTGCGAGCGCTCCCTTCGGACCGATTCCGCTCACAGCAATCAGCGCGCGAAAGAGGCGGAGATCCGCCTCTCTGTCAAAGCCATAGAGTGCTACCGCATCCTCGCTCAGCTTAAAATGCGTATACAGCACAAGCTCTTTACCCGGGGGCGGAAGCCGATCTATGACCGCGCGGGATGTCTTTACTTCTATGCCGAAAGAACCCGCCTCCACAATCACTTCGCTCTCACCGACCGCGATGAGCGTCCCTTTTATATAGGAAATCATAGTTTGCTCCTGCCTTCCGAAACTTTCCCTGTTGTCTAGTTTAGCACAGCCTTTTCAATCTAACAAGGAAGGCGTATACTGGAGTATCAAATTGCGAGAGGAGGTCCTTCATGCTTTGCTTTGAAACAAAACTGCCGCGCGAGCCTTATCTCTGCGCACTCGAGGCAATTCCGGACGGGACAGAGCTCTCTTCCCTGCTCTTTTTTTGACATCGAAACCACCGGCCTCAGCCCGGGTTCCGCACAGATTTATTTAATTGGAGCACTTTGCTTTCCGGAAGCAGGGCCCGCTGTTCTGAGACAGTGGTTTGCCGCTTCTCTTTCCGAAGAACAGGAACTGCTGCGCAGCTTTTTTGATTTTGCCGCGCCCTTCCGCACACTGGTACATTTTAACGGGGATCGCTTTGACCTCCCCTTTCTCAGCGCATGCAGCGCGCAGTATCATCTTCCTTATCCGCTCGACCGGAAGGACAGCCTGGATTTCTATGCGAGCGTGGCACCGTTTCGTTCGCTCTTTGCTACCCAAAAACTCACCCAACGCGCACTGGAGCAGCGCTTGCAACTTACAAGAAAGGATCCCTACAGCGGCGCAGAACTGATTGACCGGTATAGGTCTTGGCTTACGACAAGGGATGAATACTTGCTGCAAAAATCTGATCGGACACAATGCTGCGGATGTCAGCTTTCTCCCGCAACTTTTCCCCTCTTGCGCATTCCCGCATTTTTTTCGAGGCCCTTTTGTAAATACCCGCATTTCCGAGCGCAACGAAAACTTTTGTATCACCGCAGAAAGCGCTGTTTCGCTCCCCTTTTCACTATCCCGCGAAACCGAAACCATGGCACTCCACGCAGCGGAAACGCACATCTCTATTCGGCTTCCGCGTTTCTCCGGAACGCTGTACCACTATCTCAAGGATTATCGCAACTACTATATTCTGAAAGAGGACGGAAGTCTGCTACCCAAAACGTTAGCTGCCTTTGTCGATGCCGATGCACGGGAAAAAGCCACCAGAGAAAGTGCGCGTCTTCCCTTCACCGGAGACTTTGTGGCGCTCCCCAAGCGAATGAAGACCGAAGCACGCTGTTTTCAACGCGGAATAAACACCACACCGCTCTACCTACCGCTCTCCGCTCTCCGCGAGGACAGTGCCCTTTGCGAAACCTATCTAAGCGCGACACTCACCGCGTTTAAACTTCGAAACTGAGTTCCTTCCCCTCTCCGTATTTTGCCGCGGGTATACCGGCAGCGAAGAGGAATGGTCGGAACACGAACAAAAAAAGAACCGAAGTCGCAACTGCGATCTTCGGTTCTTCTCTGTTTGATCTCATGAATAGTCGTTTCCCGAGGGAACCGGTTTACTCAATCACCAAGACGTTGGTAGCCTGCGGTCCCTTAGCGCCGTCGACAATCTCGTACTCGACCTTTGCGCCCTCCTCAAGAGTCTTGAAACCATCCATCTTCAGGCCGGAATAGTGCACGAAAACATCATTGCCGCCCTCGTCCGAGATGAATCCGTAACCCTTCTGGTTGTTAAACCACTTGACTGTACCCTTGCTCATAACCGGTGTTCCTCCGAAAAAATAATCTGTGGCTTGCAGACTTCTGCAACCCTCGGTACAATAGCATATGTTGCGCCTACTGTCAAATAATTTCGACAATTTGAAGGGATTATTTTTTTGATGAGAGTTTTATTTTATACAAAAAAACACAATCAAACATTTTTTTGACGATTACCAAACACAAGTTGACTGTCATGGATCTCTGCTTCAAAGTGGGTCTTGTTCGGCAGGGGCCTAGCCCATGACCTCTCAAAAATATTCACCGACCGAATTTATAACCGGTGTCCGTTATTACCAGGGCATACGCTCTCCCAACGCCGCAGAGCGAAAAGAACGCGGCTACTCTCTCGCCTGGCTGCATCACAAAGGGCGCAATCGCCACCACTATGAGTACTGGGTGGATATCGATCCCGCGCGCGGCTGGGTCGGGTTAAAAATGCCGCTCCGCTTTGTCCTCGAGATGGTCTGCGACCGCATTGCGGCCTCTAAGGTATACAGCGGTAAAGATTATACCGATGCCGTCCCCCTCGGCTACTATCTTTCCAAGGGGGAAGGGAAGCTACTGCATCCCGAGACCCGGGCACTGCTCGAAAAACTGCTTTATATGCTCCGCGACAAGGGAGAGCGCTACACGCTCGGCTATATGCGCTGGCTGAAACGCCACCCCGCATTGTATGAGCGTCAGTGTGCCCCCTTCTCGAGTGCCGTCAGTTCTTCGGGCGTAAACGAATAAGACTTTCCGCAGAAATGGCAATGAAGCTCTGCGGGTTTTTGCTCCTCCGCCATGCTCTTAAGCTCTGCACTGCCGAGGCTGATGAGTGCCTTCTCGACCCGCTCTCTCGAGCAGTCGCAGTGGAAACGGCAGGGGAGCTTTTCCGTGAGTTTCCACTCCATGCCTTCAAAAATCCAGGCGAGAATATCTTCGGGGGTCTTTCCCTCCTTTAAGAAGTTGGTGACCGAGCCGACTGTCTTCAATCTATTTTCGAGCGCCGTGATTACTTCCTCGGGACAATTCGGCATGAGCTGTACAATGAAACCGCCCGCGCAGTTCACCGTGTTGTCTTGATTCATCAGGACACCGAGGCCCACACCGGAGGGCACCTGTTCGCTCGAAGCATAGTAGTAGGCAAGATCTTCTGCGATTTCTCCGGACACCAGCTCCACCTGTCCCACATAGGGCTCCTTTAATCCGAGATCCGAAATCACCGTCAGGCTTCCCTTGCCGACCGCACCGGCAACATCCAGCTTGCCGAGCTCGTTCGCCGGTAAGATAACCACCGGCTCAAACGGATATCCCTTGACCTCACCCGCATTGTTCGCAGTTACCAAAAGACCGCGCATGGGGCCGTCTCCGTCCACTTTGATGGTCAGAAGGTCCTTTTTGTCCTTCATCATTGCCCCCATCATGAGCCCCGCTGTCATAAGACGTCCCAAGGCCGCTGTGACAATGGGGCTCGTGTTGTGTATGCGTCTTGCCTCTTCCGTCAACTCTCCCGTTGTCGCCGCAAAGGCGCGCACCATACCACCCTCCGCATAGGCTCTCACAATATAATCACTCATTTCAAACTTCCTTTCCCTGTTCGCGCAATAAGATCAGCATGCGCTCGCTCTCTTCGATAAGCGGTCCTTCCGTCTCCGCATCCATGGCCTCGAGAAATACAAGTCCCGCAGCCTCTGCCTCATGTCGCACTTCCTCTAAGGTATAGGCGCGCTGTATATGGGTCTCCTCCGATCTGCGAAAAAGCGCTTCCGTCTCCCGCAGATAGAAGGTCATATCATAAATATTTTCGCGCGTCTCTCTGTCGTAGTGGTTTTCCCAGATAAAACTTCCCTCTTCCCTTGTTTCCGCAAAGCTGTTATCCGCGAGCAAGTGCTCATACTTATATACGGTATTCATGTCGAAGAGGAAGATGCCGCCGGGATCCAGGTAGTTGTTGACCAGGCGAAATACTATTCTTAAGTCTTCCGCCGTACAGAGATAGTTCATCGAATCGCAACGGCTTATCATCGCGCGGCAAGTCCCGTAGAGTTCAAATTCCCGCATGTCCTGACAGAGGTAGAGGCTGTTGCTGCCGGAACGCAACTTCTTTTGCATGGCCTCCTCAAGCATCTCCTCCGCATTGTCGATCCCTATCATGTCAAAGCCTGCGGCAGCGAGGCGTTCGGTACAGTTTCCCGTACCGCAGCCAAGCTCCGCGACGATGCCTTCCGTAATGCCGAAGCGCCCAAGGAGACGCTCAGTCTGTTCGCACCACGCATCATAGGGAACGCCGTCCATAAATAAATCGTAGAGTTTTGCAAAACTCTGATAAGCCTCCATCTGCGCTCTCCTTCTCAAGTCCGGTCTCGATACAAAAAGACTCCGCTCTCCCACGTCCCGAGAGCGGAGCCAAACTTATGCGTTTCTGCCGCAGCAGTGCTTATATTTCTTACCGGAGCCGCAGGGGCAGGGATCGTTTCTGCCGATTTTAACTTCCTTGCGCACCGTACCGCTCTGCTTCTGTTCGCGGTACAACTCTTTTCTTCTCTCTTCGCTCAGGATGTGATTCCATGCCTCGAGACCGTAGAGCCAATCCGCCTTTGCCTCCACCATGTTGTAGTAGAGTTTCTCCGGATCGATTTCAAGCACAATCTCGGTGTTCTCATCCATGGTTTCGGTCGGAATGTCCTGCTTGAGGCTCTCGCTGATGCCATCCAGGAAACCGGTCATGGTCTGAATATCCGTTCCGTACTTCTCTGCAAGCTCCTTTACCGTGCCGCGCTCCACCTTGGTCACATCCGCGAGCAGCTTCTCATAGATGCCCTTCTCCACGCGAAAATAATCGGTCCAGAGCTGCTCCTGCTCTTCCTTGCTCAGCTGGTCTCCGTATGCTTTGGTTCTCCATACTTCCAATAAAGTCATATTCTCATCCTCACTTCCGTGATTTTAGTCGAATTATAGCCTAAGTTTTCATGAATTGCAAATACCGTCAGCGCTTTTTACCCTTCGTCTCATACCGAAAACTGCCGTCTTCCTCGTCGATGCGCTCCAGATTATCATAGCACTCTTCCGCCACCGGTAATTTTTTTTCGTCGCAAGAAATGCGCCAGTGCGCGTTCACTGAGCCTGGTAAGTACGGCAAAGGTCGGAATTCCGACCACCATGCCGACTATGCCCCAGAGACCTCCGAAGAACAAAATGGAGAAGAGCACCCAAAAACTCGACATACCGGTAGTCGATCCGAGTATGCGCGGTCCGAGTATGTTGCCGTCAAACTGCTGCAATACCAAGATGAAAATCAGAAATTGCAGGGTCGTAATCGGCGACACCATGAGCAAAATAAACGCGCTCGGGATGGCACCGACAAAAGGTCCGAAGAACGGAATCACATTGGTCACACCGACAAACACACTGATGAGGAGTGCATACGGCATCTTCATAAAACTCATGCAGATGTAGCAGATGATGCCGATAATCACGGAGTCAATAATCTTACCGACAATAAAGCTCGAGAACACCCATTTCACATAGCGGAGTTCGGATACAACCTCATTCGCAACCCGACGCGGTAACAATGCATAGAGAATACGCTTAGACTGCGCAGCCAATGCCTCCTTCATGTTGAGCCCGTAAGCCATGACGATGAGACCGATGAAAAAGTTCTTCAGAACCACAAAGAGACGCATCACGCCGCTGGTCATCTGGGTCAGATACTTATTGAGGTTCGGCATGAAATCCGCCGAAATCCAATGCGCCAGGGTATCCGAAATCTGCCCGTAGCCCTCGAGCACCATCTCTTCCAGCTCCGGATTCTTACCCTGAAACAGAATCTGAATCCAAGCGCTGACGGAATTTGCTCCCTTCGGTAGGCTGTTGGTTAAATCCGAGACACCCGTAATCAACTGCGGGATCAGCATGGCAATCAACGCCGTCAAAACAGCCAGAATCACAATAATACAGGTAAAGGTCGCAACCATTTTACCGATGCGTTCCGCATTCTTCTCCTTGCGAAGACGCTCAGCCTCCGTGAAAAACTTGGTACTGGAACCGCCGCGGAATTTTGCCATCACCGCCTTGCCGACCGGCGTATTCACCGCCTTACCGACCGGCGTATTTGCCGCAGTCCCCGGCCTTAACCACCCCGCGACCGAAGTAGACACGAGCTGATAGGTGGGGGCCATCAAAAATGCCATGACAGCACCGTAGATAACCGGCATTAAGATATCGACCAGTTTTCCGAGGAATACCGTAATCGGTCCCAAATGCTCTAAGACAAAGGAAAAAAAGAGTGCCGCCGCTATGACCGCAAAGGCTGTGATGCCCCAAGAAACGTGTTTTTGATTTTGATCGTTAATCATATCCCTTCCTTGCTCAACAAAAAGAGCAGCCAAACGCTGCTCTTTCTTCATAAAAAACAGCCCCAAAATGCCGGTCTTACGTATTGACGCCTGGCAGTGCCAGGTGGGTGACCGAACACAGCCATTTGTCTTCCACCGAACGTGGCCTGACATCCGACTTTGTATCTTTTGTCTCCCTGTCATAAACTTGCAGGTTCAAAATTGGTAAGATTGTCGTACATTTCAGGTGCTGTCTGCTATAGCTGTATTATACGACGCTTTATCCCGGGCGTAAAGTTTTTTATTCGACCGCAATTTGATAGACCTTGTACTCGCGCTCCGTGTGATAACCGAGACGCTCGCCGAGGCTCGCGGAAAAGAGGCTGTCCGCATCCCAATCCGGAATTCTGGTCTTATCCCTGAAGCGGAGTAAAAGCGAGGCGCCGGACGCCGAAGCCAGTCCCTTGTGCCGGTAGCCCTTCTCCGTGGCCGCCTTTACATCCATGATTTCCTCACTGTGCACATACGCGAGGCAGGCACTGACAGGAACTTTGTCTTGCAGGGCAACGTAGCCGATTCCGTAGGCCGCAAAGACATCCGCATCCGCAAAACTCGCCGTCAGATTCTCACTGAAGCGAAGCTCACCGAGTCGCTTGAAGAGCGGCGCCGTGACCTCACGAATTTCATATTCCGCCGGCACCTTGATTCGCCGCTCCAAGGCCTCAAAGTCAAAGCCCTCTTCCGGCGCGCGCAGGAGATAACGGGAAACCGTGCGAAAACGACCTGAAAATTTCGTTTCAATCCACTCATCCCAGCGCACATCTTCCGCGAGTATGCTGGTATCCCCGCACTCTTTTGCCAATACGTGATAAAGGTCGAGAGAGGCCGCGCCGCGCGGCGGCATTCCGACCAGATAAGAGAATCCGCCGGTCAGAACCAGGCAGCAGGAAGGACTTTCCAAGGTCGGCACAAACGCTCGCCCCTTTCCTTCCGCGGCAGCTCGCACCAGTGAAATGCGGCTGTCTTCACACAGCTTCACAATACTGTCTCGTTTCATTGCGCCAAGCTCTATCATAACTGGCCTCCCTTTCTTCCGGTCTTTTATGCGTTCAGCCCTCGCATGAGGAGTTCCTGCAGAGAATGTATCGAAGAAACAATATAGCTTGCGCCGGCCTCTTCCAATTCTCTCCGGCTTCCGTAGCCGTAGTCGACACCGATACTCGGCATACCCATGCTGCGTGCCGCGCGCACATCGTAGGCGCGATCTCCGACCATAACAGCACTTCTAACATCGATTGCGTACGCCGAAATGAGCCGCGCCATGATTTTTTCCTTGTCTCCGCCGTCACGGCTGTCATCACCGCCCGCAACACCCGCAAAAAATGTGTCGAGTGAAAAATGTGCGAGCACCCGTTTCGCCTGAAACTCCGGTTTGGAACTTGCAAGATACAGTTTTTTGCCGCTCACCTCAAGTGTCTGCAGCAATTCCGCCGCCCCCGGGTAAAGCTTGTTTTCAAAAATGCCCTTGCTCTCGTAATAGGCTCGAAATGCGCGAACCGCGTTCGGTATTTCTTCGCTTCCGAGTCCGTATATCTGTAAAAAGCCCTCGGAGAGCGGCGGCCCGATCAGTTTTTTGAGCATCTTACTGTCTCCCGCCTCTCTACCGACCGCCGAAAGTCCGGCGCGCGCTGCATTCATAATGCCTTCGCCCGACTCGGTCAGCGTGCCGTCCAAATCAAACAAAACCGCTGTAAGTCGCATCAGAACTTTAACAGTGTCTTCAAGAGACCGCGTCCGAGGCTTGCACCGACATTTCCACCGAGCTGCTTGCCGAAACTGCCGCCCGCACTCTTACCGAGCTGCTTGCCGACCTCTCTGCCGATGGTTCCGGTGACCGAGCTTCCGATAGAGGCGACGACGCGCTTTTGCTGTGTCGCCTTCTTTTTTGCTTCGCGCTCTGCCGCTGCCGCTTCCTTCGCCGCCTGCTTCTCCGCTGCGGCTGCCTCTCTCGCTGCCTGTCGTTCGGCTGCCGCCGCTTCCTTTTCCGCCTGTTTCTCGGCCGCCGCCGCTTCCTTCGCCGCCTGCTTCTCTGCCTCGGCCTCTTCTCTTGCCTTCGCCGCAGCTGCCGCTTCTTCGTCGACACGCTTTAACAGTAACTCATACGCCGACTCGCGGTCGATTTCATTTGCGTACTTCTCACGCAGGGTACTGGTCAAAATCGCCGCCTGCTGCGTGATGGCATCCAAAGCGCCGAACTTGGACTGCGGCGGGAGTATGGATGCAATCCGCACTTCCTCCGGCGCACCGCCCTCATCGAGGAAGGATATCAGCGCTTCCGCGGTCTTTAAGCCCTGCAGGGCTTCCGCCGTGTCGAAGGCCGGGTTCTTTCGGAAGGAATCGGCCGCTGCCTTGACGCCCTTCTGTTCTGCCGGGGTGTAAGCGCGAAGCGCATGTTGCACTTGTTGCCGAGCTGTGCCAGTACCCCGCCCGGAATATCCGCCGGATTTTGGGTGATAAAGTAGACGCCGACTCCCTTCGAGCGAATCAATTTAACCACCTGTTCTATCTTATCCAATAAGGACTTGGGAGCACCGTCAAAGAGCAGGTGCGCCTCATCGAAGAAAAATACCATTTTGGGTTTCTCAAGGTCGCCCGCCTCCGGAAGCTCCGTGAAGAGCTCGTTCAGCATCCAAAGCATGAAGGTCGAATAAATGGTCGGATCCTGAATCAGAGAGGTTGAATCCAGAATATTCACGTATCCCCTGCCTTCGGCATCCACACGCATCCAATCGGAAATCTGCAGTGCGGGTTCGCCGAAGAACTGCTCCCCGCCCTTACCCTCGAGGGCCACAAGCGCGCGGAGTATAGCGCCCGTGCTCGCCTTACCGATGTTGCCGTAGGTATCGCGGTAAGTCTCCGCGTTGTCTTCCACATAGCGAACCATCGCCTTTAAATCCTTCATATCGAGGAGCAGTAAGCCATCCTCGTCCGCAATGCGAAAGATGATCTCAAGGAGATCGCTTTGAATCTTATTCAGCTCCAAGAGACGGGAGAACAGCAGCGGTCCGAACTCCGAAACCGTCGTGCGAAGCGGCAAGCCCTTCTTGCCGAAAATATCCCAAAATTCCGTCGGATAAGCCCGGTAGCGAAAGCCCGCCTCCGCGAGTCCGAAGCGCGCAATGCGCTCCTGCATATCCGCGCTGTCCTCCCCCGGGCGGCACATACCCGCAAGGTCTCCCTTGACATCCGCGAGAAACACGGGGACACCCGCATCACTGAAGGACTCTGCCATCACCTTTAGAGTGACCGTTTTACCGGTTCCGGTTGCGCCCGCAATTAAGCCGTGTCGATTTGCCTGCTTAGGCGAAGATTGCAGTGTACGTCTCCGGAACTACCTACCCATATTGCCTGCTGATCGTACATAATGACTCCTCTGAAAACGAATAAAAAGGCCTGTTTTGCCGTTGATAATCTATCTACTATCCTAACACAATAAGGTCTGCTTGTACACGGCGCAGCGCTTTTTGCGCGGCTCTCTCGCGCTGTATCACAAGATTGCGGAATTGCAAAAAAATCCCCGGCGGATTTCGTCTCGCCGGGGATTTCTCTGTTTCTTCTGTTCTGTTTCTTCTATAGTTTAAGCTTTAAAATACCAGCTTGAACTCCGGAGATGCCTCTCCGTTTACGACATAATAAGCTGCACCTTCTTCGGGCTTTACATAGAGTTCAAGCGTCTTGATTTCGGCCAAGGGATTCGCTCCGAGATAAGCCTCTTTTGCGCGCGCCGCAAGGTCTTCCGTCGAAAGCTGCTTCTCACCGTACTCCACAAAAACCTTGACTTCGGATTCCTTGCCGCTCAAGGTATCACCGACCTTCTTCGCACGGGACTTTACGGTCTTACCCGCCTTTTCGACGCTCTTCTTTACTTTCTCGCTCTGCTTTTTCGCCTCTTTTCCGAGTGCTTTTGCATCTTCCGCGATTGATTTAGCTTCGTTGCCCACCGTCTTCTTAACGCGTTCCGTAAATGCCTTCACAGGTTCCTTCAGGTCTTCCACAGACTTCTTGAGTTCTTCCACTCTCTCGTCGCGCTGTTCCTTCTTGCTTGCCATGCTTCTCCTCCGTCTTTTGCGCCAAAGTGAACCAGTTACAAATCTATCGACTGCATAGACTATACTCCGGATTATAGGATTCATATCTAACTTTGTCAAACGGATTGCGCTTTCTCTTTGCCTGTCCGTCGGAGCTGTGCTACACTTATTCCAATTTATATCGAGCGGAAAGTGAGGATGGCATCATGCAAATGAAGCTGTTACAGGATCGTATTGTGGCGGATGGCAAGATTGAGGCGGGCAATATTCTGAAGGTGGATTCATTCTTAAACCACCAGATCGATGTCTCGCTGCTGGAGGAAATCGGGCAGGAATTTAAGCGCCAATTCGGAGATCGAGAAGTCAATAAAATTCTGACCATCGAAGCCTCCGGCATTGCCATTGCCTGCATTGCCGCGCGTTACTTTAACGTCCCGGTTGTCTTTGCCAAGAAATCTCGCTCTCTGAATATCGCCGGCGATGTTTACACCGCAAAAGTAGAATCCTTTACCCACAAGAATACGAACGACATCATAGTCTCCAAGAAGTTCTTATCCCCGGAGGATCGCATTCTGATTGTCGATGATTTTCTGGCAAACGGCAAGGCCATACTGGGGCTCTGTCAGCTGGTCGAACAGGCCGGGGCCACTTTGGTTGGCGCCGGTGTCGTCATTGAAAAGGGCTTTCAGGACGGCGGTAAGCGCATACGAGAAGCCGGCATCGACCTCCGCTCCCTTGCGATACTCGAAGAGATGGATGTAAACACCGGCATTCGTTTCCGCGAAGAATAAACTCAGCGATTGCGTATCATCGTGGTTGCGAGTTCCAGCATGTCGAGCGTAAGCTCATAGCTGTCACCCATAAGATCCCAAATCGCATCCTCTGTCAACACTTCAACACTCGGAAGCTCCGCAAGTTCTCCGCGACTCCAACGTCTATCATCGCTCTGAAAATGCCTGCTATAATAGTACTTGACCAATTTTTGATACTCGCGCTGCGAATCCTTGAAGGTTTGCAGCGCTTTTTTCATGGCCTCGATTTCTTCTCTGTGGCGATTCAGTATGCCTTCCATCTCGCGCACACGCTCCACTGCCTGCTCTGTTCCGCTTTTCTTCTCCACGTCCTACCTCCCGGGCTATATGCCAAGCAAATTCTATGATTCCATCCGTTGTAACTCCGGATTTCCGCTGCGTGGTCCGCGCCGCAAGCCGTACTCTCCCGAGCTTTCCAAAACGTGCACTTCCACGTTCGGTCTTATATCGTCATCTCATCCGATGCAGGCTCTCGTCTCTCCAGCAAGAGAACGGCCTCCACGCCCGGTGTCCGCGGAAACATATCGACGCCCGCAGCGCGCGTGGTATGATAGCCCCCCTCTCGAAGTATTTCGAGATCGGTGACCAGGCTCGAGGGCTTACAGGATACATAGATAATGCGCGGAACCCCGTAGCGAATCAACTTGCGGAGCGCCTTCCGGTTCACACCCTCGCGCGGCGGGTCGAGAATAATGATATCCGGCTTCTCCTCGATTTCGTCCAGCACCTTTAAGACATCTCCCGCGATGAAGCGGCAGTTTTGCACCCCGTTTCTCGCCGCATTTTCCCGCGCGGCGATCACCGCCTCTTCGATTAACTCAACACCGACCGTGCGTTCCGCATGCTTGGCGACCAGCTGGGCAATGGTGCCCGTGCCGGAGTAGAGATCAAAGACCACCTTTCCGCCGGTCTCACCGACATACTGTCCCACCTTCTCATAGAGCAGTTCGGCCCCGTCCGCATTGTTCTGGAAAAACGAAAACGGCGTGATCGCAAAGCGAAGGCCGGAAAGCTCCTCTTCAAATTGCGCTTCGCCGAAGAGTACCTCCGTTCTCTCGTTTTTCACCGCATCCGCAACCGAATCGGTGACCGTATGGAGCAGCCCCTTTAAGCTCGCCTCAAACGGAAGGGAACACATGAGCTCCCGCCATGCACGCAGCAGCTCTCTCTCCTCTTCCCTGGGAAGCTGAGAGCTCGTGACCAGATCGAGCAGGAGTTCTTTTCTGTGTGTGCCGCGGCGCGCGAGCAAAAAACGAAGATAGCCCTCGTGGCGCAACTTGTGATAAAACGGCACCTTCCGCTCCCGAAAGAAGCGCAGCGTTTCCCGAAGCGCGAGGTTCAGATCCTCATGCACGAGCTCACAACGGTCGGTCTCCACGATGTCGTAGTGACTTCCTCTCTTATGCATGCCGAGGGTCAGCGGACCATCCCGGTAGGCATCGCCGAAGGAGTACTCCATCTTCATGCGATAAGCGTTCTCGCGGGGACTTGCGGTCAGCCCCTCCCAGAGAAAGTCCTCCCCGATTGCCTCGCCGAGCAGACGCTGCAAAAGCTGCTCTTTCAGTTTCAACTCCTCCGCATACGGAAGAGTCTGATAAAGACAGCCGCCGCAGACACCGACCGCGGGACAGAGACTCTCTCTCCGCTCGCAGGCCCCGGGGGCCAAGGTCTCCAGTACGCGCCCCTCGGCATTTCCCTTTCTCGCCTTGGTCACGCGGTACAAAACTTCTCGGCCCGGAACGGCATGCTTAATCAAGACCTTACCGTCCTCCCGCAAAATATAACCGCGGTCCGGAAAACGGTATTCCGAAATGATGCCGCGCGCTTCCTCTCCCTTTTTCATACTCGCCTGTCCTCTCTCTTCAAAAAAGAGGACGCGTCTCTCCGGCGCGCCCTCTTCTCAATACAGTCTCTCTGATTTACACTCAGTCCTTATCTGCTGCCTCGGATGCCTCATCCTCGTCTTCATCGAACACAATGAGATCATCGTCGTCGAAGTCATCATCAAAGTCGTCTTCAAATCATCTTCCACCGGTGCCATGAAGCGATAGACCGCATAGGCAATTCCTGCCACCGCTGCGATAATACCGATGATTGCGAGCGCCATGACAACCGCATCACGGGTCTTGTTCGTCTGCTCTTTCTTTTTCATGGAACTCACGAGCTCATCCAATTTAATCAATGCGCCGAAATTGTCCATACCTGCCCTCCCAATCGAATATGCCATGATGACACAATGTAAAATTAACAGATTTACTATAGCATAAAGCCTTTCACTTGACAAGCACAGAGGCGCTCCGTAAAATGGGCATGTTATGCATTTTTAACAATATTTTATTTCGGAGGGTTTCCCTATGTCTACAAAAGGTGAGCGGAGTAGTTTTTCCTCCCGTCTCGGTTTCGTTCTTTCGGCGGCCGGCTCCGCCGTCGGTCTTGGTAACATCTGGCGTTTTCCCTATCTCGCCGCAAAATACGGCGGCGGTATTTTTCTCTTGGTCTATCTGCTCCTCGTGCTGAGCTTCGGCTATACGATGATCATTGCCGAGAGCGCCCTGGGACGCCGCACCAAGAAGAGTCCGGTCGGTGCTTTCTCGCACTACGGCAAGGATTGGATGTTCCGTTTCGGCGGCTGGATTAACGCTGTCATCCCGATTCTGATTGTTCCTTATTATTCTGTCATCGGCGGCTGGGTCTCCAAGTATCTCTTCGCCTATCTCCGCGGCGAAGTCACCGCACTCGCGAGCGATGATTATTTCTCGGGCTTTATCACCAACGGTTACCAGACAGAGTTCTGGTTCCTGGTATTTACCCTTGCAACCATGATCATCATTTACATGGGCGTCCAGAACGGTATTGAGCGTGTCTCCACCATCATGATGCCGATACTCATTGTCCTTGCGCTGGTCATTGCCGTTTATGCGGTCACGCGTCCCGGCGCCATGAAGGGTGTGGCCTATTTTCTGGTCCCGAATTTCAAAAACTTCTCTTGGATGACCGTGGTTGCGGCAATGGGACAGATGTTCTACTCTCTCTCCATCGCAATGGGCATTCTGATGACCTTCGGCTCCTATATGAAGGACGATGTCTCCATTGAAGATGCGACACGCCATGTGGAGCTCTTTGACACCGCGATTGCCGTCCTCGCCGGACTCATGATTATTCCGGCTGTCTTTGCCTTTCCGGCGGCGACCCGAATGTCCTGAAAGCAGGACCTTCTCTCATGTTTATCACCATGCCCAAAATCTTTGCAAACATGGGCTTCGGGCAGCCCGTCGGCATTATGTTCTTCCTCTTGGTCCTGTTTGCGGCGCTGACTTCCGCCATTGCACTTGCGGAGAGCGCAGTCTCCACCTTTGAAGATGAGCTTCACTGGAGTCGCAAAAAGGCGAGTATCGTAATGTTCGCTTTAATGCTCGTACTCGGCAGCCTCAGTGCTCTCGGCTACGGCCCGCTCGCTTTGGTCCGCATCGTCGGCATGCAGCTTCTGGACTTCTTTGATTTCCTCACCAACTCGGTCATGATGCCGATTGCCGCAATGACCACCTGCCTCTTGATTGTCCGCGTTGTCGGCGTTAAAACCGTAGCGGAAGAAGTGACAAAAGACGGCGCTCCGTTTAAGCGCCGCCTTATCTTCAACTTTATGATTAAGTATCTCTGCCCGTTCTTTGTGGCAATTATACTCTTTAGCTCCGTCGCGAGCCTCTTTGGCTGGATTAAGATGTAAGCTTTTCGAGCTTTGCAAAGCCCGCAAGCATTTTACGCCGTCCGAGCTCATCGAACTCGACGGTCACTTCAAAATCCTGCTTTCCGTCTTTGATTTCCAAAACGCTCCCCACGCCGAAGCGCGCATGACGAACTCTGTCGCCGACTTCGTAGGGGAGCGTTTTCATATGCTCCACCTGAAAGATTTTTCCGAAGGCTGCGGGCTTCGACTCCCCGCTGTACGAATAACTTCTACGGGCTCTGTCCGCCGGAAGCGCGTCGTCGTTGATACGAGCGCTAATCTGCCGCTCGATGAGTTCTTCCGGTATTTCCGAGAGAAAGGGGGATTCTCGGTGAAAGCGAAGTTCTCCGTTTACAATGCGCGACTTTGCGGAGCTTAAGCTGAGCCTCTGCTTCGCGCGGGTGATGCCCACATAGCAGAGTCTTCTCTCCTCCTCCATTTCCTCCGGATCGTCAATGCTCCGATTTCCGGGAAACAGTCCCTCTTCCATGCCGCTGATATAGACCTCTTCAAATTCCAGTCCCTTTGCGGCGTGCAGGGTCATCAGCGTTACACGCTCCCCCTCTTCCGCGCGATCTATGTCCGCGACCAGAGCGACCTCTTCGAGGAAGCGATCCAGCGGCGGGAGGTCGGCCGGCAGCCCCTCTTCCGCGCGGTCCGAGACATCACTCAAGTCGCGCTCAAAGTCCACGGCCTTCGAAATCAACTCCTCAATGTTTTCCATGCGAGCCTGCGCCTCGAGATCTCCCTCTTCCTTCAGAGCCTCTTGATACCCGCTCTTCTCGAGCACAAGGCGTATCAGCTCCGCGAGCGAGAGCTTCTCGCTTTCACGGCGAAACGCAGCGATCAGATTCAAAAATCGCTGTATTTTCTCACTGCTTCTTCCGGCGATGCCGGAAGCCGGTGCCTCACGAAGCGCCTCGAAGAAACTGATGTCCCGCTCCGCTGCGAAGTTGCTAACAGCCGAGACCGTAGCCGCTCCGATGCCGCGCTTCGGCACATTCAGGATGCGCTGCACGGCGAGATCATCCGCCGCATTCGCTATGGTCTTTAAGTAGGCGAGGACATCCTTGATCTCACGGCGCTGGTAGAAGTTCACACCGCCCACCAATCGGTACGGTATTCCCGCCGCGACAAAGCGCTCCTCGAGAACACGCGACTGCGCATTGGTGCGGTAGAGCACCGCGAAGTTACCGTAGGCACCGTTTTGACAGCGCGCTTTGATTTCGTCGGTAATCTTCTCTGCCTCCTCCGCGGCACTCGCATAACGCCTGAGTTGCACCTTCTCGCCGCGTCCCGCGGCGGTCCAGAGGCGCTTATCCTTTCGTCCTTCGTTATTCTGAATCACACCGTTGGCCGCATCCAGAATATTTCCGCTCGAGCGGTAGTTTTGCTCGAGTTTAACCACCTTGGCGCCCGGAAAGGCCTGTTCAAAGTTCAAAATGTTCTTGATGTTCGCACCGCGGAACTTATAAATCGACTGATCATCGTCGCCGACCACGCAGAGGTTACGATACTTTTTCGCAAGCAGCTCGACAAAGCGGAACTGCACGGTATTCGTGTCCTGATACTCGTCCACCATGATGTAGCAGAAACGCTCCTGATAGTAGGCCAGTACATCCGGGTCCGCCTCGAAAAGCTGAACCGTTTTTAAGAGTAAGTCATCAAAGTCCAGCGCATTGTTCTTCCGAAGGAGCTCCTGATACGCGCGGTAGCAGGCGGCAATGCGGGTCTCGAGATAATCCGACGCCTCGCGCTCATAGCGCTCGCTGTCTATCATCTCGTTTTTCGCCGCGCTGATGGCCGAGAGCACGGATCTCTCCCGCAACTGCTTCGGGTCTATGTTAAGCTTCTTCATGACCTCCCGCATTGCAGCCTTTTGGTCATCTGCATCATAAATGCTGAAGTGATTGTCATAGCCGATGCGGTCAATGAAGCGGCGCAGGATGCGCACACAACTCGCGTGGAAAGTCGCTACCCATACGGCCTCGGCCCCGCTCTCCACGAGCGCGTCCACGCGACTCCGCATCTCTGCCGCCGCCTTGTTCGTAAATGTGATTGCAAGGATATTCCAAGGGGATACTTGTTTCTCCCGAATCAAATAGGCAATGCGGTGGGTCAGCACTCTGGTCTTACCCGATCCTGCGCCGGCAAGGATGAGCTCAGGCCCTTCCGTCCACTCCATGGCCTCCCGCTGCCGTTCATTCATCTGCGTGTTCTCAGCCATGTTTCTCCTCTCCCGCCAGCAAACCGAGACGGCGTAAACTCATATCATAGCTCCCGTTCCCCGTATTGATGGCGCGATTCACGCGGCTGATGGTCGCCGTGGATGCACCGGTCAATTCGGCAATTTCCAGATAGGTGAGGCCGCGGCGCAGCAGTAAAGCGACCTCGTAGCGCTGTGTAAACGAGAGCAGCTCGTTCACTGTACAAATATCTTCAAAAAAGCGATAGCACTCCTCGCGATCTTTCAGCGTCAGGATTGCATCAAACAGACGATCTGCCGCCTCCGAATGCACATTGTTGTTCATGGTCTCACCCCTTTTGCTTTTTTCTGAGTGTAGCATGGCAACGCAGTGAAGTAAACAGAGTGAAGAGGCATTGCAAGCGCTCGGTATTTGTACTATAGTAGAAACGTTATCGTTGAGAAAGAAATGAGGAGGAAGTCTTAGCTATGCCCAATTACTCGAATGGCCGCGGCGGCCGTCGATTCCACTCCAGACGCCGTAGGCACAGAGCACTGTCCCTACCCTTGTTGCTCGGTGCTCTTTTGCTCGCGCTCCTCGTAGTCGCGCTTGCTTTTTTCCTACGTCGCCCGAAGCGAAACGGGCCCGCGGCATCCGCATCGGATGCCGGACAGTCCGTCGAGGAGACCACGGTGGCAAAGCTTACGTCAGAGGACATACTTGCGGACGCCGCAAAAAAAGCAGCACAATATGACTACGATGCCGCAATTGCCGCAATCGAAGCCGATGAAACGACCGCACAGTCGGAAGCCGGACAGGCCGCAATCACAAAGTACAATGAAATCAAGGGGACCTTGGTTCGTCAGGATCCGCAGAAGATTACGCACGTCTTCTTCCATACGCTCATCATGGACAACAAGAAGGCCTTTGACGGCGACAGTCGCCAGAACGGCTACAACGACGTCATGACGACCAAATCCGAGTTTGAGAAGATGATGCAGTCCATGTACGACAAGGGCTATGTCCTGGTTCGCATTCACGATGTCGCGTACGAGGTCGATGATCCCGAGACCGGCGGCAAGAAGATGGTCTGGGGCGATATCATGCTTCCGCCCGGCAAGACCGCCTTTGTCCTCTCTCAGGATGATGTCAACTATTACGAGTACATGAACGGAGATGGCTTTGCGAAGGATATCATAGTCGGGCCGAATGGAAAGCCCATGAACGAGATGGTCATGGAAGACGGCTCGGTTTCGGTCGGCGCCTACGACCTGATTCCGATTCTCGACGAGTTTATTGAGAAGCACCCGGACTTCTCCTACCGCGGCGCAAAGGGCATCATTGCCGTGACCGGTTACAACGGCGTCTTCGGCTATCGCACCGACCCCTCCTATGAGGGCAAGAACCCGAACATCGAGGCAGACCGTCAAAAAGTTCGCGAGGTTGCACAGTGCCTGCGCGACGACGGCTGGGAACTGGCTTCCCACAGCTGGGGACACAGAAACTACGGCAAAATTCCGTTTGCGGAACTGGAAGCAGACAATCAGAAGTGGCAGGATTATGTGGGTGAGCTGATCGGCGGCACCGATATACTCCTCTTCCCCTTCGGTGCCGATGTCGGCGACTGGCATCCCTACAAGGATGACAATGAGCGCTTCCGGTATCTCCATAACAGCGGCTTCCGCTACTTCTGCAACGTGGACTCGAACCAGTACTATGTACAGAAGGGGCAGGATTATCTCCGCCAGGGAAGAAGAAACTTGGACGGCTATCGCCTCTGGCAGGATATGACCGTCAAGAACCATACGAGCGATCTCTTCAATGCCTCGGATATCTTCGATTCGGACAGACCGACACCGGTTCCGGATTACAAGGGAGGCTGATGAAATAAAAATCCCGGTACAGCGTGACACAGCTGTACCGGGATTTTTTTATGTCTCGGCTCGCAAAAGAGCCTTTATCCGTTTATTTGTCCTTGTTTTCGACAATCAAATCAAAAATCTCATCCGCGCGGTCCACAATATGTGTCGCGCCGAGCGCTTCCAACGCTTCGCGACTGCGAAAGCCCCAGGAAACCGAAATACAATCCATACCGCTGTTTCTTGCGGTCTCCATGTCAACTTCCGTGTCACCGATATACACTGCCTCTTCCGGTTTCAAGCCCAGGGAGGCAAGCACGGCAAAGACCATATCCGGCGCAGGTTTCCGACGAATGTCTGCGCGCTCTCCCTTCGCTTCTTCGAACAACCCTTCAAAGTGGACACGGTTTAACACTTGTACCGCTTCATCCAGTTTGTTCGAGACTACGGCAATCTGTACGCCGGCCGCTTTGAGGCGCCGCAACAGCGCAAGTATACCCGGATAAGGCCCGGTTGCATCGTCGCAATGCACGTTGTAATGGGCTGCAAACGCCGCGATGACCGCATTTGCCGCTTCCTCCGAAACTCCGAACTCCGCCGCGCGCCGATTGACGCCGAGCGCTCCCACTTCTCGGAGCGAGTAGCCCTTCTCAACCGCAAGCGCGCGCTGCGCGGCAACTTCCGCACCGCTGCCGAAAAAATGTCTCACATCATCCTTCGTAAAATCCGCACGGTGTCCGGTCTTTCGGCAAGCCTCGTTCAGCGAGCTTGTCAAGTCCGTAATGGTATCCAGTATCGTTCCGTCCATATCAAAGACAGCCGCACGGTAATGCTTCGTCTCACGCATCTCTCGCCCCCGATCAAGCGAAGGTAGCAACTTCCGCAATCGGTCCGGTCAGCGAAAGTTCCTCCGCATACAGCACGGGGCCCTCCGCACCGTATTCACGCGCATTCTCTTTGCGAATCTTGGCGCGGAGCTTCACCCAGTCTCCGGTCTTAAAGTTCTGAGCCCCCGCATAATGGCAGAGCAGACCGCAGAAACGAATGTCCGCCTCGCAGCAGGTCATCACCTTTCTGCCCGGAATCAGGATATCCGCAGGCGCGCCCTTCGGGCGCATGAGTTCCGCCGTGAAACTGACTTCCTTGCCGTCGTACTTCTCGGGGCGATCCATCGCGTCAATATAGAAGATCGCAAACATTTCGGGCGTCAGCTCCAGCTTATCCGCCTTCAAATCATAGGGAAGTTCAATGCTGAAATCGCCGCGAATCTCTCCGTCCTTGCCCTCAAACACAATTTCGGCATCCGGCGCCATCGCCTTCAGAGAAAGGTGATAATTCCCGAGTTTCTCCTCCGGAATCTCATCGGCGCGATTGCAAATAATGAGTTCCGTTGCATTTAACATCGGCCCCAAATAAGCTCGCATATTCTTCAAATACAGGTCCAGGGTGCTTGTATCAAAAATACTGATTTGCTGGTTTAAGAACCACTCCTCCGGTAAATCCAGGCTGTCCTGACGCCAGAGGCCGTTCCACTCAATGAGTACGCGCTCCGGATGAAACTCTTCTCCGAGGGCGCGAAGTGCTTCCTTCGTGCACTCCTCTTGGCTCTCAAAGTAGATTGCGGCGGTATTGTACTTCTTTAACAGCGCCTCCGGATACTCTTCTTCCTCCCTCTTCACAAACCAACAAGAGAGTCTTTCCCTCTGTCTGAAAGTAAGACTGCTCCATCGTAAAGCGCAGAAACTGCGTCTTTCCCGCCTCCAAAAAGCCGTTGATTACGAATACCGGGGTCTTCTTCTTCTCTCTCAAATTGCTCTGCCATTGCTTACGCCTTGAACTCCTTTGTGATGGCCTCTCTGTTTAACTCGCTTCCGATCACGCAGATTTTTCCGCTTGCCTCAGGTGCCCCGTGACGAATCTCGGTCTCGCCGGGCACCAGGTCAAAGTAGAACCACTCCGCTCCGTTCGCATCCGGAACCATGCCCTTTGCGCGCACCACGGTACCGAAATCTTCGCTCTCCGCAAGTCTCGTGAGCAGCGCCTTGAGTCTCTCCTCGGTGAAGGCCGGAACATTCTCGAGACCGACACTGTCGAAGATTTCGTCGGCGTCGTGACCGTGGTGGTGATCATGGCCGCAGCAGCAATGTCCGTCCTCGTGGTGATGATGATGCTCGTGCTCATCGTGATGATGATGTTCATGCGCTTCCTCGTCGTTGTGGCAGCAGCAGTGCTCCTCTTCCTCATGATGATGATGGTGTTCGTGCGCTTCCTCGTCGTCGTGACAGCAGCAGTGCTCTCCCTCTTCATCGTGATGATGGTGTTCGTGCGCTTCCTCGTCGTCATGGCAGCAGCAGTGCTCTCCCTCTTCATCGTGATGATGGTGATGATGCTCGTGGTGGTGATGGTGCTCGTGTTCCTCTTCCATTGCCTGAAGGAGTTCAGCCTTGAGATCGATGGGGTGCTCCAGAATCTCAAGAAGCTTTTCACCGGAGAGCGCCGTAAGCGGTGTCGTGATGATGGTCGCCTCCTGATTGATCTCCCGAATCAGAGCAATCGCCTCATCGATCTTCTTCTGATCGGCAATATCCGTGCGCGAGAGCACAATGGTCTTTGCGTACTGCACCTGGTTGTTGAAGAACTCGCCGAAGTTCTTCATGTAGAGCTTCGCCTTCTTCACATCGACGAGGGTAACCGCGGAGTTGCCCGCGACTTCAAGCTCCTCCTCGACATCCGCAACCGCGCGCAGCACATCCGAAAGCTTGCCGACGCCGGAGGGCTCAATAATCACGCGGTCCGGCGTGTACTTGCTCAGAATTTCCTTCAGAGAAGTCGCAAAATCACCGACCAGAGAGCAGCAGATGCAACCGGAGTTCATCTCCCGCACTTCGATGCCGGCGTCCTTCAAAAAGCCGCCGTCAATGCCGATTTCACCGAACTCGTTTTCAATGAGCACAACCTTCTCTCCGGAGAGAGCCTCCGAGAGCAGATTTTTTAATAAACGTGGTCTTTCCCGCACCGAGAAAGCCGGAAATAATATCTACTTTGGTCTTTGCCATGACAATCCTCCGTTTCTTGTTCTATCTCTCATAGAATGAGTCAAGCATAACACATGCAATTCGCATTTTCTAGTCTCTTGCCGGCTGTATACTTGCCGGCAGGTGCCGCAGTATCTCGGCGGTAAGCAGTCCGATGACCGCTCCTGTGAGAATGCCCGCAAGCAATAACATCGGGAAATACCAGAACAGTCCTCTATTTTGAACCACAAGCGCAGCGACCGCAAGCTGTCCCAAATTATGGAAAATCGCGCCGATTACGCTCACACCGATTTCTCCGAACAGTTGACTCCGTTTTGCGAGTACGGCAGCTGTAAGGCTTAAGGTCGCACCGGAAAGGCTGTAGAGTATGGCCGCCATATTGCCGAACAAGAAACCGGTCAGTATGATGCGCAACAGAGAAATGAGCGCCGCCCTTCTGAGACCGAAGAGGTAAAGACAAATTAAACTCGCTAAGTTGGCAAGTCCCAATTTGACCCCCGGTATCCCGATGGAGAGCGGCAACAGTATTTCAATATAACTGAGCAGCAGCGCCAGCGCCAGCAAAATGCCGAACGCGACCGTAGCCGCCGCCTGGCCTCCTCGTCTCATACTTTCTCTCCTCCTAAAGCGGTACAAACAGAGCGCGGCCAGGCCGCGCTCTGTTTCTTATGCGATGTTGACGCCGACCACCGAGACATTGACCTCAATCACCTTGAGACCGGTCATGTTCTCAATCGCCGATACGACTTTTTCCTGTACCTCTCTCGTCACCTTCGGAATGCTGTATCCGTACTTCAGATTGATGGAAAGATCCACCGAGACATGCTCCTCGGTCACCTCTACCTTCGTACCGCGCGGTGCATTCTTCAAAACCAGGCGGGATGCAAGTTCGTTTCCGAGTTTCCCCGCCATGGAATCAACGCCCTCTACTTCGCACGCTGCCAGCCCCGCAATTACAGCGACGACCTCGTCCGCAATGCAAACTTCTCCGATGTTCTTCACCTTGCTGTTCTCTTCCATCTGTCGCTGTCCTCCTGTCGTGTCTGTTTCTCTTTTGCTGCGTTCAGTATATCAAATTTATGCCGGTGACACACGCTATTTGTGATAGGGCGCTCCGGTTCTTATGCGGTAGCTCCGATAAAGTTGTTCCAAAAAAGAGCACGCGCATCAGTTGATGCGGAAAGGTAAAATCCGAAAAGCTGAGATGCAGAGCGGCGCGCGCACTCACTTCCGGGGATAGCCCCAGGGAACCGCCGATCACAAAACAAAGTTCTCCGCGGCTGCGCTCTTCGAGCTTTGCCATTTCCGCCGCAAAGCCTTCCGAATCAAACTTCTTGCCCTGAATTTCGAGCGTCACAACGAGCGCGCGCGGATCGATTTTTTCCAAAAGGCGCTCGCCTTCCCGCTTCCTGACCCGCTCGGCCGCCGTGCCGTCCAAGAGTTCCGGCGTCTTCTCATCCTTTACTTCAATGAGCCGAAACTTACAGTGCGCCGAGAGACGTTTTTCATATTCCGCAACCGCCTCCCGCCAATAGCGCTCTTTTAAACTTCCGACCGTGAGTAAGCTGATGTTCATTCCGTTGCCCGGAAGTAGTAGCCGACGCCCCACTTCGTATGCACATAGCGCGGTGCCGAAGGCGAGGGCTCAATCTTTTCGCGAAGCCGTCGCACATGGACATCCACGGTTCTCACATCGCCCGCTTCATTGGCCTTATTCTCCCAGATTGCGGAAAGCAGTTGCTCTCTGCTGAACACCTTATTCGGATTTTTCATGAGCAGAACCAGAATATCAAATTCCTTGGCCGTCAAATTGATTTCACGCTCGCCGAGCATAACCCGACGCGACTCGATGTCTAAGGACAAATCGCCCGCGGAGAGAGAGGCGTTGGTCTCGGGTTCTCTCTGATTCTTCTGATTGCGGCGGAGTATGGCTTTGATGCGCGCTTTGACTTCGAGAATGTTGAAGGGCTTCGTGAGATAATCATCCACACCGTTGTCGAAGGCAAGGATTTTGTCCATATCCTCCCCCTTCGCCGTCAGCATGATGATGGGCACATCCGAAAATTCGCGAACCGCCTGGCAGACGTCCATGCCGCTCATCTTCGGAAGCATGACATCAAGAAGAACCATGTCATAGTTCTTCTCCTTGATTTTCCTAAGGGCCTCTTCTCCGTCATAGGCCGCATCCACTTCCATCCCATCTGCCTGCAGACTGAAACTGATGCCCTTCACAATCAGTTTCTCATCGTCTACAACCAAAATTTTTGCCATTCTCCCTCTCCTCACTCACGAACAACGATGCTATCTTTTAACTTCTCAAACGCCTTTTCTTTGATGCCGGGGATGTTCTTGATTTCTTCGATGCTTCGAAACTTTCCGTGCGCCTTGCGGTAGGCAAGGATCTGTTCTGCCTTGCGCTCACCGACACCGGGCAGGGTCATGAGCTCTGCCTTTTCGGCGCGGTTTAAATCCACTTTTCCGCTGTTTTCTTCCGCGACAAGCCCTGCATCCGCCGACTCTACGTTCTTCGCAGCCTCATCTATGGTCGGCACGCGTATCATGCTCCCGTCTTCTACGGTTGCGGCGAGATTAACCGCGTCTTTCGCGGCATCTTCCCGAAAGCCGTCGGCGAGTTTCAGTACCTCGTTAAGACGCGTCCCCTTGGCCACCTCATAGACATCCGGCTTTTGCACCGCACCGCATAGATACACGCTCACATATTCCGCGCCGCTTACCCCCTCGGGAGCAGCGGAATTTGTTTCTCCCTCTTTTGTCTCTGCGGTGCTCTCTTTCCCTCCGCTTGCGTTTGTTCCGAGCGTGACATTTTCCGCATAAGCGGTACTCACGAGTTCTCCGCGCAAAGCATTCTCATTATTCCGGTTTGCGCGATAAACAAAGAAAAATACCGCTAGGCATAAAAACGCAAGGGTAAGCAAAAAAATAGGGTGCTTTTTTATCCATTTTCGTAACACGACAGCCTCCTCTCGGAGCTGCCGAGCCTGCACCTTTATTGTAACCAGTCAGACCGAGAAACTCAAGCTTCGCCCATGATTTTAGAGCCTACGCCGCGCCGCCGCCTGTACCAAATGTTTTGCGAGTACGGAAGTCGTCACGGCGCCGATGCCGCGCGGCACCGGCGTCAAAGCGGCCGCAACCTCCTCCAAGCCTTCCGGGTTTACATCACCGCAAAGATTGCCGTCCTCGCCCGCATTGATTCCGACATCCAGAATCACGCAACCCTCGGACACGTAATCACGGTTTACAAGCTTCGCCTTGCCCGCAGCCACAGCGAGTATCTCCGCCTTCCGGCACTCTTCTTTCAAATCACTGGTCTGAGTGTGGCAGATGGTCACGGTCGCATTGTCCCGAAGCAGAAGCATGGCGAGTGTACGACCGACCACCAGACTGCGCCCCACCACAACCGCGCGCTTTCCGTGCACCGGAATTTCATATGTACGCAGGGTCTCGATCACTGCCTCGGCCGTACAGGGGGCAAAGCCCTCCTCTTCGCCCGCAAACACGCGGGCTATGTTGACCGGCGAAATCCCGTCCAAATCCTTCTCGGGGATCGATGCTGCGCTCCGCCCGTTTTACATCCAGCTGTGCCGGCAACGGTTTCAGAAGCAACACACCGTCAATGCAGGGATCTGCATTGATTTCCCGAAAGCGCTGAAAGAAAACCTCAGGCGTCACGTCTTCCGGAAACACAAAGGTCTTGACGTCCAGACCGAAATTCTGCATACGTTTTTTTGCGCCTCTCTCGTACGAAAGCTGCGGTACATTCTCGCCGACTCGCACAATGGCAAGCGTCGGCACATAGCCGTTCAGTGCCTCCAAGGTCTTTTCGGTCTCCGTCCGGATGGCATCCACCACCTGCTGTCCTGTGAGTTCTCTCATACTGCTAATTTCCTCTCTGATTCTGTCAGCTCTGCGCAACAATAGATTAGTATACCTTAAAAACCGGAAAACCGAAACAGAAACTATATTTTACATATTTCGATTATGTCGACTAATTCTCTACGATTGCCCTGTTTTTTTATCTGCTCTCCGCCCCGCGCTTGCGCAACATTTTCAGAGACTCCAAAAAGCTTGATTTTCTCTTTCGTTTCGGATTTATGGCTTGCGTCTTTTTCGAAATCGTTGTACGGTTATAAATCATATGGCTAAACTTATTTTCGAATCGCAACCACTGTCGGAAAGGGGATTTCATGGCGAAAGTAAAAGAAAAAGTTGTTCTTGCTTATTCCGGAGGCTTGGACACAACGGCGATTATCCCGTGGCTCAAGGAGCATTTTGACTACGAAGTCATTTGCTGCTGTGTCGACTGCGGCCAAGACAGCGAATTGCGCAGTCTCGAGGAGCGCGCAAAACTCGCCGGCGCATCTAAGCTCTATCTCCTCGATGAAAAAGATGTTTTTGCGGAGGAGTATGTTCTGCCCTGCCTGCAGTCCGGGGTGCGCCCGGAGCGGGCTGCTCTGCTTGGCAGCGCGCTTTCGCGTCCGCTGATTGCGAAGAAGCTGGCCGAAATTGCGGTCAAGGAGCACGCTGTGGCGATTTGTCACGGCGCTACGGGAAAGGGCAACGATCAAGTACGCTTTGAGCTCAGCATTAAGGCGCTTGCCCCGGAACTCAAGATCATAGCCCCCTGGCGCATGACCGAGCTTTGGCCCTTCCGTTCGCGTGAAGACGAGTTGGCTTATTGCCGCCAGAAGGGTATTGACCTTCCCTTTGACGCAAGTCACTCCTATTCTCATGACAGAAACCTCTGGCACAGTTCCCACGAGGGACTTGAACTCGAGGATCCGGCACAGGAACCCATGCTGGAAGAACTTCTTCTGCTCGGCGTCTCGCCGAAGCAGGCCCCTGATTCCGAGACCTTGCTCCGCATCGGTTTCGAAAAAGGCGTCCCGGTCAGCTTAAACGACAAGGAACTGAGACTCTCGGAACTCTTACGTCGACTGAATGAAATCGGCGGTAAAAACGGCATCGGTATTTACGATCTTGTGGAAGACCGCGTGGTCGGCATGAAAGCCCGCGGCATCTACGAAATTCCCGCGGTCACGATACTGCTGAAGGCACAGCGTTGTCTGGAAGCCCTGGTTCTGGACCGGGATACGCTTGAGACCAAGCGCACGCTGAGTGAGAAATTCGCTTCTTTGCTTTACGAGGGCAAGTGGTTTACACCGCTTCGCGAGGCACTGCAGGCTTTCTTTGCGAGCACACAGGAAGCCCTTACCGGAGAAGTGCGCCTGCGTCTCTACAAGGGCAATCTGATTCACGCAGGCAGCAGTTCCGAATTCTCTCTGTACTCCGAGGAGCTGGCTTCCTTCACAACCGGTGAGCTTTATCATCACCGTGATGCCGAGGGCTTTATTTCGCTGTACGGCCTTCCCATGCTGCTCCGTGCGCGCATGCAGCAGCGCAGCGGCTCGGCGGAGTTGCTCGAAATGCCGGAGCTCCTCTCTCTCTCGCAGCCGGTCAAAACAACCGTCAGCAAGGTGAAGAAGGCAGACAAAAAGCAGGCGGTTCGCAAACAAGCGAGAAAAAGAAAACCGCGGAAAAAAGCATCGACAAAAAGAAAAGCGGCAGAAAAAGAAGGCAGCAAAAGCCGAGAGCGGCAGAAAAGAGACCGTGAAAAAGACTGCAGCGAAGAAAGAAACGACAAAAAAGACAGTGGTCAAAAAAACCGGCAAAAAATTCCCGCAAGAGCAGTGAGTCGGGAAAAGGCGGCGGAGTGCGAAACGCAAGCAGCCGCCTTTTTCATATTGCCGAAAAAGAGGTTTACATATTACGATTATGTTTCTATATTTCATTGCCTGACTCAAAAGAGCCATCAAGAGCACACCACTCACAATCAAAGCACAGGCAAGTCCCGTTTTTCAGCGTCAGGCCCTCGTGCAGAAACATTGCCGCAAAAACCAGAGTGAATACTACGGAGAGCTTGTCAATCGGTGAGACTTGGTTTACGCGCCCCAATTTTAAGGCATGGTAATAACAAAGCCACGAAGCTCCGGTGGCCATTCCGGACAGAATCAGAAAGAACCAACTTTTCCGATCGATGGTCAAAACGCCCCGCTCCGCATGCGTGAGAAATACCATACCCCAAGCCATAACGAGAACCACGCCGGTCCGTATGGCTGTGGCGAGCGTTCCGTTCACGCTGTCTACACCGATTTTCGCGAGGATTGCCGTCAGCGCGGCAAAGACCGCCGATAACAGAGCCAATACAACCACATAGCATCCCCTCCTCGGTTCAAATTTTGTCTTATGCCATTTTAACGCGCAGGCCTCGCCAGCGCCTCTTTTTTTTGTTACAATACGACAAAGGAACGCAATTACGAAGGAGGTACATCAATGGATTACCGCATCGAACATGATTCTATGGGGGAAGTCAAGGTCCCCGCAGATAAGCTCTGGGGCGCACAGACACAGCGCAGCTTCCAGAACTTTGAAATCGGGGACGAAAAAATCCCCGCAGAGGTCATCACCGCCTTTTCCTATCTGAAGGAAGCTGCCGCTCTCGCAAACTTCCGCCTCGGCGTCCTGGATGAGAAGAAGGCAAAGCTGATTTCCGCCGTCTGTGAAGAGATTCGCGCCGGTAAGCTCTGCGGCAACTTCCCGCTCGCGGTCTGGCAGACCGGCAGCGGCACCCAGTCCAACATGAACGTGAACGAGGTCATTGCAAACCGCGGAAACGAAATTGCGGGCGAAAAGCTGCTGCACCCGAACGATGACTGCAATAAGTCCCAGAGTTCGAACGACACCTTCCCGACCGCGATGCACATCGCGGCGGTGCTCACCTTAGAGGAGCAGCTGATTCCCTCGCTCGAGGCTCTGATTCAGTGCTTCCGTGAGCTCGAGACCCGCTATAAGGGCATCGTGAAGTCCGGCAGAACCCACCTCCAGGATGCGGTTCCGATCTCCTTCTCCCAGGAAATCAGCGGTTGGAGAAGTTCTCTCGAGACCGATCTCGAGCTGATTCGTGCAAGCATCCCGCCGCTCTCCTCTCTGGCGCTCGGCGGCACCGCTGTCGGCACCGGTCTGAATGCACCGAAGGGCTTTGACACAGAGGCTGCAAAGGCTGTCTCCGAGCTCACCGGCAAGCCCTTCCGCACGGCGGAAAATAAGTACCACGCGCTGACCTCCAAGTCGGAGCTGGTCTACTCCCACGGCGCACTCAAGGGCCTCGCGGCCGATCTCATGAAGATTGCAAACGACATCCGCTGGCTCTCTTCCGGCCCCCGCTGCGGCCTCGGCGAAATCCACATTCCGGAGAATGAGCCCGGCTCCTCGATTATGCCCGGCAAAGTGAATCCGACCCAGTGCGAATCCGTCACGATGGTCGCCGTACAGGTGGTCGCAAACGACACTGCCGTCGGCTTTGCGGCAAGCCAGGGTAATTTCGAGCTGAATGTGTTCATGCCGGTCATGATCTATAACTACCTGCAGTCCGCTCGCCTCCTCGCGGATTCCATGCGCTCCTTCCGCATCCACTGCTGCGAGGGCATAGAGCCGAACCGCGAAAAAATGCGTGAGAACCTGCACCGCTCCCTGATGCTCGTGACCTCGCTGAACCCGTACATCGGCTACGAGAACGCGGCAAAGACCGCAAAGCTCGCGTTCAAGGAGAACATCTCCCTGAAAGAAGCCTGCGTAAAGCTCGGCTTCCTCAGCGAAGAGCGCTTTGACGAAGTCTTCCAGCCGGAGAAGATGGCGAAGGAAGAGGAATAAACGAAGGAAACAAAAAGCAGCTCTGTGCGAATGATATGTACCCAGAATTCTGGACACATTGACTATCGTTAGGCACCGCAACTGGATGCTATCCTGTATTGTACAGGAGGCATCCAGTTTGTTTTCTTCTGGATTCTCCTGTTGTTATAGTATTCGATATAATCATCGACTGCAGTAACAAATTCCTCAAAGGACTTGAACTCTTGCTCATGTCCATAGAACATCTCATTCTTCATCCGACCAAAGAACGACTCCATAATGCCGTTATCATGGCAATTCCCCTTTCTGGACATCGACTGTGTGATGCCATGCTTCTCAAGCTCGGTTCGATAGTAGGCGTGCTGATACTGCCAGCCCTGATCTGAATGCATAATCAAGCCTGTTAACTTTGGGAACTTTGCAAATGCCTTATCCAGCATGTCCTTGATCTGTTCCATATTAGGATGCAGCGAAACATTGTACGAGATAATCTCGTTCCCGCACATGTCGAGGATTGGAGAAAAGTAGCACTTCCCCCATCCCATGTTGAACTGAGATACGTCTGTTGTCCATTTCTCGAGGGGTGTGTCTGAAATAAAATCCTGTTTAAGGAGATTGTCAGCGGTCTTGCCCACCTCACCTTTGTAAGAATGATACTTCTCCTTCGGACGCTTGCCGAGCAGTTCCATGTCGTGCATGAGCCGCTGAACACGCTTGTGATTGACCTCAAATCCACGATTATGCAGCTCCGCCGTAATTCGGCGGACACCATATCGCTGCCGGTTCTCATCGTAAATTCTGCGGATCTCTGCGGAAAGACCTGTATTCCTGAGAGCAACTGCGTCAGTCCTGCTAAGTTCATAGTAGTAGGTGGACCGGGACATTCCCATTGCTGTCAGCAGGTACTTCAGTTTGTATCCTCTGTCGCGGAGTTCTTTGATGATTGCTGCTTTCTCGCCTTGAGTCGCGCAGCTTCCTTTTCTTCTCTCAAGGCGATCTCTTTTTTTATTACTTCGTTCTCGGCCTTAATCAAGGCGTTCTCTTCACGAAGCCGGAGGAGCCCTCGTATTCACTCTCCTGGAGTTTTCTGGGATTGTTGATATTTACTTTTTTTCATTTTCACAGGATCCTTTGGCTTGCGGCCTTTCTTCTTACTTACAAGTCCATTGTACCCGTAAATCTTATATTTTTTTGCACCCAGTCATAGAGCAGACGGCTCCCAATGCCGGCCTCTAGCGCAACGGACTGTGCCGTCCTCCCGGCGAGAACCTTTGTGATTAGCTTCAGTTTCTCTTCAGGCGTCCACGGATGCTGCTTTTCCATGCTTTTAGGACCTGGGAGCCATTTGCCTTTTTCGGCACGAGCCCATCGACGAATCATGGCGTGAAAGTTACCCGGATCGTTATAACCTTCCGGTGTCTCTGGCCATTTCCCTGTCGATACAGGTCGACACACATCTTCTTGAATTCATAATCATA
>CAKAGU010000011.1 GCA_916439095.1 uncultured Stomatobaculum sp.
GAGGCGCTCTCCGGCGAACTCACGGTGATCGAGAGCATCAAAGAAATTGCGGAGTTTGTGCCGAGTCCGGAGGGGCCGATCAGCGCGGCAAAGATGCTGGAGCGCTTTCTCTTCCCGAGCTCGCAGCACTACATGAAGGTCGAGAAGTTATCGGGCGGCGAGAAGCGGCGGCTGTACCTCTTGAAAGTCCTGATGGGCGCGCCGAATCTCCTGATTCTGGATGAGCCGACCAATGACCTGGATATCCGCACAATGACGGTGCTCGAGGATTATCTGGACAGCTTCGCGGGCATCGTGATTGCGGTGAGCCACGACCGCTACTTTTTGGACCGTACCGTGCACCGCATTCTGGCACTCGAAGACGGCGTAATTTCGCAGTACGAGGGCGGTTATACGGACTATCAGGTTGAGAAGCTGAGGCGGGAAGCGGCGAGCGGCGAGAGCGGCAGCAGCGCGGAAAGTACGGTGAGCGCCGAAAAAGAGGCGAGTAAGCAGCGTGCCGAGGAGACGAGGCGGCAGAGAGCGCGGCGCATGACATACCAGGAAAGCAGGATTTTTTACACATTGAGGATGAGATCGCGGCGCTTGAGGCGCGCGCTGCGGAAATCGAGGCAGAGTATGCTACCTCGGCGAGTGACTTTCAGCGACTCACCGCGCTCGATCAAGAGCGCGAAGAAGTAGAGGCAAAACTTCTGGAGCGCATGGAGCGCTGGGAATTTTTGACGGAACTGCAGGCGGAAATAGAGTCGGAAAAGGAAACGAAGGCATGAGTGAACTGAAGCAGGAAGAAAAGAACCGTTACGCGGCCATTTTGCGGGAGGAGCTGATTCCGGCCATGGGCTGCACCGAGCCGATTGCGATTGCGTACGCGGCTTCGGTCGCGGGCAAGGTGCTCGGCGAGGAGGCACGCCGCATGGAGCTCAGCTGCTCCGGCAACATCATCAAGAACGTAAAGGCGGTCGCGGTGCCGAATGCGGGCGGTCAGAAGGGCATTGCGGTCGCGGGCATTCTGGGCCTTGTCGGCGGCAACCCGGAGAAGCAGCTCGAGGTCATTGCGGATGTGACGGACAGCGCGCGCGAAAAGACGCGCGAACTCGCGGCAGCGGGCTTCTGTAAAGTGCTCTTTGCGGAGAATGCGCCGAATCTCTACATCGCAGCGAAGGTCTTCGGTGACAATCACACGGCGGAAGTCATCATCGAGAAGAAGCACACCAACATCAGCCATATTTTCCGCGATGAAAAGGAGCTCGAACAGGATGAGGCGGCGCGCGCGGTCGAGAGCACTACCTACAAGACCCCGCGCGACCACATGAATCTGAAGGGCATCCTCGCGTATGCGGAGGAGGCCGATCTCTCGGAAGTCCGCGAGGTGCTGCAGCGTCAGGTGGAGTGCAATCTCGCGATTTCACAGGAGGGGGCTCGACAAGAACTGGGGTGCCAACATCGGCAGCACCATACTTGAGACTTTCGGCAGCGATGTGAAGTGTCGCGCCTGCGCGCGCGCAGCGGCGGGCAGCGATGCGCGAATGAGCGGATGTCCGATGCCGGTCGTGATCAACTCGGGCAGCGGCAACCAGGGTATCACGGTCAGTATGCCGGTTGTCGAGTATGCGAGAGAGTTGCAGGTTTCGGAGGACAGAATGCTCCGCGCGCTGATTGTGAGCAATCTGGTCTCGATTTACATCAAACACTATATCGGCGCCCTGTCCGCGTTTTGCGGTGCGGTCTCGGCGTCCTGCGGCGCGGGGGCCGGCATCAGTTTCCTCTGTGGCGGCGACTATGCGCAGATTTCCCGCACGATTACGAATACACTCGGCAATGTCGGCGGCATTGTCTGTGACGGCGCGAAGCCGAGCTGCGCGGCAAAGATTGCGAGTTCCCTGCACGCGGCGATTCTCGCGCATCACATGAGCATGAGTAACCGCTGTTTCCAGGCGGGTGAGGGCATTGTCGAGGGCGATGTCGAGGAGACCATCAAGAACATGGGCTATATCGGCAGAGTCGGCATGCGAGACACGGACAAGGAAATTCTGCGCGTCATGACCGACGAGGTCAATGTGGACGATTGCATCTGAGAAAGGAAGTGAAAAACATGGAGAAGAGAGCGGTAATCGGTATTTCGACGGGACTTATTACAGACGACGGGGGCATGTTCCCGGGCTATCGCCGCATTTATGTGAATGAGGATTATATCAATGCGATTCTCGCGGCCGGCGGCGTGCCGGTCATGATTCCGATGAACGGCGACCGCGAGGCGCTTGCGGCGGTGGTCGATAAGCTGGACGCGCTGTTAATCACCGGCGGTGACGACATTGACCCGATTTACTACGGTGAGGAGCCGCACCGCGGCCTCGGCAAGATTGTGCCGGAGCGCGACAGCTATGACTTCACGCTCTATGAGCTTGCGAGAGAGAGCGCCATCTGCCGATACTCGGTGTGTGCCGCGGCTTCCAGCTCATCAATGTCGCGGAGGGCGGCAGCCTCTGTCAGGATCTCGGCGAGCGTCAGGGGGAGACTCTGAAGCACTCGCAGGGACATAGCCCGCGTCTTGCAACCCACAGCGTGGCGGTAAAGGCAGGCTCGAAGCTCGCAGAGATTCTCGGTGTCACCTCTCACCGAGTGAATTCCTTCCACCACCAGACGGTGAAGAAGGTCGGCGAACCCTTTGCCGAGGTTGCGACTGCGCCGGACGGCGTGGTTGAAGCAGTCGAGCTTCCGGGCGATGATTTCCTGATCGCGGTGCAGTGGCATCCGGAAATGCTTGAGCGTGTGGACCCGGTCATGCGGAAACTTTGGAGTGCATTCATTGCGGCGGGACAGCAGTACCGCGCGGCGAAGAACTAAGGGAACAGGAAAGGCGGATTTTGTGAAAGAGAAGAGTCAAAAGTTAGGATTTTGGTCCATCGTATTACTTACCATCAACGGCGTGATCGGAACCGGTATTTTCCTCTCGCCCGGTAGTGTGGCGAAGCAGGCCGGCAGCATTGCGCCGGAGATTTACTTCTGCGCGGCGCTCTTTGCGGCTTGTCTTGCCGTGACCTTTGCGTCGGCTTCCCGCTATGTCGTAAAGAGCGGTGCGGCTTATGCGTACACGGAGGCGGCGTTCGGCGAGAGCGTCGGTCTCTATGTCGGCACGACGCGCTTTGTCGCGGCCAGCATTGCCTGGGGCGTCATGGCGACGGGCGTCGTAAAGACGGCGCTCCAGATTTGCGTCTCGACACGAGCAAGATTTCCAATGTGACCCTCGGCTTCCTCTGCCTCATGGTCATTCTGCTCATCATCAACATCTGCGGCATGCAGGTGTTCCGCATGGTCTCGAACCTCTCGACCGTCGGTAAGCTCGGCGCCCTGGTGCTCACGGTGGTAGCGGGTCTCTTCCTGATTCTCACGACCGGTGTGAACCGCCTCGCGGAAGTCGAGCTTCTCACGAACGACGCGGGCGAGAAGTTAATCCCGGCGCTCACCACGAGCGGCTTCGTGACGGCTGTCATCTCGGCGTTCTATGCGTTCACGGGCTTTGAGAGTGTCGCGAGCGGCTCCGGCGATATGGAGAATCCGGAGAAGAACCTGCCGCGCGCGCTCCCGCTCGCGATCGGCATCATCGCCCTCATCTACTGCGGCATTGTCTTTGTCGCGATGCGGATCGATCCGGTGTCTCTGGTCACCTCGAAGGATGTCGTGGTGCTCGCGGCTGTCTTCCCGAACCCGCTCTTAAAGGGGCTCATTGTCGGCGGCGCGCTGATTTCGATGTTCGGCATCAATGTCGCAGCGTCCTTCCTGACCCCGCGCGTACTCGAGGCCATGGCTTCGGACGGGCTGGTCCCGAAAATCTTCGCAAAGCGCACAGAGAGCGGCGTTCCGATTTACTCCTTCCTGCTCACCGTGACGCTTGCCATCATCATCCCGATGGCTTTTCAGTATGACATGCGCGGCATCATGATTATCAGCTCGATCAGCCGTTTCGTGCAGTTCGTGCTCGTGCCGCTCGCAGTCATCACCTTCTACTACGGCAAGAACCGCGGTCAGGTGATTGCGAACCCGAAGAAAAACTTTGTGCTGGACGTTCCGCTCTCCCTGCTGTCGCTCGGGCTCACGGTCTTCCTGCTCGCAAAGTTCAAGTGGGCGGCGCAGTTCTCCCTTCAGGTGGACGGTAAGACAGTGCCGAACTACTACGCAATTGTTGCGATGTTCATCGGCTACCTTGTGCTGCCGGCCGGCGTTTACTTTTACCGCTCCCGCAAGAAGGCGTAAGGCCGCGGGATAGGCGCTGACCATCAAAAAAAGCTTGACCTCTCCCGCGCATGGTGCTATATTCCCTTCAACAAAAGGGAGCGCCAAACGAGAGAGGTCTTATTTTATGAGTCAGAAGTTCGCAGTCAACGGCTATTGGTACTTTTACTTTTACGGCTTTACGGTCTGAAAGTAAGAGTGCTTTTTGCTGCGAATAAAATCTCGGGATTCGTAACGGGATTGGAGACGTTTCCAAGACGTCTGCGGTGAAAACACTTCACCGCAGGCGTCTTTTTTGTTCTTGTTACCCGCTGCACAGTTCGTTCAAACAGAGGAGAAAGCATATGATTATCATCATCAACAGCAAGACCAAGCCGGAAAAAGTAAGCGATCTGGTAAACTGGATTGAGAGAAAGGGTCTCAAGACCCACATCACGGAGGGTGATTATCAAAACATCATCGGCGTCATCGGTGATACCTCCCGGATTGATGAGGATCAGGTGAAGAGCTTTGACATTGTCGAGGCTGTGAAGCGCGTCTCCGAGCCCTTCAAGCAGGCAAACCGCAAGTTCCACCCGCACGACACGGTGGTTGAGGTGACACCGGAGGTGAAGATAGGTCACGGCAATTTCGGACTGATTGCGGGTCCCTGCTCGGTGGAGTGCGAGGAGCAGATTATCTTTGTCGCGCAGAGCGTCAAGGCGGCGGGCGCAACCATGCTCCGCGGCGGCGCGTTCAAGCCGCGCACTTCCCCCCTACGATTTCCAGGGCTTAAAGGCAGAGGGACTGAAGCTTCTGCTTGAGGCGAAGAAGGCAACGGGTCTTCCGATTGTGACGGAAATCATGAGTGCCGAGCACATTCCGCTCTTTGAGGATGTGGATGTGATTCAGGTCGGCGCGCGGAACATGCAGAACTTTGAACTCTTAAAGGAACTCGGCAAGTTGAACAAGCCCATCCTTTTAAAGCGCGGTCTTGCAAACACCATCAAGGAGTTCCTGATGAGCGCCGAGTACATCATGAGCTCGGGCAACGAGAACGTGATTCTCTGCGAGCGCGGCATTCGCACCTATGAGACGGCGACCAGAAATACCCTGGACCTCTCGGCGGTCCCGGTGCTGCACGAGCTCTCGCACCTCCCGGTGGTCGTGGACCCGAGCCACGCGACGGGTGTGGCGCGCTACGTGAAACCCATGGCCATGGCGGCAGTCGCCTCCGGTGCGGACGGCCTCATCATTGAGGTACACAACGACCCGTCGCACGCGCTCTCGGACGGCGCGCAGTCCCTGCGCCCGGAGCAGTTCGCGGATGTGTCTCGTGCGATTTCGCTGATTCGGAAGGCAACCGAAGAGGCAAATGCCTGAGCGCGGGAAAAAGTAGCAAGCAAACAGCGAAGATAAGCCGGTGCGGAGCGCCGGGTCAAAGGAGGGACTGTATGGAACAGGTTCTGGTGCGGGCTTCAAGGGTTTATGAAGTAATCATTGGAGAAGGCGTGCTGTCCGAGCTCGGGCTCCGGGCGGCGGCGTTGCTCCGCGGGCGGAGAGCGGTCATCGTGACGGATTCCAATGTGGGACCGCTGTATGCGAGGCGCACGGAAGAGACCTTGCGGGACGCCGGCTTTGCGGTGACGACCTTTACCTTTCCGGCCGGAGAGGCGTCAAAGAATCCGGGGACGCTCCTTGAACTCCTGACCTTCTTCGCGAAGCAGGAACTCACGCGAGAGGATGTTGTGATTGCGCTCGGCGGCGGTGTGACCGGAGATCTCGCGGGGCTTGCGGCCTCCCTTTACCTCCGCGGGGTACCCTGCATCCAGGTTCCCACCTCGCTGCTCGCCATGGTGGACTCCTCGGTCGGCGGAAAGACCGCGGTGGATTTGCCGGAGGGCAAGAATTTAGTGGGCACCTTCACGCAGCCCTATCTGGTGCTCTGCGACATTACGACCCTCGACACCCTGCCGAAAGAAGTGTTTGAGGAGGGCATGGCGGAAGTCATCAAGTACGGCATGATACGGAGTAAGGAACTCCTGGAACTTCTGCTGACCGACGATGCCGAGCGGAAGCGGGAGCGCGTGATTGCCCGGTGTGTGCGCTTAAAGCGCGATGTGGTCGCGGAGGACGAGCAGGATTTCGGCGAGCGTCAGATTTGAACTTCGGGCATACCCTGGGACACGCCATCGAGCGGGAGATGAACTATAAGCTTTTCCACGGCGACTGTGTCGCAATCGGCATGGCGATTATGACGCGGGCGCTGGTGCGGGACGGCCGCTGCCCGGAGAGCTGTGAGAAGATACTGGAGAAGCTTCTCAAAAAATATAAGCTGCCAAACAGCACGGAGCTGCCGAGCGAGCGCATCCTTGCGGCGGCACGCGCCGACAAGAAGCGCCGGGGCGAGAAGATTACGCTGATTGAGCCGAAAACGCTGGGCAACTGCGTGCTCGTAAAGACAGACTTTACGGAACTCGCGCGGCTCCTGGAGCTCGGGCGCTGAGATAAAAAAGCCAAGGCGGAATTCCGCCTCGGCTTTTTTTTGAACCGGATACTTGACAGATACAGGGTGGGGGTATAAGATAGCGGCAGATAAGGGGTACCCCACCGGGGTATACGAAAACGAAGGAGGTGCGGTGTGGCAGAGAACAAAGAGACGGCCTGTCCTCATTGCAGCGGGATGAAAAAGGTGCGGGACAGAGAAGAGCAGAGACAGCTCTTAAACCGGCTGAACCGCATCGAGGGGCAGATACGCGGGGTGAAGAAGATGCTCGCGGAAGATGCCTACTGCATCGACATCCTGAACCAGGTTTCGGCGGCAAACTGCGCGCTGAACAGCTTTACCAAGGTGCTGCTCGCGGCACACCTAAAGTCCTGTGTCGCGGAAGATGTGCGCGAGGGCAACACGGAAAAGCTGGACGAGCTGGTCAGAACCCTGCAGAAGCTGATGAAGTGAGGCGGACGGTAGCGGACGGGAAAGGCATAAGAAAGAAGGTAAGATGAAGCAATACACAGTCAGCGGAATGAGCTGTGCGGCCTGCCAGGCGCGGGTCGAGAAGGCGGTGTCAAAGCTGCCGGGAGTAAAGAGTTGCTCGGTGAGCCTGCTCACAAACTCCATGGGCGTTGAGGGAGATGTGACATCGAGCGAGGTCATACGGGCCGTCGAGGCGGCGGGTTACGGCGCGGCCGAGAAAGACGCGGCAGAGCAGAGCCACGGAAGCTATCAGGCGAAGCTTGCGGCCGAAGAGGATGCCTTAAAGGACAGGGAGACGCCGAAGATGAAGCGGCGGCTCATCGCCTCGATTTTGTTTCTCCTGCCGCTCCTCTATCTCACGATGGGACATATGATGTGGGGCTGGCCGCTCCCGGCCTTTTTTGACGGGAACCATGTCGCAATGGGACTGCTGCAGCTTCTCCTTGCGGCGGCGATCATGGTCGTCAATCAGAAGTTCTTTGTGAACGGTTTTAAGAGCCTCTTTCACGGCGCGCCGAATATGGATGCGCTGATTGCCATCGGCTCTTCGGCGGCCTTCCTCTACTCAACCGTGATTCTCTTTTTGATGACGCGGGCCGTGGTGGACGGCGATCAGGCGAAGGTCACGGAATACATGATGGAGTTTTATTTCGAGACGGCCGCCATGGTGCTCGCGCTGATTACGGTCGGCAAGATGCTCGAGGCCTACTCGAAGGGTAAGACGACCAGTGCTTTAAAGTCGCTCATGAAGCTCGCGCCGAAGACCGCGCGGGTCGTAAGAAACGGCGAAGAAGTCACGGTTCCGGTCGACAGTGTCCGGGTCGGCGACATCTTCCGCGTGAAGCCGGGCGAGAATATCCCGGTGGACGGCCTTGTGGTCGCGGGAAACAGCGCGGTCAACGAAGCCGCGCTGACCGGTGAGAGTCTGCCGGTCGACAAGGCGGTCGGCGATGAGGTGAAGTCCGCGACCTTGAACCAGTCGGGCTTCCTTGAGTGCCGCGCGACCAGAGTCGGTGAGGATTCCACGCTCGCGCAGATCATCAAGATGGTCAGCGATGCGGCGGCGACCAAGGCGCCAGTCGCAAGACTCGCGGATCAAATCTCCGGCGTCTTTGTGCCTGCGGTCATTCTGGTGGCGGTCGTGACGACCGTAATCTGGCTCCTCGCAGGCGGAAGTATAGGCTTTTCGCTGGCGCGCGGCATTGCGGTGCTCGTGGTGAGCTGCCCCTGTGCGCTTGGCCTCGCGACGCCGGTCGCCATCATGGTCGGCAACGGTGTCGGCGCGAGACAGGGTATTTTATTCAAGAACGCTGAGGCTTTGCAGGAAACCGGAAATGTGCAGATTGTGGCGCTCGATAAGACCGGCACCATCACGAACGGAACGCCGGTCGTGACGGATGTGCTGGCAAACGGCGACCGGGATAAGCTGCTCCGCGCGGCCTACGCGCTCGAGGCAAAGAGCGAGCACCCGCTCGCGAAGGCGGTCGTCGCCTATGCGAAAGAACAGGGCCTTCCTTTGGAAGAGGTCGATGACTTTGCAGCGCTTCCCGGCAACGGCTTAAGCGCTGTGCAAAACGGAATGACGCTCTTTGCCGGAAATCTGAGTTTTGTGCGCGGCAAGGTCGCGATTCCCGCGGAACTTGAGACAGCGGCAGATGCGCTCGCGGCGGTGGGTAAGACCCCGCTCTACTTTGCGGCGGGACAAGAGCTCCTCGGTGTAATCGCGGTCGCGGATACGATGAAGGAGGACAGCGCAGAGGCAATCGCAGAGCTGAAAAAGCTCGGCATCCATGTGGTCATGTTGACCGGCGACAACCAAAAGACGGCCGAGGCGATCGGAAAGCAGGCGGGTGTCAACGAGGTCGTGGCGGGCGTGTTGCCGGACGGCAAGGAGGCTGTGATCCGGGCGCTTCGGGAAAAGGGCAAGGTCGCCATGGTCGGCGACGGCATTAACGATGCGCCGGCATTGACTCGCGCCGACATCGGCATTGCGATCGGTGCGGGCGCGGATGTGGCCATCGACGCGGCGGATGTGGTGCTGATGAAGAGCCGTCTCACGGATGTCACGGCGGCGATACGTTTGAGCCGTGCGACCTATCGGAACATTCTGGAGAATCTCTTCTGGGCACTCATCTACAATGTGCTCCTGGTGCCGACGGCGGCGGGCGCCTACCTGCATTTCTTCGGCATCGCGATGAACCCGATGCTCGGTGCGGCGGCAATGAGCCTTTCGAGTGTCTGCGTTGTGAGCAATGCGCTGCGTCTTAATTTGTTCCGCGTGCACGATGCGCGGCACGACAAGCCGCTGCGGCATCATGTTACGGTAAACCAAACAGGGCGGCTCTTGGAAGCCGCAAGCGCCGAAAAGAGCGCGAAAGGAGATTTTATGAAGAAGGAACTTACAATCAAGGGTATGATGTGCGGACACTGCGAGGCGACGGTCAAGAAGGCGCTCGAGGCTCTGCCGGGCGTTGAGAGCGCTGCGGTGAGCCATGAAAAGGGCGACGCGGTCGTGGAGCTCAGCAAAGAGGTCAGCGACGAGGCGCTCAAGCAGGCAGTGGAAGAAAAAGGATTACGAGGTGACCGGCGTTAAGAGTCTCTGAGCCGGAAGCTTGATTTGAAACGCGCGGACATGACTATGGTCTCCGGGGCGGCGAAAGCCGTGCCCGGAGATTTTGAAGCTTTTGGCTTTAGCCTGCTGAGCATGGTTCGCTTGCAAAGCAAGTGAACCATTGCGAAGCAAAAACCACCCGCTATGCGGGTGGAGATAAATCGTTTAACAAAGAAATCACCTTTCCGTACAATAGAGGTGTCCAAGCCACTACTGAGAAAGGAAAGGTGATTTCATGCCAAAAGGCTAATAGTGCTGCACATACCAAATGGCTGTGCAAGTACCATATCGTCTTTACGCCAAAGTATAGACGAAAAATAATCTACAATCAATACAAGAAGGATTTGGCTCAGATCCTACATGACCTTTGCGCATACAAAGGCGTAGAGATTATAGAAGGTCATTTGATGCCAGATCATGTGCACATGTTAGTGAGCATACCGCCGAAAATTAGTGTGTCGTCTTTCATGGGCTACTTGAAAGGGAAAAGCTCGCTGATGATGTTTGATCGGCATGCAAATCTGAAGTATAAGTTTGGGAACAGGCACTTCTGGGCAGAGGGATACTATGTAAGTACCGTCGGATTGAATGATGCGACGGTAAGAAAGTACATCCAAGATCAGGAGAGGGCCGATATCCTCCAAGACAAGATGAGCGTGAAGGAGTACGAGGATCCGTTCGGGGCGAAGCCTGGAACGGATCAAAGGTGATTGAGCCAATAATTGCCCCTTTAGGGGCAGCCAGGTGATAAAAGCAAGGTGGCTTGAACGGAGCCCCCAGGAAGCTTTTGCTTCCTGGGAGGCACAAAGAGAAAGCCAGCGCCTTTAGACGCTGGCTAGTAACGCGGGCTTATAGCCCGCATCCCGAACCACCCGTTTTACGGGTGGGGGCGATTTGAAAGAAAACGACTTGCTGCGGCGTGATATGTACCCTCTTTACTGGACACGAAAGTGTCACAGTAAGGAGGGTTTTATCATGCGCTATGATTATGAATTCAAGAAGATGTGTGTCGACCTGTATCGACAGGGGAAATGGCCAGAGACACCGGAGGGTTACAACGATCCGAGTAACTTTCACGTCATGATTCGTCGATGGGCTCGTGCCGAAAAGGCAAATGGCCCCCAGGTCCTAAAGCATGGAAAGCAGCATCCGTGGACGCCTGAAGAGAAACTGAAGCTAATCACAAAGGTTCTCGCCGGGAGGACGGCACAGTCCGTTGCGCTAGAGGCCGGCATTGAGAGCCGTCTGCTCTATGACTGGGTGCAAAAATATAAGATTTACGGGTACAATGGACTTGTAAGTAAGAAGAAAGGCCGCAAGCCAAAGGATCCTGCGAAGATGAAGAAAGTAAATATCAACAATCCCAGAAAACTCCAGGAGAGTGAATACGAGGAGCTCCTCCGGCTTCGTGAAGAGAACGCCTTGATTAAGGCCGAGAACGAAGTAATAAAAAAAGAGATCGCCTTGAGAGAAGAAAAGGGAAGCTGCGCGACTCAAGGCGAGAAAGCAGCGATCATCAAAGAACTCCGCGACAGAGGATACAAACTGAAGTACCTGCTGACAGCAATGGGAATGTCCCGGTCCACCTACTACTATGAACTTGGCAGGACTGACGCAGTTGCTCTCAGGAATACAGATCTTTCCGCAGAGATCCGCAGAATTTACGATGAGAACCGGCAGCGATATGGTGTCCGCCGAATTACGGCGGAGCTGCATAATCGTGGATTTGAGGTCAATCACAAGCGTGTTCAGCGGCTCATGCACGACATGGAACTGCTCGGCAAGCGTCCGAAGGAGAAGTATCATTCTTACAAAAGGTGAGGTGGGCAAGACCGCTGACAATCTCCTTAAACAGGATTTTTATTTCAGACACACCCCTCGAGAAATGGACAACAGACGTATCTCAGTTCAACATGGGATGGGGAAGTGCTACTTTTTCTCCGATCCTCGACATGTACGGGAACGAGATTATCTCGTACAATGTTTCGCTGCATCCTAATATGGAACAGATTAAGGACATGCTGGATAAGGCATTTGCAAAGTTCCCAAAGTTAACAGGCTTGATTATGCATTCAGATCAGGGTTGGCAGTATCAGCACGCCTACTATCGAACCGAGCTTGAGAAGCATGGCATCACACAATCGATGTCCAGAAAGGGGAATTGCCATGATAACGGCATTATGGAGTCGTTCTTTGGTCGGATGAAGAATGAGATGTTCTATGGACATGAGCAAGAGTTCAAGTCCTTTGAGGAATTCGTTACTGCAGTCGATGATTATATCGATTACTATAACAACAGGAGAATCCAGAAGAAAACAAACTGGATGCCTCCTGTACAATACAGGATAGCATCCAGTTGCGGTGCCTAACGATAGTCAATGTGTCCAGAATTCTGGGTACATATCAGCGGAAAAGGGGGCTTTGTTTCGGTAAGGGTTGGAAAAGCGACACAGTAGCGTGTCGTGTCAAGTGATGTTCGGCGGAAAGAAGTGACGGTTTAAAAAAGTTTGTAAAAAGCGGTTTTGCGACTTTAATTTAAAAAAGCGCAGTGCTATCATTGGAGTAAGTTAGTGAAATATAACCAAGCCGAAATCAACGGATTCGGCCCACGGGAACGAACCGCGGTCCGGGCGAAGAAGGGGGAGAAATGTATGGCGGAAGCAAGCAAACAAAATGAGTCGGAAAAAGGGAGGATGGCGAGTTTTTTCTACTATGTGACAAAGTTTGCGGCGGTGAGTAAAGCGAGCTACCGGAAGAGCGTGGTGCTGGCTTGTATCGGGGTTCTCTGCTCCATGGTC
>CAKAGU010000012.1 GCA_916439095.1 uncultured Stomatobaculum sp.
GGAGAAGGCTGTCGAGAAGTGCGAAGAGGACATGTAATCGAAGAGGAGCTGTAATCAAAGAAGAACGGCCGCGGCCGTTCTTCTTTTTGTGTGATAGAGTGATAGGACAAAAAGGCGTGGTGAAAAAACGCAGCACCGGCAGCTTGTTCCGGCTTTACGCGCTCAGGGCGCAATCCAGAGTCCGCTTGCGCCGCAGGGAAGGGTGAGCCCGTTTCCGCTGACCGGAAGCCCCAGTTCCTCGGCGGCAATCTTTCCGCCGAAGCGCGGCACAATCAAATCGCCGAGGAGGTAGGAGAGCACGGAGGCCTGCAGGCCCGTCGTATAGGAACTGATCAGGAAGAAGAGCGGCGTGTCGGAGAGCAGAGAGACACAGTCCGTCAAGAGTTCGTAGAGTGTGTCCTCGAGCTTCCAGAGTTCGCCGTTCGGGCCGCGTCCGTAGGAAGGCGGATCCATGATGATGGCGTCGTAGCGGCGGCCGCGGCGAAGCTCCCGCTGCACGAACTTGCCGCAGTCATCGACGAGCCAGCGTATCGGCGCTGTCGAGAGCCCCGAGGACTCCGCGTTTTCCTTGGCCCAGGCGACCATGCCCTTGCTCGCGTCGACATGGGTCACTTCCGCGCCCGCCGCCGCCGCGGCGAGTGTCGCGCCGCCGGTGTAGGCAAAGAGGTTTAAGACACGCGCGGGACGGCCCTCTTGCGCAGCGCGATTAATAATGGAAGAAAAGCGGTCCCAGTTTGCGGCCTGCTCGGGGAAAAGACCCGTGTGCTTGAAACGGAAGGGTTTCAGCTGGAAGCGGAGTGTGCTCGAGCGGGGATTCACAAGGGACTCGGGAAGCGCATAGGAGATATCCCACTGCTTCGGGAGCGAAAAAAACTCCCAGTCGCCGCCGCCGCGGTTGCTTCTGTGATAGTGGGCGTCGGGCTTACGCCAATGCGGGTCCTTCTTGTCGCTGCGCCAAATAACCTGCGGGTCCGGGCGCACCAAAAAATAATCTCCCCAGCGCTCCAGCTTTTCGCCTCCGGCGCAGTCCAAAACCTCATAGTCTCTCCAGCGATCGGCTCTCAGCATAGCAGCCTCCTCTCTCATGCAAGTGTACGGGTCTAGTCTAGCAAAGGGAGCGGGGCGCTTCAAGGCGCTTTCTTGCAACTTTCTTGTGTTTTTATGAAAAGCTTTCAAGAATTGCGCCTTCGTGCTAGAATAATGAGAAATCACCAGAAGATGACTTACAGCGGAGGATGGTCGAATGAGAAGAAAGAAGATGGCGCTTGCGCTTCTTGCGACGGCGAGCATTGTGCTTGTGACTGCTTGCGGCGGGAAGAAAAACAGCGGTACCACTGCGGCGGAGTCTGCGAGCAGTGCGGTGGAGAGCGTGACAGAGACGGCTTCCGGCGAGAGCACGGACCCGGGTGATGAGAATGTCGTTTACGATACCCTTTCCCCGGAGGAGCAGGCTTCGATTGAGGCTTCCGAGGCGGCGGAAGAAGCAGAGGAGAATGTAGAAGAAGCCGAGGAGGAGACCGAGGCAAAGGTCGCGGAGACCAAGTCTCAGGCGAAGGCGACCCGGCAGACCTATCCGAGCCAGATTTTCCACGAGGGCGAGGATACCACCGAGGCACCGGAGACGGACAGTGCGGATGATTCCGGTCCGACCGGCAAGGTGACCAAGATCAAAAAGAACAAGGCGGGCAATTACGTGAAGCCGGAGAGCACCAGCAGAGCGGTGGAACCGCCGTCGGATGCGACCATGCCGGAGAGCGGACACTGAGCCGAATTGTTTCTAAAAAAGAGCTGTGCTTTTACTTGCACAGCTCTTTCTTTTGTGTTAAACTATATGGCGCTGTGACATGATAGCTGTGAAGCGAGAGGTTGCTGTCTCGAAAGAGCAGGAGTTCCGCGGAGCGAATGTCAAGTCTCGATACTGACGACAAGTCACTGTACAAACGAAGAGCGCCGTATTTCGAAAGAGAGAAGGCCTGCCATGGGTGTTTCGAAGGACACGCCCGGCACTGTGTACAGTCACCGCTTGTCGTACTTTCAAAAAAAGTGCGAAAAGGAGGCGACTTTTTTTATGGCAAATCAGGTAATGAGAATCACGTTGAAGGCGTATGATCACAAGCTGGTTGATCAGTCTGCCGGAAAGATTGTCGACACGGTGAAGAGAACGGGAGCAAAGGTCTCCGGTCCGATTCCGATGCCGACCAAGAAGGAAGTGGTTACAATTCTCCGTGCGGTTCACAAGTATAAGGACAGCCGTGAGCAGTTCGAGCAGAGAACGCATAAGAGACTCATCGACGTTCTCGCACCGACGGACAAGACGGTCGATGCACTGTCTCGTCTCGAAATGCCGGCGGGCGTTCACATTGATATCCGCATGAAGACAAAATAATATCCTGCTCTAGTATGAGCGCCTCGGCGCTCCGCTGTAGGATAAACAGGAGGAAGAAATGAAAAAGGCAATTCTTGCAACAAAGGTCGGTATGACCCAGGTCTACAACGAGGCCGGCGTACTGGTGCCGGTTACGGTGCTCCAGGCAGGCCCCTGCGTCGTGACTCGCGTGAAGAGCGAGGAGAGCGACGGCTACAACGCGATTCAGGTCGCGTACGGACAGATTCGCACGAAGCTTGTCAACAAGCCGGATGCGGGTCAGCTCGTGAAGGCAGGCATTGAGAAGGAAGTTGTGACGCGCGGCGAGCACAAGAGAGAGGTCTTCTCCGCAGGACGTTTCCTCAGAGAGTTCCGCTTCGAGAATGCTTCCGAGTACAATGTGAAGGACGTCATCAAGGCAGACATCTTCGCAGCGGGCGATAAGGTCGATGCGACGGCTGTCTCCAAGGGTAAGGGCTTCCAGGGCGCAATCAAGAAGCACGGTCAGCACCGCGGACCGATGGCGCACGGTTCCAAGTTCCACAGACACCAGGGTTCCAACGGTTCCTCTTCGGATCCGAGCCGCGTGTTCAAGGGCAAGGGGAATGCCGGGTCACATGGGTCATGTGACGGTTACGACGCAGAACCTTGAGATCGTGAGAGTCGATGCTGAGAACAACCTCATTCTGGTCAAGGGCGCAATCCCGGGCTCCAGAAAGGCTCTGGTCACGCTTCGCGAGACGGTTAAGAGCAAGAAGTAATTTCGAGAGGAAAGGAGGAACGCAAGATGGCAAACGTATCTGTTTACAACACCGACGGCAAAGAAGTCGGAACGATTGAATTGAATGACGCTGTGTTCGGCGTAGAGCTGAACGAGCATCTCGTACATTTGGCTGTGGTTGCACAGCTCGCCAATAAGCGCCAGGGCACGCAGAAGGCGAAGACCCGCTCCGAGGTTTCCGGAGGCGGCAGAAAGCCGTGGAGACAGAAGGGTACCGGTCACGCAAGACAGGGTTCCACGAGATCTCCGCAGTGGAAGGGCGGCGGCGTTGTGTTTGCACCGAGCCCGAGAGATTACACCATCACCCTGAACAAGAAGGAGAAGCGCCAGGCACTTCGCTGCGCACTCTCGAGCCGCGTTCAGGAGCAGAAGTTCATCGTCCTCGAGAGCTTTGAGCTCAGCGAGATCAAGACGAAGAAGATGGCAGAGACCCTGAAGAACCTGAAGGTTCAGAAGGCATTGGTTGTCGCACCGGAGAACGATAAGACCACGGTTCTCTCCGCGAGAAACATTGCCGGTGTCAAGACGGCTTCTCCGAAGACCATCAACGTGTACGACATTCTGAAGTACAACACGGTGGTTACGTCGAAGGATGTTGTCGCTACGATTGAGGAGGTATACGCGTAATGGCAAGCATTCAGTACTATGATGTAATCCTCAAGCCGCTGGTCACCGAGAAGAGCATGGCGAGCATGGCGGAGAAGAGATACTGCTTCCTGGTTCACCCGGAAGCAAACAAGACGATGATCAAGGAAGCGGTGGAGAAGATGTTCGCGGGCGCTAAGGTTAAGAGCGTCAACACGATGAACCGCCCGACCAAGACCAAGCGCAGAGGCGTGACCTTCGGTCAGACTGCAAAGAGCAAGAAGGCGATTGTGCAGCTCACCGCGGACTCCAAGGAGATTGAGATCTTCCAGGGTCTGTAAAGCCTCAAACTATGCGGTGTGAATCCGCGATAACAAACTAAAAGGAGAAGACAATGGGAATTAGAAAGTATACCGCGTATACTCCGTCCAGAAGAAACATGACGGGTTCCGATTTCGCAGAGATCACGAAATCCACGCCGGAGAAGTCCCTGGTCGTGAGCCTGAAGAAGCATGCAGGACGCAATGCGCAGGGTAAGATTACGGTCAGACACAGAGGCGGCGGCGCAAGAAGAAAGTACAGAATCATCGATTTCAAGAGAAATTCGAAGGACAACATCCCGGCAAAGGTTGTTGCGATCGAGTACGATCCGAACAGAACGGCTAACATCGCCCTCCTCTGCTATGCGGACGGCGTGAAGTCCTACATCCTGGCTCCGCAGGGCCTTACGGTCGGCCAGACCGTGATGAGCGGCGACAAGGCTGAGGCGAGAGTGGGCAACTGCCTTCCGCTTGCACTCATTCCGGTCGGTTCCGAGATTCACAACATCGAGCTTTACCCGGGCAAGGGCGCACAGCTTGCACGCGCTGCAGGCATCACCGCTCAGCTCATGGCAAAGGAAGGCAAGTACGCAACGCTTCGTCTCCCGTCCGGCGAGATGAGAATGGTGCCGATCAACTGCCGCGCAACGATGGGCAGCGTCGGAAACGGCGAGCACAACCTCATCAACCTCGGTAAGGCAGGAAGAAAGCGCCACATGGGCATTCGCCCGACGGTCCGCGGTTCGGTCATGAACCCGAACGATCACCCGCACGGCGGTGGTGAGGGCAGAGCGCCGATCGGCCGCCCGGGTCCGTGCACACCTTGGGGCAAGCCGGCGCTGGGCCTCAAGACCAGAAAGAAGAACAAGCAATCCAATAAGCTGATTGTCAGAAGAAGAAACGGCAAGGCCTAATTAAGGGAGGATACAGATGGCACGTTCACTGAAGAAAGGACCCTTCGCAGACGAGAGCCTGCTCAAGAAGGTCGAAGAAATGAACAAATCCGGCCAGAAGACGGTTATCAAGACCTGGTCCCGCCGCTCCACGATCTTCCCGGCTATGGTCGGTCTTACGATCGCGGTTCACGACGGCAGAAAGCATGTCCCGGTCTACATCACCGAGGATATGGTCGGACACAAGCTCGGCGAGTTCGTTGCGACGCGCACCTACAGAGGTCACGGCGCAGACGAGAAGAAGGTCGGGTCGCCCAGATAATAAGAAAGGTTTGAAAGGAGGGTTTCAACATGGCTAACGTACACAAGAAAGTACATAGATCCCAGTTTAAGAGAGAGAGAGAAACGCACAGAACGACAAGAGACCGTCTGCAAAGCTTTCTTATGCGAGAATCCCGGTACAGAAGGCATGCTTCGTACTGGACGCAATCAGAGGCAAAGACGTGAAGACGGCGCTCGGCATCCTGGCTTACAATCCCAGATATGCTTCCGGCGTCATTAAGAAGCTCGTGGAGTCCGCAGTCGCGAACGCAGAGAACAACAACAACCTGCAGGCAGACAAGCTCTACATCGCAGAGTGCTATGCAGGCAACGGCCCCATCATGAAGAGAGTCCAGCCGAGAGCGCAGGGCAGAGCCTACAGAATCTTCAAGAGAATGAGCCACATCACGGTTGTTCTGGACGAGAGATGAGGAGGTAGAGAATGGGACAGAAGGTTAACCCGCACGGCCTTAGAGTCGGCGTGATCAAAGACTGGGACTCCAGATGGTTCGCAGAGGGAGACTTCGCGGACAACTTAGTCGAGGACTACAACATCCGGAAGTTCCTGAAGAAGAAACTCTATGCCTCCGGCGTGAGCGGCATTGAGATCGAGCGCGCAGCGGACAGAGTCCGCGTGATCATTCACACTGCGAAGCCGGGTGTTGTCATCGGCAAGCAGGGCGCTGAGATCGAGAAGCTGAAGAAGGAAGTTGCGAAGCTCACCGAGAAGAAGGTCTTCATCGACATCAAGGAGATCAAGAGACCGGACAGAGAGGCACAGCTCGTCGCAGAGAACATCGCGCAGCAGCTTGAGAACAGAACCTCTTTCCGCCGTGCGATGAAGTCCGCAATGCAGAGAAGCATGAAGTCGGGCATCCTCGGCATCAAGACCTGCTGCTCGGGCCGTCTCGGCGGTGCGGATATCGCAAGAAGCGAGTTCTACTCGGAGGGCACCATTCCGCTGCAGACTCTGCGCGCGGACATCGACTACGGCTTCGCTGAGGCAGACACGACCTACGGTAAGGTCGGCGTCAAGGTCTGGATTTACAAGGGCGAAGTTCTGCCGGCAAAGGCTGAGACCAGAGAAGGGAGCGCGAAATAAACTATGTTAATGCCTAAGAGAGTCAAGCACAGAAAGCAGTTCCGCGGTTCCATGGCCGGAAAAGCGATGCGCGGAAACAGAATCACAAACGGCTCCTTCGGTCTTGTTGCTCAGGAACCCTGCTGGATCCGGAGCAATCAGATTGAGGCAGCCCGTGTCGCACTGACCCGTTACACCAAGCGTGGCGGTAAGGTTTGGATCAAGATTTTCCCGGATAAGCCCGTCACCGCAAAGCCGGCTGAGACCCGAATGGGTTCCGGTAAGGGCTCCACGGAGTACTGGGTGGCTGTTGTCAAGCCCGGACGCGTTCTCTTTGAGATCGACGGCGTCGCAGAGGCTGATGCAAGAGAGGCACTGCGCCTCGCAATGCACAAGCTTCCGTGCAAGTGCAAGATTGCTTCCAAGGAAGAGGTCAACGCAGGCGTGGACGGAGTTTCCGCAGTGACTGCAGAAGGCGGTGAACAGAGTGAAAACGAATAAGTATGTCGAAGAGTTAAGAGCGAAGAGTGCAGCTGAGCTGAGAGAGGCATTGGTCTCTGCGAAGAAGGAGCTTTTCAACCTCAGATTCCAGAATGCCACCAGCCAGCTGGATAACACTGCGAGAATCAGCGAGGTTCGCAAGAACATCGCGAGAATCCAGACCGTTATCACGGAACAGGCGAGAGCGTGAGCCGAAAGGAGATAAACCGTGGAAGAGAGAAATCTTAGAAAGACACGTGTCGGCAAAGTCGTCAGCGACAAGATGGATAAGACCATCACGGTTGCGGTCGAGGATCACGTGAAGCACCCGCTGTACGGCAAGATCATCAAGCAGACCAAGAAGTTCAAGGCGCACGATGAGAACAATGAGTGCAGAATCGGTGACAGAGTCAGAATCATGGAGACCAGACCGCTCTCGAAGGATAAGAGATGGAGACTGGTTGAGATCGTCGAGAAGGCGAGATAATCGAGTAGAGGAAGGGAGTATCCGGCATGATTCAGCAGGAAACACGCTTGAGAGTTGCCGACAACACCGGTGCGAAGGAACTCCTTTGCATCCGCGTGATGGGCGGTTCAACCAGAAGATATGCGCACATCGGCGACGTGATTGTGGCGTCCGTTAAGGACGCAACGCCGGGCGGCGTTGTTAAGAAGGGTGATGTCGTCAAGGCAGTCGTGGTCCGCACGGTGCAGAAGACCCGCAGAAAAGACGGTTCTTACATCACCTTTGACGAGAACGCGGCAGTCATCATCAAGGATGACAAGACGCCGACAGGAACCCGCATTTTCGGGCCGGTGGCAAGAGAGCTTCGTGAAAAGCAGTTCATGAAGATCGTTTCCCTTGCTCCGGAAGTATTATAAGGAGGTCCGCAATGCGTAAGATTAAGAAGAACGATAACGTTCAGATCATCGCTGGCAAGGACAAGGGCAAGAGCGGCAAGGTGCTGCATGTGGACGCGGCGAAGGACAGAGTCATCGTCGAAGGTTGCAACATGGTGCAGAAGCACCAGAAGCCGAGCCCGCAGAACCAGAACGGCGGCATCGTGAGCAAGGAAGGTTCCATTCACGTCTCGAACGTGGCGCTCCTCGTGAACGGTGAGCGCACGAAGGTCGGCTTTGAGCTGAGAGACGGCAAGAAGGTCCGTGTCGCAAGAAGAGCGGCAAGGTCATCGACTAAAGCAGAGAGGAGGAGCATTCCAAGTGGCTAAGGCTAGATTAAGAGAAATCTACGACAACGAGATTGTCGCAAAGATGATTGAGAAGTTCGGTTACAAGAATCCGATGCAGGTTCCGAAGCTCGACAAGATCGTGATTAACATGGGTGTCGGCGAGGCAAAGGAGAACGCAAAGGTCCTCGAAGCTGCGGTTCGCGACATGGAGATCATTGCGGGCCAGAAGGCAATTGTCACGAAGTCCAAGAAGTCGGTTGCAAACTTCAAGATTCGTGAGGATATGCCGATCGGTTGCAAGGTGACGCTGCGCGGCGCAAAGATGTACGAGTTCGCAGATCGCCTGATCAACCTTGCGCTTCCGCGCGTTCGTGACTTCAGAGGTGTGAACCCGAATTCCTTCGACGGCAGAGGCAACTATGCAATGGGTATCAAGGAACAGCTGATTTTCCCGGAGATCGAGTACGATAAGGTCGACAAGGTGCGCGGCATGGACATCATTTTTGTCACCACGGCACAGACGGATGAAGAGGCACGCTACCTGTTAACGCTGTTCAACATGCCGTTTGCCAAATAATCAGGAGGGAAAAGACTCATGGCTAAGAAGTCGATGAAGATCAAGCAGGCGCGTCCGGCGAAGTTCTCCACCAGAGAGTACAACCGCTGCAGAATCTGCGGACGCCCTCACGCTTATCTCAGAAAGTACGGAATCTGCCGTATCTGCTTTTAGAGAGCTCGCTTACAAGGGGCAGATCCCCGGTGTCACGAAGGCAAGCTGGTAAAGCGAAGCTGAAAGAAATCCAACAGGAGGAAACATTCCATGACAACGAACGATCCGATTGCAGATATGCTGACAAGAATCCGCAATGCAAATACTGCAAAGCATGATGTGGTCGATGTCCCGGCTTCCAAGATGAAGGTCGCGATTGCGGATATCCTTGTGAACGAGGGCTATGTCGAGAAGTACGAGTTTGTTGAGAACGAGGGCTTCCAGGACATTCGCATCACCCTGAAGTACGGCGCAACCAAGAACGATCGCATTCTGAGCGGTCTGAAGAGAATCTCCAAGCCCGGTCTTCGCATCTACGCGGGCAAGGAGGATATGCCGAAGGTTCTCGGTGGCCTCGGCACGGCAATCATCTCCACAAACCAGGGCGTCATCACAGACAAAGAGGCACGCCGTTTAGGTGTGGGCGGTGAGGTTTTAGCATTTATCTGGTAAGAAATTACCGCATGAAATGCGCATAAGATCCCGATCAATTTAACGACATCAGGAGGAAATCGGCATGTCACGTATTGGAAGAATGCCTATCGCGGTCCCGGCAGGCGTTACTGTCACGATCGCAGAAAATAATCTTGTGACTGTAAAAGGTCCGAAGGGTACGCTGGAGAGAGTGCTGCCCGCTGAGCTTGAGATCAAGCAGGAAGGCAGCGAGATCATCGTCACAAGACCCAACGAGTTGAAGAGAATCAAGTCGTTGCACGGTCTCACGAGAACTCTGATTAAGAACATGGTTGTCGGCGTGACTGAGGGCTATGAGAAGGTTCTGGAGATCAACGGTGTTGGTTACAGAGCCGCTAAGCAGGGAAGCAAACTCGTCCTGTCTCTTGGTTATTCTCATCCGGTCGAGATGGAGGATCCGGAAGGCGTCACGACGGTCCTCGACGGTCAGAACATCATCAAGGTGCAGGGTATCGATAAAGAGAAAGTCGGACAGCATGCTGCCGTGATCCGTGAGAAGAGATTGCCGGAGCCGTATAAGGGCAAGGGTATCAAGTACGCTACGGAGACCATCAGACGCAAGGTCGGTAAGACCGGTAAGAAATAATTAGGAGGGTTTTATTATGGTAAGCAAAGAATCCAGAAAAGCTGTCCGCGAGAAGAAGCACTGGAGAATGCGCAGCCACCTGAGCGGTACTGCGCAGAGACCGCGCCTCTCCGTGTTCCGCAGCAACAGCCATATGTACGCGCAGATTATCGACGATACGGTCGGCCGTACCCTCGTCGCTGCTTCCACGCTGGAGAAGGAGGCAAAGAGCGCGCTGGAGCACACGGATACCGTGGAAGCTGCTGCGTTTGTCGGCAAGCTCATCGCAGAGCGCGCGAAGGAGCAGGGTATCAGCGCCGTCGTGTTTGACAGAGGTGGATTCCTCTATACGGGTAAGATTCAGGCGCTCGCAGACGCTGCACGCGAAGCCGGCTTACAATTCTAAGAGGGGGAACAGAAGACAATGGCAATGAATCGCGATAGAAACGATCAGAAGAATTCTGAGTACAACGACAAGGTCGTCGCCATCAAGCGCGTCAGCAAGACCGTCAAGGGCGGCCGCACGATGCGTTTCTCCGCTCTCGTGGTTGTAGGAGACGGCAAGGGCAAGGTCGGCGTCGGACTCGGCAAGGCAGGTGAGGTTCCGGAGGCAATTCGCAAGGGCAAAGAGGCAGCTATGAGAAACATTGTCTCGATTGCAATTGACGAGAACAAGAGCATTCCGCACGACTACACGGGTGCGTTCGGCAGCGCCGAAGTGCTCATGAAGCGCGCACCGGAAGGTACCGGTATCATCGCAGGCGGCCCGGTCCGTGCTGTGGTTGAGCTCGCAGGTATCCAGAACATCCGTACCAAGTCGCTCGGTTCCAACAACAAGACCAACGTTGTGCTTGCGACCCTGGAGGGACTCAAGGCAATCCGCTCTCCGGAGGAGATTGCAAAGAGACGCGGCAAGTCCGTGGAAGAAATTCTCGGCTGAATAGGAGGACAGGAACATGGCGAAGCAGCTTTAAGATTACTCTTGTTAAGTCCCCGATCGGCGCAATTCCGAAGCAGAGAGCGACTGTGGTCGCACTGGGACTCAAGAAAATGCACAAGACCGTCATCATGCCGGATAACGAGGCAATGCGCGGCATGGTTTGGCACGTGAGACACCTTGTGCGTGTCGAAGAAGTAGAAGAATAAGGATAGGAGGTTCAGTCATGGATTTATCGAATTTGAGACCGGCTGAGGGCGCTGTCCACTCTGACAACTTCAGACGCGGCCGCGGTCACGGATCCGGCAACGGAAAGACTGCCGGCAAGGGACACAAGGGTCAGAAGGCGCGTTCCGGCGCTCCGAGACCGGGCTTCGAGGGTGGCCAGATGCCGCTCTACAGACGCATTCCGAAGAGAGGCTTCAAGAACCGCAACACGAAGGATATCGTGGCGGTCAATGTCGAGAGACTTGAGAAGTTCGAGAACGGAAGCGAAGTGACGGCTGAGTCGCTGATCGCACTCGGCATCATCTCCCACGCACGTGACGGCGTGAAGATCCTTGGCAACGGCGAGCTCACCAAGAAGCTGACCGTCAAGGTTTGCGCAGTCAGCGAGGGTGCAAAGGCTAAGATTGAGGCGGTAGGCGGTACCTGCGAGGTGCTGTAACTATGCTGAAGAGTCTCCGACAGGCATTGAAAGTCAAGGAGGTTCGGCAACGGCTCTTGTTCACCCTTCTGATGCTGATTGTGATCCGCTTCGGAAGCAATCTACCGATTCCCGGCGTGAACACGGACTATCTGAAGAACTTCTTTGAACAGCAAAGACAGAGCTCCGGCAATGCGTTTAATTTCTTTAACGCGATTACCGGTGGCTCGTTTGAGCAGATGAGCGTTCTTGCGCTCAGCATCACACCTTACATCACGTCCTCCATTATCATGGAGCTCATGACGATTGCCATCCCGCGGCTTGAGGAACTGCAGCGGGAGGGCGAGGACGGCAGAAAGAAAATCCTGAGCTACACGCGTTACCTGACGGTTGCGCTGGCGCTCATCGAGTCGATTGCCATGGCGGTCGGCTTCGGCAGTCAGGGTCTCCTGACCCACTTCACGTTGAAGAGCGTGGTCGTCACGATTGCGACGATGACTGCGGGTTCCGCCTTCCTCATGTGGATCGGTGAGAGAATCACGGAGAAGGGTGTCGGTAACGGCATCTCGATCGTGCTTCTCATCAACATCCTTTCCTCGATTCCGAGAGATTTCGCGACGCTCTGGGAGCGCTTCATCATGAACGCGAAGTCGCCGGCCACAGCTGTGGTCGCAGGCCTGATTATCGTGGCCTGCATTCTTCTCATGACGGTTTTTGTCGTGTTGCTCTGCGACGCGGAGCGTCACATTCCCGTGCAGTATACGGCAAAGATGCAGGGCAGAAGAGTGCTCGGCAACGGACAGTCCTCGGAGATTCCGCTGAAGGTCAACACCGCAGGCGTGATCCCGGTTATCTTCGCAAGCTCCCTGATGTCCTTCCCGGTTGTCATCTCGCAGTTCTTTAACCTGGACTACGCGAGCATTCCCGGGCAAGATCATCATGGTCCTGAATTCGTCGAACTGGCTTAAGCCGGAGCGCCCGATTTATTCGATCGGTCTGGTGCTCTACATCGTGCTCATCATTTTGTTTGCATATTTCTACACCTCCATCACCTTCAACCCGTTGGAGATTGCAAACAACATGAAGAAGTCCGGCGGCTTTATTCCGGGCATTCGTCCGGGCCGTCCGACCAGTGACTACCTGAGCGAAGTGTTAAAGTATGTCATCTTTCTCGGTGCAACGGGCCTCACGATTGTTGCTGTCATTCCGATTCTCATTTCGGGTGTCTTCAACATCGGATCGCTCACGTTCACCGGAAACTCTCTGATCATTATTGTCGGCGTAATTCTCGAGACGCTGAAGTCTATGACCTCCACCACGCTGGTGCGGAACTACAAGGGCTTCCTCGGAAATTAACGCAGAGCGCGGCGTCCGGCGGGCAGCTTTGTCCGCCGGATGCTCTACATTGCGAAGGGCACCCTAGCAAAGGAGACGGCAGTGAAGATTGTCATGCTCGGCGCACCTGGCGCCGGAAAAGGAACACAGGCAAAGCGAATTGCGGAGTACTATCAGATTCCGCACATCTCGACCGGAGATATTTTCCGCGCAAACATCAAGGCGGGCACGCCGCTCGGCCTTGAGGCGAAGCGCTATATGGATGCGGGCGGACTTGTGCCGGACGAGGTGACCATCGGGATGCTGAAAAATCGCATCCACGAGGCGGACTGCAGTGAGGGCTATGTGCTGGACGGCTTCCCGCGGACCATACCGCAGGCGGAGGCGCTGACGGAAGCACTTGCGGCGGATGGGCACCAAAGATCGACGAAGCGGTCGATATCGAAGTGCCGGATGAGGCCATCATCGACCGCATGGAGGGACGGCGCAGCTGTCCGAATTGCGGCGAGAGCTATCACGTTCGCTACCGCGCACCGAAGACGGAGAATGTCTGCGATGTCTGCGGCCACGAACTCGTACAGCGCGCGGACGACAAGCCCGGAGACGGTGGCGGCACGCTTGCAGGTCTACCACGAGCAGACCCAAGCCCCTGATCGACTACTACAGGGCGCAGGGCGTGCTTCGGGAAGTGGACGGCACGCATGGAGATGGGAGAAGTGTTCGAGGCAATCAAGGCGCTGATTTGAGCTGCCCCGGAGAATGGAGTTTGAAATGGCAGTGACGGTAAAATCGGAACATGAGATCCAGCTGATGCGGGAGGCGGGCGAAATTCTCGCCAAGGTGCACGAGGAACTGCACGCGGCTTTGAAGCCGGGAATGACGACCTACGAGATCGACAGACTCTGCGAGAAGCTGATACGCGGTTACGACTGCATTCCCTCCTTCCTCGGCTATGAGGGCTATCCCGCGAGTGTCTGTGTTTCGGTCAACGAGGAGATAGTCCACGGCATTCCCTCGAAGAAGCGCGTGCTCCGCGAGGGCGATATCGTGTCGCTCGACACCGGTGTGATATGGAAGGGCTGGCAGAGCGATGCGGCCAGAACCTGGGCCATCGGCGAAATCTCGAAAGAAGCGCAGGATTTGATCGACGTGACGCGGGCGTCCTTCTTTGCGGGTTTACGCTTTGCAAAGGCGGGCAATCACTTAAACGATATCTGCGGTGCAATCGGCGACTACGCCGAAGAGCGAGGCTACGGGGTCGTGAGAGACCTGGTGGGCCACGGCATCGGCACCGAGATGCACGAGGATCCGGAAGTTCCGAATTTCCGCATGAACCGGAAGGGCATACGCTTACAGGCGGGTATGACCCTCGCGATCGAGCCGATGATTACCATCGGAACCTACGAAGTGGACTGGGGCGATGACGGCTGGACCGTGACAACGGCAGACGGCAGCCTCGCGGCCCACTATGAGAATACAATTCTGATCACGGACGGTGAACCCGAGATTTTATCGCTCGGCAAGGACGATCCGGACAGAGAGCAATAAACCGAAAGGACAGTAGGATGTCAAAGACGGACGTAATCCAGCTGGAAGGCAAGGTCATCGAGAAGCTGCCGAACGCGATGTTTCAGGTAGAACTGGAGAATGGCCATCAGGTGCTCGCGCACATTTCCGGCAAGCTCAGAATGAACTACATCCGCATACTCCCGGGCGACCGGGTGACGGTGGAGTTGTCGCCTATGACCTCAACAAGGCAAGAATTACTTGGAGAAATAAATAATCTGCGGAAGTAAGCTATAGGCTTGTAAAGCGGAATCAAAACTGCTATACTACTATGGCGACTTTGTTGGCAGATGAAAGGAGTATCACACAATGAAAGTCAGATCTTCAGTCAAGCCGATGTGCGAGAAGTGCAAAGTCATCAAGCGCAAGGGCTCCGTCAGAATCATCTGCGAGAACCCGAAGCACAAGCAGAGACAAGGCTAAGACGCAGCAAAAATAATACAGGAGGAAGACAGCACAATGGCTCGTATTTCAGGCGTTGATTTACCGAGAGAGAAGCGTGTTGAAATCGGACTCACCTATATCTATGGTATCGGTGTGACGAGTTCCAACAGAATTCTGTCCCAGGCCGGCGTGGATCCGAACACGAGAGTCAAGGATCTCACCGATGACGAAGTCAAGAAGATTGCCGAAGTGATCGCTGAAACTCAGGTTGTCGAGGGTGATCTGAGAAGACAGATCGCCATGGACATCAAGAGACTCACCGAAATCGGCTGCTATCGCGGAATTCGCCATCGTAAGGGCTTGCCCGTTCGCGGTCAGAAGACCAAGACGAATGCAAGAACCTGCAAAGGCCCGAGAAAGACCGTTGCTAATAAGAAGAAGTAATTTTAGTAACCGCAGAATTGAATCACGTTGCATGTTTTAACGACAGGAGCGAACTTGGTTCAAGTAAACGAGAAAGTAGGTTAGTTTAATGGCAAAGCAGCAGATGTCAAGCGCGAAGAAGGCGTCCGCCAAGAAGCGCGTTAAGAAAAACGTTGAACGCGGCCAGGCACACATTCAGTCTTCGTTTAACAACACGATTGTTACGCTGACTGATTTACAGGGCAATGCGCTGTCCTGGGCAAGTGCCGGTGGCCTTGGATTCAGAGGTTCAAAGAAATCTACTCCGTATGCAGCTTCCGTGGCTGCAGAGACTGCCGCAAAAGCAGCTATCATCCATGGTTTAAAGTCTGTTGACGTGATGGTGAAGGGTCCGGGTTCCGGGCGCGAAGCCGCAATCCGTGCGCTCTCTGCGTGTGGTATTGAGGTGACCAGCATTAAGGACGTGACCCCGGTTCCGCACAACGGATGCCGTCCGCCGAAGCGCAGAAGAGTATAATCAGGAGGTAGAAAAGTGGCAGTTAACAGAGTTCCTGTTCTTAAAAGATGCAGATCTCTCGGCCTGGAGCCCGGATTCCTCGGCATCGATAAAAGATCCAACAGAGAATTGAGAAGAGCAAACCGCAAGATGAGCGAGTACGGCTCTCAGCTTCGCGAGAAGCAGAAGGCAAAGTTCATCTACGGTGTGCTGGAGAAGCCGTTCCGCAATTACTTCGAGAAGGCGTCCCGCATGAGAGGACAGGTCGGTGAAAACCTGATGGTCCTTCTCGAGAGCAGACTGGACAATGTGATCTTTCCGCCTCGGCTGGGCAAGAACCAGAAGAGAGGCTCGTCAGATTGTCGGTCACAGACATGTTCTGGTGAACGGTAAGATTGTGAACATCCCGTCCCTATCTGATCAAGGCAGGCGACACGATCGAGATCAAGGAGAGAGCAAAGTCTTCGGAGCGCTACAAGGAGGTCCTCGAGATGACTTCCGGTCGCATTGTTCCCGACTTGGCTCGAGTCCGACAAGGAGAACCTGAAGGGCGCAGTCAAGGCACTGCCGTCCCGTGAGGAGATTGACGTTCCGGTCGATGAACTGCAGATCGTTGAGTTGTACTCCAAGTAATAAGTCTACCGCTAGGGAGTCTCTGTTTGAGGGACTCCCTACGTGGGGCTTTTCGGAGTGTTTCAATGCGTGGCCAAAGATTTAAAGGAGGTATCATTCTTGTTCGAATTTCAGAAACCAAATATCGAGATTGCTGAGATCTCCGAAGACAAAACGTTTGGCCGTTTCATCTGCGAACCGCTTGAGAGAGGCTATGGTCTGACGCTCGGAAATTCCCTGCGCCGCATCATGCTCTCCTCCCTTCCGGGAACCGCGGTGAGCCAGGTGAAGATTGCCGGTGTGCTCCATGAGTTCTCTTCCATCCCCCAGGTCAAGGAGGATGTGACGGAGATTATCATGAACATCAAGAGCCTTGCAATCAAGAATAGCTCGACCTCCCAGGAACCGAAGATCGCCTACATTGATTTTGAAGGCGAGGGTGAGGTCACCGCTGCAGACATCCAGTGCGATGCTGACATTGAGATCCTCAATAAGGATCAGGTCATTGCGACCATTTCCGGCGGCAGCACGAAGTTCTCTGCAGAGCTCACGATCACAAACGGACGCGGCTACGTCAGCGCGGAGAAGAATAAGGCGCAGGGCGACCTGCCGATCGGCGTGATTGCGGTGGATTCCATCTACACGCCGGTGGAGCGCGTCAACATGCGCGTGGAAAACACCCGTGTCGGTCAGATGACGGACTACGACAAGCTCACGCTTGACGTGTTTACCGACGGCACGGCGGCGCCGGATGAGGCGGTGAGCCTCGCGGCTAAGGTGCTTTCGGAGCACCTGGGTCTCTTCGTGGACCTCTCGGAGAATGCGCGCAGAGTCGAGGTCATGTCCGAGAAGAAGAGCGACGAGAAGGAAAAAGTGCTTGAGATGAACATCGATGAGCTTGAGCTCTCGGTGCGTTCCTACAACTGTTTGAAGCGCGCGGGTATCAACACGGTCGAAGAGTTGATCAACAAGACGCCGGAAGACATGATGAAGGTGAGAAATCTCGGCAAGAAGTCGCTCGACGAAGTTCTGGAAAAGCTTGCGGATCTCAATTTGCAGCTGCGCCAGAGCGAAGAGATGGGCGAAGAGGAAGAAGAAATTCAGTAAAGACTGTCGGGCAAGACGGTGACAGTCTGTGAGTATGGTGCGGCTCCGATGAGTCCCGATATGGCACGGACCGCGCTCCCAAACGGAGGAGAAAACCAATGGCAAAGTACAGAAAGCTTGGACGCAAAACGGATGTGAGACTGGCTCTCCTGAGAAGTCAGGCGACGGCGCTCATCGCAAACGGCAAGATTGTGACGACCGAGGCGAGAGCAAAGGAAGTCAGAAAGATGGTCGAGCCCCTCATCGCACTTGCGGTGAAGGAGAAGGACAACTTTGAGACCGTGAGCGTCACGGCTAAAGTGCCGCGCAAGGATGCAAACGGCAAGCGCGTCAGAGAAGAGAAGGATGGCAAGAAGGTTGTTGTTTACGACACGGTCCAGAAAGAAATCAAGAAGGACAAGCCGTCCAGAATGAACGCAAGACGCCACATGCTCGCAAAGCTCTACGCAGTCGGCGAGTTCGATCCGAAGCACAAGAAGGTCGGCAAGAAGGTTGACCTGGTTGCGAAGCTCTTCGATGAGTACGGACCGAAGTATGAGAGCAGAAAGGGTGGTTACACCCGCATCGTGAAGATCGGCCTGAGAAAGGGCGACGCAGCGATGGAAGTGCTGCTTGAGCTGGTCTAAGCAGAGTGTTGAGTCCCGTCCCGGGATACCGGGGCGGGGCTTTTTTATTTGCTCTGCACGCAAATATCTTGTATACTTACAATAGTGGGGTGGATTGTGCGTTTTGCATAGAAGAAGAGAAGGAGGCGTAACATGAAGGCGAAGAAAGTACTTTTATCGGCGCTCGCACTGGCGTTGTTGTCGACAGCGCCCGCGACGGTCTCGTGGGCCGCAAGCGGACAGAAAATCGGCAATGTGAGACTCAATGTGAAGAATCGTCTGGAGCCGGGCAGCAGCATGAGGCCGTGACGGCGTGATACTCGGCGAGCCGGCGAAAGGGCGAACTCGGCATCTGGGAGACCGCGGATGCATATGATTTGGAGAGTGTGCGCGTGACCTCGGGCTTCAGTGATAATCTCGCAATCGGCACCGAAATCGGCGTGGAGGCGGTGATACGCACGACGGGCGGAGGCAGGACCTTTCTCGACGACACTCGGCGCGGGCGATGTACACCTCTCGGACAACAGCGTCACGATTACGGATGTGCGGCGCAGCAAGCAGCGACTCATCGTAAGTCTGCGTTTATCGGGCATCAAGGGAGGGTATGCGGAACCCGAGCAGGCGGAGTGGAAGTCCGGACAGACGGGCGTTGCTAGCTGGCGTGCCCCCTCGAATACAAGCGGCAGCTACGAAGTCGTGCTGCGGTGCGGAAACGATGTCGTGAAACGCGCTTTCGCGGTGACGGGCGAGAGCTATAATTTTTATCCTTACATGACCAAGCCGGGACATTACAGTTTCCGCGTGCGCACCGAAGCGAAGGGCACGGGCAAGGCCTCCGGCTGGACCGAATCGGGCTCAATGCGCATCAGTGCGCAACAGGTTTCCGACGGGCGCGGTGCCGTCTGGGATAAAACAGGAGGTCCCGCGGGAGAGACGAACAATATCGTGAAAGCTGGGTGGATTTTAAACGGCGACAGCTGGAGTTACCGCTATCCGGACGGCAGCTTTAAGAAGGACGGCTGGGAGCAGATTGAGGGCAAGTGGTATCTCTTCAGCTCTGAGGGCAAGATGCGCACCGGTTGGGCGCGCACCGTTTCCGGCTGGTACTATTTTGCCGAGAGCGGCGAGATGCTGACCGGCTGGCAGAATGTGAACGGTGTCATGTACTATCTGAATCCGGACGCGGATTCGCCGACCTACGGCAAAATGGCTGCGAATGAGCTCATCATGGACGGCAACAAGTTCTACTATGCGCTTGCGGACGGACAGCGCGCCAAGGGCTGGGTACAGCTCGGAGATCACTGGGGTTACTTCTACCCGGAGAGCGGCGAGATGGCACGCAATACGACCATAGACACCTTCTATGTGGATGCGAGCGGCGCTTGGAAGCGTTGAGCGGCATGTGAGATTCGAGCAAGGTGTGAGACAGGAAAAAGGGGAAGCGCCGAGGCGCTTCCCCTTTAAATTGCTTGACAAAAGTGATGATTGATTACCACTCGTGGACTTTAATCATGCGGCCGTCATCATCCACATCATAGTTCAGGACCTTGGTGTTCCTTGCGAGAGCACCTGTCTCCGGATAAAAGTAGTACCAGTCTCCGTTGATTTTGTCCCAGCCGGAATTTCTGACTCCCTTTTTAAAGTAGTAGAAATTGCCCTCTTTGTCTTGCACCCAGCCGGTGACGGACTTGCCGTCCTTACCGCTGATGGCGACGCCCTGCTCGGTCTGCGTGAGCGTATAGCTGTTTGCATCCAGAAGCTTGTGCGCAGCAAAGGCGGGAACTGCCTGTGATATGGAAAGGACCAGCGCGAACAGTAATGCAATCCGCAACCCTTTATGCTTCATGGTATTATCCTCCTTTCCCCTTTGTCTGCATCAATTATAGCAGATTTTATGCAGGAAAAAAGCGACTTAGGAGAGCTGTAAGCATATCGTAAGGAATTCTACCTTTTTGCCCGCAGAGCCTGTGTCCTATGCAGTATATAGGCTTTGTGGTATACTAAACGATATATGCCAAGTAGTGGGTGGCAGTCAAAATTTTGAGGCCGGAGGTCAAAATGCGGATTAAAGTCAGCAACTACATTTCGAGAAAACTGGTGGAGAGCGGCATCGTGCGCGGCTTCAGCGTGGTCGGCGGCGGTGCGATGCACTTAAACAATGCGCTGGGACACGAAGAGGGACTTACGATTACCTACAACCATCACGAGCAGGCCTGTGCGATTGCGGCGGAGTGCTATGCGCGCATCAACAACAAGCCCGCTGTGGTCTGTGTGACCACGGGCCCCGGCGGCACGAATGCGCTGACCGGTGTGGTCGGCGCATGGCTTGACTCCATCCCGATGCTTGTGATTTCGGGCCAGATCCGAACGGACTGGACCGCGCGCATGTCGGGTGTACACATCCGGGCGCTCGGCGACCAGGAATTTGATATCTGCAAGTCGGTCGAGGCGATGACCAAGTACTGCGAGATGGTCACGGATCCGCTGCGCATTCGCTACTGTCTTGAGAAGGCGCTGTACCTCGCGGAGCACGGAAGACCGGGCCCGACTTGGCTTGACATTCCGCTCGATGTGCAGGGTGCCTTTGTGGAGACAGACGAGCTCCCGGGCTTGATCCGAGAATTACGAGGCGGGCGGCGACGGCTTTGCGGCCCCCTCTGCACTAAAATTCCCGAGGACGAGGCGGGGAAGGGCGAGTATCGCGCCGCGCTGCCGAAGAAGGTGAGCCGGGAACTTGCGGCGGAAATCATTGACCGCATTGCCGCGGCAAAGCGCCCGGTCTTCAACGCGGGCAACGGCATACGGATTGCGAACGCGCACGCGGAATTCCTCGCGGTCGCGCGAAAGCTCGGCATTCCGGTCGTGGTCGGCTGGGATTCCGAGGACTGCCTCCCGAGCGACGACCCGCTCTACGCGGGACGCCCGGGTAACTTTGGCGACCGCCCGGGTAACTTTGCGGTTCAGAACGCGGACCTGGTCTTCTCGGTGGGCTCTCGCCTCAGCGTGCGCCAGGTCGGCTTCCAGTCGAAGGCGTGGGCGCGCGAGGCCTTCACGATTGTGAACGACATCGACGCGGAGGAGCTGAAGAAACCCACCATCCACGTATCGCTTCCGGTCCATGCGGATGCAAAGGATCTCTTGACGGTCATGAACGAGCTGTTGGATGAAAAGCAGACGCCGATTTTCGGCGGCGGCGAGGGCCTCCGCGGCATGAGCTGGAGTGAGACCTGCAAGTACTGGGTGAAGCGCTATCCGGTCGTGCAGGAGAAGCACTTAGCGGTTCCGGCTTCGCGCCCGGCAAATGTCTATGCGCTGATTCATAAGCTCGGCGATGCGGTAAAGGAGAACACGATTACCGTGGTCGGAAACGGCTCCGCCTGCGTGGTCGGCGGCCATGCCTACCGGATTAAGAAGGGGCAGCGCTTCATCTCGAACTCCGCAATCGCTTCGATGGGCTACGATCTTCCGGCGGCCATCGGCGCGGCGAAGGCAAACGAGGATCGTGAGCGCTACGAGCGCGATATTGTCCTCCTGACCGGCGACGGCAGTATTATGATGAACCTGCAGGAGCTGCAGACCATTTCCGGCGCAAAGATGCCGATTAAAATGTTCCTCATCAACAACGACGGCTACCACTCGATTCGCCAGACCGAGCGCAACTTCTTCGGCGACCAGCCGTTAATCGGCATCGGCAGCGACAGCGGGGATCTCAGCTTCCCGTCCTTTGAGAAGGTCGCGGCGGCGTTTGAGCTGCCCTATGTCGCGGCGCGGAATAACGATGAGATCGACGCGGCGTTGCAAAAGACCCTCGCGGCAGAAGGACCGATACTCTGCGAGATCTTCGTGGACACGGACCAGAACTTTGAGCCGAATCCGGCGGAAAGCGTCTGCCGGACGGCAGCATGGTGAGCCCGCCGCTTGAGGAGCTGGTGCCCTTCCTGAGCGATGAGGATTGGATGAGAATATGATTGTGCCGAGGTATCAGCCGTGAGAGTGCTCTTAAGCGGTGTGAGCAGTTTTTTGGGGCTCGCACTCGCAAAGGAGCTGCTCGACGCGGGACATGAAGTGTTTGCGCCGCTCCGGCCGAAGCCGGGGCGGGCAGCGCTGCCGCTCGCGGGGAAGGGCTTTCATCTCTTCCCGGGCGATATGGAAGAGAGGACTGTTCTTCGGCAGAATCTGGAACAGGAACTGACGGCAGCGGAGGCGCTGCCGTTAGATGTCTGTTTCCACCTCGCCTGGGGCGGGGTGGGACAGCGCGGGCGCATGGACCGGGAAATCCAGGAGAGAAACCTTGAGGCCTCGGAGGACATGCTAGCGCTCGCGGCGGAATTCGGCGCGAAGCGCTTTCTGTTTGCGGGATCGCAGGCGGAGTACGGCGTCACGCTGGAGCGCGTGCGGCGCGGGGAGTTCCCGGACGGCGCGTATGATGAGACGACACCTTGTCGGCCGATTTCGGAGTACGGGCGCGCCAAGCTCGCCTTTTCGGAGCGCGGACGGGAAATTGCGGTGCGTCTCGGCGCGGATTATCGCCATCTTCGCATCTTCTCGGTCTACGGGCCCGGGGATCACGAGACCGCGATTGTGCCGACGGCGGTCAGGGCAGCCGCGGCGGGGGAGGAAGCGCGCTTCGGTCCCTGCGAACAGCAGTGGAACTTTTTGGCGCTCCGGGATGCCGTTCGTGCCCTTCGTCTGCTCGGTGAAGCCGAGGGACAAATGCAGGGCGAAATCTTCAATGTCGCAAGCCTCGACACGCGATCTCTTCGGTCTTTTGTCGAGGAGATATTTGAGACGGCGGGACAGCCCTGCCGCGCTTGCACACTTTGCGCCGCGAGAGACAGGGCCCGAGGAACACCCTATCTCGCGCCGGACATTGCGAAATTACTGCGGAGCATAGACTGGACGCCCGAAATCAGCTTTCGCGCGGGCGTGCGGGAGTTGCTCTCGGCTACCGTCAACTGAGAGAACTGAGGGAGGAAACAGACGTGAAGAGATGTATTGCCTGCGGTGCGCCGCTTTCCGCGGAGCCGCTGCTGACCGTTGAGAACATGCCCGCCGCCGCGCAGCATCTGCCGCGCCCGGAGGATGCGGCGACCGAGCGCGGGGTCACACTCAGGCTCTGCGCCTGCACGGGTTGCGGGCTCACCCAGCTCGACACCAAGCCGGTTTCCTACTACCGCGATGTGATACGTTCCGGCGGCTATTCGGAGACCATGGATAAGCTTCGCCGCGCGCAGTACGACGCCTGGATTCCTGCCTTTCACTTAGAGGGGAAGAAGATACTGGAGGCCGGGCTGCGGGCAGGGCGAGTTTCTTTCCATCCTCGCGGCGTATCCGGTCAAGGCCTACGGGATGGAGCACTTTCACGAGCTCGTGGTAAAGGCGCGCGAAAAGGGACTCACGGTCGCGGAGGAATATCCGGAGCGGGAGGATCAGCTTTTTGAGAACGGCCCCTTTGACGGCTTTACCTCGTTTAACTTTCTCGAGCACCAGCCGGACCCGGCGGCCTATCTTCGCGCGATTGCAAACAATCTGACGGCGGGCGGCGCAGGTCTCGTGACGGTGCCGAGCTTTGAGTACATTCTCGAAGAGAAACAGCTTCTACGAGTTCATTCCGGATCATCTCTCCTACTTCACCGAGGATAGCCTAAGTTCGCTCATGAACCGCTGCGGCTTTGACGTCCTAAAAAAAGAACGCGTGAACCGCGATACGATTTCGGTCTGGGTGAAAAAGAAGGCGAGACCCGAGGTCTCGGGGCTCATTGAGAAGCAAAAGAGCATTGCACGGGATATCACGGGCCTTGTGGATGAGGCTGCGGCGCGCGGGAAGGTCGCAATCTGGGGCGCTTCGCACCAGGGTTTTTCGATTGCGGCTTCCCTCGGACTCGGCGACAGAATCTGCTACATCATCGACTCCGCGCCCTTTAAGCAGGGACACATAGCCCCCGCTTCGCACATCCCGATTGTCTCGCCGGAGACGGCGCTGCGGGATCCGGCGGGCTCAATACTGATTGTCGCGCCGGGCTACACCGAGGAGATTGCGGCGCGCATTCGCGAGAACTTCCCGGCGGGAACCGAGATTTGGACGCTTCGGAGCGACAGACCCGAGCGCCTCACAGACAGGAGAGATGCATGAAAGCCTTTGTGTTACAGGCACCGGGACGCGCGCTGCTGATTGACGATGCGCCCTGCGCCGTTTTGGAGGAACCCTACGGCGCTGTTTTAGAGCCGGTGGTTGTGTCCCCCTGCAGTTCGGATGTCAACACGGTTTACGGGAGCGGTTCCAAAAAGCCGGACAATCTGATTTTAGGACACGAGTGCATTGCGCGGGTCAAGGCGGTCGCAAGTCGCGTGCGGGACTTTCAGGTAGGCGACCTGGTTGCGGTGCCGGCCATCACGCCGGACTGGCGGAATGTCGAAATTCAGGAGGGGAACGATCGCCACGCGGGGCGCCCCTTCTCGGGGAATGCGCTCGGGCGGAGCATTCCGGGTGTATTTGCCGAGGAATTTGCGATTGCGGATGCCGATACGACCCTTGCAAAGCTGCCGGAGGGCGTGTGCCTCGAGGACGCGCTGATGTGCGTCGATATGGCGACGACCGGTTTTACCGGCGTTGAGGCTGCGGAACTTAAATTCGGAGACACCGTCGTGGTGCTCGGCATCGGCGCGGTGGGGCTCATGGCCGTGCAGGGGGCCGCACTGCAGGGAGCCGCGGAGATTTACGCGGTCGGCACGCGGGAAATCAGCGTGCGTCGCGCCCTCGAATTCGGCGCGACGGAGGTGCTGAGTTATAAGGACGGCGATATCCGGGAGCAGATTATGGCGAGAACCGGCGGACGGGGCGCGGATTCGGTCTTTGTCTGCGGCGGCAACGACGATACCTTCCGGGAGGCAATCGACATGGTGCGCTACGGCATAGGCCGCGTCGTGAATTTAAAGCACTATCCCGGAGACGGCGATATCGGGATTCCGAAGTTTCCGGCGGCAGAGGGATGGCGGGAAAGACCGTCCATCTGGAGCTCTGCAAGGGCGGAAGAGCGCGTATGGAGCGACTTATGCGCCTCGTGAAGGCCGGCAGAATAGAGCCCGGTCGCATGGTCACCCATAAACTCGAGGGATTTTCGGCACTCGAAACGGGACTGGAACTCATGCGGAGTAAGCCGCGGGATCTGATCAAGGTGATGGTGCGCCTTTCGCCGGGAGGAGAGGAAAAGCAGGCATGAAAAAAATCAGCGTTGTGATTCCCTGCTATAACGAAGAAGAAAATGTAGGGCCGATGGCGGAAACGCTGGTGGGCCTCTTTCGGCATGAGCTCGCAGCCTATGACTACGAGCTCATCTTCATTGACAACGATTCGCAGGACAGAACGAGAGAGTATCTCCGCACACTCTGTGCGGAGAATCATAAAATCAAGGCGATCTTTAACGCCAAAAACTTCGGGCAGTTCAACTCGCCCTACTACGGGATGCTTCAGTCGACCGGCGATGCGACGGTACTCATGGCGGCGGATTTTCAGGATCCGCCGGAGATGCTGATTCAGTATGCGGCGGCCTGGGAAGAGGGCTATAAGATTGCAATCGGCATCAAGACCCACAGCGCGGAGAATCCGCTCATGTATCACCTCCGCTCGCTCTATTACAAGTGGATACGGAAGCTCTCCGAAGTGGATCAGATTGAGCACTTCACGGGCTTCGGTCTCTATGACAAGAGCTTTATTCAGGTACTCCGGGATCTCGATGACCCGACGCCCTTTCTCCGCGGCATTGTCGCGGAACTCGGTTACCGCCGGAAGGAAATCCCCTACGACCAGCCGAAGCGCCGCGCGGGCAAGACGAGCAACAATCTCTATAAGCTCTACGATGCGGCCATGCTCTCGGTGACTTCCTATACGAAGTTCGGGCTGCGTCTCGCGACTTTCATCGGCGGCATTACTCTGGTGCTGAGCGTTGTGATCGCGCTCATCTACCTCGTGATGAAGCTCCTCTACTGGGATCGCTTCCAGGCGGGCTTGACACCGCTCTTAATCGGCATGCTCTTTCTCGGCGCGGTGCAGATTTCTTCATCGGCATGGTCGGGGAATATGTGTTGACGATTAACCAGCGCGTCATGAAGCGCCCGCTGGTGGTCGAGGCAGAGCGACTTAATTTTGACAGCGAGGACGCGGAGGAGACGCGATGAAGTACAGAGTCGACGTGGTGCGAATTCGGGAGAACTATATTACCTTAAACGGCTGGGCCATCGGGCGAAACCCGGGGAGCGAGGCGACGTTTTCGGTCGAAGATGAGGCACACCGCCCTCTGCCGTTTAAGCTGGTGCGGACACGCCGGGACGATGTGAGCCAGATTTATTATCACAGAGCTTCGGAAAAAGAATACGGTTTTGACATCCGCTTCCCCTACGAGCGCGGCAAAAACTACTATCTCGTCATTTCCGTCGAGGGGCATAAGGCGCGCATCAAGTACAACGAAGAGTTGATTGCGAAGCGCTCTTCGGTTGCGCATAAGCGCATGGAGAAAATCAAGGATCTCTGCAATATGGAGACCGTGCGCGTGGCCTTTGACTATTTTAGGAAACACGGCCTGAAAAAGCTCTTTTTGAAGTCCAAAAACAAATTGCAGGGCATAGACTCGGATTACGAGTACGCCGAGTGGTACGAGAAGACCCGCCCCACGGAGGCAGAGCTACAGCGCCAGCGGGAAACGGTCTTTGACAGTACGGCGCCTCTCTTTTCGATTGTGATCCCGCTCTTTGAGACGCCGGCGGTGTATTTGAAGGCGCTTCTCGACTCCCTGCTCGCGCAGACCTACGCGAAGTTTGAAGTCTGCCTTGCGGACGGCAGCCGTCCCGGGAGGGACACGGAAGCTGTTCTCCGGGACTATGCGGCGCGCGATCAAAGAATCCGCTATACGGTGCTCGGCGAGAACCGGGGCATTGCGGGCAATACGAATGCGGCGCTTGCCCTCGCGAAGGGCGATTTTGTGGTGCTCTGCGATCACGACGATATTTTGCCGCCCGAGGCCCTCTTCTCCTTTGCCGAGGCCATCGTGAAAGAGCCGGAAACCGACTGCCTCTATTCCGACGAGGACAAACTCGACATGGACGGCGGCTCTCTCTTTGACCCGCATTTTAAGCCGGACTTTAACCCGGATCTGCTTGGTTCGGTCAACTATATCTGCCATCTCTTTGCGGTGCGGAAGAGCCTTCTCGACACAGTCGGGCAGTTTGACGCGGCCTATGACGGCGCCCAGGACTATGACTTTATCTTCCGCGTGACCGAGAAAGCGCGGCACATAGTCCATGTCCCGAAGGTGCTCTATCACTGGCGCTGTCACATGAACTCGACGGCCTCGAACCCGGAGAGTAAGCTTTACGCCTTCGAGGCGGGGGCAAGGGCAATCCGCGCGCACTACGAGCGCGTCTATCCGGAATGCAAGATCAAAGAAGTCAAAAAGGGTGTGGACTACGGCATTTACCACACGATTTTCGAACTCACGGAGGAGCCCTTGGTCTCGGTGATTATTCCGAACAAGGATCACCGCGAGGACCTCGACAAGGCCATGCGATCCCTCCTCGAGAAGGGAACCTACAAGAACCTGGAGTTCATTGTCGTCGAGAACAATTCGACCGATCCCGAGACCTTTGCCTATTATGAGGCGATTCAGAAGGAGTTGCCGCAGGTCAAAGTCGTTTACTACGAGGGCGGCTTTTAATTTCTCGAAGATTAATAATTTCGGCGTTCGCTATGCCAAAGGGCGAGTATCTGCTCTTTTTGAACAACGATGTGGAGCTTATCAACCCCGGACACAATGCGGGAGCTGCTCGGCTACGGGATGCGGCGGGATGTCGGCGCGGTCGGCTGCCGCCTCCTCTACGAGGACGATACGATACAGCATGCGGGCGTTGTAATCGGTTTCGGCGGCATTGCGGGGCACACCTTCATCGGCCTCCACGAAGTGCAGAACAGCTACTTCCACCGCGCGCTGACCGCCCAGGACTACTCGGCGGTGACGGCGGCCTGCCTGCTGACCAAGAAGGAGCTTTTCCGCTCGGTGGGCGGCTTCACGGAGGAACTTGCGGTCGCGTTTAACGACATTGACTACTGCCTCAAGCTGAGAGCGGCCGGAAAGCTGGTGGTCTATAATCCCTACGCGCTGCTGCACCACTACGAGTCGAAGTCGCGCGGGCTCGAGGACACGCCGGAAAAGGTGGAGCGCTTTAACCGCGAGGTGGCGCGCTTTATGAAGCGCTGGCCCGAAATTCTGGAGCAGGGGGACCCCTACTACAACCCCAATCTGACACTCCGGAAGTCGAATTTTGCGCTCCGGGATCTCGACAAGGAGAAAATAGGCGAGCCCTATCACATGCCCGGCATCGAAAAATATTTGCGCGAACTGGAGGAAGAGGCGTGAGAGCGGAACAATGGGAGCGCGAGGATGCGCGCGTCACGGTCGTCATCCCGAATTACAACGGAATGAAGTATCTGCCGCAGTGCATTGCGGCGCTGAAGCGTCAGACAGAGCAAGATTTTTCCCTCCTCGTCATGGAAAACGGCTCCTCGGACGGGAGTGCGGAATGGCTCAGGGAAGAGGGGATTCCGACCATATTCAGCGAGGAAAATCTGGGCTTTGCGGGCGGCGTGAACCGCGCGGTCCGGGAGGTCAAAACCCCCTATGTGCTGCTCTTAAACAACGACACCGAGGTATTTCCGGACTTTGTGCGGTCCCTCGAAGCGAGTATTTCGCGGCACGAGCGCATCTTCTCGGTCAGTGCGATGATGATACGCACGCAGAATCATGATGAAATCGATGACGCCGGAGATTTGGTCTCCCTGCCGGGCTGGGCTTTTCAGCGCGGCACCATGGAGCCCTGCGCGGCCTATGAGAAAGAGGCCGAGGTCTTCTCCGCCTGCGGGGGCGCGGCCGTTTACCGGACGGACTTGTACCGGGCGCTCGGCGGGCTCGATGAGAGCTACTTTGCCTATTTGGAAGATATAGACCTCGGGTGGCGGGCGAAACTTGCGGGCTATCGGAATCTCTACTGTCCGGCGGCCAAGGTGTATCACTTCGGCTCCGCGACCAGCGGCTCGAAGTACAATGCGTTTAAGGTGCGGCTCTCCGCGCGAAACCACATCTTTACGATGGTCAAGAACCAGCCGCTCTGGCAGCTCATCTGGAACCTGCCCTTCTTACTCGGCGGTATTGCCGTTAAGGCGGCCTTCTTTGCGAAGAAGGGTCTGATTTCCGATTATCTGCGCGGACTTACCGAGGGACTTAAGGCGCTCCCGGAGCGGGATAAGACGGATTTCTCGAAGATTCCGACTTCCCGCATTCTCGCAATCGAGTGGGAACTGCTGCTCGGAACCCTCGCGTATCTCAACCACTATGTCTCACGGGCGATGAAAAAGGAAGCTGGAAAATCGGCCCCCAATCCAGTATAATTTCCCTATGGTAAAAGACTTCCAAAAACAATTTAATCGACTGCACATCCTCTTGGATGCCCTGGTCATCGGCGGATCCTATTTTCTCGCTTGGTATATTTTGTTTGGTCTCTACCACGAGAAGGTCGGGCGGCTCAGCTTTGCCATCTATATGCGGGCGCTCATCCTCATTGTCCCGCTTTATCTCCTCCTGAATGCGCTCTTCGGGCTGTATGCGCCGAAGCGGACCAGGGGGCGGCGGGCAGAGTTTGCCGGAATCCTAAAGGTCAATACGATAGGCCTTTTGCTCTTCACGCTGGTGCTGTATCTCGGCTCCAAAAATATGGTGCTCTATCATTTCTCGCGGCGACTGGTCGTTGTGTTTTATCTGACCTGCGTCGTCTGTATGACCGTTGAGCGCAATGTGATACGCGGCTTTTTGCGCCGCATGCGCCGCCTCGGCTTTAACCAGAAGAACATACTCCTGGTCGGCTACGGCGAAGCGGCGAAGGGCTACATAGACCGCATTTTGACCAATGCGGAGTGGGGCTATCAGATTAACGGCATACTTGATGACAAGCAGCCGCAGGGTTACAGCTATCACGGAATACGCGTCATCGGCGCGGTGAATGAACTGCGATCGCTGCTCGAGCGGAATGCCTTGGATGAGATTGCGATTACCTGCCGCTTTCCCAGTACGAGAAATTGCAGGGCATCGTGAGCATCTGCGAAAAATCCGGCGTGCACACCAAGTTCATTCCGGATTACTACGGCGTCATTCCGACCATCCCCTATATGGAAGATGTGGCCGGCATGCCTGTCATCAACATTCGCCATGTGCCGCTGACCGAGTTTTACAATGCGGCGGCAAAGCGCCTGGTCGACATTGTCGGCGGCATTGTCGGGCTGATTGTTTTCTCGCCGATTATGCTGCTTGCGGCAATTTTGGTGAAGATTTCAAGCCCGGGCCCCGTTATTTTCAAACAGGAACGTGTGGGACTGCACCAGAAAAAATTTTGGATGTATAAGTTCCGCTCCATGCGCATGCAGGTCGATGCGGAGGAAAAGAAGGGCTGGACGGTCAAGGCAGACCCGCGTGTCACCTGGATCGGACGCATTCTTCGAAAAACAAGTCTTGACGAGACGCCACAATTCTTTAATATTGTGCGGGGAGATATGAGTCTGGTCGGTCCGAGACCGGAGAGACCTTACTTCGTTGAGAAATTCAAAGAAGAGATTCCGCACTATATGATCAAGCACCAGGTGAGACCCGGCCTCACGGGTTGGGCGCAGGTCAACGGACTGCGCGGCGACACCTCAATCGAGAGACGCATTGAACACGATCTCTATTACATTGAGAATTGGACGCTGGGCTTTGATTTTAAAATCATTTTGCTCACCTTGATCCGCGGGTTCATCAACAAAAACGCTTATTGACACAGGAGATTTTATGGAAAACGAGATGCAGGAGCCGCAGAGAGGCAGAAGCCGAAAGAAAGCAATCGCGGCAGTTGCGGAGAAAAAGCCGATGAGTGCAAAGGCAATCAAACGGCGGCGCTTCATCATTATGGCGGTGCTGGAAGTTCTGGTACTGACAGCCATTTTTGCCTACGCCTATCTCCTGAAGCAGTACTCCAAAATACAGCGGCCGGTGTTTGAGGTAAAGAACGTCGAGAACACGGTGCTCACGACGGATGACATCGCAAAGATGAAGGGCTACTGGAACATTGCGGCCTTCGGTGTCGACTCGCGTGACTCCTCGGTGGGACGCGGCAACAATGCGGACGTTATCATGGTGGTGAGCATTAACCGCGAGAACGGCGAAATTCGCATTGCGAGTGTGTTCCGCGATTCGTATCTGAGTCTCGCGAACGGCAATTACAATAAGATTAACCAGGCCTATGCGGTCGGCGGTCCGGAGCTCGCGGTCAAGGCATTGAACCAGAACCTGGACCTCAACATCACCGACTATGTGACCTTCAACTGGAAGGCGGTTGCGACCGGCATTAATATTTTGGGCGGTGTCGACATCGACCTCAGCCAGCCGGAGTTTAAGTACATCAACTCCTACATCACCGAGACGGTCAAAGGCACCAAGATCGGTTCGGTGCAGCTGACGCATGCGGGCATGAATCACCTGGACGGCATTCAGGCAGTCGCTTATGCGCGTCTCCGCTACATGGACAACGACTACACGAGAACGGAGCGGCAGCGCCGCGTTCTGGAGCTCTGTGTGGAGAAGGCAAAGCAGGCCGATTCCGGTACGCTCTCGGACCTCGCGGGCAATATGCTCTCGATGGTCGCGACGAGCCTTACCTGGGAGGACGGCATGAATCTCGCGATGAATGTCAAGAAGTACAAAATCGTGGATACCATCGGTTTCCCGATGGACCGCCGTGAGATCAACATGAGCTTTAAGGGTGCCTGCGTCATTCCGAACACGCTCGAGAAAAATGTCAAGGATCTTCACACCTTCTTCTTCGGCGGTGAGGAGTACTCGGTTTCCAAGCAGGTCAAGGAGATCGACAATCACATCGCTTCGGACATTGCGCGCTATCGCGGTCGCTCCGAGGAGAGAAAGTACAAGGAGAAGATGCGCCAGTACAGCGAGGAGAACGAGACTTCTTCCTCGAAGAAGCGCAGCACGACCGAAGAGGAGACCAAGCGGAGCCGCAGCGATTCGGAGGGCGGCACGAAGAGCACGCGCGAGAGCGGCGAGTCTCGCGAGAGCGAGTCGGGCAGCGCGGAGTCGACGGATTCCCGCGGCAATGTAGTCTCGAGTTCCGGTGCTCAGAGCAGCAGCTCGGCCCGGGAGAGTTCTTCCGCAGCCGAGAGTTCGAATGCGGCGGAAAGCAGCTCGGCACGGGAGAGCAGTTCGGCGCGTGAGAGCAGCTCGGCGGCGGAGAGCAGCAGTCAGCTCCAAACGCGCGCGGCGAGCACGGCGGCCCGAGCCCTTCGGAGACCAACGGTCCCGCCCTGAACGAAGAATAAACGAAGAAATGAAAAAGAAGAACTGTCATGCCGGATCGCAACGTGCCGGCCGGACAGTTCTTTTTGTATGCGACGGCAGGGAAGAAAATCGCTTCATTGTTCACACTTTGCTCGGCATCTCAACACAATTCGTTCACAGCTTTTTTCTATACTGATAACAACGAAACAAAGTAAGAAAGAAAGCGAGGCAATCAGCATGTACGAGTCGAATGATACCTACAGCAATTTCAATAATTTCCCCTATGACAGCAGCGCGAAGCAGAGCGCAGATCCTTATAACACGGTTTCGGATGAGACATACTACAGCGCGGGCGGCGGTACGGGAACGCCCGAGGAACCGAAGAAGGGCAGCGGTCTCGCAAAGAAACTCGGCACGGCGGCGGCCTGTGCGCTGGTTTTCGGCGCGGTGGCCGGCGTCACGATGGGCACGGTGAGCCGTGCGGTCATGCCGAAGCAGGCAGCGGCGGCGGAAAGCAGTGTTGCGGCCGAGATGGTTCCGAGCGTCACGAAGACGGCGACTAAGGAGGTTGCCGCGAGCAGCGCAGCCGGCAGCAGCGAGGGGGCCACCCTCGATGTCTCGGCCATTGTCGAAAAGGCTATGCCCTCGGTTGTGGCCATTGATGTAAAGGGCGAACAGAAGGTGAGCGATATCTTCGGCAGCACGGCTTCCTACCAGACCTCGGGCGCGGGCTCGGGCATCATCATCGGCGAGAACGAAGAGGAGTATCTGATTGTCACGAACAACCACGTGATTGAGAATACGACGAGCGTCAAGGTGCAGTTCATCGACGGAAAGAGTGTGGATGCGGAGATGAAGGGGACCGATGCCGGCAAGGACGTTGCGGTGATTGCGGTCAAAAAGTCGGATGTGCCGGAGGAGACCAAGTCGAAGATAGCGATTGCCGAAATCGGCAGTTCGGATGATCTGAAGGTCGGCCAGGGCGTTGTGGCCATCGGCAATGCGCTCGGCTACGGCCAGTCGGTCACGGTCGGCTATGTCAGCGCCAAGGGGCGCAGCATCACCGCGCAGGGATAGCTCGACCGGTGAGAGCACGACGGTTGAAAATCTCCTGCAGACCGATGCCGCGATCAACCCCGGCAACTCGGGCGGCGCGCTCTTAAACATGCAGGGACAGGTCATCGGCATCAACGAGTCGAAGAGCGTGGACACGAAGGTCGAGGGCATGGGCTATGCGATTCCCGATTTCGAGCGTGACCGAGCTCATCAACACCCTCTCGCTGCAGAAGACAAGGGGCACGGTCGCGGAGGCGAATCGCGGCTACATCGGTTTCCGGGGCCAGAACGTGGACAATGAGGCCGCGCAGAAGTTTAACATGCCGGTCGGCATCTTTGTCTACAAGATACTGGACGGCGGCGCGGCGGCAGAGTCCGAGCTGCAGGAGAACGATATCATCACCAAGTTCGAGGGACAGAGTGTCTCTTCGATCGAGGAACTCAAAGGATAAGTTAACCCGCTACGAGCAGGGCGAGACAGTGACCCTTTGACGGTCAAGCGCCCGGGCAACAAGGGCTACGAGGAGAAGGAAATCAGCATCACGCTGAAGGGGCCAGAGCAGTCTGAAGCGCACAAGCGCAGATGAGCAAGGAAGAGAGTCAGGGATAAGGAGGCGGAATCACAGGAAAGCTTACCGAAGGGCATTATTCCCGAGAACGGTGATGACAGCGAGGAAGGCAGCCTATTCCCCTTCTTCGGTCAGTAAAAGCGTAAGCGCGCCAGAGCGCCGGATGGCACTCCGGAGCCGCGGAAAGAAGCAGTACAGCGTTTCGAGCAAAGAGCAAGACCCCGGGTCTTCCCAGAAGGCGGAAGAACCGGGGTCTTGTTGTAGTTGTATCGCCGGAAGCGGGTATGCGGAGCAGAGAATTAGGAGATGCGGGTGCCCGCCTTGCCGCGGAGCGCCTGTCTCGCCCTTGCGAGGCTCGTGATAATTGCGGCGCGGTTCTTGCCCGCGCTCACAAAGTCGACCGCTGCCTTGACCTTCGGGAGCATGCTCTTGAATTCAAACTGACCGGCTTCCATGTAGGCCTTGGCATCCGCAATGCTCATCTCGGAGATGGCCTCCTCGGCCGGGGTTCCGAAGTTCAGGGTCACGTTGTCAACGGCGGTCAGAATGAGGAGCACATCCGCATCCACTTCCCGCGCGAGGAGGCCGGAAGTCAGATCCTTCTCGATGACGGCGCTCGCGCCGCGGAGCGCTGTGCCCTGCTCGAGCACCGGGACACCGCCGCCGCCGCAGCAGATGACCACCTGGTCCGCGTCGAGGAGTGCCTTGATCGCATCGATTTCAACGATTGCGACCGGATTCGGCGCGGGGACGATACGCTGATAGCCCTTGCCGGAACCTCAACCGTGTGGTTGCCCTTGGCCTCCTCGGCCTCGGCCTCTTCCTTCGACATGAAGCGACCTATGGTTTTTAAGGGCTGATAGAAGGCCTCGTCGTAGGGGTCCACCGTGACCTCGGTCATGATGGTCGAAACGCACTTATAAATGCCGCGGGACAGAAGTTCCGAGCGGAGTCCGTTCTGCAGGTCGTAGCCGATGTAGCCCTGACTCATGGCCGAGCAGACCGAGAGCGGCGAAGGGGTGTAGCCCTCGTGGCGCGCCGCAAACTCGGAGAGTGCGCCGTGAATCATGCCGACCTGGGGCGCGTTTGAGTGGGTCACGGCGACCTGCCAACCCTCTTCGACAAAATCCGCGATGATAGGCGCGGTCTCCGCAACGGCCGCTTTTTGCTCCGGCAGATTGGTGCCGAGATCCTTGTGGCCGAGAGAGAGCACCAGACGCTTTTTAGACATGAGAGACCTCCTAATTCAGCTGATATGCGTGAAAAATCATGATAAAATTATAAGTTCAGAGGGACAAAAAAGCAACCGCGGGGAGGGAGGCAGAACAGATGGAAGGCAAAAAGAGGCGTATATTGATGGTGAACCTGCCCTATTCGGGTCACACGAACCCCTCGCTCGGCCTGGTGCGCTGCCTCGTCGCGGCGGGACACGAGGTGGACTATGTGCAGGCGGATGGTTTTCGCGCCCGGGTGGAGGCGAGCGGCGCGCGTTTTGTGCCCTATGACGTACCGCCGAACACCTGTGTTTCGGCTCTGAACGAAGTGCTGAACTGGGGCGCGGCATATCGGACCGTGCGGCGTATCGGCGCGAACTACGACTGCCTGATTTATGAGCTGCTCTTCTTTCCGGGAAAGGCGCTCGCGGCGGAACTCGGCATCCCCTCGTATCGCTTGATTTCCACCTTCGCGCTGAACCGGAACTTGCTCCGCGTGCTCGGGCAAACCGGCGGCCCTTATTTGACGGCCCTGTTTCGCTCGGAGCGCGTTTGCACGGCGCTGAGCTGCCTCTTTCTCCCGAAGTTTTCGCTGCGGGAGAAAAATCTCGCGGAAGCCTTGGTGAGCGAAGCGCCGCCGCATAATTTTATCTACACCCTGCGGGACTTTCAGCCGGAGGAAGCGTGTTTTCCGGAGACAAAGTACCACTTTGTGGGCCCCGCGGTCGAAGACAGGGCGGAAGAGCCCTTCTCTTTTGGGGAGAGCGGAAATCCCATTGTATACATTTCCTTCGGGACCCTGATGCATGCGGACAAGCGTTTCTGGAAGAAGCTGATTGCGGCCTTCGCGGGACGGCGGGTCGAAGTGATATGCGCGGTCGGCAGCGAAAAGCTTGTGCGCTCGCTCGGGGACTTGCCGCAAAACGTTCGGGTTTATGCCCGGGTGCCGCAGCTCACAGTACTGCGCCGCGCCTCCCTTTTCGTGACCCACGGCGGGATGAACAGTGTGAACGAGGCACTTTACTACGGGGTCCCGATGATTGTGATTCCCTTCGGTCTGGACCAGCCTCTCGTGGGGCGAGAGCTTGCGCGCCGTAAGCTGGGGCGCGTCATTGCGCCGCGGGAACTCACAGCCGCGCGGCTTTGGCGCACGGCGAAAGGACTTACGCAGGGACCCCGAAGCCCGGGAAGCGCGGATTGAAATGCAACGCAAAGCGCAGGCGAGCGGCGGAAACCTTGAGGTGGCAAAATGTATTTTGGAAGATTTGGCAGCCCGGGAAGCGGGAAGGAGGGCGGAATGAACGGTAGCCCGGAGAGGAGTAAGCGGAGCGGCATCGCGGATCTGCTCGCGGTGTTTTTCCTGCCGCTCGCCGGAAATATATCGGCCTCTTTGCTGCTGCAACTTGTTCCCGGCGCGGAGACAGCGCTTCGCTTCAATGCGCTCTGTCAGGGCTGTCTCCTCCTCTTTGCGTTTGTTTGGTACCGGCAGGGCGGCGGAAGCGCTGCGCGGGAAAAAAGGCGTTTTCCGCTGTTCGAGTTTGCGGGGACGCTCATCCTCTACCTCCTGCTGCTGTTTCTGCTCTTAAGAAGCGGGTATGCGGCTTCGGACCGCAACTATCAGACCGCGCTTCGAAGTCTCGGCGGAGACGGCGAGCGGGCCGCGCTGATTTTCTATGCGCTCTGCGGCGCGGCCGCCGAGGAACTCTTGTTCCGCGGCATTTTTGGAGCGCGGCCTCGCGGTCTTTTTGAAGCGCCGTTGGCGTGATCGCCCTGCATCGCTGCGCTTTCTGTTCGCGCTCTACCACGGCAATATCACCCAGGGATACTGGCCTTTATATTGGGCCTCGTCTTTTCCGAGCTCGCGGCGCGGCGGACTCCGGGCCGCGCTCGCGGCGCACCTCGGCATCAATCTCATTGCCCCTCATCGCCCTAGACTGGAAAAAAATAAGCGGAAAGCGGGTAAAATGGAACAATGCGTTCGTTGCAATCCAAATCAAAGGAGGAAAGCATGAAGCTATTGAGTATCGCGGTGCCCTGTTACAACAGCGCCGCTTATATGGACCGCTGCATCCGCTCTCTCTTGCACGGCGGCGACGAGGTCGAAATTTTAATTGTCGACGACGGCTCGCAGAAGGACAACACCGGAGAAATCGCGGACCGCTACGAGCGGGAGTATCCGAATATCTGCCGCGCCCCTGCACCAGGTGAACGGCGGACACGGCGCCGCGGTTATGACCGGTCTTAAAAAAACGCGAGCGGCGTCTTTTTTTCAAGGTGGTCGATTCCGATGACTGGGTCGATCCCGAGAGCTATGACAAGATTTTTGTCTACCCTCCGCGACTTTACGGCAAAGAACACGCAGCTGGATCTCCTGATCAGCAACTTTGTCTACGAGAAGGAGGGCGCCGCACATAAGCGCGTCATGAACTACAGAAAGGTGCTGCCGCAGGAGAAGTTAATCGGCTGGGACGAGATCGGGCACTTCCTGCCGGGCCAGTACATTCTCATGCACTCCGTCATCTACCGCACGGCCCTGCTCCGCGACTGCGGGCTCTCGCTCCCGGATCACACCTTCTATGTGGACAATATCTTTGTCTACCAGCCGCTGCCGAGTGTGAAGACGCTCTACTACCTCGATGTGAATTTCTACCGCTACTACATCGGCAGAGAAGATCAGTCGGTCAACGAGCAGGTCATGATAGGGCGAATCGACCAGCAGCTTCGCGTGACAAAACTCATGCTGGAGAGCTACGACCCCTACAAGATTCCGGCGAAGAAGTTAAGACGCTATATGATACTGTATCTCGAGATCATGATGACCATATGCTCGATACTCGCGATTAAGTCCGAGCTTCCCGAGAACCTCGAAAAGAAGAAGGAGATTTGGAAGTTTTTAAAGGAACTGAATCCGCGGCTCTACTTCCGTATCCGCTTCGGCTTCCTCGGACAGAGCATGAATCTTCCGGGCAAGGGCGGCAGAAAAATCAGCGTGGCGGGCTACAAAATCGCACAGAAGTTCTACGGCTTCAACTGAGGCAAACGACAAAGAAAAAGACCGGATTCCCTGGGAGTCCGGTCTTTTGCGTGTGTTTATTTTCGGCTGTTTTTGCCGACTGCCTGATAGGCGCGCGCCGTCTTTTTCTTCCGGCGGAACCCGTCCGCTCCGGCGGGAACCAGCGCAGGCATCTCGCTCTGCTCATAAATGACGGCGTAGACAAAGTAGCCGAGTAAGAGAGCTCCGAGGACATCGAGCACCGAGTGCTGCTTTAAAAACACGGTAGAGAGGCAGATGGAAACCATCAGCAGAAGGGAAAGCCCCTGCACCAAGGGATGGCGGCGCAGCGTCTTGCTCCGCGCGACCGCCGCGTGGACCGCGAGCGCGTTGAAGACGTGAATGCTCGGGAACACATTGGTGGGGGTATCGGTGCGCTGAATCATCCAGACCAAATGCTCAAAGAAGCCGTTTGCGGGGTTCGCCGTGATGCGGAGGTCGGTGCCGTTCGGAAAGAGTGTGCAGATTAAGAGCGAACTCGTCATGCCGAGCGCCAAAAAGAGGCAGAGGTCCGCGGCCTCATCTTTATCCGCACGGCTGAAATAGACCAGCGCGGCGAAGATGTAGAGAAACCAGAGCAGGTAGGGGACAATGAACACCGGCAGGAAGGGAATCCACTCATCGGCCTTTGTGTGCATGATGAGGTAATCCCCGGACACCGTCTGCTCCAGGTGGCGGAACCAGAAGATGTAGAAGACGGTATAGAGACAGATGACGGTGAAGAGATGTTCTCTCGCAAGAATATGGGCGGGAGAGTAATTCGTTTTGTTCTGATCCAAAGCGATCTCCTGTGTACATGTATTTGCATTGCGATAGCTTTTATTTTAGCATGGCGCAGGCAAACAAAGAAGTGACAAAGTGTACAGGATTTTTCAACGAAAACAAAAAAGCGCCCCGCGCGGGCGCTCTCATCGTAGCGGAAGGGAGATTCGAACTCTCGACACCACGGGTATGAACCGTGTGCTCTAGCCAACTGAGCTATTCCGCCGCATGTCTTTAGGACTTTGTCAGTATACGGGAAGATGCGCGGCCTGTCAACCGATATTTTAACACTTTTTTCGGAAACGGGACGCACGGGAAGCCCGCCGTTTCGGCAGGGTGCATTTTGTGCTATACTCAAACGGAACGTATGGATTTGGCAAGGATGTATGGTGCCGCGAGAGCCGGTTACGGCAGAGAGCGAGGGCATTTCGATGCTGATCTTTTTGGTGAATCCGAATGCGGGCGGTGAGCGCGGATACCGCGTCTTTAAGAAATTGGAGCGGAGGCTGCTCCGCACGAAGACGGCCTATCAGGTCTATGTGACGGGCGGCCCCGGGGATGCGAGACAGCTTGCGGCGCGGCTTAGCGCCGAGTATGAAGGGGAGAGCCTTACGCTGGTTGCGGTGGGCGGCGACGGCATGTTAAACGAAGTGCTGAACGGTGCCCGTCTCTCGGAGCGGCTTCGCTTCGGTTTTATACCGGTGGGGCGCGATTCGGATTTTGCGCGCGGGCTGAAGCTTCCGCGGACGCCGCTCGGCTGTCTGAAGCGCATCCTATCGCCCCGCGAGGAGCGGGAGCTGGATTACGGGGTTGCGGAATTCGGGGGCGATGAGCCCTCGCATCACCGCTTTCTCGTGAGTTGCGGCATGGGTTTCGATGCGGAGTGGCTCGCAAAACTGTATGAGTTGGAGCAGCGCCGCGGGAGGCGTTCGCGCCTCATCTGGAGGGGCTTACGACTTCTGGTCGGTTTTCGCTCCCTGCTTCGCGCACACTGTACGCGGGGCTACTTTGAGACGGACAGCGGACAGCGGGTCGAATTCGGGCATCTCTTTTTGCTCAGCGCTCAACTCTATGCCACCGAAGCCGGTGGCATACGCCTCGTAAACAAGGTGCCGCCGACGGACGGGCTTCTGACGGTCGCGGTGCTGAATACGCGCAGTCGCCTGCAGCAGGCAAGACTGTTGCTATTGCCGCGACGCAAAGCGCCGGAGTCCTATGCGGGGATCCGCGTGTACCGCTGCCGGGAGTTTCGTCTCTTTCTCGATGAGGCGTTGCCGCTGCATGCGGACGGCGAGGGACTGGGCGGCAGAAGGGAACTCACGCTGCGCTGTGTCAGACGGCGTTTACGCTTTCTCTGTTGAGAGATGGAGGAGAAAAAATGAGAATCGGACAGGGTTACGATGTACACCGCCTGGTTGCGGAGCGCCCGCTCATCCTCGGGGGCATTGAAATTCCCTATGAGAAGGGGCTGCTCGGGCACAGCGATGCGGATGTACTCTTGCATGCGATTTCCGACGCGCTGCTCGGTGCGGCGGCGCTCGGCGATATCGGCGCGCATTTTCCCGGACAGCGATCCGGCTTACCGGGGCGCGGACAGCGCGGAACTCCTTCGCGCGGTCGGGGATTTGATTCGCGCGGCGGGCTATGAAATCGGAAACATTGACAGCACGGTGGTCTGCCAGGCTCCGAAACTCGCGCCGCACATCGCTTCGATGCGGGCGCGGATTGCGGAGGTGCTCGCGCTCTCGGTGGGGGCTGTGAGCGTCAAGGCGAGCACCGAGGAACATATGGGCTTTACAGGCAGAGGAGAGGGCATTGCGGCACACGCCGTTTGCCTTTTAACGGAGAGAACGAGATGAAAATTTACGATACGATGACACGTTTTAAGGAAGAGTTCCGGACCATTGAGCCGGGCAAGGTCAGAATGTATGTCTGCGGTCCGACGGTATACAATCTGATCCACATCGGAAACGCGCGCCCCATGATCTTTTTTGACACGGTGCGGCGCTATCTCGAGTACAAGGGCTATGAGGTGAACTTTGTCTCGAATTTCACCGACGTGGATGACAAGATCATCAAGGCGGCGGTCGAAGAGGGTGTCGATGCCTCCGTAATCTCCGAGCGCTACATTGCGGAGTGCAAGAAGGACATGGCGGGCATGAATGTGCGTCCGGCGAGCTACCACCCCCGCGCGACCCAGGAAATCGACGGGATGATTGCGATGATTCAGGATTTGATCGACAACGGCCACGCCTATGTCGCGGAGGACGGGACGGTCTACTACCGCGTGAGCAGCTTCCCGGACTACGGTAAGCTCTCCCATAAGAATGTGGAGGAGAATCAGGCCGGCTTAAGAACCCTCAAGGTGCGCGGCGAGGAGGCAAAGGAAGATCCGAACGACTTCGTGCTCTGGAAGCCGAAGAAGGAAGGCGAGCCCTACTGGGAGTCTCCCTGGTGCGAGGGACGGCCGGGCTGGCACATTGAGTGCTCGGTCATGAGTAAGAAGTACCTCGGCGAGTCGATTGATATCCACGGCGGCGGCGAGGACCTGGTGTTCCCGCACCACGAGAACGAGATTGCGCAGTCCGAGGCGGTGAGCGGCAAGCAGTTTGTGCGCTACTGGATGCACAACGCCTTTCTGAACATCGACAATATCAAAATGTCCAAGTCGCTCGGCAACTTTAAGACAGTGCGGCAGATCAGCGAGGAGTACGATCTCCAGGTGCTCCGCTTCTTCATGCTCTCGGCGCACTACAGAAGTCCGCTGAACTTCTCGCGGGAGATGATGGACGGCGCAAAGGCGAGCCTGGACCGCATTCTGACCGCGACGGACCATCTTCGAGATTGCCTCGCCGCGGCTGCGGAGAGAGAGCTCACGGCCGAGGAAACGGCGGAGCTCGCGGCCTTCGAGGCGTTGCGCGAGAAATTCGAGGCGGCCATGGACGATGACTTCAACACGGCCGATGCAATCAGTACGGTCTTTGAGATGGTGAAGCGCGCCAACATCACGGTCACGAAGGAGAGTGCGGCCGCTTACATCCGCCGCGTGAAAGAGCTTTTGGAAAAGCTGCTTGAGGTGCTCGGCATTCACGATAAGCGGAAGGAAGAGAGTCTGGATGCCCGCGTCGAGGCGCTGATCGAGGAGCGTCAGACCGCGCGCAAGGAGAAGAACTATGCGCGGGCCGATGAGATTCGCGCGGAGCTCACCGCGATGGGAATTTTGCTTGAGGACACCAAAGAGGGCGTCAAGTGGAAGAGAGCGTAAAGCAGGCGGCACAGTACTCGCCGCTGGTGCTCGCCTACCTCGGCGATGCGGTCTATGAACTCTACATTCGGGAGCGCATTGTCGCGGGGGGAAATCAGCCGGTGAACCGCATGCACGGCAAGGCGGTGCACTTTGTGAAGGCGGAGACCCAGGCAAAGCTTCTGCGCTATCTGGAAGCGGAGCTCACGGAGGCGGAGAGCGGCATTGTGCGCCGCGGGCGCAATGCCCACGCGAACACGATGGCAAAAAATGCGAGCATGATAGACTACCGCCGCGCAACCGCGTTTGAGGCGCTGGTCGGCTATTGGAAGCTCAGCGGGCAGGAGGAGCGCTTCCGGGCGCTGATGAACTCGGCGCTCGCGGCGCTCGAGGAAGAGGAGAGACAGGCGCATGAACGAAAACGCAATTGAGGGGCGCAATGCCGTTTTGGAGGCATTTCGCGCGGGAAAGACGGTTGACAAGCTTTACGTGCAGGAGGGCTTAAAGGACGGCCCGATTTTGAGCATCGTTCGGGAGGCAAAGAAGCAGGGCAGTCGTATTCTCTATTCGGACAAAGAGAGTCTGAATCGCATGAGCGAAGACGGGAAGCACCAGGGCGTCATCGCGATGGTTGCGAGCTATGCCTATGCGGAGCTCGGCGATATTCTCGCAAGCGCGCGGGAAAAGGGCGAAGATCCCTTCCTGATTCTGCTCGACGGCATCGAGGACCCCTATAATCTCGGTGCGATTATCCGCACCGCGAATCAGGTCGGCGCACACGGCGTTGTCATCAACAAGAACCGTGCGGTCGGGCTCACCGCGAGTGTCGCGAGAACCTCCGCGGGAGCGCTGAATTATACGCCGGTCGCAAAGGTCACGAACATGGCGAGAACCATAGAGGAACTGAAAAAAGAGGGGCTCTGGTTTGCCGCTGCGGATATGGACGGCGAGGAGATGTATCGCATCAACCTGAAGGGGCCGCTGGGCCTTGTGATCGGCAACGAGGGCAAGGGGGTCTCGGAGCTTGTCCGAAAGAAATGCGATTTTACGGCGCGCATCCCCATGCTGGGACAGATCGATTCGCTGAACGCGAGTGTCGCAGCCGGTGTGCTCGCCTATGAGGTGCTGCGGCAGCGCCGCGGCTCGTAAAGGAGAAGTAAATGGAGTTTGAGCGAAAGGATCAGCGCGCCGCGCAGGAGGCTTGGGCGGCGGCTGAACGGCAGCGTGGCGCTGCGAGACAGGAACTCATTGAGGCGCTGGTCGGGATGATTCGGACCGGCGGGACCGGCAGCTTCAATATGATCAGCGACAAGGACCGCGTGTTTTTCGAGGGGCTTACGCTGAGTGCTTCGCCGGATGCGGCGGAGGAAGAACTGCGGTCGGAGACCGAGAAGGTGAAGCGCATGCGAAAGCGCCTGCAGGCGCCGAAGTGCAACGACTGTGAGGGCGCACCGGATCTCACCGGAAACTTTGATATGGCCGCTTGGGCGAAGGACGAGAGAGAGGTGCGCGCTTTAAAGTACATGATACTCTCGACCCTGCAGGAACTCGCGGGGCCGGTGCTGCGCGCACTCCGGCGGGAAGTGACGGATGCGGCGGTCAACGAGATTTTTTACCGCACGCTCTTTACGCTCGGCGAGGATTTTGCGGAGGAAGATCTGCTCCAGATTGCCTACGGTCTGGATTTCCTTCGGACACAGGTGGAGACTTACGGCGCGGAGCGCTGAGGCTGAAGCTGAAACGAAAACAGAAGGAGGTTTATGGGTCACAGGCATTCGAGAGTGAATCATGCCCTGCACCGCGTGCAGGGACGTTTCTTCCAGGCGGCAATGTGGGCGGAGGTTGTCATCGCAATGTTCATTTTCGTGGCAATTGCGATTCAGGTCCGGCATTTGCCCTCGCACTTACATGCAAGCTCCCACACGCAGTTCACGGAGTTTATACAGGTAGTGCTGGATATCTTATACAGGTAGTGCTGGATATCTTGATGTGTCTCGAGCTCATCATGATGCTCTGCCGTCACGACTTGGATTCCATCATTGAAGTGATGATCTTTTGCCGTGACAAAGAACTTGCTCGTGGTGCACGATAGCAATGTACATGTGCTGCTCGGCGTGGTTGCGCTCGCGTTGCTCTTTGGCATACGGAAGTACCTCTTCTTAAGCTCTGCGGAGTTGGAAGAGCACAAGCATCACCTCGACTTTATCCAGCAGGACAGAGACGACTGAATGCAAAAAGAAGAGAAACAAAAAGAGCCCGGAGACCTTTTGGTCTTCGGGCTCTTTTTTGATTTTCGGCAGTCTTCAGTCGGCAGCGATATTGACACTCGTCTCTTTGCGGTGCGCTTCGCGCGGCTGTTTCGCTTTCTTTTCTGCCGGGGGCGTATCCCAGTGCAGACTGGTTTTCCGGAAGAGCGGCTCCAGCACATAGAGGAGACAGGGCAGTATGAAGGCGACAATGAAGGCGGAAATCAGAGCGCCTCGTGCGAGCAGCATGCAGACCTCTTTGATGAGATACATTTTGGAGACAATCGCGACACCGACGGTCGCCGCAAACATGCCGAGCGAACTCGTGATAATCGAGGCGTCGCTCGTGGCACCCGCGAGGATCGCCGCCTCCTCGCGATCCTTGCCGCTTTGAATTTCTTCTTGGAAGCGGGAACTCACGAGGATTGCATAGTCGACGGTTGCGCCGAGTTGAATCGCACCGATCAGAATCGGCGCAATGAAGGAGATGCTGTCGCCCATCCAGTAGACCAGACCTTGGTTGATGTAAATCGCAAGCTCTATCGTGAGAATCAAGGCAGCCGGAACCGTGGGAGAGCGGAACACAAACATGACGATTACGAAAATCGATAGGATAGAGAGATAGTTGGTCGTCACATTGTCGCGGGTAAAGACCTCGCGGAGGTCTTCCGTCATGGCCGCTTCCCCGGTCAGGTAGGCATTCGGATCGTAGCGGGATACAATTTCCTGCACCTCTTTGAGCTGCGCTTTGGTCTCATCGGTCGCGGGCTCAAAGGTCGAAGTCATCATGAGGAGCTGATAGTCGTCGGAGCGGAATATTTTCCGTATCTTTTCCGGCAGGAAGAATTCCGGGATGCCGCTGCCAATCAGACTGTTGTAGGAAATCACACGGCTGATGCCGGGCACCGCTTTGAGTTCCGCCTCCATTTCTCCGATTTTTCCGTTGTCCAGGGACTTGTCGAGAATGACGACATGCTCGGTTGCGGTTTTGAACTCCTCTTTTAATTTCTCGTTAGAGCGGAGCGAGGGGAGGTCAGAGGGCAGGGAGCGGGAAATCTGATAGTAGATGTCGGTGTTTTTCTGCGAGTAGTAAGCGGGCACCAGCGCAAAGAGGAAGAGGATAATCCAGAAGCGGCGGTGTTTTAAGAGTCGGCGGTTAAAGCCGGTGAAGTCCGGGAACAGGGACTTATGCTTGTACTTCTCGATGGCCTCGTCAAAGACCAGTATGAGGCAGGGGAGAATCAAAATCACGCAGGCAATACCAATCACGACACCCTTTGCCATGACGATGCCCATATCGCGGCCCATGGTAAAGCGCATCGCGCAGAGGGCCAGGAAACCGGCAATCGTGGTGAGCGAGCTGCCCGAAAGAGAGACAAAAGCCGACGAGATGGCATTTGCCATGGCTTCTTGCTTGTTTGACCGCTTCAGTTTCTCCTCTTCATAGCGGTGAAAGAGGAAAATCGAATAGTCGACGGTCACGCCGAGCTGGAGTATGGCGGCGATTGCCTTGGTGATATAGGAAATCTGTCCGAGAAAGATATTGCTGCCCATATTGTAGAGCACGGCCATGCCGATGTTTGCGAGGAGCAGGAAAGGCATGACATAGGATTCGAAGCTTAAGAGCAGTACCGTGAGCATTAAAATTACGGCAATCACGGTATAAATCGGAAGCTCGGAGATGACGAGCTCCTTAATATCCTGCACCATGGCGGACATGCCGGCGACAAAAGCACTTCTCGTTGGTGAGGGCGCGAATTTGCACGATGGCATCCGTGGTCTCGTCCGCGGAGAGTGCCGTGTCGAATTGAACAATCATGAGGGTCGCATCGCCCGCATAGAAGCCGTCGCGGAGCTTGGCCGGAAGCATGTCGGTCGGGATCTGGATACCCAGCGTATCGGATACCCAGAAGGCATTGCTGACATGCGGCACCTTTTGGATGCTCTCTAAGAGCTCATCCGTATAGGCGGGCGGCATACCCTCAACGACCACCATGGAGGTTGCCGCCGCTTGGAAGGGGTCTTCGAGCAGCTGTTCGCCCTGTACCGAGCGAACGTCCTTCGGGAGGTAGGAGAGTACGTCGTAATTCGTGCGGGTGCCGATGTAGCCGAGCAGGGCCGGAATCAGCAGCAGGATTGCGACGAAGAGTACGAAACGGGGTTTCGGTAATGCGTTTTGCCAATTTATGTATCATGATGACTCCTTTTGCCTCAGTGGTGCGTCCAAGCGGTCAGGAAAGACCAGATATCCGAGAACATTTTTCCGATGCGCGCCAAGAGGCCCGGTTTCTTCTCGTTTTGTGCCCCCTTTACCTGCGTTTTCGCCTCCGTCTTTTTGATTTCCGCGCTCCGCAGCATGACGGAGACCGAACTCACATTGTCGTTTTCGGCCGCGGTCAGGGACTCCGGCGCGGCATTGACATCGAGGGAGAAGAGGCGGGTCTTTTCGCCCGTGTTTTCATCCCACTTGTTCTCAACCAAGGAACGTATGCTCTCGCTTGCCTGATGCAGGGCATCCGTGCTGTCGAGCGCGGAGGCACTCTGACGGAGTATCGAGGCGGTCGCGCCGAGGGAGAGGTCCGCATTGCCGTGAAAGGCAGCGCTGTTGCTCTGTAAGATGTCGCGGGTTGTGCGGAGCAGCGCCGTAAGGCTCGCGCTGCCGTCTCTCAGATGCTCACTCAGGGCAGCGGCATCGCGCAAGCTGTCCTGCAGTTCCGGGAGATAAGAATCCGTGGTCTCGTAGAGGCGATTGAGGGCCGAAATGCTCTGCTGCAGGTCACCCGAGAGCGCTCCGGCATCCGCTGCCGCGCGCGTACCGGTCGAAGCGCTGCCGTAGAGAGCGTCGTAGAGCGAGGAGAGGCGAAGTGCATCCAGGTCATCGCCGAGCACATCCACCTTGCCGTAGATGTCGTTTGCCTGTGCCGCGGCCGCCTGAACCTCGGCTCCCCGGTTCCAGAGTGTAAGGGCGTAGGCAATCTGTTCGTCCGAGTAGCCGAGGGAGGCAAGCTTTCGGCTCGCAAAATCCTGGAAGCTGCCCTGCGGGTACTGCGGGGCAGCGCTGATTTCGGCATCGGCGCGGTAATCAATGCCGCTCGCATCCGAGTCGGTCGCAAGGCGGCCGCTGACCCGAACGCGATTCGCGCCGCGGTTGCCGGAATCGACCGGCTGTAAGCCGTGGGCCTGCATGTACTGCGCATAGGCTTGGTAGAGGGCGCCCATTTGCGCTAGGGTGCCGCCGACAGTCTGTTCCGCTGTCTTTTTGCCGTTTGCGCTGAGTTCGCGTATGGCCTTTAAATCCGACTGAATGGCGCGGCTGTCACGCTCCAAGTCATCGCTCGCATCCTGCAGGCTCTCCGTATTGTCTCGCAGAGAAGTGAGGGTGCTCTCGCTTTCCTTTAAGTGCTGCTTGAGAGAGAGCAGGTTCCGATTGAGTTCGCCCAAGTTCTGTTCCAGTTCACCGATGTGCCGATCGGCGGCATCCATATGAGCGCCGACGGGCCCGAGATCCGCCGTGAGCGCATCCATATTGCCGAGGAAGGCATCCAGGTTGCCGTAGAACTCGCTCTCGCGGCTCTGTATGTTTTTTTGCACGCGGTTTAAGCCGTCGAGGCCGTCCGCTGCCTGTCCCAGTTTCCCCTGCATGCCCTGCATGGAATCATAGAGTTGATCGCCGGCCGCGGTCAGCTGCTTCCAGGAGTCCTCGATGTCCCGCTTGCTGTCCTGTAAGTCCTTTAAGTCGCCGAGCCGTCCCGCGGCATTGATCGGGCCGAGGAGGAAGGTGAAACCGTTAAAGCTGAAGTCCTCGCTGCCCACGGAGAGCACATATTCCTTCTCCTCGCCGGGAAGCCAGAAGAAAACCGCGGTCTTTAAGTTGCCGACGGTCTGAATCTGGGCGTCCGGTGCCGAGAGGGAGAGGATGTCGTTTTGGTTAAAGACAGCCGCAGCGGTCAGGAACCAATTGTTTTTTTGGTACTCGCTGCTCGCGGGATTCGGAACGGCGCGGATGTGAATTTCGACCACGCCCTTTTCGCCGGCGAGTTGTGCCGCCTCAACCGGGACCCCGTTCAGACGATACTGAATCGAGAGAACGAAGGGCAGGGTTTCAAAAGGCGCGCGGGTCTTTCCTTCGAAATAGAAGTGAGAGGGGGCGTTTTCGCCGAGCGAAAAGCGAACTTTGCCCTCGGAAATCTCCGGCTTGATGCCGTTCGTCAGGTTTTCGACGCTGTCGTAAGAGCCGTAGTCCACGACTTCGTTTGCGCCGTTCAGCGCATAGCTCTTTACGACTGCGGCGTCGGTCGGGTTTCCGTAGCTGTCGAGGCTCACATAGTAGGCCTCGTCGACCGTGGGGCGCACGCCGCTCGTCACTTCGGCGACTGCGACAAAGGGGGACTCGAGCGCCAGGATTGCGCCGAGGGCGAGTGCCGGCAGTCTTTTGCCGACAGGGTTCTTTTTGAAACGCTTCATTTCTGTGTGCATGATACTTGACTCCTTTGCTGCGATTATGCTTCGGCTTTCTGCGCCGATAATTGATATTGGAATGATAATAGACAAGTGTCTAATAAAAGAACTTTGAACATTATAATTCGAATCAGAAGGCTTGACAAGGGGAAGAAGTAAAAAAATCGGAAAGCATGCGTCAAATGCGCCGCCGGGTGCATCTGTCCGATCACGAATCCGGACCAAAGCGCTGTGTTTCGCTTCCCGCGCGGTATGCTCTGCAAAAAAAAAATAAGAAGGGGGGAGAACATGGTATCGAAGTCTACCGCCGAAAGCGTCCTTGGGACCGCAGGCAGGAAATAACGGCGATATCAATACCGGAGATGCCCGGAGGTGCTTTGCGATGCAGAGCGTGCTTGCCGTTGTATGCAAGCGGGATTGCGACGGCTGCATCCACACGGCTTTACGGCTTTGCGTTCGGTGGTTTGGCGCTAAAACGGTGTAAAAACCGGCAAAATGGACGGGAGAACGCGCAAACGGAGCGGTATTTCCGAGGCTTTGTCGGCTTGTATGTGGCAAGAGGCCTGTGCTATGATAAAAAGGCTGCTTAGACAGGGAAAGGTGTTTATCAAAGTCAATGAATATTATTGTGGTCGGTAACGGAAAAATAGGAGAGCTCTTGGTACAGCAACTTTCGAAAGAAGGGCACGATGTGGTCGTTGTGGACAGCAATGCGGCGCGCATCCGTTCGCTGGAGGAAAAGCTGGATGTCTCGACCGTGGTCGGAAACGGCGCTTCGATTGAGATTTTGCGAGAGGCGGGAGCTGAGAACTGTGACATCCTGATTGCGGTGAGCAACAGCGATGAGGTGAACCTTCTGACGGCATTGGTCGCAAAGAAGCTAGGCTGCGAGTACACGGTGGCGCGCGTTCGCAGTCCCGAGTACGACCGGGAGATGAACCTCTTAAAGACGAGCTTCGGTATTAACCTTTCGGTGAACCCCGAGAAGACCTGCGCGAAGGAGATTTTCCGCCTGCTGCAGTTCCCGAGTTTCTTAACGCGAAACTCCTTTGCGGGCGGTCGCGCGGAGATGGTGGAGCTCATTGTCCCCGAAGAGGGCAAACTCACGGACCGCAAGCTCATGGATCTTGCGCCCCTACTGGATAAGAAGGCGCTGATTTGTACGATAGAGCGAGACGGCGAGGTACTGGTTCCCTCGGGCTCCACCGAGCTCAGGGCGGGCGATAAGCTTGCGGTGGCGGCGGCAACCGCGGATCTGCCCTTTCTGCTGCGCCGCTTCGGCATTCCGACCCTCGATGTGAAACAGGTGATGATTGTCGGCGGAAGTGCGACGGCGCGCTATCTCGCAACGGATTTAATCAATGCGGGGCTCGCGGTTACCATCGTGGAGTCGGACCGCGATAAGTGCAAGGAGCTCGAGGATCTCCTGCCGAAGGCAAGCATCATCCACGGAGACGGTTCCCTGCAGCACTTGCTTGCGGAGGAGGGCATTGCGAACATGGATGCCGTGGTGCCGCTGACCGGCATCGACGAGGAAAATATTCTGATTTCGCTCTATGCGCACTCGGTCGGCACGAAGAAGACCATCACGAAGGTGAACCGCACCGAGTATCTGAATCTCTTCGGCCAGGAACATCTGGGGGCTGTTGTGAGCCCGAAGTCCCTGACCGCGAACGAGATTACCCGCTACACGCGGGCGGCGAGCCAGTCGCGCGAAGGTTCGGTAGAGACGCTTCATACCATAGGCGGCGGGGCAATCGAGGCGCTCGGCTTTACGGTTCCGGAGGAGGCAAGCTTTGTCAATAAGCCCATCATGGAGCTGCCCTTAAAGCCCTCGACCCTGATTGCGAGCATTGTCAGAAATCAGAAGGTTATTATTCCCGGCGGACAGGATTGTCTGATGCGCGGTGACTCCATCATGGTCATCGCGAGTGCGGACCGCATGATTTCGAACTTCGCGGATATTTTCCGGGAGCGCGGAGGAGAGGCATGAACTACCGCTTAATCGGAAAGTACATCGGATTCATACTCCTTGTGGAGGGGATTTTTCTGCTGCCGGCGATTGTCGTTTCCGCGGCCTATCGGGAGCCGCAGAGCGCGCGTGCCATTGCGATTGCGGCGGTAATCATCTTGTTGCCCGGTGTTCTGCTCTCCTGTATTCGGAGCCACCGTTCGATTTCGATGAGTGAGGGCTTTGTGGTCTGTGCGCTCGGTTGGATTGTGCTCTCGCTCTTCGGTGCCCTTCCCTTTTACATCAGCGGAGAAATTCCGCGCTACATCGACTGCTGGTTTGAGACCGTGTCCGGCTTCACGACCACGGGTTCCAGCATTCTCACCGAGGTGGAGAGCATGTCACACGGCCTTCTCTACTGGAGAAAGTTTTACCCACTGGATTGGCGGCATGGGCGTGTTGGTCTTTTTACTCGCAATTTTGCCGCTCGCCAAGGGTGACGGCGAGCCCTTTAACTTAATGAAGGCGGAGAGCCCCGGCCCCTCGGTCGGTAAGCTGGTGCCGAAGATTTCAACGACGGCAAAAATTACCTATATTATTTACTTTGTGATGACCGTCGTCATGATAGCGGTGCTGCTTTTTGAGGGCATGCCGCTCTTTGACGCGGTGATGAACTCGTTCGGCACGGCCGGCACCGGCGGCTTTGCGATTAAGAACAACTCGATTGCGGCCTACCCGAGCCAGCTCGTGCAGATGACGATTGCGGTCTTTATGGCACTCTTCGGCGTGAACTTCTCGGTCTACTATCTCATGCTCAGCAAGAAGTGGAAGGACGCGTTCTTAAACGAGGAGTTTCGCTGGTACTGGGGCATCATGCTCGGCGCTTCGCTGCTCATTGCGGGCAATGTGTTCCTGAAGGGCTTTTACCCCGCGGATTTCGGCCAGGCCTTCCGCGACAGTTTCTTCTCGGTCTCCTCGGTCATGACGACGACGGGCTTTTGTACGGCGGACTTTGACAAGTGGCCGGAGTTTTCCCGCTATATGCTGCTCCTCGTCATGTGCATCGGTGCATCGGCGGGTTCGACCGGCGGCGGTATGAAGGTGTCCCGCGTGTTGCTCTTATTCAAGCATTTGCGGACCCAGATGTGTCAGATGATACATCCGCGCCGCGTGCGTTCGGTGCGCATGGACAAGCGCAGGGTCGAAAACTCGGTGATGTTCGGCACGACGGCTTATCTCGCGGCATATCTCATTATCATGAGCTGCTCTATGCTCATCGTCTCGCTGGACGGCAAGGGTTTCGAGACCACCTTTTCAGCGGTCGTCTGTACCTTCAACAACATTGGACCGGGTCTCGGCATGGTCGGACCGACCGGAAACTTCAGTGCCTTCTCGGATCTCTCGAAGTTTGTGCTCTCGGTCGATATGCTCTTCGGTCGACTGGAAATATTCCCGCTGCTCTTCCTGCTCTCGCCGGAAGTCTGGACGCGGAAGCAGTTAAAGACGCGCGTGGTCCCGACTTGAGAAGGGCTTGAGAGCGCGGGGGAAATATGTTATACAAGAAAGATACAAAAAGAAGTTCAGGGAGGATAATATGAAAAAGACGGCAAAGGTGCTCTGCGCATTGGTTTCCGCGGCTCTCTTGCTTGCGGGTTGCGGCAGCGGCGCAAAGACGGAGACGAAGGCTTCCGCGGAGGCGGAGAGCACGACGACGGCGGACGGCTCCTCGCAGACCGTGGTTCCGAAGGAGCAGTTGAAGATCGGTGTGCTGCTGATCGGCGACGAGAACGAGGGCTACAGCGCGAGCCATATCAACGGACTCAAGGAGGCCGCGAAGACGCTGGGTCTCAGCGAGGATCAGCTGATTTTTAAGACCAATATTCGCGAGGATGAGTCTTCGCTCGATGCGACCGAGGACCTTGCGAACCAGGGCTGTCAGCTGATTTTCGGCACGAGCTTCGGTTACGAGAGCTACATGCTGGAGGTCGCCAAGGACCACCCGGAGATTACCTTCTGTCATGCGAGCGGAAATCAGGCAGCGGGCGCGGGACTTGCGAACTTCCACAACTACTTCGACGATATCTATGAGGCGCGCTATGTGAGCGGCGTTGCTGCGGGCTTAAAGCTGAAGCAGATGATAGACGAAGGCAAGATTAAGCCGGATCAGGCGAGACTCGGCTATGTCGGCGCTTACCCTTACGCGGAGGTGATTTCCGGTTATACGGCCTTCTATCTCGGCGCAAAGTCTGTTGTCCCGGAGACAACGATGAAGGTTCTCTACACGAACAGCTGGGGCGACCCGGCGGTCGAGGCAGAGACCGCAAAGCAGCTCATCTCCGACGGCTGCGTGCTCTTGAGCCAGCACGCGGACACGACCGGCGCGCCGACGGCGGCAGAGGAGGAGAAGGTTCCCTGCGTCGGCTATAACATCGATATGACGGGTGTGGCACCGGATTCCGCAATCACCTCCCCGACCAACAACTGGGGCGTCTACTACACCTACGCGATGGAGAGTGTGCTCTCCGGCGAGCCGATTGCGACGGATTGGTCCGAGGGCTTTGCCCAGGATGCGGTGCGTCTCACGAAGCTCGGCACGGCCGCGGCACCCGGCACCGAGGAGAAGTTAAAGGAAGTGGAGCAGCAGATCAAGGACGGCAGCCTGCATGTCTTTGACACGAAGAACTTCACCGTGGACGGCAAGGAAGTCACGAGCTATGCGCCGAACGGGCAGGAACTCATCTCGGACGGCTATTTCCACGAGTCGGAGTACCGCTCCTCCCCGAGCTTTGACTTGATTGTCGACGGCATCGAGGCGACTGCGAACTAATTCAGGAAGACCCACAAAAAGCCCCCTGCGACGGCAGGAGGCTTTTTGATTCAAAGCTGACAGCGGCTTAAGGAGGAAACCGTGGCAGAACAGGCAATACGCTTTTGCGACATCAGCAAACACTTCGGCGAGGTCAAGGCGAGCGACCACGTGAGCTTTTCGCTGAAGAAGGGGGGAGATACTGGCCCTTCTCGGGGAGAACGGAAGCGGAAAGACGACGCTCATGAACATGCTCTCCGGCATTTACTTTCCGGACAGCGGTCACATCGAGGTGAACGGAGCGCCGGTCAGCATACGCTCGCCGAAGGACGCCTTTAAACTCGGCATCGGCATGATACACCAGCACTTTAAGCTGATTCCGGTCTTCACGGCGGCGGAAAATATCATACTCGGCGAACAGGGCGGCAAGTACGATTTGAGAGCCGCAGAGCAAAAGCTCTCGGAACTCGCGGATCGCTACGGCTTCCGCCTGAATCCGAAACAGAAGGTCTACGAGCTCTCGGTCTCCGAAAAGCAGACCGTTGAGATTATGAAGGTGCTCTACCGCGGCGCGGACATTTTGATTCTGGACGAGCCGACGGCCGTGCTCACGCCGCAGGAGACCGAGCGCCTCTTTGCCATACTCCGGAAGATGCGGGAAGACGGGAAGTCCATCCTGATCATCACGCACAAGTTAAACGAGGTGCTCGCAATCTCGGACCGCGTCGCGGTGCTGCGGAAGGGGCGGTATATCGGCGAGGTCGAGACCGCAAAGGCCGATGCCTCCCTGCTCACCGAGATGATGGTCGGCGAAAAGGTGAAGCTCGGCATAGACCGCGCGGAGCCAGGGAAAGGGACCGAGACGCCTCCGTCTCGAGAAGGTGTCCTGTGTCAACGCGGAGGGCATGAGCGTGCTCTCGGATTTAAGTCTAAGCCTGCAGGGCGGCGAGATACTCGGCATAGCCGGCATCGCCGGAAACGGGCAGAGGGAGCTCCTAGAGGCCATAGCCGGTCTGGTGCCCTATACCGGTGAAATCTGGTACGGCGAGGACAACGGGGAAGAGAAGAATCTGCGCGGCATGAGCCCGGCGGAAATCGAGGCCCTCGGCGTACGCCTCGCCTTTGTCCCCGAAGACAGACTGGGCATGGGGCCTGGTGGGCAGCATGGACTTGACGGACAATGTGATGCTCCGCTCCTATCGGAACGGCAGCGGCTTTTGTGACCGATCGGAAGAAGCCGCGCGAACAGGCCGAGCAGATTGTGGAAGAGCTTTCGGTCGCGACGCCCGGCACCGCAACCCCCATTGCCAGACTCTCGGGAGGCAATGTACAAAAGGTGCTGGTGGGGCGTGAGATACTCGGAAGCCCCAAGGTTGTGATGGCGGCCTACCCGGTGCGCGGTCTCGACATTCACTCGGCGTATATGATATATCAGCTCCTGAACGAGCAGAAGAAGAGCGGCAGCGCCGTGATCTGTGTCGGCGAGGATCTGGACGTGCTCCTTGAACTCTGCGATCGCATCCTTGTATTACAGGGCGGCAAGAGCGCCGGCATTTTGGATGCGCGGAGAGCGAGCAAGGAAGAATTGGGAAGAAGAATGATGGGCGGAAAGGAAGTTGAGGCATGAGTCAGGGAAGAGAACCGCTGTTTCAAATGCATAAGCGCGGCTACATTTCGTTCGGAAAGCTCGCGCTGATTCACCTCATCGCACTGCTGCTGGCGCTCCTCGCCTGCGCGGCTGTCATTGTGCTGGTGACGGGGGTCAATCCGCTCGGCGTCTACGAGGCGCTGGTCTCGGGCGCAGTCGGAAACCCGCGGCGCCTCTGGGTCACGATACGCGAGAGCGGCGTGCTGCTTTTAATTGCGGTGGGCCTCACCCCGGCCTTTCGCATGCGCTTCTGGAATATAGGCGCGGAGGGACAGATACTGGTCGGCGGCATTGCGAGCGCGGGGCTCATGATACTGCTCGGCGACAAGATTCCGAATGCGCTGCTCCTTGCCCTCATGATTGCGGGCAGCATGCTTTTCGGCATGATCTGGGGCCTGGTTCCTGCCTATTTTAAGGCGCGTTACCACACGAACGAGACCCTGTTCACGCTCATGATGAACTATGTCGCGCTGCAGCTGGTCACCTTTTTCGATTTGCTTCTGGGAGAACCCGAAGGGCTCGAACAGCATAGGCACCATCAACCAGGCGACGCGCGCGGGCTGGTTTCCGCGCATCGGCGGCACGGGCTTTGCGGGCAGCCAGTATGTCTTCGGCCTCTTTATCATCCTCCTTGTGACCCTCTTTATGCACCTCTATTTGCAGCGCACCAAGCAGGGATTTGAGATTTCGGTGGTCGGCGCGAGCCAAAACACGGCGCGCTACGCGGGCATCTCGGTGCAGCGCGTCATGCTGCGCACCATGGCCATTTCCGGCGCAATCTGCGGCCTTGCGGGCGCGGTGATTGTGGGCGGCGCGGGACACACGCTCTCGGTCAGTACGGCGAACGGGCGCGGTTTCACGGCCATCCTGGTCGCCTGGATGGCGAACTTTAACCCGCTCTTCATGGCGCTGATTGCGGTGCTCCTCTGCTTCATGCAGCAGGGCTCCATCCAGATTGCGACGCAGTACAAGCTGAACCAGAATTTTTCGGACATCATCACGGGCATACTGCTCTTCTTCCTGATCGGTTGCGAGTTCTTTGTCCGCTATCGCCTGAGCGTCCGCAAGAAAGGAGAGACGAGATGAATTTGCTGGCCACTTTTTTACAGCGCGCCATTTTGCAGGGCGTTCCGATACTCTACGGCGCAAGCGGTGAAATTCTGACGGAGAAGTCGGGAAATCTGAACCTGGGCATTCCGGGCATCATGTATATGGGCGGCGTCTCCGGTCTGATTGCGGCCTTCTTTTACGAGAGAGCGGCGGGAGAGCGGGCTTCCGGCCTCGTGGGTCTCTTCCTCTCGCTCGCGGCGGCCCTCTTCATTTCCATGCTTGCGGGTCTCCTCTACAGCTTCTTGACCGTCACGCTCCGCGCGAACCAGAATGTCGTGGGACTTTCGCTCACCACCTTCGGTGTGGGCTTCGGCAATTTCTTCGGCGGCTCTCTCTCGCAGCTTGCGGGCGGCGTGGGCCAGATTTCGACGAAGCTCACGGCGGCCGCTTATCGGCAGAGCCTTCCGGGGCTCTCGAAGCTCCCCTTTGTGGGCAAGGCCTTTTTCTCCTTCGGCTTTCTCACCTATTTCTCGATCATCCTGGCGCTCTGCCTCGCCTTTTTGCTGACGGGCACGCGAAAAGGACTTGAGATTCGTGCGGTCGGCGAGGATCCCGCTGCGGCGGATGCGGCCGGGGTCGATGTGAACCGCGTGAAGTATGTCTCTACCGTGCTCGGGGCGGCGCTCGCGGGGCTCGGCGGCCTCTGCTTTGTCATGGAGTACTTGGGCGGCACCTGGGCGAACGACGGCTTCGGAGACCGCGGCTGGCTCGCGGTCGCGCTGGTCATACTCTCGGTCTGGAATGCGAGAAAAGCGATTTGGGGTTCCTTCCTCTTCGGCGGACTCTACATTCTCTACCTCTACATTCCGGGCTTAAACCGCTCGGCGCAGGAGCTCTTTAAGATGCTCCCCTATCTCGCAACCATATTGGTGCTCATTCAGACCGGAAGAAGGAATCGCGCGGAGGATCAGCCGCCGGCAAGTCTCGGTCTCTCTTACTTCCGAGAGGAGCGCTGAGCGATGGGCATCGGAATCAAGCTTCTGCTCGCCGAGCTACTGATACTCGGCCTGCAGACCCTACTCTATTTCGGCGCGGAGGCCTTTGAGGGCAAGCCGCACAATGTGGCAAAAAAAATAGACGGACACATTCCCTTTGTGCCCGCCTTTGTATACATCTATGTGCTCTGGTTTCCGCTGATACTCCTATTTCCGCTTGCGCTCTTTCAGGCGGATCCTATGGCCTATGCGCGCTACCAGACCGCGATTGTCGCAGACATCGCGCTGAGTCTCCTTTGTTACCTCGTCTACCCGACGAGCTTTGTGCGCCCCGAAGCGCCGGATACCCTTTCCGGCCGGGCCATGAAGCTCGTGTTTCGGGGGAGCTATAAGGGCTTAAACTGTGCGCCGAGCATGCACTGCTCCATGTGCTATCTCGTGCTGCACTTTGTCGGTTCCACCCCGGGACTGCCGCTCGCTGTTGCGGCGCTTGCGGCCCCGATTGCGCTCGGCATCGTAATCTCAACCCTCTTTACGAAGCAGCATGTCCTGATCGACGCGCTGACAGCGCTTCCGCTCGCGGCAGTCTGTATCCTGATCGGCAATCGCCTGCCGCTTACGGCGCTTCTTCACTGGATTCAGGGCGCTTAAGCTTGTCCGCGAAGGGACGGTTTTTGGGCGCTGCCTCTGTCACGGCTGGGGTAGAGAGCCCCTCGCTGTGGGCGCGGAGCATCTCTTCGCGGAGATCGCTCGCCGAGAGGAGGAGAGCTCCCTGGCTCCGCACGATGATTTGCTCGACCCCGTCCGAGGTCGCGACCGTCACAATATCGCTTGCGGCATGGCGGCCGGAAAAGCTCTCGATATAGCTGTCTGCGGTCTGCGCGGTCTTCGTGTAGACGACAAAGAGATTGTGCCAGGGATAGCGCTCCTCCTTGTGATCCTTCCGCCGATAGGCGTCAAAGACCACAATCAGCGTAGTTCCGGTGAAGCCCTGGTAGTCGGAGAGAAGATCCAGGAGCGCGAGCCGCGCACTGTCGATGTTCTCCTCCGCGAGGGCGCGGAGCTCGGGAAAGGCAAAAATAATATTGTAGCCGTCGACCAAGAGGAAGTGCTTCCGCGGCGCGGCGGTTTTGAGCGCGCGATACGCGCGCTCTTTTGCCGCCTCGCTCGCCTCCCTTCGCTGCCTTTCCGGGCGCTTCTTGTCGCGCTGCCGGTTCTGATAAAAGGTGCGGTCCAAGATTGCATCGATTTCTTCCAAAGAGAGCGGAGCGCTCTCTTTTTTGGTGCGGATAGGAGCGTCTTCGGGAAGCGCTTCCTCTGCGGCGCTCATGTCGCGCCGGTAGGGGAGATGCATGTAGCGGGGGGCCTCCGCATAGGAGACCGTCTCACCGCTTCCGTGGCGGCAGAAGACCGAGTCCGCCGGAAAGGCGAGATCCGCCGCGGGATCGTAGCCCCGCGCGGCAATGACGCTCTCCGCATCCCGGCAGGGGAAAAAGCCCGCAAAGGAGAGGGAGAGCGAGCCCTCGCCTTTCGTAAAGCGGCGCAGTTCCGCGGCATAGTTTTGCATGGCGAGGACGGCAGCCTGTCCGTGGATTTCGGCCTCGGCCTCGGACTCTGCCGTGCCGAGCGTAAAGGTAGCGCCCATGCGGTCCAGATCGTTTAAGGCTCTGCCGAGCGAAGACGCGGGCAGGCGGAGCGAAAAGGCATAGTAGGGCTCCAGAAGGCAGGGGGCCGCGGAAAAGAGACCGGCGCGGAGCGCCCGTATGGCGGCCTGCCGAAAATCGCCGCCCTCGGTGTGCTTCTCGTGGGCCCGTCCCGCAATGAGGGTGATTTTAAGATCCGTGAGCGGTGCCCCGCTCAAAATCCCGGGAATTTCCTCTTCTTCCAAGGTGCGCAGCACCTGCTGCTGGTATTGGTTCGCGAGGAGCTCGGTGCCGAGCGCGCTCTCAACCTGCACGCCGGAGCCCGGTTCCAGGGGCTCGAGGAAGAGATGTACTTCCGCGTAGTGGCGGAGCGGCTCAAAATGGCCCGCGCCCTCGGCGCTCTCGGTGACGGTCTCGCGGTAGCTGACGCCCGCGGGTTCAAAGGAGACCGCGAGCGAAAAACGGCGTTCCAACAGTTCCGTGAGGATTTCCAGCTGCATTTCGCCCATCAGAGAGACCAGCAGGGTCTTGCCGCCGGCGTCGAGGGAAAATCGGAGACTCGGCTCCTCCTCCTCGAGAGAACGGAGGCGGGGCAGCAGTTCCGTGAGCGAAGCGAATTCCGGTAAAATAAGGCGATAACGGAGCACCGGGGTCAAAATAGGTAACGTATGTTCTCCGCTCTCCGCCCCCAGTCCCATGCCCGCGCGACTCTCCGTGAGCCCCGTTACGGCGACCACGCTGCCCGCGGGCGCCTCTTTTAAGAGGGAGTAGGAGCGCCCCGAGTAGAGGCGCAGCTGCTCGACCTTTTCGTCGAGCGGCGGGAGCGGCATCTTGGCGCTCAGGCTGCCTCCCGTGATTTTCAGGAAGCTTAGGCGCGCCCCCTTCTCGTCCGTGCCGATTTTAAAGACACGGGCCGAAAATGCCTCCGGGTAGACCGGCGGAACAAAGAGGCGGGAGATGCCGTCCAGGAGTTCCGTGATGCCCTCCGCACGGAGGGCGGAACCGAAGAAGCAGGGGAAAAGCGCCGGGCCTTAAAAAGAGCCGCAATTTCCGCTTCGCTCGGCGGCGTGCCGTGCTCCAGATAGCGGTTTAGGAGCGTCTCGTCTAAGAGGGAGAGCTCCTCCGCGAGATCGGGGCTGTCTACCTTGCGGGAGAAGTCGATGAACTCGCCGTTAAGCCGCGTGCGGAGCGAGGAAAGCTGCGCCTCCCGGGTGCCGACCTGCCGGTCCGTCTTATTGAAGAAGACGAGGCAGGGGATGCGGTAGCGGCGAAGAAGCTGCCAGAGCGTAAGACTGTGTCCCTGTACGCCCTCGGCCGCGCTGATCACGAGAATCGCGAGGTCCAGAACCTGAAGGACGCGCTCGGCCTCCGGGGAGAAGTCCACATGCCCCGGGGTGTCGAGCAGAGTCACCGCGAGATCGCCGTATTCAAAATAGGCCTGCTTTGAAAAAATGGTGACCCCGCGGCGTTTCTCCGCGGGGTCGGTGTCCAGAAAGGCAGAGCCGTAATCGACGCGTCCCGGCGCGCGGAGCGCACCGGAGGCGACGAGGAGGGCCTCGGAAAGCGTGGTTTTGCCGGCATCCACATGGGCCAGGATGCCGAGCGTCAGGCGGCGCATCAATTTTTGGTCAGGTGGAAGGCAAAGCCGCCGATCTCATCCGAGAGATAGAGGAAGGTGGTTCTGCCGGCAGCGTCCACCCGGCGGGTCGACTCGTCGAAGGCGAAGCCGCGCTGTCTTAAGTAGTACTCCGCGCGGTCCACATTGTCCGCGCCGATCGCAACGTGCCCCAGGCTTCCGCGGCCCATGAACTTCATGACCTCGACCGCGGTGCCGGTGAAGACCGAGAGTTCGGTGTCGTTATAGTCAAAGTCGAAGATTGAGCAGAGAAGCGTTGCCGTCTTCTTTGCCTCCGCCTCGTCCTTCGAGTTGATGCCCACGTGCTTGATGCGGAAGTTTAACATGGTCTTCACGGCCTCGCGGGTGCGCGCCGTGATTTTATCGAAGGCCTTCGCCTTGATATCGTCCTTGGTCGCAAGCCAGGTGCCGCCGCAGGCAAAGACCTGATCGAGAGCCAGATAGTTCCTGAGATTCTCGAGTTTCACGCCGCCGGTCGGCATGAAGAGAAGGTCGCGGTAGGGCGCGGAGAGCGCCTTTAACATGGGTGCGCCGCCGTTTGCTCTGCCGGGAAGAACTTGACCGCCGAGAGACCGAGGGCCATGGCCTGCTCCATCTCGCCCGGGGTTGCGGTTCCGGGACACATCGGCACGCCCTTCGAGAGCACGTAGGAGACCAGCTCCGGCTGAAAGCCCGGGCTCACGATGAACTTTGCGCCCGCTTCGATGGCGGCGTCCGCCTGTGCCTTCGTGATGACCGTGCCCGCGCCGACCAAGAGCTCCGGCATCTCGCGGCTCAGGAGGCGAATCGCATCCGCCGCGGCAGCGGTCCGGAAGGTGACTTCGATTGCGGAGACCCCGCCCTTTTTGAGCGCGGCACCGAGCGGCAGCGCGTCGGCGGCATCTTCCAGCGCGACAACGGGGACAATTCCGATGCGGTACAGTTCCTTGATACATGCGTCCATTTTGCACATCCTCCTAAGCTAAGTCTGTATCATTTGCACTGAAATCAGTGTAGCATAAGTTAAGAGCATAGAAAAGTTTTCAAAAATGCGTTAAGATAGCGGTACATGTCTAGAACAGGGAGGAACTACAATGAAGGTAGTCATTCTGGCCGGCGGCTTCGGCACCAGAATCACGGAGGAAAGCTATTTAAGGCCCAAGCCCATGATTGAGATCGGCGGACAGCCCATACTCTGGCATATTATGAAATACTATTCCTCCTACGGTTTTCACGACTTTGTGATTTGCCTCGGCTACAAGCAGTATGTGGTCAAGGAATATTTTGCGGACTATTTCCTGCACACTTCGGATGTAACCTTCGATCTCGCGAACAACAGCATGGAGGTCTTACGGAAGCACGCGGAGCCCTGGAAGGTGACGCTGATCGACACCGGTCTGCACACCATGACCGGCGGCCGCGTGAAGCGCATTCGGGACTATGTCGGCGACGAGCCCTTCCTCCTGACTTACGGAGACGGCGTGTCGGATGTGGATCTCGATGCCCTGATTGCCTTCCACCGGGAGAAGAAGCGCATCGCGACTCTGACCATGGTGAACATAGGGCAGGCGAAGGGCGTACTCGATGTCGGCGAGGGCGGCGAAATTCACTCCTTCCGCGAGAAGGATGACAGCGACGGCGCCGTGATTAACGGCGGCTTCATGGTCTGTGAGCCGGGCATTTTCGATTACATCGCGGGCGATGATACCGTGCTCGAGCAGGACCCGTTCCGGAAGCTCTGCAGCGACCGGGAGTTGGTGGGCTACTACCACAAGGGTTTCTGGCAGTGCATGGATACGCAGCGGGAAAAGAATAAGTTAGAAGAGCTCTGGGAGAGCGGAAACGCCCCCTGGAAGCGATGGTAAGGAGAAACTTGCATGTTTGAAGATAAGACAGAAGCAGAGGCGCGTAAGGAGATACTGGCGCTGGTGGAAGAGTATGCGGAGCGTTTCCGCGAGAAGAAAAAGCCCTTTCAGCCGGGCGACCGCATTTCCTACGCGTCCCGTGTCTACGACCACAAGGAGATGGTGAATGCGGCGGATGCCGTATTGGAGTTCTGGCTGACCTCCGGTCGCTACAGCGATCTCTTTGAGAAGAAACTCGGCGAGTACCTGGGCGTCCCCTATGTGTCGCTCGTAAACTCGGGTTCGAGCGCGAACCTCCTCGCCTTCATGGCGCTGACTTCCCCGAAGCTCGGCGAGCGTCGGGTGAAGCGGGGCGATGAGGTCATCACCGTGGCCTGCGGCTTCCCGACCACGGTCACGCCCATCATCCAGTACGGCGCGATTCCGGTCTTTGTGGATGTCTGCATTCCGCAGTACAACATCGATGTGACCAAGCTTGAGGCAGCGCTCTCCGAGAAGACCAAGGCCGTGATGATTGCGCACACGCTCGGCAACCCCTTTGACTTAAAGGCGGTGAAGCGTTTCTGCGATGCGCACGGACTCTGGCTCATCGAGGACAACTGCGATGCGCTCGGCAGCCGTTATACCCTGGACGGCGAGACCCGCTTCACGGGAACCATAGGCGACATCGGCACCTCGAGCTTCTACCCGCCGCACCACATGACCATGGGTGAGGGTGGAGCGGTCTACACAAAGAACGTGGTCCTGCACAACATACTCCGCTCCATGCGCGACTGGGGCAGAGACTGCCGCTGCCCCTCGGGTGTGGACAACATCTGTCAGCACCGCTTCGACGGGCAGTACGGCGAGCTTCCGCGTGGCTATGACCACAAGTACGTCTACTCGCACTTCGGCTATAATTTAAAGGTGACGGATTTGCAGGCGAGCATAGGCTGCGCACAGCTTGAGAAGTTCCCGCACTTTGTGGAGCGGCGCAAGGAGAACTTTAAGCGCCTCCGCGCGGCGCTCACACCCGCAGAGGACAAGCTGATTCTTCCGGAACCCTGCGAAAATGCGGATCCGAGCTGGTTCGGTTTCCTCTTAACCTGCCGCGAGGGCGTGTCCCGCGAACAGCTGGTTCGCTTCATCGAGCAGAAGGGCGTGCAGACCCGCATGCTCTTTGCCGGCAACCTGACCAAGCACCCCTGCTTTGACGAGCTTCGGGCAAGCGGCGAGGGCTACCGCATTGTGGGAGAACTGAAGGAAACCGACCGCATCATGCGCGACACCTTCTGGGTCGGGGTTTATCCGGGCATGACGGCGGAGATGATAGACTATATGGCCTCGGTGATTCTGGAGGGGCTGAATCAATGATGAGAGCGAAGAAGGGCGGGATTTATCTCGCCCTGCACGCTTTGGTGCTCTTTTACAGCCTCTCGGCGCTCTGCTCGAAAAAAGCGGCCTCCTATCCGGTCGCGAGTCGGGGCTGGCTTCTGTTTTACAGGGGCTGTCATTTTTGATTTTTGGGGCTCTATGCTGTGTTTTGGCAGCAGATCATCAAGCGCCTGCCGCTCTCGACCGCCTATATGAATAAGGCGGCGACCGTCATCTGGGGGCTGATTTTTCCGGAAGTCTTTTTTTCGGGGAGCGGGTCAGTGCCCCGAAACTCTTCGGCGCGGCGCTGATCATTGCCGGCATTGTGCTCTATGCGCTGCCGGAAGGGAGGAAGGCATGAATGACTTTCCCTTTTTGCACCCTCGCGATTTTTCTCGGGGCGGTGCTGCTCGCGGCGCTCTCGCAGGTGCTCTTAAAAAAAGGCGGCAATGCGGCAGTATGACAGCGTGTGGCGGGAGTACCTGAATCCGCAGGTTATCTTCGCCTACGCGCTCTTTTTTTCTTGCGACTTTCATCGACGTGATTGCCTACCGGCGCATTCCCTTAAGTCTCGGCCCCATCCTGGAGGCGAGCGCCTATCTCTACATGTTGGTATTCGGCGCGTTCTTTTTCGGCGAGCGCGTCACGGCGCGAAAGCTGTTTGCGCTCGCGCTGATACTCGGCGGCATCGTCCTCTTCACGCTCGCGGGCTGAAGCAGGGCTTGCACCGTTTGAATCAAGGAGGAAAGTGAGACCATGCAGGAAAAATACGATTATCTCCTGGTCGGTGCGGGACTCTATTCCGCGGTCTTTGCCCATGCGGCGGAGCGCGCCGGAAAGAGCTGCCTCGTGCTGGAAAAGCGCTCGCACATCGGCGGCAACATCCACTGCGACACGGTGGAGGGCATAGAGGTGCACCGCTACGGCGCGCACATCTTCCACACCTCAAACCCCGAGGTCTGGAACTTTGTGAACCGCTTTGTGACCATGAACCGCTTCACGAATTCACCGGTCGCAAACTACAAGGGGGAGATGTATAACCTTCCCTTCAACATGAACACCTTTGCGCGCATGTGGAATATACGCACGCCCGAGGAGGCGCTTGCCATCCTGAACGAGCAGCGCGCGGAGATCAAGGGCGAACCGAAAAATCTCGAGGAGCAGGCGATTTCGCTGGTCGGACGAGATGTCTACGAGAAGCTCATCAAGGGCTACACGGAGAAGCAGTGGGGGCAGGCCTGCACGGAACTCCCGGCCTTCATCATTCGCAGACTGCCGGTGCGCCTCACCTACGACAACAACTACTTTAACGACCGCTACCAGGGCATTCCGGAGGAGGGCTACGACACGCTGATTCAAAAGCTCTTCGGCAAGGCGGAGATTCTCCTGAACACGGACTATCTCGCGGACAAGGCGGGCTGGAACGCGCGCGCAAAGACCGTGGTCTACACCGGGCCGATCGACGCTTATTTTGACTATGAGCTCGGTGCGCTCGAGTACCGCTCGCTCCGCTTTGAGACCGAGACCCTTGACACGGAGAATTACCAGGGCTGCGCGGTCGTGAACTACACGGAGCGGGAAATTCCCTACACCCGCATCATCGAGCACAAGCACTTTGTCTTCGGCACCCAGCCGAAGACCGTAATCACCCGGGAGTACCCCTCGGACTGGAAGCCCGGCATGGAGCCCTACTACCCGGTGAACAACGAGAAGAACCAGGCGCGCTATGCCCTGTACCGGGAGCGCGGCGAGCGCGAGCCCGTGATTTTCGGCGGCCGCCTCGGCGAATACCGCTACTACGACATGGACAAGGTGATTGAGAGCGCTATGGAAAAGGCGCGCGCCTTGGGCCTTCCGGTGGGAGAAGAAGCATGATCATCACGAGAACCCCGTTTCGTATGTCCTTTTTCGGCGGCGGAACCGATATGCCCGAATTTTTCAGAGAGCACGGCGGCGCGGTGCTCTCGACTACCTTTGACAAGTACTGCTATGTCAATGTGCGCCACCTGCCGCCCTTTTTCGACTACAGCACGGAGCTCTCGTATTCGAAGCTGGAGCGCGTGACCCGGGTCGAGGACCTGGAGCATCCGGCGGTGCGGGAGGCCATGAAGTTCCTCGACATGCACGAGCTGCGTTTAACCTACGAGGCGGATCTCCCGGCGCGCTCGGGACTCGGCACGAGCTCCAGTTTTGCGGTCGGGATGTTAAATGCCTTCTATGCGCTGAAGGGCAAGTACGCGGACAAGAAAAAGCTCGCGGACGAGGCGATTTACCTGGAGCGCGAGCTCTGCCGGGAGGCGGGCGGTTGGCAGGACCAGATTGCGGCCTCGTTCGGCGGCCTCAATGTGATACGCTTTGACGCGGACGGCTACCGCGTGAGCCCCGTCATTGTGAGCGCGGAGCGGAAACGCGCGCTGAACGAGAACCTCATGCTCTTTTTCACGGGCTTTTCGCGCTTCTCCTCGGACATCCAGCAGGACACCAAGCGTGCCCTCTCGGATAAGACTGCGGTGCTCCGGGAAATGGGGGCCATGGTCGACGAGGCGGAGAAGATACTGCTCCACAAGGAGAGCGACTTAAACGAGTTCGGGCGCATGCTCGACGCGAGTTGGGCGTTAAAGCGCGGCGTGAGCACAAAGATCTCGACGGATTCGATCGATCGCCTCTATGCGGACGCAAAAAAAGCCGGCGCGCTCGGCGGAAAACTTCTCGGCGCGGGCGGCGGCGGCTTTCTCTTATTCTATGTGGAGAAGGACAAACAGGACGCGGTGCATGCGGCGCTCTCGTCCCTCCTCCATGTGCCGTTCAGCTTTGAGAACGGCGGCACGACGGTCATTTTCTATGAGCCGGAGAGCTATGTCGCAAAATAAAATACAGGCGGCTTATTCTCAGCCGAGGGCCACATCGAGCGCCATCATGAGGGTAAAGCCGAGCGCGAAGGAGAGCACACCGATGTCGGAGTGCTCTCCTTCCGACATTTCGGGGATCAACTCCTCGACGACCACGTAGAGCATGGCACCGGCCGCAAAGCTCAGGAGATAGGGCATGGCGGGAACCAGAAGTTCCGCCGCGGCAAACATGAGGAGGGCAGCAAGCGGTTCCACGATGCCGGAGAGCAGGCCGTAGAGGAAGGCGCGCGGCTTCGTGCTTCCCGCGGAGAGCAGCGGGAGCGAGATGATGGCGCCCTCAGGGAAGTTCTGAATTGCGATGCCGAGGGAGAGCGCGAGTGCGGCGCTTGCCGAGATGTGCGCGCTGCCGTTTAAGAAACCGGCAAAGACGATGCCGACCGCCATGCCCTCGGGGATGTTGTGGATGGTCACGGCGAGCAGCAGCATGGCGGTCTTTGAAATGCTGCTCTTGCGTCCCTCGGCCTTCTCCGCGTGGAGGTGAAGGTGGGGAATCAGCTTGTCGAGGAGGAGCAAAAAGAGGGTGCCGATCCAAAGGCCTATGACGGCCGGGAGGAAGGCAAAGTGCCCGAGGCCGCTCTCCTCGCTCTGCTCGAGCGCGGGGATCAAAAGACTCCAGATCGAAGCCGCGACCATGACGCCCGCGGCAAAGCCGGTGAGGGCGCGCTGAAGGTTGCGGCCCAGATTTTTCTCGGAGAAAGAAGACGGCAGCGGCGCCGAGGGTGGTGCCGAGGAAGGGAATCAGTATCCCGATGAGGCTTTGTTGCAGCATAGCGGCTATCCTTTCAAATCAAAATCGAACACGTCCTTCAGCGCACGCCGTCGTCCGGAAGCGGGGCGATGAGGAGGCGCAGAATGCGGAGCAGGAAATAGAGACTCACAAAGAGGCCCGCCCCCTCCGCAATGACAATGGACCACCAGACATTCCGGAGTTCGCCGGTCGCGGCGAGAAGGTAGGCGGCGGGCAGAAGGAAGACCAGCTGACGACCGATCGAAGCCGCCATGCTGTAAAAACCCTTGCCGAGCGCCTGAAAGGCGGAACTCGTGGAAATCGAGAAACCGACGAAGGGCAGGCAGAGGCCTATGATGCGAAAGGCCGGAATGCCGAGGGTCAGCATCTCCTCCGAGGCGTTGAAGAGCCGGAAAAAGAAGGCCGGCAGGAGCTCAAAGAGCAGCAGTCCCACAAGCATGAAGCCGAGCGCCGTCAGGGTCGAAAAGCGCAGGGTGTGCTCGATGCGGCGCTTATGGCCCGCACCGTAGTTATAGGCGAGTATGGGCACCGTGCCGTTGTTAAGGCCGTAGAGCGGCATGAAAATGAGGCTCGAGACCTTGAAGTAGACACCGAGTATGGCGGTCGCGGTGGAACTGAAACCGATCAGAATCCGGTTCATCGAATAGACCATGAAGGAACTCAGCGCCTGCATGATGGTCGAGGGAATGCCGACCGCGAGGATGCGAGCAAGGAGTTCGGGATGAAAGCCGAAGGACGAGAGTTTCAGGCTCACTTCCGGGTTTTTCCGCTGGTTTAAGCAAATCGCAATCAGCGCGGAGAGGCACTGGCCGAGCACGGTCGCGAGGGCCGCGCCGGCAATGCCGAGCTTCGGGAGACCGAAGAGGCCGAAAATCAGCACAGGGTCCATGACGATGTTAAAGACCGCGCCTGAGAGTTGCGACATCATAGAGAGCGTGGTGCGGCCGGTCGACTGCAGAAAGCGTTCGAAGGTAATTTCCATGAAGATGCCGAGCGAACCGCAGCAGACAATGCGCGTGTAGAGTACACCCTGGGAGAAGATGCTTGCATCGGCGGTCTGCGCGCGGAAAAAGGGGACGGCGAGAAAGAGGCCGGTCAGAACAAAGAGCAGGGTGAAGAAGAGCTCTAAGATGACGCCGCTCGCCGCAATCCGGTTGGCGCGCTGCGGCTTCTTTTCGCCGAGGGCGCGGGACAGCTGGGAGTTGATGCCGACACCGATGCCGGTGCTGAAGGCAATCATCAGCGACTGCAGCGGAAAGGCGAGGCTCACGGCTGCGAGTGCGTCCTCGCTGATCATGGAGACAAAGACAGAGTCCACAATGTTGTAGAGGGCCTGGACGATCATGGAGATCATCATGGGAACGGACATCGAGAAGATGAGTTTCCCGACCGGCATGGTGCCCATCTTATTCTCTGTTTGCGTCGCTTTAGTCGTTTCCATCGTGAAAACCTTCCTTTCCTGAGGATTTGAGTGCGAAAATGTCTATAGTTTAGCAGTATTGTAAGAATCGCGCAAGGCAGGAAAGCCTTAGGTATGTTATACTTTCCTTATCAAGCAAAATGCCGCGCACGCGGCGAAACGACAGGAGGTTGCACATGGCAGAAGTTGTGGCACTCGGAGAAGTGTTGATTGATTTTGCGCAAAAATCCAAAGATGTGGAAGGCTATCCTACCATGGCGGCACATGCGGGCGGCGCGCCGGCCAATTTTCTCGCGGCGCTCCGCAATCTCGGGCACAGCACGGCGATACTCGGAAAAGTCGGCGTGGATGCCTTCGGCGTGATGCTGCTCGGAACCCTGGAGCGCTGCGGCATTGATGTGAGCGGCCTCGTGCAGGATGAAGAGTGCTTTACGACCCTCGCTTTTGTGACCTTTAACCGAGAGGGCGACCGCGCCTTCAGTTTTGCCAGAAAGCCGGGCGCGGACACGCAGCTTCGCTTGAGGAAATCAAGCTTTCGCTGATCGATCAGGCCAAGGCCTTCCACTTCGGCACGCTCTCGCTGACCGACGAGCCGGTGCGCTCGGCGACCCGGGCGGCGGTGGCCTATGCGAAGGCAAAGGGCAAGCTCATCACCTGCGATCCGAACCTCCGCCTGCCGCTCTGGAAAGAACCGGAGGATGCGAGACGGGAGATGCTCTGGGCACTCTCGCAGGCGGACATCGTAAAAATAAGCGACGAGGAGGTGGATTTCCTCTGGAGCTGCACGCCGGAGGAGGGGCGCCGAGAAGCTCCTGAACGTCTACGGCGTGAAGCTCGCCATGGTGACGCTCGGGCCGAAGGGCTGCTATTTAAAGAGCCGGAGCGGCGCTTCCGCTTACTGCGCGGGGCCGCAGGTCTCGCCGATCGACACGACGGGCGCCGGTGATATTTTCGGCGGCACCGCACTCGCCTGCGTTCTGGAGAGCGGCAAGGATGTGTTGGAACTCGATTCCGCGGCGCTTCAGGAAATCGGTACCTTCGCCTCGACCGCGGCGAGTCTCTCGACCGAGCGCTCCGGCGGCATTGCGAGCATTCCGAGCCGCGAGGACATTGCGGCGCGGGTTGCAAGACTCGGACAGCAATAAATCCTTAAACCCACTTGACTTATATGTTTTAAGGGCGTAAGATAGCCGCATAGACAAAGACGAAAGGAAGGCTTACGCATGTCAAAGATTTATACTTCCGCAGATCAGTTAATCGGCGGCACTCCGCTCTTGGAACTTTCTCACATTGAGGCGAAGGAAGGCGTCAAGGCGCGCATTCTCGCAAAGCTCGAGTACTTTAACCCGGCGGGTTCGGTGAAGGACAGAATTGCCCGCGGCATGCTGGACGATGCCGAGGCGCGCGGCGTCCTGACCAAGGACTCGGTCATCATTGAGCCGACCTCCGGCAATACCGGCATAGGCCTTGCCTCGGTCGCGGCGGCGAGCGGCTACCGCATCATCATCGTGATGCCGGATACCATGAGCGTGGAGCGCAGAAATCTCATGAAGGCCTACGGCGCGGAACTGGTGCTGACCGAAGGCGCGAAGGGCATGAAGGGCGCAATGGCGAAGGCGGAGGAACTCGCGAAGGAGATTCCGCACAGCTTTATTCCGGGACAGTTCGTGAATCCGGCAAATCCGGCGGCACACGAGAAGACCACCGGTCCCGAGATTTGGGAGGATACGGACGGCGAAGTGGATTACTTTGTCTCCGGTGTCGGCACGGGTGGCACGCTGAGCGGCGTGGGCCGTTATCTCCGCAGTAAAAAGCCGGGCGTTAAGCTGATTGCCGTGGAGCCGGAGGCATCTCCGGTGCTCTCGGGCGGACAGCCGGGCCCGCATAAGATTCAGGGCCTCGGAGCGGGTTTTGTGCCGGATACCCTGGACAAGGATATCTACGACGAGGTGATTCAGGTCTCGAACGAGGATGCCTTCCGTGTGGGCCGCGAGATCGGCAGAGCCGAGGGCGTGCTGACCGGTATCTCTTCCGGCGCGGCGCTGTATGCCGCGCTTCAGCTCGCAAAGCGCAAGGAGGCAGAGGGAAAGACCATCGTGGTTCTGCTGCCGGATTCCGGCGACCGCTATCTCTCTTCGCCGCTCTTCCAGGATTGATTCGAAATCGAAGTAAAGTAAAAGGAGTCGTGCTGTCTGTTTTTCGGCAGCACGACTCCTTTTTGGCGTGACAAGAGGATAATGCCGGGGATCGTGCGTGATAGGACAAAAAGACAATAAGCTCTCTTTCGGAATGGTAAGACATCGGTTTGCGGCATACGGCGCGTAGATCGAAAAAACGCCCCCGCGACAGGAAGCGCGGAGGCGTGAGGGGGGGCGTAGCTCTCAGATGACAAAGTCATTGCCGGCGAGATCGGGCGCGGCGAGATCCGCGAGCGTGTAGCCGTCAAAGAACTTGTTGACAAGACGATCCAGTTCCTGCCACATGGGCAGGGTGCGACAGGAGGCGGCGCGCTCGCAGGAGGCCTCTTCCTCGAGACAGGAGACCGGAGCTAAATTGCCCTCGGTGAGGCGCAATATGTTGCCGACCGTGTATTCCGCGGGGGCGCGGTTTAAGCGGTAACCGCCGCCCTTCCCGCGCAGGGCATCGAGCAGGCCGTTTCTGACCAGCACTTTCACAATGGACTCCAGGTATTTTTCGGAGATCTGCTGCCGCTCGGCAATGTCTTTCAGGGGAATATAGGAAGCACCGACGTGCTCGGCAAGATCGATCATGACACGGAGCGCATAGCGACCACGGGTAGATATCATCATAACAAGGCTCCTCTCGCTTCATTTCTCTTTAACATATAAACCCATACTACTACGGGGTTTAATGCTTTGCAAGCTGTTATTTGAACTTATCTTATGCTATACTGCCTGCAAATCCAGTAAAGGAGGCGTTTGCATGACAGCTTACAAGAGGATTTTGACCATTCAGGATATTTCCTGTGTGGGGCAGTGCTCGCTCACGGTGGCACAGCCCATCATCTCGGCCTGCGGCGTGGAGGCCTGCATTCTTCCTTCGGCCGTGCTCTCGAACCACACCGGTGCCGATTTCCACGGCTTTACCTTCCGCGATCTGACCGAGGACATGCCCGGCATTGCGGCGAAGTGGGAGCGGGAGAAGATATACTTCGATGCCGTCTACACCGGCTATTTGGGGAGCATACGGCAGATTGCTCTGGTCAAAGAGATGATGGAAAAGCTTTTGAACCCGGGCGGTCTCAAAATCGTGGATCCCGCGATGGCGGATAACGGCGTGCTCTACACGGGCTTTGACCTCGCGTTTGTGCGGGAGATGGCGGCGCTCTGCGCCGAGGCGGATTACATACTCCCGAACTTAACGGAGGCCTGCCTCCTCACCGATACGCCCTATCACGAGGGACTTTGGGAGGAGAGCGAGGTGAAGGCAGTCCTCAAAAAGCTCGCGGCCCTCGGCGCAAAACATGTGATTCTGAAGGGCATCTCCTACGAGGAGGGGCGCATCGGCAACGCGGTCTATGACTGCGCGCGCGGCGAGCTTCGCTATGACTTCACCCTGCGTGTGCCGCGGAGCAGCCACGGGACGGGAGACTGCTTTGCGGCGGCCTTTACCGGAGCCATGATGCGCGGAAAGAGCGCCTTTGAGGCGAGCAAGCTTGCCGCGCGCTTTGTGGTCGCGAGCATACGCGCGACCGAGGACGACAAAGAGCACTGGTACGGGGTAAAGTTCGAGCTTGCGCTTCCGCTGCTCACCGAGGCGCTCACCGTGCCGCTCTTTGAGCTGGACGGCAGCCGCATTGCGAGTCTCGAGGACTTCTATGCGGAGATAGACCGGGTGCTCACGGACGGAAGCGAGAAGACCGGTCACAATCTCTCCGCCCTCGATGACATCCTGCGGGGCGGCTTCGGAAAGCACGCTTACGGACAGCAGATACGCCTTCGCTGGAATCACTTTGAGGAAAGCGCGGAGGCACTCGGCGAGGCGACGGTATTCCGCTTGTTGCGTGTGATTTTAGACCGCGAGACCGGCCACGACTGCAAGCTGGAAATCTGAACCGAGAAATGCGCAAGGCGCGGAAGCGCTGCGGGGAAGGCAGAAAAAAAGAATGCAGGGCATATTGCCCTGCATTCTTTTTAATCTGCGAGAAATACTTCCGCGTGCTGCACGCCGAAGCTCAGCGTGGCGGAGTGGCTCTCCATGAAGATGTCGATGTGCTTTCCGACCACGCCGCCGCCGGTATCCTCGGCGACATAGACGGTGCCGTTGATGACCACGCGCGTGCCCTCCGGGATCACCGAGGGATCGGTTGCGATCGTGTGATTTTCCTGTGCGAGTCTGCCCGAACTGGTCATACGTCCCCAGCCCTTGGAGCACTCGTAGCAGGGGCAGTAAGCGGTGAGCTTAAAGACGCCGAGGCTTTTGCCGTTTTTGCCGCTCACCTTCGGGCTGCTCTTTACGCTTGTGCTGTGGTTCCCGCAGCGGTCGACTTACTTTGCTTGCCGCTCTTGGTACTCGCGGCCTTTTTCGCAGCTTCGCGGGATGCCGCTTCCGCGCGCTCACGCTCCTGTCTCGCGGCCTCTTCGGCGGCAAGGCGGGCTGCTTCGGCTTTGGCCTGTTCTTCCTTCTTCAGGTTTAACCAGGCGCGATCCTTTGCGGTTCTGGTCTCAATGAGCGCGTTTTGCGCGGCAACACAGGCATCATTGAGTACGGGCACATCGATCTGATCGCTCAGATTTTCATCGGCGTTTCGGACTGCGCCCATCACGCTGTTGGATGTGTCATAGAAAACTGCGCTCGCAGAGGGGGTGTCCGTCGGCGCGGCGGAGAGCAAAGTCCGGCTCTCGCCCGCGGCGGTCGTCTCTTCGGCCGGCTGAACGCTCTTTGACTCGCCCAGCGCACTGAGCGGCGCGAGGAGCATGAGCAGGACCAGAAGAAAGATGCACGCCCTCTGAATGGCTTTCATATGTTTGTGCATAGTACCGAATCCTCTTAAGAATTATGTAAGAATTACAGCTTTATTCTAAACGGAGGACCCCGTAACTGTCAATTAAATTCAAAATAGCGGGCGTTTACTCGAGAATCAGAAAGACCTCGCGGTACTGGACGCCGTGGGCCCAGGCCTCGGAAGTGTTCGCGTAGTAGACGTCGACAACCTGGCCGCGGACGCCCGTGTCCTCGACGATATAGATGGTGTCGCTGCCCGCAAAGCGAATCTTGCTGCCGCGCGGCAGTACGGACCAGTCTGCGGCGACGGTGCGGCCTACCTGCGGTACCGAGCCGTCTGCGCTGCGCTCGCCGCGCGGATTCGTGAAACCGGTCGTCTTGAAGACACCGAGAGAAGTTTCGTTCCGGACCGCAGGGAGCGGTGCGGCGGTCTGTGCCTCTTCGCTCGGGGCCTGGATCACAGCGCTTGCGCTCTGCGCGGCGCTCTCGCTTTCCCGGCTGCTCGCGGCGGCATTGCTGCGGACCACGGCGGCAAAGCCGGGGACACTCGTTGAAACGGAAAGCAGTGCGCTGAGCGCAAGTATGCTTAATGTGGAATGAAGTCGCATGCGAAGTCTCCTTTCACGCGGAATGTTACAAAAATGTTACATATATATCTGCAATATAACACGGGAGAGCCGTTTCGGCAAGAAAAAGCTGGGAGACAGGAAGTGGCAAGGCAGAGAAGCCGGGTAAAATGACGTTTAAAAAGAGGGAGGCGGTGCACAAAACAGAGGCGGGCAAGGGAGCATTACTGGTGCGTCAAGGGCTGCGGGAAGATAGCGGAAAAACTTTTTTTGATTTGCTTGACAAGAAAGAGCAAAGGGAATATAGTACCGATAGCAGGTGTTAGCACTCCAAGCGAATGAGTGCTAACAGCGGGAAGGAGGAAGTCATGGAGCTGGATGATCGAAATCATGATACTGAATGCAGTGATTAAAAACTACATGGAAACCGGAGAGCCGGTGGGCTCCCGCACGATTTCAAAACTTCCCGGCTGCACGCTGAGCAGCGCAACCATACGCAACGAGATGTACGATTTGGAAGAGATGGGCTATCTCCTCCAACCGCATACCTCGGCGGGGCGCATCCCCTCCGATCAGGGCTATCGCTTCTATGTAAACGAGATCCTGAAGGAGACGGACAGCGAGATGCAGGCCTTGAAGCGACAGTTTGTCGCGCGGGTCGACCGCCTCGAATCGGTGCTTCGACGCATGGCGCGCATTGCGGCGGACCATACAAACTACGCTGCGGTCATCAGCGGCCCCGATACGAGCCGGGCGCGCATTAAGCTCTTGCAGCTCTCCAAGATGGATGAGAATCGCCTCTTGGTCGTGCTGGTACTCGAGGGAAATTTGATCAGCAACCGCATTTTGACGCTGCATCAGGCCATCGGCGATGCCGAGCTTCTGCATCTCAATATACTTCTGAACACGCGTTTAAACGGTGTCAGTTTGCAGGATGCCGAGGCCGAGGTCCTTGAGAAACTGCTTCGCGATGCCGGAGAAAGTCGGGAGTTGGTTGCCTTTCTCTTAACGGAACTGCGGCGCATGCTCACGGAGGAGGAAGAACTGCAGATTTACACGAGCGGCGCGACCAATGTGTTCCGTTACCCGGAGCTCACGGACGGCGGCGGCGCAAAACGCATCATCAGCACCTTCGAGCAGAAGAAGCGCTTAAGGCGCATCGTGATCGACGCGGCAGAGCAGGCGGGAGAAGAGCAGGAGAGCATCCAGGTCTTTATCGGAGAAGAGTCGCCGGTGCCGGAGATGAACGACTGCAGTATTGTGACGGCGCGTTACGACTTGGGCAGCGGCCTTCGCGGTACCATAGGTATCGTGGGACCGAAGCGCATGGACTATAAAAAGGTGTTAAACACCCTGCATGATTTAATGCGGGAGATGGATGAGAATTTCGGAGGAGACGATGGCTAAGAACAAGCACAAACACGAGCGGGAGGACAGAGCGGAGCAAACGCTTACCCGGAAGAGGCTGCGGCGAAGGCTGCCGCCGAAGCGGCGGAGGCGCTTGCCGCGGAGGAAGAAGCTTCGGAGCCCGTAAAGGAAGAAGCGGAGGAAAAAGCGGACAAAGCGGCAGAGGCGGAAATCGAGGGTCTGACCGACCGCCTGAAGCGGACGCTTGCGGAGTTTGAGAATTTCCGGAAGCGGAGCGAGCGCGAAAAGGCACAGATGTTTGACCTCGGCGCCAAGTCGGTGCTTGAGAAGCTCCTTCCGGTCATTGATAACTTTGAGCGGAGCGTAGCCCAGGCGCCGGAGAGCGAAGATCCCGGCATCAAGTCTTATGCCGAGGGCATGGAGATGATATACCGCCAGCTCTTAAAGAATATGAAGGAGGCGGGTGTCGAGCCGATCGACGCGAAAGGCAAGCCCTTTCGACCCGACCTACCACAACGCGGTCATGCACGAGGAAAATGAAGAACTCGGCGAGAATGTGGTCGCGGAGGAATTGCAAAAGGGCTACCTCTATAAGGACAGCGTCCTTCGCCACAGCATGGTGAAGGTTGCGAATTAAAATAAAAGATAAAAGCGCACAAGAAACGGTTTTTTACACAAAACAAACAATCACCTACAAATTTGATTCACGGAGGAAATAAACATGGGTAAGATTATCGGTATCGATCTCGGAACAACCAACAGCTGCGTTGCGGTGATGGAGGGCGGAAAGCCCGTCGTCATTCCGAACAGCGAGGGCGCAAGAACCACGCCGTCCGTCGTGGCCTTCACGAAGAACGGCGAGCGCTTGGTCGGTGAGCCGGCAAAGCGCCAGGCGGTCACGAACGCGGATCGCACGATTGCTTCGATCAAGAGACACATGGGCACGGACTACAAGGTGACCATCGACGGCAAGAGCTACACGCCGCAGGAAATTTCCGCAATGATACTGCAGAAGCTCAAGGCGGATGCGGAGAGCTATCTCGGTGAGAAGGTCAGCGAGGCCGTCATCACGGTTCCGGCGTACTTTCAACGACGCACAGCGTCAGGCAACCAAGGACGCAGGTAAGATTGCGGGTCTTGAGGTAAAGCGTATCATCAACGAGCCGACGGCGGCGGCACTCGCTTACGGCCTTGACAACGACAAAGAGCAGAAGATCATGGTCTACGACCTCGGCGGCGGCACCTTCGACGTGTCCATCATCGACATCGGCGAGGGCGTCATCGAAGTGCTCGCGACCAACGGCGACACCCACCTCGGCGGCGATGACTTCGACGAGAAGATTACGCGCTGGATGATTGACGAGTTCAAGAAGGAGGTCGGTGTGGACCTCGGCCAGGATAAGATGGCTCTTCAGAGACTCAAGGAGGCTGCGGAGAAGGCGAAGAAGGAACTCTCGACCGCAACCACGACGGAGATCAATCTCCCGTTCATCACGGCGACCGCGGCGGGTCCCGCAGCACCTCGCGATGAACCTGACCCGCGCGAAGTTCGACGAGCTCACGGCGGATCTCATTGAGCGCACCGTGATTCCGGTGCAGAACGCAATGCGCGACGCGGGCATCACGAACGCAGACCTCGGCAAGGTTCTTCTGGTCGGCGGTTCGACCCGTATGCTGAACGCACAGGAGAAGGTGAAGCAGCTCACCGGCATGGAGCCCTCTAAGACCCTGAACCCGGATGAGTGCGTTGCAATCGGTGCGGCGGTACAGGGCGGTAAGCTCGCGGGCGATTCGAGCGCAAGCGACGTGCTCCTCCTCGATGTCACTCCGCTCTCCCTCTCGATCGAGACCATGGGCGGCATCGCAACCAAGTTGATTGAGAGAAACACGACCATCCCGACCAAGAAGAGCCAGGTGTTCTCGACGGCGGAGGACAACCAGTCCGCAGTGGACATCCATGTGGTACAGGGTGAGAGAGAGTTTGCGCGCGACAACAAGAGCCTCGGTCAGTTCCGCTTGGACGGCATTCTCCCGGCGAGAAGAGGCGTGCCGCAGATCGAAGTCACCTTTGACATCGACGCAAACGGCATTGTGAACGTCTCCGCAAAGGATCTCGGCACCGGCAAGGAGCAGCACATCACGATTACTTCCGGTTCCAACATGTCCCAGGAGGACATTGACAAGGCAGTCAGAGAGGCTTCCGAGTTCGAGGCCCAGGACAAGAAGAAGAAGGAGGCCATCGACGAGAGAAACGATGCGGACTCCCTCATCTTCCAGACCGAGAAGGCAATTCAGGAAGTCGGCGATAAGATCGGCGACAGCGACAAGGCGGCGGTCGAGGCAGACCTCGCCGCACTCAAGGAGGCGGTGAACCGCGCACCGGCGGAGTCCATGACCGACGATCAGGTCGCGGACATCAAGGCGAACAAGGAGAAGCTGATGGCAAGCGCGCAGCAGCTCTTCCAGAAGGTCTATGAGCAGGCGCAGCAGAGCCAGGCTTCGGCGGGCGCAGAGAACGGCGGCTCCAACCCGGATGACGGCGTCGTGGACGGCGATTTCAAGGAAGTATAATAAGACGGGACGGCACGCGGGAGCTCAGCTCTCGCGTGCCCGTTTGAGAAAGGATCACGATGGCAGAACAGAAGCGCGATTATTATGAGGTGCTCGGGGTTTCAAAGGACGCGGACGATGCGGCGCTGAAGAAGGCATATCGGGTGCTCGCGAAGAAGTATCATCCGGATGCGAATCCCGGCGACAAGCAGGCGGAGGCGGCTTTTAAGGAGATCAACGAAGCTTATTCCGTTCTGAGCGATCCTAAGAAGCGGGCCCAGTACGACCAGTTCGGACACGCGGCCTTTGACCCGCGCATGGGCGGCGGCAGCGGCGGCGGCTTTTACGAAGGCAATGCGGCCGATTTCGGTGATATTTTCGGTGACCTCTTCGGCGGCGGCGATATCTTCGGCAGCTTTTTCGGCGGCGGCGGCAGAGGCGCGCAGCGCGCGGCAAATGCGCCGATGCGCGGTGCCAATGTCCACGCGACCGTGCGCCTCAGCTTTGAAGAGGCGGTTTTCGGCTGCAAGAAGAAGATTACGATAGACTATAAGGAAGAGTGCGAGACTTGTAAGGGCAGCGGCGCAAAGCCGGGTACTTCGCCCGAGACCTGCCCCACCTGTAAGGGTCAGGGCAAGATTGTGAAGACAAGCCGCACGGCCTTCGGCACCATGCAGAATGTGCAGGTCTGCCCGAACTGTCACGGCAGCGGCAAGATTGTGAAGGAGAAGTGCACGTCCTGCAACGGCACGGGCTATAAGCGCGTCCGGAAGAGTTTCGAGGTCAGCATCCCGGCCGGCATCGACAACGGCCTTTCGGTCAGAATGCCGCAGGGCGGCGAGCCGGGCGTGAACGGCGGCGAGCGCGGTGACCTCCTGGTGGAGTGCATTGTGAGTCCGCACCCCATCTTTAAGCGCCAGGAGAGCAATATCTTCTCGACCGTGCCGATTTCCTTTGCGACGGCGGCACTCGGCGGCACGATTCGCATCAACACGGTGGACGGCGAGGTCGAGTACACGGTCAAGGCGGGAACCCAGACCGACACGCGGGTTCGCCTGGCGGGCAAGGGCGTGCCCTCGCTCCGGAATCCGAAGGTGCGGGGCGATCACTATGTGACCCTGGTGGTCGAGGTCCCGACCAAGTTAAACGAGCAGCAGCGCGCGGCACTGAAGAGCTTCGACGAAGCCATGCAGGGCGGCGGCAAGAAAAAGGGATTGTTCTCCTGAGCGAGAACGGAGAGCCCGGCGGCGTGAAAACCCCGCCGGGCTCTTGCTTTACAAACAAAGTCGGCTGTGCTATGATAAATCGATATGAGAACTCAGGAGGGAAAAAGGCCCATGCGGTGGAAAAAAAGTACACGCTGTATACCAGAGAAGAGGCAGTGGATCTAGTGAGCGCAAGCTTTCGCGGAGCTCGGCATTGAGGGCATCGAAATCGAGGACAATGCGCCGCTCTCGGAGCGGGACACCAAGGGCATGTTCATTGACATCCTGCCGGAACTCCCGCCGGATGACGGAACGGCGCGCGTGAGCTTTTACCTGGAGCCGGGCAGCGGCGAAGAGGAGATGCTCTGCCGTGTCAGGGAAGAACTCGAGGAACTCTCCCGCTTTACGGATCTCGGCGAGGCGCGTATCGAGGAGAGTCTCACCGAGGACAAGGACTGGATTAACAACTGGAAGACCTTTTTTCATCCCTTCGTGGTCGATGACCTCCTGATTAAGCCGACCTGGGAGCAGGTGCCTCAGGAGAGCGCGGGCCTCACCTGCATCCAGATCGATCCCGGCACGGCCTTCGGCACCGGTGCACATGAGACTACCCAGCTCTGCATCCGCGCCCTGAACCGCTATATGAAGCTCATGCAGGCGGCGGGCGTAAGCGATATTCGCGTTTTGGATGTGGGAACGGGCAGCGGTATCCTCGGCATCGCGGCGAAGAAACTCGGGGCAGCGGAGATTTTTGCGACCGACCTCGACGACAATGCAATCGAAGCGGTCGCGGAGAACCTTTCGAGCAATGACCTTGATCCGAAGGATTTCACGGTGGTCTGCGGCAATCTGATCGACGACCCGTCGGTACAGGCTGCGGCGGGCGAAGCGCGCTATGACATAGCGCTCGCGAACATACTCGCGCCCGTCATTTTGATGCTCGAAAAGGAAGTCTGGCAGCACATAAAAATCGGAGGCATCTTCATCACCTCCGGCATCATCGACGACAAGGAAGAAGAAGTGCGCGCGGCCATCGCGGCAAACCCGCACTTTGAGGTGCTTGAGGTAAACCGTCAGGGTGAGTGGTCAAGCGTGGTGGCGCGGAGAAAGGCCTGAGATGTATCACTTTTTTATCGCCCCGGAGCAGCTCTCCGGGGACAGCGCCGTGATTCTCGGCAGTGATGTGCGACACATAGGATCGGTGCTCCGCATGAAGCCCGGCGAAAAGCTCATGGTCAATGCGGGCGGCGACTGGGAATATCTCTGCGAGATTGCGGAAATCGAGCGGGACAGCGTTTCTCTCCGCGTGCTCGAAGGAAGGCAGGAGACCCGGGAACTCCCGGTCTCGATTACGCTCTACCAGGGGCTCCCGAAGGCGGAAAAAATGGAACTCATCGTGCAGAAGGCGGTGGAACTCGGCGCGGCGGCGATCGTCCCGGTCGAGATGCACCGCTCGGTCGTGCGACTCGACGAAAAGAAGGCGGCGGCCAAGCAGAAGCGCTGGCAGGCCATCGCGGAGGCGGCGGCCAAGCAGGCAGGGAGATCCGTGATTCCGGAGGTCGCGCTTCCGCTCTCGTTTCAAGAGGCACTGAGACGGGTCGAAGCGGAGGGAACGGAACTTTGCCTCCTGCCCTATGAGCGCGTCCGGGATGGCCGCGACGCGGGAGTTGCTACGGAGCGTAAAAGCGGGACAGCGCATTGCGGTGATGATAGGGCCGGAGGGCGGCTTTGAAGAGACGGAGGTCGAGGCGGCCGAGAATCAGGGCTTTCACGCCCTGACCCTCGGGAAACGCATTTTGCGGACCGAGACGGCGGGACTCGTCATGCTCTCGCTCGTCATGGCAGAGACAGAGGAAGATTGACGGATGGAAATATATTTTGACAATGCGGCGACGACGCGCCTCTCCGCGCGCGCCGCGGCGCGGATGGAACGGGTGGCGCGGGAGCACTACGGCAACGCTTCCTCCCTGCATTTGGCGGGGCTTCGCGCGGAGGAAGAACTGAAGGCGGCGGCCGAGGAAATCGCAAAGACCCTGAAGGCCGAGCCGCGGGAACTCATCTTCACTTCGGGCGGAACCGAGTCCGATAACTTAGCGATACTCGGAACCGCACGGAGCAGAAAGGGCTACGGGCGGCATCTCATCACGAGCGCGGTCGAGCATCCGGCAGTGCTCGAAACCATGCGTTTCTTGAGGAACAGGGCTTTACCCTGACCGTGCTGCCGGTCGACGCGAGCGGAAAAATATCGCTTGCGGCGCTGGAGGCTGCGATACGGAAGGATACCATCTTAGTCTCCCTCATGTATGTGAACAACGAAATCGGCGCGATCCAGCCGATTGCGGAGGCGGCGGCTCTCATTCACCGCCTGAATCCGGACTGCTATTTTCATGTGGATGCCGTGCAGGCCTACGGAAAATTCGAACTTTACCCGAAGCGCCTCGGCATCGATATGATGAGCGTGAGCAGCCATAAAATCGAAGGGCCGAAGGGCGTCGGCTTTCTCTATGTGAACCGCCGCGTCTCGCTGAAACCCGCGAGTTTCGGCGGCGGACAGCAGGGCGGCCTTCGGAGCGGCACCCTCAATGTGCCCGCATCGCCGGCATGGCGGAGGCGGCACGCGCGGCCTATGAGGACTTTGAAGCAAAGCGGGAGCGTCTGCTCCGCGTCAAGAACAGAATCCTTGCGGGCGCTACGGAGCTCCCGGGCGTGCGCGCAAACAGTGCGCCCGGCATGGACTCGGCACCGCAGATTCTAAGCCTTTCGGTGGAGGGCGTGCGCGCGGAGGTCTTACTGCATGCCTTGGAGGCCGAGGGGGTCTATGTGTCGAGCGGTTCGGCCTGCTCGTCCAATCATCCCGGCATTTCCGCGACCCTAAAGGGCATAGGACTTCCGGCGAAACTCCTGGATTCGACGGTGCGCCTCAGCTTCTCCGCGGAGAATACCGAGGAAGAGGCAGAGCGATTTTTAGAGCTGTTCCGGCAGACGGTGCCGAAACTGCGTCAATTCAAACGGTGAGGAACAGAGGATGGAATATAAGTCTTTTTTGGTAAAATACGGCGAGATTGGCGTCAAGGGCAAGAACCGCTATAAATTCGAGGATGCGCTGGTGCGTCAGCTCGGTTTTGCACTGAAAAAGCTCGACTGCGAATTCAATATCGTGAAGGAGCACGGACGCATCTATGTGGACATGACGGGCCCCTACGACTACGAGGATACGGTCGCTGCCCTGCAGCGTGTCTTCGGCGTGGTGTCGATCTGCCCGGTGATACGACTGAACGACAGCGCTTACGAGACCATTGCGGCCGAGTCCGTGCGTTTTCTGAAAGAAATCAGCGCGGGGACAGAGCAGAGCTTCAAGGTCTTTACGCGGCGCATCGACAAGTCCTACCCCGGCACTTCGGAGGAAATCAGCGCGTCGCTCGGCGGCGTGATTCTGGAGGCTTGCCCGAATCTGCATGTGGATGTCAGAAACCCGGAACTCAAGTTCAATGTCGAGATTCGGAACGAGGGCGTGCTGCTCTATGCACTTTCCATCCCCGGCCCCGGCGGCATGCCGGTCGGCACGGCGGGCAAGGCCATGCTGCTCTTATCGGGCGGCATCGACTCTCCGGTTGCGGGCTATATGATCGCAAAGCGCGGCGTCTGTCTGGAGGCGACCTACTTCCACGCACCGCCCTATACCTCGGAGCGCGCGAAGCAGAAGGTTGTGGATTTGGCGCGCATTCTGGCGCGCTATGCGGGGCCGGTGCGTCTGCACATCGTGAACTTCACGGACATTCAGCTCTATATTTACGAGAAGTGCCCGCGCGAGGAACTCACGATTATCATGCGCCGCTATATGATGCGCATTGCGGAGACCATCGCGAAGAAGAACGGCGCAATGGCGCTGATCACCGGCGAGAGCATAGGGCAGGTCGCAAGCCAGACCGTTCCGTCCCTGCTCTCGACCAACGAAGTCTGCACCCTCCCGGTGTTCCGTCCGCTGATCGGCTTTGACAAGCAGGAGATCATAGAGCGCGCGGAGAAGATGGACAGCTACGAGACTTCGATACTCCCCTATGAGGACTGCTGCACCATCTTTTGTCGCGAAGCACCCGGTCACGAATCCCGAGCTCTCGCGCATCAAAAATCTGAGGAGAGACTCAGCGAGCGGATTGAGGAACTCGTCGAGACCGCCCTCGAAAACCGAGGAGCTTGTGCTCTGCGAGGCATGAAAAAGCCGCACATATGTGCGGCTTTCCTCTTCTCAAAGGGGATCACTCAATGATATAGGGCTTAAGCGCCTCTAAAATCGTGTCCATCGACTCGTTGCCATGGATGTTCAGGGTAATCGGGTTCGAGAGATCCAGGCTGAAGATTCCCATAATCGACTTCGCGTCGATCACATAGCGGCCGGACACGAGATCAAAGTCTGCGTCGAAGCGGGCAATGGTATTGACGAAGGACTTCACCTTTTCGATGGAGTCCAAAGAAATCTTGACAGTTTGCATGGCAGAGCCTCCTTCTTCGGATATCAATCTAGGTTCTTTCCCTTAATCTTATGGGGAAGCGGGAGTAAAGTCAAGATGAGGAAGGAGAATAAGATGAGAACAGCGGCATTTCACACGCTGGGATGTAAGGTAAACGCCTACGAGACCGAGGCCATGGAACAGGCGCTGCTCGCCGCGGGCTACGAACTCCGCTCCTTTGAAGAGGCGGCGGATGTATACATCATCAACACCTGTTCGGTGACAAACATCGCGGATCGGAAATCGCGGCAGATGTTGCACCGCGCGAAGAGCTTAAATCCCGGAGCTGTTGTGGTCGCGGCGGGCTGCTACGCGCAGGCGGCGGCGGAGAGCCTGAAAGAAGACGGGAGCGTGGATTTGGTGCTCGGGAATCAGGAGAAAAAGGACCTGGTGCGCATACTCGAGGCCTATTTTTCCGAGGAGGCGGCGCCTGCCGTTCATGTCGGCGATATGCGGGAGGCAAAGCGGTACGAGGACCTATCGGCAAATCGGAGTGAAGAGCATACCCGCGCCTTCTTAAAGGTGCAGGACGGCTGCAACCAGTACTGCTCTTATTGCATTATCCCCTTTCTTCGCGGCAACATACGCTCCCGTCGCCCGGGGGAGGTGAGAAGAGAGGCAGAGCGTCTCGCCGCAAACGGTGTGCGGGAACTTGTGCTGACCGGCATCCACCTCTCTTCCTACGGGCGGGATTTTAAGAATGCGGAGGAGCGGGACGATTTCGGCGACGGCGCGGCAAATCTTCTGGAGCTTTTGACCCTTCTTGACAGCGTCGAGGGCATAGAGCGGCTTCGCATCGGCTCCCTCGAGCCGAAGATTGCGACCCCGGCGTTTGCGACGGGACTTTCGAAGCTGAAGCACTTCTGTCCCCACTTCCACCTCTCTCTCCAGAGCGGTAGCAATGCGACTTTAAAACGCATGGGCCGCCGCTATACGGCGGAGGAATTCAGAGAGGGGGTTCATGCGCTCCGCGCGGTCTTCCCGGATGCCGCGATGACCACGGATGTGATTGTCGGTTTTCCGGGGGAGAGTGAAGAGGAGTTTTCGGAGAGCTTTGCGTTTATCTCGGAAATCGCGTTCTACGAGACCCACATCTTCCCCTATTCCAAGCGCGCGGGAACCAAGGCTGCGACCATGCCCGGGCAGGTGGCGGGCGCGGTCAAAAAGGAGCGCGCGGCGCGCCTGCAGGCACTGAATGCAGAGCGACAGCGGGAGTTCCGTGCGCGGCGGCTCGGGAGCGTTCAGGAAATGTTATCGGAGGAAATCGCGGAGATAAACGGAGAGCGCTATCTCATCGGCAACAGCCGGGAATATGTGAAGCTCGCCGTTCCGCTCACGGCGCTTTCCGAAGCGCCCGAGACCAATTGTCTCTACCGCGGAAGGGCGGAGCGCTTTCTCGACTCCGAAATACTTCTTCTGACAAACGTAAGCAAAACGTAAAGCTTTAAACCTTGAGAATTCTCTGCAAATCAGATAGAATAGAGGCTAATTGAGAGGAAAGCATATCATGAGTGAAAACTTGCACGACACACAGTTTTTTCAGACGGTACAGGAGAATAAGATGGATGTCAGCCAGGTCTTAGAGCTGGTCTATGATGCGTTGTCTGAAAAAGGATACAATCCGGTCAATCAGATCGTGGGTTATGTGATGAGCGGAGATCCGACCTATATCACAAGCCATAAGAGTGCGCGCAGTTTAATCATGAAGGTTGAGCGCGATGATATTTTGGAGCTCCTGCTGAGCTACTACATCAAGAATAAAATCGATCGTCGCTGACACTTCAGACAGATCATTTGTGATAAAAGCCGCGTGAAGGACCGTTATGGGCTCGGTCAGAAAATGAATCATGCACCTCTGCACTGATACGGATATTCCGTATCAGCGCTTTTGGTGTTCGGGAGGGAAGATATTTGCCATTGATGGGATTGGACTACGGCGCGAAGACCGTGGGCGTTGCCGTGAGTGACGGACTCGGACTCGCGGCACAGCCGCTGGAAACCATATGGAGGGATTCGGAGAAGAAGCTCGAAAGACCTTACAGCGCCTGGAGGCCATCGTCGCCGAGCGCGGCATCACCCGCATTGTGCTCGGGCATCCCTCGCATCTCGACGGCACGGAGGGAGAGCGCGTCGCTTTTTGTACTCAATTTAAGGAGAAACTGGAGCTTCGCACCGGTTTGCCCGTCGTCTGGCAGGATGAGTGGCTCACGACGGCCGAAGCGGAAGAGCGCCTCGAGGAAAGAGGTATTCCGCGCGCGGAGCAGAAGCAATATCTGGACAAACTGGCTGCTGCGATTATTCTGCAGGAATACATGGATGCGCACCCCGAGGAGCGCTGAGAGGATAAGAGATGGACGAAGAAAAGAAGGAGCGGGAGGCCTTTGCGGCGGCACCGCTGGTGGTGAAGGATGAGAACGGCGAGGATGTGACGCTTTATATCCTCGAGGAGACCAAGTTAAACGGTTGCTACTATATTCTGGCGGCGGACAGCGAGGAAGAGGACGGCGAGTGCTATCTCTTAAAGGACGTGTCCGGCGAAGACGAAGAAGAAGCTGTCTACGAGTTTGTGGAAAACGAAGACGAGGCAGAGCATATGCTCCGCGTCTTTCAGGCCCTCCTCGAGGAGGACGGCGCCGAGGTGGATCTGAGAAGCGAGTGATCCTGAGACAGCGGCAGGCACCGCACGGACAGCAAGAAGCGCTTTGCCGCGCAGAGAAATACGGACGGAGCTGTTTCGGAACTTGAAATAATGTATACAAAATACCGACCCTGCCGATGTCCACGGTGAAAACGGAACTCCGTACGGAGAAAAAGGCGGGGGAACGGGGACACGAAACGGGACGGAGTCCGAGAAACAGGCGCGGCGGCAAAAGTGCGGCGAATCAAGGGGCGGAAGCCGAAAACGCGAATCGCAAAACGCGAATAGCGAAAAGCAAAAAGAAAAAGCGAACCGCAAAAGTAAAAAAAGCGAAAAGCAAAAAAACAAAAGCGAAAGCAAAAGCAAAAAAAGCAAAAAAAGCAAAAAGTAAAAAGCAAGATGACAGCTCTTCGTAAGTGAGAAGAGCGGGCCCGCAGTCAGCCGGACCCCGTAAAACAGACAATAACAGGTCTTTGACTTGTGATTTTGGATCAACGAGAAAACAGATTTTTAATTCGGAAAGTAAGAGAGGTAAGAATTTGAGCGAACAGGAAAAAGAACCCGATGCATTTTTTTCAAACGTCTTTCGGAAAAAGAGCCGTGCCCTTCGGAAAGAAGCGGCAGAGGCGGGACTCGGCGCGGAGGAAGTCGTGACCGAGGATAAGCCGAAGCGCCCGCGCCGTCGCCGCGCGGAGAAGACTCAGGGCGAGGTCGTACAGGATCGGCAGACTGCGGCGGAGAAGCCGAAGACAGAGCGGAGGCCGAAAAAAGAAGCCCGCCGCGGAGACGTCGGAGGGCAGCAAGGAAAAGGAGAACAACGGCAGAGGCAGAAAGCCCCGCAGCGAAAAGCCCCGGAATGCCGAGTCCGCGGAGCCGCGCAGCCCGCGCCGCAATGCGGAACCCCGCCGCGGCAAAAAGAAGCTGGCAAACGGCCAGCTCGCGGAGCTCTTAAAGCGCGCTAAGCTCCCGCGCGCCGGCAGCATACGCTTTGACCCGAAGGCAAAGGTCAAGATTATTCCGCTCGGCGGCCTTGAGCAGATCGGCATGAACATCACGGCCTTTGAGTGCAACGACACCATCATCGTCGTGGACTGCGGCATTGCCTTCCCGAGCGAGGACATGCTCGGCATTGACTGCGTGATTCCGGACGTCAGCTATCTGAAGGAGAACCGGAGCAAGGTCAAGGGCTTTGTGATTACCCACGGACACGAGGATCACATCGGCGCCCTGCCCTATATCTTAAAAGAGCTGAATGTGCCGGTCTATTCGACCAAGCTCACGATCGCCCTGATTCGCCATAAGCTCGAGGAGCACCGCATTCTCGACTCCGCGAAGCTCTTTGTCGTGAAGCACGGCGATACCGTCCCCTTCGGCGATTTCAATGTCGAATTCATCAAGACCAATCACTCGATTTCGGACAGCTCCGCCCTCGCAATCTTCAGCCCGGCGGGCGTCATCTTCCACACGGGTGACTTTAAGATCGATTACACGCCGGTCTTCGGCGAGGCCGCGGATCTGCAGCGCATGGCGGAACTCGGAAAGCGCGGCGTGCTCGCGATTCTCTGCGATTCGACCAATGCGATCCGCCCGGGCTTCACCATGTCCGAGAAGAGCGTGGGCCGCACCTTCGATCTCATCTTTGCGGAGCACCAGAAGAACCGCATCATCGTCGCGACCTTTGCGTCGAATGTGGACCGCGTGCAGCAGGTCATCAACTCCGCCTATAAGTACGGCAGAAAGGTGGTCGTCGAGGGCCGGTCTATGGTCAATGTGATCGGCATCGCGAACGAACTCGGCTATATTAAGATTCCGGAGGGAACACTGATCGACATCGACCAGCTGAAGAACTACCCGCCGGAGAAGACCGTGCTCATCACGACCGGTTCCCAGGGCGAGAGCATGGCAGCGCTCTCCCGCATGGCAAACGGCATGCATCGCAAGGTGGCAATCAGCCCGAGCGATGTGGTCATCATGAGTTCTCACCCGATTCCGGGCAACGAGAAAGCGGTCGATAAGGTCATCAACGAGCTCTCGATCAAGGGGGCTGAGGTTATTTTCCAGGATACGCATGTCTCCGGTCACGCCTGTGCGGAGGAGATTAAGCTCATGTACTCCCTGCTTCGCCCGAAGTTTGCGCTTCCGGTGCACGGTGAGTACCGCCACAGAAAGGCACAGGTGGCACTCGCCGAGGCAGTCGGCGTGCCGCACGAGAATGTGCTGTTTATGTCAACCGGTGATGTCGTGACCCTGACCGCCGACAGCTGCAAGATCACGGGTCATGTGCAGGCGGGCGGCATACTCGTGGACGGCCTCGGCGTGGGCGATGTCGGAAACGTGGTGCTGCGCGATAGACAGAATCTTGCGCAGAATGGTATTATGATAGTGACCATAGTCTGCAACGCGGCTCGAATCAGCTGCTCGCGGGACCGGAAATTGTGTCACGGGGCTTTGTGTATGTCAAGGACTCCGAGGACTTGATGGCAGAGGCAAAGGAGAGAGCCGTGACGGCGGTCACGGACAGCCTCGATGCGGGTGTCAACGACTGGAGCAAATTAAAGAATGTCGTGCGGGATGAGCTCAGCGATTTCTTCTGGAAGAAGATGAAGCGCACCCCGGTCATCCTGCCGATTATCCTCGGCGTCAATTGAACTTGCAAAAGAGGAGAGCGGGAACTTGAAAACACGACAGAATACAGAACAACTCAATCATCTGTCTTCTGAGGCATTGGGCATGGCAGTGCGGCTGTTAATCACCGCCTGCCTGCTTTTTGTGCTTTTTCGGGGCGTTTTTGCGGCCTATCGCTTCGGGCACGATGCCTTTTACCAGCAGAGCGTCGAAGAAGCGCCGGGGCGCGACATCACCGTGCACATCCCGGAGGGGCAGAGCACGGAGGAGACGGCAAAGCAGTTAAAGGAGCTCGGGCTCATCGAGAACACCTGGGCCTTCCGTCTGCAGTCTCTCTTCCTCGGGAGAAAAGTGCGCGCGGGCGAGTACAGCCTGAACACCTCGGAGACCATAGACGACATGCTGGAGATTTTATCGGCCGCACCCGAGAAGCGAGGGGGCGGCAAATGATGATAGCAGAGCGCGTCCGGGCTTATCTGGACTATCTGGACCCCGGCAACCGGCGCTATCTGGAGGCACTCAGGCGGGAAGCGGAGGAGGGTGAGGTGCCGATCATACGGCGGGACAGCGAGCGCTTTCTTCGCAGTTTGCTCGCGGGACTTAGGCCGCTTCGCGTGCTGGAGCTGGGGACGGCGGTTGGCTATTCCGCGCTGGTAATGGCGGAAGAGCTGCCGCCGTCTGCGCATATCACGACGGTGGAGAACTATGCGCCGCGCATTGTCCGCGCCAAGGAAAATATAGCGCGCTACGGCGCGGGGCGTATTACCTTGGTCGAGGGGGATGCCTTTGCGTTTCTGAAGGAACAGCCGGACGAGGCCTATGACTTCCTCTTTTTGGACGCCGCAAAGGGGCAGTATTTAAAGTGGCTCCCGGAGCTCCTGCGCGTGCTCTCCCCGGGCGGGACCCTGCTCTCGGACAATGTGTTGCAGGGCGGCGATACCGCCGAGTCCCGCTTTGCGATCGACCGCCGGGACAGAACCATACACAGCCGGATGCGCGCCTATCTGGAGGCGCTCTCGGCCCGTGAAGGGCTCAGAACTTCGATATTGCCGATCGGCGACGGACTGGCATTCAGTGTAAAGGAGAAGAGGATTGAGCAAAGAGAAGCGTAAAAAACCGGAGCTCCTGCTCCCGGCGGGAAGTCTCGAAGTCCTAAAAACTGCCTTCGACTACGGGGCGGATGCGGTTTACATCGGCGGCGAGGCCTTCGGCCTTCGCGCAAACGCAAAGAATTTCAGCCCCGCGGAGATGGCGGAGGGGCTTCGCTATGCGCACGAGAGAGGCAAGCGAGTCTTTGTGACCGCAAATATCCTCGCGCACAACGATGACTTAAATGAGGCGGAGCGGTATTTTGAGGAGCTCTCCGCGCTGAGGCCGGATGCGATTATCGTCTCGGACCCGGCACTCTTCATGCTCGCGAAGCGCCTCTGTCCCGGCATCGAGCTGCATGTGAGCACCCAGGCGAACAACACGAACTACGGGACCTTTCTCTTCTGGCGGGAACTCGGCGCAAGTCGTGTTGTGACCGCAAGAGAACTCTCGCTTGCGGAGATACGCGAAATTCGGGAGCGCATCCCCGCGGAGATGGAGATCGAGACCTTTGTGCACGGCGCCATGTGCATCTCCTATTCGGGTCGCTGCCTGCTCTCGAGCTTCATGGCGGGGCGGGATGCGAACCACGGTGAGTGCACCCATCCCTGTCGCTGGCAGTACAGCGTGACCGAGGAAAAGCGCCCGGGCGAGTCCATGCCGGTCTTTGAGAATGAGAGGGGTACCTTCCTCTTTAACTCCAAGGATCTCTGCATGATAGACCACATCCCGGAGCTCATGGAAAGCGGCGTGGACAGTTTCAAAATCGAGGGAAGGATGAAGACCGCGCTCTATGCGGCGGTCGCGGCACGCGCTTACCGCCGCGCAATCGACGACTACCTCGAGAGCCCGGAGAAATATGCGGCGAATCTTGAGTCGTACCGGGAGGAAATCGGCAAGTGCACGTACCGGGAGTACACGACGGGCTTCTTCTTCGGCAAGCCGAACGAGGAGGCGCAGATTTACGACAGCAATACCTATGTGCGGAACTACACCTATCTCGGCAAGGTCGTCTCGGTCGACCCCGAGGGGTATGCGCACTTTGAACAGAAAAATAAATTTTCGGTCGGCGACCGGATTGAGCGCATGTGTTTTGACGGCAGCAACGAGCTGCTCACCGTGCTGGAAATCCGGAACCCGGAGGGCATCTCGGTGGAGAGTGCACCGCACCCCAAGGAGGCACTTGCCGTCCGCTTTGACGGCAGCGTCGCCGCGGGAGAATTGCTTCGCATGGAGACTTTGGGATGACTGCTTTCTTTTTGAGCGCCGCGGGATTTTGCACCGTCTACTTTGTTGTGCTCTGCGTCTACGCGAGACAGCTGGTTGCGCAGAGCTGGATTTGGCTCTTCTTTGCCCTAGTTTGCCTCGGCAATGTGTTGTTTCGCTGGCTGCACGCGCGGACGCCGGGAAAGGTATCGCTCTTCTGGCTGATCCAGATACACACGCTCAGCTTTCTCGGCATGGCCGTACTCATGGCCTCGGGCCTTGCGGTCGCCTCCGGCATGCACCCCAAGGCGAAGGGACAGCCCGAGTACGCGATTGTGCTGGGGGCCGGCTTAAAGCCCGACGGATCGCTCTCAAAGACGCTGAAACAGCGCCTCGATACGGCGCTGGACTTTGCGGCAAAGTCGCCGGAGACCCGGTTTATCCTGAGCGGCGGTCAAGACAGACGGGGGCAGAGAACCGAGGCGGAGGCCATGGCGGAGTACCTCATCAAGCAAGGGCTTCCGAAGAAGCGGCTGCTGCTGGAGGTCCAGTCAAAGAACACCCTATGAGAATATGGTATACAGTTACGCGCTGCTGCACCGCGTGAACAATGAGGACTACCCGGTCTTTATCGAGGCGGAAGGGCGCTGGGTGCTGCTCACGACTCCGGATCCGGATGTCGTGGCGGTCATCAGCTCGGACTTTCATCTCTACCGCGCCTCGGCCATACTCGAGGCGCAGTGCGACATTCAAGCGCTCGGGGTGCCCGCGCCGAGTGATCGCGTACTCTTTATGCACTATCTGGCGCGCGAGAGCATCGCGCTCTTAAAGGATAAGTATCTCGGAAGACTGAACAAACGACAGAGTCGGGAGAGGAAATGATATGACAGCGAAGTGGAATCGAGAGGAACAGCTGGCGGAGATCGCAAAGCTGGACGCCTATCGCGTCCGGACGGAGAGCCGTCTCAAAGAACTTAAGGCGGACGGCGTGGAGCTGGAGCATAAGAAGACCGGCGCCCGCATTTTTCTCCTGCTCGCGGACGATGCGAACAAGGTCTTTACGATCGGCTTTCGGACGCCGCCGCAGGACTCGACCGGTGTCGCACACATTGTCGAGCACACCGTGCTCTGCGGCTCGGAGAAGTACTGGGCCAAGGATCCGTTCATGGAGCTTGTGAAGGGATCGCTGAATACCTTCCTGAATGCGATGACCTACCCGGACCGCACGGTCTATCCGGTTGCGAGCTGCAACCCGAAGGACTTTGAGAACCTGATGGATGTCTATCTGGATGCGGTCTTTCACCCCCTTTTCTACAAGGAGGAGAAGATTTTCCGCCAGGAAGGCTGGAGATACGAGCTGGAGAGCGAGGACGCGAAGCTCGTCCGAAACGGTGTCGTCTACAACGAGATGAAGGGCGCGTATTCGGATCCGGACCAGGTGCTGGAGCGCGCAATCGATGAGGCGCTCTTTCTGGGGCACCCCTATGCGGAGGAGTCCGGCGGCGATCCGGACTTTATTCCGGATTTGACTTACGAGGCCTACCTCGACTTCCATCGCCGCTACTATCACCCGAGCAATTCCTTCATCTATCTCTACGGTGACCTCGACATGGCGGAGAGACTGCGCTACTTTAGATGAAAGCTATCTCTCGAAGTACGAGCGCCTTGCAATCGACTCGGCGATACCCGTACCGAAGCGACTCGGTGCGCCGGTCTCGGTGTCCCGCCCCTATTCGATCGGGGAGACGGAGAGCGAAGAGAGAGCGGCCTATGTCTCGCTGAACCTCCGCGTCGGCGGTCAGCTGGATCCGGTCGAGTACAGCGCCTATCAGGCCCTCGACTACGTGCTCTTAAAGGCGCCCGGGGCGCTCTTACACGATGCCCTCATTGAGGAGGGCTTCGGGGATGATGTCTACGGCGGCTATGCAAACGGCATACGAGAGCCCTATTTCCAGATTACGGCAAAGCATTTACGACGCGAGCAGAAAGACAGCTTTTTGCGGCGTGTTCGCGAGCTGCTCACGGAGATTGCGGAGGAGGGCCTGGATCACGAGATGCTGCTCGCCGCGATCAATATGGCGGAGTTCCGCGCGCGCGAGGCAAACTTCGGCTCCGCGCCGAAGGGGCTGGTCTATGGCCTGCAGAGCTTCGAGAGCTGGATTTACGACGCAGATCCCTGCCTGCACCTAAAGTTTGCGGGACTCTTTGACGAGCTCCGCCGCAAGGTCGGCGAAAACTACTTGAGAATCTGATCCGCGAATCCCTTCTCGAGAACGAGAACTATGCGGTTGTGGAACTCTACCCGGTGCGCGGCCTCACGGCAAAACACGAGGCCGAGGATGAGGAGAGACTCGCGGCAAAGAAGGCGGCAATGAGCCCGGAGGAGCGGGAGGCGCTGATTGCCTTCGGCAAAGAGATGCGGGCTTATCAGGACGCGGCCGACAGCGAGGCGGCGCTCCGCACAATACCGATGCTATCCCGCGAGGATTTGGCGGCGGAAAACGAGCCGCTTAACTTCGAGGCAGGCAAGCTCGGCGAGACCCCCTTCCACTATGCGCCGCGGAACACCACGGGCATACTTTATCTCCGCCTTGACTTTGACGTGAGCGACCTGCCGACAGAGTCGCTCTCCGAGCTCTCCCCTCATCAAGGATTTGCTCGGCTATCTGAACACCGAGGCGCACAGCTACGGCGTGCTCTCGACCCTGGTTAACCTCCATACCGGCGGCATCCAGTTCGGCATCGACAACTACCCGGATTTGGCGGAGTTCCGGGGCGACCGAAGAGTCTTCTCTGCCTCGGTTAAGTTCCTGCCGGAAAACGCCGCAAAGGCAATCGAGCTGGTGAACGAGCAGCTCCTCGGAACACAGTTTAACGATCGAGAGCGCGTCCGGAATTTAATCGGCGAGATTCGCGCGGGCTTAAAGGATACGCTCCTCTCTGCGGGTCATATCGCGGCGGTAAACCGCGCGGCCTCCTATTTCAGCGAGAGCGGCGTGTTCCAGGATGTGACAAAGGGCATCGCGTACTACCGCTTCCTCGAGGGACTCACGGAAGATAGGGCGCTCACGGCCTTCTCGGAGCGCGCAAAGGCGGTGCTCGCCGAGACCGTTCGGAGCGGACGCCTCCTCATTCATCTGACCGCGGAACCGGCAGGCAAGGCGGCGGTGCTGCCGCTGCTCACGGAACTTCCCGCGCGTTATCCGGCGGGCGGCAAGGGAGAGCCGCGCTTCCGCTTCGCGGAAGCGATTAAGCGCGAGGGCTTCGGATCCGCTTCCCGCGTGAACTATGTGGCGCGCATCGGCAACTTCCGCACGGGCGGCTTCCGCTACACGGGTGCCCTCCGCATTGCGCAGACCATGCTGAGCTACGGCTATCTCTGGAATGAGATACGCTCAAAGGGCGGGGCCTACGGCTGCGCGGTCCGCTTCGGACGCGGCGGCAGCGTGGTGTTCAGTTCCTACCGCGACCCGAAGCTCGAGGAGACCGACAAGGTCTACGAGGGTGTCCCGGGCTATCTCGAGCAGTACGAGGCGGATGAGAGAGAGATGACCAAGGCAGTCATCGGCGCCATCGGCGAGATGGACACGCCGCGCACGCCGCAGCTCAGCGGCCTTCTGGCGCTCTCCGCATATTACTCGAAGGTGACGGATGAAATGTTTTCGACCGAGCGCGCGGAAGTGCTCGCGGCGACCCCGGAGGACATACGGGCGCTCGCGCCGCTGGTCCGCGAGGCGCTGAACTACGAGGCGAAGTGCGTCATCGGCAACGAGGGCGCGATTGCGCGGGCCAAGGACTTCTTTACGGAGACAGCGCAGCTTTTTGCGGCGGAGAGTGAGGAGACAGAGGCATGAAATCAGGTTTTGTCGCGCTGATCGGGCGCCCCAATGTGGGAAAATCGACGCTGATGAACCACTTGATCGGGCAGAAAATCGCGATTACTTCGGAGAAGGCCCAGACCACGAGAAGCCAGATTCGTACGGTATACACGGACGAGCGCGGTCAGATTGTGTTTGAGGACACGCCGGGGCTTACCCGCGCCAAAAATAAACTGGGGCGCTTCATGGTCGGCGTCGCGGAAAAGACCATCGAAGAGGCGGATGTGATACTCTGGATTGTCGACGCGAGCGAGCACATAGGTCCCGCCGAGCGGGAAATCGGGGAGCGGCTTCGGAAGTGCCGCCAACCGCTGATTCTCGCGGTCAATAAGATTGATAAGATCAATGACAAGGCGCGGCTTGCCGCGCAGGTCAAGGCCTACGAAGAGTTCTGCCGCCCGAAGGACATGGTCGCGGTTGCGGCTTTAAAGAGCGAGAACATAGACCTCTTGCTCGACACAATCTATCGCTATCTGCCGGAGGGCCCCTTCTTTTACAGCGAGGATACGGTGACCGAGGAGCCCATGCGGGAGCTCGCCGGCGAGCTGATTCGGGAGCAGACCCTGCGCCTGCTGAGGGACGAAGTGCCGCACGGCGTCGCCGTCACGGTGGAGCGCATGAAGGAGAGAGAGGACGGCGGCTTTGACATTGACGCCAACATCATCTGCGAGCGGGAGTCCCATAAAGGCATGGTGATCGGCAAGGGCGGTCAGATGTTAAAGCGCATCGGCATAGGTGCCAGGAAGGCAATCGAAGAGATGACGGAGAGCAAGGTGAACCTAAAGCTCTGGGTTAAGGTGCGGCGCGACTGGCGCGACAACGACACCCAGCTCCGCTCCTTCGGCTACGACGCGAGAAAGCTATGAGAGAGGGCGAAGAAGTCAGCGGGCTGGTCTTAAAGAGCATGACGATAGGCGAGCGGGATCGGCGCATCACGATACTCACGCGGGAAAAAGGCAAGCTCTCCTGTTTTGCGCGGGGGGCCTCGCGCCAGGGCAGCCCGCTCATGGGGCTTGCGCGCCCCCTGGTCTACGGCAAGTTTACGTTAAGACCGGGCCGGGATGCCGACATTGTGGTCGCCGCGGAGGGCCTGCGCTTTTTCGGAAAAATCGAGGCGGATGCCTTGACGCTCTGCTATGCGAGCTACTTTCTGGAACTCGCGGATTACTTTTACCGTGATTTCCAGCGGGAGGAAGAGGGCTTAAAAGCTTCTCTACTTTTCGCTGCTCGCGCTGGAAAAACCGGAGCTCCCGCGGGAACTCGTGCGGCGCATTCTGGAGTTAAAACTTTTGGTGCTCTTTGGGAGCTATGTCGCCGCGCCGCCGCTCAAAAAACATGAAAACTGCAGTTACACCTGGGACTTTGTGATCCGCACACCGGTGGAAAAGCTCTTTACCTTTACCGTCGGGGAGGAAGCACTGCGGGAATTCGGAGAAAATGTGGATGCCCTGCGTTCCCGGGTTGCGCCGCACCGCTTCCGCTCGCTTTCCGTGCTGGAAGAAATGCGGCGGGTGCAGTAAAATAGAGGACATCGGCAAGAGAGAGAGGGGAAAACGATGGCTTATACAATGGAAAAAATCGTGGCACTCGCAAAGGCGAGAGGTTTTGTCTATCCGGGTTCGGAAATCTACGGCGGACTCGCGAACACCTGGGACTACGGCAATCTCGGCGTTGAGCTTAAGAACAACGTGAAGAGAGCGTGGTGGCAGAAGTTCATCCAGGAGTCGCCCTACAATGTGGGTGTGGACTGCGCGATTCTCATGAACACGCAGACCTGGGTTGCCTCCGGTCACATCGGCAGTTTCTCGGATCCGCTTATGGATTGCAAGAGCTGTCACGAGCGCTTCCGCGCGGACAAGCTGATCGAGGACTATGCGGCGGAGCACGGCGCAGAGCTTGAGTCCGGTGTGGACGGCTGGAGCCATGAGAAGATGCAGGACTATATCAAGGAGCACGAGATTGCCTGCCCGAGCTGCGGCAAGCATGATTTCACGGACATCCGCGAGTTCAACCTCATGTTCAAGACCTTCCAGGGCGTGACCGAGGACGCAAAGAACACGGTCTACCTGCGCCCGGAGACGGCACAGGGCATCTTTGTGAACTTTAAGAATGTGCAGCGCACCTCCCGGAAGAAAATTCCCTTCGGCATCGGCCAGATCGGTAAGTCCTTCCGGAACGAGATCACACCGGGTAACTTCACCTTCCGCACGCGTGAGTTCGAGCAGATGGAGCTCGAGTTCTTCTGCAAGCCGGACACGGACCTCGACTGGTTCGCCTACTGGAAGGAGCAGTGCATTCAGTGGCTTAAGACCCTCGGCATGCGCGACGACAGACTGCGCGCGCGCGACCACGATCCGGAAGAGCTCTCCTTCTATTCGAAGGCGACCACGGACCTCGAGTTCCTCTTCCCCTTCGGCTGGGGCGAGCTCTGGGGCATTGCGGACAGAACGAACTACGATCTCTCGCGTCACCAGGAGGTCTCGGGTGAAGATTTAAGCTACTTCGACGAGGAGAGCAAGGAGAAGTACATTCCTATGTTGTCGAGCCCTCGCTCGGCGCGGACCGCGTGACGCTCGCTTTCCTCTGCAACGCCTACGACGAGGAGGAACTCCCGGGCGGCGATGTGCGCACGGTGCTTCACTTCCACCCGGCGCTCGCACCGGTGAAGATTGCGGTGCTGCCGCTCTCCAAGAAGCTTGGAGAGGGCGCGGAGAAGATTTACGCGGAGCTCTCGAAGTACTGGAACTGCGAGTACGACGACCGCGGCGCAATCGGCAAGCGCTACCGCAGAGAAGATGAAATCGGAACGCCCTTCTGCGTGACCTACGACTTCGAGTCCGAAGAGGATCAGAGCGTCACGATTCGCGACCGCGACAGCATGGAGCAGGAGAGAGTCAAGATTTCCGAACTCAGAAACTACTTCTTGGACAAATTCACGTTTTGAAATCCTGTGTATCTATTAAAAAACAAACATATGTGATATGATGCTAACGTTGTAGAACAAAGATCCAAGATTCGTGTTCAACAGGAGGAAAACATGGCAAAGAAATGGGTTTATCTGTTTAGTGAGGGCAATGCGGACATGCGCGAGCTCCTCGGCGGCAAGGGCGCAAACCTTGCGGAGATGACCAAGATCGGTCTTCCGGTGCCGCAGGGCTTCACGATCACGACCGAAGCTTGCACGCAGTATTACGAGGACGGCCGCGAGATCAATGCAGAGATCCAGTCTCAGATTAACGACTACATCGTCGAGATGGAGAAGATCACCGGCAAGAAGTTCGGTGACCACGAGAATCCGCTTCTCGTCTCGGTCCGCTCGGGCGCAAGAGCTTCGATGCCGGGTATGATGGATACCATCCTGAACCTCGGTCTCAACGAGGACGTGGTCAAGGTGCTCGCAGAGAAGTCCAACAATCCGCGTTGGGCTTGGGACTGCTACAGAAGATTCATCCAGATGTACTCCGACGTCGTCATGGAAGTCGGCAAGAAGTACTTTGAGGAGCTCATCGACAAGATGAAGGAAGAGCGCGGTGTGAAGCAGGACGTCGAGCTGACCGCCGAGGACCTTCACGAGCTCGCAAACCAGTTCAAGGCAGAGTACAAGGAGAAGCTTGGTCAGGACTTCCCGTCCGATCCGAAGGAGCAGCTGATGGGTGCCATCAAGGCTGTGTTCCGCTCCTGGGACAACCCGCGTGCAAACGTGTACCGCCGCGACAACGATATTCCCTACTCCTGGGGCACGGCTGTCAACGTGCAGTCCATGGCATTCGGTAACATGGGAGATGACTGCGGCACCGGTGTTGCGTTCACGAGAGATCCGGCGACGGGCGAGAAGGGCCTCTTCGGTGAGTTCCTGACCAACGCACAGGGTGAGGACGTCGTTGCGGGTGTGCGCACCCCGATGCACATCGACGAGATGGAGCAGAAGTTCCCGGAGGCATTCAAGCAGTTCAACGAGGTCTGCAAGACCCTCGAGAACCACTACAGAGACATGCAGGATATGGAGTTCACCGTTGAGCACGGCAAGCTCTACATGCTGCAGACCAGAAACGGTAAGAGAACCGCAAAGGCAGCGCTCAAGATTGCTTGCGATCTTGTCGATGAGGGCATGAGAAGCGAGAAGGAAGCGGTCGCAATGATCGATCCGAGAAACCTTGACACCCTGCTTCACCCGCAGTTCGACCAGAAGGCACTCAAGGAGGCAAAGCCGCTCGGCAAGGGCCTCGGCGCATCCCCGGGTGCGGCTTGCGGTAAGGTTGTCTTCACGGCTGAGGACGCAGAGGCTTGGGCGGCAAGAGGCGAGAAGGTTGTCTTGGTTCGCCTTGAGACTTCTCCGGAGGACATCACCGGCATGAAGAGCTCCCAGGGTATCCTCACGGTTCGCGGCGGCATGACCTCCCACGCGGCAGTCGTTGCGCGCGGCATGGGTAAGTGCTGCGTCTCCGGTCTCGGCGACATCGTGATCGATGAGGCGGCTAAGAAGTTCTCGCTGGGCGGCCAGACCTTCCACGAGGGCGATCCGATTTCGATCGATGGCACGACCGGTAATGTCTACGCGGGCATCATCCCGACCGTGGACGCGGCGATTGTCGGTGAGTTCGGCCGCATCATGGCTTGGGCTGACAAGTACAGAAAGCTGAAGGTCAGAACGAACGCGGATACGCCGACCGATGCGAAGAAGGCAAGAGAGCTCGGCGCAGAGGGCATCGGCCTTTGCCGCACGGAGCACATGTTCTTCGATCCGGAGCGCATTGCGGCATTCCGCGAGATGATTTGCTCCGACACGGTTGAAGAGAGAGAAGAGGCACTCGAGAAGATTCTGCCGTACCAGCAGAAGGACTTCGAGGGCATTTACGAGGCAATGGAGGGAACGCCGGTTACGATTCGTTTCCTGGATCCGCCGCTGCACGAGTTTGTCCCGACCGAGGAGGCTGAGATCAAGAAGCTCGCAGACGCTAAGAAGAAGAGCGTCCAGGAGATTAAGGACATCATTGCTTCCCTGCACGAGTTCAACCCGATGATGGGTCACAGAGGCTGCCGCCTTGCGGTCACCTATCCGGAGATCGCTGCGATGCAGACCAAGGCTGTGATTCGCGCGGCAATCGCTGTGCAGAAGAGACATCCGGAGTGGAACATGGTTCCGGAGATCATGATTCCGCTTGTCTCCGAGGACAAGGAGCTCAAGTTCGTCAAGAAGGTCGTTGTCGAGACCGCGGATGCGGAGATCAAGGCAGCGGGTTCTGATCTCAAGTACGAGGTCGGTACGATGATCGAGATTCCGAGAGCTTGCCTCACGGCAGACGATATCGCAAAGGATGCGGACTTCTTCTGCTTCGGTACGAACGACCTCACGCAGATGACCTTCGGCTTCTCGCGCGACGACGCAGGCAAGTTCCTGAACGCTTACTACGACACGAAGATCTTCGAGAACGATCCGTTTGCGAAGCTCGACCAGGTCGGCGTGGGCAAGCTCATGAAGATGGCGATCGATCTCGGACGCCCGGTGAACAAGTCCTGCACATCGGTATCTGCGGTGAGCACGGCGGCGACCCGTCCTCCGTTGAGTTCTGCGATGAGATCGGCCTTGACTATGTCTCCTGCTCGCCGTTCCGCGTGCCGGTCGCAAGACTTGCGGCTGCACAGGCGGCAATCAAGAGAGGTTGAGCTCCGGCCTGCAAAGGCTGAGCGCTACTATATAAGCTCGGACAGAAAGAGTCCCCGCCGTTTCCCTCACGGGGCGGCGGGGACTTTTGTGTTGCGGGGAAAGGGAGCCAAGATGTACGAGAGCTATTATCAAAAGTACGAGAGCGAGGAACAGGAAGTTCTGGTGCTCATTCAGAGATGCCTCGGCGCGGGTTACTATAAAGAGGGAAATTTCTGGGATATGACGGCAATTTCGCTCGGCATGGTTTTTCCGGACGGGAGCTGTGTGATTCGAGAAGGCAGAGTGGAGTGGCCGCTCAGCGAGGAGGAGAGGAACGGAGAGTACGGCTGGGGGCGCCTTGCAAGAGGACAGATTTGCCGTCTCAAGCTGCGCCGCATGAAGCCGAGCGCGGTGCCGGAACACACGACGCCGGAAAAATTCAATGCCTGGCTGCTGGTTGAGGTCCTTGAGCCCGCGGTTTCCTGTCCGGAACTCGAAGCCTATTGGGAGGAATATCAAAAGCCGGTTGAACTGAACGACGAAGTGCTCGGTAAACTCACGCTGAACCGGGAGCTCAACTGGCTGGAGGGCGATATCCCCTGGGGCGACGGGCGCATGAGCCTCTCCCTCGAAATCGACACGGACGATACAGAGACCTGGGACAAGGTGCGGGCCTTTGCGAGGAAGCTAGCCACGGATGCCGCGCACTGGGACAGCGAGCTGCGCCGCTTTGCGGCCAAGGAACTCACCGAGCTCGCGAACGACTGGCAGTCGAGCGAGGAGGAGAACGAGAACGCCCCGGAACTCACGGAAGAGGACTTCATGCGGCGCATACAACCGGAGAGCCTGGTGCTAAGCTGGGACGGCAATCTGGTCGCCTACTATGATGACGACGATCTCTTTTTCGGCCATGTGATTGAAATATCCGGCACCGAGAGCGAGGGACTGAAGTACGCGAACATTGCGGGTTGAGCGGAGGGCATCATGACAGAGCGGATCACAGAGGAGAACAGAGCGTATATCAAAGGGCTTCGCGTGAGCGACGTGCCCTGGCAGAGGCTCACGACGGTTTACGGCAGAGCGACCGCCTTTCCGGAGTACTTTGCCGTTCTGGAAGAGATGCGGGATGCGGACGGTGTCCGGGAGGCATTTGAGGAACTCGGCTACAATGTGGAGCACCAGGATACCCTCTGGCACGCGACGCCGTTTGCGAGCGTGTTTCTCGCGCGCATTTTGGGAAAGGCGCTGCGTGAGAGCGCCGAAAACCCCGTGGCGGCCTATCTGGCGGGACAGCTCACGGAACTCTTTGACTGCCTGCTTGGCTGCTATCATCTCGGCGATACCATGGAGCACGCGGCGCCGCTGCCGCGCTTTGCGGATCTCCTCCTGGAAGAGTATCTCTGGTCGGAGGAGTACGATGAAGAGGCGGATGAACTTCGCTACGAGGACGAGGATGTCTTCCCCGATGCGCTCTTTTACAGCTTTTACTATTATACTTGGCAGGCCGTACTCGCAGAGCGAGAGGAGATTGAGGCTGCGAGAACACCGGCCTTGGAAGCAGCGCTCTCGAAGGTCTTGGAGGCGCTGTGAGCAGACTCCTTTGGGACGAAGTATCTGCGCTCTGGAACGGAGAGGTCTTTGCCTGCGGGACGAGACTCTGCTGTAAGACAGCCTATGCCGGGCAGATGCTCAATCTCAGTCGGGACGGCGGCAGTGCGGAAGAGCCGCCCTCTCGCGATGCGCTCTTTTGGAAACGGCTCAAGGAGGAACTTCCGGAGTTGGACCTTAAGGCGCGGGAAGTTCTTAGAAACGCTTTCCCGGGGGAGAATATTGCGGCGCTTCCGCTGACGGAGCTCGCGCTGGATCAGGATGAAAGCTACGGGGTCTTTGCGCTGGGTTATGACACCGGGGAAACGTCGGCCGGTCGGCTCTATCTCTTCGTGCCCTTTGACGAAGGCTTTCAACCCTGCGGCGAGCCGATTTGCGAGCTTTGCTGAAACCGCGTCGCTTTGAAGCGCTGCGGAGGAACGCAGTGCCGCATGGACGGGAGCTGTGTTTGACAGAAGAAAAAGCACGAAACGAAAAGAAGTACGAAACAAAAAAGGCTATAAGCTCGCGGCGACAGATCTGCGCCGCGAGGTAAAACGGAGACGGTTTATATGGAAGAGAAGAACGGAAAGCCCTCGGAACTTGCCGAGGCGATGATGCAGTACTTGGATTGCGAATGCCGCTATTTTCCGCCCATGCGGGATGATACGGAACTGTATGCGGCCTACCGTGATGCGCGCCGCGATGCAACGGACGGAGGCTATGTGCCCATGCTCATCAAGGTGGATGAGGTACTCTTTGAGTGCCTCATCATGAATTCAGACCCGGATTCCGACGGGGAGGATGACTATCGCTTTGATGCCGCGGCGGTGGCCGCCTATCGCCGTGAGCAGCTCTCGCGAGAACTTCCGGACGGGCGGGAAATCTTAAAGGGCTACCTTGCCGACCGCAGAGAAGAGGCCGAGGACGATGAGATCGACTGGGACAGAGAAATTGTCGGTGCGGTAGAGGGCGGCGAGGAAATCGACTGCTTTTCCGCTTACCGAGATTATCGGAGCGAGGAGACTGCGCCGGTAATACTCGCAAAGATTCCGGTGAAACATGCCTGGGAGATCTTTGCCTATCTGCCCTTCGGCGGCTGGAACGATTGCCCGGGCACAGAGGAGCTCATGGCGGTCACGAAGTACTGGGCGGAGCAGTACGGCGCTTGGCCGAGTACTATGTCGCACGACGAGCTCGAGTTTTTCCTCCCGGCACCGGTGCCGGAAAACAGGGCTTTGGAGCTTGCAATCGAGCACTACGGCTTCTGCCCGGATCTCGATCAGAGCAGCGCCCCGCTCGGCGCGCTGGCGGACAGCCTTAGCCGCTCGAAAATCTGGTATTTCTGGTGGGATTAAAACCGTCGGCTTATATGCCGCCGCCGTGGCTCGCCTATCCCGAATATGAGCGCTACAGTCTCGGATTTCGCATGGGCAGCGGCGAAGATTACCTGGACCGCTTTGTATCCTGGTTTGAGGCGCTCGGCGAAAAGGAGCGGGAAACATACCGCGCGCGCTTCCCGGAGCCCTTCACCTGGGCCGGCTGGTGGGACGATGAGGATAGGGCAGTGTACCTTGAGCGGGGGGGACTTTTGCCTCGCGACTCGAAACCCGGACGGCGCGCCTAAGTACACGCGGGCGCAGCTCGGAAAACAGAAGCTTGCCGGGAAAAAGCAAAAGTACTGCTTCTTTTGGGGACATCAGCCCGCGAAGGACGGAAGCGTGACAAAGAGCGCGTTCAGCCAGTGGTGGAAGGCGGAATTTTACGGCGAGGGCGAGCGCTTTAGCTCCGCCGAGCAGTATATGATGGCAAAGAAAGCCGAGCTGTTCGGCGATGCGGAACACAGGGCAGAGATTCTTTCCTTAAGAGATCCGAAGCGCATTAAGGCGCTCGGCCGAGAGGTGAGAGGCTTTGAGGAGGCGGTCTGGCAGCGCTTTCGCTATGCCATCGTATTAAACGGGAGCTGGCTCAAATTCAGTCAAAACCCGGATCTCCGGGACTTTCTGCTCTCGACCGGCGATAAAATATTGGTCGAGGCCAGCCCCTACGACCGCGTCTGGGGCATAGGGCTTACGGAGCAGGAGGAGGCAGCGGATAATCCGCTCAAGTGGAAGGGAGAAAACCTGCTCGGCTTTGCGTTGACAGAAGTCAGGGAGGAGTTAAGACGAGTCACGGCGCAGGAAGCGCTCTGTGATTTCAAATCGGTCTGAGAAAAAGGAGAAGAGCATGGATTTGTTACAACAGTGTGCGCAGTGGTTTGAGAACGAGGAGCATCAAAGAATAGTCGATGCGATTGAGGCGCTTCCGGAGGAGGAGAGAACGCCGGAACTCGACAGCGAGCTGGCGCGCGCCTATAACAACGTGGCGGAGGCAACGGACCGCAAACTGTTTCGGAAGGCGGTTGCGCTCTTAAAGCGCCACGAGGCCTATTTTGAGGGGGATCACCGTTGGAATTTCCGCCTGGGCTACGCTTATTACTATCTGGATCAGGAGGGAAGGGCCTTACACCATTTCCGTGAGGCGCTTGCCGCACTTCCCGGCGATGAGGACACACAGAATTTCATTGAGGACTGCGAGCGGCGCATCTCGCTGCCGCGCTTTGCCGAAAATCTGCGCGAGAGAACGCAAAGTGTCTGGAAGCGCTTTGCCGCGGAGGAAGCGGAACTTCGACGCATCATGGATGAGGACACGGAACATGTGCGCGGTGATGAGCTGATCGAGAAATGCGGCGATATTCTGCGCGAGGCCCTTGAGAACCAGGCCTTTGAACTCGGCTTTAACGGCGAAAAATATGAGCTCATCCTGACGCCCGAGGGCAGCATCGAAGTGCTCCTCGAGGACTGTTATTTTTCAGCGCCATGTGCCCGCGGAAGTCGCGGCACACTGGAATATCCTGGTCGGACGGCAGCGCATGAGCGGTCTCGCGCTCGATGCGGGCGAGGGGCCGATTCGGGGCGAGGACGTACAGGTCTGGCTCGAGGCGGGAAAGGGCGACCGCCACGGGGTCAAGCTCTACTGCGAGAAGCTGCTCCCCCTTCTTACGGAAGATGAGGGAAGAGTCTGGTGGCTCTTAACGACGCTCACGGACCAGCTGCTCGGGGAACTCGTCAATATGCGCTACATCCGCAGCTTCGATGTGCTGAAAACGCCCGCCGAAGGAACATCCTGCCTGCTCTCCGAACTTCCGGAGGAGCTTTCGCGCTGCGGCGCCAAGCTCGACATCACAGCGGAGGAAGTCATTGCGGAAAATTATACCTTTTACAGCTTAGATCCGAGCGAAGACCCGAATGCCGACTATCGTCTCGACACCATCTCGGGCGCAAGTCTCTGCCCGACTCTGGTCAGCGAGTACCTGCAGGGCGAGGATCGCATGGTCAATGAGTTACAGGCAGACGGTGCGGTGGCCGGCTTCTTCATCTACCCGCTCTCCGGGTTCCGCGGAGAAAATCGCTCGGAGGAAATCTTAGCGCTACGGGACAGGGCAAAGGCGCATATGGAGACACCCGAGGGGCGGAGTGCTGCAGTTTCATCGGCGGGGCAACCGGCATTTTCTGCGGCTACATCGATTTCATCGCCTGGGATTTCGATGCGACCGTGCGCCGCATGAGTGCCTTCTTTGAGGCGGAGGGCTTACCCTGGCTTGCCGCGCGGGTGTTCCGCCGGGATGCGCGCCCGCTCAGTATTTACGACAAGGAGAGCAGGGAAGACTGAGGCGGCTTGACGCAAGTCCTCCGCTGTGCTATTTTGTTAGTTAACGGAAACTCTACCGGAGCCGGCCTTACGGCTTCGGTTTTTTGAAGTCAGGACAAAGGAGGCGGCATGAGTCAGGAAAAGCACGAACTTGGCAAGTCGAGCGAAGATTATCTGGAGAGCATACTTCGCATCATCAAGGAGAAGGGCGCTTGCCGCCCCACCGACATCGCGGAGCTCATGAACTTTTCGAAGCCGAGCGTCTCGGTTGCGCTCAAAAAGCTGGAAGAAGAGGGTTACATTCACCGCGAGGACTGGCGCATCCAGCTGACAGAAATCGGCGAAGATGCCGCTGCGAAGACTTTTGAGAAGCATGAGTTTTTCCGTCAACTCTTCGAGGAAATCGGCATTGCGCCGGAGACCGCCGAAGAAGAGGCTTGTCTGGTGGAACATGTAATCAGCGAGGATAGTTTTCACAGGATGCGGGCGTATTGGGAGAAATGCCGAAACGCCTGAGCAAAGGATACCCGCGCAGTTCTAAAGCGCGGGTATCGTTCTTTGGAAAGGAGAAACAATGGAAACAATGTTGCGAGAAAAAGAAGGCTTTATCTGCGACATGGACGGCGTGATTTACCACGGGAACAAGATACTCCCCGGGGTGCGCGAGTTTGTCGAGTGGCTGCTTCGCGAGAATAAGAATTTTCTCTTCCTCACGAACTCGAGCCAGTATACGCCGAAGGAGCTGCAGCAGAAACTGGAGCGCATGGGGCTGGAGGTCGATGAATCTCACTTTTACACGAGTGCGCTTGCGACCGCGCATTTCCTGAATCGGCAGGCACCGGGCTGCTCGGCCTATGTGGTCGGTGAGCACGGCGTTCTGAATGCGCTCTACGACAAGGGAATCACCTACAACGATGTGAATCCGGACTATGTGGTGGTCGGAGAATCCTCCTCCTATAACTTGGCGCAAATTACCAAGGCCATACGCTTAGTCAATGCGGGGGCCAAGCTGATTGGCACCAACTACGATTTGACCGGTCCCACCGAGAGCGGCATTGCGCCCGCCTGCCGCGCGCTGATTGCGCCGATTGAACTCGCAACCGGCAAGCAGGCCTATTTTGTGGGCAAGCCGAATCCCCTGATGATGCGGACCGGCCTTCGTCTCCTCGGCGTGCACTCGGAGAATGCCGTCATGATCGGCGACCGCATGGACACCGATATCATTGCGGGCATTGAATCCGGCCTCACGACGGTGCTGGTGCTCTCCGGTGTCACAACGCGAGAGGAGTGCGAGCAGTATCCGTATCGACCGAACTATATTCTGAACGGCGTCGGCGAGGTCATGGACCAATGAAGGCGCGGGAAAAGGCGTTTGCCTTCGGTCTGATTCTGTGTGCGCTCTTGCTGGCCTACAGCTATGCGTATCTCGATGCCATACTGGCGGTGCTTTCGGAGACGGTGCTCGGCGCTGTCGGTGTAAGCGCAAGTTATCTTGAGGCCAACAGCAATTTGGGGTATACCTGCTCCGCGGCAATTCTGAGTCTCTTTTATTTGGCTTTGGAAACGCATCAAACGAGGCTATCCGGAAAAAAACGCGACCCTTGCCTTTCGACCGTTCGGCGGCGCGTTTCGGATGTTGCTGATCGGGCTCGGCGCGGGCGGCGTGTCCTTGCTCTGGCTTAACTTTGCGGAGGCCATTCAAAATTCGATTCCGGCTTTACAGTCGAGTTATGACACCTTTAACAGCGAGATGGGCGCCTTCGAGCAGGGCGATTATATCTGGATGCTCCTAACGGTCTCCGTCATAGGGCCGTTGGTCGAGGAACTCTTATTCCGCGGCCTCGTGTTTCATCTCTTTGAGCGCAGTTTCAAAAGTGAGCGCGCTGCCATCATTCTCTCGGCGCTGCTCTTCGGCATTTGGCACGAGATTTTTGTGCAGTCGGTCTATACGTTTATGATAGGTCTCATTCTGGGCTATCTCTACGCAAAGACAAGAAAGATCATCTGGCCCTTCCTGGTTCATCTGGTCAACAATTTCTCGGGGACTCTGCCGCCCGGCTTTGACGGCGAATTCGCCAATCTGCTGGTGAACCTCGCCTCCTTGATTTGCATCCCGGTGTTATTCATTCTGCTGTGGCGTATGGAAAAAAATACAAAGCAAATCGAGAAGACGTTGCCATAGCAACGGAATTCTGCGTCTCTCGGTGATACTATCTTCCCTGTAAAGAACATAAGCACGGAGCAAGTCGCTCCGGTTCATATGAAAACAGGAGGATATCAATGGACGCTAAAATGTTTTGTTATCAGTGTCAGGAGACCGCGGGCAACAAGGGTTGCACCGTGCAGGGTGTCTGCGGCAAGAAGTTCGATGTTGCAAGAGCGCAGGACCTTTTAATCTATGTGACCAAGGGTCTCTCGGCGGTTACGACCGCGCTCAGAGCGGAGGGCAAGCCGGTTGCGGCAGAGGTGAATCACCTCGTTTCGATGAACCTCTTCATCACGATTACGAACGCAAACTTCGATCGCAAGGCGATTGAGAAGCGCATCACGGATACGCTCGCATGTCGCGACGCGCTCCGGAAGGAGCTTAGCGATGCTTCGAAGCTGCCGCTCGCGGCAACCGAGGAGATTCCGGAGAGCGCTTATCCGGAGAGAGCGGCGGAAGTCGGCATTCTCGCGACCGAGAACGAGGATGTGAGATCCCTTCGCGAGCTCATCACCTACGGACTCAAGGGCCTCTCGGCTTACACGAAGCACGCGAACGCACTGCTCCGCGAGAACGAGGAAGTGGATCGCTTCCTGCAGGAGGCGCTCGCTAAGACCCTCGATGACAGCCTCTCGGTCGACGATCTCGTTGCGCTGACCCTGGAGACCGGTAAGTACGGCGTTGAGGGCATGGCGCTCCTCGACGGCGCAAACACCGGCGCTTACGGCAACCCGGAGATTACCGAGGTCAACATCGGCGTCCGCAAGAATCCGGCCATCCTGATTTCCGGCCATGATTTGAAGGACCTCGAGATGCTGCTCGATCAGACCCAGGGCACGGGTGTGGATGTTTACACGCACTCCGAGATGCTCCCGGCGCACTACTATCCCTTCTTCAAGAAGTACCCGAACTTTGCGGGCAACTACGGAAACGCTTGGTGGAAGCAGAAGGAGGAGTTCGAGAGCTTCAACGGACCCATCCTCATGACCACGAACTGCCTGATTCCGCCGAAGGACAGCTATAAGGACAGAGTCTGGACCACCGGCTGCGTGGGCTTCCCGGGCCTCAAGCACATCGATGCGCCCTACGGCCAGGTCAAGGATTTCAGCCCGATCATCGAGCAGGCAAAGCAGTGCCCGCCGCCGACCGAGATTGAGACCGGTAAGATTGTCGGCGGTTTCGCACACGCACAGGTCTTTGCGCTTGCCGATAAGGTGGTCGATGCGGTGAAGAGCGGTGCCATCACGAAGTTCGTCGTCATGGCAGGCTGCGACGGCAGAGCAAAGAGCCGTGACTACTACACGGAGTTCGCGAAGGCACTGCCGAAGGGCGCTGTGATTCTGACCGCGGGCTGCGCAAAGTACAAGTACAACAAGCTGGATCTCGGCGACATCGGCGGCATCCCGCGCGTGCTCGACGCAGGTCAGTGCAACGACTCCTATTCTCTGGCGGTCATTGCGCTCAAGCTGAAGGAGATCTTCGGTCTCGATGACGTGAATCAGCTTCCGCTGGCTTACAACATCGCTTGGTACGAGCAGAAGGCAGTCATCGTGCTCCTCGCGCTTCTCTACCTCGGCGTGAAGAACATCCACCTCGGACCGACGCTCCCGGCCTTCCTTTCCCCGAATGTCGCGAATGTCCTGGTCAACAACTTCGGCATTGCCGGCATCGGCTCCGTCGAGGACGATATCGAGCTCTTCTTCGGCAAGGAAGCGTAAGAAAAACGCAGACCCCGGAGTACCGGATTCACAGAAAAGAATTTACTTGCAATACCCCCACTTGCATTACCCTTGCTATTTCATTACCCTCAATGAGAGACGGCGGACCCTGTGTCCGCCGCCTTTTTTCTGTATTTGGCGCATAGAGCATCGGGAGAGGACGGCAAGGAGAGCGACAGTGTGACGGAGGAGCGTGGCAAGACGGAGAAAAACCGGGAGAAGGCGTTTGAAAACCTGCCGTAATACTTCGAAGGCGTGATATCGGGGGATGGAAGGGAAGGGAGTGTCGCTCTGTCCGGAAGGGCTCAGGGCGAGTCGGAAGGAAGAAAGGAAGCTGCGTAAGAGCGTGATAGGGGAGAACAAACGTGGAGAGTCATAAGGCAAAACAAAAGGAAGCAAAAAAAAACGGGTGTGAGAATGCGTTAGTTATGACGAATACAAATTAGGAATCATTCTTAAAATAATGCTTGAACTGTGCGGAAATCGTGGTATAGTAGGGGAGTAGGAATTGTTAGAGAATTCACAATAATTAGAGGAGGATAACATGGCAGACGAGAAGAAGATCACAAGCGGCAACGATGTAAAGACCAAGTACGCAGGCACCGAGACCGAGAAGAACCTGCAGAAGGCTTATGCCGGCGAGTCTATGGCGAGAACCAAGTATCTGTACTTCGCTTCCACGGCGCAGAAGGAAGGTTTTCAGCAGATCGGCGCTCTCTTTGAGGAGACCGCAACGAACGAGAATGCGCATGCAAAGATGTGGCTCAAGGAGCTGAACGGCATTGCGGACACGGCGACCAACCTCCTCCACGCGGCAGAGGGCGAGAACTACGAGTGGAACGACATGTATGTCGAGTTCGCCGAGACGGCGGAAAAAGAGGGCTTTAAGGAGCTCGCAGCGAAGTTCCGCATGGTTGCCGCAATCGAGAAGCGCCACGAGGAGAGATACAGAAAGCTCTTAAAGAACGTCGAGATGCAGGAAGTCTTCAAGAAGAGCGAAGTCAAGGTCTGGGTATGTCGTAACTGCGGACACGTTGTGGTCGGCACTTCGGCACCGCAGGTATGTCCGACCTGCCAGCACCCGCAGGCATTCTTCGAGATTCTCGCAGAGAACTATTAATCGAGACAGGGCGCAAGGCGAGAGCACTGTGCCGACAGAAAAAGGAACCGAAAGGCGAAAGCCTTTCGGTTCCTTTTTCAATTCTCTGATGTGCCGGAAAGCGCGGCATCGTCGGGCTTGCTCCCGGGCTTAAGCTGCGATAAAAATGCGCGCGCCGATGACAATTAAGATGAGGCCGCCGAGTATCTTGGCCTGGCGGTTTAAGACCGCTCCCGCCTGTTTCCCGGCGTGGAGTGCGCCGAGACAGAGGAAAAAAAGGTGGTGAGGGCAATCAGGACCGAGGAGAGCAAGGCCTCTGCGGCTCGGTAGGAGGCCAGCGTAAAGCCGACCGAGAGTGCATCGATCGAAGTCGCGATGCCCTGTAAGAACAGAGCCTTGATGCCGAGTCCGCTGTCCGGATTTTCGTCCGTTTCGCTCTTGATGCCCTCGAGGCAAAGTTTACCGCCGATGTAGAGGAGGAGGGCAAAGGAGACAAAGGGAAGGAAGGGGTCGACCGCGCGAAATACAGAGAGGAGAGAAGTCACAAAGAACCAGCCGAGCATGGGCATGAGCCACTGGAAAAAGGCAAAGGTTCCAGCTACGCCCGCGGTTTTTTTTCCGGACATCCCCGGTTCTTCGAGTCCGTTTGCGACCGATACCGAGACCGCATCCATTGCAAGTCCCGCGCCGAGCAATATGCTGTTCAAAATAAATCCCGCTTGTGCGTTCATTCGCTGAACCTCCCGCTTGTGGTTTAAAAGGAAAATAAAAAGAGACCGAGAGCACGCACTGCGTGCTTTCTCAGTCTCGCGATTTAATCCAAGCCAGGCGAATGCCATTTTGTTGACTTGAAACGCCCCTAGGACGCTCCCTACTCCCTGTAAAGCCTGTTCAATTTACCACTGTGCGCATTTGTTAGTCAACGATAAATATAACCGGACGGCGGCGCGGTATTTCCAAAAAGGGGCGGAAAGAGTATAATCAAAGTATCAAAATCAGCAGGCGGGGAACCGCCTGCTCATTGGCATGAGCGAGGGGATGAGAATGAAAATTACTTCGTTGACCTGCCCGCACTGCGGCGCCGCGCTGCAATGGGAAGAAGGTCAGGACAAAGCGGTCTGTCCGTACTGCGGCAGTGCGCTCCGTGTCGATATTTCCGCACCCGAAATCAAGGTGAATTTTTACGGAAACCGCGAGACAGCGCCGGCCTCCGCGGGACCGGATATCGGACTCAGCTTGGGGCAGAAACTCATTGTCGGGGGGATTACCGCTGCCTGCCTTCTGGTTCCGGTGGTGCTCGGCATCGCGGACAGCAATGCCTCCGCGCGGCGGCAAAACGCGGAGAGTGCGGCGGCTGCGAGTGCGGCAACGCAGCAGATGGAGCGCTATACCATCTCCGGTGCGGAGAACCTGGACGAACTTCAGAAAATTACCGGCTTAAAATACCTCACGATTGAGCACGCGGAGGCAATTACCGACTTCGGCGCGCTCGCCCGTCTTCCTTATTTGGAGACCCTCACGATACAGGATGCGCCGAAGCTCACGGATCTCGCTTTCGTGAAGAGCTTGAATCAGCTGCAGAGCCTTACGCTGAAAAACACGGGCGTACAGGATATATCGCCGCTTTCGGGCATGAAATCCTTGGTCGCGGTGACACTGGAGGACAATCAAATTACGGATTTCACGGCGCTTGGGAGTGTGCCGTATTTAAAGAATGCGGAGATTCGGGCGGATGAAGTCGCGGCGCTTCCGGAGCTTTCGTCCCTGCAATTTCTGGAGAGCTTCAACGTGAACGGGGAGACAAAAAAATGAAAGCGAGCGGGCTGGGCTGTAAGCTTCGAAGCGTTGTTGTGCCCTTCGCGTTGCTTTTGGCAAGCGGCGCTGTGCTCGGTGGCTATAAAGCGGCCTTTGCAAAGGGGAAGGAGCGAAGCACGGACGCAGCAATTCGCGTGACCCTGCCTTTCGTTTCGAAGTACAGTCCCAAGTATGCCGACACGCTGACGGATCCGGTGTTGCGGCGCGCCTTTTCGGAAGTGTTCCGAAAAGATCCCGACGCGATTACGCCGGAAGAGTATCGGCGTGTCCGGGGAATTCGCTTTGAGACCGTAGACTGGTTTTTGGTCCGCATGAATGTGTCGCTGCAAGACGGAAGCGAAGTACAGATTCCGATTGTCAACAACGGCGAAGGCATCACCCTCGACGGGAACTCGTTTCAGGCTTTCCCGAATCTCGAAACGCTCGATATGTCGGGGCAGCGCTCTTTGCTTCATGTCACGTTTTCTTCACAGGAGTACGCGAATACGCTTGCCAATCTGAAGCAGCTGAGGTGTCTCTATCTGCCGGATTCGGGGGACTACCCCGGAAGCCCGGCGGGACTCGCATATATGGTTGCGAATCCCGGCGCAATGGAAGAACTGGGCGGGGTTTCACTCTATGCGACGGCGGATGTCGAAAAACTTGTTCGCACATTTCCGAACTTGAGAAAGCTGCGAATTGTGAGGCGGGAGTTAGGGGTTAGCTTGTCCGGATTACAGGAATGTAAGGAGCTTAGAGCACTCTATACCCCGTTGCGGCGCGCGGGAAACGAGGATTTACTCGCGCTCACGGGGGTGCGGGATATGGAACTCATTGCCTCAGAGGGGGATGAGAACATCGAAGATTTCCGCTTTTTGTCGGGACTCACAGAACTGGAGCAGCTCACCCTCCGCGACGCCGTTGCGCTCCGGAATTTGAACGATATGAAGCCCCTGACAAAGTTGCGGGAACTGCGCCTTTCGGGCGCGACACAGCTCACGAGCCTAGAGCCGCTCCGGGCGCTCACGGCGCTTGAAACGCTGGATCTCGGGAACAGTTTCAATCTTTCGGACTATGCCGCACTTTACGAGCTTCCGCAGCTCAAAAGACTCAGAATTTCCGACGGCTGGCAGGCGGGGCGTTTCATACCGGATGTGACCCTGATCCCGGCGCTCGAAGAACTCGAGTGCGGTGCGGAGACGCTCCCGCAGCTGGCCCGCTGCCGGAAACTGAAAAACTCACACTCTTTCTCAGTCACTTTGACAGCAAGACGGATTTTTCGGGACTTGCGCGCCTTTCGGAACTCGAGGAACTTACGTTGAATGTCGAGAGCGCTGCGCAGAATACGGAAACGCTCTATGCACTCCGGGAACTGCCGAAGCTTCGAAAAGTCACCTTCTGCTGCAAAGAGGGGAACGGTTCCGCTGCATGCCTTTCCGGCGGTCGCGGAGCTCACCGTGCTCGGCGAGGATGCGGGAAGTGGCGGCAGTGATGCCGAACTGCAAATTCGCGCGGAGACCGAGGCGGATGCCCCTGCACTGGAACGTCTCAGCGTCTACGCGCACAACAAGGTGCGGTTTGAGGGCTGGCGCAGCACAACACTCCGGGAGCTGCGCCTCGGCCGTTGCGGCATCGATACGCTCTCATTTACGGAGGCCTTCCCCAATCTGGAGCTTTTGGACCTCAGCGACAATCGCGTCGAGGATATTGCGGCGCTCACCGCGCTGTCAAAGCTTCGCTATCTGCGCTACACGGATAATGTGATTCAAAACATTGCGTTATTAAAGAACAGAGGCATAGTTCTGGTCGAATAAACGGCGAGGAGACGGGAATGAATCCGACAAAAGTCCGCTGCCCGCACTGCGGAAGCAGCATAGCGCTGAAGCAGAGCGGCAAGACGAAATGTCGTGTCTGCGGAGGTGAGCTCCGGATCGAAGAAGAGAAGCCGGTTAAAAAGAGTGGGATAGCCGAAGTGAACTACGGCAGACGGATGTCTTCGGAACTGTTTGCAATCTCGATGACAGTCTGCGCACTTGCGAGCATTTTCTTTATTGTATTGCCGGTGCTCGGCCGCGGGGCGCGGAAGAAAGCGCCCAAGGCAGCGCAGGAATATGAGACGCATGTGAGCGCGGAACCCGGGGAACTCGGCCTGAAGGACTGTGTTCACACGGTGTTCGACTTCGTGCGTACGCTTTGACTTAGGGGCTGCCGCTTGTTTGTCCCAATCAGATGAGGAGAATAGGATGAATCCGACGAAAATTCGCTGCCCGCACTGCGGAAACAACATACTGGTTAAGCAGAGCGGAAAGGTGGCTTGCCCCTTTTGCGGGACCGCGCTCTATGTTGAAGAAAAAGAGAAGAAGGTTGAAATTAATGTAAACCTGGGGCGAAAAACCAAGCCTGAAGTGCCGAATTATATTCCGGCCTTCATCGGCGGCGGTGCAATTGTCCTTCTGCTGTGTCTGACCCTCCTTCCGTCCCTGCTCCGCAGCAACACGGGGCGCACGCAGACGGAGAGCAGAGTTCGGAATCACTATGCAAGCGAAGTGCACGATGCGGTGCTTCGCAGAGCCTTCGCGGAAGTATTTGAGAAGGAGCCGTCCGAATTTACGGCGGAGGACTATCAAAGTGTAAGGCGCATTGCCTTCCGGAAAGAGAACGATTATCTCACTTGGATGGAGGTGGGATTCGCGGACGGCAGCGAAACGCGCGTCCCCATGCTCCGCAACACCACGGACGAGATAGAACTGGACGGAACCGACTTTCAGGCCTTCCCCATGCTGGAAGAACTGGATACCGCCACTGCCGCAGGCTACGATGTGAGCCTCTCGTTTCGCTCCTCGGAATACACGAATACCCTCGGCAATCTGAAACATTTAAAAAAAGCTGTATCTCTCGAATGTCGGCAACAGCAGAGGTCCGACCGAGTTTGCGGAGCTCTTTGCGGATCCCGCATCAATCGAAGCACTGGGCGGGGTTTTCTTTTTTCGCCCGGAAGATGTCAAAGAACTGGTGAGACAGTTCCCGAAGCTCCGAGAACTCCGCGTCGGCTGGAGAAATGACGAAGTCTCGCTCGCGGCGTTAAAGGACTTAAAGGAGCTTGAGAGTCTCACGGCCACCCTGCGCCTTAAGGGAAATGAGGACATCCTTGAACTCACACAGCTCAATGCGCTGGATATTCAGGCAGTCGATTCGGGGGAGAACGTAAAAGACCTGCGTTTTCTCTCCGGACTCACCCAGCTTGAAAGCCTCACCGTACGAGACGGCAATGACATTAAGAGCCTCAATATGCTGAGCGCGCTCACAAACCTGCGGGAGCTTCGCCTTCTCGACGGCAGCGATGTGGTCAGCATAGAGCCGCTCCGCGGCCTCACGGAACTGCGCGTACTGGATATCGGAGACTGCACCGATATCACGGACTATGCGGCCCTTCCCGCGCTCACCAAGCTGGAAAAATTGCGCGTTTGTGATGATGATTGGCCGCCGTCCGGGACAGTGCCGGATCTGAGTTCTCTCACCTCTCTCGCGGAGCTTGAACTCTACGCGCGAGATGCAGAGAGCATTGCGAACTGCCGGAGTATCAAGAAACTCACCCTGCTCGCGGAGCGCACGGGGGACGGCAGCGACTTATCCCCGCTCGCGGGACTGACAGGTCTTGAAGAACTCAGGCTGAACCTCGCAAGCACCTCGGAGGAGCTCCTGCATCAAGAGGTGTTCGCGGGGCTGCCGTCTCTTAGCAAGGTAACCCTGCGCTGCGACACCAATCCGATTTCTTTGGATTACTTCCCGCAAGTTAAAGAAATTACGATCATCGGAGAGAGTATCGTCGGCGGTACGCCGTCGGGGTCGCTCACCCTGAGTAAGGTGACGAGCGGCGGAAACCCCGCGCTGGAAAGCTTCTCGGTCTATGGCTTCGACGGGCTGAGACGCGGGGACTACCGAGACGGGTTTGAGGAGGGAAGCGCGGTGCTCGATTTCCTCGCGCACTGCCCATCGCTCCGGGAGCTGCGCATAGAGCACTGCAATCTCTCGGATCTCAAGTTCGCGGAGGGGCTCACTGCCCTTCAATTCCTCAATATCGCAGACAATCGCTTTGAGGATGTCGCGCCGCTCTCGGGGCTCCCGTCGCTTCGCTGCCTGGTCTATACGGAAAACGCGATTCAAAACATCGGTATCTTACAAAATAAAGGGAATTGCACTGATCGAATAAAGGACGAGGAAAATGAATCCGACAAAAATAAGATGCCCGCATTGCGGGAACAGTATTTTGATCAAACAAAGCGGAAAAAGCGTCTGCCCTTCTTGCGGGACGCCGCTCTACATCGAGGAAAAAGATAAATCCGTCAATGTCAATGTCACGCTCGGAAACATCGAAAAAAGCGAGGCGAAGCAGAAGGGCTTCTTCCTTGCCCTGCTTGCTTTTATTTTGCTTTCGGTGTTTTTCATGTTGTTCCTGCCCGCCATCTTTCGCACGGGGCGTAAGGTGCAAAAGACGGTCGCGCCGAAGTACGAGACGAGCCTTCACGATCCGGTGCTGACCCGGCTCTTTGCGGAAGCGTTCGAGAAGGATCCCGCATCAATTACGGAAGAGGATTATGCGCGCGTCAAGACGATTTCGTTCCAAAGGGAACTGAGCGGTTTGCAATGGCTGGAAGTCGGCTTTACGGATGACAGCGAGAAGCGCATTCCTCTGGTGTACGACGAGCGGACGGTTGAAATCGATGGGACAGACTTCCAGGTGTTTCCGAATCTGGAGGGACTTTATGTCGGGGAGACCGCGACCGGAGGCGATGTTCGCCTTTCCTATGAATCCGAGGAATATGCGCACAACCTGGCCAATCTGACGAAGTTAAAATATCTGCATCTCTCGGAGAGAAGCAGCTACGATCGAACCCCGAAGGAACTGGCCGCCTTTGTCGCAAATCCGGCACAAATCGAGGAACTCAACGGTGTGAGCCTCTATGACGCGGAGGATGTCGAAGCGCTGGTAAAGTACTTCCCGAATCTCAAAAAGCTGATCATCGTCGATCGCGGCGCGGATGTCTCGCTTGCCGATTTAAAGCAGCTGTCTCAGCTCGAACTGCTCGCGACAGAACTTCGCGCGGACGGAAACGAGGATCTCTTGGAACTCACGGGGGTCAAAGAGATGGAGATTCTTGCCCGTGCGGACGGAAATCCGGTCAAGGATTTTCGCTTTCTTTCGGGCCTCACCGGCCTCAGAAGCCTGACGCTGGTCGGTGCCACCGAGTTAAAAAGTCTCAATGCGCTGAGCCCGCTCACCGAACTTGAGGAATTGCGTATTTACGACGCGCGGGAATTGCTCAGCATAGAGCCGCTCCGGGGGTTCACGGCGCTTCGTGTATTGGACATCGGAGACAGCACGGCGCTTGAGAATCTGGATGCCCTGCAGTCGCTGACCGCGCTCCGAAAGCTGAGACTGACCAACAGTGCCTGGGGGGCAAAGGCGATTCCGCCGGATTTGAGCATGCTGACTTCGCTTGAGGAAGCGGAAATCGAGGAGGACAGCATGGCGTCCGTTGCTGCTTGCCGCAGCCTAAAGAAGCTCACAATTTACATGAATCACTTCGGGGAAGGCAGTGATTTTTCACAGCTTGCCGGTCTTGAGAATCTGGAGAGCCTGCGTCTCAATATCTCAAGCAGCGCGTATCGGTATACGAATATCGAGCGTCTTTCGGCCCTGCCGAAACTCAGAACGCTCAAGCTGGTCGGAGACGAAGGCCCGCTTCCGCTGAAAGCATTTCCGCAGGTCACGGAGATTGAGGTCATAGGGAAGAACGTTGTGGCGGATTTCAGTAATTCCAAGCTGGTCATCGACCCGCTGCCCGACAGCGAAAATACCGCTTTGGAACGCCTGACTGTCATCGGTTTCGAAGGGATTCAGAGCAGCCCGTACGGGAGCGAACAACAATACGGTTCCGATGTTTTGTCCCGGCTCTCTTACTGCACGTCGCTTCGGGAACTCCGCCTGATTCACTGCGGGCTTACGGATCTTAATTTCGCAAGTGCCGTCCCGAATGTGGAAGTTTTGGACATCGGCGGAAACCGCATCGAGGATATTTCGCCGCTCACGGCCCTCCCGAAACTTCGGGAGCTTTACTGCGGTGACAATGAGATTCAAAATATCGCGGTGATGCGGGACAGGGGCATTTTATTGCTGGAATAAATACCGATTTTTGAAAAACAATACTTGCACGAAAAAAGAGAGTTTGCTATAACACTTAGTAAGGAATTGTTTTGATAAAAGCTTGGTTTATGAGGCCGAATAAGGAGAGCAAAATGCTGAACATCGGAATCAAGGGACACCGGGAAATTACGGTTGAGGAAAAGGATCTTGCGATTCATGTCGGCAGCGGCACGGTGCATGTGCTCGCAACGCCGATGATGATTGCAAATATGGAATATACCGCAGCATCTTCCGTGGAGGAGTTGCTCGGCGAAGGAAAGTCTACGGTAGGCGTGCAGGTCAATGTGAGTCATGTTGCGGCGACGCCGAAGGGAATGAAGGTCAGTTTTGATTCGGAACTTCTGGAGATCAGCGCAAACGGAAAGATTCTCACCTTCCGTGTCGAGGCACACGATGAATGCGGCCTGATCGGTGAGGGAACCCACCAGAGAGCGATTATCGACCGGGAGCGCTTCGATAACAAGGCACAGGCAAAGTTAGAGCAGAAATAAATAAGAGGAGGAAAGAAAGATGGCACGCACCAAGGGGGCGAAGAATAAGCCGACACTGAGTGTCGCGGAGAGATTGCAGAGAGCAAACGCAGAGCTCACGGAGCTTCAGGAGGCTGTGAAGGCAAAGAAGGCCGAGATTAAGGAACTTCGGAGAGAGGAAAAGTCCGAGACCCAGCTGGTCATCATGAAGGCCATCGAGGAGAGCGGAAAGACCGCCGAAGAAGTCCTCGCGATGATTCAGAGACAGTAAAACGAAAAAAGACCGCCGCAGTTTTCTGCGGCGGTCTTTTTTCGTTTTGATTCACCGTTCGTTTTGTTGCGCTCGGCCTCAGACCAAGGTTTGAAATTCGATTTCCTCGAGCGACCAGACCAGACGGTTCGTCTGCAGAAGGGCGCTCTTACAGAAGGGACAAAATTTCGCATCGGCACGCTGCAGGGGCGCACCGCAGTGCGGACAGGAGACAGCGGTGATCTTTTGATACCCGCTTTTGTAGTTGACACTCTGGACATGGACCAGAACCGAAGTGACGGTCGTCTCGACCCGGTGGGGAGCGGCGAGTGCCGCGGCCCGCGCCTTGCCCTCGCTTTTCCGGACGGCATCGCCCGCAAGAGAAGCGGTAAAGCCGATGGAACTCACCAGTCGGATTTCCGTCAGCGTCGCCTGGTTTTTATAGTCTGCAATCGCGGTCTTATGAATCACGATGTCGGAAAAACTGCGTGTCAGTTCATTCATGCGGTCGTCTTCGATTGCAAGGCGAACGCGCTCCCGGAGGCTCTCGGAGGGAGCAGAGAGTTTACTTAAGTCCAGCGCCTGTCTTGCGGCGAGCACGGAGACAATGCGCTTTTCGATCGCGACCCGTTCTTCGGGCCAGTTGAAGGCCGGAAAATCGCGGTTGATAGCAGGGAGAAAGAGCTTTGTCATATCCGGAACGGAGCGCTCCGTGGGCCCCAGTTTTTTGCTCTCTTCGGCCGCGCGGAGCAGACTTCTCAAATCGTGAATAAAGCCCGAGAATTCGCGGAGCGGACGGCCGAAAAGCCGCGGGAGCAGAAACAATAAAACAAGTATCGCAAGGAGCGGACGCAATGCGAGAAGAATTTCAGGTACCGTCATAGAAGACCTCCGAAAAAAACAGACAAAGCGAAGCGCTTTGGTGTGAACAGTATAGCATAAAATGCTATACTGTTGAGCGAAAGAAAGGGGGGAATTGCGGTGCAGGCAGAGAGAGAAGTAAGGGAGACGGAGCGCTCCGAACAGATGGACGGCGGCTTTCTGAGGCGGCCCTTGGAATTTCACCCGGTGCGGCGCAGCGCGCTGATCGGCGCGACGGTCGCTCTGCTCTCACAGTTCTATTTCAATGTGCTGAGCAGCGATTTCCGCATTTCGATTGCGGTGGTGCTTCTGCCGGTGCTCCTGATGACCATGGGGGCGCAAATCCACAGCCTTTCGGCTTGCGGTTTCACCGCGCTCATTGTCTTTTTGTTCCGCGTTCTGGTATCCCTCTTGCTACACGGGCCGGAGGGCGTCAAAGTATACCAGCAGCTCCCGGGCGCGCTCTTTTATCTCTGTTACGGCCTGCTCTTCAAACTGCAAATTCCGAACAAGCGCTTTACCTCCCTGCCGCGGGTGTTTGCGGCGGCTTTTTTCTGCGATTTGCTCGCAAATGCGGCGGAACTTCTGTTTCGGGCCTACTTTTTCGGGGCTGCGATCAATTCGGAGAATGCCTCTTTGGTGCTCTTTTTGGTCGCGTTGCTTCGCTCGGCGCTGGTGCTCCTCATTTTGGTCATGGATCGTCAGTACCGGGAGCTCCAGGTGCGGCACGAGCAGGAGAGCCGCTACCAGCGCCTCTTCCTCATGATTACGGGCTTAAAGAGCGAGCTCTATCTGATGCGGAAAAATTCGGAGGAAATAGAGCGCGTCATGGGCAACGCCTACCGGCTCTCGGAGGAACTCCGCGCGCAGGAACTGCCCGATGAGATGCAGCGCCGCGCGCTGGATATTGCCCGCGATGTCCACGAGATCAAGAAGGATTATCTTCGCATCATGCGGGGACTCGAGGAGACTGCCGCGAATGAGTACGACGAGGACCACATCCGCTTCCGCGATTTGATGGAGATTTTGGATGCGACTTCGAACAGCGTACTCCGCGAGAAGAAGTTGGACATACGCCTGATTTTTGACTGCCGGGACGATTTCCTGACCCGCGAACACTACGCGCTGATGACGGTGCTCAAAAACCTGGTCGGCAATGCAATCGAGGCCATCGAGGGAGACAGACGGCGCGGTGTCATCATGGTCTCGGAGCGAAAATACGACGGGACGTATGAGTTCAAGGTTTCGGACAACGGTCCCGGCATCCTGCCGCGGAAACTCGGAAAGATATTCCGCCTCGGTTACTCGACCAAGTTCGATGAGAAAACCGGCAACATCTACCGCGGTGTCGGTCTCGCCGGTGTCAAGAATATGGTGGAAGAACATTTCGGCGGCTGCATAGAAGTGCAGTCGGAGCCCGGTAACACCTGCTTCACCGTTCGCATTCCGGTGGGAGCAATTGCATATACAGACGAAGGAAGGGCTGTCCATGGAGAGAGGACTTAGAATTTATATCGTTGAGGACGATGTCAGCATGATAGACACGCTCCGTGATTTCATCGAGGACCAGGGCCTCGGAGAAGTGGTAGGAAGTTCGGAGGAGGACGGCAGCGATGAACAGCAGATTGCCGCGCTGAAGCCGGATCTCATTCTGGTGGATTTTCTGATGCCGGGCATGGACGGCGCGGAACTTGTGCGGCGCCTTCGGGGCGCGGGTTGCGGCGCAAAGTGCATCATGCTGTCTCAGGTGACGCAGAAGGACATGATAGGCAAGGCCTACGATGCCGGTGTCGACTTCTTCTTAAATAAGCCGATCAACATCGTTGAACTTCGCTCGGTGATCGGCTCGGTCGCGCGCCAGCTGGAAAACGAGAGAACCATAGAGGCGCTACGCCGTGTGCTCTTCAGCGGGCAGGGCAAAGCGCCGCAGGACAGCGACGAGGAGAGTCGACGGAAAATCAGTGCCATACTCGCAAATATCGGGATGGCGGGGGAAAAAGGCAGCACGGACATTTTGAATCTCTGTCTCTTTATTCGGCGGGAGCAAAAGTCCCTGCAGCAGGAGAGCATACGGGAACTCTGCTCGGAGCTCTCGGACAACCCGCGCAGCATGGAGCAGAGAATGCGCCGGGCGATAGCGGTCGGTCTCACAAACTTAGCCCACCTCGGTCTCGAGGACTTCCTGAACGAGAGCTTTACGCGCTACAGCAGCACGCTTTTCCCCTTTGAGGAAGTGCGCGCTGAGATGGATTTAATCCGTGGTAAAAAGAACTACGGCGGTAAACCTTCTATTAAGAAATTCATCGAGAGTCTTATGCAGCTCGCCGAACAAAGCGCTTAAACCGCAATCGAATTTGTGAAACTTCTTGAAACTTTTTGAAACCGTACTCTATAATATAGATATCGGTTATCGGCGCGGGCGGGAACGAACCGGGAAAAGACCGCTCTCAGCCGATAGGGGGAAAAGGAGGTTTCTATGCAAACAGTAAAGCTTGATATGTATCAGGCGCTTGCAATCGCAGTCGTCATGCTGCTCATCGGACGCGAATTGGTCGCACGGATTGAGTTTCTCCGTCGCTACTGCATTCCGGCACCCGTTGTCGGCGGACTCGTCTTTGCAATCTTGCACGCGGTGCTCCGCGGCACGGGCGTCATGGAGTTCGACATGGATGTCACTCTGCAGAAGGTCTTCATGACCGCATTCTTCTGTTCGGTCGGTTATATGGCGGCCTTCGGTATGCTGAAAAAGGGCGGCATCGGTGTCGTTCTGTTCCTTGGCATTTCCGCAGCGATGTGCGTGATTCAGGATCTGGTCGGTGCACTCGGCGCAAAGGCTTTCGGTCTCGATCCGCGCATCGGTCTCGCAATGGGCTCCATTCCGCTGGTCGGCGGACACGGAACCGCAGGTTCCTGGGGTCCCTTCCTCGAGAATCTCGGCGTTGCGAACGCAACCACGGTCGCGGTCGCGGCGGCAACCTACGGCCTGATTTCGGGCTGCATGATGGGCGGCCCGATCGCTTACGGCAAGATTAAGAAGTACGGCCTTAAGTCGAAGGGCCTGAACACCGACGGCGCAAAGGAAGCACATCCGACCACAACGGTCGATGTCTCCGCGGACACCGCAGCGCTCGATGAGGATAACATTCTGAACGCAGCACTCTACATTGTCGTTGCGGTCGGCGCGGGAACCGTGGTTTCCTTCTTCATCGGCAAGGTGCTCACGATGCCGGCTTACATCGGCGCAATGATCGTCGGCGCTATCATTCGTAACATCCAGGAAGCGCGCAAGGTCAAGATGCCGATGGGCGAGATGAATGCACTCGGCAATGTCTGCCTGTCTCTGTTCCTTGCACTTGCAATGTGCAACCTGAAGCTCTGGCAGCTCGTGGACCTTGCGGTTCCGATGATTGTGATTCTTCTCATTGAGACTGTCGTCATGTGGTTCTACGCATCCTTCGTTGTCTTCAACATCATGGGCAGAGATTACGATGCGGCTGTCATTTCGTCCGGTTTCTGCGGTTTCGGTATGGGCGCTACCCCGAACGCAATGGCAAACATGCAGGCAATCACGAACATCTACGGTCCGGCACCGGTCGCATTCATGATTGTTCCGCTGGTCGGATCGCTCTTCATCGACTTTGTGAACGGCCTGATTATCACAGGCTTCGCAGGTTTCCTGACGAGCTTCTTCCATCTGTAAGAGAGACAGGACTTTGGAATAGGCGACAAGCAGCCCGGTGTGCGTCGCCTATCGCTATATACAATAACCAAAGTGAGAAGACTGATAGCAAAGTTACCGGAAAGTGTTACAATGGTGTCATCGTGAGCGGGGAAAATATTGAAAAACCTGCCACATAACGTTTTGTATCATTTTATTTTCTGTAGGAGGAAAGTGACATGAGCAAGTTGAATCCGTACATTGAGAGAGTCATTGCCGAGGTTAAGGCGAAGAATTCGCACGAGCCGGAGTTCTGCCAGACGGTTGAGGAGGTTTTCTCTTCGCTGAGCCCGCTGGTCGACGCACATCCGGAGTATGAGAAGAACGCTATTCTCGAGAGAATGGTCGAGCCGGAGCGTGTCATCATGTTCCGTGTTCCGTGGGAGGATGACAAGGGCAACATGCACGTGAACCGCGGCTACCGCGTCCAGTTCTCGAGCGTAATCGGACCCTACAAGGGCGGCCTTCGTTTCGCTCCGAACGTAAACCTTTCCATCATCAAGTTCCTCGGCTTTGAGCAGACCTTTAAGGATTCGCTCACCACGCTTCCGATCGGCGGCGCTAAGGGTGGTTCCGACTTCGATCCGAACGGCAAGAGCGATGCCGAGATTCAGAGATTCTGCCGTTCCTTCATGGAAGGCCTGTTCCGCTTCATCGGCCCGGATGTCGACTGCCCGGCAGGCGACCTCGGTGTCGGCGGCCGTGAGATCGGCTACATGTTCGGCGCTTGGAGAAGACTGACTTCCTCCTATGCAAACGGCGCTCTCTCTCCGGTAAGGATCCGCTGTTCGGCGGTTCCGCATTCCGTCCGGAGGCAACCGGCTTCGGTGCTGTCTACTACCTCGAGGAGGTTCTGAAGCACGAGAAGGATGAGATGAAGGGCAAGAGAGTCGCACTTGCAGGCTTCGGTAACGTTGCATGGGGCGTTGCAACCAAGCTCGCTGAGCTCGGCGCGAAGGCTGTCACCCTGTCCGGCCCGGACGGCTACATCTACGATCCGGACGGCGTTACGACCAAGGAGAAGATCGACTATCTGCTTGAGATGAGATCCTCCGGCCGCAACAAGGTCCAGGATTACGCAGATAAGTTCGGCGTTCAGTTCTTCGCAGGCCAGAAGCCGTGGGGCCAGAAGGATGTCGATATCGTGATGCCGTGCGCAACGCAGAACGACGTCGACCTCGATGAGGCAAAGAAGATTGTCGCAAACGGTATCAAGTACTACATCGAAGTTGCGAACATGCCGACCACGAACGAGGCTCTGAAGTATCTCCTCGAGCAGAAGAACATGATCGTTGCTCCGTCCAAGGCAGTCAACGCAGGCGGTGTTTCCGTCTCCGCACTCGAGATGTCTCAGAACTCCGAGAGACTCTTCTGGGACGGCGAGGAAGTCGACAAGTGGCTGCACAAGATCATGAAGGGCATCCACGACGGCTCCGCAGCTGCAGCTGAGCGCTACGGCCTTGGCTACGACCTCGTTGCAGGCGCTAACCTTGTCGGATTCGAGAAGGTTGCAGACGCTATGATTAAGCAGGGTCGCGCACTGTAAGTCTAAGTGAACAAAACCGAGGCGGCCGGAAACCAGTTTCCGGCCGCTTTTTTCTAAGAACCCAACACAGGAGGAAAGAAACGATGAAGTGCCTGATTACAGACGCTGTTTATCCCGGCATTGCCGAGGAACTGAAGAAGTTCATGGACATTAAGACTTCCGACGGGAAGCCGCTCTCCAAGGAAGAGATGGTTCGCGAGATCGCGGATGCGGATGTGCTCATCATGCGTGTCGATCCGAAGATTGACCGCGATGTTCTGGATGCAGCTAAGAACCTGAAGGCAATCGGCGTCTGCGCAGTCGGTCTGAACCACGTCGATCTCGAGTACGCGAAGGAGAAGGGCATTCAGGTCTTCAACGCACCGGGCCTCAACGCAAATGCGGTTGCGGAGCTCACGATCTCCAAGATGCTGGACATCTCCCGCCACACGATCCCGGCAAACCAGGACGTCAAGGTGAACCACATCTGGGATAAGTACAAGTATGTCGGCAGAGAACTGCGCGGCAAGACCCTCGGTGTGATGGGCTTCGGCCGCATCGGCCGCCGTGTCGCCGAGCTTGCAAAGGCGTTCGGCATGGACATTGTCGCTTACGATCCCTTCCTGAAGCCCGAGGACTTTGAGCGCGAGGGCGCAAAGGGCATGGGCATCGACGAGCTCATCAGAGTTTCCGACTTCATCTCCCTGCACATTCCGCTGACCCCGGAGACCAAGGACCTCTTCAACAAGAAGTCCATCGCCGAGATGAAGGACGGCGCGGTTGTTCTCAACATGAGCCGCGGCGGCATTGTCAACGAGCAGGATATGTACGAGGCACTCTGCGAGGGCAGAATCGGCGGCTATGCTGCGGATGTTATGGAGAACGAGCTCGCAGGCAGCGGCCTGAGCGGCAACGACGAGTTCCAGAGCCCGCTCTTCTCCTGCGACAACTTTGTCATCAGCCCCCACATCGGTGCGCAGACGGTCGACGCTTCGAGAGACATCGGCCTCCACATCATCGAGAAGGTCAAAGAGGTTATGAACCTCAAGTAAGAGTTCATACGGGTTTTACAGACAAGACAGCTGTCCGCATGCGCGGGCAGCTGTTTTTTTATTTGTGTTATAGGACAAAAAGAGTCGGTAAAAAGGGCTTGGCATGTAAACCTTTGTCCTTGCGCGATACTTTGTACGAAAAGCGGAAGAAGCAGCCGGATCTTCGAGGTGGGCTGAGAGGCCTGCTATGTTGCACCCGAAGCAGAAGTGTGTAATCCGGTGTAAATACAAAATGACAACCAGGCTCAAGCGGCGGAGCGGGAAGCACAGAGATAAGCAAAGAAATCGGTATGCGGAGCGTAAATAGAAAACAAGCAAAATGAACAGCGAAATGAGGCGGGAAGAAAAGCCGGAGACCAAGGGCTGTAAGGCCGCCGAAAAAGGACGGCATGTACACAGGAAATTCAAAAAAATATTTCAAAAAAGATGTTACAATGCAGTAACCAATCGGAGACGCTTGCGTCTTAATCTATAGAGAAGCAAAACGGGGGAAGTTTGCATGACGGAACAGGAGTTACTCGCGCTCTACGAGCAGCGGGATCAGAGAGCAATACTGGAGACAGAGGCCGAGTACGGCCGCTATCTGGCGAAGGTCGCCGCTTCGGTGCTCTCCTCGCGAGAGGATGTGGAGGAATGCCTGAATGACACCTGGCTCAGGGCGTGGAACAGCATACCGCCTGAAAAGCCGCAGTTTTTTCGGGCCTACTTAAGCCGCATTGTCAAGAATTTGGCACTCAGTCTGTTTCGGAAACAGCACGCAGAGAAACGCTGCAACGAGAACTTTCAGCTTGCGCTGGACGAACTCGACGAGGACATACTCCCGGCCGTTGAGAGCACGGAGGAGGCGGTGGATCGAAACCGTCTCAGCGCCTGCATCGACCGCTTCTTGGAGACACTCCCGAAAAAACAGCGCATACTCTTTGTGCGGCGCTACTTCTACACCGATTCCATCAAGGAGCTTGCGCTCCGGCAAGGCATGAGCGAAAGTGCGGTCAAGGTGAGCTTACACCGAATCCGCAAAAATCTGGAACTCGTGTTGAGAGAGGAGGAATTTCTTTGAAGAGTCTGGACATCATGGAGGCTATTTCCGACATCTCCGAACGCTGGGTTGAAGAGGCAGCGGAGACAAGCGACATTCTGCCGATGCGCGAAGGGGAGTTGGAGAATGTTGCACCGAAGAAGGTAAGACCGCTGAGACGGCACCGCTTGCGGAACATACTCGGCGTGGCGGCAAGTCTCGCAATCATCAGTGCGGTGCTGCCGAACCTCAATCGCAGCACGGCCTATGCCCTGCAGAATCTGCCCATTGCCGGCGTCTACTTTAAGCTGGTCACGGTGCGGGATTACACCCTCGCGGAGGGCGACCGCACGGCGACGGTGAAGATAGGAGAAGTGCAGCTTGAGACCGAGAAGGGCAACTCCGCGGAGCGGGCGCAGAAGAGTGCCGAAGAAGTCAACGCGGCAATTCAGCGCATCACGGAAGAAGAGATTGCAGCCTTCCGAGAAGAGCTGGGAAGCGAGGGCTTCTCGAATTTGGAAATTACAACGGAAGTTGTGACAGACAACGAGAATTGGTACTCGGTCTGTTTGACCCAACTCTCTCAGAGCGCGGACAGCGCCGAGAATCTGCACTATTTCACGATACGGAAGCGCGACGGCAAGCTGATGGCGCTCCGTGATTTGTTTGCGCCCGGCAGCGATTACCGAAAAAGCGTAAGTGAGGAAATCAAGCGGCAGATGCGGGAGGAAATGGCACAGAACCCCGAAAAGGTATACTGGTTGGATACCGACGGCGTCGGAAACGAATTTACGGAGATTTCGGAGCAGCAGAGTTTTTACATCAACCGTGACGGGAAACTGGTCATTTGTTTTGATGAAGGCGATATTGCCCCGATGTCCATGGGAAGCCTACAATTTGTGATGCCCGAAGCGTTAAGCGGGCTCACAATGTAAATCCGGAAGAAAGGAGGACATGCCTACGAGATAAACGAAGCAGTCACAAAAAGAGAAGCACAACCCCCAAATAAGATCGAGCGCTCTCCCCCGAGCGCTCGGTTTTTATTTGTCTTTTTTTCGCTTGCGGGCATTCGGGAGCGCTCTGCGCCGGGCAAATGTTTGCATTGACGAAATTGCGATATATAATTACTATAGTATCGAAACGATATCAAAACAGCGGAAGGACGGAGAGGAGCAGCGTGTGCCATGGATGAACTGCATTTGAATCCCGCGACTTTGCGGGAGCGCGCGTACGAGGCAGAACAGGCCCATACGGATCGGCATCCGGAACTCGACTTATTCAGCGAAGCCTCGGCGGAAAAGAGCGCGCTGCAGCGGGCGGAAAAGCGCGCGGCGCGGGAAGAACTTCGGGTATCGCTTCGTTTTATGCCAAAAGAGGCACAGGATAGTGAGGCGAATCTACGGGCAAAGACAGAGGCGGAACAGCTCTTTGCGCTGCCGATACAGTCCGGCGGGCTGCGGGACGGGAAGACCTTTGCCGATGCCGAGCCGGTGAGTGCGGCGCTCATCGCTCTTTTTGCGCTGCTCGGATTTGGCCTTGCCTGGTTCATGCGGGGAAAGCCGCAAAGATGCCGAGGACAGTGTGCGCACGGACCCGGCAGAGCGTGAGGAAGCAGAGGGGTAAAGAGAATAAAGTAAAATAATAGAAACTATAATTGATAAAAGCATTGACTTTAGTAAACTTAATTGATACAATCGCGTTGTAACAGTGAACAGAAGCCACGAGAGGAGTATACGAATGACAGGTCAGATTCGCATCACACCGGAGGCAATGCGCGGAAGAGCCGGGGAGTTTCGGGCGGCGAGAGAGAACTTTCTGAATGTGGTTCAGAGCATGAGTAACTTAATCGGCACCCTGCGCGAAGAGTGGGAGGGACAGGCGAGCGAAAAGTTCGCGGAACAGTTCGAGGCGCTACGTCCTTCGTTCAACGAAATGGGAGAACTCATCGAGAGCATTGCAAAGCAGTGTGACGGCGTGGCCGATGCGACGCAGGCACTGGATGAGGAGATGGCGGCAAAATTTATCTCCTGACGGAGAGGGAGGGGGCGGGAGTCCCCTCCTTTTTTACCGAAGGAGAAGCGGTATACGAATCGAGGTAAGCGCTCGGCGAACGCAACAACAGTCGTGCGGGGACAGCGTAGAACAAAGGGGGGAGAGATGCAAAAGAGGCTATGCGCGCTTACGGCCGCAGTCTTTCTGGCAGGCTTTGCGGCGGGCAGCGGATACACGGGACTTAAAAGTCGTGCTGCTCCCGCCGCTTTTCGCCGGGAGCAGGCGGGAAGCAAGCGGATTGCGGTGGTCAACCTGGATAACGGCATTCGTCAGGCAGGAAAGCGGATTTACTATGCGGCGGATGCCATGGAGTTTCCGGATGCGGATTTCATCTCGGTGAGTGCGCGAGAGGCGGAACTCGGCTTGGAAAGCGGCTACTATGCGGCGGCGCTCACGATACCCGGGGATTTTTCGGAACAAGCGGACAGTCTGGCCCGCGTCCCGGGGCAGGCAAGCCTCCGGTATACCGTTTCGGCCGAATTGACGGCGGAAGAGCGGGCGGATGTTCAGCGGCGTATCGGAAGCTTCGGAGAGCGCATGAACCGTAACATGGTCTACCTTTATTTCCACGCGATACTCGGCGAATTTCATGCGGCGCAGGACGCGGTACGACCGGCGCTTGAAAATCATGCGCTTGCGTTGCAAGAGCTCGGGGGCTTAAACCCCGAGCAGTGGATGCAAGAAGCGCTGTTGCCGACGGAACCGGAGGAAGCAAGGCCGTCTCGGAGAGCGGTGTATACGACAGCGGCCTATGAGGCGTTGCGCCGTGAACTCGACCGGGAGGAAGCGCTGCTGTTTGAGATAGCGGAAGAGCAGGCGCGTTTGGAAGCCGAAATTGCGCGTTTTGCGGAGGCAGAGGCGCTGCGTGCGGAGAGTCGCACGGAGGCTGCGGAGGCCCTGTACCGCGAGCTGTCGGAAACGGCGGAGCGCGAGGCGGCAGATCGAAGTCGTATCACGCTGCGGCTTGCGAGCGCCTCCGATGCGGAGATTCTGAAAAGCGAGCGCTATCTAAAGCGCACTGCCTCGGCTTCGAACGCGCTCTTCCTTGCAAGCGCTTCGGATGCGCTGCCGGAGACCGAGCGCAGTGCCTGGCGGGCAGAGCGCCGGCAACTCGCGAGTGCCTCGGATGCGACCCGCGCGGCATTTGCCGCGCTGCAAACAGAACTGGAAGAACTGCCCGCCTTTCCGGAGGCGGAACTCAGAAAGCGTATCGATGCGGAGGTTTCGATGCGTCAAAGGAGAGAGAGGAACGCCTTGCGGATTTAAGGCGGCAGAGTGAGCGACTCTCAAGGCTTTCGGAAGAGACGGCGCTTGCAAACGGCAGAGGCGGAGAACGCCGTCTTGCCCGCAGGGAAGCCGTGCGCGCCGTGTGGGAGGAAAGGGATGAACTGCTGGCGGGGGTTCGCGCGGAAGAACAGGCGAGGGAAGAGGAACGAAAACAGAGCCGCGCCTACGGCGCTTTGCTCAGAGAAGCCTTGCGGGACGCGGAGCTGAAAAGCGGGACCAAAGCCAAAGAGGCTGTGGAGCGGCTGAAGGAAAACGGCGCGACAAAGCTTGCGGAGAACCGGCGACTCTTCGGCAGCTTTACCGAGCGGCTTCCGCACACGCGAAACGGGAGTCTGCCGAATAAGGCGAGCTACGAAAAGATGGCGGCACCGCTATGCTTAATCGAGGAGGGGGAAGACAGAGCGAGCGAAAGCTGACAGAGTCGCGACCGAGTCGATACAAAGCGGAGAGCGGCGGGCGGAAGCGCTTCCGCTTCGGCAGCTCCTCTTTGCGGGGCTGGCCCTGTCGGCGGGAGCGGGAATCGGGCTTATAACGGGAAGGCGGCGTTAAGGCAAAGCATGGAAATTACGATTACGCTTCGGGAGGCAGAGCGGGAAGAGACGCTCTGCCTCGACGACGAACTGCGCATGGACGAAGTTTTAAGACGGCTCTCGGCGCAGGGCATCTTTACGGCGCGGGCGGCGGACTGCCTGTATCTTCGCGCCGAGAACCTTGCGGAGGCAATCTGTACGGCGCAGCGTTTTCGCGCGGCCGGCATTGTGAGCGGAGACGAACTGGAACTCATATGAGGAGGAAAAATGGAAGCGAAAAAGCGCATCTTTGTTCGGAATTCGGAGAGTCGAACGGAGAGACAAAAGAGGGGGTTTGCTCGCCGTGAGCAAGCCCCTCTTTTGTCCCTGCGAACTCGAGGAGGCGGAAAACGGCTTTTTCTTCCGCTTCGAAACGGAAGGACTGTGGGAATGGAAGGCGGTTCAAGGGCTGGAGGCGGAGGAGAAATTGCGGCTCTTACTCAACTGCGCCGCGCTCGAGGCGCTTACGGCGCACTATGTGTTTTCGCTCGCGCCCGAAAATCTCATGTTTGACCGCAATCTCTGCCCGCGTGTGCTCGTCAGGGATATCCGTGCGGAAGCGGCTCGGAGCGAGGATTTTTTTCACGCGTATCGTGCGCTCACAGCCTCGGTGCTCTCGAAACGCTACACGTTTTCCGACTTTTCGGAGGGCGGGGAGCGCCTCTTTCGAGAGGAAACGGCCTGTCGCGAGCTAAGCGCTCTCGCTTCCGCCGCGGAACTTGCAGGCATGCTTTCAACGCGCTGGGAACGGGAACGAAAGCGCCGCAGGGAGGAAACGGTACGCATCTCCCTGCGGCGTGCGCGCATTGTAAGCGCCGCATTGCCGCTCTGCGGGGCAATAATCCTTCTTTTTTGCGCCCTCTGGTTCTTTGTCTACCGCGTGCGGCTTCGGCAGGCCGAACGTCTGATTGCGGCGCAGGAAGCCTATTTAAGAGAGGACTACCTTGCGGTCACGTCAGGATTGCGGGAAATCAAGACAGAGCGACTGTCGCCCGAGCTCCGCTACCTGTTTGCGCGCGCTGCGGTCTTTACCGAGGGGCTTACGCCGAGACAACGGGAAAATGTTCTCGCCTCGCTCCATGTAAAGAGCGAGGAAAGTCTGCTTTCCTTTTGGATCTTGATTGCGCAGAATCGCTTTGCGGAGGCGCTTGATGCGGCAAAGCGAAGAGATGACAGCGAGCTGCAGCTCTATGCGCTCTTAAAGGAGGAGAGCTTACTCGCGAGTCGGAAGGACCTAACGGGGGAGGAGCGAGAGGCGGAGGCGGCCAGGATTTCGGCGGCCATCGAAGTTCTGCGGAAAAAGCGGGAGGAAGCGAAAGGAGGGGAAGAATGAAGCGCTATCTGTACCGAAAGGAGGATGTGATTCTGGAAACCGCGCTGCCGTCTCCGGAGCCCGGCCGGGAGCTGCTTGCCGTACTCGGCGAGGACAGACTCTATGCGCTCCCGCGGGAGACTGTGTTTATCGGCAACGCGCCGCCCTGTCAGCTCGTGGCAAAAGAGCGGGGGTTCTTTGCCGTTCTTCGCCCGGACGGCGAATTCTGTCTGCATGCGGGGACGGTCTATCGAAACGGCAGGCGGTTTTCGGCGGGCAGTGTGCGGCTTCGGTGCGGGGATAAACTGTACTTCGGGGAGAGTTTACTCTGTTTTCGGGGAGACAGCATTTTGCTTTCGGGGGAGAAGCTAAGCTGCAGCCTCGAAGAACTTCCGTTGCTTCGCACGAAAACGCCGCGCTTCCCGCAGTACAGTCGTTCGCCGCGCACCAAAACGCCGCTTCGGGAGGAAACGGTGGAACTCTTGCGCCCCGAGCATTTGCCGGAGCAGACGCGTGGCGAGCAACTGCGCCGTGTTCTGCTGCCGCTCGGCGCGTTGCTCTTAATGGGCGGCAGCGCCTTTCTCATGGGGCGCTACTCCATGTTGCTCCTCGGCGGCGGCATGCTGGCGCTCACGCTCTGTTTTGCGCTTGCCGCTTTTTTCAAGGGAAGGCAGACGGCAAGACAGCGGGCGGCCGAACGGTCAGCCGGTTATGCGGCCTATTTGCTGCGGCAACAAAAGCGACTTGCGGGGCTTCGGGACAGCGCGCGGGCGGCTGCGGCACACGAAGCGCCGGAACTCTCCGCACTCGCGGAAATGGCGGAGCGCTATTCGCCGCGCATCTACGAGAAAAGCCCCGCAGACCCGGACTTTCTGGAACTTTTGCTCGGGCGAAGCCGGCAGGCCGCGCCCTTTCGCATCCGTTTTGACGCGCAGGAGACCAAGCCGGAACGGGACCCGCTCTGCGCGGAGGCGCTCGCGCTTCAGCGGGAATTTTCGGAGATGGCGTATATGCCCCGCACGGTGAAACTCACGGAAAGTCAGCTTGGCCTCATCGGCGAACCGGAGCGGCTTTCGGAACTCTTGCGCGGCTATCTGCTGCGCCTCTGTTTTTTTCACTCCTACCATGAACTCAGATTGATTCTCCTCTGCCGTGAGAGCACAAGTTCGCGCTTTCGGGCCTTCGCCTGGTGCCCGCATTTCGAACTGCCGGAATTCGGAATCCGGGGGCCGGTCTTTCGGTCCGCGCAGGCGGAAGCGGTGCTTGCGAGCCTGAGCCGCACGGTGCGGGAGCGGCGACAGAGACAGCGCGCGGAAGAAAAAGGCGGGCGCTTTATGCCGCACTACCTCCTGGTTGCGGAGGATGCCTCTCTCCTTACGGAACACAGCTTACTCGCACAACTTGTGACAACTTGGCGGGAGTGCGGCATTTCCCTGATTTACTGTGCGCGGACGCGGGAGGCTTTGCCGGAGAGCATACGGACCATCGTCACCGCAGAGGGCGGAAACGAAGCCCTGCTCTGCCTTCGGGACGGACTGGCCGCAAAGGAACAGCTCTTCTTGGAGGAAATCGGAGATAAGGCTCTGGAGCGCAGCGCGCGCCGTCTCGCAGGGCTTCGCCATTGCCGGGACGAGAGTGAGGCGCTGCCGGAGCGACTCGGCTTTCTCGCGCTCTACGGGGTCAAACGCCCCGAAGAACTGGAGATAGCCGCTCGCTGGGCGCGCAATCGCGCGGCGGAGGGACTCGCCGCGCCGCTCGGCGTGCGCGCGGCACAGGATACGGTGGCTCTCGATTTACACGAGAGTGCGCACGGACCGCACGCCCTGCTTGCGGGGACCACGGGCTCCGGAAAGTCGGAACTGTTGCAGAGCCTGATTCTCTCGCTCGCGCTGCAGTTTTCGCCGGAGGAAATCGGCTTTCTGCTGATCGATTATAAGGGCGGCGGCATGGCCCATCTCTTTGCGGATTTGCCGCATCTTCTCGGCACCGTCACCAATTTGGACGGCGGTGACAGCCGACGCGCCCTGCTCGCCGTAAAGAGTGAACTTGCGCGGCGGCAGCGCCTGTTTCAAGCGGCGGGTGTGAACCACATCGACGCCTACGGCAGCGCCTATCGGAGCGGCGCGGCCAAAGAACCGCTCCCGCACCTCTTCCTGATTGCCGATGAGTTCGCGGAACTGAAGGCCGAGCAGCCGGAGTTCATGGCGGAACTCATCTCGACCGCGCGGGTCGGCAGAAGTCTCGGCATCCACCTGATACTCGCGACGCAGAAGCCATCGGGCGTGGTCAATGAGCAAATTTGGAGCAATGCGCGCTGTAAAATCGCTCTGAAGGTGCAGACAGAGGCAGACAGCCGGGAACTCTTGAAGACCTCGGACGCCGCGGACTTAAGGTTGCCGGGACGTGCCTACCTTCAGGTGGGAAACCGCGAGATTTACGAGCTCTTTCAATCCGCCTATAGCGGCGCCCCCTATCGGGGCGGCGAAGCGGCAATCGATGACCGGATCTACCGGCTGAACGGGCTCGGACAGCGGGAACTGATCTGCCGCAGTGAAAACGGCGGGGATAAAACCTATCCCGGGGAGAGCGAACTGCGCGCCGTCATCCGGGAAATCCGTCGGACTGCGGAGCAAACGGAGCTGCGGTGCCCGGCGCGGCTATGGCTGCCGCCGCTGCCCCGCATCCTGCTCACCCCGCGGGAAAGCGAAGGGGAGGGCGAGGGCTTTTCGTTTCCGCTCGGACTCATGGATATGCCCGAGGCGCAGCGCATGTTGCCCTGTTCGCATGAATTTTTCGGCGACGGGAACTTTGCGGTTTTCGGCGCGGGCGGCATGGGAAAGAGTTCGCTGCTGCAGAGCGCGGCGCTCTCCCTTGCGCGGCGGTATTCCTGTGAGGCGCTGTACTTTTATCTCCTGGATTTCGGTGCGGGCGCCCTCGCACCGCTCAAGGACTTGCCGCACGCGGCGGATTACATCAGCTTTGACGAGGAGGAAAAGTTAAAGAAACTCACGGCGCTTCTGGGGGCGGAAATAAGACGGCGGAAACGTCTTCTCGCCGAGCGCAGGGCCGCGTTTTCCGCTGTTTCGGCGGAGGGGGCGGAGCCCCTTCCGGTCATTGTGCTCTTCTTAGACCACTACGACGCAGTCAAGGAACTGGGGCAAGAAGCGGATCACTTTTTCCTGCAGCTCGCGCGGGAGGGAACGGCGGTCGGAATCTACCTCGTGCTCAGCGCGAGCCGGCCGGGGGCACTTCGTTATGCTCTCTTAAACCACATCAAGGACAAGGTTGCGCTCTATTTGCTTGAGCCGGCCGAACGCGCGGGCGCGGTCGGGCGTACCTCGCTCACGCTTCCGGAGATACGCGGCAGGGCGCTGATTCAGCGGGAAGGCGTGCATCTCATGCAGTGCTACCGCGCGGCGGATGCGGAGGGAAATGCTTATGCGGAAGCGCTCGCCGCGGAGGTCGCAGCCTGCGCGGCAAACACGCGGGGAAAGCGGCCTGCGGCGATTCCGTGCATGCCGGAGTTTTTCACGGCCGCGGAACTCCGCGCGCGCCATTCCGCGGAAAAACAGGACTTCCGCTATGCCGTAGGCCTGGATACCGGGGAGATTGCGCCGAGAAGCCTTTCACTCTACGGAAATACGACCCTCCTCATCGGGCGGGCGCAGTGCGGAAAGACCAACCTTCTCTCTCTGCTCTACGCGGCCTACGAGGGGCAGAACTATGTAATCGACTGCGGCGGAGACCTCTATCCGCTTGCGGAGAAACTCGGTGCGCGCTACGCGGACGATGCGGCGAGCCTTGAGGAACTTCGCCTCCTCCTCGAAACAGAAATCAAAAAGCGCAGGGCTTCCTACGAACTCAGTGGGAAGACCCTGCGCGTGCGGGACTATTTCAGACGGGAGCCTAAGCTGGCACTCTGGATTGATGCGGCGGAGCGTCTGCCGCATTGGTGCCAAGCGAAGGCAAACGATTGGGAGCAACTGCTCCGCTCTGCCTTGGAACTCGGGGTAACGATTGTCGCCACGGCCTCGAGCACGCAACTCGGCACCTACGATGCGCTGAGTAAGTTGCTCCGGGAGGCGCAGTCCGGTGTGATCTTCGGCGCGCCGGATGAGCAGACCGTGTTCCGCCTGCCGGGGATACGCAGCCGCTCGTCGGGGCCCGATACGGCCCTGCTCTATGAGCGGGGACGTGTCTCGGAAATCAGGATTCCGCTTGCGGACCCCTTACTGTAAGCCGGTCGAAGTCATCGAGGAGAGCTTGTCGTTTGCGAAGGTCAGCGCACAAGCGGAGCCGTCGGCATTGGTCCAGCTGTAGTTCGCGATGGTCTGACCGGCAATGAAGCTCGTGCTGACCGGAACGCCGTCGGAGCCTAAAATTTCCTTGACTTCCGCATAGCTGAGTTCCGGGTTCAGCTTATTGTAGGCTTCGAGCGTCACCTTTGCGTCCTTGTTTTCGATGACACCGATCTGCGAGATACTGATCAGCTTGTCGTTGTCAAAAGCAACCGTGACAAGCTTCATGCCGTCGGCGTCGGACCAGGTATAGCTGCCCTTTGCGGCACCGGCCTTGCCCTCGGCGCCGAAGATTTTTTTCACCTCTTCATAGCTCATGTCCTGCTTGAGAGCCAGATAGCGCGAAGCGGTCGGCTCCCCTTCCGCGGCAGTCTCTGCCTTTTCGTTCTCGGCTCCGGAAGCGCTTTCTTCCTTGCTTTCCGCGTTTTCACCGGAGGCGGAGGTCTCGTTGCTTACGCTGCTTTCACCGCCGGAAGCCGCCTTTTTTTCGCCGCAGGCAACGGCTGCCAGGGAGAGAGAGAGGGCCAGAGCGAGGATTAATTTTTTCTTCATATTCATGACTCCTTTCAAAAAAAATGCGGGTAAACTTAAAAGTTCTTACGGAACTCCCATGATAGAATCATACTCGATTTTTTGACGCGGAACAAGGTCTGTATCTGGTTTGGAGTGTGTTCATGAAGAAGGTTTTATTTATTTGTCTGGGAAATATCTGCCGCAGTCCGATGGCGGAATTTATCATGCGGGATCTGGTAAAAAAAGCGGGTGTGGAGGAACAGGTGGAGTGCGCTTCGGCGGCGACGAGCACTGAAGAAATCATTTACGATATGGGAAATCCCATGTATCCCGCCGCACGGGCCGAATTGAAACAGCGCGGGATTCCCTGCGGGGAAAAGCGTGCGGTGCTTTTAAAGCGCACGGATTACGATGCCTACGATTATCTGATTTGTATGGACCGGAGAAACTTGCGGGATGCGAAACGTATCCTCGGCGGAGACCCGGACAAAAAAATCATTCTGTTGCGCTCCTTTACGGGAGAAGGCAACGCAAATGCGGAGATTGCGGACCCCTGGTACACGGGTGATTTCGTGAGCTGTGCCGACCAGATTGCGGAGGGCTGCGAGGGGCTTTTGAAGGCGCTCGGCAAAGAAGGCGTAAGAGCAATTGCGGGGGGAAACGTGGCGTGCTAAAATAAGACAAAAGCTGCTCTTGGCAGAACGAAGGGAGAGTTCAACATGAAAATCAGAACCAGATATGCGCCGAGTCCCACCGGGCGCATGCATGTCGGAAACCTGCGTACGGCACTTTATTCGTATCTTATCGCAAAGCACGGGGACGGCACCTTCATCCTCCGCATCGAGGACACGGATCAGGGCAGATTTGTCGAGGGCGCAACGGAAATCATTTACCGCACACTGGAGGAGACCGGGCTCCTGCACGATGAGGGTCCGGATCAGGATAAGGGCTACGGGCCCTATGTACAGAGCGAGCGCATGCGCGCGGGTATTTACATGCAGTATGCGAAGCAGCTCGTGGAAAAGGGAGAGGCGTATTACTGCTTCTGCGACCAGGAGCGGCTCGACTCGCTCAAGCAGACGGTGAACGGCGAAGTCATCATGCAGTACGACAAGCACTGCCTTTCGATTCCGAAGGAAGAAGCGGAGAGACGGGTTGCCGCGGGTGAGCCCTTTGTGATTCGTCAGAACAACCCGAGAACGGGCACGACCACCTTCCACGATGAAATCTACGGCGACATTACGGTGGAGAATTCGGAACTCGACGATATGGTCCTCATCAAGTCGGACGGTTTCCCGACCTATAATTTTGCGAATGTCGTGGACGATCACCTGATGGAAATCAGCCATGTGGTGCGCGGGCAGGAATATCTCTCCTCCTCGCCGAAATACAACCGCCTCTATGAGGCCTTCGGCTGGGAAGTGCCGATTTATGTGCATTGCCCGACCATCACGAACGAGCAGCACCAGAAGCTCTCGAAGCGGAGCGGCCACGCTTCCTTCGAGGATTTGATCGAGCAGGGCTTTGTGAGCGAGGCTGTCGTGAATTTTGTCGCACTGCTCGGTTGGTCGCCCGAGGGAGACCGCGAAATCTTCAGCCTCAAAGAGCTCGCCGAGGTCTTTGATTACCGTCGCATTTCGAAGTCGCCGGCGGTCTTTGACATGACCAAGCTTCGCTGGATGAACGGCGAGTACTTTAAGGCCATGGCGCCCGAAGAATTCTACCGGCGCGGCGAGAAGTACTTAAAGGAGTATGTGACGAAGCCCCTGGACTTAAAGAAAATCGCGGAGATGGTCAGAACGCGCGTCGAGACCTTCCTCGATATCCGGGATATGGTGGACTTCTTTAACGAGCTTCCGGCTTACGAGACCGAGCTCTTTGTAAACAAGAAGTCGAAGTCGAGCCTCGAGAGTTCGCGCGAGATTCTCGGCGAGGTTCTGCCGAAGCTGGAAGCCGTCGAAAGCTGGAATAACGACGCGCTCTTTGAACTCCTGAAGGCCTACGGCGAGGAGAAGGGCTATAAGACCGGCCTCGTCATGTGGCCGCTCCGCATTGCGCTCTCCGGGAAGCTCATGACACCGGCCGGCGCGACCGAGATCATGGATGTGCTCGGCAAGGAGGAGTCGCTTTTGCGTCTCAGAGAGGGACAGAAGAAACTTGGCGCTTAAAACCTATGACAAATTAAATCCGGCGCAGAGAGAAGCGGTCACCCACGGGGAGGGACCGCTTCTTGTCATTGCGGGCCCCGGATCCGGAAAGACCTTTGTGCTGACGCAGCGCGTGTGCTATCTCACGGAGGAGTGCGGCGCGCAGCCGCAGTCCGTTCTGGTTCTCACCTTTTCGCGCGCGGCGGCGCGGGAAATGGAAGAGCGCTACCGAAAAACCGTGGGGAGCGAGCGCACAGGCGTTTGCTTCGGAACCTTTCATGCCTTCTTTTTCCGCATTTTGAGAACGGCATACGGCTATCAGGCGGATCAGGTGATCGGCGAGGAGGAGAGACGAGCGCTGGTTTCCGCGGCGCTTCGGCGGCGCAAGACGGAGAGCGGAGACTTTCGAAGCTTGGTTCAAAACGTGCTTTCCGAGATCGCACTGGTCAAGGAGGAGAGGGCGGAACTCTCGAATTACTATTCCGTGAGCTGCCCCGCCGAGCAGTTTCGTGAGATTTACCGCGAGTATGAGAACGCGCTCGCCGAACTCCGAAAGATCGATTATGAGGACATGCTCCGCATGTGCTTATGAGCTGCTCAAAGAGAGGGCGGATATCCGCGCGGCCCTCTCGGCGCGCTACAACTGGCTCCTGGTCGATGAGTTTCAGGACATCAACCGCCTGCAGTACGAGATTGTGCGCATGATCGCCGGGAAGCGCGCCAACCTCATGATTGTCGGGGACGACGATCAGTCCATCTACCGTTTTCGCGGGGCCGCGCCGGAGCTCATGCTGAATTTTACGAAGGACTACCCGCGGGCCGCCAAGGTCGTACTGAATGTGAACTATCGCTCGACCCCGGAAATCGTGAAGACGGCGGGCCGATTGATTGCGCGGAACAAGACGCGCTTCCCGAAGGAAATCCGAGCCGCCCGCCCCTCGGGAAAGCCGGTGAACACGGTGGTCTGCCCGACCCCGCAGGCGGAGACGGACTATTTGGTGCGGGAGATACGCGCGCTCACAAAGCAGGGGGCGCGCTATGACAGCATCGCGGTCCTTTACCGCACCAATTTACAACCGCGTCTCTTGGCGCGGCGGCTTACCGCGAGAACATCCCCTTTCGCATGCGGGAGATGCTGCCGGATCTCGGCGAACACTGGATTGCGCGGGATCTCCTCGCCTATCTGCGCTTGGCGGGCGACGCGGCGGAGCCCGGAGACCTGCTGCGCATCATGAACCGGCCGAACCGCTACATACGCCGCGAGGCCGTGCGCATGGAGGGGGAGAGTCTTTCGGGGCTCAGGGTACACTATGAGAAGAGCGGCGAGCACTGGATGGATGAGCGCCTGGGGCGCTTCGGGAGAGATCTCCGGGCGCTCTCGCGCATGCGGCCCGCCGAGGCCATTGCCTACATCCGCGGCGAAATCGGCTACGACGATTTTCTCCGGAAATACGCCGAGGAGAGAGAAATCGAAGAGAGCGAGCTCTTTGACATATTGGAAGAAATCGAGGCCTCGGCGGAGGGCTTTGCGACCCTCGCCGACTGGCGGGCGGACGGACAGGCCTTCAACGCAGCGGTCACCGCGCGCAGCAAGGCGCAGGAAGACGGAGACGAAGTGCAGCTTATGACCTACCACGCCTCCAAGGGCCTGGAATTTCCGACCGTCTTTCTGCTCGATGTGAACGAGGGCATTGTGCCGCACCGCAAGGCGAACAGTCGGGAAGAACTGGAAGAGGAGAGACGCATGTTCTATGTCGCGATGACGCGCGCCAAGGACGAACTCCGCATTCTGACCTGTAAGACCCGTTTTCGGCGGCAGGCGGAGGAGAGTCGTTTTGTGCGGGAGTACGAGTCACGTTGACAGAGGGGGCGGGGCATCGCTATAGTAGGAAGAGCGGAAATCGTTTTATCTTTCTGAGAGTGAGGAAAAGCAAAATGAGCGAACACGAAGAACTGAAGCACGAGGGTCTGTTTGACGGCGGCGACACCACGGTCACGCTGACGCTGGATGACGGGAGTACCATGGAGTGCGTGGTTCTCACGATTTTTGAGGCGGGCAATGAGGGCAAGGAGTACATTGCGCTGATGCCGGAGAGCGGCGAGGATGAGGACGGCAATGTCTACCTGTACCGCTACGAGGAGACGGAGGACGGTCAGCCGGATCTCACGAACATCGAGAGCGATGAAGAGTATGAGATTGTCAGCGATGCCTTTGACGAGATTCTCGACGAGGAAGAGTTCAAGGAACTCATGGAAGGCGAGGATGCCGAGGACAACGAGGATTGAATTTAAGAGAAGCTTAACGTTTCTCGAAGGGCGCGTCTCCGCCGGGAGGCGCTTTTTGTCATAAAACTAAGAACATAATAAAAATAT
>CAKAGU010000013.1 GCA_916439095.1 uncultured Stomatobaculum sp.
TGAATTCAGTGGATTCCATGGTAATACCTCTACAAGACCAACAAAAACTGTTGCATAGGAAACAGTCTGCTTTTTCCTTTAGTATAAACTGGATTGTGAGAAGATGGTAGAGGGCGGAAAAGATTGTTATAGAAATAACAATCTCACCGTCCCTCGGCTTGTGTTCCGGAGAAAGGAAGATGATGAAGAAGAAAAGAAACTGGCTGTATTTGGCACTCTGTCTATTGTTCGGCATTCTGTTCTGTAGTCGCCTGCGGCGGGAAACAGCAGACAGAGACGACGACAGCCGCGAAAGCGGAGAGCGGTTCTCAGGCTGCGGAGAGCACTGCGGCGGCAGAGGAAGGGCCTCGGCGGATTCGCGCGTGGTGGCACTGTCCCGCTCGGTCGGTGAGATGTGCTCCTGCCGGCGGAAATCTGGTCGGCGTGACCGACGATGCGATGGATCTCGAGGGGCTTTCGAAGGCATGCACTTCGGTCGGCAAACTTTCGGCGCCGAGCGCGGAAGCGATTCTCGCGCTGCACCCGGCACTCGTGCTGACGGCGCCGGACATTCCGGCGCAGCGCGAAGTGCAGAAGACGCTGGAGGCGGCCGGTGTCCGCTGTCAGGCGGTCGATATCAATAACTTTGCCGATTACGCGTCGGTGATGCAGAGCTTTACCGCTGAGACCGGTCGCGCGGATCTCTACGAGAAGAATGTCACCGCGGTGCAGCAGAAGATTGACAGCGTCAAGGCAGCGCTGCCCAGCGAAATCAAAGGAAAAACCTTCCTCGTCATCCGGGCTTCCGCGGCAAAGACCAAGGTGTTAAAGTCCGATCACTTTACGGTTGCGATGCTCGAGGATCTCGGCCTCACGAATGCGGCGCCCGAGAGTCTTTTGGATCAGCTCAGTATGGAGGGCGTCACGGAGGCAAACCCGGACTATTTATTCGTGATTTTTCAGGGAGAGCCGAAGGAGGCAGAGGCAGTCTACCAGGAGCTGATCGGCGGCCAGCCTGCCTACGACCAGCTGAAGGCTGTCAAGGACGGCCACACGGCGGTATTGCCGAAGGACCTGTTCCAGTATAAGCCGAATGCGCGCTGGGGCGAAGCCTATGCAAAGCTCGCGGAGCTTCTCGGGGGTGCGGCGGCAAAGCAGTGAGAAAAGGATCCTTTGTGTCCGCGCTCCTCTTCGGGATTGCGCTGACCCTGCTTTTCACCTGGTTTTCGGTGTTCTTCGGCCTGCACGGCGCGGCGGGGGATGTGCGGAGAATCCTCTGCTATGTGCGGGTGCCGCGCACCCTCGGGGCCTTGCTCTCCGGGGCAGCACTCGGGGCGTCGGGCTATCTCATGCAGGAAGCGCTGCACAACACGCTTGCCTCCCCGAGTGTCATGGGCGTCAACGCGGGCGCGGGACTGTTTGCGCTGCTCGCCGCCCTTTTGTTTCCGGTGGTGACGGCGGCCCGCTTTGTGCTGGCCTTTCTCGGTGCGCTGCTCTCGATTGCACTGGTATTGCTAATCGCAAAAAGGGCGGGCTACAGCCGGAGCGTAATTGTGCTCTCCGGTGTTGCGGTCTCGGCGCTCATGGGCGCGGCGGTGAACGGTCTCGTGACTTTCTTCCCGCATGCGGTCGCGGACAAGCAGGCTTTTACGCTCGGCGGCTTTGCGGGCTTACAGTATGACGGGCTCTTCTTTTCGGCAGTCTTTATTCTGCCGGGTCTACTCGCGGGAGCCCTGCTCGGCGGCGGCATAGACCTCTTTGCGCTCGGCGACGAGGTCGCCCAGGGACTCGGATTATCCGTGACGCGACATCGCCTGCTCACGATGGTGACCGCGACCGTGCTCGCGGCAGCGGCGGTCTGTATCGGCGGACTGATCGGATTTCTCGGTCTGATTGTGCCGAATGTGCTAAGGCGTTTTTTTTCGGGGCGGATGTCGGCGCGGCAGATGTTCACGCTCTCGGGGCTCTACGGCAGCGCGCTGCTTGTCGCGGCCGATTTTCTGTCGCGGCGTCTCTTTTACCCTTACGAGCTGCCGGTCGGGTTACTCTTAAGCCTTCTCGGTGCGCCGTTTTTTATCTGGATGCTGATGCACAGAAAGCGTGGCATATGATTGAAGTCAGAGAGCTGACGGCGGGCTATGCCGCGCCGGGAGAGAGGGGTGAGCCGCCTGTCATTTCGATTGCGGCGGAGACCTTTTCCGCCGGCAAGATAACGACTGTGATTGGAAAAAACGGCTGCGGCAAGTCCACATTTTTAAAGACACTCGTGGGACTCCTGCCGTATCGGGGCAGTATACGCTGCGACAAGCGGGAGCTCAGAACACTTTCGCCGAAGGAGCGCGCCGCCTGTATCGGCTATCTTCCGCAGACACTCACAGCGCCGCACATGGATGTGCGGACGCTGGTGGCACACGGCTGTTTTCGCCGGAAAAAGATGTTCCGGTCGCTCGGGGAGAGCGACAGAGAGCAGATTGCGGCGGCACTCCGGATTGCGGACCTCGCGGCGTACGGCGATAAGCAGGTGCCCGCCCTGTCCGGCGGAGAGAGGCAGCGCGCGTTTCTCGCGATGCTGATTGCCCAGGACCCAGCCTTTTTTTCTGCTGGACGAGGTGACATCCTATATGGATATTGCCCACCAGAAGGCGACGGTCGAGCTGGTGCGCTATCTCGCGGCGGCGGGCAAGGGCGTGCTGATGACCTCGCATGACCTCGCACTCAGCTTTACGGTGAGCGACCGGATTCTGGTCATGAACGAGGGGCGCATGGTACTCTCCGGGACACCGGAGGAACTGCTCGAGGAGCGGGATACGCTGCGGCGCTGTTTCGGCATTTGCCTCGGGAAGACAAACTCCGCGAACGCCCTCTACGCATATGAATTGCAGAACTAACATTTTTCCACAAGGAGGAATTTCAATGGGTTACATACTGACAGAAGAAGGATTTCAGGACGCTCTGAAAGAACTTCGGAAAGAGTACCGCATTTTTGCTCCGGTCCGCAAAAAGGGAGCGGGGCGCTTCACGGACATTGACGCCGTGATTTACGACGAAGTGGAAGAGGGAACCCCGATTGAACTCGAGGCGAAGTCCGATTACTCCGCAAAAGAGGCGCTGACGCCGCTCTCGGAGACCCTGTTCTTCTTCACGGAAGAGCAGTGCAAGGAGGCGGATATCGACACGAGACCGGTGCTCCTCTTCCTTCGGAGCTGCGATCTGCAGGCGATGAAGCGCCTCGACGACATGTATTTGCACAACGGGCGCGAGCAGGACTGGTTCTATCAGAGACGCCGCGAGAAGCTTCACTATGTGCTGATCGGCTGCGGCCACAGCTATGAGAACTGCTTCTGCGTCGATATGGGGGCAAATATCACGAAGGACGGCTATGCTTTCTCGGTCGATAAGGTTGACGACAGCTACCGCATCCATGTGCTCGAAGAGGCGGTGCGCAGCGCATTTGCGTCGAGCAGCGAGCGGCAGGAAGAAGTGGTGCCGCGCCATGTGACCGAGAATGAAGTCCGCGTCACCGTGCCGGAGAATATCCCGATTGAAATCGTGAAGCATCCGCTCTGGGATGAGTACAACACCCGCTGCATCGGCTGCGGACGGTGCAATTACGCCTGTCCTACCTGTTCCTGCTATACGATGCAGGACGTCTACTATACGGACAACGGCAAGGTCGGTGAGCGCCGCCGGGTCGGCAGCTCCTGCATGGTGGACGGCTACACGAATGTGGCGGGCGGCGGTCAGTACCGGAAGACGCAGGGCGAGCGCATGCGCTTCAAGACCCTTCACAAGATTCGCGACTTCCGGAAGCGCTTCGGTTATGACATGTGCGTGGGCTGCGGCCGCTGCGACGATATCTGCGGCGAGTACATCAGCTTCTCCAACATCATAAACAAGGTGGCAGCTGCGGTCGAAGAGATGGAAAAGGAGGGCAGCAAGAATGCGTAATCCGTATATTCCCTATCCTTCCAAGATTTTGGAAGTTATCCGGCACACGGAGAAAGAGTTCACATTCCGTATGGAATACAAGGGCGAGGAAGAAGTAAAGCCCGGACAGTTTTTCGAGGTTTCGATGCCGAAGTACGGCGAGGCGCCGATCTCGGTCTCGGGTATCGGCGAGGGCTTCGTGGATCTCACCATCCGCAAAGTGGGCCGTGTGACGAACGAAGTTTTTGAGAACTATGAGGGCGATACCCTCCTGCTCCGCGGCCCCTACGGAAACGGCTTGACACCGAGCTCTACCGCGAGGGTGAGACCGTGGTTGTGGCAGGCGGCACGGGTGTGTCCCCGGTGCGCGGTGTGATTGAGGCGCTGAGCGGCTTTGAGAATGCCAAGCAGAAATATGTGATCGCAGGCTTCCGCAGCCCCGCGGACATGCTGTTTCGCGATGACCTCGCGGACTGGAAGGACAAGCTGAATCTGATTCTGACCGTGGACGGCGCGCCGGAAGGGTATGAGGGCAACATCGGCCTCGTCACAAAGTACATCGCAGATCTGCCGCTTGCGGATCCGGCAAAGGCAAAGGCCGTTGTGGTCGGCCCGCCGCCGATGATGAAATTTACGATCATTGAACTCCTGAAGAAGGGCTTCCGAGAGGAGAATATCACGGTTTCCTACGAGAGAAAAATGTGCTGCGGTCTCGGCAAGTGCGGACACTGCCGTGTCAGCGACACCTACATCTGCCTCGACGGACCGGTGTTCAACTATGTGGAAGCCAAAGAGATGATTGACTGAGTCAGAACGGAGAGAAGAAATGGGAGCTTTAGATATCAATTTAGGAAAACTGAAGAAAAATGCATTCCGTTACTCAAAGGTGCGCGGGGAGACGGCTTCCAGAATCCGTATTCCGGGCGGCGTCATTGACGCGAAGTCTCTGGGGCGTGTCGTTGAGATTGCGGAGAAGTACGGAAACGGTCAGATCGACATCACGAACCGTCAGGGTATCGAGATTCCGGGCATTCGCCTCGAGGATATGGACAAGGTCAATGAAGAGGTGCAGCTCATCATTGATTCCCTGCGCATTAACCAGCCTGAGAAGGGCAAGGGCTATCCGGCATCGGGTACGCGCAATGTGATTGCCTGCCCCGGCGCGAGACTCTGTCCCTTCGGCTGCTACGACACAACGGCGTTTGCGCAGAAGATGGAGAACGAGATTTCCCGAACGACCGCCATGTGAAGGTGGCCTTCACCGGCTGCTCGAACGACTGCGCAAAGGTGCGTCTGGCGGACTTCGGCATCATCGGCATGACCGAGCCGCAGTACGACCCGAACCGCTGCGTCGCCTGCGAGCAGTGCATCAAGTACTGCAAAAAGCGCTCGGTCAATGCGCTCTCGCTCGTGAACGGCAAGATTGTCCGCGACACGAAGAAGTGCATCGGCTGCGGTGTCTGCATCACCTACTGCCCGACCAGAGCCTGGACGAGAAGCAAAGAGCATTACTTCCGTCTGGTGCTGCTTGGCCGCACCGGCAAGCGGAACCCGCGTCTCGCCGAGGACTTCATCAAGTGGTGTGACGAGGAGAGCATTCTCCGCATCGCGGCAAATACCTACGCGTACATCGAGGAGTACATCGATCCGGATGCGGTTGAGCACAAGGAGCACATCGGCTACATTGTGGATCGCACCGGCTTTGAGAAGTTCAAGGAGTACATCTTCAAGGATGTGACACTCAGCGAGAAGGCGGAAGTCGCCCAGCAGGTATACTGGGGCGGCAAGCACTACGACCGTTACGGCGGCTGAATCGACCATAGGAAAAGGACAGCCCTGCGTGAAAACGCAGGGCTGTTTTTGCTACAATCTGCGGGAACTTTTCAATCTCCCGGAGAGCCGGAAACTGCTCGCTGAGATGCCCTTCGGCGGCATCGCCGAAGAGCGGGAGTCCAAGGCGAAAGAGAAGATTGAAGAGAGAGTGAAATTCTATCGTTGAAGGCGGAAGCAAACCGGCTGCTAAAAGGCAGCCGGTTTTTTCTGTATCGTAAAGGGACATAATAGCTCTTGATTATATGAGTTATAACTCATATAATCAAATTAGCAAAAGTAGAACCGTGTGAAAGGATGGGAAGTGTTTGAACTTGAGTTTTACGAAAGCGAGGATGGAAGACACCCGGTGGAGGAGTTCCTTGACTCTTTAGAGTACAAGATGAATGCAAAGTTAATCGGACTCATGGAATTATTGGAAGAAAAAGGAACCGAATTGAGAGAGCCCTATTCCGCTGCGTTGAAAGATGGCATCTTTGAATTGCGTTGTAAGCAAGGTAGTAATATTACGAGAGTCATGTATTTCTTTTTTGTGGGAAAACGTATCATAGTTACCAACGGTTTTGTGAAGAAGACACAGAAAACTCCGGTGTCAGAGCTAAAGCTTGCACAAGCCAGACGAGCGGACTGGCTTAGGCGTTATGGGAAAAAAGATACGATGGATTAAATAGAGTGCGAGAGGATAATTGCAATGAAGCTAAGTGAATACAAAGAGAAGAAATTTAAGGACCCGAATTATGTGCGGGCATATCAGGAAGTTCAACCGGAATTGAAGGTGATTCGCGCAATCGTAGAGGCCAGGGCTGCTCAAATTTAACCCAGAAGGAGCTGGCAGAGAGAACGGGAATTGCGCAGACGGAAATCAGTAGGCTTGAGAACGGTAGTAGAAACCCGAGTATTAAGCTGTTGCAGAGGTTAGCAGAAGGAATGGGGCTGGTTCTGAATATCAGTTTTGTTCCCAAGGAAGAATAAACCGGTAAGAAGCCCTGAGACTTAGTCTCAGGGCTTCTTTTGCGGATACTGCGCGGCGAGGCGCTGCACTTCGGACGTCATCCGGTCGACGACAACCTGCGGTGCGACTATCTTTACATCGCCGCCGAGTCCCATAATCCAGCCGAGGAAGAGGAGACTCACCGCGACGGTGACATGGCAGCGGAAGTGTCCCTCATCAATCGGCAAAATCGTGATGTCCTTTCCGAAGCGGTCTATCAGGATTCCGACCTTCTCATTGGTCGCCTCGAGTGTCACAACGGTCTCTTCGCCGCCGTTCATGCCAAAGAGACTCTTGGAATAGCGCGCGGTGTTAAACTGCTGAAAACGCGCGAGACCCTGCCGCCTGTCTTCCACCACAGAGATTCGTTTCATTTTGTCGACGCGGTAGTGCTTGATTTTATCACTCTCTGCCTCGTAAGCGACGAGATAGTAGTATTCGCTGTCCCAGACGAGGGCCCAGGGACTGATCTGATACCAGGCGCCGTTTCGGCGGAGCTCCATCTCCTTTTTGAGGTTCCACTGAAAGTACTTGAAGCGAATCTGACAACCGGCGTTAATGGCCTCGTGAATCGCGTCCACATTGTAATAGACGCTCGTGTTCATGGTCTTGATGCGGTCCGAGATGATGACCTGGCGTTGCAACTGCGTTGCCTCATGCCGGCTCACAAGGGACTCGAGCTTCGCAATCAACTCCTTGGATTTTTTGTCGGTGATAAATTTGGCCGACTGCACGGAGTCTACGAGCAATTTCAGTTCCGGGAGTTCAAAACGCCGCGACGAAAGGCGGTATAGCGTGTTGCGCCCCGCCTTCACGGCTTCGATGTCCATGCCGAAATCCTGTAATTCCCCGAAGTCCAGATACAGGGTCTTTCGATCGGCGTTGACGCCGCAGTCTGCGAGCTTTTCAATGATTTCCGCCATGCCGAGCGCGTGCTGTGCGTCGGTCTCCTCCGTAAAGAGTTTGGCGAGATACAGGAGCTTTTGCTTCTGATGTTCCCCGCGCCGCTCATTTCCTGCCATAAGGTTACCTCCCGCTGAAAGTCGCACATATGACTGCGGCTTTTTCTATTTTCAATATAACAGAAGCAAAGCGGCAAGGGAAGAATCCGGTCCGTTTTTCCGGACAGAAAAAAGAGGGGAGAAAAAAGAAGGGAGAAAAAAGAAATTGCGGCGCCGGTTGACACGGAAAATACAGAGTTATATACTCCTAACACATAGTTAAATAGCACAAATCACTGCGAGCCGAAGACTTAAGTTCTCAAAAATCGACCAAAACAGCTTAGACGCAGCGGGCTTGCAAAACAAGAGGAGGGTATAAATGAGTCAGAGTAAGACGAGGTTGGAAGTCAGGGATTTGGTGACCATAGGCGTGTTTGGCGTAATTTATTTTGTCTGTATGTTTGCGGTCGGCATGATGGGCGTGGTACCGATCCTCTATCTGCTTTATCCGACGGTGTTCGGCGTGGTGGGAGGCCCCATTGCCCTGCTCTTTATGGCAAAGGTACAAAAGCCCTGGGCACTCGTGATTTTCGGTATGATTACACCGATTATTATGTTTCTCTTCGGACATACACTCCTGGTGCCCGGCGTAGCGCTTGTTACGATGCTGGTCGCGGAGGGCATACGGCGTATCGGAAAGTACCGCTCTCTCTTCGCTATAACATGCTCGCCTATGTGGTCATGGCGACCATTCTCTGCAGTTCCCTCCTGCAAATGCTCGTGATGAAGGCGCGTTATTTACAGCTCACCGAGGCGGAGATGGGAAGAGAGTACACGGAAGCCCTTGAAAAACTAATCAGTGTCCGAAACATGGGGCTCGTATACCTCGGCGCCGTGCTCGGCGGCATTGTCGGCGCATTACTCGGGCGAAAGCTCTTAAAAAAGCACTTTGAAAAGGCGGGAATTGTCTGATGGAGCGGCAATTAAAACCCTGGGAAAGTCTGCAAAGTCCTTTCAATCCGAATCCCATAACGAAATTGCTCGTTATGGGATTTTTGGGCATAAGCTTAGTGCACCCGCTCCACCCCTATGCGGAGTGGGGGATTGTTTTCTTGCTTTCGCTCTTTTATCTCTTAAACGGCGACCGGAAAAGCGCGGTGCAAAACACAGTTATCTTTGCGCTGCTCTGTGCTTTTCCGGGGTTTCCGAAGCTCTATGCCCTGCCCATTGTCTTAAAAATGTTCCTGTCCGTGTTCTATATGCTCCGGCTTGTCTACTTTCCCGTTGCGAGCGGGCGTTTTCTCATGAAGACTTCGGATGTGGGGAGCATACTGGCATCCATGGATTATCTTCACATTCCGCAGAGCATCTCCATCCCGGTCGCGGTGATGTTCCGCTTTTTCCCGTCCTTTGCCGAGGAGCGGCGTAACATTGCGATGGCCATGAAGATACGCGGCATCCGAACGCGGAATCCGCTTCGCTATCTCGAGTATGTGACCGTTCCGCTGCTCATCATCTCTTCCAACATCGCGGAGGATATCGCAAAGGCAGCGGAGTGTAAGTGCATCGAAAATCCGGTGCCGAAGACAAGATACACGACAGCGCGCTTACAGCCGGTGGATGCCGTATATGCGCTCTCCATGGGCGGGCTCATGCTGCTCGGCTGGATTGTGTTGCGCTAGGAGGGATGCCATGCTTGAGATAGAGAATTTTTCGCTTTCCTACGGGGAGGGAGAGCCGGTCTTACAAGACATCAGCCTCTCCTTAAAAGCCGGGGAGTGCCTGGTGGTCACAGGGGAGAGCGGCAGTGGTAAATCCTCTCTGATTCACGCGATCAACGGCCTCGCCTTTCACTATCATCAAGGCGTAGGAAAGGGACATATCCGCTTCGAAGGGGAGAGTATCGAAACCCTGCCGATTTATCGGATTGCGCTGCAAATCGCGAGTGTATTTCAGAATCCGAAGACACACTTTTTCAATGTGAATACAACGCTGGAACTGCTCTTTTACATGGAGAATATGGGGCTTGATCGCGCGGAGATGGACAGGCGCATGGAGGATTTGCTGAAGATATTCCCCATAGAACATCTCCTAGGGCGAAATATCTTTGCGCTCTCCGGCGGAGAAAAACAGATATTATCGGTCGCCTCCTGTTACCTCGCGGGCTGCAAGCTCATTGTCATGGATGAACCCTCTTCCAATCTGGACGAGGCCTCGATTGCGGTTTTGAAGAAAATGCTGCCGGTGTTAAAGGAAAGGGGCATAGCCCTCCTCATCGCGGAGCACAGACTCCACTACCTGACGGAACTCATGGATCGCCTGATTTTCTTGGAGACGGGAAAGATACACAGGGCGTTCTCGCGGGAAGAATTTCTTTCCCTTTCCGAAGATGAGCTTGCGGATATGGGACTTCGGAGCAGGGAAAAGCCCGTGCTTCATGTCTCCGCGTGGAAAAACGAGGGAGAGCTGACCGTGGAAACGCTCTGCTGTCCCTTCCGGCGGGGCGAAGAACTGAAGCTCAGTCAGGTCTCCTTTTCCTTCGGAAAAATCTATGGCATCGTCGGTAAAAACGGCTGCGGAAAATCCACGCTGCTCCGCGCAATGACGGGACTGGAGGCACCGAAGAAGAGCCGCATCACGCTTCGGGGAAAGCCGCTGTCCGGGCATGAGCGCATATCACGCTCTGCCCTGGTCATGCAGGATGTCAACAGCCAGCTGTTCACGGATTCGGTCGAGGAAGAATTGCTGCTCGCATGGAAGGGGAGATGCCGGAGAGAGAAAACAGCGGGGGAGATGCGAGAAAAGGCAGCGGATGAGGCAGCGCAGCGCGAAATCGAAACTCTACTGCAGGCGCTCGGTCTTGCGGAATGCAAAGAGCGCCATCCCATGAGCCTTTCCGGCGGACAAAAGCAGAGACTGGCGCTTGCGACCTGTCTCCTTAAGGACGCGAACTTTTTCTACTTTGACGAGCCGACCAGCGGTATGGATCGAAAAAACATGTTGCGCATCGCGGCGCTCTTAAAACAGCAACAGCGGGAGGACAGAATTCTCTTTGTAGTTTCCCACGACACCGCCTTTTTACAGGAGGTCGCGACGGAATGCCTTGATTTGGAGACATTTCGGAAGCGTACGGCGGTATTGCGGAAATAAGTCGGGCGGGGAGCAGAGCGCAGCTTCTGCGCTTCCAAGAGTGAAGATACAGCGAATCTTCATGTCAGTTTGCATATTGTCTGTTTACGGGATAAGGCTTTCAAGATGCGTGACGGAAGTTTTCTCCATAAGCCTGAGGAAAATCCGAATTTTTGCGTGATTGTGTCCGCTTTTCGGGACATGCGGGGTGGTAGACTGGAGACATAAGAAAAGCAGAGGAGGCAGCAAGATGAATCCGATCTATTTCACCGTTACGGGGACCAATTACTACTACGGAAACGAGTACTTTAAGCCGGAGATGAAGCTTCGACTCATCAAGGAGCCGGATAACAAGGCGGACAAGGAGGCAATCCGCGTGGAGCTCGAGGGGCTCGGGAAAGTGGGCTATGTCGCGAACAGCCCGCACTCCGTGCTCGGAGATAGCTACAGCGCAGGGCGACTCTACGATAAAATCGGGGACTCTGCGGAGGGAAAAGTGCTCTATGTCCTGCCGCAGGGAGTGCTCTGCACGCTTCTGCAGAGAGAGAAAGGAGAGGAACAAGAGCAGGGAGAAAAGGTGTGACCGAAGTAATTTTGTTTCCGTCCTCCTTTCTGAATCCTCGAGAGGTGGATGAAGACCTTGCGGAAGAGTATCGCGCGGCGCGTTTGGCAGGCGGTTTTGAGACAGTGGTCTTCGACTACCAAGCCTGGTTTCGGGAACAGCAACTTAGGTTAAGTTACGTTCCTGAGCGGGAAATCACGGCCGTTTATCGCGGCTGGATGATGAAACCGGAACAATACGCTGTCTTTTACCGGGAGCTGCTTTCGCAGAAGATACGACTGCTCACAACACCCGAGATGTACGAGAAATTACATTTGTTTCCGCGGGTGTACCCGGAGCTTTTGCCGGATACCGCGCGTATGCTCACATTTCCGCTGCATACCGAGATCGATGTGCGGGCATGCCTGAAGGTGTTTCCTCGTTTCTTGGTGAAAGACTATGTGAAGTCCGTGAAGGGCAGCGAATTCCCTGCCTATTTTGACGAGAACTGCTCGCAGGAAGCATTCAATGTATGGATGGAGCTTTTTTACCGTTACCGCGGCGACTTGCTGACAGGCGGAATCTGCATCAAAGAGTTTCTGGACTTAAAGCGCTATGAAGGCAGGACCAACGAGTACCGCGTGTTTTATGTGAACCATGAGCCGATTTGCATAAGCCGTAATTCCGGGCAGGAGGGCAAGGTGGCGGAGCCGCCGACAGAATTGGTGCAACGATACCGGAAACTTGGCAGCGTCTTTTATACTTTGGATTACGCAGAACTGTACGACGGAAGCTTTACGATACTGGAATCCGGAGACGGTTCGGTTTCGGGGCTTGCCTCGGGGGAGGATGCAGCGAGCTTTTATCGAAAGCTTTACCGGGCGCTGAATCAAAATCAGATATAGTACGAGTTCTTTGTGTTAATCGAAACAATTAGGTATCGCTTTCTCCTTACCACAATATGCGTTGCGCCCGAAAAAGCTATGCTTCGGGCGCATATTTGCATGCCTCTTGTGCTAAACTGAAAGAGATTCCTAAGCCGAGAGGCCAAGCAAAGACGGTAGAGAGGAGATATGACAGCATGGAAAAGTTGACAATTGCGGAGGCAAAACGAATCAATGACACAATGGTCTCCGAGGCGCATTTAAAGCTGCACGCGGCGAATGTAGCGGCATGCATGGGCGCGATGGCAGCGCATTTCGGGGAGGACAGGGAGCACTGGGAGGCGGTCGGTTATCTCCACGACTACGACTATGAGAAGTTTCCGGAAGAACATCTTTTGCATACCGAGCAAGAGCTGCTAGCCGAGGGCGTGCCCGCGGAAGATGTGCGCGCCATTTTAAGCCACGGCTACGGGCACCGGAACGAGGTCGAGCCGAAGAGCAAGATGGAGAAGAGTCTCTACACGGTCGATGAACTGAGCGGCATTATTCAGGCGGCGGCGCGCATGCGCCCGAACGGCATTGGCGATATGGACATTAAGAGCTTCATGAAAAAGTTTAAGAGCAAGGGCTTTGCCGCCAAGTGTAACCGCGAGATTATCTTGAAAGGTTGCGAGATGCTCGGTATGGACATCAAAGAGGTCGCGGAAATCGCGATTGCGGGTATGAAAGAACACGCAGAGGAATTGCAGCTCACCGGAAATCAGGCCTGAATCGTACCCTCCTTGCGTGTCTTTCTCTGCGGAATTATAATGAGCCTCAACCGTTTGCGGATAAAAGAGACACGGAGGACAACATGGGACAGAAGAGACCTAAAATTAAACTGACGGTCATTGACCGGCGCGGCAAGATGGGCTGCCATCGAGGGCACCGGATCGGACAGACCTTTGACTATGACACGGAGCGGGGCGAACTCTGTCCGATGGCGATGCACTGCGCCTTTCCCTATATTGACATTCTTCGCTACGGCGGCAAATTGCCGGGACAGCCGGAAGGAGTCGCGGAGTTCTGCTGCTCCGATGCGGACACGATTATGGTATTCCGGGCGGAAATCGTGAAAGAGGAAGAAGCCGAACGTGACAGGAAAAAGTGAAATACGGAAACGAGCAGACGCGGAAAAGTGTCGGTGATAAGCCGGCGCTTTTCTTTTTAGGCGGCGGAAAGAGCAGGCAAGGCAGGCAAAATTCTGTTAACATGCAAGAAAAATCCGCAGCGAGCGGATGCGGGATTTGTTGACGGAAAGAAGAGAACTTGCCGTTTGAGAGCGGAGAGGAGTAAGAGATGCGGAACGTATATTTTGTGCGGCACGGGGAGACGGTCTGGAATGTGGAAAATAAAATCTGCGGGGCTACGGAAAGTGCCCTGACGGAGCGGGGCCGGGAGCAGGCGCGCGCCATCGGCAGAGAGATTAAAGCGCGCATGGACGCGGGCGAATTGCAAATTGACCGCATGCTCTGCTCGCCCTTAAGCCGCGCGCGGGGATACCGCGCAGGAAATCGCAGACATACTCAAACTGCCGCTTGCGGTCGAGCCGCGCCTCCGGGAGCAGAACTTCGGTATTTGGGAGGGGACAGCCCGGGATGGCGAGGGCTTTCAGCGCGCCAAGGAAAACTTTATTGACAGCTTCGGGACGGGGGAGTCCATGCTGCGGCTCGCACAGCGCATCTACAATCTGCTGGACGATGTGCGGGCGGATACCGACCATACCTATCTGCTGGTCGCACACAACGGCATCTCCCGCATGGTTGAGTCGTATTTCCGGGACATGGACAATGCGGAATTTGCGGCCTTCGGGATACGGAATGCCTCGCTCCGAAGCTATACCTTTCCGGAAGAGAAGACAGAAGTCTGAGCGGGGAATATGCTTGACAATTTCAGAATAACACCATAATATCTTCATAAAAGCGTAAGAAAATCGATTCCGGAGGATGTAGAAATGAAGAAAGCGAAACTCGTTCTGGCAGCAGCACTGGCAATGTCCCTGACCGTCGGTGCGGCAGTTCCCGCGCTGGCGTTTTATCAGCAGCCGCAGAGTAAGAAGGGCTTGCTTCTGTCGCAGCAGACCGCAGATATGCTTGCCGACATCGGCAATCTTGGTGTGAAGCAGGTCATTGTGAACATGGGAAGCGATCAGGATTTGAATACCTTCGATCCGCTCGCGGCCTACTGCACTGAGAACGGTGTCACGCTGACCATGATAGTCATCAACCGCCCGGGCGCTCCGGCAGGTATGATGCCGACCGCGCCGACGGCAGGTGTCGGCACCTACGGCTTCAATGTGCAGAGTGCGGAAGGGCAGGCAGCTGTTCGGAGTTATGCGAGAAGCCTTGCGGCGCGCTACAAAAACTCTGTGTCCAACTGGGTTATCGGCAATGAGGTCAATGATGCCGTCCAGTGGGATTACAACGGTGAGATGGACATGCAGGCGCACGCGGAGAGCTATGCGAAGGCGTTCCGCATCTTCTATGAGGAGATTAAGGCGGCGAATCCGGAGGCAAAGGTGCTGATTCCGTTTGATATGCGCTGGAAGGCGACGACAGGTCAGCCGGGTTCGTACCCGACCGCGGACTATCTGCCGCTTTGAACAGTAAGCTCCGCGACACGGACTACGGCATTGCCTGGCACCCGTATCCGGTGCATTTCTTCACGAAGCCGGAGTTTCAGGATGATGACGGCATCACGGCAGATGTCAACACGACGCCGAACATCAATATGAAGAACATCAATGTGCTCACGGATTATCTGCAGACCGCGGATATGCGTACGCCGTCCGGCGAGGTGAGACCGCTCTTCCTCACCGAGATGGGCTTTACTTCCGCTGTCGAGAACGGCGAGGCGAGACAGGCAGCGGCGATTGCCGAGGCCTATCGCATTGCGAAAGAGAATCCCTACATTCAGGGCATGTACCTGTCCCGTCAGGTCGATGCGGCATCTCAGGTCGCAGCAGGCGGTGCCTTCGGCCTTTGGACACAGAATCCGAACGCAGGTCGCGATGAGATTCCGGCAGCGAAGAAACAGGCCTGGGAAGTGTATAAGAATTTGCAGTAAAAAAGAATTTTCCGCCCCGACGGTTCTCTGACCGCCGGGGCGCTTTTTTGTGCCCTTATTTTTGAAAAGCTCACCTTTGCTTCCGCTTGGTGGTATGATAAGCGGAGCGGATCTTAGGAGGAATCTAACCATGACCCGGCAAGAATTGTTTGCGCTCGCCGCAAAGCGTTACGGCACTGCGCCGGACTATCCCTGGCAGGATGATAACGCCGTGCTCCGGCGGAAGGACAACGAGAAGTGGTACGCGGTGGTTTTGCGCGTCGCCGCTTCGAAACTCGGACTTACGGAAGAGGGAGAGATAGAACTTCTGAATGTGAAGTGCGACCCGGTATTGCTTGCCTCGCTCCGCACGCAGCCGGGCTATTTTCCCGCTTACCACATGAACAAGGAAAAGTGGCTCAGCATACGCCTCGGAATGTTGGAACTCGATGCTTCCGTTGTCGACTTGCTTGCGCTGAGCTACGAATTGACGGGACCGAAACCGCGCAGCGGAAAGGGGATGAAGAAAGCCGATGGACAGAGATCAAAAAGATAAATTGGAGAAACTACGGGCGAAACAGAGCGGAAATGAGGGACTTTATCTGGAATTTGAGGACAAGGAGTGGCCTTTTACTTACACGGATCACGACAGGCAGATTGCGAGAGCCATTGTGATTGATGACGAAGAAAATTACTACTTTGTGCGCATGGAGCGGGCGGATGAATTCGGAACGGTGACGCTGATCGAGACTTCCGGCGGCGGCGTGGAAGAAGGGGAGTCGCCGGAAGTGGCGATACGGCGGGAACTCAAAGAAGAACTCGGCGCGGAGGTCGAGATACTCTGTGAGCTCGGGCTGGTCAGCGATTACTATAATCTCGTGCATCGTCACAACTTAAACCACTATTTTCTCTGCCGGGTAAAGTCCTTCGGCGAAACTAAACTCACGCGGGATGAAGAAGAGGAGTTTCATCTGAAGAAAATAAAACTTCGCTATGAAGAGGCTGTGGCGGCGTACGAGGCGGGCCTTAACAGCCGTCTCGGTCGCCTGCTCGCGCAGCGGAACTTCCCGTGTTGCGGCGG
>CAKAGU010000014.1 GCA_916439095.1 uncultured Stomatobaculum sp.
CCGAAGAACTATACGGTGCAGTGGAACTTAAATGACAGTGCACCCGCGGGTCACCCGGCGACCAATCCGAACACAGTTGCAAACTACACGGTGTTGGAGGCGGATATCGCAATTCAGCCGGCAACGCGGACCGGTTATACCTTCCTCGGCTGGTACGACAATGCGGCGCTTACGGGAACTCCGGTCACGACGCTTCACACCATGGATGCCGAGAACAAGGCTTACTATGCAAAGTGGGACGCGACGCCGAACAGCTACCCGATCAACTATGTGCTGAATGACGGCACGCCTGCGGGGCACCCGGCGACCAATCCGGCAGCGAACCTCACAAGCTACACGGTGCTGACAAACGGCGGCGGTAACATTAACCTCTTGCCGGCGAGCCGGAACGGCTATACCTTTGAGGGCTGGTACGACAACCCGGGCTCCTCGGGCGCGCCGATTACCGCCTTCCCGGCGATGGATGCGGCAGCCAAGACTTTCTATGCAAAGTGGAGTGCGCCAAACAACTATACGGTCACATACAGCTTGAACGACGGAACCCCTGCGGGGCACCCGGCGACCAATCCGAACACGGTCACAAGTTATACCGTGTTGGATCCGAACGTGACTCTGGTGCCTGCAACGCGAACCGGTTATGACTTCGAGGGCTGGTACGACAACGCGGCATTCAGCGGCACACCGATTACGGGCTTCCCGGCGAGCGATGCGGCCGACAAGCACTATTATGCAAAGTGGAGTGCAGCGAAGAACTATACGGTGCAGTGGAACTTAAATGACAGTGCGCCTGCGGGTCACTCGGCAACGAACCCGAACACCGTGACAAGCTATACCGTAACGGATGCGGATGTGGTCATTCATCCGGCAACGCGCACCGGCTATGACTTCCTCGGCTGGTACGACAATGCGACGTTCATGGGTACGCCGGTCACGAACCTTCACACCATGGACGCAGAGAACAAGCAGTACTATGCAAAGTGGAGTCCGGCAAAGAGCTATACGGTGCAGTGGAATCTGAATGACAACACACCGGCAGGCCACCCGGCAAGCAATCCGAACACGGTCGCAACTTACACCGTTGAGGATGCGGATGTTACGATTCAGCCCGCAACGCGGACAGGCTATACCTTCCTCGGCTGGTACGACAACGCAGCACTTACGGGAACCCCGATCACGAACCTGCACACCATGGATGCAGCGAATAAGCAGTACTTTGCGAAGTGGGACAGCACACCGATTTCCTATCCGATTAACTACGTGTTGAACGACGGAAGCCCTGCGGGTCATCCGGCAACCAACCCGGCAGCGAATCTCACGAGCTACACGGTGCTCACAAACGGCAGCGGTAACATAAGCCTCCTGCCGGCGCTTCGAAATGGCTATACCTTTGAGGGCTGGTACGACAACGCTGCCTTCACCGGCGCGCCGATCAGCAGCTTCCCGGCCATGGATGCGGTGCCCAAGACCTTCTATGCAAAGTGGAGCAGTGCGAACAATTACAGCGTTACCTATACGCTGAATGATGTCACGCCTCCGGGCCACCCGGCGAACAATCCGAACACGGTTACAAGCTACACCGTGCTCGACCCGAACGTGACCCTGGCTCCGGCAACGCGTACCGGTTATGACTTTGAGGGCTGGTACGATAACCCGGGCTTTACGGGCACGCCAATCACTGGCTTCTTGTCGAGCGATGCGGAGAATAAGCACTATTATGCAAAGTGGAGCGCGGTTAAGAGTTACAACGTGCAGTACCACTTAAACGACAGCACGCCTGCGGGGCATCCGGCAAGCAATCCGAATACGGTCACCAGCTATACCGTACTGGATGCGGATGTCGCGCTGCGCCCGGCAACGCGCACCGGCTATGACTTTGAGGGCTGGTATGACAATGCGGCGCTCACGGGAACACCGGTCACGAACCTGCATACCATGGACGCGGAGAATAAGCAGTACTACGCAAAGTGGAGTCCGGCTAAGAACTATACGGTACAGTGGGAGTTGAACGACAGTGCTCCGGCGGGGCATCCGGCGACCAACCCGAACACGGTGGCAACGTATACCGTGCTCGATGCCGACGTGGCGATTCAGCCTGCGACGCGCACGGGTTACAGCTTCCTCGGCTGGTATGCGGATCCCGCCTTTACGGGCTCTCCGGTCACGAACCTGCACACCATGGATGCGGAGAATAAGCACTACTACGCGAGATGGAGTACACCGGATGCCTACAGTGTCACCTATCATCTGAATGATGCATCGCCTGCGGGACACCCGGCGACCAACCCGAACACGAAGCTCAGCTACAATGTCACCGAGGCGGATTTCGCAATCGCAGCTGCGACGCGGACAGGCTATTCCTTCCTCGGCTGGTATGATAACCCGGGCTTTACGGGCGCGCCGATTACCTCGCTTCACACCATGGATGCGGCAAATAAGCATTACTATGCAAAGTGGAGTGCGGCGCAGAGCTATCCGATCAACTATGTGTTGAATGACAGCGCGAGCCATCCGGCGACCAACCCGGCGGTCAATTTGACGAGCTATACGGCAGAGACCCTGCCGAGTCCGATTGCGGTGGCAAATCCGCTGCGTACGGGCTACAACTTCCTGGGCTGGTACGACAATCCGGGCTTTACGGGGACGGCAATCAGCAGCTTCCCGGCCATGGATGCGGCGGCCAAGACCTTCTACGCAAAGTGGAGCGCGCCGCTTTCCTATACGGTGCAGTACACGCTGAATGACGGCACGCCTGCGGGGCATCCGGCGACCAACCCGAACACGGTGACAAGCTACACCGTGCTGGATCCGAACGTGACCCTGGCTCCGGCAACGCGGACCGGTTATGACTTTGAAGGCTGGTACGATAACCCGGGCTTTACGGGCACGCCGATTACCGGCTTCTCGACAAGCGATGCGGAGAATAAGCACTACTATGCGAAGTGGAGCGCGGCGAAGAGTTATACGGTGCAGTGGAATCTGAACGACAATACACCGGCAGGCCACCCGGCAAACAATCCGAATACCGTCGCAAGCTATACGGTGTTGGATGCAGACATCACCGTGCATCCTGCAACGCGGACCGGCTATACGTTTGAGGGCTGGTACGACAATCCGGGCTTTACGGGGACTCCGGTCACGACGCTTCACACCATGGATGCCGAGAACAAGGCTTACTATGCAAAGTGGGACGCGACGCCGAACAGCTACCCGGTTAACTACGTGTTGAACGACGGAACCCCCGCGGGTCACCCGGCGACCAATCCGGCTGCGAACCTCACGAGCTATACGGTGCTCACCAACGGCAGCGGCAATATCAGTCTTTTGCCGGCACTTCGAAACGGCTATACCTTTGAGGGCTGGTATGACAATGCTGCCTTCTCCGGTGCGCCGATTACAAGTTTCCCGGCCATGGACGCGGCGGCCAAGACCTTCTATGCAAAGTGGAGTGCGCCCAATAACTATGCGGTCGCATATACCCTGAATGACGGCACACCCGCGGGACATCCTGCGACCAATCCGAACACGGTGACAAGCTATACCGTGCTCGACCCGAACATTACCCTGGCTCCGGCAACACGGACCGGCTATGACTTCGAGGGCTGGTACGACAACGCAGCATTCAGCGGCACGCCGATTACGGGCTTCCCGGTCAGCGATGCGGCGGATAAGCACTTCTATGCAAAGTGGAGCGCGCCGAAGAACTATACGGTGAACTGGAATTTAAACGACGGCACCCCGGCGGGGCACCCGGCCACCAATCCGAACACGGTCACAAGCTATACCGTCACGGATGCGGACATGGCCATTCAGCCGGCAACACGCACAGGCTATGACTTCCTCGGCTGGTATGATAACGCCGCGCTCACGGGATCTCCAGTCACGAACCTTCACACCATGGATGCCGAGAATAAGCAGTACTATGCAAAGTGGAGTGCGGCAAAAAGCTATACGGTGCAGTGGAACTTAAACGACAGTGCACCGGCGGGGCACCCGGCAAGCAATCCGAACACGGTCGTAACTTATACCGTTGAGGATGCGGACGTCGCCATTAACCCGGCAACACGTACGGGCTTCACTTTCCTCGGCTGGTATGACAACGCAGCACTTACGGGTTCCCCGGTCACGAATCTGCACACCATGGATGCCGAGAATAAGCAGTACTTTGCGAAGTGGGACAGCACGCCGATTTCCTACCCGATCAGCTATCAACTGAACGACGGAACGCCTGCGGGACACCCGGCAAACAATCCGGCTGCCAACCCGACGAGCTATGATGTGCTCACAAACGGAGGCGGAAACATCAACCTCCTGTCTCCGAGCAGAAACGGCTTTACCTTTGACGGTTGGTATGACAATCCCGCGTTTAGCGGAACGGCGATTACCTCGTTCCCGGCCACGGATGCGAGCCCGAAACAGTTCTATGCGAAGTGGTCTGCGCCGCTAAGCTTTACGGTGAGCTACGATTTAAATGACGGTACACCGGCAGGTCACCCCGCAAGCAATCCGAATACGGTGACAAGCTATACGGTATTGGATCCGAATGTCACCTTGGCTCCGGCGACGCGGACCGGCTACGACTTTGAGGGCTGGTACGATAACCCGGCATTCACCGGAACCCCGGTCACAGGCTTCCCGACCGGCGATGCGTCGAATAAGCGGTTTTATGCAAAGTGGAGTGCACCGAAGACTTATACGGTGAACTGGAACTTGAATGACGGTACCCCGGCGGGGCACCCGGCGAACAATCCGAATACGGTCGCAACTTATACCGTGCTGGATGCGGATATTGCAATCAATCTCGCAACGAGAGTCGGTTATGACTTTGAGGGCTGGTATGATAACGCAGCACTCACCGGCACGCCCGTCACGAGCCTTCACACCATGGATGCTGAGAATAAGCAGTATTATGCGAAGTGGAGCGCACCGAAGACGTATGCGGTGAACTGGGATCTGAACGACGGAACACCGGCGGGTCACCCGGCAAGCAATCCGAATGCGGTCAGCAGCTATACGGTACTCGACCCGGACCTTGCACTTGCGCCGGCAACACGCGCGGGCTATACCTTCCTCGGTTGGTACGATAACCCCGGTCTTTCGGGAACGCCGGTCACGACGCTGCACAGCATGGATGCGACGAATCGTCATTTCTATGCGCGTTGGAGCAGCCCGAACAGTTATCAGATTTACTACCATGCGAACGACACAGCCGCAAATCCGGCGACGAATCCGAACACGGTGACTTCTTACACCGTCCTGAGTTCCGACTTTACGCTCGCAACGCCGACCCGCCCGGGTTATACCTTCGAGGGCTGGTTTGACGATGCGGCACTCACGCATCCCGTGACGGGACTGCGGGTTCAGGATCTTGAGGACAAACATTTCTACATGAAGTGGAGTCAGCCGAGTGTCTACCCGATCAGCTATGTGTTGAACGACAGACCCGCAAGTCCGGCAAGTACCGTGGGACCGACGAGCTACACCGTCGAGGATGCGGATTTTGCACTTGCGGTGCCCACGAGAAACGGAGCGACTTTCCTCGGCTGGTATGACAATGCCGCCTTCACGGGAACGCCGATTACGACCCTGCATACGCATGGCGCAGAGCCGAAGACCTATTATGCAAAGTGGTCGCTCACTTCTTACAGTATGAGCTATGATTTGAATCCGGGCGGCGGCATCGGTACGCCGAGTATCCCGGCGGGCAATATCCCGAACTTTACGGTTGAGGATGAGGTCAACTTGGATCCGCCTGTGCGCCGCGGTTATACCGGTACCTGGCTCTTGAACGGCCAGCCGGTCACGCGCATCCCGGAGGGAACCACGGGCAATCTGAATCTCACCGCGGGATGGACGGTCAATCATTACGGCATTCGCTTCGAGCTCGGAGAGACCGGAAACAGTCCGATTCAGGGGCTTTCGAATCTCCCGACCTCCTATACCATTGAGGATGCGGCGATTACGCTGCCGACGCCCTCACGACCGGGCTATACCTTTGTCCGCTGGGAGAAGAGCTCCGCTCCGGGTGTCGCAGACAGCGGAATTCCGGCGGAGAGTGACGGCGATGTGACCTTCCGAGCGGTTTGGGAGCCGATTCGCTATCGCATCATATATGACACGGCGGGCGGCATCAACAACTCGCTGAACCCGAGCAGTTTTACCATCGAGGATGAAATTGCTCTCCTCGGCACGGTGAAAGAGGGCGTTCGCTTCTGGACCTGGCAGCAGGTCGGCGGAAAATTCATCAACACGATACCGGCCGGCACCACGCACGATGTGATTCTTGTGGCGCGGTACCAGAAAGATCAGGAAACCGACAACATCGGTGGCGCTGGCGGTGGTTCCGGCGGCGGCTCCGGCGCGGGCGGCGGTTCCGGCAGGGGTGTTTCCGGACGACGCGGAACCGGAGGCGGCAGCAACGGCAACGGTAACGGCAATAACAGCGCCGGTCTCGACGGCGGAGCGCAGCTTGCAACGCAGACGGGGAGAATTTCTTCCACCGCAGACGGTGCGGATGCGTACGGTGCGGTCATGCAGCCTTCTCAGGCGACAGATCCGAACCCGCAGAATAACACTGCGACAAGCGATGCAATCAATCGCGCAACGAGCCGCGCGGGAAGCAAAATGCGTTCCGCGCAGAGCGAAAGCGGCCGCTCCAAGGCGCGTCGCCTCCCGAAGACCGGTGAGGCAGGTGCTGCGGACAGCGTAAGCGGAGCGGCACTCGGACTCCTGCTCGCAGGCTTTGCGGTCCGGAGAAAGAGAGAAGAGCAGTAAGACAGAAGGGGCTGTGCGGCGGCACAGCCCCTTTTGCGTTGTTCGCATTTTTGGTATATACTGTCAAAGGAATGCAACTCCGGCCTCCGGCTTTAGATGCAAAATGAATGCGTGATGAAAGCGCAGCTTTCATTGCAAAAAGTGTTGACAGAGTTCGGAAGTATCGCTATACTATCAACGTTGTACTTATCAAGAAAGCAGGCTTGCCTCACCTCGGCACATATCTGTGACCCGGGTTCATAAAGTGGATTCATCTTTTCTTTTGATGACCTTTACTTTAGACATGGCAGGAACTGCTGCCATGTCTTTTTTATTGCAGCAGCAGCTGCAGCATAAATGGAGGTGTTCAGCTATCAGCGAGTCATTGGTTAACGGACAGGTACGTTTCCGTGAGGTTCGTCTCATCGGGACAGACGGAGAGCAGCTTGGAATTATGTCCTCGCAGGACGCTCAGAAAATTGCGGATGAAGCAGAACTGGATTTGGTCTGCATCTCCCCGATGGCAAAGCCGCCTGTCTGCAAGATCATCGATTACGGGAAGTATCGCTATGAGATGATACGGAGAGACAAGGAAGCCAAGAAGAAGCAAAAGATTGTTGAATTGAAGGAAGTGCGTTTGTCCCCCAATATCGATACGAATGATCTGGCCACAAAAACCAATGCTGCCAGAAAGTTTCTGGAGAAGGGCAACAAAGTAAAAGTAACGCTGCGCTTCCGCGGAAGAGAGATGTCGCACATGAGCCAATCGAGATATATTCTGGATGATTTTGCGAAGTCCCTCGCTGATATCGCCGTGATCGACAAGCCTTCGAAGGTTGAGGGCCGAACGTTGGTCATGTTTATGAGCGCAAAAGAAGAACTAAGGAGGAAAGTATCATGCCGAAGGTAAAGACAAGCAGAGCAGCAGCAAAGCGTTTTTAAAAGTTTCCGGTAGCGGAAAGCTGATTCGGAACAAGGCGTACAAGTCTCACATCTTGACGAAGAAGTCCACGAAGCGCAAGAGAAATCTGAGAAAAGACATCGTGACCGACAGCACGAACTCGAAGGTCATGAAGAAGATCCTGCCGTATTTATAATCGGACTTGACGTGAAGAAGGAGGAAGCAAGATGGCAAGAGTGAAAGGCGCGATGCACGCAAAGGCAAGCACAACAGAATTTTAAAGCTCGCTAAGGGCTATAGAGGCGCACGTTCCAAGCAGTACAGAATTGCTAAGCAGACTGTCATGAGAGCGCTGAGCACGGCGTACGAGGGCAGAAAGCAGAGAAAGAGACAGTTCCGTCAGCTCTGGATTGCAAGAATCAACGCGGCTTGCAGAATGAACGAGATTTCCTACTCGAAGTTTATGTTCGGTCTGAAGAAGGCTGAGATTGTCCTGAACCGTAAGGTTCTCGCCGAGCTCGCAATCAACGACGCAGAGGGTTTTACAAAGCTCGTTGAGACCGCAAAGAAGGCTATCGCATAATTTACAGGCATTTGAATATAACAGACTTTTGCCTCCGGCAACGGAGCGACAGAGGTCTGTTTTTTTGTGTGCAAAGGAAGTGAAGGAGCCTATCGCGCCTCTTACCCCGCAAAAAACTCCGCTCGGCGGAAAAACCGGGACAGGTGTGCGCGCGTTCGCTATACTGCAAATACAGAGAAAGGAGGAAAGAATCGCATGAAGGTCGAAATCAAGTTACAGCCCGAGTTAAAGCTCCCCTTTGCCGTGATTCATACGGGAGAAGTCACAGCCGAAGTACAACGAGCCGCGGCGATGCTCTCGGAGGAAAGAGCCGCTTTGATTTCCGCGGGTGAAGACGACAAAATCGTGATGCTCCATCCGGAGGATATTTATCTGGTGCGTGTGGAGGCAGAAAAAACGGTTATTCACGGAGACAAAAAGCAGTACCGAAGCAGCAAACGGCTCTATGAATTGGAGGCCTTGCTGGGGCCGGATTTTATGCGCGTTTCCCAAAAGCACAATCATCAACCTGCACTTGCTCGATTATGTCGCCCCCAGCCTCGGCGGTGTCATGGTTCTGGTTATGAAGAACGGGCTGCGGGATTATATTTCCAGAAAATATCTACCCGCTTTCAAACGATATTTGGGGATATAAAGAAGGAGGTCGCTTCTATGAAAGAACAGAAACATACGTTATTTTCATCCGCTCTATACGGAATCGGTTTTGCGGCAATTATCTTTGTGCTGACCGGAGTCATTTTTGATTGTATCAACGGCGGAACAACGGCTCTGTATCACTACGGTTTTACCAAAATGGCATTGGGCACACTGGTGGTAGGACTCGGTTTCGGCTTGCCGGCACTTGTCTATGAGAGAGAGCAACTGTCTCTTCCCGTACAAATTATGATTCATATGGGAATCGGGTGTATTGTCTTGTTGCTTACCTCATGGGTTGTGGGCTGGATTCCACGCGAGCAGGGCTTCCTTGGGATTGCCAAGATAGCCGCAGAACAACTTTTGATTGCCTTTGGCATTTGGTTCGGTTTTTACCTCAATCAAAAAAAACTGGCACGGAAAATGAATCAAAAACTGAGCGAGCTGGAACATAAGACAAAGTAGGTGAAAAAAGATAAAAAAACAATTGACAGTGTTTCGCCTCTCTGGTAAAATTCTCTTTGTTCGCAGAGATGGCGGAATTGGCAGACGCGCACGGTTCAGGTCCGTGTGACAGCAATGTCATGAGGGTTCAAGTCCCTTTCTCTGCACGTGAAAAGCACCGGGCACACCGGTGCTTTTTCTGATAGAATAAACTTGAATATACCCGTCGCTTGTTCCGGAAAGGAGGCAGCGCTTTGAGCATACGAGAAGAGTTGGAAGAAGAGGAGAGTCGTTTTCTGTCAAAGTATGCGACCCTCAGTCGCGATTCCGTCGGCAGAGATCGGGTTGAGGAAGAGGATGACCTGCGTCCCTGCTTTCAGCGTGATCGCGATCGCATCCTGCACTGCAAGGCCTTTCGTCGCTTGAAGCATAAGACCCAGGTCTTCCTTGCGCCCGAGGGCGATCACTATCGCACGCGGCTCACGCATACGCTGGAGGTCTCTCAGATTGCGCGAACCATCGCGAAGTGCCTGCGCTTAAACGAGACACTCACGGAGGCAATCGCGCTGGGACACGATCTGGGCCACACCCCCCTTCGGGCATGCCGGAGAGCGTGTTCTGAACGGGCTCTGCCCCGGCGGCTTTAAGCATAGCATCCAAAGTGTGAGAACCGTCGAATTTCTGGAGAAGCGCGGAAAAGGGCTCAATCTGACCTTGGAAGTTCGCGACGGCATACGAAATCACGGGACACACAGTACCCCGCGGACCTATGAGGGCGCCGTTGTGCGGCTCGCGGATAAGATTGCCTACATTAACCACGACATCGATGACTCGATTCGCGCCGGTATCTTTCGAGAGGAGGATATTCCCGCGGAATTCACGGCCGTGCTCGGACACAGTGTGAGAGACCGCTTGAACTGTATGATACGCGACGTCATTGAAACCAGCTTGAACGAGGACAGGGTCAGTATGAGCGAGAAGCGCTTCCGGGTTATGATGCAGCTTCGCGCATGGCTTTTTCAGCACGTCTACCGCGGCAGTGCACCGAAGGCGGAGGAAGGAAAGGCAGAGGCCATGATAGGCCGTCTGTACGCCTATTTTTTGGATCATCCGGAGCAGATGCCCGAAGAATATCAATATTTTATGTCGGAATGCAAGCAGTCGATCGAGAGAACGGTCTGTGACTATATCGCGGGGATGAGCGATCAGTATGCGGTGCGCGTATTTCAGGAGCTGTTTGTGCCGCGCGCTTGGACGGTGCTGTGAGTTGTTTCATTGAGAATATAGCTTTGAAGAAAGCAGGTTTGACTTGTATTATTCAGAAGATGTAATCGCTGAAGTTCGACAGCGCAGCGATATCGTGGATTTGGTTTCGTCCCTATGTGGCACTCAAACGGCGCGGGCGGGACTATGTGGGGCTCTGCCCCTTCCACTCGGAAAAGACGCCTTCCTTTTCGGTTTCTCCGGAGCGGCAATCCTTTCACTGTTTCGGCTGCGGGGTGGGCGGAAACGCAATCAGCTTTGTGATGCAATACGAAAACCTCTCGTTTCCGGAAGCCCTGCGTTTTCTTGCCGCCCGTGCGGGTATGCAACTTCCCGAGCGAGAGCCGAGCGCCGCGGAACAGCGGGAGCGCAGCTTAAAAGAGCGCTTGCTCGAAATGCACAAGATGGCCGCGACCCATTTTTATCAGTTACTTCACACGGAAGAGGGAAAGCATGCCTATCAGTACCTGAGACAGCGCGGGCTGAGCGATGAAACCATACGCAAATTCGGGCTCGGCTTTTCGAGCAAGCGGCCGGGAGAGTTGTACCGCTTTCTCAAGCAAAAGGGCTATACCGATGCGGAGCTCCGTGAATCCGGCCTGGTGACGATAGAGGAGCGGGGCGCCAGAGACAAATTCTGGAACCGCGTGATGTTTCCCATTATGGACAGCAACAGCCGCGTGATTGCCTTTGGCGGTCGCGTCATGGGTGAGGGGGGAACCCAAGTACTTAAACTCCCCCGAGACCAAGCTCTTTGATAAGAGCCGAAATCTCTACGGACTCAACTATGCGCGCCGCACACGCGCGGACCATGTGATTCTGTGCGAAGGCTATATGGACGTGATTGCCCTTCACCAGGCCGGCTTTGCCAATGCCGTGGCTTCCCTCGGCACCGCGCTCACAGAGCAACAGGTGCTCCACTTGAAGAGGACTCTCTCGACCGCTGCGGTAGCCGTGTTGAGCTACGATTCGGATAATGCCGGTGTTAAGGCCGCACGCCGCGCAATCCCGCTCCTTCGGGGCGCCGGCTTTACGCCGAAGGTGCTCTCCATGCAGCCCCACAAGGACCCGGACGAATTTATCAAAGCACTGGGGCGAGAGGCCTACGCCGAGAGAGTCGAAAACGCGAGAAATGCCCTGCTCTGGGAGGTCGATATTATTGCCGGACAGCACGATTTAAAGGACCCCGCAGAGAAGACCGCCTTTTACCAAGAGACGGCAGCCCTGCTCTGCAGCTTCTCGGAGCCGCTGGAGCGAAACAACTATGTCGATGCGGTTGCTCATGAACAGATGATACCCGCAGAGGCGCTGCGCGACCTGGTCAATCGCATGGGCGGTGCAGGCATGGGGCAGCGGAGCGAGCAGACGCAAATCCGCAGGGAAACGCGTACGGCTGCCGGAAAGAAAGTGAAGGAGAGTGCCGCGGAAAAGAGTCAGAAGTTACTGCTCGGCTTATGGCGGACGAACCGCAGCTCTTTCCCCAGCTTTCCGCCTGGGTTTCCGAGAGTGATTTTACGCATCCTTTTTATCGCGAGCTCGCAACAAAGCTATTTGCGGCGCTTCGGCAGGGCAAGGCGGATATCGCTGCCCTTTTAAACGACTATGTGGAAGATTTGGACAAGGAAAAACAGGCCGCAGCTATTTTCCACACGAGCAAACTTGCGGAACAGCTCTCCTTACAGGAAAGGGATCAGGCCATCATTGACTGTATCCGCAGCATAAAAAAGGATGCTGCGGACCAAAGATTGCGGCAGAGTACAAGCGCGGAAGAATTACAGGCTGCCATGCGGGAAAAGGCCGAGTTGCAACGCCTAAAATTAAGCATACGGAGGTGAGCATGGGCGAAGAGCGCCTGAAATTATCGGAGCGTCTCAGGGCGCTTGCAGAGCTGGTTCCTGCGGGGAGCGTGCTCGCGGATATCGGGACCGACCATGCCTGGGTCCCTGCAGAACTGCTGCTGAAGGGGCGCATATCGCGCGCCGTTGCAATGGACATCGGCGAAGGGCCTCTGGCGCGCGCGGCAACACACATTGCGGAGCTGGGACTCACGGAACAAGTCTCTCTGCGGCTCTCGGACGGCTTTGCCGCACTAAAGCCAGGGGAAGCCGATTGCGTGCTGATTGCCGGCATGGGAGGCGAGCTCATGCAGGGAATATTGACGCGCGGTTTGGGCGCAGACGGCAGACCGGGACCTGCGTTTCGAGCGGGGGTAAAACGCTATCTATTTTCCCCCCCACACCGAGTGGGAGGCTTTCCGCGGCTATCTCTCGGCACAGGGCTTTCGGCTTACGGACGAACGTATGCTCAAAGAGGACGGAAAGTACTACTTGATTTTAGTCTGCGAAAACGGGGACGGCGAAGCCGCATACCGTGAGGCAGAGGCACGCGGAATCCCCGTCACTGCTGCACGACGTTTCGGTCCCATGCTTTTGGAACGTCGGGATACTGTGCTGCGTGATTACATGAATGAGAGACTTCGAAAAGAACAAGAAATAGCGGAACGCCTTCCGGAGTCGCAGCGAACGGCGGTGAGTGCCAAGCGAGAAGAACTGCGGGAGAGCATCCGCCTACTGAAGGAGTGCCTTGCGCACTTTGAGGAATGAACGATGAATAACAGCTTTGAGCTGATACACGGCGGTGAGCGACTCAGCGTGGAAGCGGGTACAAGTTTTGTAGAGCTTGCGAACAAGGAACAGGGGAAATACCCGAGTCCCATCCTGTTGGCTACCTTAAACGGCGTGTTGCACGAGTTGGGCTCTACGGTTGAGGAAGCCGGTGAACTGCGGTTTTGACCCTGCGCGACAAGGCCGGCTTTCAGAGTTATGAACGCAGTGCCGTTTTGCTTCTACTCGCAGCGCAATACAGCTTGTATGGGAAGACGGGCAGGGAGATTTGGATTGATTACAAAGAAAGCGGTGCCCTGCGCTGCCGCATACTCGGTCAGAATCAGGTGAGTCGGGAAGAACTTGCGAGACTGGAAGCAGCGATGCGGGAACTGGTTGCAGCCGCCCTCCCCATTGAGAAACGCAGTGTTCCTACCAGGGAGGCTGTGCGCCTTTTTGCGGCGCGCGGCATGAAGGATAAAGCCGAGCTTTTCCGCTTTCGCATCCACTCTTCCGTGAATCTTTACCGGCTCGGAGATTATGAAGATTACTTTTACGGTTACATGTTGCCTAACAGCTCTTATCTCAAGACCTTTTCTCTGGAGGCCTACGAGGATGGTTTTGTGCTGAAATTGCCGGATTGGCGTAAGCCCGAAACACTCATGTCGTTTCAGCCGACACAGAAGATTTTTGAGGCAATGGAGTCGAGTCGTTTGAATCTGGAACGCCAGGGCATTGAGACCGTGGGGGCGCTGAATGCCCGTGCGGCGGCCGGGAAGATGAAAGAGCTCATCCTGTGCGCCGAGGCGCAGATGGAAAAGCGCATCGGCGATCTCGCGGAAAAACTATGCAGCCGGGATGAAGTTCGCATTGTGTTGATTGCGGGGCCCAGTTCCTCCGGAAAAACTACCTTTGCGCGTCGTCTTGCGACACAACTTCTTGCACTCGGCAAGACGCCGCATGCCATCGAAGTAGATAACTATTTTAAGAATCGCAGCGATACGCCGCGTGACGAAAAGGGAAACTATGACTTTGAGTCACTCGCCGCACTCGATGTGGATGGCTTTAACCGCGATTTGAACAGACTGTTAAACGGAGAACGCATTGAGCTCCCGCGCTTTGATTTTATTTCCGGCGAGCGCAACTATCGCGGGGACTATTTAAGTTGCGGTCCCTCGGACATCTTGCTCATTGAGGGCATACACTGCTTAAACGAGGCTCTTTCGTTTTCCATCCCCGCCGAGAGAAAACACAAGATTTATGTGAGCTGTCTCACCCAACTGAATCTCGACGCACATAACCGCATTCCGACCGGAGATGCGCGCATCTTGCGCCGCATTGTTCGGGATGCGCGGCTCCGCGGCAATGATGCGGCGGAGAGTCTGTCGCGCTGGGCTTCGGTCAGCGCCGGTGAAGAACGCTATATTTCCCAATCAAGAAAATGCCGACGATGTGTTTAACTCGGCACTTCCCTACGAGACAGCGGCCCTCAAGCCCTATGCGGAAGCTCTGCTCTTTGGAGTTCCGGAATCGCATCCCTCTTACCTCGAGGCAAAGCGCTTGCTGAAATTCCTCAGCTATTTTCTGACCTTCCCTTCCGAGGAAATCCCGGCAACCTCTCTGCTGCGCGAATTCATCGGCGGCAGCACCTACGGTGCATAGAGTTTGTATACAAATCAAGGGGGCTGTGATATAATACTCCTTCGAAAGACGGGCAGATGATCGCGGCTGCAGAGACGAAAGACTGCAGGTGAGGAAAGTCCGGGCTTCAAAGGGCAGGATGCCGGATAACGTCCGGTGGAGGCGACTCCCAGGAAAGTGCAACAGAAAAGAACCGCCGGCTTCACGCCGGTAAGGGTGCAAAGGCGGTGTAAGAGACCACCGCCCGGGTGGTAACATCCGGGGCCATGTAAACCCCATCCGAAGCAAGACCGAACAGGACAGATCGGCGGCCCGTCGGTTGTCTCTCTCGAGAGGCAACACTGTCCGGGTAGGTTGCTTGACTGCAGCGGTGACGCTGCAGCTAGATAGATGATCATCCACGACATAACCCGGCTTATCGCCCGTCTTTTTCAGGAAATACAAAAGAGAGCAAACGCATGACAGCGTCTGCTCTCTTTTTTGTTTCAACGGGAACGGTCCGAATAGCGCTCGTCGCAGTAGCGGCAGCGATACACTTCCCGCTCGGCATCGGCGAGATAGAAGATATGGGGAAGTTCCTGCTCGATCGAGGTGATACAACGGGGATTTTTGCAGTGAATCACATTGGTAATCTTCTTCGGGAGACGCAGCACCCGCTTCTCGACGATACTGTTGTCGCGAATAATATTCACTGTGATGTTGTGGTCAATGTAACCGAGTACCTCGAGATCGATTCGATCAAGCACATTGCCCTCGATTTTGATGATGTCCTTGCGCCCCATCTTCTTCGAGTGCGCATTCTTGATGATTGCAATCTGAGAGTCCAGTTTGTTCAAACCGAGCTGATAGTAGATATCAAGGCTCTTTCCCGCCTTGATGTGATCCAGGACTATGCCCTCCGAAAGGCCGCTGATATTTAACATGTCTCTTTCACCTCCAAAAGCATCATGATGAGTGCCATGCGGACGTAGACGCCGTATTGCGCCTGCCTAAAATACGCCGCACGGGGATCCTTGTCCACCTCGACCGAAATCTCGTTGACACGGGGAAGCGGATGCAAAATAAACATGTCTTCTTTCGCGCTGCGCAGTTTCTCCTCGGTCAGAATATAACTGTCCTTCAGTCGAATATAGTCCTCCTCGTTGAAGAAACGCTCTTTCTGCACACGTGTCATATAGAGTATATCCAGTTCCGGCATGGCCTCTTCAAGACTGCCGACCTCGACAAAGGGGATCTTATTTTTTTCGAGTACATCCTCTCGGATATAGCCCGGAATGCGGAGTTCCTGCGGTGAGATCAGCACAAAGCGAATGCCGGGATAGCGAATTAAGGAGGCAATCAGCGAGTGAACCGTGCGACCGAACTTTAAGTCACCGCAAAGTCCCACGGTCATGTTGTCAAGCCGTCCCTTCAGAGATTGGATGGTCATAAGGTCCGTCAAAGTTTGGGTGGGATGCTGATGTCCGCCGTCCCCGGCGTTGATAATCGGAACACCCGAAAACTCGCTCGCGACCATGGGCGCACCCTCTTTGGGATGACGCATGGCAATGATATCCGCATAGCAGGAGACCACGCGAACCGTGTCTGCAACACTCTCTCCCTTGCTGGCGGAACTTGCATCGGCAGACTGGAAGCCTAGAACAGATCCTCCCAGATTTAACATTGCGGCCTCAAAGGAGAGGCGCGTCCTTGTGCTGGGCTCGTAGAAGAGTGTGGCGAGCTTTTTCCCTTCCATCACCTTTGCATAAGCGGAGCGATTTTTTTCAATACGGCCTGCGAGCGCAAGTAATTCTGCGGTTTCCTCGACGGAAAAATCCAAGGGTTTCAGCATATGTCTCATGACCTGACAAACCTCCTTCCGGTTGAAACGGTATGGTGTCGTCCCAATCATAAAGTACGGGCCCCGAAAAGTCCACGACTCGAGAGCAATTCTTGAAGGAATTTGCGTCGGGTGTTATGATACAGGCGATACTGAATGCAGACAGGAAGGAGATTTTTTCATGGAAAAAAGTTCCCTTTATGAGGAGCTTCGGGGCAATCGTTACCCGGGCAGAGGGATTTTTCTCGGGAGAAGCGAGGACGGGAAAAAGGCCATGCTCGCCTACTTCATCATGGGGCGCAGTGAGAATTCGAGAAACCGTATTTTTTCCCGCACGGAGGACGGTATACGCACAGAGGCCTTCGATCCGGCAAAACTCTCCGATCCGTCGCTGATTATCTATGCACCGGTGCGTCGTCTGGAGAACCGTCTGATTGTGAGCAACGGAGACCAGACCGACACCATATACGAGGGCTTTCGGCGCGGCCTTTCGCTCTCAGAGGCGCTCAGCGCACGCGCGTTTGAGCCGGATGCACCGAACTATACACCGCGTATTTCAGGAGTTCTCAGCTTTGCGGACGGGGACTTCTCCTATGAGCTCAGTATTCTGAAAAGCGACCGCATGAATCCGGATCAGTGCCTCCGATTCTACTTTAACTATGCAACACCGCTTCCCGGTGAGGGACATTTCATTCACACCTACATCGGTGACGGCAATCCGTTACAGAGCTTTTGCGGAGAACCGAAGTGCATTGCCGTCGGTGACGAACTCGATGCATTTGCGGCAAAGATTTGGGATGCTCTGGATTCGGAGAATAAAATTTCACTCTACGTCCGCGAAACGGATCTGACAGACGGGACAGGCAAAAATTACCGAGAAGTGCTTATCAACCGCAACGAAAAGAAGCAGGAGGCTTAACATGAGAGAGTTGACGCTCAAATACGGCTGCAATCCGAATCAGAAGCCGGCCAGAATTTTTATGCAGGAAGACCGGGAGCTTCCGGTCAAAGTACTTTCCGGAACCCCGGGCTATATCAATTTTCTGGATGCACTGAACGGCTGGCAGCTGGTGCGCGAATTAAAAGAGGCGACCGGCCTCCCCGCCGCTACTTCGTTTAAGCATGTCTCTCCTGCGGGCGCTGCCTGCGGACGCCCGCTTTCGGACACCCTGAAAAAAATCTACTGGGTTGAGGACGCCGGCGAACTGAGTCCGCTTGCCTGCGCTTACGCAAGGGCCCGCGGTGCCGATCGCATGTCGAGCTTCGGAGACTTTATTGCCCTTTCGGATGTCTGCGACGCGGATACCGCACGCCTCATTAAGCGCGAGGTCTCGGACGGTGTGATTGCCCCCGGTTATACGGAGGAAGCACTCGCCATACTCCGCGAGAAGAAGAAGGGCAAGTACAATGTAATTGAAATCGACCCCTCGTATCGACCGGCGGAAACCGAAGTTAAGCAGGTCTTCGGGGTCAGTTTCGAGCAGGGAAGAAACGAATTGCCGCTCACGCGCGAACTTCTCGAAAACGTTGTGACCGAGGCAAAGGAAATTCCGGAGTCCGCTAAGACGGACCTTCTGATTGCGCTGATTACGCTGAAATACACGCAGAGCAATTCGGTCTGCTATGCGCTGGACGGACAGGCCATCGGCATCGGCGCGGGGCAGCAGTCGCGTGTTCACTGCACCCGCCTCGCAGGCCAGAAAGCCGACAACTGGTATCTACGCCAGGCCCCCGAGGTCTTACAGCTTCCCTTCCGCCCGGAGGTAAGCCGCGCGGAGCGCGACAACGCGATTGATGTCTACATCGGCGATGAGAGCGAGGATTTGCTTCGTGACGGTAGCTGGGAACGCGTATTTACGCTTAAGCCCGCGCCCTTTACCAGGGAGGCGAAGCGCGCTTGGCTTGACGGTCTTAAGGGGGTTTCGCTCGCTTCGGACGCTTTCTTCCCCTTCGGAGACAATATCGAGCGTGCAAGAAAGAGCGGTGTCTCCTACATCGCCGAGCCGGGCGGCTCGATTCGAGATGATCAGGTCATTGAGACCTGCAACCGCTACGGCATTGCGATGGCCTTCACCGGTCTTCGTCTTTTCCACCACTGAGATACAGACATCAATTTAGTATTTATTCAAAGAGAGGAGTTGTTGTTATGGCGATTTTAGTGACCGGCGGTGCCGGCTTTATCGGCAGCCACACTTGTGTGGAGCTTTTGAATGCGGGCTATGAGGTTGTTGTCGTTGACAACCTTGTGAATTCCAGCAAGGAATCCCTGAACCGCGTGATGGAAATCACGGGAAAGAAGTTGCGTTTTTACGAGTTGGATCTTTTGGACAAGAAGAATCTGGATCAGGTCTTCGCCAAGGAAGATATCGAGGCGGTCATCCACTTTGCGGGTCTTAAAGCAGTCGGTGAGTCCGTCTACAAGCCGCTCGAGTACTATCACAACAACATTACCGGTACTCTGGTGCTCTGTGAGTGCATGCGGAAGTACGGCGTGAAGAACATTGTCTTCTCCTCGAGCGCAACGGTTTACGGCAACCCTGCTTTTGTGCCGATTACCGAGGAGTGCCCGAAGGGCGAGGTCACCAATCCCTACGGAAGAACCAAGGCCATGCTCGAGCAGATTCTGACCGACCTTCACACCGCGGATGCGGATTGGAATGTCATGCTGCTCCGCTACTTTAACCCGATCGGCGCACACGAATCCGGACGCATGGGAGAGAACCCGAAGGGTGTGCCGAATAACCTGCTTCCCTACATCACCCAGGTCGCAATCGGAAAGCTGGTCTGCCTCGGCGTCTTCGGCAATGACTATGAGACCAAGGACGGTACCTGCATTCGCGACTACATCCACGTCGTGGATCTCGCAAAAGGCCATGTGAAGGCACTCGAGAAAATGGTGAAGGATGCGCCGGAGGTCAGAATTTACAACCTCGGAACCGGAACCGGCTATTCGGTGCTCGATGTCATCACGGCGTTCGAGAAGGCAAACGATCTGAAAATCAACTATGTTTTCAAGGAGCGCCGCGCGGGCGATGTTCCGGCTTGCTATGCGGATCCCTCAAAGGCGGAGCGCGAGCTCGGCTGGAAGACGGAGAAGACGCTCGAAGAGATGTGCCGCGACTCCTGGAGATGGCAGAAAAAAACAATCCGAACGGCTATGAGGACACCGGACTCACGATACGGAAAAAAAGGGAGAGCTGCGCTAATCCGAAGAGACCTTGTTTCGATATGAAAAACTGCCGCCTCACAGGTTTTACTGTGAGGCGGCAGTTTTTTGCGTTAACAGGCGCTGTAGTAGTTGGCGGAGAGCTGCTCCACATAGCCCTCGAGCTCCAATTTCAAGAGACAGCGCATAACCGTGCCGATGTCGTAGCCGCTGCGCTGCAAAAGACGGTTTAAAAAGCTGGGCTCTTCTTTGATGAGGCGGTAAAGCGTGCCTTCTTCCGGCGATAATTTTTCCGGTGAGCGCGTGCGGGGCTCCAACATGCAGCGCAGACGCAGTCCGAGATAGTCGACGATATCCTGCGGGCTTTGGAGTAGGTTTGCCCCGTTTTGAATAAAGACATGGCAGCCCCGGCTCAGGGGATCGGTGATGCGCCCCGGAAGACAGAAGATTTCCTTTCCCTGTTCCAGCGCCGCCCCTACCGTGATGGAACTGCCGCTCTGTTGTTCCCGCGCTTCCAGGACACAGAGGCAGTCCCCGAGGGCGGCAATGAGTCGATTGCGGTCCGGAAAGTGCCAGGCGCGCGACAGTTCGTCCGGCGGAAACTCACTCAGAATTCCGTTTCCGTCCTCACAGAGCCTCGAAAAAAGCGCATAGTTTTCCTTGGGATAGCAGATATTGACGCCGCAGCCGAGGACAGCATAGCTCCTGCCTCCGGCTGCCAGGGCAGCTTCTCCCGCGCGGCTGTCGATTCCCGCTGCGAGTCCGCTCACAATGGCTATGCCTTTTGCGGCGAGCTCCGAAGCGATAAAGTCCGCCATGCGAAGGCCGTAGGAACTCGCACTTCGGCTCCCGATGACCGATACGGTAGGCGTGTATTCCATGGGTAACTCACCCTTTAGGTAGAGCCAAAGCGGCGGATCCGCCAGCGTTTTAAAGCGCGAGGGCCAATCTGCATCCCGGGACGTGAGAAAGCGAATACGGCGCAGGGCAAGGGCCTCCTCAATCTGTCTTAGCGCCTCAGCCACCGCGGCAGGAGAAGGCGCTAGGCGAGAGAGTTTATCCCGCATGCCGGCAGGATAGGCCTCCGAGCTCTCGGCAGAGAGCGTAAACAAATCCTCGACGGAACGTATATCACCGGGCAATTTTCGCACTTCCCCGCGCGTCAAACGAAGGGCATAGGAGAGATACAGGTAGAGGGCTCGTTGTTTCATATCAATTCCGCCTCTTCGGATATGCGGGATGCAGGCTTTGACGCGCCAATTTGGAGATGCTTCCCCAGTACTTCTCCTCCGGAGAGCGGTAGGCAAGCGCCTCGGCGAGATGGGCGCGCTGAATCTCGGGGGCTCCGTCAAAGTCTGCGGCTGTCCGCGCGACTTTCAGGAGTTTATGCAGAGCGCGCGCCGACATGGAGCCGGAATTATAAAGTGCCTCCAGGAATTCCGAGTCCTCTTTGCAAAGCGAACAGTGGGCTTCGATTTGCGCGGGGCTCATCTCCGCATTGAAATGAATGCCGCTCCCCTGAAAGCGTCGCTCCTGGATATCGCGCACGCGCTCCACCGCGCGCTGCATGGCCGGGTTTTCTCTCGGACGCTCCTTGCGCTGCAGGGCGGAAAACGGAACAGCCTCGGTCTCGGCGCAGAGATCGATGCGGTCAAGCAAGGGCTTTGAGATATGGCTCAGGTAGGTTCTTACCTGGGCCTCGGTGCAGCGGCAGCGGTTGCGGTCCGGCCAGAAGCCGCACTTACAGGGGTTCATGGCACAGACAAGCTGAAAGTTGGCGGGGGAAGGTAAAGTTTCCGCTGACGCGGCTTATGTGCACCCGATGTTCTTCCAGCGGCTGACGCAGAATTTCAAGCGTTGCGGCATGATACTCCGGAAGCTCGTCTAAGAAGAGCACACCCTCATGGGCAAGGCTGATCTCCCCGGGGCGCGGCTTTTGACCGCCGCCGGATAGCGCAAGACCGGTCACTGTGTGGTGGGGAGAGCGATAGGGGCGTTTGGTCATCAGGGGTTTGTCAGACGGAAGCAGACCGCTGATGCTGTAAATTTCCGAGACACTGAGCCGCTCCTCCCGGCTCATGGCCGGCAGTATGTGCGGAAGCCTTGCGGCAATCATGCTTTTTCCGGTGCCCGCAGGTCCGATATACAGGATATTGTGTCGCCCGCCTGCAGCGAGCAGAGTGGCGCGCTTCACAAGTTCCTGACCGGCAAGATCCGAAAAATCAGGTGTATCCTCCGAAGAGAGACTGCTCTCTGTATAAACGGCGGGCGCGGGCAGGTCTTTCTTTCCCCGCAGCAGTTCAACGAGCTCCGAGAGTGTGGAGACACCGTAGCAGTCAATGCCACCGATTACACTGCCTTCGCGCAGGTTTTCGAGCGGTAAAAAACAGCGCTTGAGCCCGGCCGCTTCGGCGCAACGCACCATAGAAAGCACCCCGCGCACCGGCAGAATTTCCCCGCTGAGCGAGAGCTCTCCGGCAAACAAGGTATCCGTGAGGAGCTGCTCCGGCAGTTGTCCGTAGGCTGCGAGCAGGGCGACAGCGATCGGCACATCATAGGCACAGCCCTCTTTTCTAAGCTCCGCAGGGCTCAGATTCAAGGTAACACGGCGCGGTTCCAAGCGGAAACCGCTATTCCCGAGCGCAGTGCGAACACGATCTGCCGCCTCGCGCACCGAAGCCGCCAGAGAGCCGATGAAGGTAATGGTGGGAAAGCCTTGCTCGACATCCGCTTCGCAGCGGACCAGAACGCCTTTGGTGCCGATGAGACCGGCCGCATAAATTTTCTTTAGCATACGTAACTCCCGAAATAGAGATGAGGTGAGAAACAGAAATGTGCCGCATGACGGCAAGGCTTCCTCAATCGTAATTTACTTCGTAGATTGAGGATGCGCGAGCTGAACGAAAAGAGAGCTGTGCGGAGGGGAAGAGCAGAGACAAAGCGATACGAAGAAAAGCGGTGAAGAAAGAACGGTCGATCGAACCGAAGTTTCCGGGAGCATGCACGCGGAAAGCGAACGCTGCGGCAAACGGTTCTCAAAAGGATATGCCGAGGGAAACGGAGAGTAGAAACAGAACAGATTGAGGGATTTGATATTGCAGAGGAGCGAATAATGACAAAAGACCAAGTAATGTTATCTATACTTATTTTAGCAGAGTGATACCGAAGCGGCAAGGTTTGACTTGTTCTTTCCGGAGACGTATAATAAACTGATTATCAAATTAATGGCAGAAACGGAAGGAATTGCTGTGGCAGAAAAGAAAGAAAGAGGTCTGCTTGTCGTAATCTCGGGATTTTCCGGTGCGGGCAAGGGTACTTTGATACGGGAGCTCATGCATCAACACCCCAACTATCAGCTTTCGGTGTCTGCGACGACCCGAGCGCCGCGCGCGGGAGAGGAAGACGGTAAGGATTACTTTTTTGTGACGCGAGAGCGTTTCGAGGAGATGATTGCACAGCGGGAATTGATTGAATATGCATCCTACGTTGGCAATTATTACGGGACGCCGAAGGCTTATGTCGAGGAGATGTTGGATGCCGGATATGATGTGATACTCGAAATCGAAATTCAGGGTGCGCTCAAGGTGAAAGATATTTTCCCCGAGGCGGTCTTTGTCTTTGTCGCCCCGCCGAATGCGGAGAGCTTGGAACAGAGGCTCACGGGTCGGGGGACCGAGAGCAAAGAACAGGTACTCGCTCGTCTAAAGCGAGCGGCCGAAGAAAGTCACCGGATGTCGGACTACGAATATCTTCTGGTCAACGATGATCTTTCGGAGACGGTCGATAACCTGCATGCGCTTCTTAAGAGCCAACATTTCAGCATGTGTCGTCACCGCGCTTTTACCGAAGAACTCGGTGCTGCATTAAACCGCTTTTATTCAGAGGAGGAGAAATAAATGTTACATCCGTCTTATACAGAGATTATCGATGCTGTCAACAGTGAGGTTGAGCCGGGCGAACAGCCGGTGGTACAGAGCCGCTACTCCATTGTCATTGCAACCGCGAAACGGGCGAGACAGCTGATTGCCGGCGAAGTAGCGGAAGTCCCGGATTATAAGAAGAAGCCACTTTCGGTTGCGATTGAAGAACTCCACAAGGGCAAGGTCAAAATTGTTTCGGAAGACGAAACGGAGAACATCGAAGACACACAGGCAAAGCAGGAACAGGAAGAAGAATGAAAATATGCATGATCTCTCTGGGATGCGACAAGAATCTCGTGGACTCGGAGATGATGCTCGGGTATCTGAGACGAGAGGATGTCTCTCTCACAGATGAACAGGCGGAGGCTGATGTTATCATCGTAAATACCTGCGCTTTCATCCTCGATGCAAAAGATGAGAGCATACAGACCATGCTCTCGGCCGCGCAATACAAGGAGGAGGGCAATTTAAAGGCGCTCATTATGGCCGGCTGTATGGCGGAGCGCTATAAAGATGAGGTGCTTCGCGAAATTCCGGAGATAGACGCAGTGGTCGGAACCTCCGCCTACGATAAAATCAGCGCCGTTCTGGACCGTGTCTTGGACGGTGAAAAGGTTACGGAGTTTGAGGATTTAAGCCGCCTCCCGGCAATCGGGACCGAGACCGCTCGCGTACGGACCTCACTCGCTTCCTACGGTTATTTAAAGATTGCCGAAGGTTGTGACAAACACTGTACCTACTGTATCATCCCCTCGCTCCGGGGCGGCTATCGGAGTTATCCGATGGAGTCACTGGTTCGGGAAGCCGAGCGGCTTGCCGAAGACGGCATCAAGGAACTTATTTTGGTTGCCCAGGAGACGACACGCTACGGCATGGATTTATACGGCGAGAAGCGACTTCCGGAGTTGCTTCGCCGCTTATGTCGTATCGACGGCATTCAGTGGATACGCATTCTCTACTGCTATCCGGAGGAAATCACGGATGAGTTGATTGAGGTCATGGCAGCGGAAAAGAAAATTTGCCATTACTTGGATTTACCCATTCAACATGCGAGCGATGCCGTGTTAAAGCGCATGGGACGCAGAACCTCCCGGGCAGATTTGGAAGCCGTCATTCGGAAACTTCGAACCGCGATGCCGGACATCGCACTTCGCACGACGCTGATCAGCGGCTTCCCGGGAGAGACCGAGGAAGACCAGGAAAGTGTCCTTTCCTTTGTCGAAGAAATGCGCTTTGAACGCCTTGGCGTATTCACCTATTCACAGGAAGAAGATACACCTGCTGCAGGTTTCGAGGGCCAGATCGACGAAGATATCAAAGCCGCTCGTCGAGACGAGATTATGGAATTGCAACAGGCGGTGTCTCGCGAAATCTTCAGCGTAAGGTCGGTGCATGCCTGGACGTATTTGTCGAAGGCTATCTTCCCGAAGAGGATGTCTATATGGGACGAACCTACATGGATGCGCCGGATGTAGACGGCTACCTGTTTTTCCCGGCAAACGGCCTCGAGTTGATGTCCGGAAGTATTGTCCCTGTCCTGGTCACCGAAGCATCCGAGTATGATCTAAAAGGAGTGCTCTATGAAGATGAATCTGCCGAATAAGCTAACGCTTGCTCGTGTTATCATGGTTCCCTTCTTTGTCGCAGCTCTGCTTTACCGAGAAGGGGATTCTACACCGGCACGAATGCTTGCCCTCGGCCTTTTTCTGGTTGCGAGTTTCACCGATTTTTTGGACGGCTATATCGCCAGAAAATATCAGCTCATTACAAATTTCGGAAAATTCATGGATCCGCTCGCAGACAAACTCTTGGTCTGTTCGGCCCTCATTTGTTTTGTCGGCCTGATGGAGCTCTCGCCCTGGATAACCATTGCTGTGGTTGCGCGAGAATTCATCATCAGCGGTTTTCGTCTCATCGCGGCGGAACACGGAAAGGTGATTGCTGCGGGAATCTGGGGAAAGCTTAAAACCGTGAGCCAAATGATTTGTATTGTGCTCCTTCTGATACGGCCTGACGGAAACGGCATGATTAATGTGCTCACCGAAGTCTTTGTGTGGCTGATGCTCGCACTGACCTTAATTTCACTCGCGGAATATATTTGGAAGAACCGTGAGGTTCTTCGGGAAGGATAATCATGGAACTCTATGATTCCGGCAGCACGGCTGATTTGGATCGCCTGGCTGACTCCTGCGTCGACTTACTCCGAAAGCACAAATTAATCGTCACAACCGCAGAATCCTGCACAGGCGGGATGTTGTCCGCAAAATTGGTGGACATTCCGGGTGTTTCGGAAGTGTTTCAGGAGGGCTATGTCACCTATTCGAACAAGTCGAAGCGGCGCCTTCTGAATGTCAGTAAGTCCACCCTGAAAAATACGGCGCAGTGAGCACACAGACTGCACGAGAAATGGCAATCGGTGCCGTCTTCGCAGCGAGTGCGGATATCGCGGTTTCGATTACCGGCATTGCGGGTCCGGACGGCGGAGACGAAGAAAAGCCGGTCGGTCTGGTATTCATTGCTTGCTATATGAATGATCGTGTGACGGTGGAAGAGCATCACTTCCGCGGGAGCAGATCGGAGGTGCGCACACAGTCTGTGCAGAGCGCACTTCGACTGCTCCGCGCCACAATTCTGGAGCACAGTAAGGACTGACATGCGTATTTCCACGAATCTGTATGCCGGACCGCTGGCCGCGCCGAGGCGCAGCGAAATCCTGGATAAGTTACAGCGCGGAGGCGCCTTGCCTCTTGTCTATGTTCTGACCGGGTCATTACAAGCCGGCGAATTGATTGATATCTATTCCGTAGGCGAATTTCGACGTGATTTTGTGCAGCGTGAAAATCCTCTGGTCATCGGCATAGCAATCGGGAAAAAAGAATCCTTTCAAGTTGCAAAGACCATCATTACAGAGCTGTATGAGAGAAACGGAGCGGTGAATATCGATGCCAGCTTTGATACCGGCAATACTTAAGGGAATCCTGTTTCTCATTCTGCTTTTGTTGGGGCTCCTTCTCCTAATCCTGTTGCTTTTATTGTTCGTGCCGTTTTGCTATCGCGGGCACGGAAAACGCGTCGAGGAACAACTCTCCGGCGCGTTGCGCGTTTCCTGGCTTTTCTCACTGCTTCGCTTGAAACTTTCCTATCGGGAACAAATGAAGGGTGAACTCTACTTCCTCTGTTTCCGCATCTACCAACTGGAGCATGAGGAAGAAGAGGAGGCAGTGCATATCGCAAACGGAGATGCCGAGAAAGCATCGGTATACGCGGAGAATCCGGAGTCCAAAGCGCCGCCCGCAAGTGAAAACGAAGTTTATCCCGCGCCGAGGCAAAGCGTCACCGAAAAAGGGACGGAAGCCTTGCCGGAGCAGATAAACGGAACGGAAGCGGAAACGGCGGCTGCCCTAGAGGCTGCGGAAGAGAGACAGAGAAATAGACAGCTGCAAGAGAAAAAGCGCCGACATGCCAAGGCGGAGTCTTCTTCCGAAGCTGAGCGGAAGCCGGGAAAGCTTGCTGCGATTTGGAATCGACTGCAGCAGCTGTACCGAAGAGCGGAAACGGAATATGATTTTTTTCAGAGCGAGAGGACACAGCGCTTTTTGCACTATTTAAAGAGTAAGCTGTTTCGCTTTTTGCGGGGGAACTGATCCCGCGGCGCATCGCGGGAGAGTTGCGCTTCGGCTTTGCGGATCCGGCAGTGACGGGACAGGGTGCCGCTCTGGCAGCCCTCTTATTACCGTTTTACCGCGACAGCTTGCGGATAGAGCCGCTGTTTGACCGCGAGGAACTCTCCGGAGAACTTTCCTTCCGCGGACATTTGCAATTATTTGTTTTTTTATTTGGCGCAGCACAAGTTTGGTTTCACCGTGATTTCCGATATGTGTATCGGCATATTCGCGGAAAGGATAAGAGACAGAAGACGGAGGGAGTACATGGCTGACAAGCGTTTTGCGGAACAGGCGGAGGCACTGTTCCAGGGAATGAATGCATTTATATCCACGAAAACCGTGGTCGGCGCGCCGCAGCAGGCGGGCGATGCCATCATTATACCGCTGGTGGATGTCTCCTGCGGCATGGCGACCGGTGCCTTCGCGGATAAGAAGGGAAGCAGTGACGGGAACGGTGCAGGCGGCATGAGCACCAAAATTTCTCCGGCAGCTGTTTTGATTATTCAGAACGGCGTAACCAAGCTGGTCAATGTGAAGAATCAGGACGCCGTGACACGCGTCATGGATTTGGTTCCGGACGTCATCAATCGCTTTACCGCGAATTCCAAGATTTCTCCCGAGACCACCGAGAGAGCCGTTCAGGTGGTCAAGGACACGGACGGCGGCAAGCAGAACTGAAGCTCACATCAAAAAATCGCCCCGCCTTATCCGATGCACGGAGAAAGGGGGGCGAATTTTTTGTTTCGGACAAATCAAAAAGCCACCCGAGGTCGGGCGGCTTTTTGATTCATGAAGAAAACTTATGCTCTCTCAACGAAGTTCGAGCGAAGGCAGGAAGTGCAAATATACATCTTCCGCACTCCGCCTTCCGTCTTGACCTTAACGGACTTGACGTTTGCCTTCCAGATGCGATTGCTTCTTCTATGAGAATGGCTCACGTTATTTCCGAAGTGAGCTGCCTTTCGCAAATAGCACACTTTGCCATGGTAACACCTCCTATCTTCTTTGGACCCTGCAGATTCAAAGTCCATATCGCTCCTAATTTTAACAGAGCCATGCGGCGATTGCAAGTAAATTCTTGGCTTTCTTTTCAGCCACAAATAAGGTATACTTTTCAATGAAACCGATGCAAGCATAGAAGGCGGCGCAGCAGACTGCGCGCAAGGAAGGAAATCATATGGTCAAGGGACGACTCAACAATGAGATGGGACAGATTGCAGTGAGACCTGAAGTGATTGCTGCCTATGCGGGTTCCGTTGCCGTGGAATGCTTTGGCATTGTCGGCATGGCGTCCGTCAGTATGAAGGACGGACTGGTTCGCCTGTTGGGCAGAAGCAAGCTCAGTCAGGGCATCCAGGTTATTATTACGCCGGAAAACAAGCTTCGCATTTCCTTTCACCTGATTGTCGCCTACGGCGTGAACATCAATACCGTGTCCGACAATCTGATTGAAAATGTCAAATACCGCGTGGAAGCCTTTTCCGGAATGGAAATCGAGAAAATTAAAATCTATGTAGAGGACGTCAGATCGATTGACTGACATAGGAGGAATTTGCGCTTTGGAAATTCATGAATTGAATGCCTTTGTGATTCGCAAGTGTTTTTTGGCTGCTGCCAATGAACTTGCATCCAAAAAGGAATGGATCAATGAGTTGAATGTATTTCCGGTTCCGGACGGCGACACGGGCACCAACATGACGATGACTATCATGTCCGCAGCCAAAGAAGTCGCCGCGCTGGAAACCGATGATATGCAAGCGCTCTGCAAGGCCATTGCCTCCGGTTCGCTCCGCGGTGCCCGCGGCAATTCGGGTGTCATCCCCTCTCTCAGCTGTTTCGTGGTTTTACACGCGAACTCGCTGCCGCAGAGGGAGATATTAAAATTCCGCAACTTACCGCCGCACTGGTCCGTGCGACCGAGACAGCTTACAAAGCGGTCATGAAGCCGAAAGAGGGTACCATACTCACGGTGGCCCGTGCGATGAGCGATAAGGCGGAGGAGCTTCAGCGCAGTGCAACGGATATCCTGAGCTTCGCGAAAGATGTGATTGCAGCCGGAGACTCGGCTCTGCAGCAGACCCCTGAGCTTTTGCCGGTCTTAAAACAGGCAGGTGTGGTGGATTCCGGCGGTCAGGGTCTCATGACGGTGATGCACGGTGCTTTTCAGGCGCTGAGCGGTGAAATCGGCGAGGTTTTCCTTGAGAATTTCGACTCGACGCAGGCGAGCGAGAGTGCCGAAGTCCGTCACATCGACACCTCCAATCTGGACACTTCCGAGATTCACTTCGGCTACTGCACCGAGTTTATCGTCAATTTGGAAAAACCGCTCAGTGAAAGCCAAGAACATGAATTTCAGGCTTTTCTCGAGTCGATCGGTGACTCGATTGTCTGCGTTGCATCGGACGAAGTCGTTAAGGTACATGTTCATACCAACGACCCGGGTCTTGCAATTCAGAAGGGCCTCAGTCTGGGTTCTCTCTCCCGCATGAAAATCGACAACATGCGCGAGGAACACAACGAGCGTCTGATTCGCAATGCCTCACAGATTGCTGCGGAAGAGCAGCGTAAAAAGGCCGAGCCGGCGGAGAAAAAGCCTTACGGCTTTCTGGCAGTTTCGGCGGGTGAGGGTCTGGACCATATCTTCAAGGAAATCGGCGTGGACTGGATTATCTCGGGCGGTCAGACCATGAATCCGAGCACCGAAGATATTCTGAATGCCCTTTCGGAAATTCACGCGGAGACTGTTTTCATTCTCCCGAACAATAAGAACATTATTCTTGCTGCACAACAGGCCTGCAGCTTGGTCGAGGACAAGAATTTGATCGTAGTGCCGACGCGCAATATTCCCGAGGGAATCACCGCAATGGTGAGCTTCCTTCCGGAGAGCAGTCCGGAAGAAAACCTCGCATCCATGCAGGCAGCGATTCAGCAGCTTGCAACGGCTGAGGTCACCTATGCCGTGCGTGACACGACCATGGATGATTTTGAGATTCACGCGGGCGATTTCATGGCAATCGGCAAGAACGGTATGCTGACCGTCGAAAAGAAGGTTGAAGACGCAGTTCTGAATGCCATCGAAAAGCTCACTGAGAACGGCGAAGAGCTTGTCACACTTTACTACGGAAGCGATGTCCCGGAAAGTGACGCGGTGCAGCTCAAGGAGCTTGCGGAGGCACGCTTTGAGGATTGTGAAGTGGAATTAAACTACGGCGGACAGCCGGTCTATTATTATCTCATTTCTGCGGAATGAGTGCAGGACCGGTCGCTCCTCCGAAAAAGGATTTCCCGCCGGGAAGTCCTTTTTTTATCGCAGTTACTGATTCGGAAAGGAGTACTTATGCCGATGAGCATCGGTAAAACGGCAGCGCCCGTTACGGAATTGCGCGGCGTGGGTCCGAAAACCGCCGCAAGTCTGAAGCAAATGGGAATCAATACGATGGCTGACTTGCTTCGCCACTATCCGCTGCGCTTTGTCAACTATCCGGAAATTACGGAAATCGGCGCTTTGACCGACGAAGAGGTCGGCAATCCGATTGCGGTACACGCAGAGGCCGTGCGCGAGCTGGTAAGGCGCGCGGGAACGCGGGTGCAGCTTTGCACCGGCACTTTCAGCGACGGCTCGGGAGAGCTGATTGCCACCTGGTATCACATGCCCTATCTTCGAAATACGCTGCGTCCCGGACGGCGAGCGGTGCTGTTCGGGAAACTCAACGCTGTCGGAAAGCGCTTTGAACTTCAGCAAGCGCAAATATTCACGGCGGAACAATATGAAAAATTACTGCATAGGCCTGTACCGCAATATGCCCTGCCAAAAGGCATAGGAGAGAAGACCTTTGCGGGCCTTATGGAGCAGGCCCTCGCGCTCTCACCCCCTCTCTGTGAGTGGTTGCCCGCACCCTTGAGAGAACGATATGAGCTGCTCCCGGAGGATCGTGCCGTGCGGGAAATTCATCGTCCGGAGGACATGGACAACTTTGCGGCAGCCAGAAAGCGCATTGTATTCGACGGCTTCTTCCGCTTTCTGTATGATGTGCGCCGCATGAAAGAGACGCTCCGCAATGAAAAATCCGCCTTTGTTTTTGACGCACAGGCGGCAATGACGGAGTTCTCAGCCCGGCTTCCCTTCACGCTGACCGATGCGCAGAAAAAAGTATGTCTGGAAATATCAAGGGATTTTATGTCGGGCAGTGTTATGAACCGCTTGGTACAGGGCGATGTCGGCTCCGGAAAGACAGCGGTCGCTGCCGCGGCCCTCTATGCTGTTTGGCATGCCGGCTTCCAGGGGGCACTGATGGCGCCGACCGAGGTGCTGGCAAGACAACATTACCGCACTTTTTCCGAACTCTTCGGCGAGGCCGAAGACGGGCCGCGCATCGGTATACTGACCGGATCCACCAGGGCGAAAGAGCGGCGTGAGCTTCTCGAAAAATTGGCGCAGGGGAAGGTGGATATTCTGATCGGAACCCACGCTCTTCTGGAAGAGCGCGTGGTTTTTTCATCGCTTGCGTTGGTTGTGACCGACGAACAACACCGCTTCGGTGTGCAGCAAAGAGAAACCCTCTCCGGAAAAGGAAAACAGCCCCATGTGCTTGTAATGAGCGCCACCCCGATACCGCGCACCCTTGCGGTTATCCTCTACGGTGATTTGGATATTTCGGTCATCGACGCGCGCCCGGCAGGCAGAACGCCGATTAAAAATGCCGTGATTGAGAAAAAGGACAGGCCCAAGGCCCTCTTACATATTAAGCGCGAAGTCGAATCGGGGCACCAGGCCTACATTGTATGTCCTCAGGTGGAAGCGAATCCCCTAACCTCACTTGAAAATGTGGAGGACTACAGCGCGGCACTCCGCACGAGCTTTCGCGGTGAAATCACGGTCGAAGCTCTGCACGGACGCATGAAAGAGGCAGAAAAACAGCGCATTATGGAACGCTTTCTTGCCGGTGAAATCTCGGTACTGGTTGCGACGACCGTCATCGAAGTCGGTGTTGATGTACCGAATGCGACCGTTATGATGATTGAAAACGCGGAACGTTTCGGTCTTGCAACGCTTCATCAGTTGCGCGGCCGTGTCGGCAGAGGCAAGGAACAGGCTTATTGTATTTTTGTTCAAGGGAAAAAGAGCAGGGAGGGAAGCGAACGTCTGGGACTCTTGCAGCGCAGCAATGACGGCTTTGAAATCGCGGCCGCGGACTTAAAGCAGCGCGGTCCGGGGGAGCTTTTCGGTGCGGTCCAGAGCGGAGAGTTGACATTCGGTCTCGGAGACATTTATAATGATTATTCAGTGCTTCAGCTTGCAAAAGAAGCTGTGGATGCGCTAGATCAAGCGGATTTCGATCTGCCTGTGGTACATAAAAAGGTCGTATTGTAGGGAGCATAGCGAATGGACGAATTGTTGGGTAAGGCAGGAGAAGACCCACTGATTGAGGATTTGGATCTCGGGGACATGCCGGTCGCCGGAACGCGCATTACCGCGGACACGGAAGAACGTCAGCCCGAGCCTTTGGATACGGTGCTTCCGGAAGATGACACCCGATTCCGGTTGCCGTTCAGGAAGAAAGCGGAGAGGCTTTACAGTGGGAGAGTTCCGACAGTGCCGCCGAGGCACTTTCTCATGCGGCACGCGTAAAAGCGGACGGAGCGGAACGGGAAGAGAGCGAAGCTGTTTGGAGCGGTCTGAAACCCGCGTCCGAGAAGGATAACTTCTATGTCAAACCGGATCAAAACGAGGCGGTGGAACGGACAACGGAGCACGTCCCGGAAGAACCGCCGTTACAAGAAACACCCGAGCCTATTTTGACGTTTGATGCGCCGCAGGAACCGCCGAAGCGTCGTTCTTCCGCGGGAAAGAAAAATATTGTTGACAGCAGCGGTTCTCCTTGCGGTAACCGCTGCTTCGTATACCATTTACGGCCAAAAGTATCATCGTGTTTTTCTGCCCAATACGGTGATCAACGGTGTTGATGTGTCCGGTAAAAGTGCGGTCGATGCCGAGGCCGCAATGAACGCCGGTATTGCGGATTATAAGCTCACGATTCAGGCACGTGAGAATGAAGAAGCAAGCATCAGCGCAGCTGAGGTGAATCTCCACTATGATTTCGGGGATACGCTCAGTCATTTGATTGAGAATCAGAACATTTTTACCTGGGGGCCGCGCTACTTCTCGCGCCACGAGGAAAGTCTGGATGCTATGGCGAAGCTCGACGACGAGCGCTTTGAGAGCGCTGTCAAGGCGCTGCCTTTCTTTCAGGCCGATACGTTCAAGAAACCGGTCAATGCTCATATCTCGGATTATCAGAGCGGCAAAGCTTACACCGTCGTGAAAGAGGAGGAAGGCACCGAGTTAAAAACGGAAGAGGCTACAGCGAAAATCAAAGAGGCTGTCTCAACCTTGCAGCCGAATCTCAATCTGGACAGCGAAAAACTGTATACCGAGCCGGAAGTCCGCTCGGACGACGAGGCCTTGGTCAAGTCCGCAGAGGCAATGAATCAGTATCTCAAAACCGACATCAGCTATTCCGGTGATTCGGGCATCGTTTTGAACGGAGAGCAGCTCCACAGCTGGATTTCGCCGGACGGCAAGGGTGGCGTCAAGCTGGACGACGCTAAGCTGAACGAGTTTATCAAAACGCTTGCCTCAAAGTACGACAGCTACAATAAGCCGAAGAGTCTCAAATCCAGCTGGGGTCCGACCGTCACGGTTAAGAGCGGCTCCTACGGCTGGAAGGTCAATCAGGACGCCGAGAAGAGCTGGCTTCGCGAGGCGATTGCCTCGGGTACCAAGACGCAGCGTACGCCGGAGTTCTCTCAAAAAGCCGCTTCTCTGAGCGGCGCCGATTACGGCTCTACCTATGTCGAGGTCAATTTGAGTGCGCAACACCTCTATTTCTATAAGGACGGAAAACAGCTGCTTTCATCCGACTTTGTATCCGGAAACGAATCGAAAGGAACCGTAACCCATACCGGCGCCTATGCAATCAGTTACAAGCAGCGCAACGCGACCCTCCGGGGGCAGGGCTATGCAGCACCGGTGAACTACTGGATGCCGTTCAACAACGGCGAAGGCTTCCATGATGCATCCTGGAGAAATACCTTCGGCGGTAATATTTACCTGACAGCGGGTTCTCACGGCTGTGTGAACCTGCCGCCCGCGGTCGCAAAAACCCTGTTTGAAAACGTGAGTGCAGGCACTCCGGTTCTGGTGTATACCTTGCCCGGAACGGAGCCGAAGAAAACAGAACCGACACCGGCTGCCACTCCGACAGAGAGCAGTTCCGGCGCAGAGTCCCAGAGCGCACAGGACAGCAATGCTGCGGCGACAAGCGCGGCTGCCGCTAAGCCCAGCGAAACAAAGAAGGGCCCCGGACAGACGGAGAGCGGTTCTCCGAACCCGAGTATTTCGACCGGTGCGCCGCAGAACAAACCGGGTACCGGATCGGTACAGCCTGCCCCGGGTGAAGGAGGTTCAAATTAATGAGAGTCATTGCCGGAAGTGCAAGGAGACTCTTGCTCGCGACCCTGCCGGGTGAGGATACCCGGCCCACGACAGACCGCATCAAAGAGACACTCTTTAATATGCTGCAAGCGGAGGTTCCGGGCTCCCGTTTTCTGGATTTGTTCGGCGGCAGCGGCGGAATCGCCATAGAGGCCTTGTCCCGCGGGGCAAGTTCGGCGGTCATTGTCGAGAAGAATCCGAAGGCTGCCCGCATTATTCGCGAAAATCTGGAACATACACATCTGGCGGACAAAGCGGAGTTGCTCACAACCGATGCCTCTGCGGCGCTGACCCGCTTGGCGGGAACAAAATGCGAGCCCTTCGATTTGGTCTTTTTGGATCCGCCTTACGGAGCCGGGCTGGAGGAGAGGCGTTGCAGCAGCTGCAAAATTCTCCTTTGATTCATGACGACACCCTCCTCATTGTTGAGGCCAAGATTGATACGGATCCGAGCAGTTTTGAGGTATTTGGCTATCATATTGTGAAAAATTAAGGCATATAAGACCAATCAACATATCTTTCTCCAGAGAGGGAACGACGAGACATGACTATTGCGGTCTATCCGGGCAGCTTTGATCCGGTCACAAACGGACATCTTGACATCATTAAGCGCGCTTCCGAAATGTTTGATCACCTGATCATTGCGGTCCTGAACAACAAGGCAAAATCCCCGTTGTTCACGACTGAGGAACGTGTTACAATGCTATGCGAAATAACGGCGGATATTCCCAATATTGAGGTCGAGAGTTTTGACGGGCTGTCGATTAAATATTGCCATGAGAAGGGCGCCCAAGTGATGGTGCGCGGTTTGCGTGCGGTTACGGATTTCGAATATGAGTTGCAGATCGCGCAGACGAACCGCGTCATTGCACCGGATATCGACACGGTTTTCCTGACCACAAATCTCAAGTATTCCTATTTGAGTTCCAGCATTGTCAAAGAAATCGCAGCCTACCACGGTGACATCAGTGCTTTTGTGGACAGCCGCGTAGCCGAGAAAATCATGGAGAAATACAGAAGTCGTCAGAATTATGAAAATGGAGCAGGGGCATGAGCAGAATAGAGCAAGTAATTGCCGAAATTGAGGATTACATTGAGGATTGCAGACCTACGGCTTTTTCTGCCTCGAAGATTGTCGTGCAGAAGGAGGAGTTGCAGGAAAAACTCTCCGAACTTCGCATGGCCATTCCGGAGGAACTGGACAAGAGTAAGCGCATTCTGAACAACCAGAATAACATTATTATGGACGCACAGGCGCGCTATAATACCATGGTCAATGAAGCATCGAAAAAGACCGAGCAATTGATCAATCAGTCGGAAATTGTACAGAAGGCAACCGCGACCGCAAATGAAATTCTTGCGAGCGCTCGCGCACAGGCACAGAGCATCGTGGATGCCGCACAGGCGGAAGCAAACGGTATTCGACTCAGCTCGATTCAGTACACGGATCAGCTCCTTCTGAATGTGCAGAACATCATCGGAAATGCTTCCCGCGAGTCCGAGGCGAGAAATCAGGCATTGCAGGCAGCGTTCCGCCAGAGCTTTGATCAGATTGCGGCAAATCGTCAGCAACTTGCTGCGAGCAACGAGAGCGCGCAAGCAATCGAACAACAGCAGTAATCAGCGAAAAGAGTTTGCCTTCGTGCAAACTCTTTTTATACATAGGAGGAGCAAGTTTGCTTATCGATCGACTTCCCCGTCCCTTTCTGGATGAAATGCGCACACTGCTCGGCGAGAGCGAATACGAACGTTATCTTGCCGCCATGGAAGAGATGCCGCTGTCGGGACTGCGCGTCAACAGCCTGAAATCAGCAACGAGCGCTTGCTGGCGGCTTTCGGCAACTTAGATCCGGTTCTTTGGACAAGCAACGGTTTTTATTGTGAGACGGGCGGAGAGTACACCTCTCACCCGTATTATTATGCAGGTCTCTATTATATGCAGGAGCCTTCGGCCATGTCATCCGCTGCCTTACTCGGCGCAGAACCCGGAGAACATATTCTGGATCTCTGTGCGGCCCCCGGCGGAAAAAGCACGCAAATTGCGGCAGACCTTCGGGGCGAGGGATTTTTGCTCTCCAACGATCTGAGCGCTTCCCGCGCACGTGCCCTCTTAAAGAACATAGAGCTCATGGGAATCGGGAACTGCTGTATCAGCTGCGAGGACTCCGAGCGGTTAAAGCGAGAATACCCGCTCTATTTTGACCGCATTTTGGTCGATGCGCCCTGCTCCGGAGAGGGCATGTTTCGGAAGCATCCTGCGGTCATCAAGGCTTGGCTGGAACACGGCAAGGACTTCTACTGTCCCGTACAGGCCAAGCTTTTGGACGATGCCTCGGAAATGTTGGTTCCGGGCGGAACTCTGCTCTATTCGACCTGTACCTATAACTTGAATGAAAACGAAAAGCAGATTCAGGCATTTCTGGACCGTCATCCCGATTTTGCGATCGATCCTATCCCCGCGAAAAACGGACTGAGCGCCTCCGCCTTTCTCCCCGGTACCGTGCGTCTGTTTCCGCAATGTGCACGCGCGGAGGGGCACTTTGTCGCACGTCTCAAAAAGGCGGGAGAACGGGCGGAACGCCGCAGACAGGGAGGCGTACAGCGCGGCAAACAAGAAGAACAGTTGCTTCGAAACCTGCAACCGGCGCTCGAGGAGTTCTTTGCGCGCAGCCTTTGGAAGCCCGATTTTTCCCGCCTGAAGCTGCAGGGAGATTATGTCCTTGAAATCCCAAAAGGGGATGTACTCCGCCCTTCGCTCCGCTACTTAAGAACCGGTCTGCTGCTCGGCCAGGTCTCACACGGCAGATTTAAGCCTTCTCAGGCTTTGGCCATGTACCTTCGAGCGGAGGACTGGAAGGATAGCGTTTCCTTTCCGGCGGATGATCCCGCCGTGCGCCGCTACCTCCGCGGTGAAACCGTGGATGCAACGGAGAGCGGAAGCGGCTATCGCCTTTTCTGTGTCGACGGCTATCCGCTCGGTTTTGTGAAGCAAGACAAGCAGCGCTATAAAAATCTCTATTTGCCGGGGTGGAGGATGCAGCGATGAGTCTGATGCGAGCCGACAAACTTCTGGCTTCGGCAGGTATCGGAACCAGAAGTGAAGTCAAAAAAATCATTCGTGCCGGTCGTCTGAAGTGCGACGAGATTCCCGTAAAAAGCCCGGAAGAAAAGTTGGATCCCGAAACCATGAACCTGACGCTGGACGGCGCCCCCTTCGGCTTTTCCGACAAAGAATATTGGGTTCTCAATAAACCCGCGGGCGTGTTGAGCGCAACGGAAGACAAAAGACACGAAACCGTCATCTCCTACATGGGACTACAGCGCAAGGGGCTTGCCCCCTGCGGCCGACTCGACATTGACACCGAGGGACTTTTGCTGATTACGGACGACGGTGCCCTGGTGCATAAGCTCCTCGCCCCCTCAAAGAAGGTGCCGAAGCAGTACGAAGTTCACTACAGCGGCGTATTGCCGCCGGATGCGGCGGCGCGCATTGCGAAGGGCTTGGAACTCGCGGACGGGACACGTTTTCTTCCGGGGCAACTGGACTCTGCCGGAAACCCGGCCCTACTTACCATCTTTGAGGGTAAGTTTCACGAAGTGAAGCGCATGTTTGCGGCGCTCGGCTGCCCGGTCGAAAAACTGCGCCGTCTTTCCATGGGGCCGCTCAGCCTCTCTGCGCTGAAACTGGCGCCCGGCGAATTCCGAAAGCTCAGCACCGAAGAGGAGCGCTGTCTTCTTGCGTATGCGGAACAAGGCAGAGAATCCGCGCTTTTTCCTTCACCGACTATGACGCCGTAATCTTTGATTTGGACGGAACTCTGGCAGATTCCATGGGGCACTGGGCCGAAATTGACCGCATTTACTTGAAGCGCTACGGCATCGATGCGCCGGAAAATCTCTCCCTGATCCTCGGCGGAAGAGGCATAGGGGAAGTCGCAGATTATTTCAAAGAAGTGTTCGGCATCCAAGACAGCAAAGAGCAGATGCTCAGGGATTGGGAAGAACTTTCCATTGAGCGTTATGCGAACGACACGGCTTTAAAACCGGGTGTTCTGCCGTTCTTAAATGAGTTGAAGCGCCGTCGGATTAAAATGGCGATTGCAACCAGCAATGCGCGACCCATGGTGGACGCGGTCTTAGAGGCGCACGGCATTGACCGTTACTTCGATGTCATTGTCTCCGGCACGGAGGTCGAGAGAGGGAAAACCGCACCCGGAGATTTATTTGACAGCCGCCGCAAAGAGCGGCGTGAATCCGGAACGCTGTGCGGTATTTGAGGACTTACCCGAAGGCATACAGGCCGGTCTCAGTGCCGGTATGCGCGTCTATGCCGTAGAAGATGAATTCTCGGCCCCTTACCACGAAGAAAGGCACAACTGGCTTTTGCGATGATCAAAGACTACAGAGAACTGTGGCAGACTAAGGAGGAAACAAGATGAAAATTGCGAAAAAAGGTACTTACGGATACCGACGCTGGCACCAGACCCGCCTCATGCTGAGCGCGGTTCTACTCGGCGGCCTTATGTATTATCTATTCACCCTGTCGCTTCGCGTCAGCAAGCTCCCGAGCACACTACTCACGATAGGCATCGTCCTTTCGGTGGTTCCGCTTTCCCTCTTTGTCGTTATGTCCTTCATCGCTTCACGTGCAAAGACCCCCTCGGCCGAGCGCTATGCCTACGCGAAGCAGTTTGAAGATCGCGGAATTATGCTCTATGACTGCATCTTTATGACCGATAAAACCGGCTTTCCGGTGGACTTCATCCTGATTACAAACGGCAAGTGCTATGTTCAGAGTTGCGGCGATGCCAAGCAGCAGGCGGAATTAAAGAAATATCTCGATCATTATATGACCGTGGACCGCATCGGCTTTCCGATTGTTCTTGGTTACGGAGATAAGGGCTTTTTTGACTCGATTGAGAACTTACCGCGTTTTAACATCGATGCACTTTCGAAGGAGCAGAAGGAAAAGGTATTAAAGTGCAGAAGAACCCTGCTCGGTCTTTCGTTCTGAGGAGGACAGCTTGAAAGAATTTAAAATCGCAGAGAATGCCGCGGGACAGCGCTTGGATCGCTTTCTCGGGAAAATTCTTCCTGAGGCAGACACTGCTTTTTTACATCGCATGCTCCGAAAAAAGAACATCACCCGCAATGACAAAAAGGCGGAGGGCAGCGAACGACTTGCAGCGGGCGATGTGATACGCGTCTGGCTTTCGGACGAGACCTATCAAAAGTTCTCGGGTACAGCGAGGCGTGAACAACGCTTTCCGCTGTGGGATGGGATTTGGGACGCCATCGTCTTTGAGAATGACTGCCTGCTTGCGCTCAATAAGCCTGTCGGCATGTTGACGCAGAAGGCAGCGCCGAGCGATGTTTCCGTCAATGAGTATATGCTCGGCTATCTCGCGGCAAAAGGAGAATATGTCCCGGAGCGCCCGGGTGAATTCAAACCGGGTGTTGTGAATCGCCTGGACCGAAACACCTCCGGTCTCGTGCTTGCCGCGAAGAGCCTTGCGGTCGCGCAAGCGCTCTCCGAACAGCTTCGGGAAAAACAGCTTCGAAAATTCTATCTTGCATGTGTCAACGGAGAAGTCAGAGAGGCTATGCGGCTCTCTGCTTTTCTCTATAAAGACAAGACCGGTAACCGCGTGTGCATCCGCGAGACCAAGAAAAGCGCGGAAGACCGTGAGATTCAGACAGCGTTCCGACCGCTGGCGGTTCGCGATAATCTGAGTTTACTGGAAGTAGAGCTGCTGACCGGCCGCTCCCACCAGATTCGCGCGCAGCTTGCAGCCATAGGACACCCTATCATCGGAGATCCGAAATACGGCAATCGCGCGGAAAATTCACGTTTTATGCAGCGCTACGGATTAAAACATCAGCTTTTGCACGCATATCGGCTGCGCTTTCCGACGGAAACAGCCGCGCTTGCAACGCTGAGCGAAAAACAATCTCGGCGGCACCTCCCAAACTGTTCTCGGAGCTCTTTCCGGAGGTGAATTAAAATGGGAACCTGGAACAGCCGCGGTCTCCGCGGATCCCTCCTCGAGGAGCTAATCAACCGCAGCAATGAGGCGTACCGCACAGCGGGACTTGCACTTGTGCAAAAGATACCGACCCCGATTACGCCGGTCGAAATGGGAAAGAACCGCCGCTGTATTACCCTGGCCTATTTTGAGAAACAGAGTACGGTAGACTATATCGGTGCAGTGCAGGGAATCCCGGTCTGTTTTGATGCAAAGGAGTGCGCGAGCGATACCTTTCCGCTCGCCAATCTGCATGCCCACCAGCTTGGTTTTATGCAGGACTTTGAGCGCCAGCGCGGCATCTCCTTCCTCCTCCTTGCATTCACGGCGAGAGAGGAGTATTACCTGCTCCCCTTTGAAGAACTGATACTCTATGCAAGACGCATGGAGGGCGGCGGAAGAAAGAGTTTTACCTATGCGGAGATGAACAAAAGCTTTCGGATCCGTGAAACGGCAGCGGTGCCGCTCCACTATTTGGAGGCTTTGGATGTGTATTTGCAAGTGCGGGAAGACCGCGAGAGGACTGAATCATAATGCAAAAACTTGCTTTGGATGAAGAAATATTAATGCAGGTGGAACAACCTGCGCGCTATATCGGCGGCGAAATCAACAGTGTCAAAAAGGACCCGGACCAAGTCAAAATTCGCTTTGCGATGTGCTTTCCCGATGTCTATGAAATCGGGATGAGTCACCTCGGTATCCAGATTTTATACAGCATGTTCAATCGCCGCGAGGACGTGTATTGTGAGCGTGTGTTCTCGCCTTGGACCGATTTGGACCGCATTCTTCGTGAGAAACAGATACCGCTCTTTACTCTCGAGAGTCAGCGTCCGGTAAAGGAGTGTGATTTTCTCGGCATCACGCTGCAGTACGAGATGTGCTACACCAATATTCTGCAAGTGCTTGAACTTTCGCAGATTCCGCTTCGTGCCGCTGCCCGCAGAGACGGGGACCCCATTGTAATCGGCGGAGGCCCCTGCACCTACAATCCGGAACCGATTGCCCCCTTCTTTGATCTTTTCTACATGGGCGAGGGCGAGGTGGTCTACGATGAGCTCTTGGACCTCTACCGTGAACACAAGGAAGCGGGCGGAGACCGCGCTTCTTTCCTAAAAAAGGTTGCGTCTCTGCCGGGCATCTACGTGCCGGCGTTTTATGAGCCGGAATACCACGAAGACGGTACCTTGGCAGCCTTCAAACCGCTCTGTCCCGAGGCTCCCGCAAAGGTACGTCGCCTTGTCATGTCCGTATTGGACCGCGCGGATTTTATTGACAATCCGCTGGTGCCCTTTATCCGCGTGACCCAGGACAGATCCGTGCTCGAATTGATGCGCGGCTGTATTCGCGGTTGTCGTTTTTGTCAGGCCGGCAATGTGTACCGTCCGCAGCGCGAGCATTCGGTCGAGTATCTGAAACGCTATGCGGAGAAGCTACTGAAAATCACCGGCAACGAGGAGATTTCCTTGAGTTCGCTGAGTTCCAGTGACTACTCCCACCTGCAGGAATTTCTGGAGTACCTGATTCAATACACCAAGGAGCGAAAAATCAACATCTCGCTTCCGTCCCTGCGCATCGACGCTTTTTCGCTCGATGTCATGGAGCGCATTCAAGATGTCAAAAAGAGTTCGCTCACCTTTGCGCCGGAGGCGGGAACCCAGCGTCTTCGCGATGTCATCAATAAGGGCATTACGGAAGAGGACATCATGCGGGGTGTTTCCTCCGCTTTCCACGGCGGCTGGACTAAGGTGAAGTTCTACTTTATGCTCGGACTCCCGACGGAGACCGAGGAGGACAGAAAGGGTATACCGGATCTCTGCGAAAAGGTCGCCGATCTCTTCTACGATGAAATTCCGAAGAGTGAGCGCGTGGGCAGAGTTCAGATCTCTGCAAGTTCCTCTTTCTTTGTCCCGAAGCCCTTTACCCCCTTCCAGTGGGCCCCCATGTGCACCGCGGAAGAATACAAACAGCGCGCACACTTTGTAAAGGAGACCTTTAAGCAAGAGAAGAACTGGAAGAGCCTCCGCTATCAATACCACGATGTCGGGACCACGCTGATGGAAGGTGTTTTCGCGCGCGGTGACAGACGCGTTGCGGATGTCATTGAACACGCATACCGGGACGGCGCCATGTATGACGCCTGGACCGAGTATTTTGACGAGGCGCGTTGGGCAAATGCATTCGAAGCCTGCGCGGTGGATCCCGACTTCTACACCCGGCGTGAGCGCAGCACGGATGAACTGTTGCCCTGGGACTTCATTGACTGCGGTGTCAGCAAGGAGTTCTTAAAGCGGGAGTGGAACAATGCCTTGCAGGAGAAGGTCACGCCGAATTGCCGCGAACACTGCTCCGGCTGCGGCGCAACATCATATCAGGGAGGAGTTTGTTTTGAAAACAAGAATTAAATTTCAAAGGAGGGAAATCTCCGTTTTGTCGGCCACCTGGATATGATGCGCTATTTCCAGAAGGCCAACCGGCGCGCCGAACTCCCCGTCGCCTACTCCGAGGGCTTTCATCCCCACCAGATTATGAGTTTTGCGGCCCCGCTCGGCATGGGCCTTGAGGGCAAGGCCGAGTACTTCGATTTGCGCATTACGGAAGACGGGGCGGCAAGCCTGCACAGCGAAGAGGCCGTGGAACGCTTAAACCGAGAGATGGCAGAGGGCGTTCAAATTCTTTCCTTCTTAAAGCTCCCGGACGACTCCCCGAACTGTATGTCCATTGTCCATGCCGCAGACTATGAGATCTTTTTCCGCGCAATCACAGCGGAGGATGTCATTGCAGGCCGGTTTTTAGACGGCGTCGCTTACCGCGCACTCTCGGAAGCGGAGAGCGAAAGACTCGATGTTGCCATAGAAGGCTTGCTCTCGCAGTCTGAAATCACGGTGGAAAAAACAGGCAAGAAGGGGAAGCTTCGTGAACTCGATATACGCCCCATGATTCACAGCCTTCGCTTGGAAGACAATCGCCTTCGCTGCACCGTAGCACAAGGCAGTGAGGCAAACTTAAAGCCGGAGCTTCTTCTTTCCGCGCTCTTTGCGCGCGAAGAAGGGCGCTCCTTTGCAAGCCTGCCGCGCCGTGTGGTTCGCACCGAACTCTACGACAGCGAGATGAGGAGTTTGGAAAGCTATGGAGAAGTCTTCTGACAAACTGGTGGTTTGCCGTTTTCGCGACGGCATCCTCAGCACTTGGTTTCAGGAAGGTCGCGCGGCGGAACTGCAATTTTCACGGGAGCATGAAACCGAGGTCGGCGCGATTTATCTGGCGCGAGTCGCCCATGTGCAAAAGAATATCAACGCAGCCTTCCTGGATCTCGGCAAGGAGGTAAATGCCTACTTAAATCTTGAGAAGGCAAATAAAATTCGCCTTGCAAACGGAGAAAAGGCGGAGCGCATTACCGAGGGGACAGAGCTTCTGGTTGAAATCAAAAAGGATGCCCATGCGAATAAGGGCTATACGGCCGCTGCCGCGCGCTTTCGAAAAGACGATCCCGTACTGACCCGCGCTGCCTTCTTGCAGGCACCGCGCTGCCTAAAGCCCGCGCCCAAGGCTTGGGAACAGCTGCTCGCGGCTTGTCTCAGAAGCGGAACTCCCGTGGAATTGGTCACAGATCTCCCCGAACTCTATGAGCAGCTCGGCGGCTCTGCGCCGGAGGAGATGCCGGAATACCGCAAAAAGTTACCGGAGCGTTTTCAGGGCGAGGAACTCAACACCAAGCAGCTAAACGAACAGCTAAGCTTCGCTATTATGCGGATGCAAAGCTCAGTCTCCCCGTGGTATACGGACTCGAAACGCTTGTACAGTCCGCTCTGGCACGACGTGTCTGGCTGCCGAGCGGCGGCAATATTGTGATTGAGCGCACCGAGGCCCTCACCGTAATCGATGTAAACAGCGGGAAAGATATACGCGGCAAGGATAAAGAAGCAACCCTCCGTCGCACCAATCAAGAGGCCGCGGAAGAACTGATGCACCAGTTGCGACTTCGAAATCTATCCGGAATCATCTTGGTCGATTTTATCGACTTTGAAGAACAGGAAAATCTGGATGAACTTGTCGAGACCCTTGAGGCCCTCGCCGCAAGGGATTCGGTCGGAACCCGCTTTGTGGATATTACGGGCTTACATCTCGCGGAGCTGGTCAGACCGCGCCGCGGAAAAAGCTTACAAGAACAATTCTTTTCACCAAATTCTTGACAGGATAAAACCCATCTTGTAATATATATGGGTATGCCGCACAACAAGGTCTAAGTTCTGTCAAAGGCAGACACCATCGTTGGCGAGTAATGATTGAAGGAGGTACCAGTATGTACGCGATTATTGCGACTGGCGGGAAGCAGTATAAGGTATCGGAAGGTGACATCATTAGGGTTGAGAAGCTTGGCGTTGAAGCAGGACAGACGGTTACGTTTGATCAGGTTCTTGCTGTCAACAACGGCGAGCTGACTGTCGGTGCACCCACGGTGTCCGGCGCAAGCGTGAGCGCAACCGTGCTGAGAGAGGCAAAGGCGAAGAAGGTCATTGTCTACAAGTACAAGGCGAAGCTCGGCTATCACAAGAAGAACGGCCACAGACAGCTTTTCACGCAGGTGAAGATCGATAAGATCAATGCCTAAGGCATGATAGAAGTTGAAATTCTGCGCGACAAGAGCGGCAGGGCAGTGGGAATCCGCTCCCTCGGTCATGCGGACTATGCCGACAGTGGTTTTGATATCATCTGTGCGGCGGTCTCTGCGCTGGAGCTCAATTTTGCAAATTCTGTCGCTGAGTTGACAGATGCAAAGTTCGAGACGCACTTCGGCGAGGAGGAAGGAAGCTTTGACTTCGTGCTCTTGGGCAAACGTAACGAAAACGCCGAGCTTCTGCTAAAGTCGCTCCTTTTGGGATATGCGGCCATTCGGCAGGAATACGGCAGTGAATATTTATTGATCAAAGATCAGGAGGTGTAATGATGTTGTTCACGATGAACCTTCAGCTGCATGCTCATAAGAAAGGTGTCGGCTCGACCAAGAACGGTCGTGATTCCGAGTCCAAGCGCCTTGGCGCAAAGCGGGCAGACGGTCAGTTTGTTTTGGCCGGCAATATCCTTTACAGACAGAGAGGCACGCACATTCATCCGGGCGTCAATGTCGGCAGAGGCGGCGATGATACCCTGTTCGCAACGGCGGACGGTATTGTGAAATTCGAGAGATGGGGCAAGTACCGCAAGAAAGTTTCTGTCTACCCGAAGGCAGAGGCTGCTGAGTAAAACTGAACGAGAGCTGTAGTGTAAGACCGGGCTTCATACTGCTAAGTATGAAGCCCGTTTGTGTTTCAGCTGAATACAGGAGATAGGATGTTTACAGATAACGCCAAAATTTATATTCAATCCGGCAAGGGCGGCGACGGCCATGTCAGCTTTCGACGCGAACTCTTTGTTCCGGCAGGCGGTCCCGACGGCGGAGACGGCGGCAGAGGCGGCGATATTATCTTTGAAGTCTATGACGGTTTGAACACTCTGACAGACTTCCGCCATGTCCGAAAGTATGTTGCACAGAACGGAGAACCCGGCGGCAAAAAGCGCTGCCACGGTGCGGACGGCAAAGATTTGGTCATTCGGGTCCCGGAGGGAACCGTAATTCGCGATGCAGAGAGCGGCAAGATTATCGCGGATATGTCCGGTGAGAACCGCAGAATGATAGTGCTTCGCGGCGGTAAGGGCGGGGTCGGCAACATGCACTTTGCAACCGCAACCATGCAGGCACCGAACTACGCGAAACCGGGTCAGGCAGGCAAGGGGCTCTTTGTGCGCTTAGAGCTCAAGGTCATTGCGGACGTTGGTCTGGTCGGGTTTCCGAATGTCGGAAAATCCACCCTGCTGAGCCGTGTCAGTAACGCAAAGCCCGAGATTGCCAACTATCATTTTACGACCCTGCGCCCGCATCTCGGCGTCGTTGACCTCGACGACGGCGAAGGCTTTGTGATGGCGGATCTTCCGGGGCTCATTGAAGGAGCTTCGGAGGGCGTGGGACTCGGCTACGATTTCCTTCGTCATGTGGAGCGCACCAAGGTTCTGGTCCATGTGGTGGATGCTGCCGCAACCGAAGGAAGGGATCCGGTCGAAGACGTGCGCCGCATACAACACGAGCTGGAAAAATACGATGCTTCACTGCTTGCTCGCCCGCAGATCATTGCGGCAAACAAGATTGACAGCATACAGCTCGAAGAGGGCGAAGAAAATCCGATTGACCGCCTGCGCGCTGCTTTTCCGGAGATTCGGCTCTACCCGATTTCCGGTGTCACCGGCGAGGGCATACGTGCGCTGACCTACGGTATTCTTGAAATCCTTCGCGGTATGAAGCGTGAAATCACCGTCTTTGAGCCGGAGATGGAAATCAGCTATGATTCCGATCGCAATCTGCCCTATACGATAGAGCGGGACGGTGCGGTCTTTGTCGTGGAAGGCCCGCGCATCGAAAAGATGCTCGGCTATACCAATCTGGAGTCGGAGAAGGGCTTCAACTTCTTCCAGGGCTTCTTAAAGGACAGCGGCATACTGGAGGATCTCGAAAAGGCAGGTATTCAGGACGGCGATACCGTGCGCATGTACGGCCACGAGTTTGATTATTACAAATAACGGAGGAAACCTTGAACAGCAAACAGCGTTCGTTTTTGAAGGGAATTGCGATGACGACGGAGCCTATTTTCCAGATCGGAAAATCCGCCCTCACGCCCGAACTTACGACTGCAGTCGGAGAGGCACTGGAAAAGCGCGAGCTTGTCAAGATTTCGGTGTTGCAAAACTGCCTCGACGACCCGAAAGATATGGCAGCGCGGCTCGCAGACCGAACCCAGAGTGAGGTGGTGCAGGTAATCGGCAAAAAGATTGTCCTGTATCGCCAAGCGAAAGAAGAGAAGCACCGCAAGATTGTGCTGCCGCGCGGCTAAGCTGCCATGCGACAGATTGCAATTTTGGGCGGAACCTTCGATCCGATTCACAATGGCCATCTGAAGCTGGCGGAAGAGGCCTGTGCCCACTTTCCGCTGGATGCCTGCTGGTTTATGCCTGCAGCTGCGCCGCCGCACAAGCAGGGGCGGAAACTCGCAAGCTATGCGCAGCGCTTTCATATGGCTGAACTCGCAACCGCAGCCTATGCGAAATTTGAGGTCTCTGATTTCGAAGCAAAGCGCAGCGGTCTTTCCTATACGAGCGATACCTTGGCTCTGCTGCGCAGCGAATATCCGGACAGCGAATTATCTCTGATACTCGGGGCCGATTCCTTTTTTGAGTTCGAGAACTGGCACGCGCCGGCCGACATCTGTCGCGATGCGCGTCTTCTGGTTGCCGCGCGGGAGTATGCCCGCGAACACAGCAGCCTGAGTGAACACGCACGTCACTTGGAAGAACGTTTCGGCGCGCGCGTCGCTCTGATTCCTGCCCCCCTCTTGGATATTTCCTCGATGCACATCCGGGAACTTCTCGCCGCCGGCAAAAAGTCCGCGGCGCAGTACTTACCCGCCGCTGTGTATCGCTACATTCAGGCAGAGGGGCTCTACGGTCCGGAGAAAGAAGGCAAGTTATGAACCGAAAAGATACGGCAGAACTGCGCAAAAAGCTCGAAAAAAATCTGAGCGCCGAGCGCTATCAGCATACACTGGGCGTTGCGTACACAGCCGCAGCCCTTGCGATGCGCTATCAAGCTTCGGTCGAAGATGCGGAACTCGCCGGGCTTTTGCATGACTGCGCCAAGGAATACGGGAAGAAGGAGTTGCTTGCCCTCGGCGAGAAGGCCGGCCATGTTTGGAGCGAAGAGGATATGGCTTCTCCGCAGCTCTGGCATGCAATTGTGGGGCCCTATGTCGCGGAACAGAAATACGGCGTGCATGCGCCGCAGGTACTCTCTGCCATACGCTGGCATACCACTGGAAAACGGGAACTCTCTCTGCTGGAAAAAATTGTATTTACGGCCGACTACATCGAACCGAATCGCGACAAGGCCGATCATCTCGCCGAAATACGGTACCTGGCTTTTTGAGGATTTGGATTTTTGTGTCTATCGCATCACAGAAGATACTTTGCGCTATCTCGCGGCGCGCAATGTCAGCGCGGACCGCAAGACGGTAGAATGCTATCAATGGCTGAAGGAGGTCAAACACTATGACGACAAATGAGCTGCTTGCATGCGCTGTCACCGCAATGGAAGACAAAAAAGGTACGGAGATTTCCGTGATCGACATCTCCAAGGTCTCGGTGGTTGCCGATTACTTTATGCTGGTCAGCGGAACCAATCAGAAGCAGACCCAGGCCATCGCGGACGAAATTGAAGAGAAGCTCGCGAAGCATGAGGTCTTTCCGCGGCAGAAGGAAGGCTACAACAGCGGAACCTGGATACTTCTCGACTATCAGGATGTGGTCATTCACATCTTCAACGGGGAGGACAGACGCTTCTACAACCTGGAGCGCATTTGGGCGGACGGTGTCAACGTCGATCCGAAGAGCTTCACGGCAGAAGAGAAGTGAGTATAGTTTACATTATTTAATTCTGTAAACCAAATGGGGGATTGAATATGGAACAGTTTTTTCGTTTGAAAGAAAATCACAGCAATGCGCGCACGGAACTGATTGCCGGCATTACGACCTTTATGACCATGGCATACATCCTCGCCGTCAACCCGAACCTGCTCGGTAAAACCGGCATGGACGGCGGCGCTGTCTTTACGGCGACGGCCCTTGCCTCTGCCATCGGTTGCTTTGCGATGGCCTTGCTTGCAAACCTTCCGTTTGCGCTTTCGGCCGGCATGGGACTGAATGCTTACTTCACCTATTCGGTCTGCATGGGCATGGGCTACAGCTGGGAAGTTGCCCTGGCGGCGGTCTGTGTCGAGGGCCTCATCTTCATTCTGCTCTCGCTGACCAATGTACGTGAGGCCATTTTTAACGCGATTCCGGGGGAGTTAAAACTCGCGGTATCGGTCGGCATCGGTCTTTTTATTACTTTCATCGGTCTTCAGAACGCACATGTCGTTGTCGACGGCGCTACCTTGGTCACGCTGTTCTCCTTTAGGAAGCAATTACCACGGGCACATTTGCTTCCGAGGGCATTACGGTCTTGCTTGCACTGATCGGCACCCTGATCACCTCTCTGCTTGTCATCAAGAATGTGAAGGGCAACATCCTTCTCGGCATTCTGATCACCTGGGGCCTCGGCATACTCTGCCAGCTGACCGGCCTCTATGTGCCGAACCCGGAGGCCGGCTTCTACAGCTTAATTCCGGCTTCTCTGATTGCGATGCCGGCATCCCTGGCGCCGACCTTTATGAAGATGGACTTTAGCAATATGCTCTCCGTCAACTTCCTGGTCGTGGTTTTCTCCTTCCTCTTTGTCGATATCTTTGATACGCTCGGCACCTTGATTGGCTGCGCATCCAAGGCGGATATGCTCGACAAGGACGGCAAGCTTCCGCAGATTAAGGGCGCACTTCTCGCGGATGCCATCGGCACCACAGTCGGCGCGGTACTCGGTACTTCGACCATCACAACCTTTGTGGAGTCCTCCTCCGGCATTGCCGAAGGGGCACGCACCGGCCTGAGCTCGATCGTGGTCGGCGGCCTGTTCCTGCTCAGCCTTTTCTTCTCACCGGTCTTCCTTGCGATTCCTTCGTTTGCGACCGCACCGGCTCTGATTGTGGTTGGCTTCTTCATGATGCAGCAGGTCGCAAAGATTGACTGGAATAATATGCTGACCGCAATTCCGGCTTTTATTTGCATTTTTGCGATGCCCTTCGCTTACTCGATTTCCGAAGGTATTGCGTTCGGCATTATCAGCTACACGGTGCTTCACCTTGCCGGCGGTAAGGCGAAGAAGGTCACGCCGCTCATGTATGTGCTGACCGTAATCTTTATTCTCAAGTATATTTTCCTGTGAGAAAAACAAACATTCCGATATATGTCGAATCGAAAAGCAAGGTGGGAGACCACCTTGCTTTTTTTGCAGTCGTTACGATTCGCTCCTGTTCTTCCTTCAAATCCCGCGCAAATGAGCATAGCCTTTCAAGGAAGAACTGTAGTATGCTCTAAACGACTTTTCTCATATAATTCAAACTTACGGTAGAATGCTTCACAAGCTTGTGGTATAACTTGAATACGAAAATAAAGCAAGAAATCTGTATTTATGGAGAGAAGTAATGCATGACTGCGAATGGTGTGCTTATAAAGAAACTGATTGGTTGCTATATCAATCACCGCATTGGTCAGTATATTTGGCAGACAGACAGGATTATGTCGGCAGATGTATTCTGGTATTAAATCGGCATTGCGGCAGTCTTTCAGAATTGGATGTTCCTGAGTGGATGGAGTTGAAAAAGATAATAGATCAACTGGAACGGATCTATAAAGAGGTATTAGGCGCCGAATTATGCAATTGGAGTTGTCTGCTGAATGACTTTTACAAAGAAACAGTACCAAACCCACATCTGCATATCCACGTGCGGCCGCGGTATAAAAATTCGGTTGTAATCAACGATCACATATACATAGACACAGAATTTACACATCACTATGCTTTGAAAAAAGATAGCATAGTGCTTGATGATGACAGAAAAGTATTGTATTCACTTATGAAGAAGCATTTTGTTTGAGATGCAAAGAAGGAAGGGCAGAAGAATAAATAATACAAGCTGCGACAAAGTTGTAATCCCGATGAGAGTATGAGGCGAAGTTCCATTATAATATTCATATACTCTGGGAAATGTGATATATATATAACAACTTTCGAACATACAGAAAAGCAGCCGTCTCAGCGTGATATGTACCCAGAATTCTGGACACATTGACTTTCGTTAGGCACCGCAACTGGATGCTATCCTGTATTGTACAGGAGGCATCCAGTTTGTTTTCTTCTGGATTCTCCTGTTGTTATAGTAATCGATATAATCATCGACTGCAGTAACAAATTCCTCAAAGGACTTGAACTCTTGCTCATGTCCATAGAACATCTCATTCTTCATCCGACCAAAGAACGACTCCATAATGCCGTTATCATGGCAATTCCCCTTTCTGGACATCGACTGTGTGATGCCATGCTTCTCAAGCTCGGTTCGATAGTAGGCGTGCTGATACTGCCAGCCCTGATCTGAATGCATAATCAAGCCTGTTAACTTTGGGAACTTTGCAAATGCCTTATCCAGCATGTCCTTGATCTGTTCCATATTAGGATGCAGCGAAACATTGTACGAGATAATCTCGTTCCCGCACATGTCGAGGATTGGAGAAAAAGTAGCACTTCCCCATCCCATGTTGAACTGAGATACGTCTGTTGTCCATTTCTCGAGGGGTGTGTCTGAAATAAAATCCTGTTTAAGGAGATTGTCAGCGGTCTTGCCCACCTCACCTTTGTAAGAATGATACTTCTCCTTCGGACGCTTGCCGAGCAGTTCCATGTCGTGCATGAGCCGCTGAACACGCTTGTGATTGACCTCAAATCCACGATTATGCAGCTCCGCCGTAATTCGGCGGACACCATATCGCTGCCGGTTCTCATCGTAAATTCTGCGGATCTCTGCGGAAAGACCTGTATTCCTGAGAGCAACTGCGTCAGTCCTGCTAAGTTCATAGTAGTAGGTGGACCGGGACATTCCCATTGCTGTCAGCAGGTACTTCAGTTTGTATCCTCTGTCGCGGAGTTCTTTGATGATTGCTGCTTTCTCGCCTTGAGTCGCGCAGCTTCCTTTTCTTCTCTCAAGGCGATCTCTTTTTTTATTACTTCGTTCTCGGCCTTAATCAAGGCGTTCTCTTCACGAAGCCGGAGGAGCTCCTCGTATTCACTCTCCTGGAGTTTTCTGGGATTGTTGATATTTACTTTTTTCATTTTCACAGGATCCTTTGGCTTGCGGCCTTTCTTCTTACTTACAAGTCCATTGTACCCGTAAATCTTATATTTTTGCACCCAGTCATAGAGCAGACGGCTCCCAATGCCGGCCTCTAGCGCAACGGACTGTGCCGTCCTCCCGGCGAGAACCTTTGTGATTAGCTTCAGTTTCTCTTCAGGCGTCCACGGATGCTGCTTTCCATGCTTTAGGACCTGGGAGCCATTTGCCTTTTCGGCACGAGCCCATCGACGAATCATGGCGTGAAAGTTACCCGGATCGTTATAACCTTCCGGTGTCTCTGGCCATTTCCCCTGTCGATACAGGTCGACACACATCTTCTTGAATTCATAATCATAGCGCATGATAAAACCCTCCTTACTGTGACACTTTCGTGTCCAGTAAAGAGGGTACATATCAGCGAGTACGGCTGCTTTTCTTCTGTGCACAATAGAATTTAAAGACTGCGGTACAGTGCGATTACCTTGCCGAGCACTGTGACATCTTTCACGATAATCGGATCCAGCGCATCGTTCTCCGGCTGAAGGCGATAGTGCCCGTTCTCCTTGTAAAAGCGCTTTACGGTCGCGCCGTCCTCAACAAGCGCAACCACAATCTCACCGTTTCGCGCCGTGGACTGCCGAGCAACAATAACCAAATCCCCGTCCAGAATTCCGATTTTGATCATGGAATTGCCCTGCACCTGCAGCATGAAGGTCTCCTGGTTCGGCAGGGTTTTCGGCGGGAATGGGGAAGTAATCACTGATATTCTGCTCGGCAAAAATCGGAACACCGGCGGCAACGCGCCCCAAAATCGGCACATTGACCACTTCACGGCGGGAGAGGTTGAACTCCTCATCGACAATCTCAATCGTGCGGGGCTTCGCCGGATCTCGACGAATGAAGCCGGCTTCCTCAAGCGCGCCGAGATGCGCATGAACCGAAGAGGTTGAGCGAAGCTTGACCGCCGTACAAATTTCCCGAACGGACGGCGGATAGCCTTTCTTCAAAATACACTCTTTGATATACGTAAGAATTTCCCGTTGTTTTTCCGATATGCTATCACGGCTCATAGACTTTCCTCCGGATTCTTCAACTTTACAGTTAAAAGTTTACCACGCAGCTCCTGAAAAAGCAAACGATTGTTCGCGAAATTTTGTTCGATTCCCTCTTGCCGAACTTCCGTTCGTGTGATAGGATACAAACAGATGTTCAAGAACAAAGTTTCGAAGGAGGAAGCCATGCGCCAGATCACTTACGGGAACCATAAGCAGCAATTTGAAAACAAACGGACTTACGGACGTATCGTCCGGAAGCAGAAGAGTAAGAAGCTGGGACTGCGCGGTCTTTTGCTCCTGATACTCTTTTTCCTTGCCTTTTTCGCAGGCCGTGCCTCGGTTGCGCGTGCCGGCGAGATGGCAAACCACAGCGAAGCCTATCGCTATCGCTCCGTCAAAATCAGAATGGGAGATACGCTTTCCGATTTTGCGACGCGCTATAATCAGGGACTGTATCGCTCGGATGAGCTCTATGTGGAGGAACTCTGCCGTGTCAACGGCATCGATGAGACAACGCGGCTTTATCCCGGTTGCTTCCTGACTGTTTTGGAGCCTGTGGAAGAGAAACTTGCAAGTGAGTAAAACAATATACGGACAAGCACAAGGATTTGTTACTCCTGTGCCTGTCCGTATGTTTATTTTTCGCGCAATCTTACCTTGTTGCGGGCGCTGCGCCTGTGATCTTCCTGAATGGCCGCATAATGCTTTTTGGTCGTGTTGACATCACTGTGTCCCAGAACATCCGCGACCAGATAAATATCCCCGGTTTCACGATAGAGCGTGGTGCCGTAAGTACTTCGCAGTTTATGCGGTGTAATATGCTTTAACGGGGCTGCGACCAGCGCGTACTTTTTGACCAGCTTTTCAATGCTCCGAACCGATAAACGCTTTTGCTGCAGTGAGAGAAAGAGTGCCTGTTCCTCAAAGTCCTCGGACTGCAGCGCCATGCGTTCCTCCATATAGTTGAGCAGAGCTTCCTCGACTTCATCCCCGAAGTAGACAATTTGTTCCTTCCCGCCTTTTCGGTGAACACGGATACCGTCGTTCTTAAAGTCCACATCAGAGAGGTTGAGACCGACACATTCGGAGACACGAATACCAGTTCCGAGCAGTAAGGTAATCAGCGCCAAATCCCGCAACTTAGTCTTTTCATGATAGCGCCTTTGGCGCTCGCTCAGTTTTTCGCCGGATTCAATTTGGTCGAGCAGATCCGCGATCTCATCGACATCGAGACGAATAATTTCCTTCTCATGTAATTTGGGAAGGAGCACGCGGTCCGCAGGATTGCTCTCGATCATTTCCTTTTGGTAGAGATATTTATAGAAACTGCGCAGGGAGGAGAGTTTTCGCTTAATTCCGGTCACCTGATTCAGCATACCGTCCCCTTGCTCGGTAGGACGGTATTTTAGGTATTCCATGTATTCCTCCAGGTCGGTCGAATGAAGTTTTTCCAATAAAGAGAGCGGAATTTCCTTGGCACTGCCGTAACGCGCCGCAATCGGATTTTCCCGCATCAGATATTGAAAGAATACACGCAAATCATAGGCGTAGGCGATTCGCGTTCTGGACTGTGTCCTGGGCTCAATGCCGCGGAGATAGATCTTACAGTAATCCGGGAGATCCGAAAGCAGTTCGCGCAAGTGCAAGATGTTTGCGCGGTCCAGTTCCGCAAAATAGTTGTTTGTTTGTGTCGAATGATTTGCCATAAAGAGCCTCCGCCTAAAAATGACCAGCTGTGATTGCCTGGAATGCCAAAGGGGCGAAATTCCCCGTCCGTTATAGTATAGCTCTAAACTATTCGTTAAACAAGCATTTCGCGAATAGTTATATGTCGGTACACACTGCTCTCTGTATGGCACGTGCCGGACTTTAAGCACACTTCCGTACATTCAAATGAAATTCAAATGAAATGCAATGAATCACTTCATTGAACGCACATGGCATTTCATTTGCTACTCCCGCTTTACGCTACGCAGCAAGGTCTGCGATTGCTCTGAAACGGATGTAATCCGAATATCTCTGACACAGATATAATCCGAATATCGTCCATTCGTATGATGTAGTTCCGTCTGCGTAATTCCCGTAACACAAAGCGCTTTATCGATGATCGCATGCAAATACCCACATCCTGATTTCGCAGCAAACGCTGTGACGGCTTTTGGGGAATTTATATCCTTAACGTCTGTTTTTTAGATGTAACTGTTTTACTTCCATTTAAATCTACTGTTCCGGCATAACACTTCCGGATACCATTTGCATGCGTTACAAGAAATGCGCGGCAAAATCGAATGTAAAAGAAAGGAGAGTAAAGCATGAGTCGCTGCTCTATATTTACATAATCTGTAAAGCCTCACGCAATTCTTTTAGGTTGACATAATCTATTTATGTAATTTATCGTCCCTTCCGAAGCAATTTGCTTCGCACTGTTGCCTGTGACTTTAATCGAAGCGAAGGGCTTACCCACGTCTCATACCGAGCCCTTGCTCCGAGGTATTGCTTTGGAGCAGGGCGTGACGTCCTTACGACAAAAAAGCACCCGTGACTCTCAATCTGTTTCCGAGAGCACGGATGCGACACAAAATTAACGACAAACGAAAATCAGTATCCAAGTTCTTTGATCAACGCCGGGACTGTGGTCATCTGCTTCATCTTCCCCACATTCTCGCCCGTAAAGAAAAGACCTGCTTCCAGATTTCCCTTGACGGCTTCGATCAGCGCATTTGTAATACAGAACGGAACCTGCGCGGGATTGCACTTCTTTATACAGCGCGAGCAATGACTCGGCGGGATACGCCCGGTATCCACAAGTCGCTTCAGCAAAGGCGTGTGCACGGCTCTTCCGGGCATACCGACCGGACTGTGAATGATGGAGACATCTTCGCGATTCGCGCCGAGCAGCACGTCCTTGTAGGCCTGGGAAGCATCGCATTCCTCGGTCGCGATAAAACGAGTTGCCATCTGTACCCCGGCCGCGCCCTGTTCGGTAAGGCTTTGAATGTCGTTCTGATCCCATACGCCGCCGGCACAGAACACCGGAATGTTTCTCTTTGGCGGCATCCACAAACGGACGGATATTCTCCAGTACATCCTTCAGCAGGCTCGCGAGAGAGGGCGTTTCACCCGAGAGCAAATCCTCCTCCTTAAATCCGAGATGACCGCCGGCTTTAGAACCTTCCAAAACAATGAAGTCCGGAAAGCGATGATATTTGTTCATCCAAGACTGTAAGATTAACTTAGCAGCGCGTCCGCCGGAAACGATGGGCGCAATGAGCGCGCTTCCCTCGGGTACCAATTCCGGCAGTTGCAGGGGCAAACCTGCTCCGGAAATAACCGCATCAATCCCGGCAGAAACTGCCGTTTTTACGGCATCCGCAAATTGCTGGGTAGCGACCATGGCATTGATTGCAAGAAGACCCTTGCCTCCCGAAATATCGCGTGCGTCGGAGATTTCCTTCCGCAATGCGCGCAGATTGGCCTCCTCCGGATTCTTGTAAAAGTCAGGTTCGCGGTAACCGCAATCCGCCGTACTGATGCAGCCCATAGCCCCGCAAGCGGCAACACTGCCCGCAAGTCGTTCCAGAGATACACCGACTCCCATGCCTCCCTGAATCAACGGAACTTCCAATTCCCTTTGATGAACCGATAAGTGTAATTCTTCCGACATTTATGCCCTCCTAAAATAGGAACGAAAGGTTGAGAATGAAATTGTCTTTATCGTAAGTCATTTTATCGCCTAGGTCAACTAGTATTTAAAACTAGATTCATACGCGCAGCGCAGATGGGCTCGATCCGGAAATCATGCGCTTAGTACATGTATAAATATTATATAAACCGCATGTTTTGGAATATCGTATTCCTTAGGCCTTAAGATTAAATGTATATTTTATTGCTATATATGTATATATCCGCCTTATTTTGGTATATTTTGCTGCAATTCCTGTATAATATCTATCACGGCAACGTTTTATCGTGTTGTCGGACAAACATAAAAATGTATATGCGTGTATATGTTGTAATATTCGATTTTTGATGCATAAAAATAGCGGAGCTTGTATGCTCCGCTATTCTCCCGATTAATTGGCAGGAAGTCCGGCACCGGGTCCTACGACCTCGGTTTCGTCAGCACTTGTAGTGCTCTCCTTTGTCTCGCGTATCGAGGCACCGGGTCCTACGACACCCTCACTGTTTTTTTCACTGCTCTTCGGCTTCACCTTGCCACTGCTCTCCTCTGTACTTTCTGTCGTCTTCGTAGCGGCTTCGCTGTGTTTTTTCTTGGTACTTTCGCTTGCGCTTACCGTGGTCTCTGCCTCCGTACTTGCTGCGCTGCTCGTCTCTGTCGCAGAACTCTCTGCCGCGGAAGTACTCTCTTTGCTTCTCTTCTCTTCTGCTGCTTGTTCCGTTGTCGTGCTCTTTTTGTTTTTCTCCTTCACTTCACCTGTATTCCCAACCGCACCCGGCTTATCCGTCTGAATCTCCGCAGACTTTCCCTTGCCCTTCAAACCGGTCTTCTTGACGATATAATCGCTGACTTCTCTTACCGATGCGCTCGGTTGGTAGTTTTCCTCTTGGAACAAGAATTGGTGCAGACTGATAACATTGCTTTCCAGCGTAATCGGAACGACACAGTCCTTTTTTTCAATCCAAATCGCGTCCCGCTCAAAGGGGAAGCCGGAAGTCTCTGCGATATGGTACCTTTTAATATCCTTGGCATACGCCAATACATCATCCAGTCCCATGCTGGTCTTGGTTTCCGGGAGAACGGAAGTCACAAGTTCAATTCGCTTTGCGGTGTCCGCAGCGCGTATTTTGTCCATTAAGAGCGAGACCACCTTGCGCTGACGTTCTGTGCGGTTGTAGTCCGTGTCCATGAGTCGCAATCTCGCATACGCAACCGCCTGCACACCGTCCAAGTGATTCATACCCGGATGCGTCAACTGAACCGATCCGATACCGGTCGACTTTACGGTCTCGGTAATGAAGGAGTTGATGTATTTAAATTCCGCCGGCGTGATTTCAATGTCGACGCCACCCATAATGTTAACGGCATCCACGACAGCTTTCCAGTTGAAGGTGATATAGTCATCCGGCTGTATATCGAGATTGTAGCGTATCATCCAGAGCGCTTGTTCCGGTCCGCCTTTGAAATAAGCTTCATTGAATTTATGGTGTTTTCCGGACTTATCAATTTGCATGAAAGGTGTCACGGTAAATGCTGCAGATGCGTATGTCTCCGGTCTCTTATTCAAAGAGACCAACATGTTCACATCGGAAAGGGCATCTTTCCCGAGATTGCCGTTTCGAGAATCCACGCCGAATACGGCTACGGTATAATAGCCGCTCGCATGGGTCTTCTGACCCAGCAAGAGATTTTTTGCGCCCCAGACAACAAGAAATACGGATAGCAATGCGATGAGAATCAGAATGGGACTCTTCTTCCCCTTCTTTTTCTTCTCTCTCGCCCCGGCAGCCGCTTGTTTCACCGTCTTACGACGCGTCGCGTTGCTATCACGCGAGTTCTTATTTCGTGAGGCGCGCGTTGCCGTTCTTGCCATGGCATCTTCCTCTTCCCTCTCAGAACGCTCATCGGAAAGCGCGGTGATATCCGAATCCTCAGGCTCTTCCGCATCCGCCTCCGCTTCGGGAAGCGCATCCTTTGTTTCTCTCTTTGGTTTCCGGAAGCCCGCAAGGAAGGACTCCGCTCTGCGCTGAATCTGATGCAGCGCATCCTCGGAATCCGTCTCCCCGACTTCATCCTCCAAATCCGCAACAGAATCGAACGCAGCTTTCTCTTCTGTATGAGCAGTACTCTCGACTTGCTTTTGCAAAAGCGCCTCTGCCTTCAGGCGTTCAAAGGTACTGTCCGCCTCCCGCTTCGCGCTTTCTTTCGCTGCGGCATCACGCATGCGCTGAAGCGGAGTCCGCGCTTCTTTTGCAGGTGCCTCGGCGCGTGCAGCATCCCTCAGACGCTGTAGCGTCGAACGCGATTCTCGACGAGTGCTTGCGTCTTTGGCCGGATTCTCGGCAAGTGCACGGTCTCTGAGACGCTGCAAGGTTGAATCCGTTTCTCTTCCGGAAACAGGAAGAGACGCGGCCGTATCTGCCGCGTCCTTCTTTTCATCTTTCTGTGTGCTACGTAGCGACTTGAGGCGGGCAAGCTCTTTCAGATATTGCTCACGCTCTGTCTTTTCATCTGCGGCCATTCCGGAATTCCTCTTCCTTCTTTAAGCTCTCGAGTATCATCTCAACAGCACCTTCCAAGCCGAACTTACTGCTGTTGATGCAGAGATCGTAGCTTCTGGAATCTCCCCAACGCTTATTGGAATAATAGTTATAGTAGCTGGAGCGACGCTTGTCGGTCTTCAGCATAATTTCTCTCGCTTTATCGCGGCTGATGTTTCCGCCCTGGTAAGCCTGCACGCGCGTAATCTTATCCTCCTCTTCTGCGGAGATAAAGACCGAGAGCACACCCTGCATGCCGTCCAGCGCATAGTCTGCGCAACGTCCTACAATGACGCAACTCTCTTGCTGTGCGAGATTGCGAATCGAATCGAACTGCGCAAGAAAAATCTTCTGATTGATCGGCATATCCACGTACGGCGAGGAAGAATAACCGAGAGAATAGGTATCCATGACCAGAGAATAGAGAAAGCTGTTGGTCGGCTTCTCATCATTCGATTCCAAAAGTTCACGACAAAGACCGCTCTCTTTTGCCGCGCGATCCAGGAGCTCCTTGTCATAGCACTTTACACCGAGCTTCTCCGCAAGCATTTCACCGATCTTGTGACCGCCGCTGCCGGTCTCACGTCCCAAGGTAATGATTCTCTTTGTCTCCATAAGTCACCTCCACAGAAATACTAAAAATAGTGGTTTCTTTCCGGTTCTATTGTAACATTTTACGAGGAAAAGGTAAATCTAAGCTTTCTTTCTGAATTTGCGCAGAAGTTCCTCAAAATAATCCGGTAAGGGTGCGGAAAACTCCAGATATCGACCGTCTGCCGGATGTCGAAACCCCAGCACCGCCGCGTGCAGGCATTGCCCCTCCAAATGATAGGGATTTTTTTGACTTCCGTAAACGGTATCTCCGAGCAAGGGATGCCCCAAGGAAGCGAGATGCACGCGTATTTGGTGCGTCCTTCCGGTCTCCAAGCTGCAGCTTAGATAGCTCGCGGCGGAAAAGCGCTCCAACACCCGAAAGTGCGTGACGGCATGCTTTCCGCCCGGTAATCCGCTTTTCATTTTCTTTCGATCTTCCGGATCGCGCCCCAGGGGCGCATCCACCGTGCCCTCATCTTCTCGGATGACACTTGGGCAAGCGCCAAATATCGTCGGGTGATGCTGTGCTCTTTCAGCTGTGCCGCAATGCACTGATGCGCCCTGTCGTTCTTGCACGCAATGATGACGCCGGTCGTGTCCTTATCAATGCGGTGTACTATGCCGGGACGCAGAATTCCGTTTATGCCGGACAGGCTGTCCCTGCAGTGATATAACAGCGCATTGACCAGAGTTCCGCTCGCATGGCCCGCGGCCGGATGGACTACCATGCCCTTCGGCTTGTTCACCAGAATGACATCGCTGTCTTCATATAAGATGTCCAGCGGGATATCCTCCGGCAGAACTTCCAACACCTCAGGTTCCGGGAGTTCTACCGCAAGTAGCTCACCGGCGGTCACCGCATAAGCAGGTTTTCGAGGCTTCTCGTTGACCGAGACCGCCCCCTCTTTGATCAGCTTCTGTGCATGTGCACGCGTGAGCTCGGGAAAGAGCAAGCTGACAACCAGATCCAATCGTTTTCCGCTCAGTTCTTCCTGTATGATAAGCTGCTCCAAGCGGACCTCCTTTATCGCAAGAACGTGAATTCTTCTTCCTTATAATAAAAGCAAAACAGCAGAACAAAGGCAAAGGCGGATCCCGTCACAAAGATATCCGCGACATTAAACACCGGAAACGATATCGGGATAAACGACAAAAAATCAACCACGGAACCGCGCGTGAGTCTATCCCATAAATTGCCGAGCGCCCCGCCGGTCAGAAAAGCGAGGTTCGCAACCAATAGCAGATACCTGCGCTCAGCGGGAAGGCGATGGAGTACATACAGTATCAGCAGAAGAATAACCCCTGTAATCGCAAAGAAAAAGAGCATCTGTCCCTGTAAGACACCGAAGGCCGCACCTCGATTTTCAATGCGAAGAAACTCGAGAAAGCCCGGGAGAAAAGGCCTCGCCTCTCCGAGCGGCAGATGTCGCAATGCGAGAAACTTACTCCCCTGATCCAAACAGACACAGAGGGCTGCGATTGCAACATAGAGCACTCTCATTCCGATTTTGGAAGCGGTATTTCTTTTCAACTCTGCCATAAAGCCATCCTTCCGAATTAAATATAGTACGCTATATCGATATACAGGCGCCCGCTCTTCGTAACGCGCGCTTCGGTACTGCATAGCTTAAACTTTCCTTTGCCGCGCAGACTCACAAAATCTTCCGCTTTCAGTTCTGCGGAAGGGTTTTCCAGTTCGATTCCGTTCCGAAAGACCTCTCCTCTCGCAAAGGACTCTTTTGCCTGTGTCCTCGATAAACGCCAGACCGCGGCGATCAGAACATCCGCACGCAGCGAGGCCGCATTGACACTGCGTATTTCCGTGCGCCGCACCGCCGAAAGTTCATCTCGGGCAATTTCGCTGACCCGAACCTTTGTGTGTGCTTCACTTCCGTCAACTCACGAAGCAAGACCTCTCGTACGGTGGAGAGTGCCGCCAACTGCGCGCAATTCTCCGTTACGGCAAGGTCTCCGAGCATTTCTCGTTTGATGCCGAGCCCCATCAGTGCGCCGAGAAAATCACGATGCGAAAGCGCTTCCGCAAACTTTGCCGCACGGGGCTCAATCCGAAAACAGCTGATCTCTTCCTCCGGCGCTTCCTCTAAATAGGAGGGCAAAAAAAAGAGCAGCTTTCGCTCCGCATCACAAAAAACGCCGTCGGATATCACACGGACTCCGTCGACGTTCAATATAAACTGTTCTGCAAGTCGCTGCTCTTCCACGGTCAAAAAGTGGGTGTGCGTCGCAATGTTTCTGTCCTCACACTGCCTTGCGAGATCCGACAGGCGATTTCGAAACAGCTGTAACTCTCTGTCAGTCATCAGACAGAGCGAGCCTGCATCAGGGGATCTGCCTGACTCTCTCCCGAAGTGAGTGCACCGGAGAGGGTGATATTACGCGGAGCGATAATGAAAATGGATTCGGAAACCTGGCCCATCTTACCGTCCACGCCGGCACAAAGTCCCATCGCATAGGTATAAAAGTTCATGCGGGTTGTTGCATCGCAGCTCTCTAAGTTCAGGATGATAACACGACCCTGATCCCGAAGATTGCTGACGGCCTCAAACATTTCTTTGTCTTCAAACGAACGAGGCTGCATCATTGCGATGTTATCACAACCGCCGCGCGATACAAGCGAAACCTTGGAACTACGGCCTGCAGCCGCGGAGGAATGCTTCTGCGTCGAAGTATTCTTTCTGCTCTGATAAGCGGAGACACGATCTACACCGCCGAAGGGATTGCTGCCGCCCATCCCGTCATCTTCCTCGTCCTCGATATACTCCTGGCCGTATTCGTCGTCACCGATGAACTCATCGTCTTCGCCGTAGGTTCCGTAAATTTCCTCATCCGGATCCATGCCGTCATCGCCGCCGCCAAAACTTCCGCCGAACTTCTCTTTGATTGTGCTAAAGAAACCCATCTCAGAACCTCCCCTTATGCTCGAGCGCCGAACAGTCCGGTTCCCACCCGAACCATGGTGGCACCTTCCTCAATTGCAACGCTGTAATCTCCGGTCATACCCATAGACAAAATATCCATACTGATATTATCCAGTGTATTCCACTTTGTGTCAATGGATATTTCTTTCAATTTTCGAAATATCTCTCGATTATTCTCCGCATTCGTTGTGAACGGAGCAACGGTCATGAGCCCGCGAATTCGCAAATTTTTATATTGGCGAAGACGGTTCAGCAGCTCCCACAGTTCGGAGGGGTGAAAGCCAAACTTACTTTCTTCCTCGGCCACGTTCACTTCAAGCAAGCCTTCCACGGTAATTTTCTGTTTCATGGCCTCAAAATCGACCGCATCCAAAAGCTTCAGCGAATCCAAAGAATGAATTAAAACCGTATTGGAGAGAACCGACTTGACCTTATTTGTCTGCAGATGTCCGATGAGATGCCAACGAATATCCGCCGGTAGTTGAGGGCTCTTTTCCGAGCATTTCCTTGACCTTATTCTCGCCGAAATCACGAATTCCCAGGGCATATGCCTCCTCAATCGCAGAGACCGGCTGCGTCTTGCTCACCGCAATCAGAGTCACACTTTCCCGTGCTCTTCCGACCCGTTCGCAGGCACTCTTGATATTGCTTTCCACTTCCCGTAAATTCTGACTCAGCATAGTTCCTCCTCAATAAATCAATGCCCCGTCACGCCCCTCGCTACCGTTTAACAGAATGCGATCATAGGGACTGATGCTGCCGCTGATATCGCGGTGTACAATGGCATACTCATCGTTTTCCTCGATGATTTTGACTTTTCGAAATTCCGCAACGCCGGCTGTCACACTGTAGACGCCGATGATTTCTCCCGTTGCTCCGACCTGAAATTTTTTTGATCGCGCGCATCGTTGATCAGCTGATCTCCTTCCTGTAAACCGGAGCCGCCGTCCATGCTGATATAAAAATAATCATCATCGCGATCGACAACCGTGACCGGCACATCGCTCGCCTGCTCCTGACCGTTTTCGATCTTCAGGCGATGTACGACATTCCCGTTATTCGCCCCGCCTCGGGTCAAATAGATGAGTGGAATCGCGTAGAATTTTTTTCTTCGTAAGCGCACTTTTTTGCACCTTGAGACCGTCCTTGCTTCCCTCCACAATGCGGAAAGAAACAAAGCGGTCTTCGAGAAATTGAATCATATAACGCTGGAAAGTTAAGACACCGTAACGCTTCTTGCTGCTCTCATCCTTGTCGGAAATCTCATGGTAGTCACCGCTCATACTGATATTGCTGCCGATAAATTAACCCGAAGACTCTTCGTATTTTCACGCGTCTCCTTATCGCCGAGCGGAAAAATCACTTTCCACTCCTCCGAAGGAACAATGCGATACACCACATCTCCCGCGTTGACATAGTTGTTTTGCCCCTTCGTCCCCTGCATGGCAGCGTCTTGCTTCATGGTACTCTGTTCAAAGAGACTCGCGCTGATATCGTCTTCGGTCAATCCCTTTGCACTGTAGGAGTCGATATGAAACGAAACGACACCCGCCAGCGGAGCGCTCACATCCGTAAGCTCGATGCCCTGTTTTTTCATCTCGGCATCCAAATTGTCCAGAAGACTCAGAGATGCATAGGAAGAGAGCAGAGACTGAATATTGTCCTCTGCGGCATAGTTTTGAATAAACTGGTCTCTGTCATAGCTTTTGCGATAGGACGAAAGACGGTTTTTAATTTCATGGATGTTATCGGCATCCAGCGCGTTGTTCCCCGATAAACTGCTCTGAAGCAGGGGGGTCACATCCGTCGACGTCAACGCATAGATGCGATTTCCGACAGCCGCGCGCTTCCCTTCCTGCAGATAATAAACCGGATAACCGCTGCGCGGTGCCGTCTCAAGCTGCTCATCTCTCAGTATGATACCCGTGTAATCGGTGTTACTTACGATCTCTCCGGGTTCTACCGTGACGATGCGCGGATGCTTCTTCATAAACGGTGCGACAATGATCAAGGCAAGATAAAGGATACCGCCAAACAGGAAATAGTGCTCCGGTCTTACGGTTCTATGGCGCTCCTGTTTCGCTTTCTTTTGATTCTCCAAAAGCACCTCCGCTTGTTCGAAAAAGCCCATACACAAGTACGGACAGCCCGAAAGGGCTGCCCGTAAAGTATTGAATCGACTCTGTTTTAGAGTGCGACGACAACGTCTTTCTTTGCATTCTCCGGAAGATCCGCAGCATCCATCGAGACACTGAGCACAAACTTAACGTTGTACTTCTCACCGATCTTCTCAAGCGCATCAATCACCGGGGTGATATCGCCGCCCTCAAGGTTTGCGAGCTTGAGGAAGCTATCGAGGAACATGGTCTCCAAATCATGATCCTGTGAAATGATGCCGGAGACGAAACCGGTAAAGCCGTCACTGCTCATGATGTCAAAGTCATTCACATTGATCAAGCGAATCTTATTGCTGAGCTCATACATGTGCTTTGCGCTCTTATCAAGGTAGACAACCGTGCCCTTTGCGTCCTTAACAGCCTCATTTGCCATCTCAAGAAGACGCTTGGTTTTTCCCTTTCCCTTGACGCCCACAATAATCTCAACCATGTTTCTACCTCCTTGGTATCTTTCTGTTATGATAATTATACGTTAGTGCCCCAAAAAGTTCAATGCACTTGTGCGCTTTTTTGGAGCAACAAGCTGGTGTCTTGATATAAGGTATCGTGATTCGGTGATTTCAGCACAATCGAATAATACTCTCTTCCGGACTCGGAGGCGCTGAGCTGCGCAAGGCAGGCGCCTGCCGCCATGGTAGTTCCTGTCTTGGCTGCGACAACCGAAAATCCCGTCGGAAGTTTTGCCTTGCCGACCAGATAATAGTTGGTGCTGAACCATTTTTTTCTGCACGGCCTGTCCGGCCGCATCCACATAGTCCGCGACATAGAGCTTCTCGCTTGCCAGCTTACGAAATTCCGGGTATTTCATCGCCTCATGAAGAATGAGATAGAGATCGTAAGGCGTTGTGTAGTGATTGGGATCCGTAAGACCGTGCGAATTGGTGAAGTGCGTCCCGGTTGCGCCGAGCTCTTTCGCGCGCTCGTTCATTTTCTCAACGAAAGCCTCTTCGCTGCCCGCGACGCGTGTTGCGACCATATTCGCGGCATCCGCGCCGGATCGCACCATGAGACAATAGAGCACCTGCTCCGCTGTCAGCTGATCTCCCTGCTGAAAGCCGCCCATGCTTGCGCCGGGTTCCGAGACCACAATTTCCGGTCCGGCCGTCCATAGATCGTCCATATGAATCTCCGGATCTTCGAGTGCAATCAAACAGGTCATGATTTTCGTTGTCGAGGCCGGATTCATTCGTGTGTAGGCATTGTGTGAGAGCAGACTTTTTTTGTTGGTCCCGTCAATCAGAAGAACTCCTTCGGCGCGCACGTCCGTCAGATACTCGCTGCCGCTCTCCGCTTCGGGTACCGCCAAGTCCGCGGCAAAGGGGACTAGCACCGAGCTCGGATTTGTGCTCTTCAGTAGTGCCGTGCCGTCTTCCGCCGCCGCATAGCGCTTTGAAAAACGCATCCCGAACTCGCGATAGGCCAGAACTCCGCAAATCAAACAGAGTAGAAGGAACAGGCGAAGGAGCGGTAATCCTCGCTTTTTTCGCCTTCTGTTTGCCCTTCTCCGGCTTCCGCCGTACTCAGCGCCTGTAGTAATTTCGGAATTCAAACTCGCCACGCTCCATGGATTTAATCAGCAGTTCCGCGGTTGCAAGATTGGTGGCAACCGGGATGTTATGAATATCGCAAAGTCTGAGCACATTGCCGACGTTGGGTTCGTGCGGCTTCGGCTGCAAAGGATCACGAAGAAAAATAACGAGATCCAGATCATTGTCTTCAATCTGGGCACCGAGCTGCTGCTCGCCTCCCAGATGTCCCGCAAGATACTTGTGAACCGTTAAATTCGTGACCTCCTCCACGAGACGTCCCGTGGTTCCGGTTGCGAACAGCGTATGCTTCGCAAGTATTCCGCGATAAGCGACACAAAAGTTCTGCATCAACTTCTTTTTTGCATCATGTGCAATCAATCCGATATTCATACTGCCATTTCCTCATTCTTTCTTTGAAAGATTGCTCAGCGGTATCTTCCCCCAAAGCCGACTCTGCCGCGCGGCATGTCATCTTCGTGTACGATATCCCGCCGTTGCAGTCCGACATTGATTACCAAGCCAATTTGCACGTAAAAGGCGAGCAGTGAGCTGACTCCGTAACTGATAAACGGAAGCGTAAGACCTGTGTTTGGGAAAATACCGGTCGCCACCGCAATGTTGCTGAAGCCTTGGAACGCAATCAGCGCACCGACTCCGGTGCAAATAATACGCCCCTCCATGTCACGCGCCTTTCCCGCGAGATAAAAACACTCGTAAACCAAAATTGCATAGAGCAACAGCACCAGAAGGCAACCGACAAAGCCCATTTCCTCCCCGATGACAGCAAAAATAAAGTCTGTCTGTTCCTCCGAGAGGAAGTTTCCGCTTTTAACGGAAGCCAAGGTGTTATTGTTCAGGCCCTTGCCGAAGAGCTGTCCCGAGCCGATAGCCATAATGGAGTTGTCCTGCTGCCAGTTTGCATCCGCATACTTAGCCGGGTAAAGAAAGGCCAAAATACGCCGCACCTGATAGTCCTTCAGGAAAGGAACCATGCCCCTCTGCAAAAGAAACACGGAACTCACCCCGAAGGGCACCGCAACCAACATGCCGAGCCCGATCCAGCGATAACTGAGCTCTGCCGCAAAAAGCATGGCCAGGATGCTGACGGTCACGACAATGGTTGTCGAGAGGTCCGGTTCCGAACTGATGAGACCGATCGGAATCATGGCAAATGCCCCAAAGATAAGCAGAAAGCGGGGCTCATTGACACTCTCTCGGTTCTTTCCGAGCAACCAGGCAAAAAACATCACAACGCCTATTTTTGCGAACTCCGAAGGCTGTACCTGTCCTATGGCGGGAAGTACCACCCAGCGCTTCGCGCCGTTGACGCTCCTTCCGAAAAAGCGCACCATGAGCAACAGAATTGCACATATCGCAAATACCAGCACCGCATAGCGCAGCAATTTTTGATAGGGCACAAAGCAAATCAGAGCAATAATCGCAATGCCCAGTGCCATACCGGTCGCCTGACGTCCGACATAGGCCATACTCTGGTTGGTCGCGCTGTTAATTGCCAGTATTCCGATGACATTCAGCGCACAGACCGCAAAGAACAGGCGGAAGGAAAACGCTCTCAAAAAATGCTTTACATCCATTACGCGCAATCCTCCTCAAATTCTAACGGAAAAACAGGTATATTTCCAGTATTTTTCGGTAAAATGTCGAAAATCTTCAAGTTTTTAATCCTCTATCCTTGCATCGCTGGCACGCTGTGCACCTGCATTCAGGACTTCATCCACATTGGTATAGCCGAAGCACAGACGATAGACGTCTTTTGCCACCGATGCCGCATTTGCCGAGGTATAACCGTAGGGTATATTGACCGTGACCGCAAGCGTCGGGTTCTCGTAAGGTCCGAAGGAAATAAAGAACGCGTGGTTTGCTCGCGTTTTCGACTCCTGTGCCGTACCGGTTTTTCCGGCAATATTCACTTCAAATCCCTTGAAAATGCGGCTTGCCGAACCGGACTCGACCACCCCGCGCATACCGCGCTGTACGACGTCCCAGTTCTCCGCTTTTACGTCCATGGTCTTAATGACATTGGGTTCGTAACTCCGGATGGCCTCTCCCTGCCAGTCCGTCACACGATCCAAGACCGAGAGATTAAAGACCGTGCCGCGGTTGGCGAGCGCCGTCACATAGCGAGAAAGTTGTACGTTGGCAAAGGAGTTCGTACCCTGTCCGATGGCCGACTGCTCCGGGCTCTGATTCGAAATCATGGGATCGTTCTCGATAATTTCAACACCGGACTTCTGGTCCAAACCAAACATGATCGCATACTTGCTGAGGCGCTCCATGCCAAGCCCCGGGTCATACTCGCCCTGCGCGTTGGTCGCGAGACGATGTCCGAGATCCGCAGAAAAGAAGTTACAGGAGTTCCGTATTCCGGACTCAATGTTCTGGAGACCGTGACGGCCGGGGTAAATCCAACAGCGAAGCGGCGGCGTAATCTCATCGTAAATACCGGTACAATTAATGGTATCGGTGAGACCGATTACATTTTCCTCAAGTGCCGCAATCGCAGTGATGGGCTTAAAGGTAGAACCCGGCGCTTTTCTCGCCTGCGTCGCGTTGTTGTAGAGCGGAAGGGATTCGTCTTGTACGAGGCGTGTATAGTAACGTGCGTCCATCGTGTTGGTCAGACGATTGTTGTCATAGCCCGGATAGGATACCAGCGCTTTTACCTTGCCGGTTGTGACATCGGTCACGACACAGCCCGCCGTACAGGGATCCAGCGCAAGCTGAGCGGGTGTGATTTTCAAATCCGACACGAGCTGTACAAAATAGCTGTAGGCATAGGCGGGACCGTTTGAAGCAAGGGCGGCCTGTGCGGCGGGATCCGGCTCCAGCACGCCTTGATCGAAGAGCGCAAGACAAAGTTCTCTTCCGCCGACCAAATTATTTCGTATCATGTATTGGCAGAGCAGCTTTTCAAAGTCGGAATTACTCTTCAGTTCTTCCAGCGAAGAATCAATCAAAGCCTGATAGACTTCTTCCGCTCCCGCATATTTTTTGACTCCCTTCACTGCGGTGGTATTGATCCAACCGTCTTTAATACCGTCCTGCAGGAATTCACGCAGCGAAATGGAGTCTGCCTTCCAACGGGCATAGTAATCTTTCCTGCTGTCAATCTGATCTTTCTCAACAATACCGCTCTCCGAAGAGGCGAGATAGGTATAGAGGAAATAGAGAAATGCGCGCTGATCGTTCGGAAGTTCCGCCATATTGAGCGGGGCGGAATCCATGAGTTGGGATCGCATCGCGGCCAAAGAACTCTCCCCGTAGCTGCGAAGACGCTCCGCGATAAAACGCTCGGTCTCACTCGCAGACTCGCCCTTGATGTGATCCAGAGAGAGTACATTGTTTCCGATCAGCTGGTAGTAAGCATCCTTAATCGGAATGAGGCGTGCCGTTGAGTCCGTGGTATCGTTGTTCGGATTGTCCTCATTCACCAGCTTTGCGGCGAGTATACCCGCGAGATGCTGCTCGAGCTGATGATAGATACCGACCTGTAAGTCACGGTCGATTGAGAGGTACACATCGTTACCCGCGACCGGTTCGGTCTCACTCTCCACTTCCATCACGTGGCCGACGTTATCGACATACATGGTACGGGAGCCTTTTTTGCCGTGCAGATCCTGCTCCATGTACTCTTCTATGCCGGTGCGTCCTATGGTATCGCTGAGACTGTAGTCCGGATTTTTTTCGCGCAACTCTTTTAACTGCTCATCCGGCACTTTACCGACATATCCGATCAGCGATGAGAACGGAACCGCATCGTTATAGACACGCTCCGTGGTCTGCTCACAGTTGACACCGAGCAACTTTGCCTGATTCTCGAGAATGTCGACTCGGGTCTCATCCTTCACGTGTGTCACAACAACGGTGCTCTCGTAGCTTCGATACGCTGTGAGCCCCATGGTATAGCGGATATTCACGAGTTCCAGCTTCTCCAAATTGCTGAGACTCAGCGGATTACCTTCTTCATCCTTCAGCTCATTTAACTTATAGCTTTGAAAACGCTTGTTCAGCAACTCTTCGGCCGTAATTTCCCGAGGGGTATTTTCCGGAAGCACCGGTCAATTCCGTAACTCGCTTTAAGCCGTAAAAATCGCGGAGAAAACGCTTTCTTGCCTCCTCATTGGGGCTCGTAAAGTAAAACGCGCCGTTCTCGTTCAGACCGATTTCCAAACGTCCGGTCACGGTCTCCCCGTGCGCATTCAAAATCCGGATCAGACGATAATACATGAGATTGCGCTGCGCGGGCTTCCTGTATTCGCCGCTGTCCTTGATGGTCACATTATAGGACAGACGGTTATACGCCAGCAGCTTTCCGTTTGTATCAAAGATATTACCGCGTGTCGCGGGAATGGACACCGTCTTCTCGGTCTTTTGCAGATAGTTCTTCTGGTAAGACTCTCCGTTGATTATCTGCAGCTGATACAGGCGAAAGACCATGACTGCGAGCAGCCCCATATAGCCGAGGCCCAATATAAAGAGTCGCGACGTTTTTACCTCTCTGCGCAGTTCTGCAAAGCGTTCGCGCAGTAATTCCAGAAAATCTCTCAGCACTGATTTCTCCTCAGACGGTCGCCCGCCTCTGGTCCAAGAACTCTAGCTTACGGTTGTACCATAAGAAGAAGCGGTAGATGACCAGCGTAAACAACAGGGAAATGATAATCTCGGGAAAGACGATATTTCGGAAGTAAAACGGAAAATCGAACTTGCCCCGTATGACAAAGCGGAACACATAGATGTAGAAGTTATAGAGAAACTCGTTGATGGTACAAAGTAACAGCGGCAGCGTGATGTAGCTCTCATAGTAGTATTTCGAGAGAGCCCCGTTCAGAAAGCCGATCCACACAAAAAAGAGGGTGAAAAAGCCGAAGGCGCCCGAGTGGAACAAGTCCATGAGCAGTCCCGCCGCGAGTCCGTAGAGCATGCCGTCCCTCTGCCCGTAAATAAAGGCGTAGGCGAAGGTAAAAATCAGCATCAAATTAGGCGTCGCCGAAAGGAAGGGAATAAAAGGCAGGATGGAGCTTTGCAGCGCAAAGGCCGCAACCAGCACAAGTAAATTTAAGAGGGTACGCTTCATAAGGGCCTCCTCAAGGGTTACTCGGCAAACTTTCGACCGTTTGCACGGGTTCGGTGGCCGCCGCACTCTCCTGGGGCTGCGCTGCCGTGGTCTCGGGACGCGTTCTCTCTGTCTCTTGCTGCCTTCTTTCCGCGGAGGCCGTAGTTTCACGCTGTCTCGTCTCACGGGACGCTGCCGTGGTCTCACGGCGGGTCTCGGCCGCACGCGTGGTACTCGCTGCTGTCGTACTTCTCGCCGCCGTGGTACTTGCGGCTGTTGTCGTTGCGGCAGTTGTCGTTTCGGCCGTCGTCCGGCTCTCGGAGGTCTCCGCGGCGACAGTTGTCTCCGCGCCGGCGCCGCTCTCTTCACCTGACAGCGTCTCGGAAGCTGCGCTACTCTCCTCCGCTGCGGAAGTTTCCGCAGCCGTCAGACTCTCGGGATCCGGCAGCGAAGTCCGCGGAGTCTCAAAGCTACCGTCCTCTCGCATCTCCGACTTAAGATCCAAGATGACCAGGACTTCCTGTATGGTTTCGAAATCTGCCACCGGAACCAAGGTTCCGCTCCGCGTGAGTCTGTCCGGATCGGTCTTCAGATCTCCGGCGTAACCGATCAGTATGCCCGGGGAGAAACTTGGAACTCACCGTGCTCGTCACAATGGCGTCACCGTCTTTGATATCCGCCGTGTCGGTGATATCGCTGATCTTTAGCTTGCCGTTGGCATAGAGCTGCAGATTGCCGGAGACAATGCAGGTGTCGTTCGACTGAATCGCCATGGCACTCACGCGGCTCACATCATCGATGATCGAACGAACCGTCGCATAGTTATCGCCGACATCGGTCACAATGCCGATGAGGCCGCCGTCACCGACTACGTTCATATCCGGCTTGATGCCGTCGCGCGCCCCTTGTCAATGCGGAACACGTGAAACCAGTTTCCGGTATCCTTCGCGATGACCCTGGCTCCCGTCATACGATACTGTCCGTAGGTCTGATTCAACTCATAGAGTTTGCGAAGACGACTCAGTTCGTAGCTGTCGCTCTGCAGACGCGTGTTTTCCATGGTGAGTGTGGCAACTTGTTCACGCAGAGATTCATTGTCCGCGAGAGCGGTTCGCATTTTCTCCTGATTCTTGAAATTGCTGTAAACCGCACTGCCCACCCGATTCACACCGGTCTGGACCGGCAACAGAAAATAACCCACCGCAGTCCGGATGGGGCGAAGCTGTTCGTTTTTAATTGTCGTCAGTCCTATCATTCCGACGCAGGATACGCTGAGAACAATGAGAACCAAACGGTTATTCGATATTTTCACAATAGACCCCACTCCTTAAAACTGTAGTAGGCATTATCTCCGATGACAATGTGATCTTCCAGCGGAATGCCGATGAGCTTCGCGGCCGCCTGCACTTCTGCGGTCACGCGTTGATCGTCCGCGCTGGGACGCGGATCTCCGCTCGGGTGATTGTGCACGAGTATCATACGCACGGCCCGTGCACGGAGCGCGGCAATCATGAGCTCCCGCACAGAGACGACGGAGGCATCCACCGAGCCGCGGCTCAGGAGCTGATCGCTGATAAAGCGCAGTTTAGTGTCGAGAAAGGCCGCATGCAGCTCTTCCTGCTCGAGGTGGCGCAGGGCCTCCATATAATAGCGCGCGCAAAGCCCGGGATCCGAAAAGGCGGTCGTCAGATTCTTTGCGGCCTCGCGCCGCCATATGCGCTTCGATAGTTCTCCGATGGCAACAAGCTGCAAGGCCTTTGCCTCTCCGACGCCGCGAAGGCGCATGTAGTCCTGCATGCTGTTGTGTAAGAGTCCGAGCAGGCCTTCCCGCCGCGGTTCCATCTCGAGAACCAGCGCAGAGAGTGCCGTGACATCCTGCCCTCGGCAGCCGCTCCGCAAGAGAAGGGAGAGCAATTCGCGGTCGCTCAGGCTTGCAATGCCGAGGCGTCTTGCCTTTTCCGCAGGTCTTTCTTCCGGCCGTACATCTCTCAACTTTATCATTCGTCTTCCTCCCAAGCTCTCCAGGCACAGTGAGGAAATACGTTTTTATTATAGCACAGTTTAAACGAGCCCGGCGTCCGCAAGCTTCTGGAGGGACATGAGCACGCCGATTTTTGCGTGGGCATAGGTGAGTCCGCCCTGGAAAAAGGCGGTGTAAGGCGGACGCATGGGACCGTCGGCCGAGAGCTCAATCGAAGCGCCGGAGACAAAGGTGCCGGCCGCCATGATAACAGGCTCCTCATAGCCCGGCATATCCCAGGCCTCCGGTGTCACAAAGCTGTCCACCGGGGAGGCAGCTTGGATGCCGATGCAGAAAGCAGAGAGCGCCTCCGGAGACTGTAAGTCGACAGACTGAATAATATCATGACGGAGCTCTTCTGCCCGCGGCTTCACCGCAAAGCCGAGATTCTGATAGAGCTGCGCCGCAAAAATTGCCCCCCTTCTCCGCGGAGGCCGTGACGGTAGGCGCGAGGAAGAGTCCCTGGAAAAACTGGCGCGTCACGCCGAGCGAAGCGCCTAGTTCTTTTCCGAGGCCCGGCGCCGTGAGGCGATAGGCTGCGTTCTCGATGTACTCACGTTTTCCGGCAATGTAACCGCCGATCGGTGCAAGACCGCCTCCCGGGTTCTTGATGAGGGAGCCAACCATCAGGTCTGCGCCGTATTCGCTCGGCTCATGGCGCTCCACGAATTCGCCGTAGCAATTGTCCACCATGCAGATGACATCCGGTTTCACGGATTTGACAAAGCGAATCAGCTCCGCAATCTCATCGACCGAGAGTGTTTTCCGCGCGGAATAACCCTTGGAGCGCTGAATTTCGATTAGGCGCGTTTTCTCGTTGATGCCCGCTCGAATCGCTTCAAAGTCAAAGCTGCCGTCTTCTTTTAAATCCGCCTGGCGATAGCTGACCCCGTACTCCCTGAGGCTTCCGCACTGCGGCCGTATCCCGATCACCTGGTCCAGGGTGTCATAGGGCTTGCCGACCGGAGAGAAAATCTCATCGCCCGGGCGCAGGTTTCCGAAGAGCGCAACCGTAAGCGCATGGGTGCCGCTCACAAGCTGCGCGCGAACCAGTGCATCCTCGGTGCCGAAAACAGAGGCGTAAACTGCCTCCAACGCATCACGGCCGAGGTCGTTATAGCCGTAACCGGTGCTCGGCGAAAGATGTGCTTCACCGATGCGATGCTTTCTCAGCGCATTGAGTACCTTCATTTGGTTGTACTCGGCAATCGCATCGATTTCCGCAAAACGCGACTTGCACTGCGCCTCTGCCTCTTGTCCCAGCTTCAAGATTCGCTCCGACAGTCCCGCCGCACGGTAAATATCATGTAGGCTCTCTTCAAAGTTCTCGCTCATTCGGTATCTTCCCTTCTGTTACGAACGCGGCGCAGCATGTCTTCGAGTATCGCTTCCTCGGAGGCATAGTCTTCCCGCATAAACCACCGCGCATCTCTCTCCCGGCGAAACCAGGTGAGTTGGCGCTTTGCAAAATGTCTCGTATCCGTTTTGATCTGTTTTTACAGCTTGCGAGCTCTGCCTCTCCGTCGAGGTAAGGAAAGAGCTCGTGGTAACCGATGCCCTGCATGGATGTCGCTGTCCGCGGTACGCCCCGCAGAGCAAGTGTACGCACTTCCTCGACGAGTCCCGCCTCAAACATTGCTTCCACCCTGGCATCGATTCTACGGTAGAGCGAGGCTCTGTCCATATTGAGCACAAAGTAGAAGAGGCGGTAGGGGGAGCGGCGCTCCCTCGCCGCCGCATTGTGAAGCGAGATTTTATCGCCGCTCGAAAGATAGTACTCAAGCGCACGGAGGACCCTCTTCTCATTGTTCGGATGAATTTGCGCCGCAGCTTCCGGGTCGACCCGGGTGAGTTCCGCGTAGAGCGCCGCCATCCCCTCGCGGGCTCTTCGCGCCGCTAGGGCCGCATGCACGGCCTCATCCCGGCTTTCTTCGGAAAAGGGCACATCGTAGAGTACGGTCTGCAGATAAAATCCGGTTCCGCCGACCAAAATCGGGACTTTGCCGCGCGCCTGAATGTCCGCTATCGCATTCGTTGCGCGCTGCTGAAACTGCATCGCGTCAAAATTCTCTTCGGGCTCCAGAATGTCGATCAGATGGTGCGGAATTCCCTGCATCTCTTCTGTTCGAATTTTAGCCGTCCCGATGTCCATGCCGCGGTATACCTGCATGGAATCCGCGGAGATAATTTCACCGTTCAGTTCTTTGGCAAGTGCAAGGGAGAGCGCGGTTTTTCCGACCGCCGTGGGGCCGGTGAGCGCAATCAGCGTCTGTTTCTCACACAATGCGCTTAAACCTCCGTTCCAGTTCTGTTTTTGTGAGTTCAATGATGGTCGGTCTGCCGTGCGGGCAGTTGTAGGGGTTTTCGAGGGAAAAGAGCTCGTCGAGCAGGGCTTCCGCCTCCGCAAGCGAAATGTGCTGATTTCCCTTGATTGCCGCTTTACAGGACATGGATGCTGTCTTCTCGATAATGAGGAGTGGCACATCGTCCGCGCGCTGTCCCTCGGCAAGGCTCGCAAACATGGTCTTTAAGAGCTCTTCCTTTAGGACAGAGGGCAGAATATTCGGCACGGCGCGCACCGCATAGCTGGAACCGCCGAAATGTTCGACGGAAAAACCGATTTTTTCAAAGCTCTCCCGCTCACTCTCAAGCAACGCCTGCTCTTCCGCACTCAGGGTGATAAGGAGCGGCGGTTCCAAACGCTGCGAACTGAGTTCCTGCTTTCGATAAGACGCAAGCAGCCTCTCGTAGTTCACCTTCTCGTGTGCCGCATGTTGATCGATGAGATAGAGTGAATTTCCGCGCTCCGCGAGCCAGTAGGTGTCAAAAACAGCGCCGATTAAGCGGAGATTTTTTCTCTCCTCAGGCCGAAAGAGCGCATACTGCCCCCCGCGTTCCACAGTTTCAAACGCCGGTTTTTCCTCGGCGACAGCCTTGCGCTCCGAAACCGACTCTCTGTCCGCTGTCTGCCCGGAGTCCGGCTTTGCGTGGCTCTCCGCCGTCTTGCTTTCGCTCGTCCCTGTGCTCTCCGCCTTCGCGCTCTGATTGATTTGCCGCTGCCCGTAGGCCGAGAGAAAAGAGGAAAGCGAGAGCGCCTGCTCTTCTGCCTCCCGCTTACGCTCTTCCGTTAAGCGCTGCGTCTCAAAAGGTTCCGGCGGTTTTTGTGCTGCGGACGTACACCCGCCCGCACTTCTTCCTGAGAAACGGAGTCGCGTCCGAGCGCCGCACTTTGTGCAGCCTTCTTTTTGTTTTCTTCCTGCAGAGGAAAGACGAATCAACTCCGCGCGCTGCAGCGCATCCTCCACAGCGGAACGCAGAAAGAGGTAGCAGGCCTGGGTGTCCGAAAAACGCACTTCCCGCTTGGTCGGATGCACATTCACATCGACTGTCTCCGGATCCGTCTCAAGAAAGAGTACCGCAAAGGGGAAGTTATGTTGCATCATGCGGTCGCCGTAGCCGTCCTCTATCGCCTTTGCGAGCAGCTGGCTCTTGATGTAGCGCCCGTTCACGCAGTAGTGTTCTAGGGCACGGCTTCCCCTTGAAATCTCCGGTCTGCCGATAAAGCCCTGCACCGAAAAGCCCTGTTCCGTTCGCGAAACCGGAAGCAGCTTACTCGCAATCTCCCTGCCGTAGAGCTGATAGATGATATCCTTCACTTCTCGATTCCCGCTCGTGTGAAAGCGGCTCTGTCCGTTCGCAAGAAAACGGATGGAGATTTCCGGATGCGACAGCGCCAGTTCTTCCGCGAGCGCCGCGACATGCGCGGTCTCGGTGACCGCCGCCTTCAAAAAGCTGCGCCGCACCGGCGTATTAAAGAAGAGGTCGCGGGTGATGACGGTCGTGCCGCCCGGTGCCCCGACTTCTTCAAATACCGTCTCTCTGCCGCCCTCGGCCGCGTAGCGTATACCGGTCAGTGCATCCCGCTGTCTTGTGATGAGCTCAATGCGGGAAACCGCCGAGATACTGGCAAGCGCCTCACCGCGAAAGCCGAGGCTCCGAACGTGAAGGATATCCTCCGCGCACTGAATCTTGGAAGTCGCATGGCGAAGAAAGGCGGTCTTTACCTCATCCGCCGGGATGCCGCCGCCGTTATCCGTCACACGTATCATCGAAATGCCGCCGTCGCGTATCTCTATCGTAATGACGCTCGCATCGGCATCGATCGCATTTTCCGTGAGTTCTTTCACAATCGAAGCGGGGCGCTCAATGACCTCGCCCGCCGCAATCTTATTGATGGTGCTCTCATCGAGAAGCTGAATGCTCATAGTGTCTCCTGTATACCGTAAAGAAGATCGATGGCCGCGCGCGGCGTGAGCTCCGAGAGATTGATTTCTCTGAGTTGTCTCAGAACCTTAAGCTCTGCCTCCGTGACGACAGGTTTCGCGTTCTGCTCGGAAGCGGGTACGGACGGCAAGTCAGCCCCGCGCGATGCGAGTTCTCGGGCGCGCGCGGCAATATCCGCACCCGAGAGTTCTTCCGCGATTTCCCGCGCCCGCGCCGTAACCGCCGCCGGTACGCCCGCGAGCTTCGCGACCTGAATGCCGTAACTCTGGTCCGCACCGCCCTTGATGATTTTTCGGAGAAAGGCAATTTCATCTCCCTGCTCCTTCACCGCGATGCAGTAGTTATTGACCCCCGGTATGCTGCCTTCCAACTCGGTGAGTTCGTGGTAGTGGGTCGCGAACAGCGTTTTTGCCCCCGAAAGGCGTCCGACCGCAAGATACTCAACCACCGCCCAGGCGATCGAGAGACCGTCGAAGGTCGAAGTGCCGCGTCCTATTTCATCGAGGATAATGAGACTCTTCTTCGTCGCATTTCGAAGAATGTTTGCGACCTCTGTCATCTCAACCATAAAGGTAGACTGGCCGGAAGCGAGATCGTCCGAGGCACCGACACGCGTAAAGATGCGGTCGGAAAGTCCGAGTTCCGCGCGCTCCGCCGGAACAAAGGAACCTGTCTGCGCAAGCAGCGCAATCAGCGCGGTCTGACGCATATAGGTGGATTTTCCGGCCATATTGGGACCGGTAATGATGGCGATGCGATTCTCCTCGCTGTCAAGCAAGGTGTCGTTTTCGACAAAGCGCCCGCTCTCCATCATGCGTTCCACAACCGGATGGCGCCCGCCCACAATGTGCAGGGGGCCGTCTGCCGTTAATTTCGGCCTCACATAGTGATAGCGCTCCGCGACATCCGCAAGGGAGAGCAACGCGTCGAGGTAGGCCACGATGCCGGCGCTCTTTTGGATGCGTGCAACTTCCGCGGAAAGCTTCTGTCGCAGTTCCTGAAAGAGATCGAATTCAAGGGTGAGGAGTTTCTCCTCCGCGCCGAGTATGCTCTCTCGAGCTTCCCGAGTTCTTCGGTCGTGTAGCGCTCTGCATTCGCGAGCGTCTGCCGCCGCCGGAAGTAATCCGGCACCTGGGAGAGAAAGGAATTCGTCACCTCAAAATAATAGCCGAATACCTTGTTGTACTTAATCTTTAGATTCTTGATTCCGGTCTTAGCGCGCTCTTTTTCCTCGAGTTCCGCGAGCCACTGCTTGCCCTCGCTGCTTGCCCGCCGGTAGCGGTCCACATCCTCGTGGTAGCCTTCTCGAATAATATGCCCCTCTCGGAGCGTGAGCGGCGGATCCTCCGCGATGGCGGAGCGAAGCAGGGCGCAGAGATCGCTTAAATCGTCGAGCTCGTTCGCAAACTGCTGTAAGAGCGGCGCGGAAAAGCTCTTGAGAAGCTCCCGTATCGGCGGCAGAGCCGCAATCGAAGTACAAAAGGCGAGCATATCCCGCGCGTTTGCGCTGCCGAGCGTAATGCGCCCCATGAGGCGCTCCATGTCATAAATCGGGGCGAGATACTCTCTCAGCTCTTCTCTGTCGATGTAGCGCTCCAGAAATGCCTGGATGGCGTCCTGTCTGGCCTCAATGGTCTCAAGACTGAGAAGCGGCTTTTCGATGAGATTCCGAAGGAAGCGCGCGCCCATCGCGGTCTTGGTGCGATCCAAAACCCAGAGCAGCGAGCCGTGCTTACTCTTATCCCGCATGGTCTCCGTGAGCTCAAGATTTCGCCGAGAGGCCGCGTCAATCAAGAGATAGGCAGAGCCGCGGTAAGCCTTGAGCTCGGTGATGAGCTCGCATTGGCTCTTCTGCGTGTCATAGAGATAGCGAAGCACCGCGCCGGCCGATAGCGTTCCGAGCGAATAGTCCGCCAAGCCGAGGGCTTCGACCGAAGCCGTGTGAAAATGCCCGCAGAGTAAGCTGACGGCACTTTCCTTTGAGAAGGCAGAGTCTGACAGTATGCTGGTCGCAATTTCTTCATCCGTGCGAAGCACCCCGTCCAGCGTAAGGCTCTCCTTCTTTAAAAGCTCTGCCGGATGAAACTCCGACAAAATGTCGCCGAGCTCCTTCTTCCCCTCCGCTTCTGTCACAAGGAAGCTGCCGGTCGAGATATCCGCGAGGGCCAAACCGTAGCGACCGCCGTCCTCAACGACTGCGGCGAGGTAGTTATTCTTCTCCTCTTCTAGCGCCCCGGCTGCCGTGACGGTGCCGGGGGTCACAACGCGTATGACCTCGCGTTTCACAAGCCCCTTCGCGAGCTTCGGGTCTTCCATCTGCTCCGCGACCGCGACCTTATAGCCCTTTTTCACGAGACGGTTGATATAGGTCTCCGCGGCATGGAAGGGGACACCGCACATCGGGGCTCTCTCCTCGAGTCCGCACTCCTTGCCGGTCAAAGTGAGCTCAAGCTCCTTTGACACCAGGCGCGCATCCTCAAAGAACATCTCGTAAAAATCGCCGAGGCGATAGAACAAGAGGCTGTCCGGATAGGCCTTTTTGGTCTCCAGGTAATGCGTCATCATAGGCGAAAGCGCCACTTTAGTCCCTCCTCTCTCCCATGTAATAAAAGCCCTTGGATTCCCTCAGTAAAACCGGTACCACTGCGCCGATTAAGCTCTCGTCACCGGGGAAATGTACCATTAAATTGTTGGAAAGCCGCCCCGTCACATAGCCCGCGCGCTGCGCATTCACTTCTTCGACCAAAACAGGCTCTATTTTCCCTTCGTCGCGGTCCGCTGCCTTTGAGGCAAACTGCTGCACCAGGGCAATGAGGCGCTTCATGCGGTCCGCAACCACATCCTCCGGCACCTGATCCTCAAACTCCGCGGCCGGCGTACCGCTCCGCTTAGAGTAAATAAAGGTGAAAGCCGCCTGATAGGAAGCGCGGGATACCACATCGAGCGTATCTTGAAAATCCTCTTCCGTCTCCCCGGGGAAGCCGACAATAATGTCTGTCGTGAGTCCCACTTCCGGGAGCTCCCGCCGTATTTTCTCGACCAACGCGAGGTAGGACTCCTTCGTGTAGCGGCGGTTCATGCGCTGCAAAATCTTACTGCTGCCCGACTGGAGCGGGAGGTGAATGTGGCGGCAAATCTTCGGATTTCGCTTGATGGTCTCAATCAGATCATCGGAGAGATCCTTCGGGTGCGGCGTCATAAAGCGTATGCGCTCCAGGCCCATCGACCTGGCATACTTTTTCAAGCAGGGAGGCAAAGCCCTCGCCCCCTTCAAGCCCCTTGCCGTAGGAATTCACATTCTGCCCGAGCAGCATGATTTCTTTTACGCCGTCCGCGACGAGCGCCTTCACCTCGCGCACAATATCCTCCGCCTCGCGCGACTGCTCTCTGCCGCGCACATAGGGGACGATGCAGTAGGTGCAAAAGTTATTGCAACCGTACATAATGTTCACGCCCGACTTAAACCAGGTTTTTCGGCGGGCGGGCATGTGATCCCGGAAGGTATTTCTCTCTTCCGCCGTGTCGATGACGCGCTGATTCTCCGCCTCGACCGCGTAAAGCAACTCCGGAAACTTCCAGATGTTATGTGTTCCGAAGACAAGATCCACGAAGTGATACTTCTTCTGAATCCGCAGCACTTCATCCTTCTCCTGCATCATGCAGCCGCAGATGCCGATCAGCATGTCCGGATTCAGCTTTTTAAAGTGCTTCACAATGCCGAGATGCCCGTAGAGCTTCTCATTCGCGTTTTCACGCACCGTGCAGGTATTAAAGAGGAGGATGTCCGCGTCCTCGGTCGGAATCTCCTCACAGCCGATTTCCGCGAGTATGCCGGAGAGTTTCTCCGAATCGCGCGCATTCATCTGACAGCCCATCGTTGTGATGTGATAGCGCACCGGACGCCCAAGCCGCTTGCTCTTCTCTTCAATGGTATCCTTTAGCTGCGCCACAAAGAGTGACTGCTTCTTGCTTTCCTCCATAAACCCAAAACCTTTCCGCGGTTCCGTGGAACCGATATTAACATAATATATTTATGTGAACTCTTTGTGACCGGATGCATTCCTCAGTACTTCGGTGTATAGCGACCGATCACCGCCTCCGCGACCCGTATGCCATCCATCGCGGCGCTGGTAATGCCGCCGGCATAGCCGGCTCCCTCGCCGCAGGGATAAAAGCCCTGTATGTTGGCCTGCAATTCGCTGTCCCGAAGGATACGTATCGGCGAAGACGTTCGGCTTTCAACACCCGCCAGGATGACATCCGGCGCGTCAAAGCCCTTGATCTGACGCCCGAAACTCGCCATACCCTCAAGGAAGGCCTCCTCGAGCGGCGCATCCAGAATGCCGTTCAAAGCGGCAAGGCGATACTGTCCCGCAAAGCAGGGCTCTGTGCCGCCGAAGGCACGGCTCTCGCGCTTTGCGATAAAATCGCCGTAAAGCTGCACCGGAATATGTCCCTGTCCCGCCTGATACGCGCGACGCTCAAGGACCTCCTGATAGGAAAGCCCCGGCGAGCACGCCCTCACCGTAGCGCAGAAAGTCCTCAGGCCCCACCGAGACGATGATGGCCGCATTTGCGTTCGCCGAGCCGCGGTCCGCATAGCTCATGCCGTTCACCACCGTGCCTCCCGCCTCACTCGAAGCATTGACCACATAGCCGCCCGGGCACATGCAGAAACTGTAGACGCCGCGGCCCGAGCTCGTCTTTGCCGTTAGCTTATAGGGTGCGGGCGGCAAAAAAACGGCTTCTTTCAGGCCGTACTGCGATATCGAGATATCACTCTGTCTGTGCTGCACGCGAAAACCGACCGCAAAGGCCTTGGCCTCCATTTGAAAGCCCCGCGCGTGGAGCGTCTGAAAGGTATCGCGCGCCGAGTGTCCGGTCGCGGCAATCAGTACTTCACAGGGCAGCTCGTACTTTGTGCCGTCCGTCTTCTCCACAAGGACCGCGCGCAGCCTGTCCCCTTCGACACAAAAATCCGCAGCGCGCGAAGAAAAGCGTAACTCGCCGCCGAGCCGCTCAATTTCTTCCCGCATTGCGGTCACGATTTCAATCAGTCGATCGGTTCCGAGATGGGGTTTCTGCTCATAGAGAATCGAGCTGTCCGCCCCGAATTTGCAAAACACTTCCAGAACCTTCCGATTTCTGCCCGCATTGTCCTTGACCAGGGTATTCAGCTTGCCGTCGGAAAAAGTCCCGGCACCGCCCTCGCCGAAGGAGACATTGCAGTTCGGGTTAAGCTTCCCGCCCGCCCAAAAGGCATCGACCGCCTGTTTCCGCTCTCTCGCGGGAAGTCCGCGCTCCAGAAGAATGGGGCGGTACCCCGCCTCCGCGAGCATGAGCCCCGCAAAGAGTCCCGCGGGTCCGCTGCCGATGATAACCGGGCGCGTGCCGAGCGCAGCCTCCCCCCGCTCGGGGAGGCGGTAGGGTGCGCGCGTGTCCGCACTTACATTCGGGAGCTTTAAGAACTTCGCTTCGTGCGCGAGCTTAAGCCGGATTAAATAGACATAGTTCACCTCCGGCTTTTTTCGCGCGTCGATTGAGCGGCGCACAATCTCGATTTCCCCGAGTTCTTGTGTCCGAATCCGGAGCAGTTTCGCGACTTTTTTCCGAAGCATCTCCTCGGTGTGGCGCACCGGCAGACTCACATTGTTTAAGAGTATGGCCATCAGAGCACTTCTCCCGTCATGGTCTCATGCTCCGCGCGGATTGCGTCATAGAGCTCTCTCAAGGTCCAACTCGCATTGGTCTCCGTGAGCGCCGCCTTTAAGGGCGCACGAAGTTTCTGCTTCCTGAGCTGAGCGAGAAAAGCATCAAAGGTCGCAGCGCTGAAACCGCAAAACAGAAAGAAGGGCTGTGCATGCTCCCGCATTTGCACCGCTTCGGGCGCGGGTTCGAGCACGCGTCTCATCTCTTCGCCGACTTCCTGTCCCGTGAGCAAAAAGCCTATGTGCTTATCCAATGCCTCGCTGCCGAGTTCCTTATACTTAACCTTTAAGAGTGCACAGATGCCCGCGACCTTCGGCGCTTCCGCCCCGTCCGGAACATAGCAGAGCAGAGTGCCGCCCTTCTGATTTGAAAAAATTCGATTCATCATAAAACCTCATCGTTAGCGGCACTCTGCCCGGCAAGAAGACCGCTCGCAAAGCACCAGTGGAGATTATAACCGCCGCAGGGGCCCGTCACATTGAGAATTTCCCCGGCAAAATAAAGCCCTGTCATTCGTTTTGCTCCGAGTGTATGCGGATTTAGTTCCCGCAAGGAAATTCCGCCTGCCGAAACCTGCGCTTTATCGTAAGCTGCAAGTCCCTGAATCGGAAAGCGCGCTGCCGTAAGCTGTTCGGCGATTGCCGCGAGTTCCGTTTTCCGAAGGCTCGTCGGCGACATGCCCGCAGACAGACCTGCGCGCCGCAAAAGAGCAAGCCAGAGATTCTTCGGCACGAGACCGTTTCCGTAGGCTTCAAGAGTCGTCGCAAAGGGCTGCGCACTGCGCTTCGCAAAGAAAGTAAGATCCGCTTTCAAATCCGGCAGGAAATTCAGCATAAGTTCTGCCTTCTGCTTATGTTGCAAAGCCCGTCCGGCAGGCAAAGATAACTGGAAGACGGAAATCCCGGAAAAGCCCTCCTTCGTGAGCTGGAGCTCTCCGCTCTCTTCCGCCACCTTCTTTCCGTCCACCCATAGGCTTAAGGCAGCAGGTACCCGTACCCCCTGAGAGGCACGGAAAAAGGCATTTTCTCGCTCTGCGGAACGAAGCGGGCAGAGCGCCGGGCGAAGCGGCTGCAACTTGAGTCCCAGCCTTGCGACAAGCTCCGCACCGCTGCCGTCGGATCCCGTCCTTGGGAGCGCCGCACCGCCGAGTGCAGCCACCACGCGGTCCGCGCGAAATTCGGCCTTTTCCGTTTTCACCGCAAAACCGCCCTTTTGATTCTGTCGGATTCCCAGAATGCGAGCATCCGTCACTATCTTCACCCCGAGCCGTTCCAGTTCCGTGCGGAGCGCATTCAGTACGGCCGCCGCCTGTTCGGCGTGCGGATAAATCCAAGTGCCGTGCCTCGTAAGCGGAGGAACCCCGAGTTCTTCCAGAAAACGTATCACCGCCTCCGGCGGAAACGGTGCCAGAACCTCTGAAAGCATAGATGGCACATCACAGTCGTAGCGCTCCGGCCGAAGATCCAGATTGGTAAAATTACATTTTCCGTTTCCCGTGAGCAAGAGCTTTTTGCCGATGCGATCGTTTCGCTCGAGCAAGCTGACCGCCGCTCCGCCTCTTGCCGCCGCGATTGCGGCCGCCATGCCTGCGGGGCCGCCGCCGAGCACCAGAACTTTCATCATCCGTTCTCCGTCATTCTCAAAGTAAATGCAGGCGCTTTGCGAGACGGCAAAGGCTCGCTCCCTTCGGGAAGCGCAGCAGTTCCTCCTCGCGTATCGCACCGGTCAGCAGAAGCAGAGAGCCGTAGACCGCCACCGCAAGAAAAATCGGCAGCAGGGTGTAGAATACCACCCGGCCCGTAAGGCGCTTTAAAGCGTATTTGGCACCCGCGGTCGCAAGTCCCATGAGCAGCGCGCAGAAGCCCGGCAAAACAAAGCTGCGCCCGATTTCCTGCCGGTACTTTAAGAGACGTTTGAGACTACCCGCATTCAGGATGCACATGCTGACCGCAAACACCATGTCCGCAATCACAACGCTGACGACACCGAGTTCAAAGATGCGGAGTAAGGTTTCCAGCACCAAGACATGAATGCCGAGCGAGAGCGCCGCATGTGCCACCGGAACCTTCATGTGATTGGTTCCCTGCAGAATCGCATTGCTCACGGTGGAGAGCGAGTAAAAGACCACACTCGCACAGCCGAGATGCATAATATGAACCGCCAGTTCGCTCTCCCCGAAGAGCAGCGGAATCAGAGGATCCGCCATGACGCCGAGTCCGACGGCCGCGGGGATCGCTACAATCATCGAGAAGCGAATGGCAAGCGCAATGTTTTTCCGTATTTCCTTTTTCTGATTCGCACCGACCGCACGGCTCAGCGCGGGCACGAGAGCAGAGCCGAGAGAGTTTGCGATCATAATCGGCACATTGAGCAAGAGCTTATATTTTCCCGTATAGACACCGTACTGCTTCGCGATTTCCCCCTGCTTGCCGAGATCGAACATGGCCTGTCCGAACAGCGCATTGTCGAGGATGCCGCTCACATTGTATATGGCGGTCGAGAGTATGACCGGAACCACGGTGAGTACCAGGAGTTCCGTGATTTCTTCATAACTCTCTGCCGGGTGCTCGCGGTCCCGGCGTGCCTTTTGAAGCCTTGAACGCCTTGTTATCAGAAACAGCAGTATGAAAATCAAAAGGGCGGAGGCAGCGCCGACACCGGTTCCTATGGTGCCGCCCGTTGCGCGAAGGCGCGGGCAAGCGACTCGTTTTTTCCCTGTCGCAGCGCCCACTTCATCAGGAAATAGGCTGCGCCCACACTGACCGCCGCATTTAAAATCTGCTCGACAATCTGGGAGATTGCGGTCGGCACCATGGTCGACTGTCCCTGCCAGTAACCGCGGCATACGCCGAGGTAGGACACAATCCAAACCGTGGGTGCGAGCGCTCTCAGCGGGTACGCGGCTTCCGGAATGTGAAGAAACGAAGCCGCAAGCCAATCCGCGCCGAAAAAGATTGCGGTAAAGCCGATGCCGCCCACCACGGTCGCGTAGAGCAGCGCCGCGCGCAGGATGCGCTCGGCATTGAGATAGTTTTTTGCGCCGACCCGCGCGGAGATCAACTTGGACACCGCAAGCGGCAAACTGTAAGACGAAAGCAACAAAACAATGGCGTAGATATTAAATGCCGCCGCATAATAGCCGTTGCCTTCGTCGCCTATGATGCGTGTGAGCGGCATGCGATACACCAAGCCGATTAAACTTGAAATGACACCGGATGCCGCATAAATGGAACCCTGCGCCAAAAAGCCGCCGGATTTCGGTTTCTTACTTTTGGGCGCGAAATTCTCTCTTCTCTCTTCCATACAGCTCTTCAGCGCCGATAGCCGAGCGCGTCGAGTATCTCTCTCTGCCGCGCCTCCATGCCCATGCGCTCCTCTTCCTCCATGTGGTCATAGCCCATCAGGTGCAACATGCTGTGTGCAATCAAAAACGCAAGTTCACGGGTCTCGCTGTGCCCGTATTCCGCCGCCTGTGTCTTGACGCGGCGCACGTTAATCACGATGTCGCCGAGCGGCACCTCTCCCGTGTCCGGGTTGATGTCCTCTTCGCCGATTTCCTCCGGAAACACGGCGGGGGCTTCAAACTCGAGCATGGGGAACGAAAGCACATCCGTCTCGCGGTCTATCTCGCGGTAATCGCGGTTCAGCTCCCGTATCTCCTCTTCATCCACAAAACTCAGGGATACCTCGGCCTCGAAGGGGCAGTTCTCCGCCGTAAGGCAGGCATTTACCACCTTCTCCGCAATCTCCTCATAGGGAAGCTCCAGGCTCTCTTCCGCCTCATAGCAGATCTCAAGGCTCATCGCTTATCACCTCGCTCACTCCCTTTTCCTCTGCCCTTAGCGTCCTTACGCCAAGCACTGCGGCGCTTTTTCTCGGCGCTCTCCTTTTCCTCGTACTTCTCGTAAGCATCCACAATTTGCTGTACCAGGGGATGGCGCACCACATCGCGGCTTGTGAGGCGACAAAAGCCGATTTCTTCAATGTTCGAGAGCACGCGGGAAGCCGTGTCTAGGCCAGAAATCGCATCCGCCGGCAAATCCTTTTGCGTGAGGTCACCCGTAATAATGGCCTTCGAACCGAAGCCGATGCGGGTTAAGAACATCTTCATCTGCGAGGGTGTGGTATTCTGCGCCTCATCGAGGATGATGTAGGCGTTGTCTAAGGTGCGACCGCGCATATAGGCGAGCGGCGCCACCTCAATGAGTCCCTTCTCCGCATTGTGGAGATAGCTCTCCGGCCCCATAATCTGGTAAAGCGCATCGTAGAGCGGGCGCAGATAGGGATCGATCTTGCTCTGCAGATCGCCCGGGAGGAAGCCGAGCTTCTCACCGGCCTCCATCGCGGGACGTGTGAGAATGATGCGCTCGCAGTCCCCGTCGCGGAAGGCGCGTATCGCCATGGCCATGGCAAGATAGGTCTTACCGGTACCTGCCGGGCCTATGCCGAAGGTAATCATGCGCTTTCGTATGCTGTCCACATACTCTTTCTGACCGAGCGTCTTCGGTTTCACCGGACGTCCGGCTGCCGTGCGGCATATGAGCTCCCGGTCAATTTCCAGTATCTTCTCTTCGCCCTCCGAAAACGCGAGGGAGAGCGCGTAGTTGACCGTCTGCTCCGAGACCGTCTCGCCGCGCCGTGCGAGCGCAACCAAATTCTCAAAGACGGAGATGGCCTTTTTGACCATGCCCTCTTCGCCCATGACCTTGACACTGCCGTCACGCTCTATCATTGTGACCTGCAGGGTGCGCTCAATTTTGTGAAGGTTGACATCCATGAACCCGCAGACATTCTTCTCTAACTCTGCAGGGATATCAATTGTCTGCTCTGTGCTTCCCATCTTTTCTCCCTCATACGTGCAAGACGCCCGGTCTCGTTGAGACCGGGCGTCAATTATGCAATAGTTGAATTTACGCTTTCTTGCAGCCTCGGACTTCTTCTTGCGTCTGACGCTGGGCTTCTCGTAATGCTCTCTCTTGCGAATTTCCTGCTGAATGCCTGCCTTCGCACAGTTTCTCTTGAAACGTCTCAGTGCGCTGTCCAAGCTTTCATTTTCTTTCACAATCACGTTTGACATGAAACGGCCTAACCTCCCTCCCGGTTGTGAAATTGAAATCCTGTTTAGTATACCACAATTTCCGCTTGCGTCAAGTGTATTTTCGGGCATTCTTTCCGCCTTGCCGCTCTCCGCATTTCAGCTTTCGCACCCGGCTTTCGGCGGCATTTGCTTACTTTCTCAGGTGACTTCGACGGCTGCCCACATGGGTTTTTCGGCGTGGCCGCAGCTGCTTTGCATCACAGAAACTCGGGAGCAGGCCAAAAGGGGACTGTGCGCTCGCACAGTCCCCCTTCCGCTTTCTTCACCGATACATTTTATGCATCCGTATTTTACTGCTCTTTTCTTCTTCTGCCGCAGATTGCGTAAGCCGCAAGCAGGAAGCCCGCTGCGGTACCCGCAAAGTTCAGCGCAAACGGCGCCTCACCGGTCTTCGGGAGTCTGCCCTTGTTGGTGCCGACTGCCGCACCGCGGTTCGTTGCTCTCTTCCCGCTGTTCGGAGAAAGCCCCTCGCCCGTCCGCTGATTCAGCGTATCCGCATTCTTCTGCGGGCTCGGCTCGGTGATCTGCTGCTTATCATCGTTCCGGTTCGCTGCCGTGTTCGACTGCGTGTTATTCAGCTGCGTGTTATTCGGCTGCGTTGCGTTCGGCTGCGTGTTGTTCGGCTGCGTTGCGCTCGGCGTTCCCGTCGCGACATTGTTCGGGGTCACCGTGCCGCGGCGTCCGCTGCTGCGGCTGCCGCCGCCACCACCGCCACCGCCGCTGCCACCGCTGCCGCCGACAGCGTTCTCGCCATCGCGGTCCGTCTGATAAACAGCGACCAGAGCAACGTCATGCGTGGTGCTGCCGGAATGGTGTTTAAGAACTTGCCGCCGACAACCTGCCAGGTCCAGAACTTAACGCCCTGCTTCACAGCGCCGTTCGGGTTAATCTCGTCCTCGATCGTGAAGGTGGTCGGGTTTGCTGCGTCGTTGATACCGCCTGCCGCATCGTAGGTAATGCGATAGCGAATCGGTTCCCAAACAGCTCTGAACACAGCATCGCCGTCGCTGCCGGAAGGAATCTGATTGACTGCGACACCCGGTGCCGATGCCATCTCCCAGCGCGTGAAGGTGTAACCGACACGGCTCGGGGTGGGCAGGGTGATGGTGCCGTCCTCAATCGTATAGCTGGTCGGAAGCGATCCGAGGCCCTGAATCGGGCTGTTTGCCGTCTCGCCGGTATCGTAAGTAATGCTGTAGTGGTTGAGCGTCCAGTCTGCCGTCAGGTTCTGCGGGCCGGTCGTACCTGCCGGAATGCTGGTCACGGTCTGACCGTTCAAGTTCCAGCTGCCCGTATAACCGCGGCGCACCGGCGGCGCAAGCTGTACATTGTCATCGACCGTAAAGCTCGGCACATTGGAGGCCGGGTTGGTCGGGGTTCCGATGCCGGTTCCCGGGTTCAGGTTGTAGTTGATGCTGTAGCTATTGAGCTGCCACTTTGCGTAGTAGGTTTTCGCCGCCGCATCCGCGGTGTGAAGGGTCGTAATCGGCGTGCCGGTAAGGGCCGCGTTGTCATACCAACCCTGGAAGCTCGCGCCGTTACGGGTCGGAATGCCGAGCGCAAAGTCCGCATCCTCAACCGTGTAGGAGTTCGGGGTGACCGCAGTTGCCGGGCTGGCCGCCGAATCGTTCATCACATAGGTGATCGGGTAGCTCAGCGCATTGCCCCACTTTGCGTAGTAGTGCTTGTCTTCCGCATCCATCGTGTGAAGCGTCGTGACCGGCGTGCCGGTGAGCGCCGCATTGTCATACCAGTTCTCAAAGGTATAACCGGTGCGGGTTGCCGGGCGCAGAGTGTAATCCGCGTCCTCAACCGTGTAGCTCGTGAGCGAAGCGTTCGGGTTTGCCGCCGTGAGACCCGCCGGAACCGTGTCGTTCAGCGTCCACTGCACGTTGTAGGCATTCGGTGCGCTCCACTTTGCGTAGACCGTGTAATTGACCGCGCTCGCCGGGTTGATGGAAGAAATCGGAGTCGTGAGACCCGCATCCGCATACCAGCCGAGGAAGGTGTAACCCGTGCGGGTCGGTGCCTGCAGGTTAATGCTCGGATCTGTCACATCGAAGCCGCCCGGGTTGGTCGCCGGATTGCTTGCCGTGTGGCCCGCCGGAGTCGTATCGTTCAGCACATAGGTGATCGAATACGGAAGCGGTGCACTCCACTTCGCGTAGAGATCGGTCGGGTTCGTATCGCCCTGCGCAGTCAACAAAGTTGCCGGTGCCGCAGTCGTGAGACCCGCATCCGTAAACCAGCCGAGGAAGGTATAGCCCGGGCGGGTCGGGGTGCCGAAGGTATGATCCGGAGACTCCGCCGTGTAAGTCGTAAAGCCCGCATCCGGGTTGTTTGCCGGCTGCGCTGCGGAATCGTTCAGGTGATATGCGAGGTTATAGTTCTTTGCGGTCCACTTCGCATAGTAGTGCTTATCGCCCGCCGGAACCGCACTCGTAACCAGAGTCGAAACCGGGGGTGCCCGCAAACAGCTGGTTGTCGTACCAGCCGTCAAAGTTGTAGCCCGGCCAGGTCATGGGCTGAATCGTGACATTCGGGTCCGTGACCTTATAGCTCGTCACGGTGTTCGGGTTCATCGCAGCGCCCGCGGTGCGGGAAGCCGGGTTCACATTCGTCGTGTACTGAATGTTGTAGTTGTTCTCGGTCCAGTTCGCGGTCATCGTAACAACAGCACCGTTCTGGTTCGCGAGCAGGGTCGGCATGTCGCCGTCCGCATAGGTCTGGCCGTTCGAACCGCTCCAGCCGTTAAAGGTATAGCCGTTCACAGCAAAGCCGTTCGTCAGGTTTGCAGCTGCAGTGCCGGTGATGGTCTGATCCGCCATGGTGCCGGTCGCGGTCTGTCCCGCCGGTGCGTTCGCAACAAACTTCACCGTGTACTGGTGCGGGTTTCTGGTCACCGGGCCCGTACGTAGGTAATCGTATAGGTACCGATTGCAGCGCTGCCCGCCGTGCCGTTATCAAAGGTAGTCGGCGCAAGCGGCGTCGCATTGTCCGTCGTTGTCGCTGCGACCGGCTGACTGTTGTCAAAGTTCACACTGACAGCCGACACGCGGTCGTTGCCGATGAGGCCCGTCACCGTCACATCGGAGGGATCCCAGGTGAGGGGCTCGGTCGCCGTCACGGTGCGCGGATTCACGGTAATCGTGAGCGGCACATTGACCGCACCGCTGCCCGCGTTACTGAAGTTGCCGTTTGCACCCTGCGCAACAAAGCTGCTGCCGGCCGGCGCGTTGATGCTACCGTTGTTCACAACCGTGCTGCCGGCCGGAACCGTGAGCGTGTGGCCGCTCAAGTTGATGGTCACGCCCGCCGGAACATTGCTGGTAAGCGTCGTGTTGCCGATCAGGTCGACCTGTGCGTTGCCGTTCTGCGAAGAGAACGCAATCGCATCGTCCGCATTGTTAAAGTAGTAGGTCTGACCACCCACCGTAACCGTCGCGGTGTGTGCCGTGACCAGCGGCACCGATTCATTGGCGGTATCACCGGTCTTGTTGTATCCGCTGAACTCGATGTAGTAGCCCTTGACATCGAGACCGCCGCCGGTGTAATCACTGCGGTTATGAAGGTCGTTCCAGTAACCCGCGTTGTGCACCTGCATGACGCCCTCGTAACCGCTGACCGCAACGCCGTGTCCTACCGCAGAGTTCGGCTCGCCGGTCGGACGGAAGTGCGTGTACGCCGGCGTACCTCCGGAATAAGGCGTAACGAGCGGCGTTCCGTTTCCTAAGGGGTTCGCACCGCCGGTACCCTGCTCATAGTACTCAATGCCGCTCTCCGGACCGTTCTGCCAGCGGAAGCGTCTTGCCGCAGTCGCTGTCGAGGTAGAAGATGCACTCACGTTCTGGTTTGCGAAAACGGTGCCGGTGCGTCCCGCAACCGAGTTATCGGACCAAGCCGGAACACTTGTCGCGTCGTTGATGCCCTCAAAACGCGCGCCGCCGGACCAAGCGCCGGTGGTCGTCGAGGTGATCTGGTCAAGAACCTGATCCTCTACCGCGGAGGTAATCGTTACCAGGTAGCCGCGCATGCCGTCCAGATAACTCTGCTTTGCGGTGTTATAGCTGTCCGCCCAGCTCACAAGACCTGCCGGCTGCGGCTCCACGTACATATAGTAGTGCTCCGCGCTGTCACCCGGCATCGGGTTCGGAATGGTCTTCTTCGAAATCTTGATGGTTGCGTTGGTCGGGAAGTTGTTCTGACCGTTACCGAGCGTAATCTTAAGCTGCTGGTTTGCGCCCGGGCTCGCAAGCTTGAACTTCATCTGCTGTTCAATAAAGTCCTTTGCCTCGGCCGCCGTCAGCGCGGTCGGGAAAATGAACTGATAGAACAGGTGGCTGCCCGCCGGGTTGATGTCCGTAAGCTCTGGTAGGTCTTGCTGCCGACCACCGTACCGCTCGTAGGCATGTCGATAATGTTACCCGTGTCAACCTGGAAGTTCATCGAGGTAATTCCGTTGCCGGCACCGTCGACCACAGTCACATCGCCGAGCTTATACGTCTGACGCGTCGCGTCTCCGTCATAGTCGAGAAGCTTAAAGGATGCGCCGAGCTGGGTATTGCCGGTCTGATAGTTGACGACCGCAAACGGCGAGAAATGCTCTGCTGCCGCCTGCAGCACCGGCATATTCTCATCGAGCCCCGTGCGAAGCGTATCTACCTTCGAAGCCTCCTCATCAATGTGAAGCACCGCTACGTTCGTGTCCTGTGCTTCACTGTCCTCGCCGGTCTTCGAGACCTCGGCAGAGACAATGCTCACGTTGCGGAAGGAAACCGCAAGGGTGCCCTTCGTGTTGTCCGGCTGAATTTCTTCGCCCGCTGCGTTTAAGACCGTGAGATCGCAAAGGAACTGCGCCGTTGCGGTCTTTCCCGTCTCGCTTGCGTGCGCCGCGATCTTTGTGAGTGCTTCCTGCTCTTCTTCCGCAGTCAGCGCTCTTGCACGAAGTCTTGCGCCTTCCGGCAGAACGCCGGCCGGTGCCGTGACTTCGATTTCAACACCGTTTAATTCAGTGCGCAGTACCTTTGCCGCATTGGACGGCGTGCCCCAGCGCTTCGAACCGACAAGGATATCCCCTGTCTTTTCACCCTGCTTTGCCTCCGCAGCTGCCGTTGCATCGGAAGGGCTTGACGTTCCCCTCTGCCGCAACTCTCTCTGCTCCTCCCTCGAAAGCCCGAGGTCGTTGATAAGTTCTGCGTCCTCGCGAAATTCATCCGCCGAGGGAGCCGCATAGACAGGCACCGCGGTCGAGACGTTCAATACCGCCATCGCAGCACTGAGCATCACCGCAAGCAAGCGTTTTGACTGCTTACCACGTTTACCATACCGTTCCTCCTAATAATTAACCAAACTACAGTTGTTTTTCAACGCATATACTCTACCCAAAAAATCAATTATACGCAAGTGCTTATGAAGATTTTTTTAAGTTTCTTAGGAATGTGCTAAGTATAACTTCATAATCTTTGTGTTTGATTTAACAATACAAAGCAGTTTCTTTCTTGACTTTCAATTTGTATTCATTTCCGCCGTATTGCAGCAATCACGCTCTTCTCTTTTCTTTTCGAAAGCCGAACTTCCAGAACCGCCATACATTACGCGCATTTTATAGAACAAATTTCTCTTACAGCACCGTCTCTCACGCCGTAAAGCGCAAGCAAAAAGAGCTGTGCTTACGCACAGCTCTTTTTGGATTCTGTAATGAATGCAAGGAACCCGCAGCTCTTATGCCAGTTCTTCTTCCAGGGCCTCGGCCGCCTTTTCAAGCGCTGCCTGCACACCCGCGGGGTTCTTACCGCCCGCCTGCGCGATGTTCGGTCTTCCGCCGCCGCCGCCGCCGATCAACGGCGCAATGGCCTTGATGAGCTTTCCTGCATTGGCGCCCTTCTCTTCCGCCGCCTTACCGACCATCACGAGGAGGTTTACCTGCGCCTCATCCGCGCTCGCGAGCACGGCAACACCGCCCTCAGTCTTCTTGAGCAAGCTGTCGCCGAGGTTACGGAGCTCATTCATCTCAATCTTTGCGAGCGCCGTGGTGAGGAGCTTGACGCCCTTCACTTCTCGAATATCCTCGCCCGCACTTGCCGCCGCATTGCGCGCAAGCTCGGCGCGGAGCTTCTCGTTCTCCTTCTCGCTCTCACGGAGCTCATGCTGGAGCTGTAGGACGCGCTGCGGCAGTTCCGCACGGTTGGTCTTTAACTGCGCCGCGAGCTCCTCAAGCTCCTGTACCGCCGCTTCATAATAAGCGGTCAAGGCATCGCCGGTCAGCGCTTCGATGCGGCGCACGCCCGCCGAAATGCCGGTCTCGGAGACAATCTTCATTGCGCCGATGTTCTCCGTATTCTTTACGTGGGTACCGCCGCAGAGCTCGGTCGAGAAATCACCCATGCGCACCACACGGACCTCATCGCCGTACTTTTCGCCAAACAGTGCCTTTGCGCCGGCCTTCTTGGCATCTTCGATGCCCATGACCTTGGTCTCAACCGCGTGTCCCGCCTTGATCTCGCGGTTCACAAGTTCCTCGACCTTCTTGATTTCCTCGGGCGTGAGCGCCGCGAAGTGCGTAAAGTCAAAGCGCAGTCTGTCCGCGCTCACAAAGCTACCCGCCTGGTTCACATGGTTGCCGAGCACTTCGCGAAGCGCTTCGTGCAGCAGGTGGGTGCCCGAGTGGTTCTTTGCCGTATTGTCGCGGTTTGCCGCATCGACCGCAAGGGTCACGCTCTCGCCGATACGGAACATGCCCGAGAGTACCTTACCCGTGTGACCGACCTTGCCGCCCTTTAAATGGATGGTTTCGCGCACTTCAAAGCGATTATCCCCCGCCGATATCACGCCGGTATCGCCCTGCTGGCCGCCCATGGTCGCATAGAACGGCGTCTTGTCGGTCACAATCGTGCCCTCATCGCCCTCTGCGAGCGCCTCGGTAAGCGCCGTTGTATCCTCCTCGCTCTCCTCCGGGAGAATGCGGACCATCGCCGTAATCTTGCCCTCGTCCGTCAGCTTGTCGTAGCCGGTGAACTCGGTCGTGAGCGTCGGATCAATCTGCTGGTAAGCGGTCTGCGCCTCACCCATATAGTTCGTCGCTTTTCTTGCCTTCCGAGCGGTCTCGCGCTGTACCTGCATGGCCTGCTGGAAACCTGCCTCATCGACCGTGAAACCGCGCTCTGCGAGAATTTCACGCGTCAAATCGAGCGGGAAGCCGTAGGTGTCGTAGAGCTTAAACGCGTCCTCGCCGGAGAGCTCGGTCTTTTTCTCCGCGGATAGCGTCTCCTCGAGCTCCGCGAGAATAGAGAGCCCCTGGTCTATCGTGCGGTTAAACTTCGCCTCTTCCTCGGTCAGAACCTTTAAAATCATTTCGCGCTTCTCTTCCAGCTCCGGATAGCCGTCCTTCGAGGAGGCAATCACGGTCTCGGCAAGCTTGCCGAGGAAGGCCCCCTCAATGCCGAGGAGTCTGCCGTGGCGCGCCGCGCGGCGCAGGAGTCTCCGGAGCACATAGCCTCTGCCCTCGTTGCTCGGCATGATGCCGTCCGAAATCATGAAGGTGCAGGAACGCACATGGTCGGTAATCACGCGCAGCGAAACATCCTTCTTCTCATCCTCGTGGTAACGGGTCGAAGCAAGCTTCGCCGCCTCATCGAGAAGTGCGCGAATCGTATCTACTTCAAAGATGGACTCGACATCCTGGACCACAACCGCAAGGCGCTCAAGGCCCATGCCGGTATCGATGTTCTTCTGCTTGAGTTCGCTGTAGTGACCGTGACCGTCGTTATCGAACTGACTGAACACGTTGTTCCAGACTTCCATGAAGCGGTCGCCCTCGCCGCCCATCACGTCCTCGGGGCCGGTTCCGTACGCTTCGCCGCGGTCATAATAAATCTCCGAGCAGGGGCCGCAGGGACCGGAACCGTGCTCCCAGAAATTGTCCGCCTTGCCGAAGCGGTAAATGCGCTCCGGTGCGATGCCGATCTCGTCCCGCCAGATATCGAAGGCCTCGTCATCTTCCTCGTAGACGGAAGGATAGAGACGATCCGGCTCGAGTCCCACAACCTCGGTGAGAAACTCCCAGCTCCAGTGAATGGCCTCGCGCTTAAAGTAATCGCCGAAGGAAAAGTTTCCGAGCATCTCAAAGAAAGTGCCGTGGCGCGCGGTTTTACCGACATTGTCGATATCACCCGTGCGAATACACTTCTGACACGTTGTCACACGGCGGCAGGGCGGAATCTCCTGGCCGGTGAAATACGGCTTTAACGGTGCCATACCGGAATTGATGAGCAACAGACTATTGTCGTTGTGCGGCACCAGGCTGAAGCTCTTCATGATTAAATGTCCCTTGCTCTGAAAGAACTCAAGATACATCTTGCGGAGCTCATTGACTCCGTATTTCTTTGCGATCATTGCACTGCCCCTCTGTTTTGATATTGTATGATTTTCCTAAATTTCTATTGTAGCCGTAAATTACCGTTCTGTAAATCCGCTTTGCACACAGCGCTAACGCAGACGACCCTTATATTGTTCCAAAAGCGCATAGGCCCGCGCTCTGGTATTCTCTGCCTGTTCTTTCACGGAGAGAACCGTTTCGTTTTCCCCTGTGCCGCGCTTTTTTCGCCACTCCTGCTGATCTTTTAAAAAGGCTGCCGCTTCCTGATCGCTCAGTACGTACGGAAGAACCTGACAGAGTGCATTCAGTTGTGTCTCCCAGTAGCGCAATTCTTCGCTCGCAAAGCGCTCACCGTCCGCCTCGCGCTTCTCGGTCTTCTCTCTCTCCCGGAGCAGGGCGATAATGCGATCGGTGTCTTCGAACTTCTTTTTAAAGTCCCGATAGCCGTAGCCCACCTTCAGACTGCTTTCTCCCTGTACCCCTTCTTGCAGCGCGACACGTGCCGCAATGCGACGCCTCTTTTCGCTCAGTATTGAATTGATGAGAAGCGTCAGCAGGATGCCAAAGAAGAGGACAGTTGCGAAAAGACGCCATCTCTCATGCCGTCTCATCGACCTTGTCCTCCTCAAATGCGCGGTGATCCGCGGCATCGGTTGCAAGCGCGTCACAGCGCTCGTTTTCGGTATGCCCCGCATGCCCCTTGACCCAACAGAATTCTACCCGGTGGGGCGCCATTGCCTTTAAGAGGCGCTTCCAAAGGTCTACATTCTTGACCGGCTCATTTTTGCCGCGCGTCCAGTTTTTTTTCTGCCAACTGTCAATCCAGTGCTGATTAAAGGCATCGACCAGATAGCGGGAATCCGAGTAAACCGTCACTTCACAGGGACGAGTCAATGCCTCAAACCCCGCAATGCAACCGAGCAGTTCCATACGGTTGTTCGTGCTCTTTCGAAAGCCCTGTGAGAGCTCTTTCTCGTGTAACTTCCCGCTGCCGTCCGTTACTTGCAAAATGGTGCCGTAGCCCGCCGGCCCCTCGGGGTTCCCGCGCGCGGCGCCGTCCGAAAATAATTTGACCTTCGTTAAGCTCATATCCCCGTCTGCCTTATTCGCTGAGATAAGCACTCTTCACCTCGGCATTGTTTAAGAGCGCTTCCGCCGTTCCGGAAATTCGTATGGTTCCTGTCTCCAGGACATAGGCGCGGTTGGCGATGGAAAGTGCCTTTTTCGCGTTCTGTTCGACCAGAAGCACCGTGGTTCCGCTCTCATGAATGGACTTAATGATATCGAAATCTCATTCACGTAAATCGGCGAGAGTCCCATCGAGGGTTCATCGAGCACCAGCATCTCCGGCTTACTCATAAGAGCACGTCCCATGGCGAGCATCTGCTGCTCACCGCCCGAGAGTGTTCCCGCAAGCTGGTTCTTTCTCTCCTCAAGTCGCGGGAAGCGGCGATATATTTCTTTTAAGGTCTCTGCCTTTTCTTCTTTGCTGCGACGCGTAAAAGCACCGAGTTCCAAGTTCTGCAAGACAGACAACTGGGAGAATACTCTTCTGCCCTCCGGAACATGCGCGAGACCGCGCCGAACAAGCTGATAGCCCGGCACATGGGTGATGTTTTTCTCGTTGTATATCACCTCGCCGCCGGACGAAGGCAAGAGTCCCGTAATTGTGTGCAGCGTGGTCGTTTTACCGGCGCCGTTTGCACCGATCAGAGTCACGATTTCTCCGCGATTCACTTCAAACGAAATACCGCGTATCGCATGTATCATTCCGTAATAGACATGTAAGTCCTTCACCTTGAGCAATGCGTCCATAAGTCCTCCTTACTCACCGAGGTAGGCCTTCACGACCTCGGGATCGTGAAGCACTTCCTGGGTATCTCCCTGTTTCAACAGTTTTCCGAAGTTCAGGACAGTCAGGCGCTCGCAGATGCCGGAGACCAACTTCATATCATGCTCAATGAGCAGTATGGTCATGTGAAAGCGCTTCCGCACCAGCTGTATGGTCTCCATGAGCTCGGCGGTCTCATTCGGATTCATGCCGGCCGCCGGCTCATCGAGCAATAAAAGCTTCGGCTCGGTTGCCAAGGCGCGTGCAATCTCAAGCTTTCGCTGCGAACCGTAGGGCAAGTTCTTGGCTTTCACCTCGGCCATCTGTTCCAAATGAAAGACCGAGAGCAACTCTTCGGCCCGGCGATTCATCTCCTTCTCCTGCGCACGGTAACGCGGCAAGCGGAAAATCCCCTCAAAGGTCGAGTAGGAATGATGATTGTGAAGCCCCGCCTTAACATTGTCGAGAACCGAGAGGTTCGAGAAAAGACGAATATTCTGGAAGGTTCTCGCGATACCGGCTTGGTTGATTTCGATGATGGATTTTCCGGTCAATTCCTTGCCGTCAAGGCGAATCGAGCCGTTGTCCGGACGATAGACCCCGGTCAACAGATTGAAGATGGTTGTCTTCCCCGCGCCGTTCGGCCCTATCAGTCCCGAAAGTTCATTTTCCTGTAATTCCAGAGAAAAATTATCGACTGCCTTCAAACCGCCGAAGGAGATGCCGATATTTTTCACTTCTAACATAGCCATAACTTCTCCTCCTTTACGCCTGTTTCCCGGGCTTGCGGATGCCGGAGAAAATTCGCTCCCGATACTGTATAAACGCGGGGGCGGAGGTAAAGAGCATCATAAGAATCAGGACAACCGCATAAATCAGCATGCGGAAATCACTGAGTCCGCGGAGCAACTCCGGCAGCGCGGTCAAGACCACCGCCGCAATGACGGAGCCGCGCATATTGCCGATTCCGCCCATCACGACAAAGACCAAAATTGCGATGGACATATTATAGCCGAAATTCTTCGGCAGTGCCTGTAAGGTACTCAGATTGTGCGCATAGAGCACACCGCCCACGCCGGCAAGTGCCGCGGAAATCGTAAACGCGAGAAGCTTATAGCGGGTCACATGAAGACCGACCGACTCCGCCGCGATTTCATTGTCTCGAATGGCCATAATTGCGCGTCCCGTGCGGGAGCGAATCAAGTTCTGCACAACAAAGAGCGAAATCAGCAAGAGGACGATGCCGGCAAAAAAAGCTCGAGAGCCGCGGCGTTCCGGTGATGCCCTGCGCCCCCTTAATGAGAATCTTGCCGCCGGTCTCCAGTTTTAATGCCGCCGTATCTTTGAGCGATACATGAATGCCTTTCGCATCCACACCGAGATAAAGCGCGTTGATGATATTTTTGACAATCTCACCGAACGCAAGTGTCACGATCGCAAGGTAATCGCCCTTAAGACGGAGCACCGGTATACCGATCAAAAAACCGAAGAAAGCCGCAACCGAAGCGCCGATTAAAACGGCGAGTGCAAAGTCAAGCCCGCCCGGGAGTTTGCCGGCCATGAGATTCGTAAAGAGGGCCGAACTGAATGCGCCCACACACATGAATCCCGCATGCCCCAGCGACAGCTCGCCCGAGATGCCGACCACCAAATTCAGACTGACCGCAAGTATCGCATAGGTGCAGAGCGGCACGAGCAGTCCCTTAAAGAGGGAGCTCACAGCGCCGCCGTTCACCAAAAGCTGTACGATGACAAAGGCGATGACGACAAGGGCATACGTGATGCAATCATTGATAAATGCTTTTTTTTCAGAGCTTCTGTTCATATTACACCTTCTCTCTCATCTTTTTCCCGAGTATGCCGGTGGGCCGCACCACCAGAACCAAGATAAGCACCGAGAAAACAATGGCATCCGAGAGTTTGGAGGAGATATAGGCCTTCGAGAGGTTCTCGAGCACACCGAGCAGCAGTCCGCCGATCAGCGCGCCGGGAATGGAACCGATTCCGCCGAGGACCGCGGCGACAAAGGCCTTGATGCCGGGCATCGCGCCGGTGGTCGGCGTCAGCGTCGGGTAAGCCGAGCAGAGCAGCACACCCGCAAGCGCGGCAAGCGCAGAGCCGATGGCAAAGGTCAGTGCGACCGTCGCGTTGACATTGATGCCCATCAGCGTTGCAGCGCCCTTATCCTCCGCCACCGCAAGCATGGCCTGACCGGCGCGGGTCTTGTTGATAAAGGTCGTGAGCGCCACCATGACAAGGAAGCAGGCGGCAATGGCAGCGACGGTCTCACCGGATATGACCAGTTGCCCGTTTGCGAAACTCATCGACTGAATCGGAACAACAGACTGAAAGCTCTTCGGGTTTGCGCCGAAGATAAGAAGGGCAAGATTCTGTAAGAGATAGGAAACACCGATGGCCGTAATCAGGACCGCAAGACTGTTCGCGCCGCGCAGCGGCTTGTAGGCGACACCTTCGATGATCACACCGAGTGCCGTGCAAAACAACACCGAGAGCAGTACGGCTACGGAGGCCGGTAGGTTCAGCGCGGACATCGCCGTAAATGCGACATAGCCGCCGACCATAATGATATCACCGTGCGCAAAGTTCAACATCTTCGCGATTCCGTAGACCATTGTGTATCCCAGGGCAATGATGGCATAGATGGATCCCAAACTGATGCCGCTGAGAAAATAAGATAGAAATTTCATAACCGCTCTCCTTTTATGATAAAGAAAGGGCTGCAAACTACGCAGCCCTTTCGCTCATTCCGTTCGTATGCGTCAGTCTTCAATCGACTGGTAAGCGCCGTCCTTGATCACAACTGCCTTGGGCTCCTTGGACGGAGAACCGTCCGCATTCCAGGTGATGGTACCGGTGAGACCCTCAAGCTGAATCTCCGTGATTGCCTGCTCCATTGCCTTGCCGATTTCCTCGACCGACATGCTCGGGTTCAGATTTGCCTTCTCCGCAGCTTCCTTAATGGCATACATACCGTCATAGGTATCCGCAGCGAACTGAATCGGAACCTCCTTGAAACGCTCCTTGTAGGCAGCGACAAACTTCTGCGTCTTCTCATCCTTCGCATCCGCAGAGAACGGGGTCAGAAGCATGAGGCCCTCCGCCAGCGACTTGTCAAAGCCGTCGAGGTTCAGAATACCGTCCATACCGTCGCATCCGAAGAAAATCGGGCTGTAGCCCATGTCCTTGCTCTGCTTCAAGACGAGCGCCGCCTCGGTGTAGTAGAAGGGCAGGAAAACAAGCTCTGCGCCGGAATTACGGATGTTCTGAAGCTGAATGTTAAAGTCCGTCTTGTTGTCTGCCGTGAACTGCTCGTCCGCAACAATCTGAAGACCGTTCTTCTCTGCGTTCTCGACAAAGCTGTCGTGAATACCGCTCGAATAGACATCGGAAGAGTCGTAGAGGATACCGATCTTCGTTGCAAGCTTGTGGCTGCCGATGTACTCTGCGGACTTCTCACCCTGCTGCGGATCCGAGAAGCAAACCGCAAAGGTGTTGGAATTCGCAATGCAGTCCGGCGCAGAACCCGACGGGGTCAGCTGGAACATATTGTCCTTCACGGACTCATTCGAAACCTGAATGCAGGGCGCGCTCGTAACCGTACCGAGCAGCATCTGCATGCCCCAGTCCTTCAAGTGGTTGTATGCATTGACCGACTTCTCGGCATCATGCTCATCGTCATCAAACTCAATCTCGACCTTGTAGCCGTTGATACCGCCTGCCGCGTTAATCTCATCCACCGCAAGCTGCTGTGCGTTCTTGCAGGAGAGGCCGTAAACCGCCGCGCCGCCGGTCACCGGGCCGATACCGCCGATTTCCAGACCGCACCCTCAGCGCCCGTCTGGCTCTGTCCTTCTGCCTTGCTCTCGCCTGATGCCTTGCTCTCAGTGCTCTTCTGCTGTCCGCAAGCCGCGAGGCTCAGAACCATAGAAGCAGCTAAAACTGCCGATAACACTTTTTTCATACTGACTTCCTCCCAATTCAACATACCAAACAGATATGTCGAAGATTATAAAGAGCATATCTAGAGATGTCAACCGGCGAGACGCAAAATATAGAGATTCAGCAGTTTTGGTATTTGCTGTTCCGTATCCCTATCGCTTTTGGTTTCTTTGATGAAAGACCGTTCTTTCTTTTATAAATGATTCCACTCCGCAACCGGATCGCGCTCCATGAGCATCTGCACAGCTTCCGCCGCCGGGAGGCCCGAAAACAGCACACGGTTCACGACTTCTACAATCGGCATTTCGACCTGCTCCCGCTCCGCGAGTGCGAGCGCTGCTTTCGCGGAATAAACGCCTTCCACAACCTGGCCGACTTCGCGCATGGCTTCTTCCATCGACTTGCCTTGTCCGATCAGAATGCCGGCCCTCCGGTTTCTGGAGTGCATACTCGCGCAGGTCACAATGAGGTCGCCGATGCCGGTGAGACCGGCGAAGGTCTCCCAGTTTGCCCCGATTTTCACACCGAGACGTGCGGTCTCCGCGATACCGCGCGTTATTAACGCTGCCTTCGTGTTGTCGCCGTAGCCGAGTCCGTCGGCAATGCCCGCGGCGAGCGCAATCACATTTTTGACCGCACCGCCGAGCTCAATCCCTCTCACATCGGTTGAAGTATACACACGGAACACACGGTTCATAAAGAGCTGTTGCACCTTCGCGGCAACTTCGCTGTCCTCCGCTCCGCGACGCAGGTCGTCGGGAGCCGTCTTGCGACTTCTTCCGCATGACTCGGTCCCGAAAGGCAGGTCACAACCGCATCCGGTATCTCCTGCTTGACTTCGTCCGTCTGAAACAGGAGACTCTTATCCTCGATTCCCTTGGCCACACAGACAATCAGCTGTCCGGGCTTCACAAAGGGCTTTACCTCTTTTGCGACACCGCGCGTATACACCGATGCGGTTGCGAAAACCAAAAGCTCTCGCCACTCTGCCGCTTCTTTTAAGTCCGAGGTAAAGCAAAGGCTCTCGGGAAGTTCGACTTCACCGAGCGCCGCGGACTTCCGCGTACGTCGAAGCTCTTCGGTCTGCTCCGCAAAGGGAGACCAAAGCGTTACCTCATGTCCGTTGTCCGAGAGCAGCATTGCGAGCGCCGTACCCCAGGCGCCCGCTCCCAATACCGAAGCCTTAGCCATCACTTCACCTCCATACCGTGTGTAAACAGGCGCAGGGGGCTCTCTTCACCGCGCATCAAGCGCCCGATGTTCGCCCTGTGGCGGAAAATCGAGAGCAGCGGATTAAAAAGACCGAGCGCCAGAAATTCAAGACTCTGTGTCTCTCCGACCGGCAGGGTATGCCGGAAGTAGAGAACCGACACAAGCACCAATAAAAACACCATAGAAAGAATGGACGAAAGCGAAACATAGTGAAATAAGAAGCAGGTCACAATAAAGAGAAGACACCACGCAAGCGCCACGCGCCAGTCGAGTGCAAGCAGCACACCGACCGTACTCGCGACTCCCTTGCCGCCTCGAAAGCCGAGGTAGAAGGGATAGTCGTGTCCGAGCATGACGCCGGTCGCTGTCCAGAGCGCCATGAGGAGCGTGAGCTCCGGCTTTCCCGCAAAGAAGTGACGCGCAAGCACACAGGGAATGATGGCCTTAGCCGCATCGAGCAACAAGACCAGGACACCTGCGCCGGTTCCCATGACGCGAAGCGAATTGGTCGCTCCGGTCGAATGGCTTCCGTAATTCCGAACATCGATGCCCTTCGCCTTGCCGAGAAAATAACCGCTCTGAAAACTACCGAACAGATAACCGATTGCGAGCCAGAGTATTTTTTCCATCATCAATCACTCCTTATCCTTTCCCTGCCGCTCCCGGATAAAGAAGCGCAGCATGGTCCCGCGGAAGCCGAAAGCTTCTCGGATACGGTTTTCAAGATAGCGCTGATACGAAAAATGCATAAGTTCCTTGCTATTCACAAAGAACACGAAGGTCGGCGGTTTCACCGCAACCTGAGACGCATAGAAAATCTTCAGTCTGTGCCCCTTGTCGGACGGCGGCTGCTTTAAAACCGTCGCCTCGGTAATAATCTCGTTCAAGACACCCGTGCGGATACGTAGCGTCTGGGAGGAACGTATCATGTCAATGAGTTCAAAGAGCTTGTTCATGCGCTGGCCCGTCGCAGCCGACACAAAGAGGAACTCCGCATAGTTCATGAAGGAAAGGGTTCCCTGAATCTTTTCGGTGAACTCCTTCATGGTCTTCCCGTCCTTCTCGACAAGATCCCATTTGTTCACGACCACGAGTATGCCCTTGCCCTTCTCATGGGCCACACCCGCAATCTTTGCATCCTGCTCGGTTACGCCCTCGCTCGCATCGATGACCAGGAGCACGACATCCGCCCGCTCCACCGCAGTTACGGAGCGGATGATGGAGTAGCGCTCAATATCCTCGTGAATCTTGGACTTTCGCCGTATGCCCGCCGTGTCAATGAAGACATACTCCTGTCCGTCGTGCACCACGACCGTATCGATTGCGTCGCGCGTCGTTCCCGCAATGTCCGAGACAATCACGCGGTTTTCGCCGAGCAGGCGGTTGATGATGGAACTCTTACCCACATTCGGTTTTCCGATCAGCGCTACCTTCGGACGCTCATCCTCTTCTTCTTCTCCCTCGTCGACCGGCGGGAAGTGTGCTTCGACGGCTTCCAAGAGATCGCCGATGCCGAGGCGGCTCGCCGCCGAAACCGGAACCGGATCGCCGCAGGCGAGGTTATAGAACTCGTAGATATCGTTTTCGAACTTTGCGAAACTGTCCACCTTGTTGACCGCGAGCACCACGGGCTTCTTTGCGCGGCGCAGCATGTCCGCGACGCGGTCGTCCGCATCCGTGACGCCGGTTCTCACATCGGTCAGAAAGATAATCACATCCGCCGTATCTATGGCAATCTGTGCCTGCTCACGCATGGAGACGAGGAGCTTATCTCTCGACTCCGGCTCGATACCGCCGGTGTCAATCAGCGTAAAGTCACGATTGAGCCAGCTGCAGTCCGCGTAAATTCTGTCCCGGGTGACGCCGGGAATGTCTTTGACGATTGAAATGGGCTCTCCCGCAATCGCATTGAAGAGCGAGGATTTTCCCGTATTCGGCCGTCCGACGATTGCGACGATTGGTTTACTCATTTCCTTCTCCTTTTCATAGCGCAAGGCGTTCAGCCTTTGTGAAATTTTTCCGTTGCGAGCTCATAGGCGCTGCCGCCGCCCATGTAGCGATAGTCTCTGTCATTGATTGCGTCCACCAAATCATCTCCGCCCATACCGATGATCACGCAGGGGACGCCGAGTTCCCGCTCGAGATCCGATCGCGTCATATCGTCGAGCAGCACTTCCTCACCGCTTCGGAACACGCACTGCGGCAGTAAGAGGCGGTCGCCAAGCTCTTTTCCCTTGAGACCGTCCAGAATGTCTCGCCCGGTCAGAAGCCCCGTCACTGTGATTTTCTCACCGAAAAAGTGATTCTCAAGCGGATAGAACAGGATATTTTTGGCGGGGAGTTTTTCCCCGATGCACTTAAGCTCCCGCTGAAGCGATGGCGCCGCAAGCAGGCCGCTGAAGGTACTAACGGTCTCCGTCACGGCGGACGGCACAACGCTTTGCAGCGCCTCGCTGATTTCTTCGTGTAGGAGGGTCAGCATGCCGACCCCGTTCTCAAGCTGCGGGTACCCGTCATAGCGAGAGGGCTCGGGGAGCGGACGCCCCGCGGTCAGATAAAACTCGTCCGAGGCCTGGACAAAGTGGATGCCGCACTTTTCCATGGCAAGGCGCTGCGTCTCTTCTATAATATCGATGGCCTCGGCACAGTCCTCGGGTCCGAGGAGCTCAAGTTTCTCCAGCTTGTCACGGTAATTTGGTAAGACCGACCGGCACCACCGATACCGACTGCATGAGAGGCGCATAGCGGAGTAAATCCGTGAGACTGCGGCGCAACTCCTCTCCGTCGTTATAGCCCTTGCAGAGCACAATCTGCCCGTTCATCTGTATGCCCGCGTCATAGAGCTTATCGAGGTAGCGCAATTTTTCACCGGCAAAACGATTTTTTAGCATGCGCACGCGAAGCGAGGGATTGGTCGTATGGACAGAGATATTGATGGGCTCCAGTCGATATTTTATGATGTGCTCAATATCCGCGTCCTTCATATTGGTGAGCGTCACATAATTTCCCTGGAGGAAACTGAGACGCGAGTCATCGTCTTTAAAATAGAGTGTGTCCCGCATTCCTCCCGGCATCTGATCGATGAAGCAAAAAATACAGCCGTTTGAGCACGAGCGATATTCGCTCATCAGGCCGTTTTCAAAGACCAGTCCCGGATCCTCTCCGCCGTTTTCAATCTCGTATTCCCACTCCTCACCGTCCGGCTTTAGGACGAGCAGGGTGATAACTTCCGCACTCACCTGATAGCGGTAGTCGAAGACATCCGCAACCGCTTTTCCGTTTACTTCCAAGAGGCGGTCTCCCGCCGCAATTTCCAACTCCGCTGCGGCGCTCCCAGGCTCCACGGCGGCGATTACATGACCTAAATTTTCCGCCACAATCCCACTCCTTTGCTTTATCGCATTTTACATGAATTGGCCCTGCTTTGCAACGCGACCTTGCGGCAAAGAATCGAAAATGCTATGATTTAGAAAATATGCCATGTCTCAGACAGACCACGCTATTTTTAGAAGGAGAACGAAGAAAGATGTCAAATCAGTCCACCGAAAACAATCGTCTTCCCGTCGCGCCGCTGAAAATCGCAGCGCTCGAGAGCTGTCGTGATCTCGCGGAAAAAGTCAACGCACATCTTGTACGCATGCGTGCGTCCGGTGAGGAAGAAACCGAGGAGCGCCGTCGCTCTCTTCACTATCGCGGCTATGACGCCGATTCCTATCTCCTCTCCATCAGCTGCCCGCGTTTCGGCACCGGCGAGGGCAAGGGTGTCATCAACGAGTCCGTCCGCGGCTCCGATCTCTTTGTGATGGTCGATGTCACCAACTATTCTCTGACCTACAAGGTGGACGGCAACGAGAACCACATGTCTCCGGACGACCACTTCCAGGATTTAAAGCGTATCATTGCGGCCGGAGGCGCCGCGGCACACCGCGTGAATGTCATCATGCCCTTCCTCTACGAGGGCCGTCAGCACAGAAGAACCAAGCGGGAGTCCTTAGACTGCGCTTACATGCTGACCGAGCTTGCAAATATGGGCATCGAGAACTTTATCACCTTCGACGCGCACGATCCGCGCGTTCAGAATGCGACCCCGCTCTCCGGCTTTGACAACTTCATGCCGACCTATCAGTTCATCAAGACCTGCTTCTTAAACATCCCGGATCTGAAGGCCGACAAGGAAAATCTCATGATTATCAGCCCGGACGAGGGCGCGATGGACCGCGCCATCTATATCTCAAACATCCTCGGCGTCGACACCGGCATGTTCTACAAACGCCGCGACTACTCGAAGATTGTGGACGGCAGAAATCCGATTGTCGCACACGAATTCCTCGGCGCGAGCGTGAAGGATAAGGATGTGCTGATCATCGACGATATGATTTCCTCCGGCGAGAGCATGCTCGACACCGCAAAGAACCTGAAAGATCGCGGCTGCAGACGCGTTATTGTCTGCGCAACCTTCGGTCTTTTCACGAACGGCGTGAAGAGCTTCCGCGAGAAGTACGATGCCGGCATCATCGACTATGTCTGCACGACCAACTTAAACTATCGGAGACCGGAACTCCTCGAAGAGCCCTGGTATCTGGAGGCGGATATGAGCCCCTATCTCGCTTATATCATTGACAGCATCAATGCGGATTCCGCATCGAGCGACAAGCTCTCTTCGACCCAAAAGATTCAGGACTTCCTGAAGAACCTGCAGAACGAGGACTACCAGTACTTCGGCTCTGTGATTGAGTAACACGGCAAAAAACGGAGCGCGGCAAAAGCCGCGCTCCGTTTTATCTGTATGTTGTCTGCCTTAGCTTTCCTCCGACCGCTTCGAGACCTGTGGTTCATCCCGCCTGATATGCCCCGCAGCCACGTGGCGCTTTAAGACTTCATCCGTGACCCGAAAGAGTTCGCTTGAGCCGAGTTCCGTGCGGCGCTGCCGCCCGTAGACCTGGGCCTCGGTCACCGCATGCTCCTTCCAGTCTCCGCCGTCGTTGCTGTCGTTTAGGAGGAGAGGCTGGAGGTTATCCATGGCGCGCGCAAAGCGCGCATCAGCACTCTCGCCCGCATCAAACTCCTCAAAGAGGGCGCGGAACTCTTCCGCCTGGTCTGTCGGCAGGAGCCCGAATATGCGCTCTGCGGCAGCGGCCTCCCGCGCCTCCTGGCTTTCCTTGGCGGCTTCGTCGTAGGCGTAGGTGTCGCCCGCATCAATCTCGACCACATCGTGTAAAAGGCACATCAGCATGACCCGCGCAATGTCGACCGGTTCATTCGCGTATTCACGAAGCAGGTACGCCATGAGTGCCATGTGCCAGGCGTGTTCGGCATCGTTCTCGCGCCTCCCGTGATCGAGAGATGGGTCTGACGGAATACGGATTTCTCCTTGTCGAGTTCAAGCGCAAAGGCAAGCTGCCTTTTGAGCCTTTCCTTCATCGAGTACCGCCCTCTTCCGGCAGCCCCAGAAAGGCCGCATTCAGACCGCGCTTTACCCCTTGGGCGCGGTGCGAAAACAGACGCTTCGCATTTCGATAGGTACAGACACCGCCGTCAAAAATCTCCTGTACGCCCGCGTTTTGCAGCAGTATATGATTTGCGCGCGCAAGGTCAAGTTGCCAGTGCCGTGCGCCGTCCTCGCCGATGTGCGGGTCTGTAAAGATGCCTTCCATGTCCCGATCCGTGAAGGTCTCGGCAAACAGGATTCGTACCGCCTCGCTTGTCTCGTAGCAAGCCGCCGAGATACCGGGACCTATGCCCGCAATCACATCCGAAGCTCTGGTTCCGTAGGCCTTCTGCATCTTCAAAAGTCCGGCGGACACAATGTTGTCTACCGTGCCGCGCCACCCCGCATGCAGCAGCGCAATCGCCTGATGGGCGGGATCGTAGAGATAAACCGGCAGACAGTCCGCGTGGTAAGTTACCAGCGTGATGCCCGGCACATTCGTCATAATCCCGTCGACATTGTCATAGGGGCGCGGAAAACGAACACCTGCGCCGCGCTCAGCCATGGTAATTTCCTTAACATTGCTTGTGTGCGTCTGCTTTGCGACGGTCAGGGAGTCATAGCTCACGCCGAGCGCCGCGGCGATGCGGTGATAATTCTCTCGCACATGCTCCGGGTCGTCGCCGCGGTCAAACGAAAAATTCATGGTGCCGAGATAGCCCTCACTGACACCGCCCTGCCGTGTCGAAAAGCCGTGCCGAAGCTTCGGATAGGCGCGAAACGCCGGAAAATAGAGATAACTGAGTTCACCCGTCTCGGCCACCTCCATCTGATGCCCGGGCTCAAACTGCCAGGGGGGAAGCTGATAGTCTGCCATGCGATACACTCCTTTCTCTTGCTTTCAATGTACACCTCAATGCGCCGGGCGTCCACTGTGAACTATATTCTTGTCTCCCGAAATGCATCCTTAAGCCAAATAATCTCTTCTCCGAGTATCCCGATGGCATCGAAGCGCAGCGGCGTGTTTTCCGGCAACTGTTGCCGATAGAGATATTGCCGCGCCGCAAGAAATATCCGCCGCCGTTTTACACCGCCGATTGCCGAGAACGGAAGTCCGTCCTTTCCGCTGCGGCGATACTTGACCTCAAAAAAAATGAGATACTGTCCGTCACTCCCGATTAAATCGATTTCACCGCCGCGGCAATAAAAATTCTTGGCAAGTATCTCGATGCCGGCGGCACTGAGATATGCCGCCGCTTTTTCTTCATACCGCGCACCGATGGCGCGCGTGTTCTGTCTTCTCATGCCTCACTGCCGCCGAGTTCAAAATTTCGAATAAAACTCCGGCGATGGAGCGGGGTCGCACCGTGCGCCTTGAGTGCCGCAATATGCGCCGCTGTTCCGTAGCCCTTGTTCTTTGCGAAACCGTATTCCGGGTAGAGCGCATCGCAACTCGTGATAAAGCGGTCTCTTGTCACCTTCGCGAGCACCGAGGCCGCGGCAATGCTGAGACTCTTTGCATCTCCCTTCACAATCGGGACCTGGGGAAGCGTGACCCCCGGTATTTTAACCGCATCGTTCAGACAGAGATCCGGCGCGGGGTTAAGCTTTGCGATTGCCTCCCGCATCGCTTCATACGTTGCCTGCAGGATATTGATCTCATCGATGCGCGCGGGCGAGACCGTGCCGATGCCGTAGCTCACGGCCTTTGCGCAAATTTCATCGTAGAGCGCCTCGCGCCTTGCCTCCGAGAGTTTCTTCGAGTCGTTCAAAAACAGGATTTCCGCGTCGAGCGGCAGTATCACCGCCGCCGCAACCACAGGGCCGGCAAGCGGTCCTCTTCCGGCTTCATCGATGCCGCAGATGGCCGTGTAGCCCTTTGCCGTATAGTCTCGCTCAAAGGCGCGGAGCTGCTCCAGTCTTACGCGCTCTGCCTCGAGTTTCTCACCCTTCAGTGTTCTGAGTGCCATGCGCTTCTCCCTCCGGTGCTTCCAGCGAAATGCGTCCCAGCGCGCCGCTTCGGAACTCATTGATCACGATGCCGGCCGCTTTTTCCGTATCAGGCTCGCCGCCCGCCATCAGACAGCCGCGAAGGCGCGCGATCTCCGTGAGCATCTCCGCTGCCGTCTCCGTCCCCTTGAGCTGATAGCGCTCCTTTGGCTCCCTTCCAGTTTCCCGTTGGTTTCCAGAAAGGCCAGCAAGGTCACGGCAAGTTCGGTTTTATCCACAATCATCTCGTTGACGGAACCGAGGAAGGCAATTTTCTCGCCGATGGCAGGGTCTTCGAATTTAGGCCAGAGTATGCCGGGAGTGTCAAGAAGCTCGATGGACTGCTGAAACCGTATCCACTGGTTTCCGCGTGTCACGCCCGGCTTATTGCCGGTTTTCGCGGAACTTCTGCCGGATAGCATATTGATCAGGGTGGATTTTCCCACGTTCGGGATGCCTGCGACCATGGCTCGCACCGGGCGATTTAAAATACCGCGCTTTTTGTCGCGCTCCCGCTTTGCGGCGGCCGCCGCCTCAATGGTCCGCATCAAGAGTTTACGGTTTCCGCTGCCGCGCGCATCCATAGCGATGCAGTGCGCGCCCTCCGCTTGAAAGCAGCGTATCCAGGCTGCCGTGGTCGCCGCATCCGCGAGGTCGGATTTATTCAGGACAATCACTCGCTCTTTGCCCTGTCCCAGTCTCCGTATTTCCGGGTTGCCGCTCGCCATCGGCGCTCTCGCGTCCAGAAGTTCGATTACCATGTCGACGATGCGCACATCGGCTTCCATCTCACGGCGCGCCTTGGTCATATGTCCCGGATACCACTGTATATTCATTTCGTTTCCTCAATTCTCAGCGGATGCGTCCCAGGGAACCGAAGGGTTGCATTCGGAACCACACCCGACCGCGTATCATTTTCCGCGTGACATTGCCTATACTCTCGGAGCGGGAATCTTCTCCCGACTCCAGGTTATCACTCAACACAAAATATTCGTCCCGACCGAGCGAAATGCTCTCGCCGACCCGGCCGGGGCTCGTAATTTCCCCGAATTTGAGATGGGAAGGGCTCTCGAGAAGCTTGCCGTTCACATAGAGCTTGCCGTCCCGAATCTCGACGCTCTCGCCGGGCAGCGCCACGATGCGCTTTATATTGGTCTGGCCGCTGCTGCTCTTAAAGAGCACGATGTCAAAACGCTGGGGACCGAATAGCTTAAAGCCGAAGCGATCCAAAAGCAGCCTATCTCCGTCCTCCATGGTGGGACGCATGCTTTGGCCGCTGTTCACCACCTGGGTTCCGAAGGAATAAACGATAAACCATGCAAAGGCGATGACCGTTACAATCTCAACAATCAGACGGCATATCCGCCGTAATAAACTATCTTCCGTTTCATACGCAGCGCGCATTGTATCTCCGTTCTATTCAAAACAGGGACTCAGCCCCGGATATTTTCAATGATCATAGTCAGTATAGCAGATTATTAGTATAGCATAAGAAACTCAGGTTTTTACTTACGATTCCATGAAACTAAAATGAGTGCCGATTCCGCACAAAAAGAAGAACCATCATTTTCATATGAAAGATGATAGTTCTCCTGATATGCGGATATGATGTTTAGATGATCTCCTTGACCTTTGCAGCCTTGCCGGAGAGCTTTCTCAGATAGTTGAGTTTTGCTCTTCTGACCTTACCGCGGCGGATCACATCGACCTTGTCGACGAACGGAGAGCTGAACGGCCAAGTCTTCTCAACGCCGATGCCGTTGGAAATCTTGCGGACCGTGAAGGTCTTTCTCAGGCCGCCGTTCTGAATCTTCATCACAACGCCCTCAAACATCTGGACTCTCTCGCGGTTTCCCTCTTTGATCTTGTTGTGAACGCGGACGGTATCGCCGACGTTGAACTCACCGGGAACACGAATCTGCTCTGCTTCAATCTTCTCTAAAATCGGGTTCTGTCTCATTTTCTTTTCCTCCTGCAACATTCGACGTTCTTGGGCGCAAGCCTTTTGCCCCAGCGGAACATCTCTTCATAAACAGCTTTACTATTCTAGCACGCCGACTTTAAAAGCACAAGGGCTAGCCTTCACTTTTCTCAGCTTCTTTTGCTTCCTGTTCGCTCAGGAACTTGCGATCCGCCTTTGTGAGCTCCACCTTCGAAAAAGAGGTCCGGCCTGCGCTCTCTGGTGCGAAGCAGGGCCTGCTCTCTTCTCCACTGCGCGACCTTTCTTTATGATCGCCCGACAGAAGTACGGGTGGCACGCGTAGCCCCTCATAGACCTCCGGACGCGTGTACTGCGGGTATTCGAGGAGATTTGCCCTCGAAGGACTCAATCTCACCGCTCTCTTGGTTCGAGAGCACGCCGGGGGCCATGCGGCTGATGGCATCCACCATGACCATGGCGGGCAGCTCACCTCCGGTCAGCACATAGTCGCCGATTGAGTAGGGTTCTGCGGAGAGCAGTCGAGTGCGCGCTCATCGACCCCCTCGTAGTGTCCCGCAGAGTATCAATAACTCTTCTTCCTGCGCGAACATCTTCGCGTCCGCCTGGGTGAACTGCTTGCCCTGCGGCGTCACATAGACAACGCGCGGCGCCCTGCCCCGCTCTTCCGTGACCGCACGGTAACAGCGCAGTATCGGGTCTGCCTGCATGAGCATGCCCGCGCCGCCGCCGTAGGGCGCGTCATCGACATGACCCGTGCCGCTCCGTCGTATAGTCGCGGATATTTCGCACATCAAAGCTGATAAAGCCCTTCTCCTTCGCCCTGCCCGAGTATGCTGACCGAGAGCCCCTGCTCAATCATCTCCGGAAAGAGGGTCAAAATCGTAAAACGCATCAGATGAGCCCTTCCATGAGATGCACCTTGATAAAGCCCTCCTTCGGATTCACTTCCAGGATGCAGTCCTTGATGTGGGGAGCAGAAGCTCGAGCCGTTCTTCCGTGCAACCGAGACAACCTCGTTTGCGCCGGTCGGCCATATGGCCTTTCACGGTTCCCCAGCGTCTCTCCCGCATCGCTGATAACGGGGAGCCCGATCAAATCCGCGACATAGAATTCGCCCTCTTCGAGCGCTATCCCTTCTTCCCGCGGAACCCAGAGTTCCATGCCGATGTACTTCCGGATTTCCTCCGGCGTATCGATGCCTTCAAATTTACAGATTGCCATGCGCTTAAAAAAACGGACCGAGCTGAGTTCCAACTGAACCGCCCGGTCTGTCTTCTTGCCGATGTAGCGCGCACCGCCTGGGTGCTGGGCGCTCTCCGGACTTTGCGCATGCACATATTTCAGCTTGCGAAAGCGTTCGGGCTCGTCCGAGGTCACATAGACCTTCGCCTCGCCGCGTATGCCGTGCACAGAGCTGATGACGCCGATTCTAAACTTGTCTGTCACGCGCGTTCCTCACTATTATACTCAGTCAATGTCCAAAATGATGTGCTTTGACTGGCGAGCGGAAGCCGCTCTCAGGACAGCGCGAATCGACTTTGCGATACGGCCTCCCTTGCCAATCACCCGTCCCATGTCGGCTTCCGCAACCGAGAGCTTCAGCACAATCGCATCTTCTCTCTCCTCTTCGGAAACACGGACTTCTTCCGGGCAGTCGACCAGCGCCTTTGCGATGACTTCCACCAACTCTTTCATCGCTTTATTCCGTGATGCCGGAGAGCTTCAGGAGCTTAGCGACGCGCGGGGTCGGCTGCACGCCGTTCTTCAGCCACTTCTTTGCCTCTTCCTCATCAAACTTGATCAGGCTCGGCTCCTTGGTCGGATCGTAGAGGCCGATCTCAGCGATGAAGCGTCCGTCACGCGGGCTTCTCTCATCCGCGATGATAATGCGGTAAAACGGTGCCTTCTTCTGTCCCATTCTGCGAAGTCTCATCTTAACTGCCATTGTTGTTTCCTCCTAAAATCAAATGATTTGTATGTACAATGCAAAATTTGCAGTGATACCGAACTTAAAAACCGAGCTTACCGAAAAGCCCGCCGAGCCCACCGCGACCGCCGCGGTTCTTGCTCTTCATCATACCCGGAAGCTGTTTCATCATCTTCCGCATCTGCTCAAACTGTTTGACCATGCGGTTCACCTCGGTGATGTCCACACCGGCGCCCTTCGCAATGCGATTTTTCCGCGAAGGATTCAAAAGCGAGGGGTTTGCCCTCTCCTCCTTGGACATGGAGAGTATCATCGCTTCGACACGCCCCATATGGCTCTCGTCGATTTCCGGCATGCCCGCACCGGCGGTCGGCATCATCGCCATAATACCCGCAATGCCGCCGAGTTTCTTGACCTGCTTCATCTGGTCCAGGAAGTCATTGAAGTCAAACTCCGCCTTCTTGAGTTTTTCGCTCATGCGGCGTGCCTCGGCTTCATCGACCTCCGCCTGTGCCTTTTCGATCAGCGAGAGAATATCACCCATGCCGAGGATGCGCGATGCCATGCGGTCCGGATAGAACTGCTCGAGATCCGAGAGTTTCTCACCCATGCCGACGTAGAGTATGGGTTTTCCGGTGACTGCCTTAATCGAGAGAGCCGCACCGCCGCGCGTATCGCCGTCGAGCTTGGTAACAATCACGCCGTCGACCCCTATTTTCTCCTCGAAGGTCTTTGCGACATTGACGGCCTCCTGACCTGTCATCGCATCGACCGTGAGCAGCGTCCAATCGGCACGAAGCTCCTCCTTGATGCGACGCAGCTCCTCCATCATCTGCTCGTCGATCTGCAGACGACCCGCGGTATCGACAATCAGGATGTCGTTGTGGTCCTGACGCGCCTTCTCAAAGGCCGCGCGGGCGATGTTCACGGGGTCGGTATTGCTTCCCATCGAAAAGACCGGGATGCCCACCTTCTCGCCGTTCACGCGCAACTGTTCGATTGCCGCAGGGCGGTATACGTCGCAGGCCGCAAGGAGCGGTCTGTGCCCCTTCGCCTTGAGTTTTCCCGCAAGTTTGGCAGCCGTTGTCGTCTTACCGGCACCCTGGAGACCTGCCATCAAAATGACGGTGATATCCCTGTCCTGCGAGAGTTTAATCTCCGTGGTCTCGGAGCCCATGAGCTTAATGAGCTCTTCGTTGACGATTTTGACAACCTGCTGGCCGGGCGTCAGGGATTCCAGCACTTCCGACCCGACCGCTCTCTCCTCGATGCTCTTTACAAACTGCTTGACCACCTTGAAGTTGACATCGGCCTCGAGAAGCGCCATGCGAACTTCCTTGAGCGCTGCCTTGGTATCTTCTTCGCTGAGTTTTCCCTTGCCGCGCAGATCACGAAAGACGCGCTGTAATTTTTCAGTCAGACTCTCAAACGCCATTTCATCCCTCCGCCTAGCGCGCTGTGAGCTGCATGAGCTCGTTTGCGAGTTTCCGAATCTCCGGGAGCAAGGTTTCACCGTTCTCCGCCTCGCTGAGACGAAGAAGCTCCCGCGCAATCCGCTGTTCCGCTCGAAATTTCTCCGCCATATGGAGCTTTCTCTCATAGGCGTAGAGTTGCTCTTCGGTGCGCCGCACGAGGTCCGAAACGCCCTGGCGGCTGATGCCCGCCTCCCGCGCAACTTCACTGAGAGAACAGTCGAGGAACGCGACCGCTTCAAAAATATGCCGTTGGTGCTCCGTGAGGAGCTCCGCGTAGAAATCAAAGAGAAGGTCTCGGTCTGCGAACTTCTCCGGACTTTCATTACCCATGGGTCCAAGTATAAAAAGAACCGAGAGTGCTGTCAAGTATTTACCTTGACACTCTCGGTTTTTTTTTATTTTTCTTCTGCGGCGTCGCCGGGATGCTCCCAGAGTTTTCTGGGCCCCTTGCGGTTGATAAAGAGCGCCTCGGTCTTGGAATACGGGAACTTCTGACTTGTGTAGAGCCCGTAGTAACCGGAGAGCGTAAAGCTGACCGCAATCGCAAAGGCATAATAGGGCATTCCTTCAAAGCCGAAGAGCTCAAAGCAGAGAAGCAGGGAGCTGAAGGGACTGTTGGTCATGCCGACAAAAAACGCTGCGATGCCTATCCCTGCATAGAGCTGCACAGGCAGATGAAAGAGCTGCGCAAAGGCTGCACCGAAGCAGGCGCCTATGGTGAGGGTCGGCACAATCTCTCCTCCCTTAAAGCTTCCGAAAATACAGACGCAGGTAAAGAGAATTTTAAAGAGGAAGCTGTACCAAGCCGCCTCGCCGCGAAAGGCCTTTTCAATGAGCCCGAAACCGCCGCCGTTAAAATCCAGCGCCCCGGTAAAAAATCTCTGATTTAAGGCTGTGAGAGCAATTAACGCAAATGCGCCGATCAACGCCCTGAGCCAGGGATTCGGGATGCGCTTCGCGGTATAGTGGTGTCCGCGATACAGGATAATACTGAACCCCATTGCGAGGAGCGCACAGAGCATGGAAAAGAGAATCACCGTGACGGCCCCCGGCAGATGAAAGTCCGGTACCTCCGTAATCGGGAACACTTCTCCCGCTACGCAGAAGTGCAGGGAGACATGCGAAGCGATGAAAGAAGCAAAGAGGCAGGGAATCAACGCGGCATAATACATGACGCCGACCGAAATCATCTCCATGGGGAAAACGGCCGCCGCAAGCGGCGTTCCGAAGATGGCCGAAAAACAAGCCGACATACCGCACATAATTGCGATACGCTTGTCTTTCTCATCCATACGGAAGAGTTTCGACAGCGCCTCGCCGAGGCTGCCTCCCATCATGAGCGCCGCTCCCTCTCTGCCCACCGAGGCACCGACGAGATGCGAGAGTACGGTCGAGAAGAAAATGAGCGGCGCGGTCTGCACCGTGATGTGCTTTCCCTCGGTGATCGAGTCGATGACGGTATTGGTTCCGCCGTTTTTCTCCTCGTGCAAACCCTTTTGTAAGGCGACGATGAGCAGAGCCGAGAGGGGCGACAAGAGAATGAACTGCGGGTGCTGTTTCCAATTTGCGATTCCGAAGTCAACACCCTTCCGGAACAACATGCCGACCAGGCCGATTGTGAGGCCTGTGACAATCGCGTAGATTGACCATTTTACAAAGTAAATCGCATTGGTTTTCGCAGATTCATTCACTGTAGGTCCCCTTTGAACGCACCAATTTCGGGCGATAGCCCTCCTGCTTCAAGCGATCGCAAATTTTCTCTTTGTGTTCGGTTCCGAAGGCCTCCATCGTAATGCGAAGTTCCACGGCCGCATTGCGGTTGATGCTCACAAACTGATTGTGTTCGAGCTTGATGACATTTCCGCTCTCCTCCGCGATGACCTCCGCGACCCGCGCCAACTGACCGGGCGATCGGAAGCAGCACGGACACCGTAAAGATGCGGTCTCTCTGAATGAGGCCGTGCTGAATCAAGGATGCCATGGTAATCACATCCATGTTGCCGCCGGAGAGTATGCTCACAATCTTCTTGTTTTTGATGTCGAGGTGTTTGAGCGCCGCGACCGTCAGAAGGCCAGAGTTCTCGACAATCATCTTGTGGTTCTCGACCATGTCCAGGAAAGAGACAATCAGCTCATTGTCCTGAATCGTGATGATGCTGTCCACGTTTTTCTGAATATAGGGGAAAAGCTTTTCACCGGGGCGCTTCACCGCCGTGCCGTCCGCAATGGTGTTGGCGCTCGGCAGCGTCACAACCTCTCCCGCCTCGAGCGAAGCCTTCATGCAGGCCGCATTTTCCGGCTCGACACCGATCACGTGTATGTTCGGGTTCAACAGCTTCGCGAGGGTCGAGACACCGCTCGCAAGGCCGCCGCCGCCGATCGGCACCAAAATGTAATCGACGGTCGGGAGTTCCTTCACGATTTCCATTGCAATGCTGCCCTGTCCGGTCGCGACCGTCAAATCATCGAACGGATGCACGATGGTCGCACCGGTCTCCGCCGCGATCTCATGGGCGCGCTGCAGCGCATCGTCGAACACGTCGCCGTAGAGCACCACCTCGGCGCCGAGTGCCTTGGTGCGATTAATCTTCATGAGCGGCGTCACCTTCGGCATGCAGACGGTTGCCTTGATGCCGGCGAGCTTTGCCGCGAAGGCCACGCCCTGTGCGTGGTTGCCTGCGGATGCCGTGATGAGCCCCTTTTTCCGCGCTTCCTCGTCCATGGTCGCAATCTTATAATATGCGCCGCGCACCTTGTAAGCGCCGGTTTGCTGCATGTTCTCGGGCTTTAAGTAGACCTTATTTCCGCTCTGACGCGAAAAGAAATCCGAGTAAATCAGTTTGGTCTCCTTGGTCACCTCGCGCACGCACTCGCTCGCCTCTTCAAATGCCTCCAATGTCATTGGTTCCATGATGACTCTGCCTCCTCTTCACTCTCACTGTCCCGCGCAAACAGCGCTTCGACATACTGCGCCGCGTCAAACTTTCTGAGGTCGTCGATTTTTTCTCCGACGCCGATGTACTTGACCGGCAATTTTAACTCTGCCTGAATCGCAATCGCAACGCCGCCCTTGGCCGAGCCGTCGAGCTTGGTCAGCGCAACGCCGGAAATCTCGCAGATATCGCCGAACTCCTTGGCCTGTTCTATCGCATTCTGTCCCGTCGTGCCGTCCAGCACGAGCAGGGTCTCGCGTCGATAATCCGGGAGTTCTCTCTGCAGAACACGGTCTATCTTCCTGAGTTCTTCCATGAGATTCTTTTTGTTGTGTAAGCGCCCCGCCGTATCGCAAATCAGGAGATCCGTACGGCGCGCTCTCGCTGCCTGGCAGGCATCGAACACAACCGCCGCCGGATCCGCGCCTGCCGAGGATTTGACCATCTCGACACCGGCGCGCTGCGACCAGGCCTCCAGCTGTTCGATGGCCGCCGCACGGAAGGTATCGGCCCCGGCGAGCAGAACACGCTTTCCGTCTGCTTTTGCCTGCGCCGCCATTTTTCCCTGCGGTCGTCGTCTTGCCGACACCGTTCACGCCGATTAAAAGCAGAACCGAAGGTTGTTTCTCGAAGTCATACGCATTCTCCCCGAGATCCATTCTGGACTTGATGCTGTCAATCAGAAGATCGCGGCAGGCACTGCGCGCCCGCACGTGCTGCGCTTCGACCGCCTCGCGGAGCTCCTCCAAAATCTCATCGGTTGCGCGGACCCCCACATCGCCGGTGATTAAAATCTCCTCGAGTTCGTCAAAGAACTCATCATCCACCTCTCCGGGGCCGTTGAACAGGTCGTCGAGGCCGTAGACCACAGCCTTTCTGGTCTTTTCAAGTCCCGCAACCAGACGGCTGAAAAACCCTTTCTTTTCCTCTGCCATTACTCCTCCTACTTATCCAGCTGATCTTCAATGAGACTCACGGAGACCAGGGCGGATACGCCCTTCTCCTGCATCGTGATACCGTAGAGCCGATCCGCCGCGACCATGGTGCCGCGCCGGTGGGTGATGACGATGAACTGCGTGTTCTTTGCGAGCTTTTTCAGGTATTGCGCAAAACGATCCACGTTGGAGTCATCGAGCGCCGCCTCGATCTCGTCGAGCAGCGCAAAGGGCGAAGGCTTCAGGTTCTGAATCGCAAAGAGCAGGGCAATCGCCGTGAGCGCCTTCTCGCCGCCCGATAGCTGCATCATGTTCTGCAGCTTCTTGCCCGGGGGCTCTGCGATAATCGCAATGCCGGCTTCCAGTAAATCGACCCCCTCTTCGAGCCGAAGTTCACCTTTACCGCCGCCGAAGAGCTCGCGAAACACCTGGTTGAAGGCCTTCTGTATGCTCTGAAAGCCCTCTGAGAAAGCGCTTCCGCATGCCGAGATCCAGTTCCTCGATGACCTGTTTCAGTGCATCCTCGGCCCGTCTCAAATCCTCGCACTGCGTGCTCAGGAAGCTGTGACGCTCGGAGACCTCCTTGTAATCCTCAATCGCGTTGACATTGACATTGCCGAGGGCACGCATCGCCTCTTTCTTTCTCGCGTATGCTGCGCTTTGCCTCCGGCATATCGCCGAGCGAAGGGATCGCGGTACTGCCTAGCGCCCTCCTCGGTGAGATTATACTCACTGAGGATGTACGCGCACTGCGCCTCACGCTGCTCTGTCTCCTTGTCCCGCTGCGCGTTCACGCGGAACAGATCTTTTTCAAGCTCGGTTCTCCGCGCCGTGATTTCATCGCGTTTTTCAAAACGCTGCTTCTGCTCGCCGTTATGACGGCTTTTCTCGGCCTCAAGCGAGGCCAGTGCTTCCTCAAGTTTCCGCTGTTCTTCTTCGAGCGCCCGCAGCGCTTCCCGCGCCTCGCCTATACTTTGCCGCCGCGCTTCGACCGACCGCTCGGAAGCCTCACGCTCGGCGAGAAGTGCCTCGGACTCTGCCGCGATTCTCGCGATCTCTTCTTCGACTCGGCGCAGATTTTCTCGGAGATGACGCTGTTGCTCCGCCGCAAGACTCGCTTCGATTGCGGTCTTTGACTGCTGCTCGAGCAGGGCCGTATGCGCCCGCCGCTTTTCTTCCAGCGTTGACTGCAGCTTTTGGATCTCCGCCTCTTCCTCGCGCTGTCTCAAATCGATGCTGTCCAAATCCCCCTGTAAACCGCCGCGATTCATCTCCAGGGACTCAAGGCTGGTCGTAATCTCCCGGCGTTCGCTTCCGAGCTCCTTGAGCTGCGACTCGAGTTCGTTCTTCTTTTCGCGCAAGCTCTTCTTGGAGAGTTCCGCCGTATTCAGCGAAATCGAGAGCGTATGCTCTTCCTCTCCGAGCGTCTGAAAACGTTCGGAGAGTGTGCGAAGGCTGTCCCGCAGTTCTTTTAACTCCCGCTCCTCGCTCTCGTTTCGGTGTAAAAGCTTTTCCTGCGCGAGTTTAAGCTCATCCATCTCGCGACGGCGGCTCAGGAGATTCGAGCTGTTTCGAAATGCACCGCCCGTCATGGAACCGCCGGGTTCAACTGATCCCCTCGAGGGTCACCAGACGGTAACTCTGGCGATACTTTTTTGGAGATGGCAATCGCGTGGTCAATGTTGTCGACCACGATGTCTCTTCCGATCAGGTTTTGAAGCACGACGGCGTACTGTGCCTCCGTCTTCACAAGATCGGACGCAATGCCGAGGACACCGGGCTCTTTCAGCACCGCCCCGGCGTCAAAGGGTCGCGGGTTCTGGGCACTGCGCGGCAAAAAGGTTGCCCGGCCGTAGCGATTCTTTTTCAGGAATTCGATGAGCTGCTTCGCCGTCTCTTCGTTATCCACGACGATATTTTGCATGCGCGCGCCGAGTGCCGTCTCGATGGCCTGTTCGTAGCGCTTTTCGACCGAAATGAGGTCCGCCACCACGCCGTAAATACCGCGCACGCGGTCACGGACGCCCATGACGCGCTGCACACTCTGGCCGAAGCCCTCATAGCGCTCCGTAAAGTTTCTGCAGGGTCTCGAGCCGGGCCGCATTGGCCTGATAGGCTTTCTGTGTCTCACGCAGCAGCGAAAGCAAGGGAACTCTGCGCCTTTTCATTCTCGGCAATGCGCTTTGCCGAGTTCCGCCCTCTCCTGTCCCGCGGTGTCTCGCTTTTCCCGGAGTTCGCTTGTCTCCGCTTCCGCACGCTGCAGGGCAAGTTCCAGACCGTCAAAAGTCTGTCTTTAACTGCAAGAGTCGCTGCGCGCTCTTGGACGCGCGGATATTGGCCTCCTGCATCATGGCCTCGTAACGCGCGCCGCGGGAACTCATATCCGCGCGCTCGTTGATCAGCGAAATGACCGTGTCCTTGCGGCGCTGTAGCTCTTCCTCAAGGGCCTGCACGGCCTGTTCGGAGGCAAGGCGCTCGGACTCCGCTTTTGACGCGCGACTGCCGGCCTCTTCGGCTGTCTTTGCAATACTCGCTTGCTTTTCCAGGAGGCTCCTGCGTTCCTCTTCGCGTGTGCCGCGCTCTCGCTCGCTGCGTTCCCGTCGCGCGGAAATCTCTTCGATTTTCGTTTGTTCCGCGCGGGTCTGCTCCTCCAAAACAGCGATGCGACCGCTCACATTGCCGTTCTCCCTGCGCCGCGCTTCGAGCTCTTCCCGCGTTGCGGCGAGTGAGGCATCCAGTTCTTCGAGCAGGCGATCCAAGGACTCGTACTGCCGCTTCAGCGCCTCCTCCTCACCGACCGCACGCGCCACCTCATCGCTGAGAATCTGCGCGCGCTTTTCGATTTCCGCAAGTGCGCTTTTCGAAGCCTCGCTCTGCAGCAAGAACAAATTCAAATCGAGGGCCTTTACCTCGTCTCTCAACTTGAGGTATTTCTCGGCTGTCTCGGACTGCTTCCTGAGCGGTTCCACCTGTTTCGAGAGCTCCTGCAGAATATCGGAGACGCGCACCAAATTGTCGTGTTCGCTCTCAAGCTTCTTCTCGGCCGCAGCCTTGCGCTTTCGGAACTTTGTGATACCCGCCGCCTCGTCGAAGAGTTCACGCCTCTCCTCAGGTCTGCCGGAGAGTATCTTTTCCACCTGACCCTGCCCTATGATGGAGTAGCCTTCCTGCCCGATTCCGGTGTCCATGAAGAGTTCATTGACATCCTTTAAGCGGCAGGGACTCCCGTTTAAGCGATACTCACTCTCCCCCGAACGGTACAGCCGCCGCGAAACGGTGACCTCGTCGTAATCGAGTGAGAGGGCACGATCCGCATTGTCAAGAGTGATTGCCACATAGGCAAAGCCCTGCGGTTTCCGGCTTGCGGTTCCCGCAAAGATAACGTCTTGCATGTTGCCGCCGCGAAGACTCTTTGCACTCTGTTCACCGAGCACCCAGCGCACCGCATCGCCGACATTCGACTTGCCCGAGCCGTTCGGACCCACGATGCCGGTGACACCGTGCTGAAACGAAAACAGAATTTTATTTGCGAAGGACTTAAAGCCCTGTACCTCAATACTTTTTAAGTACATGAAGTCCCTCCGGATTCCGCAATACCTAGGGTGAGGAGCGCTGCATAAGCCGCGCGCTGCTCAGCCTCCTTCTTGCTGCTTCCCGTGCCCTCCGCAATGGCAACGCCGTCCCGAAGCGCCGCGACCGTGAAGCGCTTTATGTGCTCCGGCCCCGTCTCGGCGAGGAGTTCGTACGAAAGGACCGCATCCTTGTCCTTCTGGATTTCTTCCTGCAATATGGTCTTTGCATCATAAAAATAGCGTTTTCCCTCAATGTCGTTCAGAATAAAACGCTCAATAAAGTCCCTTGCAATCTCAAGTCCCCCGTCCAGATAGAGTGCTCCCACCACGGCCTCCATCGCATCGCTCACAATGCTGGGACGGGTTCTGCCGCCGGTCATCTCCTCACCTCTTCCGAGCAGCAGATACGGGGAGAGCGGAATCTGCTCCGCGCAATAGGCGAGTGCCGGCTCGCAGACAAAACTTGCCCGGAGCTTTGTGAGTTCTCCCTCGCTGAGCTGTGTCTTCTCGCGGTAAAAGAAATCGGAACTCACCAGTTCCAGCACCGCATCGCCGAGGAACTCAAGCCTCTCGTTCGACCCGAGATGCCCGCTGTGCGCCTCATTCGCAAAGGAAGTATGCGTGAGCGCCTGAACCAAAAGCTCCTTGTTTTGAAAGGAGTAGTTCAGATGCTCCTCCAACTCTTTCATGATATCGGAATCCAAAGCCTCTCCTCTCACCGCCCGGCGCGGAGTGCGCGAACGGCGCGCTCCGCAGACTCGACGGACTGTATTTTATCGACCGCTTCGGGCGGAAACCGAAGCTGAAAAAAGCTCTCAAGCCCAAGCACAATGCGGTAGCGCTCCAGAGAATCCGCAAAATAAAGCTCGGTGAAGTTCGCGCGGTCATCCAGTTCTTCCGTGGGTAGTTCCAGAACCTCCGCGACAATGCGCCGAATTTCATCTCTCTCCAACATTCACTGCCTCCGCAATGCTCTGTAATATGTTCTCTCGATGGAAGGTCTCGCACTGCAACACCGCATTGCAGACCTCGGCCGCCTTTGCGTTTCCGTGCACCTTGACCACAAGGCCGCGCAGACCGAGCATGGGTGCGCCACCGTAGCGGGATGCATCGAAGCCCTTCAAGGCTTCTTTTAAGGCCGGCTTCAGAAGCGCCGCACCGATCTTGCTCCGCAAATTCGACATGGCCGCCCGTTTAATAATAGTCTGAAAGGTCGCAGCGGTTCCCTCGATGGCCTTTAAGACCATGTTTCCGGTAAAGGCCTCCGCGACGCAGACATCCGCCTGACCGTGCAGAACCTCACGCGCCTCAATGCTGCCGATGAAGTTGAGTCCGGGCGTCGCCTTGAGGAGCGGATAAGTCTCCTTGACCAGCGCATTGCCCTTTTCTTCTTCCAGTCCCACGTTCAAAATCGCAACACGCGGGCAGCTTATGCCGAGCGCTCTCTCCATATAAAGCGAGCCCATCTGCGCAAACTGTACGAGATGCGCCGCCTTCGCGTCCACATTGGCGCCCGAGTCCAAAAGCAGGGTGGCGCCGCCGTCCTCGGTCGGGAGCAGGGGCGCAAAGGGCGCGCGCTCCACACCGGGCAGCCGACCGACCAGTACCTGACCGCCGACCAGTATCGCACCGCTGTTACCGGCGGAAACAAAGGCATCCGCTCTCTCCTCACGTATCAGCTTCATGCCGACCACGAGAGAGAGGCATCCTTCTTTTTCCGCACGGAAATAACCGGTGAATCGCCGGTCTCAATGACCTCCGATGCCGGTACCGTTTCCAGGCGCTCCGTCGGGTAGCTCTGTCCCGCAAGCGCTTGCTCCAGGGCCTCCGGTTTTCCGCAGAGCAGAATTTTTACCTCGGGACTCTTTCTCAGCGCCTCCAGGCAACCCTTTACAATTTCACCGGGCGCGTTGTCACCGCCCATCGCGTCTACTGCTACTCTCACCATACGTTTTCACCTCTGCCTACTTATGATAAAGCAAAGCCCCTGCCCCCGCAAGTTGTAAAGAAAACCGCCCCGGACTTTCGTCCGGAGCGGTTCATGCATTATTTCGCAGGAAGAAAGGCTCAGTCAGCGACTTTCACGATCTCCTTCTTATTGTACGTCCCGCAGTTCTTGCAGACGCGATGCGGCATCATGAGCTCGCCGCACTTCGGGCACTTGACAAGGTTCATCACGCCCATCTTCCAGTTGGCTCTTCTCTGATCTCTGTGGCCTTTGGAAGATTTATTCTTCGGACAAATCGACATCCTGAAACACCTCCTCACCTCGTAGCGTTAACGGTTGAAAACCGCAATCATCCATTTCTGGCATAACGGGAATAGTGTAATATACAACATCTATCCTGTCAAGCTGTTTATGACACTTATGCGAGTGCTGCGGTCACGATTGCCATCGAGTAGACCTCGAGTGCGTTGCAGCCTCTGGAAAGGTCGTTGATCGGCGCATTCAGACCGAGCAGGATCGGGCCGTAGGCATCGAAGCCGCCGAGTCTCTGTGCAATCTTGTAACCGATGTTACCCGCATTGATGTCCGGGAAAATGAAGGTATTCGCATAACCTGCGACCTTGCTGTCCTTCATCTTGGTGCGCGCGACAGTCGGGGAAACCGCTGCGTCAAACTGCATCTCGCCGTCGATTGCCTCGTCCGGGAACGCAACCTTCGCCTTTGCGCAAGCATTTCTCATCTTGTCGACATCCTCACCGGAGCCGGAACCCACGGTCGAGTAGCTGAGGAAAGCGACCTTCGGCTCGATGCCGAAAATCTTTGCGCAGTTCACGGTCTCACCGCAAATCTCGACCAACTCGTCTTCGGTCGGCTTGATGTTGATTGCGCAGTCTGCCATTGCGAGCAGCTCGTTGTCACCGGTAGCGGACGGACGAACCAGGATGAAGCAGGAGGAGACAATCTTGTTGCCCGGCTTGGTCTTGATAATCTGGAGGGCCGGACGAACCGTGTCTGCGGTGGAGTAGGTAGCGCCGCCGAGCAGGCAGTCACCGATACCCATCTTAATCAGCATGGTGCCGAAGTAGTTCGCGCCGGAAAGAACCTTCTTGGCCTGCTCCGGGGTCACGCCCTTCGACTTTCTGATCTCGCAGAACATCTCGACCATCTCGTCAAAGCGGTCAAAGTTCTCCGGATCGATGATCTGTGCACCGCGGATGTTGTAGCCGGCGTCCTCCGCAGCAGCCTCAATTGCCTCCGGGTTGCCGACCAGAATCGGCTTTAAGAAGTTGCTTGCCAACAGGCGGGAAGCAGCCTCGAGAATGCGCGGGTCCGTGCCCTCCGTAAACACAATGGTCTTCGGGTTCTCTTTGAGCTTGTGGATCATCGTACCGAATGTGTACATGGGATTTTTCCTTTCTCCCTCTGCGGGAAACAGATTCGGAGCGTTCTGCCCCGAAAACTTACTTCGTCAGTGCGAGCGTATCTCTTGCGATTGCGAGCTCCTCGTTGGTCGGAAGGAGGTATACCTTGACCTTCGAGCTGTCCGTCGAAACCAGGCGCTCTTCACCGCGCACATTGTTTCTCTCGTCGTCAATTTCCACGCCGAGGTACTCGAGGTATGCGCAGATATTCTTTCTCATGAACTTATCGTTCTCGCCGACACCTGCCGTGAAGGCAATCGCATCGACACCGTTCATTTCGGTGATATAAGCGCCGACATACTTCGCAACGCGGAGCGTGAAAGCGTCGAGTGCCACCCTTGCGAGCTTGTTGCCGTCGTTTGCCGCATCGTCAATGTCGCGGAAATCGGAGGAAATGCCATTGCTGAGGCCCAGAACACCGGACTTCTTATTCAGAACATCCGTCATCTCCTCAACCGTGAGCTTCTCGTGCTCGCAGATAAACTGAATGATCGCGGGGTCAATGTCTCCCGAGCGAGTGCCCATAATAAGGCCCTCGAGCGGAGTCATGCCCATGGATGTATCCACGCACTTGCCGCCGATCGAGGCCGAGACCGAAGCTCCGTTGCCGAGGTGGCACACGACAACCTTTGCATTCTTCGGATCCAGACCGCCCTTGCGAATCACCTCGCCCGCAACAAAGTTGTGGCTGGTGCCGTGGAAGCCGTAGCGGCGAACCTTATACTTCTCGTAGTACTCGTAGGGCAGTGCGTAGAGATAAGCCTTCTCCTGCATGCTCATGCCGAAAGCCGTATCAAACACAGCGACATTCGGCTTTCCGGGCATAGCCGCCTCGCAGGCTTCAATACCCATGAGGTTTGCCGGATTGTGAAGGGGGCCAAATCGAAGCAGTCCGCAATCGCCTTCTTGACGTTCTCATCAACCAGAACGGACGCACTGTAATACGTTCCGCCGTGAACCACACGATGTCCGATTGCGGAAATCTCATCCGTGCTCTGAATCACACCGTGGTCGGGATCGACAAGAGCCTTCATGACAAGCTCAATCGCCTCCTTGTGAGTCGGCATCGCAACCTCGAGCTTATACTTCTCGCCGCCCGCCGGCGTGTGAGCAAGCAGAGAGCCCTCGATTCCGATTCTCTCGCAGAGACCCTTCGCGAGCACACTCTCATTCTCCATATCGATCAGCTGATACTTGAGAGAAGAGCTTCCGCAGTTCATGACAAGAATTTTCATTGTGTGTTTCCCCCTTCAACTTTATAATATTCACAATCTCTGTTATTATAGACCAATCGACAAACGAGTGACAAGACGGAAGGCTGTTTTTTTCAAAATACAGGAGAGAGTATGATAAATCTTGCGCAGGTCGTTGGAATTATTGCTGAATATCATCCGTTTCACAACGGGCATCTCTATCAAATGCGAAATGCGCGCGCACTGACCGGTGCCTCCTACTGCGTGGTCTTCTTGAGCAGCTACTTTGTGCAGCGCGGCATGCCCGCAATCTATTCGCCCCTGAAGCGTGCGGAGGCGGCGCTGCGCGCCGGTGCGGACGCCGTTTTCGAGATTCCGACCCCTTTCAGCTCTGCTTCCGCCCGTGACTACGCGGCCTACGGCGTGAGCATGCTTGCGGGACTCGGCATTCCGAATCTCTGCTGCGGTACCGAAGATGTCTCTGCGGAAGAGCTCTCCATGCTCCTCGATGTGATTGATGAGGGCTCGGAGGCGTTTCAGCACAGTCTGCGTGAGGGTTTAAAAACCGGCCTCACCTATGCGGAAGCCAGGGTCAATGCCATCGCAGCCGATTTGTTTCAGGCAGGCGCGGACAATTCTCTCCTGCTTCGCACCCGTGAACTGCTTTCAAAGCCGAACAACATTCTCGCCTTTGAGTATGCGCGCGCCGCACGTGCCGAACGCATACCGATTCGCCTGACCACGGTCTCGAGAAAGGGCAGCGACTACCACGATCCCATACTGCAGGGCGATTTCAGTTCCGCAACCGCCATACGCTCTCACATTTTAAACGGCGGCTCTTGGGATGATTTGGTCCGCATGGTGCCGCGCGCCGCTTCGGAGGTCTTTGCCTCTGCCCCCTATTTAAATCCCGCCTGCATGGTCGGTCCCATTGAGCGCCGCGTTTTGGACCAGCTCTATGAAGGCACTGCGCTTTCCTCCTTCTCCGATGTCTCGGAGGACCTTGCGGACCGCATTGCGAATGCGGAGTTCCGGGAGGAGAACTATGAGGCACTTGTGAACAGTCTTAAGACCAGACAGTATACGCACACCCGCGTGGCCCGTGCACTGACACATATCTTCCTCGGCATACGGAAGTCCGACCTTCTTCGCTGGAAAAATGCCGCGCGCGAAGAGGCTGTGGCAGCCGCTTCGGCCGAGGGCAGAGAAACCGGAGAGTTGCCGCCGATCGGTGCCGCGCCCTATGCGCGTCTTCTCGGTTTTCGCCGGGATTCGGAGGCGCTGCTCTCTCTCTTAAAGCAGGCTGCCACCATTCCCATGGTGAGCCGGCCGGCCGCAGCCGAGAGCCTGCTCCGCTCTCCCGCCGCGCGCGATCTCTTCCAAGCCGAAGTGCACGCCGCGGATCTCTGGAATTCTCTCTGCTACGGCGACAACGGAACCTCGTTGCCCTCCTATTTGCGGCAGCAAATCGTCATTGTGTAATATAGTTCCGCTTTTATTTGCTCTGCTTTGTTGAAAAGAGAGATTTTCGTAAAATTGTCGGAAAACTCCTTTGTCTGTGTTAGACTAGAGAAAGGAGGTGGACTATGTACCAGATTGACGATATTGTTGTCTATGAAAGTTCCGGCGTGTGTCGCGTCCGCGATATTCAGGAGCTCACCTTCTCCGAGGCAGCAGGCGCAAAAGCGCTACTATGTCCTGACGCCTCTTTTCTCATCCGGTGACGTCATTTACACCCCTGTCGACAGCACAAAAACCGTCCTTCGCCCCGTGATTTCGAGAGAAGAAGCGCTGGAGACCATTCACAGTATGCAGGGAGAAGAAGTCATGAGCTTTGAGGGCCTACGCCCCGCGGAACTTGAGTTCCGCTATCGGCGCGCCCAACAGAGCTTCCGCTGTGCGGATCTCCTGCGTCTCTACCGCGCCATCACACGGAAAACACGCTCTGCGCGCCGCGCCGGAAAAAAAGTGAGCGAGATCGATCGTCGCTTCCTAAGGCGCATCGACGCGCTGGTGCTCGGCGAGCTCTCGGTCGCTCTGAATGTCTCGCAAGAGGAAACACGCAAACCTGCTCGAGCGGGAACTTTGAACTTGTCTAAACCTTTCGACATAAAAAGGACTGGCGAAAGGGAGCGGTGAATTGAGATAACATTGAAGTAAGAAACGGCATAGCCAAGCGGCTATGCCGTTTCTTGTCCCAAATCAGTAAAGTGTAGAAAGTTATTTCCTGCTTTCGTGAGAAAACCACCCTTGCGCAAGAGCTTGACTCCATGGCTGACGCTCGGCTTAGAAATACCAATGGTATGAATATTGCTTTCAGGTAATCCTCCTCAGAAAGTATGAAGTTTCATTGGGCTCCTCCTGTATTACAACAGCCCGGCTTTCTCAAAATGTTTTTTCAAAATTCGGGTGGAAAGTACCGCACCAAGGAAGCTGGTTACAACCGTCAATGCTACCATGATAAAAAACATAGGCCATGTGAACATCTTTAAGTAAACAGTGAGGGCTTCATCAGTCAGATGAAAAATTTCCTGCCTGTCGATCAAGTATTGCGCATTGGACAGGTACATAGGAAGTGTATATCCGGCGGAATGAAGTGTGCAGCCGAGAACATACGCAAAGATCAACACTTTTTTATTCTTATAGTGATTGGCGCTTACTACGATCTCTGCCATGAGCCAGCCGACAACGGATGCTATAACACCTATCACATTTGCAGCCATAAGACCCGGAAGCGCGCTGATTGTTCCCATAATCAGAAAGGTTCCTCTTTTTCTGACCTTTGAAACGAGCAGCATGTAAGCAATAGACGTGAAGAAAACGGTTATCGGTATATTGGCAACCGTTCCAATGAGCGTCATTCCGGCGGCTCCGCCAATTACAAAAAAGATAACAAGACTGATGGCGGCAAAAATGCCAATGGTAATAAAATCACGGGTGTCCAACTTTTCTGTTTTGATGGTGTTCATTTTGAATACCTACTCATTTGAATTGTAAATAGAATAGTACGGCAACGATCAGAGTTGATACTATCCCAATGATGTAGTCAAGTGTTTTCAGCTTTAGCGGATAAAGAATCGTCTGTTCATTCATGTGTTCAAAGCCTCGAAGCAATGCGGACGCCGCTAATTCATCCGATGTGCGGAGGCTTTTCATCAGGATCGGGATGAACAGGTATTCCACCATTCGCACAGGATGAATGACAAATTGCATCGGTGACAGGGAAACCTTACGAATCCGCAGGCTGTCCTTTAGATTGTGATAGTCCTCCCGTATCGTTGGAAAGAAGCGCAGCGCCACCATAATCGGAATGGCAGCAGCGTCCGGTATCTTCATCTGCTGCATGGCGGACAGCACATAGGGAAATGTAGTCATTCTGACAAAGAAACTGCCCATCATCAACAGAACGACCAGCTTTGAGCGAAATAGCTGAGTGATACGACAACAAGCATGGCGCTTGTGTTATGAATCTTGTCCACATTCGCCATGAGAAAGGCAACGGCAATGTAAATGAAGAGATACAAGGCGAACGGCTTGTATGCCTTTGCGGTAAGCAGATAAACTGCGGCTACCGCGCAGATGATATGCGCGGTCATGGCCTTGTTCATAAACATGGCCGTTGTTCCGAGCAGAATTACTACAAACACAACCATCCTTGGGTCTAATACAGGCTTAGTCTTATCCAGAAGAAGCACCCCCTTTCCGAAGCAGACAGAGCACCGTGTCTTTGCTGTTTTCTGTCAAAGGGAAGTCCTGATCTATTTTCCCTTCGTTCAGATAGAGCACGCGATGGCAGGCTGTCAAGATAAATTCGTAGTCGTGTGTAATCACGAAAACTACACGGTTTTCCCTCGCAAGCGATTCCAACTCCGCAGCGACACGAAGCATATTCCCGCGATCCAAACCGCTGGTCGGCTCGTCAAAGAACAGTACGAGGCTGTCCGCTTTCAAGGCTCCGGCTATCGTGAGCCGTTGCTTTTGCCCTCTGGAAAGGGCGGCGGGATGATCTTCTCTTTTTTCCCAAAGAGAGAGCTTTTCCAATATCCCTTGGTCTTCTGTATCATCCGATTTCTTCCTACTGACTCCGATCCGCAGCTCGTTTAACACGCTGTCACCAAAGAGCTGATAATCGGAATCCTGCATAACAAAGTAAATCCGGCCGATGCGCTTTTTTCGTGAAAGTTGTCTTTCATTGATAGCGATTGTCCCGGCGCTTTCTTTCAGCAGCCCACAGCACAGTTTGGCAAGGGTTGTTTTTCCCGCTCCGTTATCCCCGATGATGCCTATGATTTCTCCGCTGTACGCATCAAAAGAAATATCTTGCAAAAGCGCAACCTTCGCCTGTGAGCACCTCTTGCGCCGCCCATAGTCAAAGGACACATGGGAGAGGGATAGAATCGGTCTTGCTTCCTTCTGCAAATCTGACGGATGTGGATAAGGCATAAGTGCATCGAGACTGAAATTCCTCAATTCGAGCCGCTTAAGATCACTGTCGCTTAATGAAAGCGTTTCTTGCCTGCTGAAATCGTCTCGTATGACGCCATCCTTCAAGAAAAGCATGCGATCCAAAAGGTCGGCTAAATAGAAAACCCTGTGTTCCAGTACAATCAAGGTTTTTCCCTCGCTTTTCAGCTCCGCAAGGATATCGTGCAGCTCCATGATTGCTCGAAAGTCCAAATTCGCAGAGGGCTCGTCGAATACATAAATATCCGGGGTCATAGCGTAACAGGAGGCGATAGACACCTTCTGCATCTCTCCGCTGGACATCTGAAAAAGGCTTTTGCCTATTAGTTTGGATATATTGATCCTTTCGATACTGTTCTTTGTTCGCTCCCATACTTCTTCACGCGGCAGCTTCATGTTGACGCAGCCAAAGGCAATCTCATTTGTCGTGTCCGTCATAAAAAACTGGCTGCGCGGGTCTTGGAAAACAGAGCCTACGATTGTTCCAAAGTCGCGCAAAGCAAAATCCTCAGTATTCCTGCCATTCAAATAGACCTCTCCGCTAAAGGTGCCCTCATAGAAGTGCGGAACAAGCCCATTGATGCAGCGGGAAAGCGTTGTTTTCCCGCTGCCGCTTGCGCCGCTTATCAGTACAAAAGAGCCTTTTTCTATTTTGAGGTCAATATCGTGAATAGCAGACCGGGAATGACCCTGATACTGATACGATACGCCCCGCAGCTCAACCGCATAATTCTTCATTTGCGCTGACCCCCTTGCTGCCGCGAGCGTTCCACAGCTTGTGGTAGTATCCGCCGGTATCCGATAGCAGGGTTTCGTGCTGCCCTGACTGAACGATACGTCCGTCTTGCAATACCAAAATCTGATCCGCGCTGCGGATTGTGCTCAAATGATGGGCGATTACCAAAACTGTCCTGTCTCGTGCAAGCTCCGAAATGGCCTCCTGAATAAGAGCCTCGTTGATCGGATCGACATTGCTTGTAATCTCGTCCAGAAGCAGGATTGGGGCGTCTTTCAAAAAGGCTCGCGCAATAGAAATCCGCTGCTTCTGTCCGCCGGAGAGCCCTACACCGTTTTCTCCGATCATGGTCTGATACCCATCGGGAAGCGACAGGATAAAGTCGTGGATGCGGGCCTTTTTTGCAGCTTCAATGATTTCTTCCTGTGTAGCTGCCGCCTTTCCCAACCGGATATTCCCTCTATGGTATCCGCAAAGAGCCGGACGTTCTGCATGACGATGCTGACAGAGCCTAAAAGCTCGTCGTAGCTCATATCCCGTACATCCACACCACCGATACGGATTGCTCCGTTCGTTACATCCCAAAAAGCGCAACAGTAGATTTGTAATCGTTGTTTTGCCGGAGCCGGAACCGCCGACAAGTGCGGTAATTGTTTGCGTCGGGGTGTGGAAAGAAATGTCGTTCATGGTAAAGCCGCCTTCCTCATAAGAGAAAGTCACATCTTCAAAGTCAATCGAGTATTCCGAGGGAGAAACAGGGGTTTTCGGCTCCGTGACGGTTTCGGCTTCGGTAATCTTCTTGATGCGGCGATAGCTGTCTGCTGCCGTCAGATAGTTCGCCCAATGGCTTTCCAACGCAAGGAAAGGCTTGTAAAACTCCCGACTGATGATGGCAAAGAGCAGAAAACCGTAAACAGGGATACTGCCCGCCAGTATCAGGAGCAGCCCCGCAGCGAGCATAATACATAAGGATACATCTATTAGGAAGCCGTAAACAGACAAGACCGCCGCCCGATTTTTGGATACGGCTTTACTGCTCTGTCCGAAGTCGCGGGCTGTCTGCTCAACCTTTTCCTCAAAGTGGCGGCTTTCGGAAAAGGCTTTCAGGAGAGGAATCCCTTTTACATATTCCACAAAGACACTCACCATATCGGCAAGATCATTCCCGGCTTCTTTTTCTAATCGCTCCCCGCGCTTCAAGCCCAAAACGAGAAACAAAATCGCGACAGGCAAGGCCGAGACCATAAGCAGCGCCATTTTCGGGCTGTAAATAACCAGCGCCGCAAGCAAGACAGCAGACACGATAAAGTCGGCAAGCATTCGCGTCCATATATGGCCGACGACCATTTCCATTTTGTCTACATCTTTATGAATGATGGTACTGATTTCACCCAAACGCTCGTTGGTATAAAAGCCAAGCGAAAACTCCTTCAGGCGACAAATGATATTTTTGCGTATCTGAAAGACAATATCAAAGCCCGCGTGGTGCTTTTGTACATCCGCAAGTATATTGCTGCCGCCTTTTATCAGTAGGCAGGCGACCAATGCAGCCCAGTACGACATCAACGCGCCGTTGCCTGACATGACGGACTCCAAAGATTTGAGAACAATGTACATCATAGCAATCCCTGAAAGAGCATACAGAGTAAAACCCGTGACGGAAAGCAATAGAGAGCGTTTACCGCCGGAGGTAAGGGTATTCCATATTTCCTTAATCAAAGGGCCACCTCCTTGATTTTCCAATTATCCACCTTGTTTTGATTCTCCACCATCTTCCGATACAGGGCGCAGCGGTCGAGCAGCTCGTTATGCCTGCCGGTATCCACAATCCGTCCGCTGTCCATGACGACAATCTGATCTGCGTCACGGATGGTGTTTAAGTGGTGAGCAATCATAATGACTGTTTTATCGCGGCTTAAATCGTCGATTGCCGCCTGAATATATGCTTCGTTTTCCGAATCTACCGCTGCGGTTGCTTCGTCCAAAATGATGATTGGTGCATCCTTCAGAATCATACGGGCAATGGAAATACGTTGTTTCTCTCCGCCGGAGAACTTGATGCCTGCCTCTCCCGCCATGGTCTGATAGCCGTTTGGCAGTAACATGATAAAGTCGTGGATGCGCGCTTTCTTTGCAGCCTCTATGATTTCTTCCATCCCGGCATCCGGTTTTCCGATCCGTATATTCTCCTCCATACTTAGGTTAAATAGAAAGACCTCTTGTTGAACGATAGAAAAGAGGCGGTTCAACTGCTTTTCAGAGAAAGCTGCAGCATCTTCTCCCGCTATGGTGATATGTCCATCTGTCGGTTCCCAAAAGCCCATAAGCAGGTTTGCCAGCGTACTTTTACCGCAGCCGGAAGCTCCGACCAGCGCGGTTTTGCTGCCTTTCGGAAAACGAAGATTGATATCCTTCAATACCTTCCCGTCGCTGTTATAAGCAAAGCTCAAATCTGAAATAGCGATTTCGCCATTGACCGGTTCTTTGCTTTGCTCCGGTCTTTTTGATACAGAAACGCCAAGGATCGACCAAATCCCTTCCATGGCCTGCTTGAACACAATCTCGTAATGCTGTAAGGTTGCGACCTTGGTAATAGAGGATGTAAACAGACCTCCTAAAACAATCGCAAGAATCAGTCGCGGAAGCTCAATCTGCCCGACAGAAAGAAGATAGGTACCGAGAATCATCACAAGGACAACGCCGGATTCCATGAACAGGATAATCAATCCCATCGGGACAGAAATCCCTGCCATGGATTTTTTAACCCAGTAATCATAGTCTTTTGCGGACCGGATCGTTTTTTCTGTCTTGTTTTCTTCCTTGCCAAAGGCTTTAATGACGGAAATATTTGAAACATATTCCATGACGTTTTCTTGCATTTTTGTCACGGAATCCGCATATATTTTGAAATTCTTTGTCCAAAGCGGAGCAGAGATTTTTTTTGTGATCCACATCAGCGGAAGCCCTACAATCATTACGAGAGCCAGACGCCAATCCACCCATAGCATAATGAGGAAAACGGCAGCGGGAAGAATGGTAGCGGACATGATTTCCGGCAAGCCGTGAGCGAGATATCCTTCCACCTGTTCTACGTCATGCTGCACAATATTTGTCAGATCTCCCGTCTTTCGTTCCTGAAAAAAACCGAGAGAAAGTTTTTTCAGATGTTGGATAATTTGCAGTCGTAAGTCGGTCAGACAGGTATACGCTGCTTTGTGCGCTGTCCATGTCGCAAAGTAGGAGCAGACAGCTTTTCCTATAAAACAGATCAGCATTGCCCCACACTCAAAATAGATATGCTCTCTCGTAAGTGAAACGGCAAAATATAAGCCAATCATGTGGATTAAAAGCACCTGTGGAATCAGGTCAAAAACTGTTTTGCAGCACAACATTAAGTTAGACAGCCTGTTTTTACCCGCTACCTGTTTTACAAGTTCCGGTTGGTTTGTCATGAATTACACCTCCTTTTAATATCGAATTGCAATTCGGTATTTGCTCAAAAAAAATAGTTATTCACTCTAACGCACCGGTGAAAAAACAGGGTCTATGCTTATCTAAAACGAGTAAGCATAAGACCCGTTTTTTTATAGAGAGTTTACTCCCTCATAGTAGCATTTGGTTACCAGAGAAAGCATAGTTTGGGCAAACTCACGATCTTTATAGTGCCTTGCGACCTCCAAAATGCCTTCCGCAAAATTGCTGGCAAGGATATGACAGAGCATGTCATTATAGGAGACATGCGTTTTTTTGTCGAGTTGTCGATGGATATGCTGTTCAATAGAGTGAATCAGCTGATCTTTCGCGTATTCATACTTTGTCCCCTGACTTTTATCCATGAGAATTACAAAGATTTTGTGATTCTCCAATAAATCAAGGATATAATCTTCAGCAACATCCCTGTACTTTTCCGATGGGAGTCCCGCAGCTTGCTCTTCTTCTGCAGCAATTTTGTCAAAGTTTATCCGTAAAGAGGAGGCAATCTTATCAAACAGTTCTTCTTTGTTTTTATGGTAAGTGTAAATCAAGCTGACCGGGATTCCTGCCTTGTCAGCTATTTCTTTCATTTTTGCGCTGCGATAGTCTTTTTCATAGAACACATCTACACCAGCTTGGAAGATACGCTCGAAAACTTCGTCTTTTAATACTTGCGGCATAAAACCACTCACTTTCAAAAACCGAATACTAATTCGTTTTTTATAATATAGTATAATCGGGCTAAAGTCAAGAGGGTTCTCGAACCTTAACAAAAGGGTATAATCCCAATCCTCTGGCAAGGACATCATTTGTGAAAACAGCTCCTTTGCCTTAGAGAAAGCGTCCTGTTTCGTAAATGGTAGTTCTCATTACGGTATAGCCCTTATTTTGCTCTCCCCGGGAAACTGCCATCGTCTTTCCTCCTTTACTCGTTTGGTTGTTACGCAATAGAACGGTGGTTTTGAGGAAGTAACGGTAGGCGCGAAAAAAGCGACATAGACTTCTGACTGAAAATCTATGCCGCCGGCAAAATCGAAAAGGGATGCTCCTTGCGGAAACATCCCTTTTTCACTCGATTATTCGATTTTTGCCTCACCTGTTTGCCCACTGCCATAGAGTAGCGCGCATATCCGCTAGTCTTTTTTCTGTTGCCATGCCATATCCCAGAACTTCAGTTCATAGCGGGAACAATTGACAAAGATCTCACGAAGACGCTGCAGTTCAGCTTGTGAAGCCGTCTTCGTCACGGTATTCAGCGCAGCAATGAGTTTCTCATTCTCCGCAGCGTAAGCCTCCGAGGCGTATTCCCGCACCCAGGCGCCGTAGAAGGAATCGCTCTCTGCCTCCGGTCTCTCCGAAAGCATGCGCTTTGCAATGACTTCATAGCTGTACGCGCAGGATAAAATCGCAGCCAGAATTTCGGCCTCGCCGCCCTCGTAGCCGACGCGGAGCATATAAGAAGTATAGGACAGATTGTCGAGCGCACGCGTCGCGGTTCCGAGCTCTTCTGCGCTCACCGAAAGTTTCTCAAAATAGCCGCCGTGCACGGATCTCTCCCGATTGATGGCCGCGAGATACTCCGAAAACAACAGGGCACTCGAGAGACTTCCGCCTTCGCCGCACCGAGCGCAAAGGTCTTCGCGTATTCTTCCAGGTACAAATAATCCTGAATGAGATAAAAGCGAAAACGTTCTTTGTCGAGCGTCCCGTTCCGTATCCCCAGCACAAAGGGGTGACGGTAATAGGCCTCCCAAATTTCCGCAGACGCTTCGAGCAGATATGCGGTCGTATTCATTCGTTCTCCTTCTCCTGCTTGAGATAGGCAAGCAATAACGGACGCTTGATGCGGTTGATGCCGACGGGCGGCAAAGCCGTCTCTTCCTCCGAACGCACGGCTTTAAGCGCACTCCCCTCCGGGAGCTTTAAGCCATCCCGTTGCGCCGTGGCTAAAAAGACACCGCGGGTTTCACCGCCCTCTCCCGCGAGCATTAGGCTCTGTACAGACAAGCCTTCGCTCGCAACGGTAGTCTCAAGGCAGCGATAACTCAGCGGATAGTGCTCCGGAGATACGGTCTCCACGACAAAGGCACCGCCCTCCGTAAGATGATTCGCACACATGCGGTAAAACAGATTGGTAAAGGCGCGGTTTTCGGTCTCGGTCTTCGGCGCGGCGAGCGCAACAATGATAAAGTCGTAGTGCTTTTCGCGCGTTTCGAGAAATTGGAAGGCGTCTTCCGTATAGCAGTGAAGGCGCGACTGCTCCGGTCTAAATAAGGGCTTCGCCGTTAAAACAAGATCCACCCCTTTTACCGATGGATTCCTCAGTACTTCCCGGGCCGCCGCGGTGCTGCCGAGTACCAGAACCTGTTCGTACGGCGCCGCAAGTTCCGCGAGCGGTCGGTAAAAAGAGGCCCTCTCTCCGATTCCGGAAATACCACTGTCCCAGCTGATAAAGCAGCATACAGAGCAGAACGGCGGCGACAAAGAGCAGCGTTCTGCGCATATTTTTCGTTCCCGTCATCAGTTCTTAAAGGAGTGGATCGGGGCGGGAATGCGGCCCTCGCGCCGCACAAAGTCCGCACAGCCGTAGGGGTTCACCGCAATCACCGGTGCATGGCCGAGAAGCCCCCCGAACTCCACCACATCTCCTACCTTTTTCCCGTGCGCCGGGATTAAACGCACGGCGGTCGTCTTCTGATTGATCATGCCGATGGCCGCCTCATCCGCAATGATGCCCGCTATGGTCTCCGCCGAAGTATCTCCGGGCACCGCAATCATATCAAGTCCCACGGAGCAGACACAGGTCATCGCCTCCAGTTTTTCGAGACTCAGTGCGCCGCGTTCCGCCGCCCGTATCATACCCTGATCCTCACTGACCGGAATGAAAGCGCCCGAAAGCCCCCCGACATAGGAGGAGGCCATAACACCGCCCTTCTTTACCTGATCGTTCAAGAGTGCCAGGGCCGCAGTCGTGCCCGGTGCGCCGACGGCCTCAAGTCCTATGGCCTCCAGTATATCCGCAACCGAATCGCCGTCCGCCGGCGTCGGCGCGAGCGAGAGGTCTATGATGCCGAAGGGCGTGTCGAGCCGACGGCTCGCCTCCCGGGCAACCAGCTGCCCCACGCGCGTAATCTTAAATGCCGTCTTTTTGATGGTCTCGCAGAGTACTTCAAAAGCTCTGCCCCTTGGTCTGCTGTACCGCCGCGCGCACCACACCGGGGCCGGAGACACCGACATGAATTACGGCATCGCCCTCGGTCACGCCGTGGAAGGCCCCCCGCCATGAAGGGATTGTCATCCGGCGCATTGCAGAAAATCACAAGCTTCGCACAGCCGAGAGAGCCGTTTTCCGCGGTTCGCGCCGCCGTCTCTTTGACCACCTGCCCCATGCGGCGCACGGCGTCCATATTGAGACCGGTGCGGGTAGAACCCACATTCACCGAGCTGCATACCCGCTCCGTCCGCGCGAGCGCCTCGGGGATGGAGTCGATCAACAGCGCCTCCGCCTCTGTCATGCCCTTTGCGACCAGCGCAGAATAGCCGCCGATAAAGTTGACGCCGATTTCCTTGGCCGCGCAGTCCAAGGTCTCCGCGATTTCCGCAAAATCCTCTTTGCTCCGGCAAGCCGAGCCGCCGATCAATGCAATCGGCGTCACCGACACGCGCTTGTTGACAATCGGGATACCGTATTCCCGCGAAATAGCCTCTCCGGTCTCCACCAGCTTTCCCGCGCGCCGAAGAATACAGTCATAGATATTTTGCGCAAGTTTTTTCTTATCGCTGTCAATGCAGCCCAGAAGGGAGATGCCCATCGTGATGGTTCGCACATCGAGCAAATCCCGCTCTATCATGGTATTGGTCTCAAGGACCTCAAATCCGTTCAACATGCCGCAGCTCCCTTAGATGCGGTGCATCGCTTCGAAGATTTCCTCGCGCTGCACATGGATACGGAGTCCCATTTCCTCCCCGATTCGGTTCATTGCGGCGGTCAGCTCTTCGAGGCTCTCATCGGCCGTCGAGATGTCAACAATCATCATCATGTGAAACAGATTCTGCACAATGGTCTGGTTGATGTCCAGTACATTGATGTGCTTCTCGGCAAGGTGGGTGCAGATTTTTGCGATGATGCCTACCATATCTTTGCCGAGTACGGTGATGATAACCTTGTTCATTCTCTATCCTTTCTGCTTTGTGTGTATACAATCAAAACTCATACATGTCGGAGCAGCAATCCCGCGCTGCCACGGAGAGCGGCAGTTCCGCGGCTTCTCCGCGCCCCTTGAGAAGACTCAGTTCGCAGCGCACCGTTTCATAGGCAAGCTCCGGGAGATTGTTCTCCTTGCTGAGATGCCCGAGCAATACCTGTTGTAAGCCGCCGTGGCAGAGCGAAGCGAGCAGTCTGCCGGCACTCTCGTTTGAGAGATGCCCGCAGTCTCCCAGAATACGCCGCTTCAGCGGATAGGGATAAGGTCCCGCCTCCAGCATGCGCACATCGTGGTTGCTCTCCAATAGGAGGGCATCCAGACCCTGCAACGCATTTTCAAGATCCTCGGTCGCATGGCCGAGGTCCGTTAGGAAGGCCGCGCTCTTACTGCCGTTTGTGATCCGGTAGCCGACCGGCTCGGCGGCATCGTGGTCTATGGACAGCGGGAGCACCGTTAAATCCCCGAGAGAAAAGGCCTCTCCGCCCCGAATGACATGAATCTGTTCCGCCGGAAATTCGTCCAGCATTCCCTTCTTTTTGATGGCTGCGAGCGTACCTGCGGTCGCATAGAGCGGAATCGCGTCCTTTTTGAGCAGGATTTTCAAGCCGGTCACATGGTCCGCATGCTCGTGGGTGAGCAGCACGCCCGATAGCTCTCCGGGCTTTAGCCCCGCGACCTCGAGACCTTGGACGATGCGCCTTCTGCTGATGCCCGCATCAATCAAAAGATGCGTGCTCTCACTGCCGAGATAACCGGCATTGCCGCTGCTGCCGCTTGCTATGGTCATGAGTCTCATCGGAGTTCCTTTCCCGAGAGCCTCTCGTCAATGCGTCGGTAGAGCACTGCCTCGTCCGCATCGTTTATCAAGGTCCAATCGGCCATGCTCTCGTAGGCGGCATCACTCATCTGTCTCTCCATAATCTCTTCCGCGCGCTCTCTCTCGTGTATCCGCGGGAATCCATGAGACGCCGTATCCGCAGTGCGCGCGGCGTGAAGACATACCAAATCTCATTGTAAATATGATTGCGCTCTCTTGCGGGCAGCGCAGTCTCGACAACCAGAAAAGCCGCTTCCCCGCTTCGCGCAAGCGCTTCCACCCGGTCATAGACCAAGGGGTGCACGGTCGCATCCAGAGCGGCGAGCAGGGAGGGCTCCCGATAGAGCCGATTGGCCATGGCCTTCCGATTGAGACTTCCGTCCGCCGCGCGTATCTCGTCTCCCATGAGTTCCAAGGCGCGGAGATATCCCGCCTCCCCGGGCTCATAGAGTTCATGCGCGAGCTCATCCATCCCGACTATGCTTGCGCCGTAGTTTTCTTTCAGATAGGCGAGCACCAGGCTCTTTCCGGACCCGACACCGCCGCAAATTTGGAGCACCATCAGTGTGCCTCCAGCCAAGAGTTACCGATGTGCGCATCCACCTCAAGGGAAACACGCAGTTCCGCGGCATTCCGCATGGTCTCTTTCAGGAGTTCCAGAACGCGTGCTGCGACTTTCTCATCCGCCTCCACCAAAAGTTCATCGTGAATCTGGAGCACAATGCGCGCGTCCAGTTTTTCTCTCTCGAGGGCGCGCCGCACCTTGACCATCGCAATCTTCATGATATCGGCCGCCGTGCCCTGAATCGGCGCATTCATGGCGACGCGCTCTCCGAAGGCGCGCTGCATGAAATTGGAGCTCTTTAACTCCGGCACCGGCCGTATTCTGCCGAAAAGCGTCCGCGTAAAGCCGTATTCCTTCGCCTCTTTAATTTGGCGATCCAGGAAACGCTTTACCTCGGGATAACTCTCGAAATAACGGTTGATATACTCCTTCGCCTCATTCCGGGAGATGCTTAAGTCCTCCGAGAGGCCGAAGGCAGAGATGCCGTAGACCACACCGAAGTTGACCGCCTTCGCGTTGCGGCGCTGGAGCGGCGTGACCTCGGCAAGCGGCACATGAAAGACCTGAGAGGCCGTGACAGCGTGAACATCGACCGCGTCGCGATAGGCCGCAATCAGATTCTCATCGCCCGAGAGTGCCGCGAGAATGCGGAGCTCGATCTGCGAGTAATCCGCGTCCACAAAAACCTTGCCGGGGGCCGGAACAAAGACAGAGCGAACGCGGCTTCCCATCTCAGTCCGGATCGGAATATTCTGTAAATTCGGATTGGCCGAAGAAATACGTCCCGTCGCCGTGATGGTCTGGTGGAAGGTTCCGTGAATTCTGCCGTCCGCCTGAATATAGGCGGCAAGCCCCAGCGCATAGGTCGAATTCAGCTTTGTGAGCATGCGGTAGCGGAGTATTTTCTTGACGACCGGATATTCCGGGGCAAGTTTCTCCAAAATATCCGCGGCCGTCGAATAACCGCTCTTGGTCTTTTTTCCATAGGGGAGCTTCATCTTTTCAAACAAAATTTCCCCGAGTTGTTTCGGCGAATTCAGATTGAATTCTTCTCCGGTTTCCGCGTAAATCTCGGCCTCGATGCCCTGAATTTCTCTCTCCAGTTCCTCCGAGAAGGCTTTTAATTTTTCGGCATCGACCGCGACGCCGTTCTCTTCCATTTCCGCGAGCATAAAAATGAGCGGGCGCTCAATCTCCGAATACAGTTTCTCCATGCCCTGTTCGCTTACCTGTTCCCGAAGCGGCTTCCGCGCCGCAAAGGCGACATAGGCCTCGTAGGCCTCGGCCGCGACCGCATCTTCCTTGGCACTCGGCAAGAGCAGGGAGAGGTAATCCCGCGCGATGTCCTCGCTCCGATAGCTCTCCTTCAGGGGATTTAAGAGGTAGGCGAGCACGCCGAGGTCATCGACCGTATCCCGCTCCTCACTGCCCACTTCTTTTAAGAGCGGCTTTAGATCGAGAGCGGACACTGTCTTTGCGCGGGCAAAAAACTCTGAGAGGAGCTTTTTCTCTGCCGCAGCGTCCAAAACCATCCCTCCGCTCTGCTCCGTAAGCGCCTTCAGTTGTTCGCGCTCTCCCGCCTCCGGTTCCCGACGGAACAAAACGGATACACGCTCCGCATCGCTGCAGAACGCGGTGAAAGCTCTCCTCGTGCAATACCGATTTCACCTGCCTTTACGGCGCGCTCTGCCGCCTCCCACAGTGCCTCTTCCGTCTGTATGAGTTCAATCCGCGGGCGATGCTGCGCGCGCATGTGTTCCCGCTGCACCTCACTGCCGAAGTGCTTTAAAAGCGAGCGGAACTCAAGGCGCTGAATCTGCTCGTAGGCCTCGCTCGTGTAGAGCTCCCCGAGCGCCAGCTCCGAGAGATCCAGCGTGAGCGGCGCATCCAAGCATATGGTCGCGAGCCACTTTGAAAAAACCGCGTCCTCGAAATGCTCTTCGAGCGCCTTCTTGGCACGCGGCGGCTTCACTTCCTCCAGATGTTCCTTCAGGTTCTCAATCGAATGCCAGCTCTGAATCAGAGCGGTCGCCGTCTTCTCACCGATTGAGGGGACGCCCGGAATATTGTCTGAGCTGTCACCCATCAGTCCCTTGACGTCAATAAACTCCTCCGGCGTCACCCCGTAAGCCTCCTTGACGGCGGCGGGCGTGAAGTCCAGCATTTCGGTCTTTCCGCGGCTGGTCTTCGGCAGGCGTATCAAAATGTGGCTATCCGCGAGCTGCAAAAGATCCCGGTCTCCCGAGACCACCGTGACCTCGAGCCCTTCCTTCTGGTAGCGCTTTGCAAGGGTGCCAATCACATCGTCCGCCTCGTAACCAGCAAGCGACACGGTTTTAATGTTCATGGCCGCCAGCAATTCCTTTAAGAGCGGCACCTGCTCCCGCAGCTCATCCGGCATGGACTTTCTGGTTCCCTTGTAATCCGCATAGCGTTCGTGGCGGAAGGTAGGCGCGGGCAGATCAAAGGCGACCGCGAGGTAGTCTGCTCTCTCTTCCTCGACCAGTTTCAGTAAGATATTCAAAAAGCCGTAGACCGCGTTGGTGTGCAGTCCCGCCGAGTTCGTGAGCTCCGGCACGCCGTAAAAGGCGCGGTTTAAAATGCTGTGTCCGTCAATCAGTACTACTTTTTTTCTTGTTTCCAAGTCGCTTTCCTCTTCTCTCAAGCCACACTCCAGTAAAGAATGCGGAACATTAAAAGTCCCGCGACCGCAACCCCGGCGCCGGTCAGCGCATCCATCACATAGCGTATCTTTCTCCGCAATCGCGCACGCCGCAGTCGCAAAAAAGCATGGCGCAGTTCGCGCTCCATCGCGCGTTTTCCGTCAAAATCATCGCTGTCCGTGTCCAGTACACGTAGCCCCTCCAACAAAAAGAAGTTGGTCTCCAGTTCCCGGCGGCATACACTGCAACAGCGAATGTGCTCTAAGAACTCTGCCGTCTCATCCTCTGTGAGTTCACGCTGTATGAAATGTGACATCTTACGTTCCGCTTCTCTGCAGTCCATTCCGCCTCCTCTCTTTCGGCCCATTTTAGCACAATCCGCCGAAAAAGGGCAGGAATCCGTTCACGCAGCGTCCCGAAATACCGTCTCAATATCACCGGAAAGCGCCGCTCGGCGGTTTGTCCGTTTGCTCTTTCTAGGTTCTTCGGCGCTTGCTTTGGCCTTTGCAAGCGTCTTTAAGCTCTGTCCCGATAGACTGCTTTCAGATAACTCCGCGTGTGGAGCGGTAGCCTCGGCACGGCGGCTTTTTGCTTCGCTCGACTGTTTTCTTTGAAACAAAATCACGGCTTGCTGCCTCCGTGAAAAGAGCTGCCTGCTTCTTCTCTCGGAAAGACAACAAACCGCGCTTCTGTTTGTCGCAATACGCTTTTGCCTGCCGGTATAAAATTAAGAAGCCTTCACGTCTTTGGATAGCGCTCAGACCGCCGCCAAAAAGCGAAGGAAAGCCTCTTTGCCTGCTTGGTCTCTTTTAAAAACGCCAGCATCCTCAAGCACTTCGGCAAAGACAAGACCTGTCTCCTTCTGCACGATTTCCAAGGCATTTTCCGCTGTGATTTCATACTTCTCGCAGAAAGCTTCCGCCCAGTCGGCGTGCTTTTCGGTCAGTTCGTTCGTTCGGAGATCCGTACCGCTGACCAGTGCATCCGCAACGGCCGAGAGTTCGGTCTTAAGCCGCGCCGGCAGCACCGCAAGTCCCATGACCTCGATGAGGCCTATGTTCTCTTTTTTGATGTGATGCAATTTGGCGTGCGGGTGGTAGAGCCCCAGCGGATGCTCTTCCGTGGTCAAATTGTTCCGTAACACCAGGTCCAACTCATACTTGCCGTCCCGCATTCTCGCAATCGGCGTGACGGTGTTGTGCGGCACGCCCTCGGTCTCGGCGAAAATAACAGCGTCAGCATCCGTATAGGCACGCCATGCGTTCAGGATGCGATCTGCGAGCGCAATGAGACGTCCGCGTTCCTTTGCAGCGATGCGCACCACCGACATCGGCCAGTTCACAATGCCCGCACTCACATCTTCAAAGCCCGGGAACGTGAATTTCGTCTCAATCGGCGCCCGCTCCATGGCGAAGCTGTAGTGACCGCCCTGGAAGTGATCGTGCGCGAGGATGGAGCCTCCCACAATCGGGAGATCCGCATTTGAACCCACAAAGTAATGCGGGAACTGATGTACGAAGTCCAGAAGCTTCGCAAAGGTGTCGCGGTCTATCTTCATCGGCGTATGCGCACTGTTAAAGCAGATGCAGTGCTCGTTGTAATAGACATAGGGCGAATACTGTAAGAACCAAGGCTTTTCGTTGATTGTAATCGGAATGATGCGCAGATTCTGCCGTGCGGGATGATTCACGCGCCCCGCATAGCCCTCATTCTCCGCACAGAGAAGACAGCGCGGGTAATTTGAGGCCGGAAGATTTCTTGCCGCCGCAATGTCTTTCGGGTCCTTCTCGGGTTTGGAGAGGTTGATGCTGATATCCATCTCCCCGTATGCCGTGTCCACCTTCCAGCGAAGGTCCTTCGCGCAGCGCTCGCGGCGAATGTAGTTTGTGTCCTGACTGAACGCATAATACCAATCCGTTGCCGCCTTCGGACTCTCCGCATACAGCGTTTCAAAATGCGAAATAACCTCGGCCGGGCGCGGTGTCAAGCGCCCCATGAGTTCCGTGTCAAAGAGATCCCGGTAGGTCACCGTATTCTCGGAAATAAGCCCCTTCTCGTAGGCATAATCACAGAGGACGTCCAGAGTCTCCGCGAGCCCGGCGTTCTCATTCAGTTCAAGCTCCGGCAGCGCATCCGCCTTTAATACATCGAGAAGGGCATTGAGCGCCCAAGTTCGCTCACAGTCTGCTATCAAGCAGGCGTTTACCGCATAATTTACCAAATGTACGACTGCATTCATATTCTTTTCTCCCGCTCCCTTCGGAGGTAAATCTGTCATAATTTTACGCCCGAATCCACCCTCTTTCAAGCGCGCCGGGGCACTTCTTCCCGCCTGCGGAAGCAGGCTCGAAAGCATCGAAATAATCTGATTTTTCCGAAGCATTCGCGCAGTTGTCATATTCTTGTTCCGACGCAAAATCTCGCATGAAATCGGCTTTTTCTTACAACTTGGTTCATGTATTCCCACGATGTTATCCAAATTAGGTTATCAAAAAAGGACGGGGCGAGAAACGCCCCATCCTCATTTTGAAGCTGTCTATTTACTTGGTCACCATATCATACTTGAATACCACGACAGAGCCGTACTCCGCGGGCAGTGAAAGCGAGAAATAAATTTCACCGTTCTTCACATAGCTAAAGCTCTCCGGCCACTTGAGCTTGCCGTCTTCGCCCTTCTTGAGCGGAAAATCGGAAGCTTCGAGCTTCTCTGCGATACTCTTCTGCAATGCATCCTTACCGTTTGCCTGAATCCAGGCCTTGTAGGCATTGACCTCGTTTTCTCCCGCGTTCGCAAGCTCAAACGCATCGCTGAGCGCATAGTTTGCCATGCTGTCCGCATCCACCGCATCGCGAAGGCCGAGATCCTTCAAGCTTCTCACCGCAACGGTGTTGCTGTAGAAGAGCTGTACCGGTGCCGTGTCCCCGCTTCTCTGCATTTCGCCGCGGTAAGTCACAACCACGCGGTCTGCATCCGCCGAAATAACCTCCGCCGTCACCGTGAGTTTATCCTTCGTCGGGTCGGTAAGCAGGGCCTCGATCGGCGAGAGAGCGCATTCTCCTTTAAGTGCGCATTCAGTTTTTCCTGCTGCGCGCTGTCCGTGAGACCGCTGACCACCGGATAGCCGATGGAAATATTGTCCTTCTGATAGTTTTCTGTTTTGGCCGAAATCAGCGCTCGCTTCTCTGCCGCCTGACTGCCCGCCGCAGTACTGCTCTCTGCACTACCGGAGCTTGCAGCCACACTTGCCGCCGTCTCTGCCGCGCGGTTCTCCGCCGAAGTCTCAACAACCTTGGAGGACGACTTCTTTCCGCAGCCCGTCGCCAAAAGCGCTGCCATAAGCGCAGCCGCACACACCATTCCGATTTTTTTCTTATGCATTATCCACCTCCGCTGTGTGTTTCCGTGTTCCCCGTAAGTATAGGCGGGAAGTTCCGCGCCGTCAACCGAACCGCATCCCCCGCCCGCGTGTTGCGCAAATGAACGCGCAAGCAAAATAAAAACCGGCTGTTCTCCCTCTTGGGACAACAACCGGTATTCTGCCTGCCGACAGTGGGACTTGAACCCACACGCCCTTGCGAGCAACAGATTTTGAGTCTGCATCGTCTGCCATTCCGACATGTCGGCTTACTGGCAGAGTATAGCATTTCAGAGGCGGCAATTCAAGGGCTTTTTGCTTGCCTCTGAGCGTGCAACTAAAAATAGTTGCATAGAGCAGAACTCTCGTCTATACTTTCAATGACGGAGGTAAATCCGATGGGACAAAAAGAAAAATTGATTCAGCGCCTTAAGTCTAATCCAAAGGACTTTACTTTTGATGAAGCTGAATCACTACTGAAATACTTTGACTATGAGTGCTCAAATAAAGGCAAAACAAGCGGTTCCCGTATTATTTTTTCCAACAAGAACCACGGAAGCATCTTGCTTCACAAACCACATCCCGGAAACGAGCTGAAAAGTTATCAGGTGAAACAGCTCATTACACTGCTGACAGAGGAGGGGCTTATATGAACAATACCATTCAGTATAAAGGATATGTAGGTAGCGTCGAGTTTTCAGAGGAAGACGGTATTTTTTTCGGTAAAGTCATGGGAATTCGTTCTCTTATCTCGTATGAGGGCGAATCTGCCAAGGAACTTTTGAATGATTTTCATGATGCCGTTGATACCTATCTGGAACATTGCAAGGAAGAAGGAAAGAAACCTGAGCTTGCTTTTAAAGGTAGTTTTAATATTCGACTCTCCCCTGCGCTTCATAAAAAACTCTTTCTTTATGCAACCGCACACCAGATGTCTATCAATCAGTATATCGAAGACACCTTAGAGGCCTCTCCTGCCTCGAAACTCGTGATTTGAACGAGTGTTTAGCTTTTCTGAATCGAACCCCGGCATATTCAATCGGAAAACACTGCGCCGAAGCGTCAAGCAAAGAAATCAGCTTTTCAACGCAGTGCTTCGTGTTTCCGGTTCCGCTGAAATAGATTCCTATCATGAATGTCTCACTTCCCCGCCGCAACTCTTGCGGGGTACCAATTTTGAAACCAAGCCGTAAAGAGTCCCATGAGAATCGGCATCGCCTGCACCACAATGCTGAGCACCAAAGCCGGTACCTTCCCGCTCAAATAATAGCTGACAGCCGCAATCACGATATAGACCACTCCCCAGGCAGCCGCAAGAATGTAATTGGTTCGCATAAAGATGGGATTTTGAAGCGCATCCTTTCCGTAGCGGTACTTTACATAGGCTGCGCAGAGCGGCTCTTTTGTGAAACAGGAACCGAGCCACAAACATCCGAAAGCCAAATAACCTGCGCACACCGCTTGTAGGCCGTTTCCCGTGACAGCGGCATAGATGGCAAGCCCTGCCACCAGCGCAAACGAGAGTCTGTCGTAGCGGCATAATTCATAGCGCTCCGTGACAAGCGGCAGAAACGAACATACACCGAGAGTAATGAGAGCTCCTATCCTCGGCTCTACCGATACGGCAACCCAGAGCGCAATCCAGGCGAGCAGCATATTCTGCATGCTCGGTGGCTTTTTTTCCGTTGTAAGTTTCACAACCGGCCGTGTGTTTTCAGCCTGCTCCTCCGTGCCGAAGTAGCGGTCCCAGTTCATCATGAGTGAAAAATCGCCGCTCACGGTATACAGATGTTTCGCGAGCGCCTCATCGCCCCGCATCTCTCCTCTGGAAAGAGCAAGCCAGACCGAAAAGGGGGTGTCGATGCGGGTGGTGGCATGAAGACTTTCGTCCGTCAGTACCTCTGCGCCGTCCTTTCCGAGCTTGATTCGGTAGGTTTTTCCGAGATCCGTATAACAGATCTCGAGCACCCGCTCCCGTCCGTCAAAGCGGTCTTTGTTGTAGAGCGCCGCCATCTGCCTGGTAAAGATGAGGCTCTCCTCTTCCTTTTCACCGCTGTCTTTCGAAATTCCCCAGCTCGCATCCGCCATTTTTTCAAAGACCTCTCGCGGATACAACAGTGCTTTTAGCTTGGCCTCGGTCTCCTCACGAATAGCGCCTGCCGCATATTCTTTTCCTGCCTGCCGCACCGCAGCGAGATAGGCATCGGTTCTCGCTGAGAGTTCTTTACGCGGAACAATTCGCCCTGCCCGCAAAAGATGCTCGTGTACTTCCCCTGTCCCAGCACATGGTCAAACATCCGTGTCACACTGTCGTAATTGCCCTCAGCCGAATAAAAGCCGCAGGTCGAAATGAGCACATGTCTAATCCCGCTTCTGTCATAGCGGGAGGGATGCCCGCCGCTCCCGTTCCCGTCTCTGCTCTCGCACATAAACGGCAGGCTCATGGGCAGCTGGCGGTCAATCAGAGTTTTGAGCGGCCCCGGCACACTGTAGTAATAGAGCGGAAAACTCCAGATGACCAGATTTGCGGAGAGCAGCCCCTCAATCACGGTCTGCATATCGTCTTCCATGCAGCAAGTTCCGGGCGTCTGCTTCCAGCAGGCAAAGCAGCCCTTGCAGGGCGCAATCTGAAGAGTATTCAGATGCAGCTCTTCGACCTCGACCGACCTCTCTCGTTCGCTCTCATGTTCGCGTATGCCATCGAGAAAGCTGTGTGCGAGACGGAGCGAGTTACTCTTAGCCCCCTTGGGACTTCCGTTAATCAGCAGAATCTTCATGCTTAAAACCCTCCAATTCGCGTATGCACTCCTCGCACCAGGCGCGCACCATCTCCTCATACATAACGCCGAAGCGAATCGTAAACTTCCAGAACAGTGCTTTTTCGGGCAGGTTCAGCATATCCCGATATTGGTCGCTGACCGCCTCCGCTTCCCCGCTCTCTTTCGTAAAGAGGCATTCCTGTTCCGGCAGGGACTTAAAATAAGCGATGTTCTCATCCAAATCGCATTCGCCGCGAAAAAAGGTTTTCATGAGCATGGCATTGCGGACCAGACTCCTGTTCGTATCCTCCCGAAGCCAGCGAAGCAGTTCTTCTCGTCCCGCTGCGGTAATCGATAAGACATTCTTATCCGGTTTTCCCGCCTGCTCCACATGCACCGCCGCAATCCACCCGTTCTTTTTCGAGGCCTTGCAGTTCCCGGTAAATCTGACTCGTCTGCGCAACCCAGAAGTGGCTCAGAGAATCCCGGAATACGGTCATAATTTGATAGCCCGTCATGTCTCCGTAGCTCAACAGCCCCAGAATTCCGTGCTTTAACATCGATTTTCCCCTCTAGAATACTTCCACTTGTTGAATATCTTATCCACATTCTAGTTCCACTTGTAGAATATGTCAAGAGACAAAAAATTGCGCCGACCACCCGGTGCATCCCGGGAAATCGGCGCAAGAAGCTTTATTCTCAACCCTTGTGAATCAGCAGCAAACCCAGTCCGCAGACCAGAATGCCGGCGAGCTGTTTGATGCTAATGTGCTCCCGGTAGACCAGAAAGCCGATTACCAGCAGCGCGAGGGCGAGACACATACTCGATGTCAGCGCACCGTTGCTCACCTTCCAGCCGGAGCGGTACAGAAACACATACCCGACTTCGATTCCCACAATCGACAGACCAAGGACATACGAAGTCCAGTTCGCCTTGCCGAGTTCCGGAAGCAGGGCGTTCGGTTTGACGCTCGCAAGGAACAGGGCCGCCGATACTACCCCGGCAGCAAGATAGGTGATGGTGAGCGCGCCGAAGGTATTCGCGCCCTCCGGCATCGATTTCGTACAAATGTTGTAAAAACAATTCGATCCCACAATCAAGAGCAAAGGCCAAAGCATATCCCACATCTTACTTCCTCCGAAGATTATCTCTTTCTAAGACTTCCTGTCAGATACACAGGTAAACACTATGCGCAAGCAAGTTTGACAGCTGTTTTTGGACTAAACTAAAAAAGAACGGTTCCGCAATGCGTGACCGTTCTTTCCTATGGCGTGAGACGAAAACGTGTCACTCATGTAACCGTTCCTTATCAAAGTTAAGTCCAAACCGCTTTCGTTTGTACTTTTTATGACAGCTATCTGTGTTGCGTATCCGGGGAATCTACTGCGTAGAAAGCTCCGACTCCCTGTTTTTATTATAGTTTCAATCTATGGACAAATCAAGCGCTATGCGAAGTGAAAGTGAAATTTTCTAACGCAAAAACAAACAAAATTTGTCTGCGTCAACTCCCGGGAACCTGCCTAAAACGCAGCGACTCGGTTCGATCTCCGTGTGCGCACATGCCTCTCGCGCAAGCGGAATCCGCAGCACTTCCGCCTGCCGCGGATTCCAAAGACGTACATCTTTTTAAAATCCGAATAATAATAGAAATCACATAGTCCGACTTTCTTAAAAACGCAACTGATAATACCTTGATTTCCTACCATCCTCAGTAAACTCTTCCATCAACTGAAATCCGTTTTTTGCAAGAACTTGTTGTGACGAAAAGTTATCCGAAAAAGAAAATGCTCCTATTGTTTCAAGCTCATATCTGTCATGAATTTCCTTTAGAAACAAAGAAACAGCTTTCGATGTAATTCCTCTGTTCCAATATGCTTTTTCAAAAATACAGAAACTCAACATTGCATTCGGAGTTTCTCCCCGATTAATACAATAGCACCATATATCTCCGACATACTCGTCGTCAGCGTAGATTGTATGCCCGCAGCTCGTACTGCCGGGCAGAAGTGTTTTGCGATAAGCGGCGACTGCCTCTTCAACGCTTTTTGCTTATTGAGGCAGCATCTCTTTTATTTCCGGCTGCTGCGCTTTTTCATAATAGATTCTGACATCTGCTTCTGTTCTATGCTTAAGCATGACTCTCACTTGTGCACCTTCCCGTCCGGAGATTTCTTTATCGGTACTTTATTTCCGATTCCACTGCATTTAATCCATGTTTTCGCGTAAACAGGGACTTTCCACCGCAACGATATCCTCAATCGGTATCTCGCTCCCGTCCGTCAGGTATATGCATCTCGGAAAGTCCGTTATCTTCTTGATTCGTCCGCTTACCGTCACATAAGCGCCGCCCGCCTTGCGCGTATCCGGCACAAAATAGAGAAGGCTCAGTTCCGGCTGCTCCTGCTGCCGCTTGCTCAGTAAAGCAAGCCGCTCTCCGAGACGCTCAGCCTCCTGCGGATCAAGCTCAATCCTCTCTTCGGTGAGTCTTGCGGTCTCCGAAACCGCGGCATCGTAACCGGTGAGCGCCGCAAAGGGCAGGAATTGCGCCGCTCTGTCTTCTATCGGCATGGGGCTATGCTTCTTTGACTGCGGACGCGCTAAATGTAAGATGTCATCGTACGCCCCGCTCACGCCCTGTGTCCTCCGATCTGCTCATTTCTGTCCTTTCCGGTCGCGCCGTCTAAGAGACTGCGCCCCTTTAGCAGCGCATTCTTTCCGAACTTTTTCTTGATTGCGAGGGTCGCTTCCTGTAATTTCCGCTCGCGCTCCCGCTGCGCTGTCTCCTCCGCCTGTTTTGCCTCCTCCCCCGCGTAGTCGGTGAACAGACTGAGCTGCGCATAATTCTCCGAAGCTTTCTTTACCTCTCGCTCGGGGATCACATGGCTTGCACTGAGCGCCAGTCTGCGAACCGTGAGCGAGGGATTCACAATGCGGTCAAAGAGCGCGGAAAATGCCGCGACAAGCTCCCGCGCCGAAGAGCTGTAGTGAGACAAGCTCTCACTCCCGTGCGCAGGCTTCGGAAGCTGTCTCCCGTAGTAGTCCGTAACGATCTCGCCGCGATAGTGTTTGCGGCGCTCGGGGTCACTTAGGTTCTCAAGATCGTAACCGATTGTCAAAACCACTTGGTCGGTCACAAGTTCTTTTTCCACGAGTTGAAGGGCAAGAGCATCCGCCATCTCGCGCATCACGATTTTTGCCTTTTCGGCTTCATAGGGCGTTTGCAACACCTGCCCCTCCCCGAGACTCTTGCTCGCGGGGCGATAAGCCTTTACCTCAGCGATGCCGCAGGGCTCATAACCCCAGGCATGGTCGATTAGGAGCTCTGCGTTCTTGCCGAAAAGGCGGTAAAGTAAGTCCTCATCTTGCAGAGAACAGCGGGCCACATCTCCCATCGTATAGATCCCGTAGGCTTCGAGTTTCCTTGCATAGCCCCGCCCGACGCGCCAAAAATCCGTGAGCGGTCGGTGAGACCAGAGTTCCCTGCGGTAACTCAGCTCATCCAGCGCCGCAATGCGTACGCCGTTTTTATCCGCCGTACTGTGCTTTGCCATGATGTCCATCGCGACCTTTGCGAGATAGAGATTCGTCCCGATCCCCGCCGTCGCGGTGATGCCGGTGCTCTCAAGGACATCCAGAATCATCTTACTCGCAAGTTCTCTTGCCGAAAGGCCGTAGGTCTTTAAGTAGGCCGTCACATCCAGAAATACCTCGTCAATGGAGTAGACGATGATGTCCTCCGGTGCGACGTACTTCATATAAATCGCATAAATCTTTGTGCTGTAGGCCATATAGTGCGCCATGCGTGGCTTTGCAATCAAAAAATCCGCGGCAAGCGAGGGATTTTCCTGTAGCTCGGATGCGAAATGGGAACTTCCGGAAAAGTCCCTGCCTCTCAGCTTTCTGCGGCGCAAGGCGTTTACCTCTTTTAGCCTCTGTTTTACCTCAAACAAGCGGGCGCGTCCCGGAACACCGAAGCTTTTCAGAGAGGGCGATGCAGCGAGACATATGGTCTTATCGGTGCGGCTCTCATCCGCGACCACAAGATTGGTATCCATCGGATCCAGCCCCAGTTCCCGGCACTCCACCGAAGCATAAAACGATTTTAAATCAATGGCAATGTATATGCGCGCTTCCGTGACACTTCCCTCCTCTCCGTTTCCAGACTCCATTATACGCGAAAAAGGGGGAGCACGCACACAGAATCAGAACAAATGTTTTGTGTCATGCAACGCCGGCCCGATAGAACTCAATTACAAGCTTCATGACATTTTCCGCGAAACATATGGTTTTTAAGCGTGATATTATTCTCTGAATCTTGCGGGAGCTTACCGATTTGTTGATACGATCACGCAAAAAAAAGAGGCGGACTTTCGTCCGCCCCTTCCGGGAATTAAAATTATTCGGTCTTGCTGTCGTCGTAGAGCGTGACCAGCTTCTTCAGGTACTCGTAGCGAGCCATTGCATCCTGCTCGTTCTGCGTGAAGAGCTTCTCCGCTCTCTCCGGGTTCTTCAGCATGAGGGAGTTGTAACGCACCTCGCCCATGAGGAACTCTCTGTACTCGCCTTCCTTCGGCGGCTTGGAGTCGAGCGTGAACTTCTTCTCTGCAGCCGGGTTGAAGCGGAAGTTGTTCCAATAACCGGACTCAACCGCAAGCTTCTCCTCGGTCATAGCCTTGTTCATGCCCTTCTTGATGCCGTGGTTGATACAGGGCGAGTAAGCAAGAATCAGGGACGGACCCGGATAAGCCTCTGCCTCGGCAATCGCCTTGAGTGCCTGGTTCATATCCGCACCCATGCTGATCTGCGCGACGTAGACATAGCCGTAGGTCATCGCGATACCTGCGAGATCCTTCTTCTTGGTCTCCTTACCGCCAGCCGCGAACTGTGCGATTGCACCGGTCTTGGTGGACTTGGAGGACTGACCGCCGGTGTTCGAATACACCTCGGTATCAAGACGAGGATGTTGATATCCTTGCCGGATGCGAGGACGTGGTCCACGCCGCCGAAGCCGATATCATATGCCCAGCCGTCGCCACCGAAGATCCACTGGCTCTTCTTGTTGAGGAAGTCCTTCTGCTTCAGGATCTCCTTCGCGAGCTCGCTGCCGTCCTTCTCAAGGGCCTCGACCAGCGCATCCGTTGCCGCGCCGTTCGTCGCACCGACAGAGTAGGTGTCAAGCCAAGCCTGGCAAGCCTTCTTGGTCTCATCGTGATCTGCGGTCTCGTTGAGCTCCTCAACCTTGCTCTTCAGACCGTCGCGAATTGCGCGGTTTGCAAGCAGCATACCGTAACCGAACTCAGCATTGTCCTCGAAGAGGGAGTTGTCCCAAGCCGGACCCTGGCCCTTCTCGTTGGTCGTGTAAGGCGTGGACGGCGAGCTGTTGCCCCAAATCGAGGAGCAGCCGGTTGCGTTCGAAATGTACATTCTGTCGCCGAAGAGCTGGGTGACAAGCTTTGCGTACGGCGTCTCACCGCAGCCTGCGCAAGCGCCCCGAGAACTCAAGGAGCGGCTTCTTGAACTGAGAGCCCTTGACGGTGCTCGTCTTGAACTTCTCAATGACTTCCTGCTTCTCCGGAAGCTTGACCGCATAGTCAAAGAACGCCTGCTTGTCTGCATTCTCCGCGAGCGGCTGCATGACGAGCGTCTGGTTCTTCACATTGCCCGGGCAAACATTTGCGCAGCTGCCGCAGCCCGTGCAGTCGAGGACGGAGACATTGATTGCGAACTTGTAGCCCGGCATCATCTTGAGATCCGTCATCTTCATGCCTTCCGGTGCATTCTTCGCCTCTTCCTCGGTCATTGCAACCGGGCGAATCGCTGCGTGCGGGCAGACATAGGAACACTGTGTACACTGGACGCAGGTGTCCGGATTCCAAACCGGAACATTGACCGCGATGCCGCGCTTCTCGTATGCAGCGGTGCCGTTCGGCGTGGTGCCGTCCATGTAATCCATAAATGCGGAAACCGGGAGCTTGTTGCCCTCCTGCGCGTTAACCGCAGACTGAATCGTGTTGACGAACTTCTGAACCGACTCCGGTCCGTGCGTTGCGTGCGTGAACTCGAGGCCCTCGTCCTGAGCGTCCTTCCAACTCTCCGGAATCTCAACCTTGTGAGCGCCCGAAACGCCTGCATCGATTGCATTCCAGTTCTTCTTGACGACATCCTCACCCTTGCGGCCGTAGGTCTTCTGCGCAGCATCCTTCATGAGACTGATCGCCTTCTCCTCCGGGATGATGCCGGTCAGCTTAAAGAATGCGGACTGAAGGATGGTGTTGATACGGGTCGGGCCCATGCCGGTCTCGATACCGATCTTCACACCGTCAATGGTGTAGAGCTTAATCTTGTGGTCGTAGATGTACTTCTTGACCTGGCCCGGCAGATGCTCCTCAAGTTCCGCATCGCTCCAAGCGCAGTTCAGCAGGAAGGTACCGCCGTCCACAAGTTCCTGAACCATGTTGTACTTGCGAATGTAAGCCGGGTTGTGGCAAGCCACAAAGTCTGCCTGGTGAATGAGGTAGGTCGACTTAATCGGCTTGTGACCGAAGCGGAGGTGAGACATCGTGACACCGCCGGACTTCTTCGAGTCATAATCAAAGTATGCCTGCGCATACATGTCGGTGTTGTCACCGATAATCTTGATGGAGTTCTTGTTTGCACCGACGGTACCGTCTGCGCCGAGACCCCAGAACTTGCAGTTCGTCGTGCCTTCCGGCGTGGTGACGAGGTCTGCGCCGGTCTCAAGGGAGAGGTGGGTCACATCGTCCACAATGCCGACGGTGAAGCGCTTCTTCTCCGTGTTCTCGAACACAGCGACAATGTCCTTCGGCGTCGTGTCCTTGGAACCGAGACCATAGCGGCCCGTAAAGATCGGAACATTTGCAAACTCGGTGTCGCGAAGTGCAGCGACCACATCGAGATAGAGCGGCTCACCGATGGAGCCTGCCTCCTTGGTTCTGTCGAGCACTTCGATGCGCTTCACGGACTTCGGAAGAGCCTCGACCAGTGCCTTCGCGCTGAACGGACGATACAGGCGAACCTTCACAAGACCGACCTTCTTGCCCTGCTTCAGCAAGTGATCGACGGTCTCCTCGATCGTGTCGTTGACGGAACCCATCGCGACGATAACGACTTCCGCATCTTCTGCGCCGTAGTAGTTGAAAAGCTTATAATCCGTGCCGAGCTTTGCGTTGACCTTGTCCATGTAGTCCTGCACGATTTCCGGCAGTCTGTCATAGTACTGGTTTCTCGACTCGTTGATCTGGAAGAAGACGTCCGGGTTCTGTGCCTGCCCCTTTTCCTCCGCGTGATTCGGGTTCAGCGCCTTATCGCGGAACGCCTGAATTGCGTCAAAATCAGCCATGTCCTTCAGATCCTCGTAATCCCAGATCTGAATCTTCTGAATCTCGTGAGAGGTACGGAAACCGTCAAAGAAGTTGATGAACGGAATCTTACCCTTGATTGCGGAGAGATGTGCCACCGGCGTCAAGTCCATGACTTCCTGCACGGAAGACTCACAGAGCATTGCACAGCCGGTCTGTCGACATGCGTAGACATCCGAGTGATCGCCGAAAATGCTGAGTGCATGGGTTGCGATCGCACGTGCGGAGACGTTGATGACACCCGGAAGCATCTCACCCGCAATCTTATAGAGGTTCGGGATCATGAGGAGCAGACCCTGAGACGCCGTATAGGTCGTGGTCAGAGCGCCTGCGACGAGGGAACCGTGCACAGCACCGGCCGCACCTGCCTCAGACTGCATCTCCGTAATCTGAACCGTGTGACCGAAGATGTTCTTAAGTCCCTGTGTTGCCCACTCGTCCGTATGCTCTGCCATCGGAGAAGACGGGGTGATCGGATAGATAGCCGCGACATCGGTGAACGCATAAGACGCGTGCGCCGCCGCCTGGTTACCATCCATGGTTTTCCATTTTCTTGCCATGTGATACCTCCCAAGTGATATCGGAATCCGAGGGCGCTTGTCCTCAGAGTTTTAAAGCGTCTGATAATATTATAACAGGCAGCTGCACCAAAAAACAATGTGCAACTGCCTGTTTCGTGTATCTTATTGGGTACATCCCTCAGTTCTCGGGAGCCGCGGAAACCGTCTCTTCCGCCATGGTCGGACCGTCATGCAGGTTGACGCCCGGCCCCTTTTCCACCGTGGTTTCCGTCACCGCGGATTTGCTCTCGCCGCTCTTGGAACTCTTGGTGCTTGCTGTGGTCTCGCTGCTCTTAGAGCTCTTCGACTCGACCTTCGCTGCCGCGCTCTCCGCCGCCTTACCCGGGTTGACTGCCTCGGTCGGCGAAACGGTCGCTGTCCCGCCGCTGTCTCGGTGTTCTCGGTAATAGTCATCGCGTTTGCCGCCTGCGTCGCGGTCACAACGCCGCTCGTATTGCGGGCAATCTTCTTCGAATGTCCCTTGTAGCTCGAATTGTGGAAGAATTCATCCGAGGTGACCTCGCCGTTCTTCTTGGTCACAATGTTTGTGACCCAACGGCTGCCGATGCTGCCGTCCGCAATCTTCTTCTCAACCCCCGGCTTCAAGGTCGTGTCCTCGACATATTCCACGCCGCCGTTATCCATTTCCTCTAATTTCTTTGAAACCATGGAGATGGTGACGCCCTCATCCAGAACCGGGATACCGACCAGCGAAACCGTGACCGTCTTTGCCTTGGGGTCAAACTTCGCGCGTACCGCCATCGAATACTTGGTCGTGTTGACAAACTTCATATCCGGGCCGTCGTAGCCGTCGTAGCTGACCGCCGCATCCTCGCCCGGCGTCACATAGGTCGGTGCAAAGGTATGCGCATGGCGCTCGGTCGGCATGATGCCCGCCTTCACAACCGTGTTGTACAGCGTGGTCGAAACCTGGCAGACACCGCCGCCCGGCTCCAACACAACCTTGCCGTTCTGGTAAGCACCGGCAGGCTTGTAGCCGCGCTCCAAGGTGCGGTTCCCTGTCGTGTGATTAAACGAGAACTCCTCGCCGACCTTTAAAATCTTACCGTCAAGTGCTTCGCAGGCAAGCTTAAGGTTGTTGTTGCGATCCGCGTTGTCGGTCGCGGTCGTCGTGAAACTCGCAATCACCTTGTACTTTTCCTTCGCCTCTGCCGCCGTCATGGCAGGCGCGGCTGTATCGGCCTTGAGCGGCAGTACCGCATCGTAACGCTGATTGTTCATAGCGGCCTTAATGGCATCCGCCATGGCTGTTTCATCCACCTTGCGCCCCTCGACGGCGTCGCTGTACTCAAAGACATTGGTCGTCTTGTCGAAGCTTTTGATTTCCGAACTCTTCGCGCTCCGGTTCCATTTCTTGGCAATTGCCTCTGCCTCGGTCGCAATCTCCGCATCCAGTCCTTCGGCATCCAGATAAAAGCGCCGCTCATTCTCATTCGAAGCGGTCTCGCCGTAAATCTCCGCAAGGAGTTTTTCCAGTCTCAGTTTGAGTAAATCCGAGACCGCATACGTCTCGCCCGAAATCTCCGCTGCCGTTGTCTCTGCGCTCGTAACCGCAGCGCTTGTACCGCCTTCCGCCGCCGTGCTTTCCGCACTTGTGCTCTCGACAGTCTCAGCCGGTGCATTTTCCGCGACACGAAGATTCCAGCGATACTTCGCGAGCACAGCTTCTCTCGCCGCCTCCTTTGTCATCCCCGAAATGTCAATGTCATTGATAAAACAACTGCCCTTTAACTTTTCGGCAAGTTCCGTTTCGCTTGCCGCAGTGCTCTGATGATGCTTTCCGCTCCTCGCCTGTACCATGCGGGAGATGCCGAAAACCGAAAGCGAAACGGCAAGTACCGCTCCCGCCGCTCCGATGATCATTTTTTGCCGCCGCTCGCGCAATCTCCGCTGCCGCTGTCTGTAAAAGTGACTACCCCTATCGCCTCTCACGCTCATTGTCCGCTCTTCTCTATCTTCTGTTAAAAATGAATGTTGGTCCGGTTCTTGCGAGGTGTATCCTGTACCCCTACCGCAATATTAAGGAAAGTATAACATAGTCTGCGCGAAAAAAAAGGGCTGTTCCTGTTACGAGACATTACAAATTCGTTAGGTCATTTTGAACTTTCTGTTCTGTTTGCACAAAGGGCTGCCGCTCCCCTGTCATACTCCCCCTGTCCCGTACAGAATTATCTCTATTTTCCCCAAGTGTTGCGAAATTCTTGCGCGTCCGACACAACATTTTGCCAAGCGGACACCTCTTCCGCATCGGCACTACGCTTTTTCGTGCCTGTGCTTCTTTGCGTTTGTCCCATGACATGTTCTCTGCATCATTCACAAAAAAAGGAGCATGGTCGAACCATGCTCCTCGCTCTGCGTAACAAACGCAATATTTCGATATTTTTAATTCATCTCCTCAAGGCTTAAGTGAGATATCGCCCAACGGCGCAGACGTACATAGCCCCAGGAATAATAGAGACCGCAGGTCACGATGCTCAGCAGGAGCACGATAATGTACTGACCAAAGAGCTCCGCACCGCTTCCTTCAAACCGGAGGCGCTTTCCGGAAATGCGGACATTCGGTGCATACCACTTGTTAAAGCTGCAGACCACCCACGGAAGCGCAATGCCGCAGGTCAGACCCGACGCCAGTGCCATAACCAAATTGTAACCGATCCACTCAAACATATTGCCTTCAAAGCCGGAATTCGGGAACACATCCGTGTTGTTCGGATCGCTCACTTCATCCGCAAAGGTCGTGTGGCTCAAAATCCACTGTTCCAGTTTGAGACCCATCACAAAGCTGTAAAGACCGCAGGTTACGATGGTGAGCAGGAACCAAATAATCCACTTGCCGAAGAGCTGTATACCCGTGCCGTTAAACGCCAACCGTCTTCCGTTGTAAACCGTGTGTCTGCGATCCCAGCCGATTCGATAGCAAATGACCCAGGGGCTCGCCAAACCGATCGTAACCAGGCAAATGAGAGCGCCGACCAAATTGATGAGGAAAAGTTCCAGTCCGCTTCCGTCAAATACAGACTTGTTCGGATCGAGTATCTCCTCGGTAACAGCCGTACCGCTTGTCCCTTCGCGCTTCATCTCCGCCGCAAACTGTTCCGTCTTTTCCTTCGGATTTTCGGCAAAGCTCTTGAAGGCCGCAAAATCCTCACTCGGCTGAATCTCCGATGCGATTCCGGTGCCGCGCAAAAAGACGCGGGACAGCGCATCGAGCGCAAAGAGAGCCAATGCAATACCGAGGAGAGTAAAGAAGAAGTTACCCTTGCCGAACAAACGCAACAGGGAAGCAATCAGCGCGAGCACATTGGCGCCGAGGCACACTGCCATACCGGTGGTCTGGTATTCTTTCTTCCCGTAGAGCTGCACGCTCGCCGCAACGCCCGCCAGCGAAAGCAGGAAGAACAGGAACTTGCTGACATTGTATACAATTCCGAGCATACCGGCCAGGCCGTACGCTACGCCGTAAAGCGGCAAAACATGTGCGAAGACTGTATAGGAGACGTCGCGCAAAAAGACAAGGATAAACGCAATCACCGTAAAGGCGAAAACCGCGAGCGGTGCAAACGCCGCCAGGCGCTCCATATTTCCGGGGGTCCACTGCTGCTTCAGCGCCTCTCCCTGTCGCGCTGCTTCCTCGGCGGTTTCACGCGCCGCGCGCGCAGTGCTGTCCGCTGCCCGATTCGCCTCCCGACCGGCCTGTTCCGCTTTTTCTTTGGCGTACTTCGCGGTATCTTCACTTGCGCGGCGCGCTTCTTCGGCAGCCTTTGCCGCAGCTTCCCGCGCACGTGCCGCGGCTTCTTCGGCTTCGCGCTGAATGCGGCTCGCGTCGCTTTCCGCATCTGCCGTATGTTCGCTCTTAGCTTCCGCTTCCCTATCCGCTGCCACGCTGTCACCCGCAGATTCGTTCCGAGCTTCGCTGTTGCTTTCTGCCGCGGTATCGGACGCAGCTTCGCTTGCAGCCGCGGTATCCGTTACGCTGTCAGTCGCAGCCGTGGTATCCGTTACACTGTCGGTCGCAGCTGCGGTATCCGCCGCCGCGTTCTCCGCGCTCTGCTTTGCTTCCCCTTCCGCCGCGGCAAAGTCGACTCTCTGTCCGCAGTTCTCGCAGAATTTTGCCCCGGGTACTATCTTGTTGCCGCAATTCGGACAAAACATCTTTTTCTCCCTCCCCAAATCTACTGTCACAACAGGTTCCTGAGCAGCCAGAATGCCAGAACGACCACCCATAGGACTCCGAGAAATACGATTTCCCATTTCCGGAAGTCCGTGCGCGCGGTTCGGATGTATACCTCCGCCCGGTAAGCTCCATAGAGAAGCAGCAGAGGCACCACGCTTAAGCTCAGCGGGTTTCCCGAAAAGCAGTCTTCGGCTGACCGTGAATCAGCGCCATCGCGGCGTGTGTCATGCCGCAGCCGGGACAGCGGTAACCGGTCACCAGTCGAAACACGCAGGGAATCCCAAGACCCGTACACTGTATGAACAGCGCGTAGGCAAGTCCCAACAAAACAATACGGACAGTGAGTCTTCCCACTGCCCGTCGACGCTCTTCCGTCCCCTGAACCTCAGCAGCTTTCATTCCGACCTCCGACTTTGCGCATATAACCTAGCTAGTATACGCGAAAACAGTGCGAAACAAAAGAAGTTTCAAGAATCTGTAAGCAAAAATCAATCTTTGTAAGATTTATCCCGCATAGCGCATGCCGGAGAACACATCGATATCCCGGTACTGTTCCTCAATCATCCAGACGGATCCCTCTTCCCAGTCATTCTCCGGATAGTTCTTGATGTGTACGCGAACCTCTCTGCCGTCCTCCAAGCGGAAGTCCACATAAGTCTTGTTGTCTCCCGCATAGAAGAAGTAGTTGCTGTCCGCAGGTACCTCTGCCTTTTCTCCGGTTTCCGCGCCGTCCTTGACCAGGGAAAGTGTGAGTGCCTGTTTCGAGTGAAGCACGGTCAGGCCGCTGAAGTAGTAGCGATCGCCGCTTGCTTCCGGCGCTCCGTCACTGCCGATTTTTACCGGAAAGGAGGTGTAAAGCGTACTTAAGGTGTCTGAAGGAACCGATAACGCGAGTGCGTCCGGATTCACGGCATTTTGCAAATCAAAGCCCATCCCGAGCTCCCGATCTTCCGGCAGCTTGCTAGCCTTCCCGGTTTCAAGATTCACGGGGAGCAGATAAGAAAAGTCCGAATAATCTCCCCGAAACTCGGGGTAGAGATACGTATTCGTCCCCTTCTTCACATACAGCAAACTGATGAGTCCGCCCGCCATCTCCGGCTTTTCAACGGTGAACTGCTTGTCATCCACAGTCACGGTAAAGCTTCCGCCCTCGGTCTCCGGAGCGTTCACTTGAACCACTTTGCCGTCGATGTAGTTCTTTCCCGTGGTCATAAGTTGCGCCGCATACTCTGCGGGACGCAGAGTCACACCCTCTTGAAAGAGCTCGGGATAGCGCTCATAGGAAACCACAATGCGCCTATAATCCACGTAGCTTCCGTCACTCTGCGCGATAAATAACTCCAGGCCTTCGTTGCCCAGAGCCCAGACAATCGCGTCCTTTGAAAGGGCCTCCTTCGCGATGGCCGCGCGTTCGCCCTGACCGTTCTCTTTTAGGACCTCATCCACCGCATCCTGAAGTCGATTCATATCCTTGACGACCTGCGAGAGCTTAAGCGCCTCACCGGTACGACTGTCATAGCTATACCCTTCCGCATCCGCCGTAAAGCTGTTAACGCCGCGCACAAAGCTCAAAAAGTTACTGTCGCTCCGGCATATCGTCACATCGCCCGCATATTGATAGTTGTAATCTTGTTCGGCTTATTCTGATGCGCAGCCGCATATTGCTTGAGCGCGGCAAGCTGACCCTCTTCGTAAGCCTGCATGGCCTTCTGAAGTCCCTCGGAGGCTCCGTCGGGCAGCGTGGGAATTTCCGCCCAATCCGAATAGCTGTAATGCTTGTCTTCGATTCCCATGCCGTTCGGCTCGAGGTTCACGATTTCCCGCCCGGAGTTTCGAACCGACAACGAGACCGGGAGCTGCTCCGGCGTCTCAAGCTTTGCCTCGGCCGCCTGCTTGGTCTCCTCCGCCTGCGTTGATTCCCGATTCGCAACGGTCTCCGTTGTCTCAGGCGTTTTCGTTTTCTTCTCGCCGCACGCAGCCGTGCCGAGTGCCAACAAAGCACATGTCAAAACCAATGCATGACGTGATTTTTTCATTTTCTTCCGCCTCCGAAGCAATCTGTTTGCACCTTAATACCCGCCGAAGTTCTGCACCCAATACGGTGTGTCATTCAAGTAATACACGCCCACCCCGATTTTTCTGTACTCGGGTTTCAAAATATTATCGCGATGTCCTTCACTGTTCATCCAAGCCGTGACAACCGCACGCGCATTCGACTGTCCCATTGCAATATTCTCACCCCAGTAACCGTAACCCGTCACACCCCTCTCCTTGTAGAGGCTATCATAACTCTGTCCGTTCGGACGGTTATGAGAAAAGAGCTGCACAATCTCCTGCGCGCGCTGATCCGCAACGCTCTCAAGCACCGGATCTGTCGTAAGCGGTTCCAGACCGCGCTTCGTTCTCTCCTCGTTGACAAGGCGCAGCACTTCCTGCCGTTCCGCCTCCGTTTGAAAAGCGCTTGCGGCGCTGTTTGAAACCATGACTTTTCGCGTATAGACCCTGCCGTTATAATCCACCCAGGCACCGTTTCCGTTCACGCGACAATGATCGGGGGTCAAGGTATTCTGTAGGATATAGCCCGCCTGATCGAAATAATAGCACTCGGCTATGCCGTTCCGGTCGCCGTCGATCCACATCCAGCCGTTCACCGGATATCGACCGCCGTCCATGCTGTACCACCATCTGCCGCTGGTCTGTTTCCACTCTGCCGCCGCAGCCGTCAAAGGCATCGCAAGCGCAAGGCCGAGTGCCGCAAGCACACCTACAATCTTCTTCATGTCGATCCCCTTTAGTTTTTCTTAATTCTCGCTTAAGATTGTAGTTTTTTTCTGACAAAAAAGCAAGTTAATTCCCTAACCTTGTCTAAACTTCACAAAGCGACAATCGTCTTCTATCTTATCCCTTTCGTCGGAGCTTCCCTTTCCCTCAGTGCTCGTGTTGTTTTGCGCGATAGAGCGCCTCATACTCTTCCGTACTCAAACTCTTACCGTAACAAATCTGATAATACTGCTTGACCTCCTGCTCCAAATCAAAGTTAGAAGCGGACGGATAGAGCGTCTTCGCGAGCCAGAGGGCACCGATCGGGTACTGCGCCGGGGTGAAGAGCCAAGCCCGCGGTCTGGTCGGCGTCTTGTAGACCTGTGTGTTTTTAACTGCCGCAAGTTCCTGCCAGCTGCTGTCACTGTTGATCTGTTGAAGAAAGCTCTCCGTATCGGTGATAATCACCGAGGGATTGAGTTCCTTCACCTCATCCGCCTCCAGTATCATAAGACCGCTGCGCTGCTGCGCCTCGGTGCCGGAAATCTCCGCGAGGTTATCGGCGAGCATATTCACAATTTCACTCGCCTTTGCGCTCTTCGGGAGCACTTGGTTCCCCGCCGCACCTCGGAAACAGAGCAGTTTGGTCTTATCTTTGCCGGACACAGCGACTGCCTCGACCTTGCGATAGACGCTGTCCATGTAGTTTCCGAGTTCCTCGCCCCGCTCCCGCTTGCCGAGGAGATCGCCGAGCATGCGGAAGGCATTGCCCTGACCGGCAAAACTCGAGTCGATTTCAACCACCGGAATGCCGAACTCTGTCTGCAGCTTTTCTGCCATCGCACCGGTTCCGATTTCCTTTTCATTTCCGTCCGACATATAGATAATAACTTCCGGTGCAAAGGAAAGCAGCGTCTCCTTCTGTTCGCTCGCCTTGACATTGCCGATCGCCGTGAGCCCCCGGTATGCCGCGTCGATATACTCCTCCTGCTTCGCATTGTGCCAGACCGACACGAGCTTCTCGGGCGCAATCATATAGAGGTAGGACTGGGCATCGGTCGAGAGCACCGCAACGCGCGTGATGTCGGCTTTCACCGCGACTTCTCTGCCCGAAGCATCCCGAAAGCGGCGAAGCCCGTCGCTCTGACTCTCCTCCGACTGGTAGCTGTAAGTGGGGCGCTCCGCCACGGTCTCCCGGGCCGCCGCTTCGCTGCTCTCGGAGCTCTCCTTGTGATCTGCCTTCTGTCCGCAAGCGGCAAAGAGCAGCGCAGTCGCAAGCGCCGCCGCCGATAAAACCTGAATACCGAGATTTCTTGTTCGCATCTTAATTTCCTCCGTCCGGTCACTTGGATGACCTCTCCGTGTGTGCTTCCATCGGTAACTTTCTCCATTTTCTCATGAAGCGACGTGGAACTCCAGTCGGAAAGCGCTTACGTTTTTATGACTTCGATGAATATTCTCATAAGCATCCCTTATCGTATCAATCGCAAGACCTTCCTCATCCGGCTTATTATTATGCTTCCCCGAGACACTGCATTCCCTCATGATACTATACTCTCTATACTCTCAGTTTTTTCGATACAGGATACTTCAACTCGTATGCGCTGAAACGCTCGAAAGAATTCTGCGACTCTGAGGGCATTGCCGGGCTGCGGACGGATTCTTCTCTTTGAAGGATGATGTAAGCAGAGAAAAATCCCCGGCACTTTTGCATGCCGGGGATACGCCTTCCTTCTTACTCTTCTTCGCCCTTCAACAGCGAAGCTCTTGCCTCGACCTCGCGCTTCTGCACATCGCCCGGGCACTGTTCGTAGCGGCTGAACTCGTAGGAGAATTCGCCGAGACCGCCGCTCAGGGAGCGAAGGTCTGCGCCGTAGCCGTAGAGCTCGGACGCCGGAATGTCCGCGTGAATCAGCTGTCTGCCGTGGTGATCGGACTCCATACCCAGCACTCTGCCTCTTCTGCGGTTCAAATCGCCCATCACATCGCCGGTGTTTGCATCCGGCACGCGCACCGTGAGCGCAACAATGGGCTCAAGAAGCACAGGAGTCGCCTCGAGGAAGCCCTTCTTAAATGCCATGCTCGCCGCCATCTTGAACGCAAGCTCGGAGGAATCCACCGGATGGTAAGAACCGTCGAGCAGCACCGCCTTCAGACCGACAACGGGGTAAGCCGCGAGCGGGCCCTTCTTGCAGCACTCTGCAATTCCCTTCTCGACCGCCGGGAAGTAGTTCTTCGGGACTGCGCCTCCAAAGACCTTTCTTCAAAGATATATGCCTTTTCCAAATCGCCGGAGGGCTCAAAGCTCATCTTGACATCGCCGAACTGGCCGTGACCGCCGGACTGCTTCTTGTAGCGCCCCGCCGATTCGACTTTCTTTCGTATGGTCTCACGGAACGCAAACTTCGGCTTTTCAAGGACAATTTCTGCCTTATAACGGCTTGCAAGCTTGCTCACAACAATGTCAAGCTGCTGGTCGCCGATGCCGTAGAGCAGGGACTGGCGATTCTCGGCGTCGACCTCGGCGCGGAGCGTGCGGTCCTCTTCCATGAGTTTTGCAAGACCGGAGGCAATGCGATCTTCATCGCCCTTGTTCTTAGCCACATAAGCCTTATAAGTGTAGGGCTTCGAAATCTGCGGCGCGTTGTAGAGTATCGGTGCCTGCTTCCGCGCGAGCGTGTCGCCGGTCTCGGTCTCGTTCAGCTTTGCCATCGCGCCGATATCTCCCGGGCGAAGTTCCGTGACTTCGATTGCCTCCTTGCCGCGGAGCACATAAATCTTTCCGCTCTTCTCCTCGACTTCTTTTACCGTATTGAAGAGCTCGCTGTCCGCACGAAGCACGCCGGTCAGAACCTTGACCAGGCTGTACTTGCCGATGAACGGGTCCGCAATGGTCTTAAAGACCTTCATCGAGAGATTCACATCCGGCTTGTAGTTTGCGACAAAGTGCTCGCCGGTCGTCAAATCCACACCGCTGTCCCGCGCCGCTCTCTCGGGCGAGGGGAAGTAACGGACAATGGCATTCATCAGTGCGTTTGCGCCCTGCGCATTCACGCCGGAACCCATCATAACCGGAGCCATATCACCGGTCGCAACCTGTTCGCGAAGTGCGCTGTAAATCTCCTCCTCGGTAAAGCTCTCGCCCGAGAAGTAGCGCTCCATAAACGCTTCGCTGGACTCCGCAACCGCTTCGAGCAGAGCCTCGCGGGCAATCTTTAAGTTGTGCTCGGAGTAATCCGGGATATCCGAATCCGTATACGCCGCACTGTTCGCCTCAAAGCGGCGACCCTTCATCTTGACGACATTGACAAAGCCGACAAACTTCTCGTTCTCACGAATGGGAAGCTGCAACGGTGCAACGCGCTTACCGAAGCGGGACTCCAGTCTCAAAAGAAGCTCGCGGTAGCTCGCCTTGTCATCGTCCATATTGGTCACAAAGAAAATGCGCGGCAGGCGAAGCTTCTCGCAGAGCTCCCACGCCTTGATGGTGCCGGGCTCCACGCCCGCCTTGCAGTTAATCACAATCACGGCTGCATCCGCCGCTGCGACTGCCTCTTCCACCTCACCGACAAAATCGAATAACCCGGGGTATCAAGGAAATTGATCTTAACCGGCTCTGCGTCCTGATCCGTATATTCGACCGGAATGAGCGCTGTGCTGATGGAGAAGCCGCGGCGCTGCTCTTCCTTATCGTAGTCGCTGAGCGTTGAGCCCTGCGGAACACTGCCCATCTTTTTCACCGCACCGCCGACAAAGGCACAAGCCTCTGCGAGCGTCGTTTTTCCGGCACCTCCGTGTCCCATGAGCACGACGTTTCGAATCTGTGAAGTCTCGTAAACTTTCATTGTAAACAGCTCCTCCTATTCGTTGATATCCCGATAACAGCTGTCTGAGCCGAGCTTTTATCTCTAATTATTCTACTAATTTTAGCCGAAAATTGCAAGGCGTTTACAGCATAGCGCACAAATTCAGCTTTGTTGACAGGCCCCGTTAGAGCCGATAAAATATAAGAATTCTCAGGAGGATGCTTATGACTTACGGTTTCATCGGTCTAGGACTCATCGGCGGTTCCATTGCAAAGGCACTGAAAGCAGGGGAGCCCGACTGCCAGATTTATGCATACATGCCTTCGCGGGAGATGTTGGAGGAAGCGCGTGCCGACGGAACGGTAGACCGCATTCTCAAAGGCGCGGAACCCTGTCTCGCAGACTGCGATGCGGTCTTTCTCTGTGCTCCGGTTGAGACAAACGGAAGCTACCTCGAAGCGCTACGCGGGATTCTGACACCGCACACCTTGATTACCGATGTCGGCAGCAGCAAACAGAGCATAGAACGCGAAGTTTTGCGCCTCGGACTCGGTGCGCAGTTTGTGGGCGGTCACCCGATGGCAGGTTCCGAGAAGAGCGGTTATAGCTACGCGGACGCTCTGCTCCTTGAAAATATTTTCTATCTGCTCTGCCCGACCGGAGACACAAAGCCCGAAATGCTGTCGCGCATGGAAGCCCTGGTCCGCACCATGCTTGCAAATCCCTATGTGATCGATGCCGCTACCCACGACCGCGCGGTTGCGACCATTTCCCATCTGCCGCATCTCATTGCGGCTGCGCTCGTAAATCTTGTGAAGGATACGGACAACGAAGCGCACACCATGCGCTCTCTCGCCGCGGGAGGCTTTAAGGATATCACGCGAATTGCCAGTTCCTCTCCCATCATGTGGCAACAGATTTTTTCCGCAAACCGAGAGGCCGTGCTCTCGGTTCTGAACCGCTATATCGACTCCCTCACGGAAATACGCAGTTCTTTGGAAGCGGACAATATGCAAGACATCCACGAACTCTTCCTAAAGTCCGGCAAATTTCGAGACCGGTTCAGCGATGCCGCCGGGCTCCTCAGCGCACAGTACTCCTTCTCGGTGCATGTCTCGGATAAGCCCGGCGCCATTTCCATCATTGCCGCGATTCTTGCGGCGGGCAGCCTAAATGTGAAGAATATAGGCATCAACCACAACCGTGAGAGCGGAGACGGCGCCCTCCGCATTGAATTCTACGATGCCGAAAGTTGTCAGAAGGCCGCGAGTCTATTATGCGGCTACGGCTTTGAACTTGAGCTGAACCGCTGAGCGCTGCATTATCGGATCGTAATGAAGAAAGGACGTTTCATGAATATCTCTGCTTCCAAGCCGCTTCGCGGCACACTCACCGTTTCCGGCGATAAATCCATTTCTCACCGCGCTGTGATGTTTGGCTCCCTTGCGACCGGCACCACGGAGATTGAAGGTTTTTTGGCCGGAGAAGACTGCCTCTCCACCATACGTTGCTTCCGCAGTATGGGCGTTCAAATTGAGCAAAACGGCAGCTCGGTCAAAGTGTTCGGGCGGGGTCTAAGGGAATTGACAGCCCCGGACGGGATACTTGACTGCGGCAACAGCGGAACCACAACGCGGCTCTTAAGCGGCGTCTTGGCCGCGCAGCACTTCGATTCCGTACTGAGCGGAGATGCTTCGATTCAGCGACGCCCGATGAAGCGCGTCATCACACCGCTTCGCGCGATGGGTGCCGATATCAGCAGTGTCGCAGGGAACGACTGTGCGCCCCTCTCTGTTCACGGCAAGCAGCTCTACGGCATTCATTTTAATTCTCCGATTGCCTCTGCCCAGGTAAAATCCGCGGTCCTGCTCGCAGGTCTCTATGCCTCGGGGCAGACCACGGTCACCGAACCCGCCCTCTCCCGCGACCATACGGAGCGCATGCTTCGCAGCTTCGGCGCAAAGGTCTTGACCGGCAGCTTCGAGGGCCGTCCCTCGGTCACGGTCACCGAGACCCAAAATCTCTACGGCACTGAAATTTCCGTGCCGGGCGATATCAGTTCCGCTGCCTTTTTCCTGGTCGGCGCGAGTATTGTGCCGGGCAGTGAAGTGGTGCTCCGAAATGTCGGCATCAACCCGACAAGAGACGGTGTGATTTCCGCACTCCGCGCAATGGGCGCCAAGATTGAAGTTCTGGAAGTTAGGAACGAAGACAGTGAACCGGCGGCGGATCTTTTGGTGCGCTACGCGCCGCTTCACGGCACCGAGATCGGCGGCGCGCTGATTCCGCGCTTAATCGACGAACTCCCGGTTCTCGCTGCGGCCGCCGCAGTCGCCGAAGGTCGCACCGTGATACGGGACGCCGCGGAACTGAAAGTGAAGGAATCCAACCGCATCCGCACCATGGCGGAGGGCCTCTCCCGCCTCGGCGCTACGGTGCGGGAAACCGAAGACGGCCTCATCATCGACGGCGGCGCTTCGCTTCACGGCGGAGCGGTCGAGAGTTATTCGGATCACCGAATCGCAATGAGCTTTGCAATCCTCTCCCTCGTGACCGACGGGGAAGTGAAGATTTCCGATCCCGACTGTGTCAATATTTCCGCGCCGAGCTTCTACGAAGACTTAAGAAGCCTGCTCGCCTGAGTCTCCGAATTGTGTCCGGTCCCAAAAAACACTTGCAATTTCCATCCGTTGTGCTATTATAAACAAGTGCTTTGCGGGATCGTAGCTCAGCTGGGATGAGCGTTCGCCTCACACGCGAAAGGTCAGGAGTTCGAGCCTCCTCGGTCCCACGATGAAAACTCTGCCGATTATCGGCAGAGTTTTTTTGTACCGCGAAAATTCGCTTTCTCACCAGGGACCTATCCTCTGTCTCCCGCTCTCGCCATCTTCTCTTATCTCTTCTCCTATTTTATCTCTTTATATCGTCTCTTGCTTCTTCTCTGTGCGCACTTACTTTCTCGTTTTCTTGCGACTGCCGCATTTCTTTCCCGTATCTTTCCCGTGCGACGACTTTTCTGTACTATTCTCTGTGCCTTTTTTCCCTTGTTTCTTTTCTTCTGCCTTTCTTGATTCTTTCTCTCATTTCCCGCCGTTATTGCTCTGTCCTTCCGCTATCGCTGCGCCATGCGCGTCCATTTCTAATCTTTTGATAAACTTTTCACACGCTCCCTTGCTTATCCTCTTCGCTTGTGCTACAAACTATATAACATATCACAGCAAAGGAGAACGTTATGCAGGAGCACAAGGATCCCAAGCAGCCAAAGCCGCTAATCCCAAATCTGTACTTTGTCATTCTTCTGATTACCCTGTTCTTAAATGCGGTCATCGTACCGCAGTTACAAAACGCGAGGGTCAAAGAAGTTTCCTACAATGTCTTCATGGACCTGACCTCCCAACAGAAAATCGACAAGGTCCAGGTCGACTCGAATCAAATCATTTTCACCGAAAAGGGACAGAATGCCATTTATAAGACCGGCGTGATGACGGACCCGGATTTGACCCAGCGTCTTTACAACGCAGGCGCAGACTTCCGCACCGACATTGTCCACGTGCAGACGCCCATGGAGAAGCTGCTCTACAACTGGGTTATCCCGATTGTCATCATGATGATTTTCTGGCAGTTTCTGAGCCGCCAACTCGGTTCCCTCACCTCCAAAATGGGCGGCGGTCTCGGCGGCGGCAGCCCCTTCGGCAATTTCGGCAAGAGCAACGCGAAGGAGTATGTACAGTCCACGGACGGTATCCACTTCCACGATGTGGCCGGGGAGGACGAGGCAAAAGAAAGTCTGCAAGAGATTGTGCAGTACTTAAAGGATCCGAGTCAGTACACCGCAATCGGCGCGCAGATGCCGAAAGGCATACTGCTTGTAGGCCCGCCCGGAACCGGTAAGACCCTGCTCGCAAAGGCGGTCGCCGGAGAGTCCAATGTCCCCTTCTTCTCGATTTCCGGCTCTGAATTTGTCGAGATGTTTGTCGGCATGGGTGCTTCCAAGGTGCGCGATCTCTTCCAGCAGGCCAAGGCGAAGTCCCCCTGCATTGTCTTTATCGACGAGATCGATGCCATCGGCGGAAAGCGATCCGCCGGCTCCTTCGGCGGAAATGACGAGCGCGAGCAGACCCTGAATCAGCTGCTCACCGAGATGGACGGCTTTGAGGGCAATTCGGGTGTCATCATCCTCGCAGCGACCAACCGCCCCGAATCTCTGGACCCGGCGCTCCTCCGCCCCGGCCGTTTTGACCGCCGTATCCCGGTGGAACTCCCGGATTTAAAGGGCAGAGAAGAAATCCTCAAGGTGCACGCCAAGAAGGTGCGCCTCGCGGACAATGTAAACTTCCACACGATTGCGCGCATGGCCTCCGGTGCCTCCGGCGCAGAGCTTGCGAACATCATCAACGAAGCGGCGCTCCGCGCTGTTCGAAGCGGCCGCAAGGTTGCAAACCAGCAGGACCTCGAAGAGAGCGTCGAGACCGTCATTGCGGGCTACCAGAAGAAAAATGCGGTGCTGACCGACAAAGAGAAGGCGACCGTCGCCTACCATGAGATAGGCCACGCCTTGGTTGCCGCGCTGCAGAGCCACTCCGCGCCGGTGCAGAAAATTACGATTATTCCCCGCACCTCCGGTGCGCTCGGCTACACGCTTCAGGTCGAGGAACACGATAAATACCTCTACACCAAAGAAGACCTGCTGAATAAGATTTGCACCTACACCGCAGGCCGCGCCGCCGAAGAAGTGGAGTTCGGCGTCATCACGACAGGCGCTTCGAACGACATTGAGCAGGCGACCAAGATTGCGCGAGCTTTGATTACCCAGTACGGCATGGATCCGCAGTTCGGCATGGTGCAGCTCTCCCAGCGCAACAGCCGCTACCTCGGCGACGAGAGCACTTCAACCTGCTCGGAAAAGACGCTCGAGGAAATCGATAAGCGCGTTGTCGCTCTGGTGCAGGAACAACACGACAAGGCCGTTGCCCTGCTCCGCGAGAACAAGGACAAGTTAAACGAGCTCGCACAGTTCCTCTATGAGAAGGAGACTATTACCGGCGAGCAGTTCATGGACATTCTGAACCGTCCCTCGGCCTACGCTTCTCTCGCACAGCCGACGCTCTGAACAAAGTCAAAATTTGAGGCGTAGCGTAAGAACAAAAGCCCCCGGAATTACCGCAATTGAACGGTGATTCCGGGGGCTTTTACTTGACTGACAAACCTAGCTTCATAATAACGTTGCATCGACCTTACAAATACTATGTCACAAACGCACCCAAGCACCTCGACTCTTAATTACAGAGTACACCCAGAGGTATACTCTGTCTTCTTAAGCTATTTCAGCGTAGCTTAAGCCTTGATGTAACTAAAAATCCCCTCTATCAATTCATCTTGATAAAGGGGGGTTCGTTATTTGCAAAACTCTGTTGACATTCTATTCCGGCTGTCACCTGCTTCTTCGGGCAGCTATATCAGCCGAGTCGCTCCAGCACTTCCGAAATCTCGCGGAAGTGCTGAATGCGCTCCTCTTCCTCCGGATGTCGTCCCGCGGGATCAAAGAGCAGCGCATGCATCTTCGCATTTCGCGCGCCCTCAATATCGTGCTTCGGGGAGTCGCCGACAAAGAGAATTTCATTGATTTCAATGCGTTCTGCCCTGCCTTGACGTTCCAGCACCTCATTCGCCTTCTTAAGGCAATACTTAAAGAAATGGCGTATCGGCTTATCCACGCCGCAGACCTCACTCGTCACAATGAAATCGATGTAGGAACCGAGTCCCAACTTTTCAATCTTCTTGTACTGTACATAGGCCGTCATATTGGTGCCGACTCCGATTAAGAAGCCGCGCATCTGCAAATCCCGCAGAACTTCCGCCGCGCCCTCGGTCGGCTCGGCAGCAGCAATCAGCGCTTCCCAGTAGCGCTCCGCAAGCGCGGTCGCATGCGGAAACAGGGGTAGCCCGTGCTGCTCAAGCCAGAGCTCTGCGCGCAGTACACGGTTATGGGAGGCCGCAAGCGGTCCTATCTTCTCCGCCTGCACCTTGACGAGAGCGCTCACTTCGCTGATGGTCTCATCGGGCGCAAGGTGAAACTGCTGTTCCGCGTATGCCGCCCAAGCCTTCATCCCTTCGACATGCGCTCTCTTAAAATCAAAGAGCGTGTCGTCCAGGTCAAAAATAATTGCTTTAATCATGCTTCCTCTCATGCTTCGCGCCGCAGGATGCGGCAAATTTGCTCCACGTCCGCGAGCTCCAAATCCGCGTAGAGCGGAAGCGTCAGCACGCGTCTCGAAATATCTTCCGCAATCGGCGTGTATCCTGGATCGACACGCCCCTTAAGAAACGGGAACACATTGGTGCAGGGATAAAAGTACTTCCGCGGAAAGTAGCCCTTCGCCTGTAAACGAAGCGCCGCCTCATCCCGGGTTTCGCCGTAGGCATCGGTGAACACGACCGGAAAGTAGGCGTAATTTGCCGTGACGCCGGGCTGCCGCTTGGGAAGTCTCAGTCCCTCGACCTCCCCAAGCAGTTCCAAATAGCGCTCATAGACGCGCTGTCGCTTTGAGAGCTCTTCCGGTAAATGGCGCAGGTTCAAGAGCCCCATGGCCGCCTCAAACTCATTCATCTTGCCGTTGCCGCCGACACAGTAAGTCTCGTTTTCCTCAATGCCGAAGTTCTTCAAGCGAAAGAGCTTCGTACTGAGTTCCTTGTCCCGGCAGCAGACCGCACCGCCCTCAATCGTGTGGAAGACCTTGGTCGCATGGAAGGAGAACATGGCAATATCCCCGAATGCGGCCGCACTCACGCCGTTCTTTCGAACGCCGAAGGCATGCGCCGCGTCGTAAATCAACGGGAGCTTATGCCGCGCCGCAATTTCCGCAAGCGCCTCGGTGTCGCAGAGATTTCCGTAGACATGCACGGGGAGTATGGCTGCCGTCCGCTCGGTGATCAAAGCCTCCAGCTTCGCCGGATCCAGGGTATAGGTCTCGGGATCGATGTCACAGAATACCGGCGTGAGACCCGAGCGTAGGATGGCCCAAGTGGTTGAGGCAAAGGTAAACGGGGTCGTAATCACTTCACCGCTGAGTTCCAAAGCCTGCAGTGCAAACTCGAGCGCCAGATGCCCGTTTTGAAAAAGCGTGAGCTCCGTTACACCGAAAAACTTGCGAAGCTCCTCGGTCAGCGCCTCATGTTTTACCCCCATGTTGGTGAGCCAGTGACTTTCGAAAATATCGCGTATCTCTTCGACATACTCTTCGAGCGGCGGCAGCGAAGAACGTGTCACCAGTATTTTCTTTTCCATTTTCTCCCCCTGCCTCTCAGGCCTCCTGCCGTCCCTGTTCCGTTCGTGTTCTGTCAGGCGAGAAATGCCTTGACAGCGTTGTACACGCCTTCGCCGTCCAGACCGTAGTGATGAATCAATGCTTCCGCGGGACCGGATTCCGTGTAGCGGTCATAGATGCCGACGCGCTTTAACTTTGCAGGGCACTGCTCTGCGATCACTTCCGCAACCGCGGAACCGAGACCGCCGATGATCGAGTGTTCCTCGACCGTAACAATCTTCCCGATTTCCTTCGCCGCGCGAAGCACAGCCTCCTCATCGAGCGGCTTAATGGTGTGCATGTCGATGACACGCGCCTCTATGCCCTCGGCCGCGAGCTTCTCTGCCGCCTCCATTGCCGAAGCGACCGGAAGACCCGCCGCGATAATGGCGACATCCTTGCCTTCGCGCATCGTAATCGCCTTGCCGATCTCAAACTTGTAGGTCTCGGGATTGTTGAACACCGGCGTCGCGAGACGGCTGAATCGCATGTAGACGGGTCCCTTGTGCGCATATGCCGCACGCACCATAGCCTCCGCCTCGACATCGTCGGACGGAACCATGACCACCATGCCGGGAATGGTGCGCATGAGGGCAAAGTCCTCATTGCACTGGTGCGTCGCGCCGTCCTCGCCGACCGAAATGCCGCCGTGGGTCGCCGCAATCTTCACATTGAGCTGCGGGTAACCGACAGAGTTCCGAATCTGCTCATAGGCTCTGCCCGCCGCGAACATCGCAAACGAGCTTGCAAACGCCACGCGTCCCGTCGCCGCGATGCCGGCTGCGACACCGACCATATTCTGCTCCGCAATGCCGCAGTTGATGTGGCGCTCCGGAAATGCCTTGCGGAACACCGCGGTCTTTGTGGAACCTGCGAGATCCGCATCCAATACGAGGAAGTCCTCGTGCTCTTTACCAAGCTCCGCAAGGGTTCTGCCGTAGCTCTCGCGGGTCGCAATCTTCTTTCCCTGACTCATAACATCTCCTCCGCCTTGTCCAGTTCCGCCAGTGCCTTTTCGAGCTCCTCATCGTTCGGGCCCTTGCCGTGCCAGCCGACCTGATTCTCCATAAAGGAAATGCCCTTGCCCTTCACCGTCTTCATGACAATGGCCGTCGGACAGCCCTTCGTATTTCTCGCCTCCGCAAACGCAGCGCGAAGCTGATCGAAGTCATTGCCGTCCTCCACATTGATCACGTGGAAATTGAAGGCCGCAAACTTCTTGTCGATTGGATAGGGCGAATTCACCTCGTCAATCGGACCGTCGATCTGCAGATTGTTGTTGTCCACAATCACCACGAGATTATCCAGCTTACGGAAGCCCGCGAGCATAGCTGCCTCCCAGACTTCTCCCTCTTCAATTTCACCGTCGCCGAGCAGCGCGTACGTGCGGTAGGAATCCCCGTAGACCTTTGCCGCGAGAGCCATGCCGACCGCCGCGGAAATACCCTGGCCCAGGGAGCCGCTCGACATATCGACGCCCGGAATGTGCTTCATGTCCGGATGTCCCTGTAAATAGGAACCGATGTGACGGAGGGTTAAAAGATCTTCCTCCGGGAAAGCCGCGTGCCGCAAGTGCCGCGTAGAGACCGGGCGCACAGTGTCCCTTGGAGAGCACAAAGCGGTCTCTCTTCGGATCGTCCGGATTCTTCGGATCAACCTGTAGTTCCTCAAAATAGAGCAGCGTAAAAAGCTCCGTTGCCGAGAGCGAACCGCCCGGGTGTCCGGACGCAGCCGCGTGCGTGGAGCGGAGTATGCCTCTCCGCAGCTTTATCGCATTTCGTTTCAGCTCCTGATTATCCATTTATCTCCTCCTATCCCCAAAGCCCAAAACAGACTTTGGATTCAGTATAGCAAAAGCTTCCATATTAGAGAAGGACCTATCTTGCGAAAAAGCTTGCGGGAATCGCGCTGTAAAATACATCAAAAAAGCTCAGGCATACGCCTGAGCTTAATCGAGCTTTCGGCCGGACTCGAACCGGCGACCCACGCATTACGAATGCGTTGCGCTACCAACTGCGCTACGAAAGCAAACTGACCGATCCGGGAATCGAACCCGGGTTTGAGCCGTGAGAGGGCTCCGTCTTGACCGCTTGACCAATCGGCCTTACTGTGTTGCATCTGCTCTAAAAGAGCGAGTCGAGGCGACAAGATTCGAACTTGCGGCCTCAGCGTCCCGAACGCTGCGCTCTACCAAACTGAGCCACGCCTCGAACTGTTTCCTCAATGCTTTGACAGTATACTGGACTGCCCCGTTCTTGTCAACATAAATTTGAAAAGAAAAAAGGGAATCTCCCAGCATTTTTGATTCCCTCGGAATTCCGTTAATATCTCTATGTTCTTCCGAAGAAGATACCGATTGTCACTCCGACTCCAGATGTAAAAAGGCCCCGTACTTGCCTTTCATCGGCAAGTACGGGGCCTCTCTTCGATTCATAACAAATCTCACTTCACAACAAGGTTCACAATCTTATTCGGCACATAGATTTCCTTGACCAGGTTCTTGCCTTCGAGCGCGGCCTGCACTTTCTCATCCGCCTTTGCGAGTGCAAGCGCCTCTTCCTTCTCGCAGTCGGTCGGAATTGTCACGGTCGCTCGGAGCTTACCGTTCACCTGTACGCCGATTTCGATGCTCTCATCCACGGTCTTTGCCTCGTCATGCTCCGGCCAGGAAGCAAGCTGCAAAGAGCCCTCGCCGCCCTGTGCCTGGTAAATCTCCTCCGCAATATGCGGTGCAAAGGGATTCAGGAGCTTCACGAAGCTGAGCAGCTGCTCTCTTCCGATCTGCTTCTCTTTGCCGACCTCGTTCATGAAGGTCATGAGAGCGGCAATCGCCGTGTTAAACTTCTGCTCCTCAATGTCCGAGGAAACCTTCTTGATGGTCTTGTGGAGCGGCGCCTCGAGTGCCTTGACTGTCTCCGGCACAACGATATCCTGCAGGGCGAACACGCGCTCCAGGAAGCGACGGCAACCCTTCACCGAGCTGTCGTTCCACGGTGCCGCGGAAGCATAGTCGCCCATGAAAAGCACATAGACACGCAGGGTATCCGCACCGTACTGAGAAACGATATCGAGCGGATCCACGACATTGCCCTTCGACTTACTCATCTTCTCGCCGTCCGGCCCGAGGATAAGTCCCTGCGCCGAGCGCTTCTTATAGGGCTCCGGCGTATTGACCTCGCCGAGGTCGTAGAGGAAGTGATGCCAGAAGCGGGAGTAAATCAAATGGCGGGTCACGTGCTCCATACCGCCGTTATACCAGTCCACCGGCATCCAGTAGTTAATCTTCTCTCTGTCCGCGAACTTCTCGCTGTTGTGCGGGTCGCAGTAACGAAGGAAGTACCAGGAGGAACCAGCCCACTGCGGCATGGTATCGGTCTCGCGCTTTGCCGCGCCGCCGCACTTCGGGCAAGTGCAATTGACAAAGGAATCCACTTTCGCAAGCGGCGACTGTCCGTCCTCGCCGGGCTTAAAGTTATCCATATCGGGCAGACGCAGCGGGAGCTCCTCGTAAGGAACCGCGACCACGCCGCAATCCGGGCAGTGAATCAGCGGAATCGGCTCACCCCAGTAGCGCTGACGGTTAAACGCCCAGTCCTTCATCTTGAACTGAACGCCCGCATGGCCTATGCCCTTCTCCCGGAGAAACTCAAGCATGCGCGCAATCGAATCCTTCTTGTTGGTAAATCCGTTCAGGAAGTCGGAGTTAATCATGACACCGTCACCGCTGTACGCCTCTTTCTCGAGATCTCCGCCCTCAATGACCGGGATGATCTCAATACCAAAGCGCTTTGCGAACTCATAGTCGCGCTGGTCGTGCGCCGGAACCGCCATAATGGCACCGGTGCCGTAGCCCATCATGACATAGTCGGAGATGAAAATCGGAATTTCCTTGCCGCTCACCGGGTTCACTGCGGTAAGTCCCTCAATGCGAACGCCCGTCTTGTCCTTGACAAGCTGGGTTCGCTCGAACTCGGTTTTGTGAGAAGCCTCCTCGCGGTAGGCGAGCACAGCGTCCATATTTCCGATGCGGTCCGCCAGCTTGTCGATGAGCGGATGCTCCGGCGCAATCACCATAAAGGTCACACCGAAGAGCGTGTCGCAGCGCGTTGTATAGACCTCAAGTTCTTCGTTCACGTCCTTCAGCGGGAATTTTACGAAAGCACCGGTCGACTTACCGATCCAGTTGAGCTGCTGCTGCTTGATGTTCTCGGGGTAATCCACTCGTCGAGCCCCAGAAGCAACTTGTCCGCATACTCGGTAATCTTTAAGTACCAGACATCCTTCGAGAGCTGCACGACATCCGAATGACAGATATCGCACTTGCCGCCCTGGCTGTCTTCGTTCGAGAGCACCACCTTACAGGAGGGGCAGTAATTGACCAGGGTCTTGTTGCGGAACACGAGTCCCTTCTCAAAAAGCTTCAGGAAAATCCACTGTGTCCACTTGTAGTAGTCGTCGCGGGAGGTGTCGATCACACGGGTCCAGTCAAAGGAAAAGCCGACACGCTTTAACTGCTCGGAGAACTTCTCGATGTTCTTATCCGTGATGTAACGCGGGTGCGTATTGGTCTTAATCGCATAGTTCTCGGTCGGCAGTCCGAAGGCGTCGAAACCGATCGGAAAGAGCACGTTGTAGCCCTGCATTCTGCGCTTTCTCGAAATGACCTCGATGCTCGAGTACGCCTTGATGTGACCCACGTGCATGCCGGCGCCGCTCGGGTAGGGGAACTCCACGAGCCCGTAGAACTTCGGCTTCTCCGAGAAATCCTTCGCGTGGAAGATGCCCTCTTCCTCCCACTTTGCCTGCCACTTCGGCTCTATCTTTTGAAACGAATAATCCATCGTCTTACCTCCGTCTTCCATGTCTTTAAACCATAATTCTAAGTTTTCCGCTTCTGTTTGTCAAACGCCGCTCAGCGGAGATCAAAGAGAGAGAGCTGGTTCGATTCCGGCAGTTTTCCGAGTATGCCGAGCCGGTCGAGCAGATCGCAGGTGGTCTGTCCGACGCCGCTCCGTGAGCGGAAATCGTCCTTTGAGATAAACTCCCCCTCTGCCGCCGCGCGCACAATCTGCTCCGCCGCGCTCTCGCCGAGTCCGTCGATCGAGGTGAGCGCCGGCATAATCTTCCCGTCTATGATGGTAAATTGTGTCGCGCTGACGCGGTAAAGATCGATCGGTAGGAACGAAAAGCCGCGCGCATACATCTCCTGCGCGATTCTTCCGTCCTTAATCATATCCTCTTCCTTCGGAGTCAAAGGATTCGTTCGATTTCCCTTGTAATTCCGTTTGCCGAGCTCCGCAAGCAGGAACTCAAAGCCGCTCCTTACCTTGACACATGCTCTCGTAACTGAAACCGGTCGCGCGTATGGTAAAGTAGGCCGCGTAATAAGCGAGCGGGTAAAAGATTTTGCAGTATCCGATGCGCCAGGCCATCATGACATAGGCCGCGGCATGCGCCTTCGGGAACATGTACTTGATTTTTTTGCAGGACCAGATGTACCAGTCCGGCACCTCGTGTTCCCGCATGTGTTCTTCCCACTCCGGCGTGAGTCCCTTGCCTTTGCGGACCGACTCCATGATTTTAAAGCTCTCCTGCGGGTCCATGCCCCACTGAATCAGCGATAACATGATGTCGTCTCGCGTGCAGATGGCGGTCTGAATGGTCGCCGTGCCCTCGGAAATGAGCACCTGTGCATTGCCCTGCCAGACATCGGTGCCGTGTGCAAGTCCCGCAATGCGCACCAAATCGGAAAAGCCCTTCGGCTTGGCCTCGATGACCATGTTCATTGCGAAGTCCGTGCCGAACTCGGGAATGCCGAGCGCGCCGAGCTGACAGCCGAGAATGTCCTCCGGCTTGACACCGAGTGCCTCGGTGCTCTGAAACAGACTCATCACCTCGGGCGAATCGAGCGGTATGTCTTTGACCGGATCGATCTGCGTCAAATCCTGCAGCTTACGTATCATGGTCGGGTCCTGGTGTCCCAGGATATCGAGCTTTAAGAGGTTGTGATCGATCGCGTGATACTCAAAGTGGGTCGTTACAATCGGCGTGTTCATATCGTTCGCCGGGTGTTGCAGGGGCGTAAAGGAGTAAATCGACTCGCCCTTCGGCAAGACGACAATGCCGCCCGGATGCTGGCCCGTGGTGCGCCGTACCCCGACGCATCCCTGCACCAGGCGGTTAATTTCGCACTTTCGCTTTCTGGTCCCGTGTTCCTCAAAGTAATTCTTCACGTAGCCGAAAGCTGTCTTTTCGGCCAAGGTACCCACGGTGCCCGCGCGGAAGGTCTGCCCTTTTCCGAAAATGACCTCGGTATAGGCGTGCGCGGAGCTCTGGTTCTCACCGGAGAAGTTTAAATCGATATCCGGTTCCTTATCTCCCTTAAAGCCGAGGAAGGTCTCGAAGGGAATGTCAAAGCCGTCTTTTTCTCATCTTTGCGCCGCAATGCGGGCAAACTTGATCCGGCATATCGCAGCCCGCGGTGCCCGCAAACTGCTTTCGGAATCTCCGAATCGAAATCCGAGTAGCGGCAGTCCGGGCAGACGTAATGCGGCGGCAAGGGATTCACCTCGGTGATGCCGGCCGTATAAGCGACAAAGGAGGAGCCGACAGAGCCTCGGGAGCCCACGAGATAGCCCTCTTCGTTCGAGTGCTTCACGAGTTCGTGGGCAATGATGTACATGACGGCAAAACCGTTCTTGATGATGGAATTCAGCTCCTTGTCGAGCCGCTCCTGCACCAGAGCCGGCAGCGGATCTCCGTACTGCGCATGTGCCATGCCGTAGCAGAGCTCCTTCAGCTTTTTCATCCGAGTGCTCAATGACGGGCGGGCACTTGTCGGGCCGCACCGGCGAGATGCGCTCTACCATGCGTGCGATTTTCTGCGTGTTTTTGATGACGACTTCCTCGCACTTCTCCGCGCCGAGATAAGCAAACTCTCGCAGCATTTCCTCCGTGGTGCGAAAATAGAGCGGCGGCTGTCGGTCGGCGTCATCATATTTATTGCCGAAAAAGATCATGCGCCGGTAAATCTCATCTTCCGGATTTAAAAAGTGTACGTCACAGGTCGCAACCACCGGCTTTTGCAAGGCCTCACCGATGGACACGATGCGGCGGTTTAAGTTCCTCAAATCTTCTTCGGTATCGGGCGTATAGCGGTCGCTGTCCAACATGAAGAGATTGTTCGCAATCGGCTGTATCTCCAGATAATCATAGAAGGAGGCGATGCGGTTAATCTCCTCATCCGGCGCGTCGCGGAGCAAGGCCTGATAAAGTTCGCCCGCCTCGCAGGCGGAGCCGATGATCAAACCCTCGCGGTAGCGCTGCAGTTCGCTCTTCGGTATTCTGGGCCGCTTATGGTAGTACTTGAGGTGGGAGTCCGAGACCAGACGGTAGAGATTCACACGTCCCAGTTCATTCTTTGCGAGTATGATCACATGGTAGCTGTTCATCTTGCGAATCAGCGCCTCGGAACTGTCTCCGAGCGCCGCAACCTCACAAAGCGTATGCGCGCCTCTTGCCTCCAGCATCTCTATGAACTTCAGAAAGATGCCCGCCGTGCACTCGGCATCATCCACCGCGCGGTGGTGATTCTGCAGGGACACCCCGAGCGCCTTTGCGACCGTATCGAGTTTATAGCGGTTCAGCTTCGGCAAGAGCACGTGCGCGAGACTCACCGTGTCCAAGATGGTTGGCGCGTAGTCAAGCCCCTGTGCGTGTGCGTTCTCGCGGATAAAGCCGGTGTCAAAGGCCGCATTGTGCGCGACCACGGCGGAATCGCCGCAAAACGCGAGAAAGTCCGGCAGCACTCGTTCAATCGGCGCTGCGTTCCTCACCATCGCGTCATTGATGCCGGTGAGCTGCTCGATGCGGTAGGGAATCGGCAGTTCCGGATTTACAAATTCCGAGAAACGGTCCACGATTTTACCGTTCTCTACCTTGACCGCGCCGATCTCTATGATACGGTTTTTTCGCGGCGAGAAGCCGGTGGTCTCAATGTCGAAGACCACGAAGCTGTCATCAAGCGTGCGCTCACCGGGCGCAATCACGAGTTCTTTTAAGTCGTCAACCAGATAGCCCTCTACGCCGTAAATTATCTTCGGGTTCTTCTGTAAATCTCCGGAAACGGCGTGCCAGGCCTCCGGGAAGGCCTGCAGATTGCCGTGGTCGGTAATCGCGACCGCCTCCATGCCCCAGTTTTTAACCTGTTTGATGATGTCCTTTGCGCTGTTTACCGCGTCCAAATCGCTCATCTTTGTGTGGCAGTGGAGTTCCACCCGCTTTTCCCGCGCGTGGTCCTCGCGCTTGCTCTCTTCGAAGGACTCGGACTTTTTCATGCCGTTCACCGAGCCCAAAATCAGCTCGCCGTCCCGGTTGTCTATGGTGGTCGCGCCGCGAAGCTTTAAGAAGGCGCCGACCTTAATCTCGCTCTTCAGGCGGTCCAGTTCTTCGCCCTCGCCGCGCACAAAGAGCTTCGCCGTGATGGAATCCGTAAAGTCGGTCACGGAGAAAATAAAGAGCGTACTCCCGCTCTTCTCGATATAGCGCACATCGAGTTCAAAGACTTTTCCGCGTATCGTAACTTCTCCCACGACCTCCGTAATCTCGGAAATCGGAATAAAGTTGTCTTCAAAATCTCTGCCGTAGAGAACGTCCGGATTGTCGGAGCGGCACAGCTTGCGCGTAAATTCCCGCTTCTCCCCGCGGTAGTTCCCTTTTTGATCGGCGTGTTTTTGCCTGCTTTGCCGCTTTTTCCGTTTTGGACTTTTCCGCCTTTGCCTTCTCTTCGCTCGGCTTTTGATGCTCGGTCGGTTGAGCTTCGTTTGCTTCCGTACTGTCAGTGCCTTCCTCGCCCGCGAGGAAAAGCCCTCTTCTTCGCTCTCTTCCCGGCTTCTTACCGTGAGCGCCTCGGCCGGCACTTCTTCGAGCTTCTTTCTCTCATAGGGCACATAGTCCGCTCGAAATTCCATGGGAATGCCGCAGCGCCCCAGAAATACTTCTTCTTCCAGATAGCGCTTTAAGTCCGGCAGCACACGGCGATTTAAGGGCATATCTTCCACTTCGCAGCAGAGTACTTCGGGGCTCGGAAAGCGCACGGCGCCGTTCTCCAGGATGCGCGCGGCAATCAGGGAGCGGCTCTTCAATTCCGCGAGCAGACTCTCACGATAGGCACAAAACAGTTGCTCCGGTGTGAAATCACCGCCGAGCTGAAAGCGCTCTCGAATTTCAACCAACACCTTGCGCTTCCCGAAGAGCTGTTCTTTGAGTTCCTCCGCAAGCGCCTGAAAGGCCGTGCGTTCCGCAAAACTGCGGGACACCACATAGACCGTGAGACGGGACATATCATCCGAAACACAAACTCGCTCCACAAGCAAGCAGGCGACAAGCGCCTCTTCTGCCGCTGTCGCCTGAAAATGCGGAAACACTTCACAAAGCGCTTCATTGCCGTTCTGCCCTGACGCGCTGTAATTCCGCTTCCAAAGCCGGGAGCAGTTCGCCCTCGGGCATGGTCCGAATCACTTCGCCTTTCCGAATCAAAACACCCGCTCCCTTGCCGCCGGCAACCCCGAAATCTGCCTCTCTCGCCTCGCCGGGACCGTTCACCACGCAACCCATGACCGCGACGCGGACATCCAAATCGCTGTAGCGCTCCACAAGGCCTTCCACCTGATTCGCAAGGCCGATCAAATCGATCTCCGTGCGGCCGCAAGTCGGACAGGACACAACTTCCACCCCGCCCTTCCGAAGGCCGAGGCTCTTTAAGATTTCGCGCGCCGCCTTGATTTCCTCGAGCGGATCTCCGGTCAGAGAGACACGTATCGTGTCCCCTATGCCTTCATAGAGGATTACGCCGAGTCCCACCGCGGACTTCACGGTTCCGCGGAGCAGGGTCCCCGCCTCGGTGATACCGATGTGCAGAGGATAATCCGTTTTATCCGCGAGCAGCTCGTGCGCTCGAATGCACATCAAGACATCCGATGACTTGATACTGATGACCAAATTCTCGTAACCGAGTTCTTCGATGCGCCCCACCTTTTCGAGTGCGGATTCCACAATGCCCTCGGCCGTAACGCCGCCGTACTTTTTGAGAATCTCCTTTTCGAGCGAACCGGAGTTCACGCCGACTCGTATCGGAATATTGCGCTCTTTCGCTGCGTTCACAACTTCCCGCAGCTTCCAATCCTCGCCGATGTTTCCCGGATTAATGCGTATCTTATCGGCCCCGTTTTCCATGGACGCAAGTGCCAGACGATAATCAAAGTGGATGTCCGCGACCAGCGGAAGCTTGATCTGCCGACGAATGTCCTTAAGGGCCAAAGCGGCCGCCTCATTCGGCACCGCAACCCGAATGATTTCACAGCCTGCCGCCGCGAGCGCGCGAATCTGGGCGACCGTGGCTTCGACATTCTCTGTCTTGGTATTACACATGGACTGGATGCGTATCGGGTTCTCGCCGCCGATTGCGACATCTCCGATGCGCACCGTCCTTGTCTTATGACGTTCTCTCATCTCTTCTCCTTAGAAGCCCGTGTGCTGCACAATGCGCATGACATCGTTCCAGAGCACATAGAGCATGAGGCCCATCAAGAGGGCAAAGCCCGCCGTGTGAACCATCGCCTCGATTTTTCGGTTGAGCGGCCGGCGTATGACCGCCTCAACGGCTGTGAGCAGCGCGCGCCCGCCGTCCAGCGCCGGCAGCGGCAAGAGATTCATAACTCCGAGGTTCGCGCTGAGCAAAAGCCCGAACGACAAGAGCGAGAGCAATACCGCGCGAAGCCCGTAAGGACGCGCGGCATCCATGTTATCGCTGATTGCCTGCACAATGCCCACAGGTCCGGTCAGATTTTTCGGGGAGACCGCCCCCTTCACCAGCATGCGCACCGACTGAATCGCCATGCGTATGTTGAGCTTCACTTCGCCCGCTGCGTAGTAAACCAGCGAAAGCGGATCCTTGACCGGCGTGCTTCCCGCGGACACAATTCCGGTGTAATAGCCGCCCTGCTCTTCGAGGTACTTTGGCGTCACCGTGACCGTCCGCACCTCCCCTTCCGCTGTCTCATAGCGGAAGGTAACCGGCTCACCTGCGTGAAACTGCAGTTGAAGCGAAACATCGCGGAAAGGTAGCCTTGCTTCCGTTGACCGCGAGTATACGGTCACCCGGCTTAAGTCCCGCCGCCTCCGCCGGCATACCCGGCATCAGCTTACCGATGTAGGGCTTGTCCACGCCCGTCTGCACGAGCAGGACGGCCGCGAGCAGAAACGCAAGCAGAAAGTTAAAGCACGCCCCCGCAATTAAAATGAGAAAGCGCTGCCAGGGGGCATGTGCATTGAAGTCATCCGGACTCAATTTCTCCGTCGCCTCATCCTCGCCGCACATGGCGCAAAAGCCGCCAAAGGGCACGGCACGAATCGCATACTCGGTACCGCCCCGCTCTACCGCGAGAATTTTGGGCCCCATGCCGAGCGAAAAGCTGACCACACCGACGCCGAAGAGACGCGCAGCGAGAAAATGCCCGAGTTCATGGAAAAAAATGATAAAGCCAAAGAGTAAAATTGACAGGATGACGTTGATTAACTGCTGCACAGACTCCCTCTCTTCCTTCGTTTCAGTCCAAATGATAGCGTGCCGCGAGCCACTGCTCGGTCGTCTTCTGCAGTGCAAGAATATCCGAAACCGTGGGCGAGGCAAGGATGCCCACCTTCTCGTGGTGCTCCATCGCATCCGCAATGCAGGCCGCAATCTCCAAATAGCGGATTTTTCCGTTCAGAAAGGCGCGAACCGCTGCTTCATTCGCCGCGTTAAATACCGTCGGCAAACTTCCTCCCGTTCTTCCCGCATGGTACGCGAGTTTGAGTCCGGGAAAAGCCTCAAAGTCCGGCGCGGAGAAATCCAGTTTTCCGAGTGCCGCCAGATTGAGGCGCTCGCTGCCGGAAAGTTTCCTGCGCTTCGGGTAATAGAGCGCATACTGAATGGGAAGCTTCATATCCGGTGTCCCGAGTTCCGCCATGACCGCCCCGTCCATAAATTCAACCGCGGAGTGCAAAATACTCTGGGGCTGCACGAGAACTTCGATGTCATCGACCTCGACGTCGAAGAGCCAGCGCGCTTCGATGAGTTCAAGCCCCTTGTTTACCATGGTCGAGGAATCGATGGTCACCTTATGCCCCATATTCCAGGTCGGGTGACGCAGCGCATCTTTCAGCGTCACCTTCTCGAGCTGCTTTCTCGTATAGCCGCGGAAGGGGCCGCCGGACGCCGTCAGCAAAATTTTGCGGATTCGATTCTTCTTGTTGCCGCGAAGACATTGAAAGATAGCCGAGTGCTCCGAGTCGACCGGCAATATTTTGACACCTTCCCGCGCGGCGAGCGGCATAATGAGATGCCCCGCGCAGACCAGGGTCTCCTTATTTGCGAGCGCAATGTTCTTGCCCTCACGTATTGCCGCAACCGTGGGCTCAATGCCTATCATGCCGACGATTCCCGTGACCAGGGTTTCCGCCTTTGCCTCGGTTGCGACCTCCAAAAGTCCCTCCTGCCCCGCACAGATTCTGGTCTTGGTATCGGCGACCTTGGTCTTTAACTCGGCCGCTTTTGTTTCGTCATAGACGCAAACCGTGCGCGGATGAAATTCCCGAATCTGCGCCTCGAGCAGCTCGATGTTCCCGTGTGCCGCGAGCGCCTCAACGCGAATGTCGCCGTTTGCGCGCGCCACCTCGAGCGTCTGCGTTCCGATGGAACCGGTGGAACCGAGTATGGAAATATGTCTCATGCTGTCCCTCCTCAGTGATGGACAAATTGACTGTACAAAAACAGAGCAAAGAAAATCGCGGGTGCCGTAAATAAGAGGCTGTCGAAGCGGTCCAGAATACCGCCGTGCCCCGGAATCAGATCTCCGTAATCCTTTACCTCGTGATCGCGTTTGATGGCCGAGGCCGCGAGATCGCCGACCTGCGAAATAATCGCGCCGAAGGCGCAGGCAAAGAGGCAGGCAAACCCGGGATTTCCGAGCTCCGTTAGTTCCTCTCGCAGGAAAGTTCCGAAGGCAAGGCCGAGTAACGCGGCGCCGACCGCGCCGCCGATCGAGCCTTCCAAGGTCTTCTTGGGACTCAGCACCGGCGCAAAGTGATGGGAGCCCAACAACATCCCCACCACATAGGCGCAGGTATCACAGCCCCAGCTCGAAATAAAGATGAGCCAGACCAGATACGCACCGTGCGGCATGCTGCGCACGCGATACACATAGGCAAACATGACGGTCGTGTAGAGCACGCCCATAAGCCCCACGGCAATTTGTTCCGTGCGGTAACGCGGATAGCTCAACACAAAGAGCGCCATCAATGCCATCAGGGTGCCTATCATGAGCGGCATCCCGTAGTCGTAATGGTGTGCGAGCAAAGCAGATAGTAGCCTATGCTGGACAGATAGCCGACCGCGCCGAGCGGTTCCCGCTCCATCTTGAGCACGCGGTACAGTTCGTACTGTCCTACCAGGGAAATTGCCATCATGCTACAGAAAAGAAGCTTGCCGCCCTGCCGCAGGATCAGGAAAGCGAGCAACACCAGAACAAGACCGCTCAAGAGACGCAGCCGAAATTTCTTGCTGCCTATGATATTCAATAAGCGGGACATGGCTCCCTCCTTATCTGCCGCCAAAGCGGCGCTCTCTCTGATTGTAAGCGAGGATGGCCTCTTCCAGCGCGCTGAGATTAAAGTCCGGCCAGTAAAGCGGCGTGACATAGAGTTCGCTGTAAGCGAGCTGCCAGAGCAGGAAATTGGAGAGACGCAGCTCCCCGCTGGTGCGAATCAAGAGATCCGGATCCGGAATTCCGGCCGTATCGAGGCTGTTTGAAATCTCCTCTTCCGTGAGACTCGTGTCCCCGCTCGCCCGCTTTTTGTCCATTAGGCGCAGAAAAGCGCGGCGCAGTTCATCCCGACCGCCGTAATTGATCGCAATCACAAAGGTCATGCCCGTATTGTCCTTGGTCTCCTCCACCAGACGGTCAATGCTCTCGATGATATCCGGCGCAAAGCGCTCTTTATCGCCTATCATCTTGCAGCGACAACCCTCTTCCATTGCGACCTTTAAGAGCTTTTTTAAGTACAGGCGAAAGAGGTGCATGAGTGCACCGACTTCTTCGGCGGAACGTTTCCAGTTTTCCGTCGAAAAGCCGTAGACCGTGAGGTACTTGACGCCGAGCGCCGCGCAGTCGCGCACGGTCTGTTCCACCGCCTCGCAGCCTGCCTTATGTCCCATGGCGCGCGGCAGGGAGCGCTCCGCTGCCCATCTTCCGTTTCCGTCCAATATGATTGCAATGTGTTCGGGAATTACTTTTCCCGCCAGACGCTCTGTCATTCTGCCTCCCTATGTTGAAAAAGGCGGTCCTGCTCGGACCGCCACTCGATTTCACTTTAACGGCACGTCAGACTGTCATAAGCTCCTTGTCCTTGACCTCGACCGCCTTGTCAATGCGCTCCACCGCTTTGTCCGTCAGCTTCTGCAGCTTTTCGTTCGCATCGGCGAGATCATCTTCGGTAATCTCATTTGCCTTTTCCATCTTCTTGAAGGCATCGGCGCCGTCGCGGCGAATGTTGCGCACCGCAACCTTTGCCGCCTCTCCCTTCTTCCGGATGTCCTTGGCAAGTGCCTTTCTGCGCTCCTCGGTGAGTTCCGGGAACAGGAGACGAATCACAGAACCGTCGTTTGTCGGATTGATGCCGAGATCCGAGGTAAGGATAGCCTTTTCAATCTCCCGCAAAAGACTCTTATCCCAGGGCTGAATTAAAATCAGTCTTGCCTCCGGCACAGAGATATTGCCGACCTGCTGAAGCGGGGTCTGGGTGCCGTAGTAATCGACCGTAATACGATCCAGCACATGCGGATTGGCTCTGCCGGCACGGATTGCCGAGAACTCTTCCTGCATGAACGAAATCGTCTTGTTCATTCTCTCTTCCAACTCTTTGAGTGTATCCTTTAAGTCTGCCATCTCATCCTCCAGGGTATCTTGTTATACCGTCACCGTTGTGCCGTGAATCACGCCGCGGAGCGCATCCGCGATTGCATTGTCGCCGTGCAAATCAAAAATTGCGAGCGGAATCTTATTTTCCATGCAGAGTACACTCGCCGTTAAGTCGATGACGCCGAGTTTTTTGTCGATCATCTCCTGCATGGTCAGGGTGTCGTAGCGCTTTGCGCTCGGATCGAGCTTCGGGTCTGCCGTGTAAACGCCGTCGATCGACTTTGCGAGCAAAATCTCGTCCACACCGAGTTCCGCCGCCCGGAGCGCAATCCCGGTATCGGTCGAGAAATACGGGTGTCCCGTGCCGCCCGCAAAGAAGAGCACCTTCCCCGCAGCAAAAAGCGCATTCGCCTTGTCGACCGAAAAGAGCTCGGTCATCGCGCCGCAGAGGAAGGGACTGAATATCTCCGTCTCCATGCCCTCGCCGCGGAAAATCTCCGAGACATAGATGCAGTTCATGATGGTAGCAAGCATACCGATCTGGTCGGCCTTCACGCGGGCAATCTCCGTCCCGGTTCTGCCTCTCCAGTAGTTGCCGCCGCCGATGACAATGCCGACCTCGACGCCCGCATCGACCGAGCGCTTCACCTGCCGCGCAATGTCGCGGACCACCGCCTCGTCATAGCCCTTGCCGCTTGCGCTTGCAAGCGCTTCGCCGGAGAGTTTCAGCATTACTCTTCTCTTTTTCATGCCTGTTCCGCCTTTTCTCTGTGCATTTTTATCTGGAAATATCATAGCACGCGGGGCGCGGCTTCTCAAGCTTGCTTTCCCGTATACAGACGGTAATAGCGCCCCTTCTTCTCGAGCAACTCCTCGTGATTGCCGCGCTCGATGATGCGCCCCTGCTCCATAACCATGATGCAGTCCGCATTTTTAATCGTACTTAAGCGGTGCGCAATCACAAAGGTGGTGCGCCCCTTCATCAAAGAATCCATACCGCGCTGCACCAGCTGCTCGGTCCGGCTGTCGATCGAGGAAGTCGCCTCATCGAGGATTAACGCCGGCGGATCCATAACCGCGGCCCGCGCAATCGCGAGCAGCTGCCGCTGTCCCTGCGAGAGGTTTGCGCCGTTGCCGCGGAGCATGGTCTGATACCCGTCCGGCAGGCGGTTGATAAAGCCGTCCGCGTTCGCGAGCTTTGCGGCTTCGATACACTCTTCATCCGTCGCATCCAGACGTCCGAAGCGGATATTCTCCATCACCGTGCCGGTAAAGAGATTGGTATCCTGCAGCACAATGCCGAGCGAAGCGCGGAGATCCGCCTTTTTGATTTCGAGATATTGATGCCGTCGTAGCGAATCTTTCCCTCCTGAATCTCGTAAAAGCGGTTGATGAGATTCGTGATGGTCGTCTTGCCGGCGCCGGTCGAGCCGACGAAGGCAATCTTCTGTCCGGGTTCCGCAAAGAGGCTGATGTCGTGGAGCACGGTCTTCTCCGGCACATAGCCGAAGTCGACATGCTCGAGTTCCACGCGTCCTTTCAGCTCAATCAGTTCCACGCGGTTATCTGCCTTATGCACATGCCGCCACGCCCAGAGCCCGGTGCGCTGTTTGGTCTCGATAAGCGAACCGTCCGGATTTCTACTCGCGCGGACCAGGGTCACATAGCCCTCGTCGATCTCGGAGGGCTCATCGAGCAGCTGATAGATGCGGTCTGCACCGGCCGCCGCCATCGCGAGGGAATTCAGCTGGGTCGCAATCTGCGTGATGGGGCGCGTAAAGTTCTGGTTCATGGTCATAAAGGCGACCAGGGTACCGATGCTGAGTCCAAAGTTCCCGTTCAGCGCAAAGACTGCGCCGATCGTCGCAATCAGCACATATTGCAGGCGACCGAGCTGCGCCGCAATCGGCATCAGGACATTCGCAATGCCGTTCGCTCTGGCGCTCGCGTCCCTAAGCTTTTGGTTTCGCTCTTCAAACTCCGCAATGCTCTGCGATTCATGGGAGAAAACTTTGATGACCTTCTGTCCCTCCATCATCTCCTCAATATAGCCGTTTAAGCCCCCGAGCTCCTTCTGCTGAATGCCGAAATATTTGCCGGAGATATTTGCGACCTTGCCGGAAATAAAGAGCATGAGCGCCGTCAAAACAAGCGCAATCAGCGTGAGCGGAACATGCAAAAGAAACATGCTCGCGAGAATCGTGATGACGGAAAGAGTCATACCGGCGAGCTGCGGAAATACATCGACAATCAGCTGGCGCAGCGTGTCCGTGTCGTTCGTATAGACCGACATGATGTCGCCGTGCGCATGCGTATCAAAATAGGATATGGGCAGCGACTCCATGTGCGCAAACAGGCGCTTCCGGATTTTGAGGAGCGTCCCCTGTCCCACATAGACCATGAGAATCTGGTAGATGTAGGTCGCAACCACGGAAATCAGATAGATGAGCGCGATATGCTGAAGCGCCGCGAAAAGAGGCGTAAAATCGCGCTGCTCGGAATGTAAGAGCGGCGTGATATAGTTGTCGATCAGCTTCTGAATAAACAGCATACCGTAGGCATCCGCAAAAGCCGCCGCAATGACACAGATCATCACGATTATCACCTGCAGTCCGTAATCCTTTAAAATACCGGAAGTCAGGCGGCGCATGCTTCTCGATGCGATATTACCCAAAATTGCTTTTTTCTTTGTGTTTGCCATCGCGTCACGCCTCCTCTCTCTCGTCAAAGTCGCCGCCGCCCTCTGTCTGTGCGGCAACCACAGAGGCGTAAATTTCGTTGTTCTTCAACAATTCTTCGTGCGTGCCGAAACCGCTCACCCGTCCCTCATCGAGCACCAGAATGCGATCCGCCTCCTTCACGCCCGAAATGCGCTGGGAGATGATGAACTTCGTCGTATTCGGTATCTTCTCCCGGAACGCCTTGCGTATCGAGGCATCCGTCGCGGTATCCACAGCGCTGGTCGAGTCGTCGAGAATCAGAATTTTCGGCTTCTTTAAGAGCGCTCTCGCAATGCAGAGACGCTGCTTCTGTCCGCCGGAAACATTGCTGCCGCCCTGTTCGATCCGGGTGTTATAGCCGTCCGGGAAGTTCCGCACGAACTCGTCCGCACAGGCGAGGCGACAAGCCTCCTCGCAATCCGCATCGCTCGCATCGGGATTTCCCCAGCGAAGGTTGTCGTAGATGGTGCCGGAAAAGAGCGTATTCTTCTGGAGTACCATGCCCACTGCGTCTCGGAGCGCCTTTAAGTCGTAGTTCTTTACGTTTTTACCGCCGACCAGAACCTCGCCCTCCGTCGCGTCATAAAGGCGCGGAATCAGGCTGACCAGAGAAGTCTTCGAGGAACCGGTTCCGCCGATGATGCCGATGGTCTCACCGGAGCGCACCGAAATGCTGACGTCACTCAGCACAAAGCGCGGATTTGCTTCCTCGCGGAAATCCGGGTCCTGTCGCATTGCCTCTTCCCCTGTCATGGTCCCGTTCTCAACGGCTGCCATGCGCTCCTGCTTTTCCTTCTGTCTTCTGACTTCCTTCGGGTTATCCCAGTCGACCGGCTCCTCGCGCTTTCCGTAGGAAAACGAGACCTGCGAGAAGACCACCGAGCCGTCCGCCACTTCCGTGACCGGCTGCTCGGGCGTCTGAATCTTCGGGATTTCCGAGAGTACCTCTTCGATGCGCCGTCCGCTCGCAACCGACATCGTAATCATGACAAAGACCATTGCAAGCATTATGAGCGACATCAGTATGCTGATCATATAGGTAAAGAAGGAGGTCAACTGTCCCGTGGTGAGCGAACCCGCCACAACTTCATGTGCGCCGAACCAGGAAATGCCGATCATGCAACCGTAGACCGCGACATAGAGCGCCGGGAATATAAAGCAGACCAGTCCTTCCGCCTTGACAAAAAGCTTGTAAATATTCTCGGCGGAAACTTTAAATCTTCCGATTTCAAACTCTTCGCGCACAAAGCTCTTGACCACACGAATACCGGTCACATTTTCCTGGACGCTCGCATTCAGCGCATCATACTTCGAGAATACCCGCGTAAATGCCTTATCCGCAAACTTGATGACGAGGATTAGTACAATCAGAAGAAAGCCGAGCGCGACCAGCAAAATCATCGAGAGTTTCCGGCTGATGCTGAAGGTGAGCGCAAGCGTGAAAATCAACGTGGCAGGCGCCCGCATGCAGGTCCGCAGTATCATCTGGTAAGAGATCTGAACGTTTGAGACATCCGTCGTGAGCCGCGTTACGAGGCCCGCGGTCGAGTACTTGTCGAGATTGCCGAACGAAAAGCGCTGCACGCTTCTGTAGATCCCGCTCCGAAGGCTTGCGGCAAGTCCCGCCGCCGCATCGGCCGCAAAATAGCCGCCGATCGAACCGAAGAGCAGGCCGAAGAGCGCGAGCGCTACCATAAGACCGCCCGCCCGGAGTACGACATTAAAATTCTGCGCCTGTATCCCGTTGTCAATGAGATTCGCCATCACGAGGGGCACCAGATTTTCAACCACCACTTCCATAACCATGCCGAAAACGGCGAGCAGGGAAATGAGGCGGTATTTCTTCCCCAAATATTTACCGAACGTTTTAATCATATGATTCCTCCGTGCGTTTCTTCCGTCGCGAGTGAAAGTGCCAGTTCCGCCATATCCGTAAAGCCGGCTTCTCGCTCCTCTGCGGAGAGCGTCTCCCCGGTCAAAAGGTGGTCGCTGACCGTCAGGATGGAAAGTGCCTTGGCCCCGAGAGAGGCTGCGGTCGCATAGAGCGCCGCCGTCTCCATCTCAACGGCGAGAACCCCCATCTTGCTCCACTTTTTAACGGCAGCCGTGCTCTCCGCCGGACCGTAGAACATATCGCTGGTCAGTACCGCGCCGACCGTTACACATTTGTTCATGCCCGAAGCGATACGTGCCGCGCGATACAGCAGTTCAAAATCCGCGAGCGGCGCAAAGGTTCCGGGAAGTTCAAAGAGGGCCGGGAAGTTTGAATTGGTCGAAGCGCCCTCTGCGAGAACCAGATCGCGCACAGCTATACTTTCCTGCATGGCACCGGCCGTGCCGATTCGAATCAGTCGCTTGGCGCCGTAAAAGTGAATCAATTCGTGGGCGTAAATTCCCATCGAGGGACAGCCCATGCCGGTGCCCATGACCGAAACCCGCTGTCCGCGGTACAAGCCGGTAAAACCGAACATATTGCGCACTTCGTTAAAACCGTGCACTTCTTCCAGAAAGTTCTCCGCAATCCGCTTTGCGCGGAGCGGGTCGCCCGGGAGCAGAACCGTCTCTGCGATATCTCCGGGCAAAGCCGCAATATGCGGTGTCGGCACCGACGCCTTTGCTTTTCTCTCTTCTCGCATTTCTCCTCCTCTCTCCGAGCATACGTTCCGCTCTCTTTCTTCCTTTCGCTTGCCGCTTGCGCCGCAAAGCGAACTTTCATGTTCCGCAGTTTGAAAAGAAGCGCTGAAAACATCAGCGCTTCTTTCGAGACTTAGGCCTCGCCCTCGGCGCGCTTCAGCTCCTCCAAATCCATGTGTCCGTCTCGATGCATCGAGAACTTGTCCATAGGATAGTTCTTCAGGTTATCGAGCACCTTTCTGTCGTCCGCGCGTTTTAAGAGCGTCTCGCGGGACCGTTTGATTTCAATTTCCGTCTTGTGTTTCGACGGACCGCCGACACAGCCGCCCGGGCAGGCCATGCCTTCTATAAAGTCTTCCGCGACTCTGCCGAGCTTTAAGAGCTGGAGTGCCTTCTTGCACTCCGCACCGCCGGCGCAGCGAAGCAGTTTAATATCGGAGACATCCTCGCCGCGCTCGCTCATGCACTCAAGCACAGCATTTGCGACGCCGCCCGAGGTCGCAAAGCGCTTTCCGAAGATCGAAGCCTCCTGACGCTCGCTCTCTTCCGGCTCGAGCACAATGTCCGCCGAGCGGAGAAAGGCATTGAACTCACCGTAAGTCATTACGTAATCCGCATTGCCCTCGACGGACTTATCCGCAGACTCGGACTTCTTTGCGACGCAGGGTCCGATGAAGACCGTCACACAGCCCGGGTGAGTCGCCTTTAAGTAACGGGACACCGCGCACATCGGGGAGACCGTCGTGGACATATTCTCCTCATACTGCTGCGGGAAATGCTTCTTTAAGAGATTAATAAATGCCGGGCAGCAAGAGGTTGTCATCTTCTTGCCCTCTTTTCTTGCCTCCGACCACTCAAGTGCCTCGTAAGCCGCAGTCATATCGCCGCCGAGACCAACCTCGACCATGTCCGCAAAGCCCATCTTCTTCAGTGCGTTGCGGATGGAGCCCATGCCGACCTTCTCGCCGTACTGACCCTCGGTTGCGGGTGCACACATGGCAATGACTTCTTTGCCCGCCTTGATTTCCTCAATTATCTTCACCAGATAGCTCTTTGCGGAGATTGCGCCGAAGGGACAACTGTGGATGCAACGGCCGCACTCAATGCACTTGTTCTCGTCGATGACACAGATGCCGTACTCGTCATAGGTGATTGCATCGACCGGGCATGCCTTCTTACAGGGACGCACAAGGTGTACAATCGCGCCGTAGGGACAGTTCTGTGCGCACATACCGCACTCTTTGCAGAGCTTGGAGTTAATGTGGGAACGGAACTCGCCTATGGTCACCGCGCCGAAGTGGCAGGAAGACAGACAGGCCTTGCCGAGGCAGAGACGGCAGTTATCCGTGACCGTGTAGGTCGAAAGCGGACACTCGTCGCAGGCCGGCTTGATGACCTGAACTTCGTTCTTCGACTCCAAATTGTCCATCAGGTTCTCGCCGCTCGCAAGCCGCATTCTGTGACGGACAATTTCTCTCTCCTTATAAACACAACATCTGCCGATGGCCGGCTTGGGCCCCGGGATGATTTTAAACACCATTTCCTCTTTGTGCTGTTCGTCCAGCTGATCGTTCCAGGCGAGACGGCAGGTCTCTTCAATCACCAGATGCCTAGTTTGGATCAGGGCCTCGTCGTTGTTAATCATAATTTCCCTCCTAGCGTGACAATGCTATCATTTTAGCATAATCCAGGCGAAAAGCCACGCTGTATCTTGTCCTTTTCCGCATACCTTTTGCTCATTTTGCGCAGGCTGAAATCAATGCGCGGAGCAAAAGCGACAAAAGTTTTTCGGCGAGCATCGCAAAGAGCACAATACTGAGCGTCCAGGCAAACACCTCTCCGGTCTCCAAGTAAATTTTTGCGCGGTAGAGGCCGTTACCGAAGGAGAGCAGGGGCTGACCGATCAATTCCGCAGCCGCTCCCGCCTTAAAGCTCACACCGACCGAAAGGCTGAGCGCACTCTCCAAAAAAGGCGCGAGTACCGGGAGGTACAGGGCCCGTATGCGCGTGTGCCGCGAGAGCCGGTAAAGTCTCGCGACCTCCGTGAGTTCACGCGGCGTCGCGCCGAGACCTGCCAGGGTATTCAGATAAAAAATCGGGAACGAGACAAAAAAGCAGATAAAAAGGGAGGCGTTTCGATTTCCCACCCAAATCAACAGAATCACAACAAAACTTGCGACGGGTATGGCCTTTATCACATTCACAAAGGGACTCAGAATCCATCTGAGTCCCTCTCTCTTCTCGGCCGAAACGGCGAGACCTATGCCGGCAAGCGCCCCGGTTAAAAACCCGCCCAGCACACGCAGGGTGGAGTTCCGGACCGCCTGCCAGTAACTTGCTCCAAGCGCCATACGAAACAAGACGCCGATCGTCTCGAGCGGTCCCACCAACAGCAGCCGGTTGTGTAAGAGGCGCGCCGCGAGCTCCCAGAGCAGCAGCCAAAAGCACCAGCGAAACAGCTCCCTGCTCTGCGCTTTCAGCCCTTCTCTCATTTTGCCTCGGTCACCGCGTAAAAGGCATCGTCCGGAAGCTTGCCGCCCACTGCCTTCGGATCTGCCTCATAGAGCACATTTAAATAGCCCGAGAGCGCCTTCTTCATTTCCTCACCGGTAATCGCGGTAATGTTGCAGGCCGGGAGTGCCTTCTTCGCAATGCCCTCATTCTCCAGGATGCCGAAGGCGACCACGCGAGCCGCAGTCCGGTCAACATCCTCAACCGCCGTCGCGGCGCTTCTCTCCTGCTCCGTGACAAAGTTCGCAACTTCCGCGGGACGGCTCTCAAGCACATCCTTGCGCACCACCGTCACACCGGTCACGAGGCGGGAGCCGTTATTTAAGCTGTCCCATGCATCGGTCAGGGAAAAGGCGGTTTTAAGCTGCTCGTTCTTTGCCTCCGCGACCGTAACAAAGGGCTGCGGGAGCACTGCGATCGCCGTTGCATCCGCAGCGAGCAGGGATGCGATTTCGGTCGGCTCCGACTTGAATTCCAAATTGCAATCCGTGACACCGTTCTCCTTCAGTAAATAGCGAAGCACATACTCCGGTGTCGCGCCCTGGCCGGTTGTATACACGGTCTTACCCGCGAGATCCTGTACACCGTGAATGTTCGTATCCCCGCTCACGCAGTAGAGGACGCCGAGCGTGTTGATGTTGACGACCGCAATTTTGCCCTCCGTCTTATTGTAGAGCGCGGAAGCCATGTTGGCCGGAAGCAGCGCGATGTCAAGTTCTCCGGAGACCAGCTTGCTCGCAACTTCATCCGGCTGCGACGCTATGCTGAACTCGTACTTACCCTCGCTCTTGCCGTCCTGACTGTCCTGCATGAGGTTCACAAGCCCCATCGCGGTCGGTCCCTTCAACGCGCCCACGCGAAGCGCTGTGTCGGCATCCGTCTTCGACTCCGCAGCACTCGCCGCCGCTGTGCTCTCGCTGCCGCTCTCCTTGGCGCTGCTCGCTGCCGTACTCTCGCTCTTCGCCGCACCGCAGCCCACAAGTCCCAGGCCGAGCAAAACCGCTGCAGCCGTTGCGACAATTTGTCTCTTCCAATTTTTCATCGCTTTTTCCTGAAACCTTTCTCTCTGTTTTGCGTCTTTCTAAGTATAAAGGCGCACTTTGTCGATTTACGCGGTCAATTATATCACGCTATCTTCTTTTAGACCAGACAAAGCACTTCGCGCTTCGTCGCAAGCGAAAGCTTACGTTTTTCCGTTTTTTATATCGATTTTTACAAGAAAAATCTTCCTTGCTATTCCCGCGGAACTACTCTAAGCTGAACTCATCATTCGGATTATTTTCGAACGTGACGATGCCCGCAAAGGCCTTATCGTTTTTATGATAGGAGGGATATTCATTTGGCAGAACCTATTATCTCCGTACGTGATTTAAAAAAGATATATCACGTCGGCGAGAGCGAGGTTCACGCTCTGGACGGGGTCAGTTTTGACCTGTATCCGGGCCGTTTTCTCGCAATTGTCGGCACTTCCGGCTCCGGTAAATCCACCTGCCTGAATTTGCTTGCCGGACTTGAGCCGCCGAGCAGCGGCAACATACATATACTCGGAAAAAAACTCGAGAAAATGAACGAGCAACAGCTGGTTCGTTTTCGCCGCGAGCATGTCGGATTTATTTTTCAGAGTTACGGTCTGATTCCGACCATGAACGCGGAAGAAAATGTCGCGCTCCCGCTCCTTTTCCGCGGTGTCGGAAAGGAAGAAAGACAAAAGACGGCAAGAATGTACATGGAGCGCATCGGCATACTGGATCAGGCCCTGCACATGCCCGGTCAGATGTCGGGCGGCCAGCAGCAACGTGTGGGCATTGCCCGTGCCCTCGCAAGCAGACCGGAGCTCATCTTCGCCGATGAGCCGACCGGTAACCTGGACTCCCGAACAAGCGCCGAGGTGCTGGCACTTCTAAAGGACATTGTCCGGGAACAAAAGGTGACGCTCGTCATGGTCACCCACGACAACTCGATTGCAGACCGCGCCGACCAACAGATTCGCATTGTGGACGGCAAAATTGTAGAACGGAAAGGATAAATCACTATGCAGGCAAAACTTCATCGCAGTTCTGTATTTCTCCGTGTGCTCGCACTGGAGATAGCACTCTCGCTGCTCCTCTTCTTCCTGATTCCCCCGCGCCTCGCGCACGCGTCCTATGTGAACACAAATCTCAACACCTTTGTCCATGACGCCAACGAAGTGCAAGTCGGTTATCCCGGCCAGGACATGAATTTAAGCTTCCGCGTCGGTTATAACAATACGAGCGGCATGAAGAATCCCAAGACCGCGGAAATCCAAAACGTCATTGTGCGTCTCTCGAACGATCAGAATTATCTGAAGCAGGACAAGGACCCGGATCAGAATACGACAGATCAAAAGAACCCCTACGACAAGGAAGATGAGAGCGATCTCTACAATGCTTGGAGGGCCGGGCAGAAATCCGGCATTGACAAGGCCTACGGCGGCAACTCGGCATTCACCGTAGACGGCGGCAACTACCCCTTTGAAATCAACGCAACAACCTTCACCGAGGAGAATCGCTTTGCCTCGCTGAAAGCCGGCGAGTATAAGACCGTCACCTGCACGTGACCGTTCGCGCGGATGCGAAAGAGGGCTACTACGGCGTTCCGGTCGCTTTCTATTATGCGCTTCCCGGCAGCAATACCGCGGATTTCCGCGGCCCCATGCAGGTGGAGTTCATCAACGTGTACATCAAGGCGGCGGGCGAAGTCGCAAATCCTTCGACCGCAACCGGCGACAAGACCTTTGTGCTCGGCGAAGGCCAGGAAACTCCGGTCGGCACCGCGCCCGGCGTCATGAATTACAGTTTAAAGTTCCGGAACCAGAGAAAGGTGCCGGTGTACCGCGTTCAGGTACACATGAATACGGCGCTTGCGGACGGCGCTTCGCTGCAGGCAACGGCACAGAACAAGTCACAGGCCTCCACGGGCTTCCCCTTTAATCTGAACGACGCAAACTACGATCGAAACTTTGAGTCCGCGCAGCCGGATGAGGTGCTGAGTGCCGACTACTCAATGGCCATCATGCAGAATGCGGCGAACGGCTACTACCCGCTCAGCTACACCGTGAGCTATAAGCTCACCCCGGATGCGACCGTTTCTTATCAGGAGACCTATGTGAGCTATGTGCGCATCAACAACCCTTCCATGGTTGAACAGCCGCCGGCAGCGGACAACAAGCAGGGCGATTTTAACCCAAACGACCGCCAGAAAGCCCGCATCATCCTAGACGGCTATCGCACGGAACCCGAAAAAGTCTTTGCCGGTCAGCCCTTCACACTGGTTCTCAGCGTGAAGAACGCCTCCGGCGATATTCCGGCAAGCAATATTTTGCTCTCCGCCGAGTCCGAAAAAGTGGACAATTCCTCTGTCTTTTCGACCGAGGCGGGCTCCAATTCCTTTGTGATTAACAGCCTGAAAGCAGGGGAAGCAAAGGAACTCAGACTGAACCTCGAGGCATCCGCGGGCGTGGACCCCCGCTCCTATACCATCACGCTGAACGAAAAGTTTGACTCCCCCGCGTTTAAGAACGCCGAGGATAAGCTGACCCTCGATATTCCTGTCTTCCAGGTGGCCCGCTACTCTATCTCCACGCCGGAGCTCTCGCCCGACAGCATCGAAATCGGCAAAGAGAGCAATGTCATGTTCAACCTGAACAACACGGGTCGCGTGATGCTCTACAATGTGCAGGTGAACTTTGAGGGCGATGCCATTAAAAAGGCGAGCGCCTACCTCGGCAACATCAAGTCCGGCGACAGCGGCAGCGTCGATGCGATGCTGAGCGGCGCCGCGGCGAGCAGCGAGGAAAACAATATTAAAATGACCATCCAGTACGAGGATGTAAACGGCAACGTGACCAAGGAAGAGAAAACCCTCACCCTGACCGTCACCGAACCTGCGCCGGATGTGCCCGAGACCGATGCCGACAGCGAGAAGAAGCCGGAGAAAAAGCATTCGCCTATCCCCCTCTTCGGGATTCCGATCGGCATTGCCACGGCGGCTCTCGGTATCTACAAAATGCGCAAGGAAAAACGTAAGGGAGGCGACGCGGAATGAAATTCCGGGATCTCCTGACACTCGCACTCCGCAATCTCTTCCGGCGAAAGACGCGGACCGTGCTGACCGTGCTCGGCGTCATCATCGGCACTTCGTCGATACTTGTGATGATGAGCCTGGGTCTCGGTATGAGCCGCCAGACCAAGCAGCTCTACCAGGAAGCGGGCTCCATGAAGACCATCACGGTCTACGCCTTTAACCAAAAAGGCAACGAGACGGAAATCACCGATGACACGCTGAAACAGCTGAAGCAGCTCGATCACGTGGAAGATGTGAGTCCTCAGCTGGATGTCTCCGTGACCGCAAAGTGCGGCCCCTATGAGGGATATTTGTCGCTGACCGGCGTGTCCCAGGCATTTTTGAAGGAGCTCCCCGTGAAATCCGGTAAAGCTCCCGCCCGCAAATGCGGACAATCTGAGTCTGGTCTACGGCAATCACTTTCAGGATAATTTTTATAAGGCTTCAAAATCCGGCTCCGGAAACATCGGCAGCAGCGGAGACGTGCAAATCGATCCGATGAAGGATACCATCTTCTTCATCTTCCCGGAGGGCTATAAACCCGCGCCGAAAACAAGCGGCGGCTCTAGCAGCGGCTCGGGCGGCGGCTCGGGCACTTCCGCCCAATCCTCCGCCCCCTCTTCTTCGGGCGGAGACAATGCGGAAAAGGGACAGAAGAAATACATCCTCGATACGGCCGCCATCCTGGATGGCGGCAGCAGCGGCTACAACAGCTACAGCTATTCGGTCTACTGTGACATCGATACGCTGAAGAGCTTTTTAAAGCAGCGCTACCGGAAGTACCTGGTTCCGGAGCCGAAACTCAACAAGAAGGGTAAGCCAGTCGACTACTATGTGTATTCACAGGCCTATGTCTTTGTGGACGACATGTCCCATGTCTCCGAGGTGCAGAAAAAAATCGCAACCCTCGGCTACCAGGCCGATTCCAATATGGAGTGGCTGGAACAGTCCAAACAGTTCACCGGTATGGTGCAGGCCGTGCTCGGCGGCATCGGCGCGGTTTCCCTCCTCGTTGCGGCCATCGGCATTATCAACACGATGATGATGTCCATCTACGAGAGAACAAGGGAAATCGGCGTCATGAAGGTGCTCGGCTGCGATATGACCAACATCCGAGATCTCTTCCTCGTCGAGTCCGGTTTTATCGGGCTGATGGGCGGCATCATCGGCACAGTTCTAAGTCTCCTGATTTCGCTGCTTATCAACTTCCTTGTGGCGAGCGGCGGCAGCGAACAGCTCTCTGTCTTCTATCAAGGGGCCAAAGGAGCGGCCATATCCTACATTCCCATTTGGCTTGCACTTTTTGCGATTGTTTTCGCTATCTTCATCGGCGCGGCCGCAGGTTATCTGCCCGCCAAGCGCGCCATGCGCCTAAGCCCGCTCGCGGCCATGCGAAACGAATAAAACCTACGACAGGCAGAAAAAACCGCTCCGACTCAAAGTCGGAGCGGTTTGCGTTCTCACACTGTTCTTCGATCCAAGTAATGGCCTCTTCGAGCCCCTCCGCACTGTAGGAAAAATCTCGGAAACGCTTCTCCTCTTCCGTGTCGTGAAAGGAATAAGGGCCGTCCCAGACATAGGCGCGAAGCGTGTGCGGCTCTCGTTTCTCAGGCGGCGTCCAGTGCACGTTCTCCAGCGGTTCAATGCCGAGGCGGTAATAGACGGACTGACAGCTGCCGTAATAGGCCTCGCCGTACTCGTAGTGGTCCAAGCTGTAAAAGAGACTGTGGTCTAAGTGCATACGACCTCCTCAAATCATGCTATACTTTTAAAATCAAGTCACAGAAAGGAATCTTTCCATGTCAACATCCGAATCATCCCGTCAGTTTCTGCTCACCGTCTCCATGGGGAAGCGCCTTATCGCAGATGCACTCGCGGCCGATGAGGCCGTATTGCGCGCCGCAAAGGAGCATTGCCTCGTTGTCATCATGGGCAGCACCAATGCCCGGATTGCCGCAGCGCTCGCAGAAAAGCTCTCCCTGCCCTTCTCCCCGCAGGGCTTTCACCGAGGCCTCCAACTGGGACCTGCGCGCCCCAGCGAGCATCCCACCCCGCAGAGCGCGGACTTCATCGTACGGGCGGGCGAGCTCTTGCGCGATAAAACCGTCTTTGATGTCGCGGATACCCTCGGCAAGGACGATCTTATCTTAAAGGGCGCAAATGCCGTCCATCTAAAGACACAAAGTGCCGGCGTGCTGATCGGAAGCCCGGTCGGCGGCACCATGATGCCCATTCTTCAGGCAGCGGTCGGACGGCGCACCCGCCTCATTCACCCGGTCGGCCTTGAAAAGCGCGTTGAACGCCCGATCAACGCGCTTGCTGCACTCGCAAATCGAAGCGCTGACAGCAAGGGGCTCAGATTGCTTGAGAGCTGCGGTGAGGTCTACACCGAGCTCAATGCCATCGAAGCTCTCTTCTCCCTCCGTGCAAATCTGCTCGCCGCGGGCGGCGTCTGCGGGGCAGAAGGCAGCGTACTCCTTACGCTCGGCGGCAGCGAAGAAAATCTGCTCCGCGCCGAGCGCTACTTCCGTTCGATTCAGGACATCCCGTCCTTCTCGCTCTGATTTCCGATTCGAAACACAGCTGTCTCGGTGATCAACGCATCGACCCGCTGATCGTGCGGCTCTAAGGGTATCTCGTCGCTTAGCATGCGCTCTCTGATGAGAAGTGCCCGAAACGCAGGGCTCTTCGGCAGATAGCGGTCATAAAACCCGCCGCCGTAGCCGAGACGCGCCCCCGAGCGATTCGCGCTCACACAGGGCAGGAGTATAAGGTCCAATGCTTCCGGCGCTACCACAGGTGCCTCCGCCGAAGGTTCCGGGATGCCCATGGTCCCCGGGCGCAGCTCCGCGAGACTGCGGATTACATGTGCGTGCATAATTCCCTTGCCCGCGCAGCGCGGCACGGCGACCTGCTTGCCTGCACGGAGCATCTCTTCAATCAAGACGGCAGTCCGGATCTCCGCCCGCATACCGACAAAGCAAAAGACTGTCCTTGCGCTCCGATACTCCGGGAGCGCAAGAATTTCCGAGAAAATCTTTTCATCCGCCTCGCGGCAATAGTCCTGCGGCAGCGCATTCATCCTCTCGATGCAGCGCTTCCGCAGTTCTTTTTTTTCTGTCATGACAACACCTCCGCTCTTCCGTCCCAGTGTAGCAAATTTTGCCCTGCATTTCCACGCGCCCCTCACCTATCGCGGCACTGCTCCTGTATAAGCCACAAAAAGCGCCCGCCCGGTAAACCCGGACGGGCACTTCTCTTCTCGGATTCAGCCAAAGAGACCAAAGAATCCCTTTTTCTCGTAAGGCTCCGTGCGGAAGCCCTCGTAGTGGTAGCCGGTTTCATCGATCATCTTTTTGACGGTCGCCTCATCCGCGGGCTCTTCGGTGACAAAACTTGCCTCCTTCTTCCCGTGGGATGCACTCACCTTCTTCGCATTCGGAAACTGCTTCCGGATTGCATCGCCCACATGCGCCTCGCACATGCTGCAAGCCATGCCGTCAATCTGAATGATATTCTTGACCATAGTTCTACCTCTAAGAAACTTACAAATCAGATGCCGCTCACTTCTTCAGACGGAAGCGCTCCGGCACCTCCGCCTTCTCCTCTTCGAGGTGGGAGCAGCTTGAGCAGCCCGTCGGCGCGCAGTGATGCTTGTGGTCACCGCCGCAAGCACCGCCGCAATTTCCGCCGCAGGAGCCGTTCCGCATGCAATAGCGGATTGCCAGAACCAGCAATACAACCAGGACAAGAAGTACCACGATGGTTTCAGGATTCATCGTCACTGTCCTCACTTTCTAATCAAACAAAATGAAATGTTACGCGATACTCAGCCGTTTGCGCGAACGGCACTCACATTCTCATGCTTCACGTGCTTCGGTGCCGGACGGAAAATGAAGTAGAGTGCGGCAAGCACCAGAAGAATCGCAACTGCGGTCCAGAAGGTAAAGCTGCCGCCCTGGGCAAGGCTACCGAGCTGGAACACGCAGAGCGAGAGGCAATAACCGAGACCCATCTGGAAGCCGAAGGTAATCCAACCCCACTTCGACTGTCCCTGCTCACGGAACGCGGTCGCGATTGCAACCATGCAGGGTGCGTCAAAGATATTGAAGAGCAGGAAGCTAAGGCCCGCAAGCTGGCTGCCGTTGAACATGTTGAAGATAGCCGTAGAGACATCCGCCTTAGCGTCGGAAGCCGCGTGTGCAAGTATGCCGAGCGTACTCACTGCCTGCTCCTTTGCGAGCTCCGCACTGACGGAAGCCACCGCTGCCTGCCAAGAGCCGAAGCCGAGCGGCGCAAAGATAAACGCAATCGCCTCACCGATGACCTTCAGGATGCTGCTGTCCAAATCGTCCGCGACATACTGGAAGGAGGTGTTAAAGTGCATGAGTATCCACAGGAACACAGAGACGATGAAGATGATCGTGCCGGCCTTAATCATGAAGGCCTTTGCTCTCTCCCAGACGTGAATCAGAACACCCTTCACGGACGGCATGTGGTAAGCCGGAAGCTCCATGACAAACGGTGCCGGATCGCCCGCGAAGTAGTCCATCTTCTTCAGTGCGATACCGGAGAGAATCACGATTGCGAGGCCCAGGAAGTACATGCCCGGCGCCACAAAGTGGTTGGTCGGGAAGAAGGTAATTGCCATCATTGCGACGATCTCCATCTTCGCCGAGCAGGGCAGGAAGGTCGAGAGGATGATGGTCATACGTCTGTCCTTCTCGTTCTCGATGGTTCTGGACGCCATGATAGCCGGAACACCGCAGCCCGTTCCGACCAACATCGGGATAAAGGACTTACCGGAGAGACCGAAGCGACGGAACACGCGGTCCATGATGAATGCGACACGCGCCATGTAGCCCGAGTCCTCGAGGAAGGACAGGAAGAAGAACAGAATTAACATCTGCGGCACAAAGCCGAGGACGGTGCCGACGCCGCCGATGATGCCGTCGACAAGCAGGCTCTGCATCCAGTCAGCCAGGTGGAAGGTCGCAATGAAGTTATTTGCGGCATTCGTCACAATCTCACCGAAGAAGACATCGTTCGTCCAGTTCGTGAGCGGCGTACCGATTGCGGTAACCGAGACGAAGTAAACAAACCACATGATAAAAGCAAAGATGGGCAACGCCAGGAAGCGGTTCGTGACAATGTGGTCAATCTTATCCGAAGTCGTGAGCTGACCTTTGACTGCCTTTTTCTTCACACAGTCCGCGACAACCTTCTGAATGAACTCGTAACGCTGGTTCGTGATGACGGACTCGGCGTCGTCATCCATCTCCTTCTCGCAGTCCTTGATGTGCTGCTCGATGTGCTGCTTGGTCGCAGCATCCAGCTGTACCTTTTCGATAGCCTTCTCATCGCGCTCAAAGAACTTGATTGCAAACCAACGAAGGTTGACCGAATCTACCTTGCCCTCAATCGACTCCTCGATGTGCGCAAGCGCGTGCTCCACGGAGCCGGTGAATACATGCGGGAGCTCACCCTTTCTATGCTCCTCGGCAAGTTTGAGACACAGCTCTGCCGCTGCCTTCGTGGACTCACCTCTCAGGGCGCTCATCTCGACCACCGGGCAACCCAGCTCTTCGGAGAGCTTCTTTAAGTTCAGCTCATCGCCGTTCTTTCTGACAAGGTCCATCATGTTGACCGCGATGACGGTCGGAAGACCGATCTCCAGAAGCTGGGTGGTCAAGTAGAGGTTTCTCTCGATGTTCGTGCCGTCGATGATGTTCAGAATCGCATCCGGCTTCTCCGTTACGAGGTAGTTTCTGGTGACCACTTCCTCTAAGGTGTACGGACTCAGCGAATAGATACCCGGAAGGTCCTGGATGATGACATCCTTGTGTCCCTTTAAGCGTCCCTCTTTCTTCTCGACCGTAACGCCCGGCCAGTTACCGACATACTGTGTACTTCCGGTCAGGTCATTGAACAGCGTTGTCTTACCGCAGTTCGGATTACCTGCCAGTGCAATCTTAATTGCCATCTAAATCCCCCTCTTTCCTTACTGCATCTCCAGAATTTCCGCATCCGCTTTTCGAAGCGAAAGCTCATAGCCTCTGACCGTAATCTCGACCGGATCTCCGAGGGGTGCCACCTTGCGGACATAAATCTCCGTGCCCTTCGTGATGCCCATGTCCATAATGCGTCTTCTGAGCGCGCCCTCGCCGTGAATCTTCACGACCACCGCAGTCGAACCGACCGGGATGTCTTTCAGTGTCTTCATCTCTGCCTCCTCTCTCAATCCTTCTTTGCCGGCTGCACCTGAATCTTCTGCGCCATTTCCCGCGTGATTGCGAGTCTGGACTCTTTCACATTGACAATGATGTCGCCGCCGTGCGAAGAAATGACAGTCACATAGGCCCCCGGCACAAAACCAAGGTCACTTAAGTGCTGTTTCGCCTCATCATTTCCGCCGACGCGAACTACTTCAACATAATCTTCAGCATTCGTAAAAGCCAAGGGCAGCATACAAACCTCCTTCGAAGTTCTAGGTTAGAAGAATCTATCGCTTACTTCTTAGTGATTTTAAATTTGCAAGTTTGTTTTGTCAATCTTTTTCCGTTAAGAACGTCAAACAATACAAAAAAAAAGCCGTGGGCAGTTCGCACCACAGCTCTTTTTACATAAGATATTCCGATTTTAAATCAGGGAAGCTCCAAGTTCCTTGCATGCCGCAAGCGCTGCTTCATCCGGCTCTTCCTTGCAGATCACCGGCTCGTGCTGCATGAGGACGCCCGCCTCTTTGCAAGCCGCAGCCCAGTCATTCATCCATGCGCCGTTGCCCCAGCCCCAGGAACCGAAGAGAGCAACCTTCTTGCCGTCCAGAGCGCCCTTCACGCGATCGAACATCGGCTGGAACTCGAGCTCCTCGAGGACCTCGGCACCCATCTGCGCACCGTACGCCGGGCAGCCGAACGCAATTGCATCAAAAAGCTGCACCTTTGCGCCGTCAAAATCAGCCGGTGCAAACAGCGTGACTTCAGCGCCCTTGCTCTCTGCGCCGGCCTTCACTGCCTCTGCCATCTTCTTCGTGTGTCCCGTGCCGCTCCAGTAAACAATCGCAACCTTGCTCATACGTTTCTCCTCTCTATTCTCGTGCGCCTTAGCACATATTGCCATTTTAACACGATAAGAAGACCCCCGCAACGTGGAAGCTGCCGAAACGAAGAAAGTGCCGCGACTTTCACCGCGACACTCTCCACCGTACGTTATTAGGAGGATATATTATGATAAGATGACTGCTGTTTAGACCAGAGACTCGCCGAGCTCCTTGCACTCCGCAAGCGCTGCGTCGTCCGGTGCCTCCTGGCACATAACCGGTGCGTGCTGCATCAGAACGCCTGCGTCATTGCATCTAGCCTCCCAGTCGTTCATCCAAGCTCCGCCGCCCCAGCCCCAGGAGCCAAAGAGCGCAATCTTCTTGCCGTGAAGCGCACCCTCGACGGATGCGAACATCGGCTCGAACTCCTCTTCCTCGAGGACTTCTGCACCCATGGACGGGCAGCCGAACGCGATTGCATCGTAAAGTGCAACCTGATCTGCACTGAACTCGCTCGGTCCGAGCACCGTGACCTCTGCGCCCTTGGTTCTCGCGCCCTCCGCAACAGCCTCTGCCATTGCCTGCGTGTTGCCGGTTCCGCTCCAGAATACCACTGCGACCTTGCTCATATTGATAGTCTCCTTTTCATTGTGATTTGCCTCCGCTTATGCGGATTGAACAGGACTTACGCGATTGTGACGCCGCCCACAGTTTCCTTCTCTGACACGCCGTTCCGCACCGCAGCGGACAATCAGCGTTTCCAACTTGCGCCCGCGCTGCATGTTCTCCTCGAACACTTCCTTGCAGCGGCGGTAGCGCCAAAACACTTCTCTGGCTCTTTCCTCGTCTCCGTAGACCTTCCAGCACCCGACACATTTCACCCCGTCCCTGCTGCTCTTCATGAAGCCGCGTACATCCTCCGGCGGATAGCCGAGAAACAGTCCCACCTCATGCGGAAACTCGGTCTTCTCCCGCATCATACGCGCGAGAAAGGCAACCGAGCGGTTCACACTCTGCGGCTCATACCCAAGCTCCCGCAAAATGCTTGCAGCCTCTTCACGGCCGAGATCCCTTTTTAGGAAGTCCGGACGATAAAGATAGATGAGTGCAAAGTGCTCTGTCATACGCACCGGTACAGCCCTAAGTCCCTTGTGTTTCAGAATTCCGTTGAGCTGCCGGAGCTCGTCGCGAAACAAACGCGCATCCGCATAGTCGATGCGGAACAGATTTCCGGTCTTCAGACCCGCGAACGTCGGCGCACAGTGCTCGACAAGAAATGCATCCGACATTGCTTATGCCGTGTGCTCTGCCAATATGCCCTTCAGGGAGGACATGGAGCTCGTGTGAGAACGCACCACACAGGTATCTTCTCCCGCCGAGTTCAATGCGTACTGGACCATCTTGTGTGAGACCGTATGCGTGAACAGTATCATCAAATCGGGCTTGCCGATTCTGTCCCGCATGCCGTTCTTGAACTTGCAAAAGACCTTTGCCTTACATCCGTGCTTGGTACAGAGATCGCAATACTGCCGCTCCATACACTCGTTTCCGCCGATGATCACAACATTCATCTTTTCGCTCCTTTCGGTGTCGCGCGTGTTGTCACGACTAACTGCCGTGTCAAGGAAAAGCCCGCATTTCTGCGGGCTTACAACTTAAGTCTACCTATCAAACATTAGCCTCAACTAAAAGTTAGTATAGCATAATATGCCTTGAGGTCAAGACTCTTTTTTTAATTTTTGCAACAAATTTTTTTCTCTGCTGCGAAGAAGGGTTCCACCCGCGACCAGAGTACCGCAAGGCCGCCTTCGTTTTCCGCTTCCAGATTCATGGGAAGCACCGGATCATGCAGAGACTGCCGCAGCAGTATCCAGCCTGCGGCTTCCCCGTCCTTACAGCTCACACGAACGCCCTCATAGTTCGGTTCGACCACGGTAAAGCGCGGGTCTTTTTCGACAAAGTCGCGGAAACGCTCCAGAACGCCGGCGCCGTAGGTCTTAAAATCGCTTGCCAAAATCCGGAAGCGACGCTCCTCCTCCTCTGCGGGATTTTGAAGCTCCGCAATCATGTCCTCAATGCGCTGTCCCTTCTTTCTGAGAAGGGCAAGGCGACCGATGATCTTTGCCGCGATATAAGCGCCGTCATCCGAAAAATGATTCTCTTCGAAGGCACCGTGGCCCGAGGTCTCGATTGCCAGGGGACAATCTTCGCCGCTCATTTTTGAGCTCAAACCCCTTGTCAATCACGTTCTTATAGCCCCTGCGGTACCGGAAATGCCGGAGCCCAAGCGTCCCCTCGAGGAAGCGCGTCAGACCGTCCGAGGTCACGGAATCCGTCACTATCACCGCGTGCGGGTGTGTCTCTGCTTCGATGGCTGATAGCAGTGCAATGAGCTTATTCCGATTCACCTCTGTCCCGTCCGAAAAGACCACGGCAGCCCGGTCGCCGTCACAGTCAAAAATCACACCGAGATCGGAACCCGAGGCTTGTACGGCGCGTTTTGCCGCGTCCATGGCGCGCTTGTCCTCGGGATTCGGCACATGATTCGGAAAATTACCGTTCGGCGCAAGGAAAACGCTGCCGCTCACATCCGCGCCGAGCGGTTCCAGAATCTCGGTCGCAAAGAAGCCGGCTGCGCCGTTTCCGGCATCCACCGCGATTTTAAGACCTTCCAGAACTTTGCTTCCCTTCTCTTCGCCCGCCTCTTCGCAGATAATATCGCGCATATGAGCAGCATATATGCCTCGAAGCGGAAAGTCGGAAGCAGGTGCGTAAATCTCATAGGCGCGCCGCAAAATGCCGTCGAGCTCCTTGCCCGAAAGCGCACCGCCCACCGTGAAAAACTTCATGCCGTTCCGCTGATAGGGGAGGTGGCTCGCCGTCAGCATAATGGCACCGTCAAACGAAGCCTCATCCAGCATGGTCGACTGGAACATGGCCGGGGTCGTGATGAGTCCGCAACGGCTTCTCTGTACCCCTCTGAGGCCTTCGAGGCAGGCCTCTTCCATCATCTCCGCCGAAACACGGCTGTCATGGCCTACGGCAATTCGGAGTGTCTCCCGATCCAGCTCCGGATCATCCGAGAGATAATCCGCAAAGGCCGCCGCGATACACTTGACCATCTCCGGGGTCAGTGTAATCTCCTCGTCCGCGGTTTCAATGACCGTGCCGCGCACGTCGTTCCCGTTCTTGACGCGTAAAAAGTCTTCTAACTTAAGCTCTTCTCTCTCCATACGACTTCGTTTCCTTTCTGAATGACAAAACCGCCCTCTTTGCCTTTCTCTGTATCAGCGAGTAAAGAGAACTTTTTTCTGATTTGAACGGCAAACAGGACATGTTACTATCCTGAACTTAAATTATAGCAAAACCCTTCCGACTGCGCACAATTTTAAACGCAGGTTCGCGAAGTCTTTTTCTTCCTCGAAACGAGGAGCGAATACGCATGTCCAATCTTAGACCGATCGCTTGCCGGGTATGACACAAAAAAACGCCCTGCCGAAGCAGGACGCTCATTTCAGAGAGCGATAGACGGGACTCGAACCCGCGGTCTCGACCTTGGCAAGGTCGCGCGTTACCAACTACGCCACTATCGCATGTTTACACCCTGAAAACCGCACACAGAATTTTTATCTATTCATCTCTTTCCCAAACCCTTTGGTTAAACCCTCGACCGATTAGTAAGAGTCAGCTGAACGTGTCACCACGCTTACACCTCTCTCCTATCTACCTTGTAGTCTTCAAGGGGTCTTACCGCTTTCGCATGAGATATCCCATCTTGAGGGGGGCTTCACGCTTAGATGCCTTCAGCGTTTATCCCTGTCCCGACTTGGCTACCCGGCCATGGGGTTGCTCCCCAACCGGTGCACCAGTGGTCAGTCCATCCCGGTCCTCTCGTACTAAGGACAGCTCCTCTCAGATATCTTACGCCCGCGCCGGATAGGGACCGAACTGTCTCACGACGTTCTGAACCCAGCTCGCGTACCGCTTTAATGGGCGAACAGCCCAACCCTTGGGACCGACTTCAGCCCCAGGATGCGATGAGCCGACATCGAGGTGCCAAACCACTCCGTCGATGTGAACTCTTGGGAGTGATAAGCCTGTTATCCCCAGGGTAGCTTTTATCCGTTGAGCGATGGCAATCCCACTTTTATACCACCGGATCACTAAGTCCTACTTTCGTACCTGCTCCACCCGTCGGTGTCGCAGTCAAGCTCCCTTCTGCCTTTGCGCTCTTCGAATGGTTTCCAACCATTCTGAGGGAACCTTTGAGCGCCTCCGATACTCTTTCGGAGGCGACCGCCCCAGTCAAACTCCCCACCTGACATTGTCCCCCATCCGGATTACGGATGTAGGTTAGAAATCCAGTGCCACAGGGGTGGTATCCCAACAGCGGCTCCGGAAAGACTGGCGTCCTTCCTTCTTAGCCTCCCACCTATCCTGTACGAGTAACACCGAATCCCGGTATCAAGCTGGAGTAAAGCTCCATGGGGTCTTTCCGTCCTGGCGCAGGTCACCAGCATCTTCACTGGTACTTCAATTTCACCGGGTGCATTGTTGAGACAGCGCTCAAATCATTACGCCTTTCGTGCGGGTCGGAACTTACCCGACAAGGAATTTCGCTACCTTAGGACCGTTATAGTTACGGCCGCCGTTTACTGGGGCTTAAATTCAAAGCTTCGCTTTCGCTAACCTCTCCTCTTAACCTTCCAGCACCGGGCAGGCGTCAGCCCATATACCTCACCTTACGGTTTCGCATAGACCTGTGTTTTTGCTAAACAGTTGCTTGAGCCTTTTCTCTGCGGCTGCATCTCTGCAGCACCCCTTCTCCCGAAGTTACGGGGTCATTTTGCCGAGTTCCTTAACAATGCTTCTCCCGCCGGCCTTAGGATTCTCTCCTCATCCACCTGTGTCGGTTTGCGGTACGGGCTGACATGATACAATAGCGGCTTTTCTCGACAGTCCCTCCACCGGCTTCGCTACTTATTTTTCGCTCCCTATCACGCTTTCGGATTGTGCGGCGGATTTGCCTACCGCACTCCTATCTTCGCTTCGCCCGGTCTTTGCTCTCCCGGGTCCGGTTTTGTTCCTGTGTCCCCACAGTTCTGATCATGTCAGGTGCAGGAATATGAACCTGCTGTCCATCGACTACGGATTTCTCCCTCGCCTTAGGTCCCGACTTACCCAGGGCAGATCAGCTTTACCCTGGAATCCTTGGATATTCGGCCATGATGATTCTCACATCATTCTCGCTACTCATTCCGGCATTCTCTCTTCTCAGAACTCCACGCTTCCTTACGGTAACGCTTCGGCACTCTGAGATTGCTCCTCTACCAATGTATTGCTACATTCCTAAGCTTCGGTATCGTGTTTTAGCCCCGGAAATTTTCGGCGCAGGACCTCTCGACTAGTGAGCTATTACGCACTCTTTGAATGTGTGGCTGCTTCTAAGCCAACATCCTAGCTGTCTTCGAAATCCCACATCCTTTTCCACTTAACACGTATTTTGGGACCTTAGCTGTAGGTCTGGGCTCTTTCCCTTTTGACTGTCCAACTTATCTCGTACAGTCTGACTCCCGACCATCATCAGTGCGGCATTCGCAGTTTGATATCCCTTGGTAGGCTTTGACGCCCCCTCAGGAATTCAGTGCTCTACCTCCGTCTGACTAAGTCGAGGCTAGCCCTAAAGCTATTTCGAGGAGAACCAGCTATCTCCGGGTTCGATTGGAATTTCTCCCCTATCCACACCTCATCACCACCCTTTTCAACGGATGTGTGTTCGGTCCTCCATTCCCTTTTACGGGAACTTCAACCTGGACATGGATAGATCACCCGGTTTCGGGTCTGCCGATGCTGACTGTAAGCCCTATTAAGACTCGGTTTCCCTTCGGCTCCGGACCTGTAGTCCTTAACCTTGCCAGCACCGGCAACTCGCCGGACCGTTCTACAAAAAGTACGCGGTTGTGCGTTCATGTATCGCACTTCCACTGCATGTAAACATAGGGTTTCAGGTTCTTTTTCACTCCCCTCCCGGGGTCCTTTTCACCTTTCCTTCACAGTACTATGCACTATCGGTCACTAAGTAGTATTTAGCCTTAGGGGGTGGTCCCCCCGTATTCCCACAAGGTTTCACGTGTCTCGTGGTACTCTGGATCCCTGCCGAGTTTCGAATCGTTTTTCCCGTACGGGGCTTTTCACCCTCTGTGGCGGACTTTTTCCAAAGTCCTTCCGGTAACCATTCAATTCCCCTTACGCAGTCCGAACCCCTGCGGTGCACGCACCGCGGTTTGGGCTCTTCCGTGTTCGCTCGCCACTACTTACGGAATCACTGTTGTTTTCTCTTCCTCCGCCTACTTAGATGTTTCAGTTCAGCGGGTTCCCCGGCTGTACGCTATGGATTTACGCACAGTCACTGCAGGTTTTCTGCAGTAGGTTTCCCATTCGGAAATCTGCGGATCAATAGATATTTGCTCTTTCCCCGCAGCTTATCGCAGCTTATCACGTCCTTCATCGGCTCTTAGTGCCAAGGCATCCGCCCCTACGCTCTTTTCTGTTTAACCTCTTACATGTTCTCTAGCGTAAGAACATGCGGGTTGGTCAACTCTGCTCTCACAGAGTTACGTATTATTTGTTACATGATAGACGCAACTTTCGTCACATCTATCGGATACGACTTTCGTCGTATCACCTCGGATGTCTAGATATTCTTAATTGAATATTCATTCTGTATGCGATTTTCAAGGTGCAAAAGCTGATTTTCATCAGCCATAGGAGCGTTCCAGCCTTGCGGCTCAAGCGTTCCGATCGCTTATGAAAAAAAGAGAAAAATTCCGGCGCCCACCTATTCTCCCATGTCGTTACCAACATAGTACCTTCGGCCGTCCTCCTCTTAACCGTCGTGTTCGGGATGGGAACGGGTGTTTCAAGAAGACGTATCGACACCGGAAATCCGGTGCGAACCTTTGATCAAAAACCAGACAGCACAAACAACCCTTACTTCTTCCTTAGAAAGGAGGTGATCCAGCCGCACCTTCCGATACGGCTACCTTGTTACGACTTCACCCCAGTTATCCGCCCCGCCTTCGGCAGCTCCCTCCTTGCGGTTGGGTCACTGACTTCGGGCGTTGCTGACTCCCATGGTGTGACGGGCGGTGTGTACAAGACCCGGGAACGTATTCACCGCGACATGCTGATTCGCGATTACTAGCAATTCCGGCTTCGTGCAGTCGAGTTGCAGACTGCAGTCCGAACTGAGACGTTATTTTTGAGCTTTGCTTAAACTCGCGTTCTCGCTTCTCTTTGTTAACGCCATTGTAGCACGTGTGTTGCCCAAATCATAAGGGGCATGATGATTTGACGTCATCCCCGCCTTCCTCCCGGTTATCCCGGGCAGTCTCGCCGGAGTGCCCAGCTTTACCTGCTGGCTACCGGCAATAGGGGTTGCGCTCGTTGCGGGACTTAACCCAACATCTCACGACACGAGCTGACGACAACCATGCACCACCTGTCACTCCTGTCCCTGAAGGAAAGCACCCATTACGGTGCGGTCAGAAGGATGTCAAGATTTGGTAAGGTTCTTCGCGTTGCTTCGAATTAAACCACATGCTCCACTGCTTGTGCGGGTCCCCGTCAATTCCTTTGAGTTTCATTCTTGCGAACGTACTCCCCAGGTGGAATACTTATTGCGTTTGCGACGGCACCGATGCCCTTTGGGCACCAACACCTAGTATTCATCGTTTACCGCGTGGACTACCAGGGTATCTAATCCTGTTTGCTCCCCACGCCTTCGAGCCTCAACGTCAGTTTTCGTCCAGCAGGCCGCCTTCGCCACCGGTGTTCTTCCTAATATCTACGCATTTCACCGCTACACTAGGAATTCCGCCTGCCCCTCCGATACTCAAGTCGCACAGTTTCCAAAGCAGTCCCGTGGTTAAGCCTCGGGATTTCACTTCAGACTTGCGCAACCGTCTGCGCTCCCTTTACACCCAGTAAATCCGGATAACGCTTGCCCCCTACGTATTACCGCGGCTGCTGGCACGTAGTTAGCCGGGGCTTCTTACTCAGGTACCGTCATTTTCTTCCCTGCTGATAGAGCTTTACATACCGAAGTACTTCTTCACTCACGCGGCGTCGCTGCATCAGGGTTTCCCCCATTGTGCAATATTCCCCACTGCTGCCTCCCGTAGGAGTTTGGGCCGTGTCTCAGTCCCAATGTGGCCGGTCATCCTCTCAGATCGGCTATCGATCGTCGCTTTGGTGGGCCGTTACCCCGCCAACTGGCTAATCGAACGCGGGTCCATCTCATACCACCGGAGTTTTTACCCCCGCACCATGCGGTGCTGTGGTCTTATGCGGTATTAACAGTCGTTTCCAACTGTTATCCCCCTGTATGAGGCAGGTTACCCACGCGTTACTCACCCGTCCGCCACTCGAAATGAAGGCTTCCGCCCGAAGGTTTCCATCTTCATTTCTCGTTCGACTTGCATGTGTTAAGCACGCCGCCAGCGTTCATCCTGAGCCAGGATCGAACTCTCAATTTAAAGTTTGTTCGTTCCGGTCAAAATAACGTTGGTCTTTCTCAGTTATTTTACCCGTTATTACTTGGTTTGGTTCTTTTTTGAAATTCTTTTGGAAGCTCACGAACACATTCGAAAAATGTCCGCAAGCCCTCTGTTTTCACAGAGATTTCAGGGTTGTTTGTACTGTCTGATCTTTGATTTTCAAGGTTCTTGGCCCGCCCTCATGAGCAAGCTTGTGTACTATACCATTCCGAAAAAGAGGCGTCAAGCATTTTTCAAAACTTTTTCGGACTTTTTTCTTTCCTCCGAAGTGTGCCGTGCCGCAACGCGTTTGGAAAGCAGATACAGTAGCAGAAGCAAGAGAGCTCCCCCAAGCAGCCAGAGCGGATTTGCGGCGCGCTGCAAACTCTCGCCGAGCAAAGAAAGAGAGGCAATCATCACTGCCTTTGCGGGCAGCATGACGAGAAGGTAGCGCCTTGCGCTGTAGTGACTTACCCCGCAAGCGAAATTGACAAACGAAGACGGGGTGAACGGCAACATAATCAATAAGAACAAAGCAAGCGGTTTCATGCGTCCCACAAAACTTCTTGCACGGTCCAGTTTTTTTCCCGCCCGAGCAACTTGCGAAGTGCGGGCAAGCCGAGAGACCACGAACCGCAAAAAAACACCAGCGAGCTGCCGAATGCGGATCCGAGCCAACTGTAGAGAAATCCGAAGAGGCCCCGAACGCCGCCACATTGGCCGCGACCACGGCGGTCAGCGGGATGGGCGGAAACAACGATTCCAATGCCGCCATACCGAATGCAGCCCAAGGCGTAAGCCGGTGGAGCCACTCCATTATTTGTGTCCAGATATACATAAAATCCTCCGTTCTGCCGAACATGCGAATTTTAGCACAAATTTGTGTTTATTCTGCGTCCGACGAACGAAGGATTCTCGAAAGATTGTTTTATGAATCAGAGTAGACTGCCATAGCCCTCGCGCTCTGTTTTTCGAAGCGCGAGATAGGCACTCAGCGGAGAAAACAGCCCCGCAAAGAGCAACACCGTCAGTATCAGCCCCGCCGTAATCGGAAGCGCCGGTGCCAGGTAGGGAAGCTGCAACAAGTTTTGCATGGCCGGTGAAAACAGCAGCCCGACCGCAGCCCCGAAGACAACACCGACAAGCGCACCGAAGATACCGAGCAGGAATCCCTCCCAGAGCACAAGCGCGCGTATCTCACGCTTCTTGGCGCCGAGGACATAGAGCGCGCTGTATTCCGCACGTCGTTCCCTGAGTAAGACGCCGTATAGCAGTCGCAGTATCAGGCAGCAGAGCAGCCAGATAAGTCCGATCAAGAGATAGACATAGAGCAGCATGCGGTCCACATTGCCCGCGACCTCGCGCATCATATTTTGCGCGGCGAGCACATAGACGCCCTGTCCGCTCCAACTCTCCTGCAGGCTCTTTCTCAGCGCATCGACATCGGTGCCCGGCTTTACCTTTACCATGACCGAAGAAATCAAGCTGTCATCGGCGCCGATCGGGCTTTCCAGCAATTTCTCGTATTCACGCGACAAACTTCGCACCTCCGGCATCCCCATGAACACCGAGGTGTCAAAGCCCATGCCCGTTTTGGCGAGCTTGCCCTTAATTCGATAGGTCTTTCCGAAGAGGCGTATCTCATGCCGGTAATCCCCCTCCACGCTCGCGCCGACCAAGACCTCATCGTCCGCGAGGGGAAGCTTGGCGCTTGCCTTGAGCCAAGGAACCACGGAAAAATCCGAGTCGAAATCGAGGCCTATAATCTGCAAGGGATAGGAGCAGCAACCGGCCGTAAGGGAAGCCAGATAAAGCTGCGGCGCTGCCTCTTCCACCGCCGGATTTTCCCGCGTTTTTTTCAGCACATCCGTGTGGAAAAAGAAACTGTTCGGCTCCCCGCGGAGTATCGCACCGCTGATTTTGCTGTCGTAGCCCTCCGGCACCAAAATCAAATCCGCCCCCATGCGACCGGAGAGCGAGCGCAGTCCGTTCTTTAAGCTCAGCATCCAAAAGCTGCTTAAAAAGAGCATGAGTGCGAGCAACGCGGAGAGCGCGGCGATTCCGAAGGAGCGTCCGCCCCGAACGCGTATGTTCTGCAGCGCCAGACCGCGCGCATCGAGCCACTTTCATCCTGCATTCGCCCGGGCTCCTTACTTTGCGCCGTCCAGCGCAGCCTTGGCAGCCTGAACAAAGGCTTCGCGGGAGAGCGTCGCGCCGCTCACGGCGTCTATGCTGTCCGGATCCTGGCTCTCGACGAGAAGGGCGGGAAGCTTATCGGTCCCCAGTATCGAATTCTGCGCGATGCTGTAGAGTCCCTGATTCAGAGGCTCGCTCTTTCCGTAGTCCTCGCCCTTCTCCTTGCCATCGCGGTCCAGGTTCTGCATATCCACAGTCGTGATTTTACCGCCCGAGACCGTGATATTGAGTTTAATGGTGCCGCCGACTTCTTTGACCTCGGCTTCTCCGCTGTACGTTCCGTCCTTGTAGCCCTGCGCGGTCTTGCTCTCCGCGCTCTCCTTCTTGCCGCAGGCCGCAAGGCTGAGCAGCATAAGTGCCGCAAGCAGTGCGATTCTCTTCTTCATCTTTGCTTTCCTCCTTTATTCCGCGATGACCGGTCTCTGCCGTTTTTTCTTCTCCTCGCGGGCAATGCGTCCGTGCTCCAGCACAATCATCCGCTCCGCCTCGTCTCCGACCTCCGGGTCATGTGTCACAACGATGATGGAGCTTCCCGCATTGTGAAGCTTCTCGAAAATATCCATGACGAGATACTCGTTCTTTTCGTCGAGGTTACCGGTCGGCTCATCGGCGAGGAGTAGCGCCGGATGATTGATCAGGGCGCGGGCAATGCAGACACGCTGCTGCTCACCGCCCGAGAGCTGGTTCGGCAGGTGCTTTGCGCGGTCCGCAAGCCCCACTTCACGGAGTGCTTCCATGGCCTCCTCTTCATCCGGCATCGAGTGGTAATACTGTGCCATCATAACATTTTCAAGCGCTGTCAGGTAGTTCACCAAGTGAAACTGCTGAAACACAAGGCCTATCTTATCGCGCCGCACCTCGGTCAGTTCCTTCTGGCTGCGCTTGGTGATATCGGTTCCGTCGAGGATCACCTCGCCGAGCGAAGGCTTATCCATGCAACCTATGATGTTCATCATGGTCGTCTTACCGCTGCCGGAAGGGCCCATGATGGCAATCCACTCGCCTTTTTCAACCGTCAGATTGATTTGATCGAGGGCCTTTAACTCCCCGTAGATTTTGGAGACATCTCGTAAGCTTAAAATATCCATCTTCTCTTCTCCCACTCACTTATTCACCGCGCAGCACAAGCGCCGGATCGATTTCCACGGTCTTTCTGACCGGAATCAGGCAGGCAACCACCGCAATCAGCGCCGAAACCAATATGGTAATCGGCACCAGCGCAAAGAGGAAGTGTACCGTGCGCGAAAAGACGCTCAGGCTCACGCGAAGCGCAAACAGATAGCCGAGGCCCGCGCCGAGCGCACCGCCGAGCACACCGAGCATGGCACCCTCGCCGAGAAAGTCCTTGACCACACTCTCATTCGATGCGCCGAGCGCCTTCTTTAAGCCGATTTCCTTCCTGCGCTCGGTCACGACCGCCATCATTGTGGTCGACACGCAAATCATCATAATGCAGAGCACAATGACCGTGACAATCCAGACCAGAGCCTGCAGTTTTTTGAGGACCGTGTCCTGGGAGGCCGTGACACGTTTTACCGCCTGGGGAAGCAGAGCGGAATCCGCAGCCGCGATTTTTTGCACCAGCTGATTCAATTCCGCCTGCTCCATCTCGACACTGCATTCAATGACATCCGGTCCCTGATTGCCGACGATACCGGTCAAATCTTCCATGCTCATAAAAATGAGCTCTTCTTCCTTCCCGCCGGTTGTCACGGTTCCGGAAACGAAGAAATCGGTCGCGGTCTCTTGACCGTCCCCCTTTGAGGTGTTCACCGTGAACTTGTCACCGATATCGAGTTTCAAGGTCTTTGCGATTTCATGGCCGAGCAGGACTTCCCTCGACTTTTCCGGCCAGTTTCCGTGAATCAACCAGTAGGGACTGTTCTGCTTTGCGCCCGCAAGATCCGTGCCCGCGAGCAGGTAGGGCTGTTCTCGCACCTTGGCATTTTGATAGAGGTAGGGCGCCATGCCGACCAGCTTGTCCGCCGGTATGGTGTCTCGTACTTCTTTGACCTGCGCCTCAGTGAGAGAGCCGCCCGACTCTGTCGGCATAATCAGTAAATTCGCACCGTAGGAACGAAACTCCTTGCCCATCTGGCGCGGAATGTCATAGTAGATGGTCACGAGGCCCGAGAGCACCGTGGCCCCCATCGCAATCGCGAGGAGTGCGGTAACCATGCGGGAGCGCCGTCTTGCAAGCGAGGCCATCACCATGTGAAAGTACATGCGACGGCGGCTCATCTTCCGCTCCCGCGGCTGTTTCTCTTTATTTCCATGCAGAACCTCCGTCGGATTCAGATGCAGCAGGTAGCGTATGGCCGGTATACTGCCGAGCAGGGTCACAAAGAAGATCAACAGGGCGACAATCGGAATCACCATGGCCGCCGGCGGAATGGCAGAACCGAAGACGCCGAAGCCGATCAGCTGGGTCAGCATGAGGCCCACGAAATAACCGGCCACGCCGCCGATCACACCGGTCAGCATAATTTCCGTGAGTATGGTGCCGATGATGCGCCCGTTGCTCGCACCGACCGCTTTTTCAAGGCCTATCTCGGTGCGCCGCTCCATGACGGCAGCCGTTACCAGGTTTGAAATACCGAGCGCCGAGCCGAGCAGGCTGAGCACCGTAATCAGCACCATGAGGAGCGTCGTCTTATTCAAGATATCGCCCTCGGACTCCGCAACCTGACGTATGGGCTTTGCGACCGAATCCGGAATGACTTCCTGAATCTGATAGCAGATGGAACTCACATAGGCCGTGCAGTACCAGACTTCCCATTCTTTGACCGTAAGGCTCAGCGGATTCTGCGCCGCCTTTCTCGCAAGCTCATTGTCCGGCGTCGTGAGCGCCGAGACTTCGATGCTGCTCACCACATTTTCCTTGCCCGCAAACGCCTGGGCAACCGGGAGCACGCAGTAAATGTACTGATCCTCATCGCTTCCGGAGCTGAAAATGCCTCTGACCACCATGGTTTTTTGTCAGTACATTGCTCTTTAACTCCAATTTGTCGCCGACGGATAAATTGTTTCGGAGCGCGTAAATCGATCCGACCATCACACCGTCCGAATCCGCTTCGTCAAGCCACTCGCCGTTCATCTCCCACCAGCTCTTTAAATGCTGCATGCCGGTGTCCACGGATTCGCCCGTCGGCAAATCCATGTGATGTTTGACCCAGGTTCCGACCAGCCTTGTTTGCTCCGCATTGCCGTTCACCTGCACCGTTGTGTTGAAGTAAGGGGTGTAATCGACAATGTTAAAGGCCCAGAATATGGTCTTGATGTTTCCGAGTTTCGACTCGTCGAGATAGCTTCGCTGCGTATCCGCTTCGTCGCCGATGCCGTAGAGATCGCCGAGCAAAGAAGCATCCTTCGGCACGACATTGATGTTTGCGCCGTAGGTCTTTAATTCCTGGTTCACCTTATCGCCGACGCCGAGCATGGTGTTCAGCATCGCGGTCGAAAGGCTCACGCCGAGCGCAACGGTAAACGCAATCATGAACATCTTGCTCTTTTGCCGGAATACGGCTCCCAATACCATGCGTAAAAACATAGCGCCCCCTTTACTTGAATACATAGGACAGCTTGTCAAGATCGGCCGTCTCTATGTATATCTTTTGGTCGTGCACCAGATAGGGGAAGGGAATGGGATTGCATCCGCCGGAAAAGCCTATGGTGCCCTTGTTCATCACGACATCGCAGAGTTTGCAGACCACCTCGTTTTTCCGCTCAAAGTAGCCGGTCGGCCCGCAAATTTCGCAGGCGTCGAGGCCCACACCGTAGGCGCTCTGTGATTTCTTGATCAGAATAAAGCGCATCTTGATGCCGTCCTTCGCCGTGTACTCATAGCGGTGCAGGTGTTCGTCCTGCAGACTCTCGAGCGGCACGACAATGCGCCCGTCCTCAATTGCATAGTCCTCCGGTGCAGAGAGCGGAATTTCCCGCCCCGCATAGGACTTGAGCGCCGTGATGCTCGAGAGATCAAGCGCAAGAAGCAGGGCAAAAAATGCGGCCCAGTGGCGCACGCGGCGGTGTCCCGCCTTCAGCTTTCTGAGTTCCGCCCGATTTCGATAGCTCTCCGTCACTCTTAAGTGCCGAAGTATGAGCGTAAGCGGTATCACCAGCAGCAGAGCAAAGAGGAGCGCGTCGAAGACGAGGCTGTGATTGATGACAAAGCTGAGTCCCTCAAAAAACTTCGGATTGCGCGGAATGATGCGCAGCGAATAGAGACGCTGCAAAATGAGTGCGGCCTGCGAGACACCGCGGAGCAAAAGTACCGGCGGAAGCAGCAAATCGAATTCCCGCTCTCCGAGGCAGAGACCGCAGCGGAACGCCGCAATCCCCGAGAGCAACATGACGAGAATCGCGAGACTGTAGCCAATGACACGGAACAAAACCGCCGTGCTGACCGCGCTCTCTCCGTAGCTCACAAAGCTGCTCACATTGGTCATGATCAGCGGGAGATACGAGAAAAACGAGGCGAGACTGTATAGGACCACAGCGAGGCTCAGCAGGATTTCATATGCCTTACGCTGTTTTTTTCGAAGATAGGAGCCGAACAAAATGAGCAAAAGCAGCAGCAACATGCTCCCGACAACGGGCAGCATGCTATAAAAGTTTAAGGCGGTTCGGTTTAAAAAATTCGGTATCGAGCGCAGATACGCCGAGAGCGCCGCGGCGAGAAAGCCGCCGATGACGGAAAAGCCTATGATGCGAACACGCTTGGCTCTCTCCTCATAGCGCAGTAAGGAAAACAAAAGACCCATGGTGACCGAAAACGCAATTCCGCCCTCCATGATTTTGACAAACAACTTTAGGATAGAATCACCTTCCCTCTCGAGTGATATACATGGCAATACAGGCGAAGGGTTGCCCCTCCGCCCGTACTGAAGTCAAAGCGTTCTTTTTACCACTGCGGTCCGTTCCACTCAAAGTCCGGCCACTCCGCAACCAGCGGCTCGGTCCAGAAGCGACCCGTGACACCTGTCTCCTTGTCGACGTGGAGCAGATAGTCGTTGCCCGGAGCGCTCACAACGAACTTGACATCATAGACGCCGACACCTTCCGGGAACTTAAAGTTTGCACCGTAGTGCGGGCCGTCGGAAGCGTTCATCGGCATGAAAGCGACCTCGGTCGGCTCCTTGTCGGAACCCTTCTTCTGGATAATAGCCTTGACCTGCAGCCACGGAACAAAGTCACCCTTGCCGTAGCCGAGGGTCGTGCCCTCCTGGCTCGCCGTGATATCCGCCTCGATGTGGCAATCGGAATCTGCCTTCGAGAGCGAATTGCCCGCCGGCTCCATGTCGACCGGCTGGAAGTAAACGCCCGAGATAATCAGCGGGCCGACCTCCTGATCGTCACCGATCGGGAACTCCTCAAAGCCGGCATCCTCACCCGGAGCCTTCGCCTCAGCCTTGGTCTCCTCCGCCTTGGTCTCGCCCGCAGCCGCCATGGTCTCACCGGCCTTGGTCTCCGCAGCGCTGCCCGCAGCCGCCGTGGTCTCCGCGCTCTTGCTGCCGCCGCAAGCGCTCAGCGCAACCGCGGCAATGAGCATCGATACTGCCAAACTTCTCTTCATCATGACTCTTTACCTCCCTGTTTCTGTGTTTTGTTTTTACCCAGCTGGTAGCGATAGGTGAATATCGTAAGCGCCAGCAGAATAAGCTGAGGAATGAGATTCTCGTAGCGATCGTAAATGCCGAGAAGCTCGAAATGAAAGCCGTTCATCCACGGGATGATGGTTCTTCCGATGACATCTGCCTCCTGCAGTTCGTAAACGCCTTTGCCGACAAAGGAGATGCAGAGGATGAACATGAGCACGCTCGTAAGGTGAAGAAGGGCTTTAAGGGCAAGCGCACCGAGAGCTTTGTAATTGCGAAGTAGACAATCGCAAGTATCACAATCGCGACCGCCAAGCCGGCCCAGAGCATGTGCGGGTTATTGGTGATGTTCGAGCGCATACCCTGGAAGAACATGATGAGCTCCGCGCCCTCTCGTGCCACCGCGAGGAAGGCCGAGAAGGAAAGTGTGTACATGCTCCCCTTGTCGATACTCTGCTGTACCTTGTCCTTAATATATTTGTTCCAGGTCTCCGCCTCTGCCTTCGAGAGCATCCAGTTGCTCACATAGAAGAGGACAATGACCGCGAGGAACATCGTGATACCTTCAAAAATCTCCTGTCCCGCACCGGACTGCGCATCGCCGAGGCTCGCCGCAATCCCGTTGAAGATCATAGCGAGCACAACGCTGAACAACACGCCGAGTCCCGCGCCGATGTAGACCGAAGCCAGATACTTTCGGCTGTTTGTCTTGACAAGATAGGCGATAATCGCGGCAATGACCAGAATGGCCTCAAGTCCCTCTCGGAGCGTAAGGCCGAGAACGGCGAGAAAGGTCTGCCAGGCCGCCCCGTTATTTGCTGCTCCGCCGTGTCGCTGCCGCCACCCTGTGCCGCCGCTTTGCCGCCGTCCAAGGTGATTGCGTCCTCGGTGAGCATGCTCTTTAAGGTATCGACACTGCTCTTTAACTCCTCTTTCGAGCCGCCGTCGCGAATTACCTTTTTCACCAGATAAAACTGGTGCTCCACATCGGAGCCGCGACTTCCGGAGATGGAAGCCATGACCGTCTTTTCAAAGCCGAGCTTCTCGTAGAACTTATAGTAGGCTACGTTGACCTGCTCGGTCGCTTTCTTGCCGGCCTCTTCACCGCCCGCGCCGTAGGCTTCGACCGCGCCGTCCAGAACCGTTCCCATGGTGGACGCGACTTCCTGCCAGTTCGCATATTTGGTCTCGGCATACGCCGGAACAATCAGAAACAGCGCCATGCAAAGCGCCGCCAAGATTGCCGCAAGCCCGCGAGCCCCTTTCTTTCCTTGAAAACTCATTTCTTACCCCTTCCCCTATCCTTGCGCGAGCGTTTCCCGCGCTTCCTCAAAAGCACGCACATGCCCCTCTTTCAGTTCCAACACGCGGTCCGCGCGCTGCAGATGGGCATGTTCATGTGTCACCACCAGAACACCGCAGCCATTCTTGCGAAGTTCCGAAAAAAGCTCGATAAAATCCGCCGCACTTTTCGGATCCAGATCCGCGGTCGGTTCGTCCGCAAGTAAAAACTTAGGTCCGGGCATCAGCGCCCGCGCCAGTAACACGCGCTTCGTTTCTCCGCCGGACAGTTCCGAAGGATAAGCATCCTTCAAAGAGAGTGCGCCGACCTTGTCAAGCAAGGCACTCGCTCTCCCGTAAACTTCCTCCGTGCGCCGTTCCCGGCTGTTCAGCATAACGGGCAGCGCCACATTCTGCACCGCCGTCAAGGCTGTCAGAAGACCAAGCTGTTGCGGCAGATATGCGAGTTCCGTGCGCCTGAATTCGCTCCAAGCGTCCTCGGTAAAGCCCCCGGCATCTTGCCCGCTGTAGATGAGCCGCCCGGCATCCGCCTTTAAGAGTCCCGAGAGAATTTTGAGCAAGGTCGTTTTTCCGCTGCCGGACGCACCGACCAAAAACACCAGCTCACCGCATTTCAGACTGATTTCGGCGTCGATCAGTGCTTCGACGCGACGACTGCCGCGGAGGAAGTACTTACGGATTCCCTCTGCTTTCAGCTCATCCATGGACCTTTTCTCCGCGCAGGGCAAACAAAAGATAAACCGCGCTCACCGCGACGAGCAGGCCAGACAGGAAATACACCATGGGTCTCGTGTAAAGATTGCAGGCCATGTCGTGCATCTTGCAACCGCCGATTAAGCTTTTTGCGAACAGAAAACTCAGCACACCGAGCCCCAGATTCATGGCTGCGATACCCGCGCCGAGTTTCTCCGGAGAAAGCAGCGCCAGTACACCACCGAAGGCAATGACCGCACCGAGTCCCTGCTCCGCGATATCCATCCAGTGACACTTCATAAAGCTGCCGTCCGGCATCGCGGGACAAACCGGCGTGATAGTACCCGGCGTCAAGAACAGCAGTATGCCGAGTGCCAACATCAGGACAGCGAAAACACGTTTGAGTCGCATAATTCGTTTATCCTCTCAAAAATTAGTATTTACTAATTGCTGCGGCAAAAAAAATACAAATTCAAAGGAATTTGTACCGTGCTTGCCATTGCTTTTCTAAAGCATATGATAGACATGTTTAATTGTCAAGTTCGTTTCGGCTAATATGACGATAAAAATGATATTTCAATAAAATAAAGCGAATCGGACGCTTTCGCAACCGCTTCGCTTTATTCACTCAGAACTTTACCTGAATCAAATCTGTCTCTTTGATTGTCTCGGCGGATTCCGCATCGACAATCAAACATTTAAACGCCGCCTTCCGCACAGAACTGATTTTTTTGTTGTCCAGCTGATCGTCAAAAAATGTCATGGCCTCGACCGCATGTTTTCCCGGCGCGATTTCCGGACTGAAGATGGGTTCCAAGCCCGCGTCATTCACCGCGACATCCGTCGCATGAATTGCGATTTTCTTATCGCTTTTGTTCTCGATGTACAGAAGGATTCCGGGCCCGAAACCGTTTTCTCTTTCAATCGGTCCTTTCACAACGATTTTAACGCCCTCTCCCTCGTAGGCCAAGGTTCCGCTGTCATCAGCGCGTTCTTGATAGCCTTCCGCCGCCGAGGTCCTTAGAGTAATCGGCTCCGACTCATAGATTTTATCGAGTGTTTCACTGTCCAATACGCAGAAGCGGAACGTAAGCTCGGCAAAGGTATTGATTCCGCCGAGCTTCAGCGCGCGGGCAGAAAAGCCTATGCCGTCTTCTTTTGTTTCCCCTTTGCCGACCGCAGAAGAAAGAAGCGGCGCTATCATGCAGCCGTTCACGCTCATATCACGGACCTGCACCGTCACATTCCGATTCGTCTCGTTTTCGATGAGCAAGCGAAGGGTAGGCCCCAAACTTCCGTTCATATCCAGCTCTTTCGCGGTAATTTTAAGTCCCTCATGATCCAGCACGAGCGTCTCCGCAAGCAACGGCGCTTCCGCCGTTTCTGTATTGCTCTCCGCCTCACCCGAAGCCATCGCGCTTTCCGCCACCGTTTCGACGGAAGCAGTCTTTGTCTCTTCCACGGACTCTGCTTTCTTGCTACCGCCGCAGGCCGTCAAAGCGAGCGCGATCGCAACGATTGCCAAGCTTGCTTTCTTCATTGCTCCCCCTATGTTCTCTGTCTTAGCTTCTATCATAGGGGCTTTCCCATAAAACGCAAGTACGAAGACTTTCTTCGCGTTCTTTTCCCGCATTTCGCGCCCCTTGCACGAATATAACGCCGACTTCCCCCATTCCCTCACACTGCTTCCTTACCACGCCTTCTATGTGTGAAAAAGCTAACGTTTCACGGCGCAAATCAGTCGAAATTCGCAACAAAAACCGCCGGACTCCCGTATTTTGAATACGACAGTCCGGCGGTATCGTTACCCGTCCGGGAAATAAGCGTAATGCGAGAGCGAATTAGCCCTGCATCTGCTTTGCGACTTCTTCCGCAAAGTTCTCGCTCTTGTGCTCAAGGCCCTCGCCGGTCTCAAAGCGGACAAAGGTCTTGATTGCGATGTTTGCCTGGTTCTCCTTCGCGACGGAAGCCACGTATGCAGCTACGCTCTGCTTGCCGTCCTCTGCCTTGACATAAACCTGATCCAGAAGGCAGATTTCCTTCAGCTCCTTCTGGAGACGGCCCTGCACAGCGCCCTCAATGACCTTCTCCGGCTTGTTTGCCATCTTCGGGTCATTCTTAATCTGCGCCGCAAGGATTTCCTTCTCCTTCTCAAGGTAGTCCGCATCGACCTCGGCATCGCTCGTGTAGAGCGGCTTCAGCGCTGCGACCTGCATTGCGACATTCTTTGCCATCTCCTTGACCGCATCGTTCACAACATCGGTCTCGACCGCAAGAAGAACGCCGATCTTTCCGCCCGCATGGACATAGGACTCGACAAAGCCGTTCTCCTCCTTGAGCTGGCGGAAACGACGAATGTCAAGCTTCTCGCCGATCACGGAAATCATAGCGGAGAGCTGCTCCTTCACCGTGAGGGAGTTGTCTGCCTTCCACGGCTCTGCGAGGAAAGCCTCGAGATCTGTAGCATTGGTATCCAGCGCCTGCTGTGCAACCTCGCCGACATAGTTTCTGAACTTCTCGTTCTTCGCGACGAAGTCGGTCTCGGCATTCACTTCGACCGCAACGCCCTTCTTACCGTCAGCGCTGACAAGAACAGCAACCATACCTTCTGCTGCGATGCGGCTCGCCTTTTTCTGCGCGCCGGCAAGTCCCTTCTCACGAAGGAACTCAATCGCCTTCTCCATGTCGCCCTCGACTGCCGCGAGAGCCTTCTTGCTGTCCATCATGCCTGCGCCGGTAAGCTCTCTGAGTTCCTTAACCATTGCCGCTGTAATTGCGCCCATCTCTTATCTCCTCTCGCTCTTTCTCTTAACGCTCGTTTGCTTCGATTGCTGCCTTGATTGCTGCCGCAGCCGTATCATCGCCCTCTGCGACTTCCTCGCTGCGGTGCTCCTCACCCTGGTGTGCCTCGACAACAGCGTCTGCGAGCTTGGAGACAATGAGTCTCACCGCGCGGATAGCGTCGTCGTTGCCCGGGATGACATAGCTCAGCTCCTCCGGATCGGAGTTCGTGTCCGCAATGCCGATGAGCGGAACGTTCAGCTTATGTGCCTCCGTGACGCAGATGTGCTCCTTCTTCGGATCGATGATCACGATTGCGTCCGGGATCTTCTTCATATCCTTGATGCCGCCGAGGTTCTTCTCGAGCTTCTCAAGCTCCTTCTTGAGCTCCGTCACTTCTCTCTTCGGAAGACGCTCAAAGGTGCCGTCCTGGCTCATCTCCTCGATCTGGCGCAGTCTCTTGATTCTGGACTGAATGGTCTTGAAGTTGGTGAGCATGCCGCCGAGCCATCTCTCGTTCACGTAGAACTGTCCGCAGCGCTCTGCCTCTTCCTTAATCGCATCCTGCGCCTGCTTCTTGGTTCCGACAAAGAGAATCGTGCCGCCCGCAGCCGCGATGTCCATGACTGCCTTGTAAGCATCGTCCACCATGCCGACCGTCTTCTGCAGGTCGATGATGTGGATGCCGTTTCTCTCCGTGTAGATGTACGGTGCCATCTTGGGGTTCCAGCGTCTGGTCTGGTGACCGAAGTGCACACCTGCTTCCAAAGTTGCTTCATTGATACTACGCCCATTTTATTTGCCTCCTGTGGTTTGGTCTTCCGCCCGCCTTTCGGCGACGCTCCACTGCTCTTCGCAGCACCCGGAGCGCGCCTCGGCGGACGTGTTGTCTGGGAAAAATCCCGTAACTCACTTACTCTATCACTTTTTTGGTCGTTTTGCAAAGGATTTTAACGTTTTGCGGCAGCGGTTCTCCGTTTTCCGTTTTCTTCCTGGTAGGCCGCGATCTCTTCAAAGACCGCATCGTTCAAAATTTTAATGTAGGTACCCCGCATACCGCTGGAACGGCTCTCTATGACGCCCGCGCTCTCGAACTTTCGGAGCGCATTCACGATAACCGAGCGGGTGATGCCGACTCTGTCGGCAATTTTGCTTGCGACCAGGACGCCTTCGGTCCCGTTCAACTCGCTAAAGATGTGGGTAACAGCTTCCAGCTCCGAAAAGCTCAGGGTCTGAATCGCCCCGCGCACAATCTGAAGCTTTCTCGCTTCCTCCTGATACTCCTCATTCACACTTTGGCGCATCGCCATGCCGATGACCATCGCCGCGTACTCGCTCACAATGATATCGTCAATGGTAAAAGCCGCCTCTTTGTATGCCATCAAAGTTCCAAGACGCTCACCTGCAATATAAATCAGTGTAACAAGCGCCTGGCGGTTCTGTACCGCCTCGCGCAAAAACCCAGAGTTTCCAGATTCACATTTTCCTTGGTAGACAGGATGGCAAGCAGCCGCTCGTTTAAAAAGCGAATCGGCATAATCTTCCCACCTTGCCGCTCAATAGACCGCCAAACTCTTCTTGCTCTCCCCGTTTATGCCGCCTGTACCAAGAATTTTTACCCTTCTTGCTGATGACCAGCGTACTTCCGTCCAAGACAGAGCTGAGAATCAGCAAGATGTCATTGAACTTTACCCTCACATTTTTTCCGTTTTGCAGCAGCTGGTTTATCTTTCTGGTCTTGTCAAGTAATTGCACGCTCATGATGTCTCTCCTCTAATGTCAATCTCCCGGTTGTGCCTTTGCTGCAATCGAACTTCTCAGCCTTTGTCCTCCTTTCTGAGCACTTCGCTGTGTCCGCAAGCTTCATTTGCGCAGACCAACTTATTGCCACGTTCCGTCATATAGCCACCGCACTTCTCGCAACGCTTTTCCGACGGCTTTGCCCAACTCATAAATTCACAAGTCGGGTTGTTCTCACAGCCGTAGTAAATGCGCCCCTTCTTGGTTCTCTTACGCACCAGTTCTCCCCCGCACTTCGGACACTTAACCCCGATTTTCTCGAGATAGGGTTTCGTGTTCCGGCACTCCGGGAAGCCCGGGCAGGCAAGGAACTTACCGTGCGGACCGTACTTTATGACCATCCGTCTGCCGCAGAGTTCGCAGTCGACATCACTCTCTTCGTCTGCGATTTTAACGCTGTCCAAATCTTGTTCCGCTTTCTTTACCGCAGCATCGAGATCCGGATAAAAATTCTCTACTACAGTCTTCCAATTCATTTTACCTTCTCCGACCGAGTCAAGCAAGCGTTCCAGATTTGCCGTGAACTGCGGGTCGACAACGACCGGAAAAGACTGCACCATCATACGGTTTACAACCTGTCCGAGCTCCGTCACATAGAGATTTTTCTGTTCCTTAATCACATAGCGACGCGCCAGTATGGTCGTAATGGTCGGTGCATAGGTACTCGGACGCCCGATGCCCTGTTCCTCCATGGCGCGGACCAGGCTCGCCTCCGTGAAGTGCGCCGGCGGCTGGGTAAAATGCCGCTCCTTGTCAAAGCCTTCGAGCACAAGTTCCTCGCCCTCGCTGAGCTTTAAGAGTGCCGCATCCGGCTTCTCCTCCTCTTCTTCCTCACTGTCGCTGTACACTTCCATAAAGCCGGAAAATTTGAGTGAGGAACCGGAGAGCGCAAAGCGGTGCTCCCCGCAGGCTAGCTTGACGGAGGTGGAAGCATAGACCGCCTCCCGCATCCGTCCCGCCGCAAAACGTTTCCAGATGAGCTGATAGAGTCGGAACTGATCGCGAGAAAGCGAGGTCTTTGCCATGGTCGGTGTCAAGCTGATGTCAATCGGACGGATGGCTTCGTGGGCATCCTGAATCTTCTGCCCGCTCTGCTTCTCCTTCCTCTCCTCTGCGACATAGTCCGCGCCGTAGTTGTCACGTATATACTCCGCGCGAGCTTATCCGCCTCTTCGGAAATACGGGTGCTGTCCGTTCTCAGATAGGTAATGAGAGCTATAGTACCTCTGCCCTCCACCCTCGACGCCCCTCATAGAGCTGCTGCGCAATGCGCATAGTCTTCTGCGTCGAGAAATTGAGGCGTTTCGAGGCCTCCTGCTGCAGGGGTGGAAGTCGTGAACGGCAGCGGCGCCTTGCGACCTCCGCTCGCTCTTCTTGATTTCCTGCACAAGCAGCGGCTTTCCCTCACAGTCCGCAATGACCTTGAGACACTCTGCCTCACTGTGAAGTTCCACCTTCTCCTTGCCGACACCGTAGTAGCGCGCTTTCAGCGCCTTTTTGCCGCCCTTGGCGTGCGTCTCCGCTTCCAGAGACCAATACTCCTTCGGCACAAAAGCCTCAATTTTCGGCCTCACGATCGCATATCATACGAAGTGCGACCGACTGTACTCTGCCTGCGGAGAGCCCGCGCTTTACCTTGGCCCAGAGCAGGGGGCTTATGCTGTAGCCCACCATGCGGTCCAAGATACGGCGTGTCTGCTGCGCATCGACCAGATCCATGTCAATGGCTCTGGGATGCTTGATGCTCTCGCGCACCGCGTTCTTTGTGATCTCGTTGAAACTGATGCGGTACACCTTTTTGCCGGACTCATCCAACTTGAGTGCCTTCTGCAAATGCCAGCTGATGGCTTCGCCCTCGCGGTCCGGGTCCGTTGCGAGATAAATTTTGTCCGCTTTTCTTCACTTCTTTCCGAAGTTTTTGCGAGCACATCGCCTTTTTCCGCGAATTGTGATATACTTTGGTTCATATCCGTGCTCGACATCGATGCCGAGCTGAGATTTCGGGAGGTCGCGAACATGTCCCTGACTCGCATCCACCACATAATTGGAACCCAAAAACTTCTTAATTGTTTTCACCTTTGCCGGTGACTCCACGATCACTAAATTTGACGCCATTCTGATTGAATCCTTCTCAAAAATGTTGTTGTTTTTTTCGCGGAACACTGCGAAAAGTCTCCTATAGCAAGAAAGCGTGATTAACATTACCGCATTTCAGAGAAGTTTGCAAGTATGTTTTCAATCCCAGTGACTTCAATTTCTGCTTTTTAAGCTAGTTTTTCACCGACTACAGAAAGGAAAATATATGGCTTTTAGACGGTATTGTCATTGCAGCGCTCGTCAAGGAATTGCGCGACACGCTGCTCGGCGGGCACATTCAGAAAATCGCAATGCCCGAAAAAAACGAACTCCTCTTGACCGTTAAGAATCACGCGGCGCAGCATCGCCTCTTAATCTCCTGCGAGGCCTCGCTTCCGCTCCTCTATCTCCAAGCGGACAATAAGCCGAGTCCGCTCACGGCTCCCGGCTTTGCAATGTTACTGCGGAAGCACATCGGCTCCGGCAAAATAACCGCCGTGGAACAACTCGGGCTGGAGCGCATTGTCCGCATCGAGAGCATGCAGCTCAATGAGCTGGGAGACATTGCGCCGCGCGCACTGTATACGGAACTCATGGGCAAGTACTCGAATATCATCTTCACCGACGAAAACGATATTATCTTAGACAGCATGCGGCGCGTACCCGCGAGCGTGAGTTCGCTCCGCGAGGTGCTGCCGGGACGGCCCTATTTTATTCCGGAAAAAAACTGAAAAACCAACCCGCTCGGACTTTTCCGCGACGGATTTTTTTCCGCTGCCCTCACCGCGCAGGGCTCGCTTCCGCTGGACCGTGCACTTTCATCCGCCTTTTCCGGAATCTCCTCGCTGGTCGCACAGGAGATTCTGTTTCGCGCCTCTCTCGACCCGCGCGAAGTCTTTGACGGTCTGTCGGATGAGAAGCGGAACACGCTCTATTCTGTCTTCTCTTCCTTTCTGGAAGAGGTGCGTGCGGAGCGCTTCGATCCCGTTATGTACCTCCGAGACGAAATCCCGGTCGAATTTTCGGCCCTCCCGCTAAGGACCCTCGAAGCCGAAGGGCTTGCGTGCCGTCGCTTTTCGTCCGTGAGCGAATTGCTCTACTCCTACTATGCGCTCCGCGCGGAGAGCTCCCGCATGCGGCAAAAGTCCTCGGACCTCCGTCGCCTGGTTCAAAACCATTTGGAGCGCAGTCAGCGAAAGCGTAGTTTGCAGGAAAAACAGCTCGCGGACAGCCAAAAGAAGGAGAAGTACCGCGTCTACGGCGATCTTTTGAATAGCTATGCGTACCAAATTCCGGCGGGGGCGGATCACTACGTGGCCGAAAACTTCTATGACGAAAACCGGCCGCTTCGAATTCCGCTCGACAAGAACTTAAGCCCCGCCGAAAATGCGAAAAAGTACTTTGACCGCTACGCCAAGTTAAAGCGCACCGAGCTCGCGGTCGGCGCGGAACTCGAAAAGACCGTGCAGGAAGAAGCACATCTCGCCTCCGTTCTGACCGCCCTTGAACTTGCAACCGAAGAGAGCGACCTCGCGGAGATACGCGAAGAGCTCGCATCTTATCAGTATGTCAAACGCCAGCGTTCACCGAAGGGAAAACGCCCGCAGAAAATTCAGTCGCACCCGCTTCATTTCCGCTCGAGCGACGGCTTTGATATCTATGTCGGCAAGAACAATTTCCAGAACGAGGAGCTCACCTTTAAAGTGGCTTCCGGCTCTGACTGGTGGTTTCACGCAAAGGGCATGCCGGGATCCCATGTCATTGTCAAAGCGAACGGGCAGGAACTTCCGGACCGCTGCTTTGAAGAGGCCGCTTCGCTTGCCGCCTACTATTCCAAGGGACGGGATCAGGACAAGGTGGAGATCGACTACCTGCAGCGCCGCAACGTGAAAAAGGTAAACGGCGCACCGCCCGGCTTTGTGATTTACCACAGCAACTGGTCCATGATGGCAAAACCGCGGGCGGAGATTTAAACGCCGCTCAAAATCTGCGACTACTTTTCCGCTGTATGAAACCCGGATGTAGCAAGCAGGGATTTTCACCAACTCTTTTTGTCCCTATATCTCTAGTGACGCAAAAAGCGGGCAGTTCGAATTCTGAACTGCCCGCTTCTATTTCATTATGTTCGAAGCGGCTTTTCTTACATCATGCCGCCCATGCCGCCTGCCGGCATTGCCGGTGCCGCCTGGGGCTCCTTGATGGTCGCAACCGCGGACTCGGTCGTGAGCAGGGTGCTCGCAACGCTCGTCGCGTTCTCGAGTGCCGTTCTGGTCACCTTTGCCGGATCCAGAATGCCCTCCTGACCATGTCGACATAGACCTCGTTGTAAGCGTCGAAGCCGATGCCCTTCTTGCTCTCCTTGACCTGGTTCACAATGACAGCGCCCTCAAGACCCGCGTTCTCCGCAATGTAGAAAAGCGGAGCCTCCAGTGCCTTCATGACAATCTTTGCGCCGGTCTTCTCATCGCCTTCAAGGCTGTCCACCAGCTTCTGAACTTCCTTCGAAGCGTTGATGTACGCCGTGCCGCCACCTGCGACAATGCCCTCTTCGACAGCCGCTCTGGTCGCATTGAGTGCGTCCTCCATGCGGAGCTTCGCTTCCTTCATCTCGGTCTCGGTTGCCGCGCCGACGCGAATCACCGCGACACCGCCGGAGAGCTTTGCCAGACGCTCCTGGAGCTTCTCCTTATCGAACTCGGACGTGGTCTCTGCAAGCTGCGCCTTGATCTGCGCGGTTCTTGCGTCGATATCTGCCTTCTTTCCGAGGCCGTCCACAATCACGGTGTTCTCCTTCGTGACCTTGACCGACTTAGCGCGACCAAGCTGAGCCATTCTCGCATCCTTGAGCTCAAGGCCGAGCTGCTCGCTGATTACGGTGCCGCCGGTCAGAACCGCGATATCCTGCAGCATCTCTTTTCTTCTGTCGCCGTAGCCCGGTGCCTTGACCGCAACCACATTGAAGGTACCGCGCAGCTTGTTCACAATGAGGGTCGTGAGTGCCTCACCCTCGACATCCTCCGCGATAATGAGGAGCTTCGCACCGCTCTTCACAACTTCCTCGAGCAGCGGGAGCACTTCCTGAATGTTGGAAATCTTCTTATCGGTAATCAGGATGTACGGATCCTCGAGGGTCGCCTCCATCTTCTCGACATCGGTTGCCATGTAAGCGGAGATGTAGCCGCGATCAAACTGCATGCCCTCAACCAGATCAAGCTCGGTCTTCATGGTCTTGGACTCTTCGATCGTGATGACACCGTTGTTCGTGACCTTCTCCATAGCGTCCGCGACCATCTCGCCGACCTCGTCGTTCGAAGCGGAAATCGCAGCGACTCTCGCAATCTGCTTCTTGCCGGAAATCGGCTGAGACATCTCCTTGATGGTCTCGACAGCCTTGTCGCAAGCCTTCTTCATGCCCTTCCGGAGCACAATCGGGTTGGAACCCGCCGCAATGTTCTTCACGCCCTCGTTGATCATAGCCTGTGCGAGAACGGTTGCGGTCGTCGTGCCGTCACCTGCGACATCGTTGGTCTTCGTCGCAACTTCCTTGACGAGCTGAGCGCCCATGTTTGCGAACGCATCCTCCAGCTCAATCTCCTTCGCAATCGTCACACCGTCGTTCGTGATGAGCGGTGCACCGTAAGCCTTGTCCAGCACAACATTTCTGCCCTTCGGGCCGATGGTAACGCGAACCGCGTTCGCAAGCTCATTGACACCCTGAATCAGCGCTTCTCTCGCCTCAACGCCAAACTTAACTTCCTTTGCCATAATTCCACTCTCCTTCTGTCCGTTCTCTTATTCCATTACCGCAAGGATATCGCTCTGCTTAATCACGACATACTTTACGCCGTCCAGCTCCACATCCGAACCCGCATATCTGGAGTAGAGGACCTTATCGCCTGCCTTAACCTGCATCTTTACTTCCTTGCCGTCCACAAGGCCACCGGGACCCACTGCAATGATCTCACCCTGACCCGGCTTCTCCTTGTCGCCCTGACCCGGCAGCACGATTCCGGATGCGGTGGTCTCTTCCTCTACCATCTTCTTCAGCACGACACGGTCAAACAACGGTACCAGCTTCATAATACAATGCCTCCTTAATAAACGTGAAACGCTTTTCGCTTTTGTCTTCTCAACAAAAGCAGTTATAACATTAGTTATTAGCAGTGTCAGCCATGAGTGCTAATTTTTTTCATATTTCTCGGCAGACAGAAAAAAACCGACGCCCTTTCGAGCGTCGGCTCCGATTACGATTCGTCTGCGATGAGATATTCGATGCCGTCGACCACGTCGTTGGTCAGATAAATCTTGAGCTCCGTGTCGCCGAGCGTAGTAGAGAACACCCTCTTCCTCCCGGAAGCCTCTGCCGTACGCCTTCTCGACCGCCTCGCGCGTCGCACCGAGACGAATTCCCTCCGGTGTACTGACGTTCTTGTCGAGAATGCAGATGGACTGCACCTTCTGCGCACCGTTGTTCTCACTCAAGGTGCAGAGTTCAAAGCCCCTTGAGCTGTATATTCTCTCCTTGCCGTTGCCCCTGCACGGACTCCTGCACAATTACCTTATCCGCCTTGCCGAGTGAGTTGAGCGCCCTTTGCGCTCTGACCGCAGGTAATCTTTGCGCCGCCACTCTGGAAGGTATAGGCACTCTTCTTTGCGCCGAACGCAGCAAAGCTGCCGGCAACAATCGCAGCGCTGAGTAACACTGCCGTAACTACCTTTTTTTCCCTGTACCCACGTTCTTTTTCATTCCTATCCTCTCGACTCTGCCGACTACGGCACTATTCTTTACGAATTTATTACATTTTATCCCAAGAATGCAAAATATGCAAGTACTTCCCTCAGTTCGAGAGGTCGGAAACATCGGCATCGGTCGTGATATCTATCTCATAGCCGGGATAAGCAGCTTCGATTTCCTGCCGCACTCATTGACCGCATCCGTCCTGCTCTTTGTAAAATCCACAACGACATCAAAGCGCATGTACTTCTTGACCGTCTCTGCATAAAAACCGTGAATCTGCAAAATCCATGCATGAGAAAGCGCAATGTGCTCGACCGTATGGCGCATCTCCGCTGCCACCGGATCTTTAGTATTGTGCGCGTAGACACCTATGGTGCTGATGCGGATGCCGGTCGCCTCTTTGACACGCTTCTGAATGCGTCTGGTCAGCGTGTCGACCTCCTCTACACACATCGTATCCGGGAGTTCCAGGTGCACCACACCGTAGCGTCGCCCGGACCGTAATCCGAGATGAAGAGATCATAAGCCCCGATAACAACCTGTTCCTCCATAATGAGCGCACGGATTTTTCCTGACAAGTTCCGTATCCGGACGCTTGCCCAGAATCTCATCGAGGGTATCACATACCATGCCGTAGCCGGACCCTCACTATCATCACCGAGATTAAGCTGCCCACATAGGCCTCAAGGGAGATGCCGGTGCGAAGAAAGATAAGGGCGGACGCGAGCACGGATGCCGAGAGCAAGGCATCAAACGAAGCATCGGAACCCGAGGCTATAAGTGCATCCGAGTTCAGCTGTTTTTCCCCTGCGCTTTACATACTGCCCCATCAGAATCTTCACGAGTACCGCCACCGCAATGATGACAAGGCCGACTGCACTGTACTGCGGGGTCTCGGGATGCAGCATTTTTTTGACCGATTCGACGAGTGAACTTAAGCCCGCATAGAGAACCAGCGCCGCCACCAGCAGCGCACTCAGATACTCAATGCGTCCGTGTCCGAGCGGATGCTCCCGGTCGGGTTCCTTTCCCGCGGCTCTTGCCCCGACGATTGTGATGACCGAAGACAGCGCATCGGTCAGATTGTTGACGGCGTCAAGTAAAATCGCGATGGAATTGGATGCGAGTCCCACGGCCCCTTAAATACCACGAGAAACAAATTGGCTACAATGCCGATGACACTTGTTCTTACAATGCCTTGATTTCTCGCTGCGGGTGTCTGTGCCGTTTCCTTTTGCGCCGCTCCCTTTGTGCGCCCCTTGTCTCCTTCTGTCGGCAGCTCTTGCCTCTCTTTTTCTTGCATGCGGTGATTCCTCTTTGTTTGCTTTTATCTTGTATACAATGTTTCGGGGTAAAAAGAAGTCCTTTGCCGCTGACAAAGGACTCTTTGTTGTACTGCTCAGATAATTGCCGTAATTGCTGCGATGAGACCGAAAACGATGCCCGGCGCATTCGCCATCGCGACCGGATAATCGCGATTTTTCTTTAAGAGCGCATAGGTGACCCAGAGGGTGCAGTTGATTGCCGCGACCAGGGGCTGAATCGGTGTACCCTTCATTCCGTGCAGATTGTTCATAATCTGCGGAATATAGGAGACATACATCATGACGGAGACACAGGTTGCAAACCATCCGAGTCCGGTCAGTGCTTTTTCTGACATAGTATCCTTTCTCTGCCGCGGCAGGAAACCACGCTCATCAAGCGCGCAACACAGTAACTTGTGTCTTAGATACTAGCAGTTCTCTCCGTTCTCCGTCAACTTCCGTATTTGACAAAATTATAACGCCATTTCCGACTGTTTTTGACAAGACGACAGCTGCACCTTATCTTTTTCCCGGGGGATCACGGAGATTCAAAGAATATACTCGAACGCATGGATGATATGACTGTCCCGCAGACTGCCGAGAAAGGCATCTTGAACTTTTTCGTTTGTTTGATTAAAAAAAACAGATGCCACCCGTTCTGAGTAGCATCCGTCCGGTAAGTTTTTATTTCCCGCTCATTCCCAGCGAGTCTGATCCGCATGAACCTTGTAGCGGAGCGGCTCTCCCTCCATGGTAAAGCTGCCTTCAAACACATAGCTCGTAAAGAGTGTGTAGGGTTCGGTCTGCAGCCGCAGGAACACAAAATCCGCTTGCACCGATTCTTTCACTTCCGGTGCTTTTATCGCAAACAACTCTACGGGGGGCTGTTTTTGAAAATCCTGCGCCTTCAGTTCCGCTATCTTTTTGCCCTGCACGGCGACCTCCGAAAAGCCCTCGTCTTCCGGCGTGAAATAGCAGGAAACCAGCACGCAGTCTTTCAGCTTGGCCTGCTGCTTTCCGTCCGGCACCAGCCTGACCCTGCCGTAGCGCTTTCCGTCCCGCCGAAGCTCCATGGTAAGCGCTTTGTAATCATAGACCCCCTTGATCTCCGCGTATTCCACCTCCGTATCGGCGCTGTTTCCGTCGAGCGAAAAACCCCTCGGCCAGCAAGTCCTTTCCGCGGCTCATACTGGTGTCAGTGTGCTCCCCGCAATCTGTACCCGAAGCGGCGGCGCCGGAACTCCCGTTATGCTAACCGTTAGCATGAGGAGAAAGGAGGTAAAAAATGCCGTGCCCCAGACTGCCATGGAAGCAGAATAGTAATGTATCTCTTCATGGCGATGAAACAGCCACCAAAGATTCTTTCCCTGTACCACGAGAATGCGCATCACGAGGACAATCCCAAATTCCGCGCGCAGCGCAAAATAGCCGGCCGCATAGAGATTAAGTCCGCTGTGGTACTTGTAGGCAATGACCAGGAGATTGCCGATCACGATGCCGATGAGGAAGAGTCTGCCTCCCTGAGCGCCTCGGGCGTTGTCAAGTCCTCATAGTGATCCGTGCCGCGACCGTGTACCGCATGTCCGAGCTTATATACCCAGTCCGGCACTTCTCTCTCCGCCATAACGGCATTGCGAAGCGTAATATACACGACCGGCACCGTAAAGGCGCAAGCCAGCGTCATTCCGACAAATAGTAGCGCACCGATATAAAAGCCCATTGCACAGTAACCTCGTTTTTCTCAAATTCCGCTAAGGAACCGCGTCAACAGGATTATACCATTATTTCTTACTTCTTGCTGTTTGCGAGTGCCTGCTCAATCAGCTGATTGAGGCGCTCCGCCTGCTTTTTTTATCCGCAATTGCGCCGACAATGGGCTCTCCCACAATGTTCCTTTTGATCGACCACATAGCTGGTCGGGAAGGAGTAAATGCCCATCGCGAACTTTCCCGCATCCGTGTTCGTATCAAAGCGAAGGTTCCGGTAGCTTGCTCCCTTCTTCGCGAGCACATCCTTTGCCTCCGCAATTGCCGCCTCGTCGCCGTCCAGCGTAAAGCTGTTGATGCCAACCACGGCGCCGCCTTTTTTTCCGCGAGCTGCTTGTTCAGCGCATCCAGTGCGGGGAGCTCTTCCACGCAGGGACGGCAACTCGTAAACCAAAAGTTCACAACCGTCACGGTATTCCCGCCGAAGAGTTCGCCGCTCTTGACTGTATTTCCGTCCAGATCCTTGCCCTCAAAAAGCCGGGAAACTGCCGAGCGAGCTCTCCGAGACAGGCTTTGCCGTTTTCCGCCGGAACAGCGGTATTGCCGCCATCCGGCTTCGCGCCGCTCTCCGGATACTTCTGCTCCAGGATGGTAAGCTTTCCCTCAATCTTTTTGAATCTTCTCCGCACCTTCGCGAAGTGTTTTGAGTTCCTCTTCGCTAACTGCCCCTTTGCGTCCTCGATGGTCTTTAAGAGGAAATCCCTCGTAGTTACTGCCGTCCTCAATCATCGTCGAGCCCTTTATCCGCCGCGAGAAATACCCTTTTCCCAGAGCGCCTGATTCTCCGTGAGTATAGCGGTCTCTGCCTCCGTGAGCTTTTGATGCAGCGCCATGGCGGCCTCGGTGTTATCGACCTCCAGATTTAAGAGCGTGTCAAGATCCGTGCTCGCTGTGTCGTTCAGGCTTCCGCCTGCCTGTGCGGCTGCGCTTGTTCCGGCTTCGCTTGTTTTTAGCCGCCGTTGTATTTTTTTCCGCCGCAGGCAACCAGGCTACCCACCGTCAGTGCGAGTGCGATTCCGGTCAACAGTTTTGCTTTCTTCATTTTGCTTCCTCCCGTTTGATTTTCATTTTTTTATTTTCGATCGTTTTTCCGGCCCCGAAGCCGCAGCGGAAATGCACTGCCTTGGTCGGGCAGGCGTCCACACACATGCCGCAGCGTATGCACTCGCTGTGGTCCGGCGTCTTTGTCACATCGACATCCATCTTGCAGGCCCGCGCACATTTCCCGCAGGAAATGCAGCGACTTTCATCCACCCGCATACCGACCAACGAGACTTTGTTAAGCAAGGCATAAAAAGCGCCGAGCGGACATATCCACTTACAGAAGGGGCGGTAGATGAACACGCTCAGCAAGATAAACGTGACCAAAATGCCGAATTTCCAGACAAAGAGTTTGCCGAGCGCCGCGCGTATCCCCGTGTTCACGACGGAGAGCGGTATCGCGCCTTCCAACACGCCCTGCGGGCAGAGGTACTTGCAGAAAAAGGGTTCTCCCATGCCGAGATCATTGACCGCAAACGCGGGAGAATCATCACCATAAGGAGCAGCACCGCGTATTTAATCCAAGTGAGAGGACGCAGTCTTTTTGGTCGACAGCTTTTTCCCCGGCAACTTATTGAGCAGCTCCTGAAACCAGCCGAAGGGGCATAGAAAGCCGCAGATAAAGCGCCCAAGCAGCACGCCGAAAAAGATCAGGATACCCTGTCACATAGTAGGAAAAGCTGAACTTAGAACTCCTGACGACCGCCTGAAACGCCCCTGATCGGACAGGGAACCCGAGGCAGCGGGACAGGAATAACAATTGAGACTCGGGCGCACAGGCAAGTTTTCCTTGCCCTGATAGATGCTCCCTTCAAAAAGTTCGGCAGATGAATGTTGGTGAGCAAACGCGGCCGCCGCCTGAATCCATTTTCTATCCAATGCCGACACACCCAGACAGAGTCGTATCGCCTTACTCAGCACGGTATCTGCCTCCCCGCGCCAGGCACCGAAGCCTATCATTGCGACCGAAGAGAGCAATAAAAACAACTTGCAGCATCGTTTTCTTTGAGAGCTTCACCGCAATTCCTCCTTTCATTTGACCCCATGTTAGCAGTACAGCGTGTAAAATCTCCGTTAAGAGAAAACTTAACGCGGATTTTTACGCCGGCTTATGATACAACTTAAGAAGACTTCCATTGAAGCTGCATCCTGAATTTGACCCCATCAATGCGGAGGGAGGATTTCTGATGCATATCTTAGTCGTTGAGGATGAGCGCGCGCTCCAGAGACCATAGTACAGAGTCTGCGCCGCCTTGCCTACAGCGTGGATTTTTGTTTTGACGGAGACGAAGCGCTCTCTCTGCTAGAGAGCGAGCGCTTTGATCTCATCGTCCTCGACCTGAACTTACCGGGCGCGGACGGCATGACCGTACTCAGAACGCTCCGCACGCACGACCGAGACACTCGCGTCCTGATTCTCTCCGCGCGGAGCGAAGTCAGCGACAAAGTTGCGGGACTGGATGCCGGGGCAAATGACTACCTTGCGAAGCCTTTTCACTTAGCCGAACTCGAAGCCAGGATACGGAGCCTTACCCTCAGGCAGTTTACCCAGCAGGATGTACTGCTCCGCCTCGGAAAACTTTCCTTCGACACGAAGGCAAGGCGTGTCAGCGCGGATGGGCAGTTGCTCTCTCTCACCAAAAAAGAACTCGGTATTCTTGAGTATCTTCTGCTCCATCGGGGGCGTCCGGTCAGCCAGGAAGAATTACTGGACCATGTCTGGGACAGCAATGCGGACCGCTTCAGTAACTCAATCCGCGTTCACATCTCGACGCTCCGCAAAAAACTGCGCGCTGCGCTCGGCTACGACCCGGTTACCAACCGCATCGGCGAGGGCTACGTGCTCACGGAGGCCGCAGAATGAAACGTCTCTTTGCAGTGGCGCATCACGCTGATGACAGCGCTGCTCATAGCCACAGCCTGCATCAGCATGAGCCTCTTACTCGGCTACTCCGGCAGGCACTATATGGACCGCATCGGCACTTCGATCTCCGCCTACGGCGAAACCGTTTCGGGAAACGATACCGCAGAGCACACCGATGATTTCCCGGACACAGCGACGCTCGGACCAAACTCCGATCTGGTCATCGTAATCGACGGTGCGCAGGCTGCTTTTACCGCGAGTAATTGGCTCATCACCGCCGTCGTGACGCTACTCAGCGCGGCGCTCGCCTACTTTGTGAGCGGAAGGGCGCTTAGGCCCCTACACAGCTTTGCCTCCCGTCTCGAGGAAATCGAGCCGAACAATCTCGGAAAAATGAAGCTTCCCGAGGACCTGTTGCCTGAGTTCCGCCGCTCCCGCGATGCCTTTAACCGCATGCTGGACCGACTGGACGAGGGCTTTCGCGCGCAGAAACAGTTTACCGGCAATGCCGCCCACGAACTCAGAACACCGCTTGCCCTCATGCAGGCAAAGCTTGAGCTCTTTTCCGCCGAGCACCCGAATGCGGATGCCGAAACCGCGGACTTTCTTCACCTGCTCGGAGAGCAGACCGAGCGCATGGCGGAAATGAGTAAGACCCTCCTGGAACTGAGCGAGCTCCGCTCCGTCCCCTGTGCGGACAGGATAGAACTGGAACCCCTGATGGAAGAACTATGCACCGATCTTACGCCGCTCGCGGAACAACAGAACATCGAACTCCGCTACGAAGGCAATGCAACGCTGATCGGCAGTGACACCTTGATTTACCGCCTGCTCTTTTAATCTCAGCGAAAACGCGATACGCTATAACCGCCGAAACGGCAGCGTACGTCTCTCCGTGCGCGAAGAAGCGGGCTGTATCGAAATACGGGTTGCGGACAGCGGCACAGGGATACCGGCGCAGTACCGCGAGAGCATTTTTCAGCCATTTTTCCGCGTGGATAAGTCGCGGAGCCGCCGCTACGGCGGCGCGGGGCTCGGCCTTGCCCTCGTGCGGGAGATAGTCTTGCTCCACGACGCGGAAATTCGGGTCGAAGAAAGCAGCGACGAGGGAACCACCATGGCAATCCGCTTTCCCAAGATGCGAAACGCGAATCTCAAAAACAGCTCTGAGCCCTCCTGAGCTTTTCAACCGAACATACTTTGTCCGCCCTTCATCTTGTTTCAAAGAACCCCCCCCGCAACGCCTGATTCTACTCGTTTTGAGGGGCGGGGACTACCAACCCTTTTGTCCCATCATCTGAAAAAGCCCCTGAAGTACTCGCGACTATAAGTACTTCAGGGCTTTTTGATGTGATTTGCATTCACCTTAGCGCCAGCAGGGCGGCAGGTTCTGCGTTTCCATCCGCACGGGTGCGGGATAAGTTTCTCCGAAAAGCTCGAGCTCTGCCCGCTCGATGATTTGGGGCTCTGCGGGCTCCAGGATTTTTTTATCGGTACCGGGGTAAATGACTTCGCGGGTCGGAAGTTCCGCAATGCGCCGTATCTCATCCATCCCCTCGATCACCTCGCCGAGCACCGGATAGATTCCGCGAAACTCCGGGAACTCTTTCAGCGGAAAGAATATTTCCGCGCTCGCAAGACCGGCTTCATCGTAGCCTCCCATGCAGATCACGCCGGGGCGCGGGGTCAAGGGCTCCAAGTTAGGATTCAGTTTAAATTCATCGGGAATCAAATAGCGGCATTCCTCGTGTCCATACGCATTGTAACTCAGATCCACCCACTTCCCGGGCGCAATGCGCTGAATCGCGTGGTGATCCATCCAGCCGTGAGAGACCACATAAATCAGACTATTCACGGCATTCGGAGCCGCTTCCGGCCAAAGTTCTATGACAATCTTTGCGCCGCTCTTAAGATACAGCTTGAGATAGGGCTTTGAATGAAGTTTGGGTTCCATGTCTCGGTCTCCTCATGTTCAATGCTACGATTGCTGTCTATGAAACGCTGCCTCTATCATAGCACAGCCGCCCTCAGGCTGCTCTTTGAAAAATCCGGCGCGCCCTGTTTTTGCCGGGCGGCCGGATGCTTCTGTCCTTAGTGAATGACATCCAGATCGCGAGAATAGTGGTTTAAAGGCTCCACACCGTCCTCGGTGACCATCACGAGGTCTTCGATGCGAACGCCCGTATCTCCGACCAGATAGATGCCCGGCTCAATCGAGAAATCATACCCGGTTCCACCTTCCAGTCAAAGGCCGAGGAGACATCGCCGTACTCGTGGTCCGTGAGTCCGATAAAGTGACCGAGGCGGTGGTTAAACTGTGGACCGTAGCCCTTTTCCGTGATCAGATCGCGCGCAGCCTTATCGATATCACAAAGTCTCACACCGGGGCGAATCAACGCAATCGCAGCCTCGTTTGCCGCGCGCGTGGTCTCATAAACCTCGCGGCAGTGGTCGCTCACGCTCTTATAGTAAAAGGTGCGCGTCATATCCGAGCAGTAGCCGTCCTTCACGCAGCCCACATCAAAGAGAACACAGTCTCCCTCTTTCAGCACCGTGTCGTCCGGCTCATGGTGCGGATCCGCCGCATTGGCACCGAAGGCCACCAGCGGCGTAAAGGAAAAGCCCTGCGCCCCGAGTTCCTGATAAATGCCGAGAAGCTGATCTCTGATTTCACGCTCCGTGACTCCCTCGTGCACCAGCGCGCGCAGTCGCGCCATTGCCGCATCGTTGACGGCGGATGCGCTGCGCATTTTTTTCCTTCTCCTCCTCGTCCTTCACCGCGCGGGTCTTATCGACCGCAAGGGAACTGTTCACAAAGCCCGCCGCAAGTTTACGCTCCATGAGCGGGAGCAGGAAGCGCGCCGTAATCTCCTTGTCCACGCCGAGGACTTCATCCTGCTTGAGATACGGTGCAAGTACTCGGCAACCGGATCTGTGTCCGAAAACCAGACTTCTTTTGACACCGCTGTTCACTGGTGCATAAAAGAGCTTGTTGAGGAAGAGAACATGCTGTCCGTCCTTCCGAAGCAGAAGCCCGAAGAAGCGCTCATAGGGAGGTTATAGTAATCGGTCAGATAGTAAATGGACATGGGATCCACAATCAACATCTGACTGAGACCCTCGTGTTCCAGTGCCTGTAAAATACGTTTGACTCTCTGTTCTCTCATCACAATACCTTTAAGCCGCCTGTTTCGACAGCTTCTTTCCGAGATGCTATCTCACTATCTTTTTCCGCCCGAATACCAGTGCGAGGAAGCTGTCGCCCTCCTGAAAGATAAAAGACTCCGTGCCCTTCGGCACGGAGTCTCTTATGATTCCGAAAAACTCAACGCTTCCGGTCTTGTTCTGCTTTACAAGGTAGTTCGGATTTCCCGCATCCTTACCTACGTTGAACTGATCCCAGCGAAGCTGATGCTGACTTCAACACTCTTGTGCTGGCTGTCTGCGTCTGCGTTGTTCGACATCACTCCGTGGAACCCGTCGGTAAACGCCCTCGGCGTCCGGATCCATTGCGACTATGCGAGGAAGAGGTCCATTCTGTTGTCCGTTGCCGGGCTGCAGAGGATGGTTGCGTTCTCGATGACGTCGCGAACTCTCTGTCGGAGAGCTTCTTCAGTGCGGAAAGTCTCGCGAAGTGCACACCGCCGACCGTGAAGTAGTCACCCCTCGCTTGCGAGAGAATCAACCAGCTTGAATACGCGGGTTCCCTCAATCTTCTTCGGGCTGTACTGCTCGCCGTCCATGTAGAGTGCGATGCCGAGCATATCTTCCGCCGCGCCGCTGCACTCAAGGCCCTTCATCTCAAACTTGATGCTGCTGAGCTTTTGCCGCGATGCTGCCAACGTTCAGGACATCGGTGCGGAACGCCCTGTGCGTAGCCCGGATACATCTCATTGATTTCAAGAACGATCTGATCGCCGCCCCTTCGTGTTTGCGGAGGTGTAGACACCGACATTTTTCGGTATCCAATCTGCATTCACAAGCTCTGCGTTAAAGTCCCACGTTATTGTAGCCCTTCTGACGCTCCTCGTAAGCATCGACGCTGCCGTCTTTCGCAACCTTGTTGTAGTCCGAGGTGCCTCTCATGAAGAAGCTGTCGTCCACATAGCCGCTGTCGCCGATACCGTCCACGACACTCCAGCCCGACGGAAGCGTCTCGTTTCCCGTACTGTGCATAATAGCCGAGGTCCGCGAACATCATGCTGAAGTCACCCGTCGTTGCTCTCGTCGTGACATTCAGCGTGTCCGTCCAGTACGCAGCCGGTTCCTCGCGAGAACCAGTGACAGTGCAAGGAGGCCGCCGATGATTGATTTCTACCTGCTCTTCTCATAACCATTCCCTTCCTTCGTTCGCTCTGTGTTTTGGTCATCCTGTACAGTTCCTGACTACAAGCACAGTTTACGCGAAGAAAGGAACGCGCACATCCGGCGAAGGTCCCCCTCCCGGGATACTTTGTTCCCCTTTTTCACTCCGAAAGTGGTAGGGTCTGCGGTATTTGAACATAAAAGCTTCGATTGCCGCTTCGGACGGTGAATATGCCGTCGAGCGGAAGCCCCTCCGCATCCTGGCTGCAGACCGCAGGCTGCCTGAGTTCTTCCGCCACCAGAAGCAGGCTCTCAAGATTTTTGAGCCGTATCGCATCCTCCGAACTGCTTCCGGGCTTTCGGTAAATAGAGCCTTTGCACCGTACTTCCGAAGCAGGCGACGTAGTTCGATTTTCCGGGCCTCTTCCGCAGTCGGCGCCTTGGAAAATACGAGGCCCGTTAGGACAAGGAAAAACGCCGCTTACAAGAAGCAGGACAGATAACGCAAGTTTCGGAGGAAGGGACAGCGCAATGCGCTCACGCCGCGTAATGCTTCCGCTGTCCTTGGTTTTCGGCCCCCGTTTCAGGGTGTAGAAACCGCTGTATCGTCCGGCAGCGGAATTTCCAGAGAGAACGGCTTTTTTCCTGCTGTTCCGCCTCACTTTCCAAGACGAACTTGCCGGAAAAGACGAGTTTCAATTCATGTTCAAAACTGCCTCCCCAGCTCTCTCGATTGCCGCAAAGCGCTCCGCATAGTCCGCCGGATTCAGCTGCGCCGTTGTCTCTGCGAAGGCACTGCCTTCCTCGCCCGCTTGCATTTCACCGCTCTCCAGCGAAATCCGCTGTGAAAAAAATCTGTTTTTTCGCCGTCCCGGTTAGTAACCGGCGAGTTCCACAGCGGCTTCATACTGCCCGCTGGCGCACCGCAAGGCTACCTTCTCCCGTCAGCTTTGCGCTGAATTTAACCCAGAGTAAATCCGCTACAAATTCCTGGATATACCGCACCGGCCGAGAGCCATTCCTCCGAAAAACACCGAGTTTTCACGGAGATGGATCCAAGGTTCCGCGTTTTGCACTGAGTTCATAGAATACAGCGCTTGTTCTCGCACCGTGCTTCCCTTCGCATGGCCTGGAAACAGGAGGAACACACCGACGGCAAGACAAATCAGTCCGACAAGCGTTGCCGCAATCTTACGTCTCATGTCAAATACAGGTCTTATGCTCATTTTTGCCCTTCTTCATTGCCTCTTCCATACTGTCCCCGTCTCCTCTTCCCCTAAGCCGCTCTGTCTCCACCGGGATGCGGCGCTCAGGGATCGCTGTCTCATCTCGTAAGCCCTGCTGAATTTCCGTCGGAACCTTCCGCCTGCTGTTTAAGAGCAGTACGGGAATGCCGACCCGCGGAACGACCCGAATCACCGTGCCGCTGATATCGTTCGGGTGAACGACTTCGGTGTCCGCGGAAGGGTTATTGTCCCCCTTCGTGATGAACGTACGGTTCCCCGCCTCGTCCTCGCGCACCGCAAGAATTCTGTGTAATGCTGATATCTCCCCGCCGAGCTGATGACCGTTCCTCTCGAAAGTGCCGTGATCTCCTGTTCTTCTCGGAGTTTTTCGCACCAGTACCCATCGCCCGGATGAATGACCGGTTCCATACTGCCGGTCAGTATGACCGTCGGATAAACCGGAAACACCCCTGACACAGAACCAATAAAGATCACGGTCGCAAGAAGTTCCGCGTACCAGCCAAGAGAACTGCCCTGCGGCTCCGGCTGCTCCCCGAACTCCTCCGCGCGGAAGCGCTCCCTGACAAAGAGGAGAAAGAAAACCGGAAAACAAAGTCCATGGCGGCATTCGCAAGCCAAGGAAGATCAGTAGGAAAGGGAAGATCCGTTCAAAACACCCTATGCCGCCGCTGTAAAGCACCGAGGGCCACATTCCCCTGCTCAGCACCAGCCCGGTCTGCAGAGCATTCCGCGCAAGTGCGGGGAGCACGGTTTCCGCCGCGAACACAAAGCGATTTTTCCGCGCCTTCCAGCCGCAGTGCCTGCTGCACATTGAGTTCCAGCAGGGCAAACAACAGGGTCAACAAAACTACGGAAAGCGTGCGGTGGCGTACGTGCACTTTTCTGCTGAGCTGAAACCGTAGGCGCGAACGCCCTCGCGCACAATGAGCGGCAGAAGTATGAGAAGCACATTCCGTACCATGCCGCCGATCGAGCCGTCATAGGGCTCCCCTTCAGGCATTTCGATAAAAACAGCGCTCACAAAACGGAGCGCTGTGAAAATTGCCGCACCGGTCAGTGCATAGATGCACATTCCTCCTAAGGGCAGCGCGACGATGCACACCGACTCGGCAGCGCAAAGAAGAGCAAAGCCGCCATACTTCCGTAGCAGAGAAGGAGAGCGTCAAATTTCCTCCAAAAGCGTTTTTGCACGCCGGAACGGCAGTTCCACCAGTAAAAACAACAGGAAAAAGAAGGCGTCCCGTCATAACGCTCCTGTTCTTACCGGTGTTTTCGATTTTCTTCCGTTTTTCCCGTTTTTCCGCGCATTCGATCCGGTCGCAAAGGCACGGTCATCGATCACGGCGCCATCCGCCGGAAGCTCACCCGCCTCGAGTAACTGAACGGCCACCGGAAAACGGAACGCCGCAGAGCCCTTCACATGCAGGCGATCCGTCCAATAAGCATAACTTGTCAGCGCACCGAATACGGAAATCCGTTTCCCGCTGACCGCCGTCTGCTGATCGATGCGCAACTCGCTTGTAAAGGAATAGTCTACCCAGACACCGCTGTTCGGAAACAGCCGCTCGGCAGCGGCATGACATGAGACTCTCTTCGTCCACCTGGATAAACTCCGGCATAAGCGCTTCCGGCTTTCTCTCTCCGCCCGTAGATACAGGCAGCACAGAGCGCATCCTCAGCCGCCCACGCTTGAAACACTTTCAGCCGCTGCGGCTCCAGAAAATAGGCATCCGGCTCATCCCAGTCGTAGGCGACATCAGGTAGGGCCAGATAGACCTGTTCAGCGTCAGCAGAATCTCTCTCCGGGGACAGTGAAGTCAACGGCCTGTTCCTTTGCCTTCAAGCTCTTTTTCTTCAATCGGACAGGAAATTCGCAGGTAGCTCTCCCCGCCCAAAAAGTCATCCGGCATTCCTCCGAAAGACCAACGCTATGCTCTTTTTCATCCTCACCCGCTCTCGCCTCCATCGGTATTTCCGCAAGCACCTTCTCCGCCATCCCGCACCAACTCGGCGCGGTACGTCCCTTCGCTCGCAAATGCGCAGTCCAGCTGCCCCTGTTGCGAGCTTCCTGGCGACGCGGAGCGTACCGTCCCAATACGCATAGCCTGGTACCCAGCGCTGCCAGACAAAGTGCCGAACAGCACAGGCAAGAGTTTTCCCCTGTCTCCTCATCTCTTCTTACCCTCCCTGTCCGCATCATCCTGTCTTATACGCTGAGTTCTGAAAGACTGTCGCACTTTCCCCTGCAAACAACACCGCCTCCACGCGACTCTTAAATCCGAGCTTCCCGAGTATGCTGCTCACTGTTTCTTGACCGTCCTGAGGGAGATAAACACAAATCTCCGATTTCCGCGTTGGAGCAGCCGCGACTCATGAGACGCAGAACCTCGATTTCGCGTTCCGTGAGCTCCTCGAGTTTTCTGTCCTCCTCTGCCGCCTGATTCAGTTTTTCCACGAGCGCGGCGGAATAGAACTATTGCTCGCTGCACGGCGCGCAGTCCGGAACATAATCTCATCCACAAAGGCGTCTTTAAGACATAGGGCATCCACCCCCATCTCCCGTGCCCGGAAGAAATCGTCTCTCGCGAAGAGGAAGTGATGAAGATGGTACGCACGTCGCAGCGGCTTTCCCTTGACCCATTTGAGCACATCGAAACCGCTCTCCGCGCCGAGGCGGATGTCGATAAAGGCCACGCTGACCGCGGCCTCCCCCATGCGCGACACCGCTTCTCGCACCGTTCCTCGCCTCCAGAACCTCTTCCTCCGGACAATACACATGAATGATCTGCTCGAGTCCCTTCGCGCCAGCGGATGTCATCCACTACGAGATACATACGCCTTTCCCCTTTGCATAGCGCTCACCGGAAGAGTGAGTGTGATTTCCGTTCCCTCGTCCTTCACCGCTCTCTAAGCGAAGCGATGCGCCGAGGAGTGCCGCAACCTTCTTCATACTAGCGAAGTCCCTTGCCCCCGGCACTCTGAACTCTTCTTTCCTCAAAGCCGCTTCCGTCGTCTTTTACGCGCAGGACAAAGCTCTTCCTCCGCGCGAATCTCCACCCGGATTTCTTTTGCGCCTCGTGCCGTGCGGCATTGTTGACTGCCTCGCAGGCTACGCGATAAAGGACGGTCTTCTGTGCCGCTGAGAGTTCTTCGATACCGCTCGCAACTTCAAGCGGAATACAGACAGCGTACTGCCGTTCCGCTTCCTCCATATAGCTTCTAAGCCTTCCTCAAAACTTTGCTCCCCGCTGCGGGCAAAATTGCGCCCGTAAACCGTCTCCCGCACTCCTGCATGGTGAGTGCCGCCGTCTCTTTGAGAAGTACAATCGCTGCAGTGCGGCCCCCGCTTTGTCTCCTCCTTCTCCACAAAGAGTTCCAGTTCCTTTAAGCCGCAGTTTAACCCTGAAAAAGTTTCTGGATCACCGTGTCGTGAATTTCGTCCGCAATCCGGTTCTTTTCCTCCGCGGAAATATACGCCTCCATCTGACTCTGCATATCGAGCCCGCGAAAGATGATGCCGCAGAGCCGAACGTAAAACCTCGTTCCCGCCGAAGAAGTTCCTTAAGACCGCTCTCCTTTGCAGCAATACTCTCCGCATTCGGCGCCCTGAGGATCAGTATGCCGTCTCCGCTGCTGCTCTCAACGGAAAAGAGCTGATAGCGCCGCCCGTTGACTCGCACTTCTCCTTCGCTTCGACTCATCGACGTAGCGCGGGATACCAGCTCTTCCCCTGTTTTTCCGGCATACCGCGGATGATGATTTCGCGTATCATCTGTTCCTCGTTGCGCCGTATCAGGACGCAACCCTCGGGCGATACACTCGCCGCAATCAAGGTGGCAAGCTCCCCGAGCACCCGTTCGGAATCCGTCATCGCCATGAGCGCGAAGCCTTTCCTACATGTCCGCGACACGGGAAAGCGCGTACTCGCTGCGCCGGTTTTTCTCCACAAGACAAGCGTTTTGGGTCTCTGCAGTTCTTCCCGTCCTTTCGCGTATGGACTGCACGTGTCGCCGCAACACGTAGAAGTTTCCGAAGTGCAAAGAACCCCCACCAGAATGTTGCTCTCGCCGTACCGGATTTCTGTCCTGCTGTCCCACCAAGGCGCAGGCAACACACCAGATTGCGGCGAGCAAAGGCGTGCTTCCGTCGAACCTCCGCTGTAGCTGATCATCATGCAACAGAGTACGTACCAGAGATATGACTGAGAGCCCGCCGCTCAGGTAAATAAAAATGCCGTAGGCTGCGAGTTCCACGCCGAGCACGGCTCCCATCGCGTCCTTGTTCTTTTCCGCTCGAACGTAGAGATAGTTTCCGATGAGGCAAGACAGAAACATACCGAATATAATGCCCCAGCCGGTCAGAGAGCGTATCTCTTCTCCCACATGCCCGAGAGAAAGACAGCCGTCGAGAGCAGAAGGGAGATGATGCGGTAATGAATGCACAGTGTCAGATAGTCATATTGCTTCTCTGCCTTTTTCTCCCATAAGTCCCCCGTCTTTGCGCAACAGTCTTTTCTGGGAATAAAAAGTACAGCAAACAAACCAAACGACACTTTGAGCCCATCCACGGTGTCCGAGACAGACGCGCTTTTACGGACGATAAGCGCTACTCTGCCACACTCTTTTTGTCCCACTCTGCTTTTTAATTATTTGTGCAATATTGCGAAGATTAATCGATTTAACTTTTCTTTATCCACACTTTATTTTCGACTAGTATAGCGCAAATCCGAATTTCTTACAAATAAATGAAGATGTGCTGCTGTTTTTATTGAACGCTTATCCGAGTTAAAGTCTTTTATTTCAAACATTTTGCATACAATTTTAATTTAAAGCAAAAAAATGGTACCAAAGTTCCATATAAAAAGAGGAATCCGACAACCGCCCCAACGGACTGTTTCGAATCCTCAACAATTACTTATGATAACTATTTAATTCTGTCCGCTCGTCGGAACGACAGACGATTTTGTCTCGCTTCGATTTTCGTTTGCACCTGTGTAAAGCAGAGGCATTTCTCGCGCAGTTCCTTGTAAAACACAAGCTCCCAGCTGTTCTTTCGCAGGAAGTCTCTGTATTCCGCAGCCGTCCATTGATCTCGTAAAACGCACGCCCACCATAGAAAGCAGAGCTCCCAGCAGCGAGTCCGCAGGCTCTCCCGCTGCTTCACAAAAGTTCGGCGCAATCAGGATACCGTCCGGTCTCAGCACACGGGCTATTTTCGCAGCGCGCTCTGGGCTCCGGCAAAAGATGCAGGGCATTCACAATGATCACGGCATCGAAGCTCGCATCCGCATAGGGCAGGGATAGGCATCCGCAACCTCAAAGCGCAAGTTGTTCGGGCAGGCGCCCTTTTTGCTTTCCGCAATCATGCCCTCCGAATAATCGGTCGCGAGCATGCGCTCGGTGACCGGCGCTAATGCAGCTTCGCGAGCACACCGGGCCCGGTGGCAAGCTCCAGCACTTCCTTCGCGCGAACCAATTTCGGAATGCGGCGATACAGAAACGCATAGCTTCTCTCCTCCGCCCGCATGGCCCGGCTGTAGATAGGTGCATACAGATCCCAGATTTTTCCCTTTCATCCGCCCCTCCTTTCCGAACGCGAAAACAAAGTTATATATAACTACTATAGACACGAATCCACTGAAAGCGCAAGATTTACGCAAAGTTGATTCTGATCTCGGCACACACTCTCCGATACGGATTATCGTGCTGAGAGCAAACTCCGCCGCGTGAACACCATCGTAAAAATCAATTTTGTCCGCTTCGCTCTTCTGCTTCCTCACGAGACTTTGCTTCACGCCGGGCAAGCTGATTTTGGGTATCTTGTCGAGTACGGTTACCTGCCTGCTCGGCGAGGCTGCCGAGTGCAGCTGTCAATTCACGTCGCTTCTCTTTCGGGAGCTTCCCAAGCCCCTTTATGATAAGCCCGCTATTCTTGATTAAATTCTTCCGAACTCCAGGAAGGTCTCAGCCTCCGTCATCTCAATCATGGAGAAGACCGTCTCAACCAGAGATTTCCGCGCTCGTCGTCCATGGTTTCGAGCCAGGTTCCGAGTGATTTCGACAAAATCACTGAAGGCATCCGGTTCCGCGCGAACAAATTTGTCCTTGGTCACTTCCCATGTCGTCACATCATGCTGAAAGATACCCTGCGGCAGTGCTCTTTACGACAGTATGCGCCGCCTCGTTCGAAAGCGAAAGCGCCTATGATAGAGGTCTGCGGGACTCATGTTGGTAATCTTCGGCAACAGCTCTCGGTACGCTGCCGAGCGCACAATCTCTTCCCGAAAGCCGGGGCCGTCAGTTATAGACCTTGAGTATCCGTTCTTGACCACATCATCGCAGAAAGCAGCCGCGAACATCGCAAAGTTGCCGCCCTTGGAGTGTCCTCCGAGGATTAAGTCGCCCTCAACACAGCCGCCACCCGTTCAGATAGGAAACTGCCTTGGCGCCCCTCGGTCTCCGCGGTAAAGCTCATCAAAAGTCCTCTTTCCAACCGGTGATACTTTTAACCGTGCCGCGAAAACGAGACATACCTGGTCCCGTCCGAAGCAAAAAGACGAGCGCCGTGAACTGCTGCACCTTTTCCTTGTCAAAGACCTCTCTGAAGTGCACGACTTTGTTCCCGGAAGCGTGCCCCTGCGTACCATGTCTTCCAGTAACAGCGGGCTCTCTCGATAAAGAGCTTACTCTCCCGCACGTTTGCCAGGTCGTGTTTTTTGCAAAAGCGTTTCAAGCAGGTTTCGATGCTCACAGCCGCTTTTTCTTCCTGCAAGAGTTCCCCGAAGTCCGCATAGGCGAGATAAGACAAAATGACATTGTCGATTTCATTAAACGGCGCTGCCCTCAGACTCACGTCATTTCTCCACTTTTAAGCAATCCATGAGCTCCATCTGATTTCACCTCTATTCTCATCCATTTTCTTTATTCTTATGACTCTTTTTCCAGCAGCGCCACACACCCAAGTGCCTTAGACAACGCCGTTGATGTCAGAGGTTTTCAATTTTTGTGTTTAGAAACCATCCACAAAACCGCTTTTGAGGGAAGTTGTCCACAGGTGTTTTTCAGCCCGATAAACTGGAAGTTGTTTGTAACCCTAAAATGTAGAATCCGTTATATCTTCTTGACTTAATCAGCCATTCTATCAATACTTCATAATCTACCGGTTTTTTCACGAAGTCTTTCTATAATAGAATCTATTAAAGCTGGTGCATAGTAGTTGATTCCGTATATATCTACCGTTCCGCATTTCAAATTGTTATATATACCACAATCAAAAATACTACTGTATTCTTTTGTAAAATACATTTTCGTCATCTATATACAAAGAATCATCTTGCCAGTTATTTATACTATCAACTGCAACTAATCTATCTGTAGCAGTTCCACTTGGTAACTTACAAAAATTGTATTTCAACGAATGCAGAACCACTATAGTTCCTTCGTTCCTCCTGAGAATTTAAAATGTGAAATAACACCGTATCACCTCTACAACTTCAAAGTTATCAGAGCCCTGATAAACCTTGACCGCCTCTTATATTTCTATTTCAGATGGCAGCTTCCGATCGGACATAGTGCGTTTTTCTTCCTGCTCCCAATCGTGTAAGGGTTCCATCCTCGACTAGTTTTTTAGGCTGATTCCACGGAGGAGCTTCCGAGACTCGGACATGCCATCATCGCTTCCTGCTTCGAAATGTTCCGATTTTATTCAGAACAAATCTCTTTACGATATCATGAGATGTGCTTTGACTCCCACTTTTTCTGCAATAGTCACTGCGCCTCAAATTCCTGTAGCAGGCGAGTATAACACCCAGCATATATTTTTATAAAGGCTTCGGATCATTCTTTTCTTCATGCCACAGTTTGTCGGCATCCGCCAAGGCCTTGTAATACGACTCTTTTGTACCCGCAATGGCCTTTTTCGATACTGGATATACTGTCCGACCATATATCCGCTAGCGATAAAGCAAGAGCAGCGTAAGAAGTCTGCTCATTCTTCCGTTTCCGTCATTAAATGGATGAATGCAGAGAAAAATCCAGTATAAAACACGGAATCAGTATCTTCTTTCCATTGCCAAGAACCATGTCTATTTCATTTGGCGCAGTTTTAAAGTCCCTGCCATATGATAGATTTGTAAACCGCAGCAACCCTTATGCATCTGCAGGATGTAGTTAGGGTCTTACCGGTATGGCATTATAATCTTCATGCACCAAAGCTAAAACATTTTCGATAGCTGAGAATTCTCTTCATCACGATTTCTTGGCGTGGTCTTATCGTCCATAAGCTGTTTTAACCTTGGATTGGTTGTTACTAAATCCATCTCAATACGGTTAGAGCTTTCGTACTCTGTATCCTAGCTATCTCAATAAGACGTTTAAGCTCCCTCGGCTTTTTGCCTTGTAACAATCCCTGCTTTGCTTTATACTCCCTGTATCTAGAGACTTATGACAGTATTCCATTATCCCATGTTCTATCTTTTAATATGGAGTAATCAAATTTTCTAATTGTCTTTTGTCTTTTTCTTTTCTCCCATCGCTTTTTATTTGCTCCCAATTATATCAACGTTTTGGGAGAAAACCAATTACTTTGGGAGCCTTTACCCGACAAACGAAAAAGACACACGATCATCGCCGAGTGCCAGATAGTGTCAATACACAGGAAATCCTGTTTACAGAGATTTCTTTCACACACCCCCTTCAGGGCAGATCCCGAACCTTTACTCCTTCAGGGCAAAAAAGATCCCGAACCTTTCTGGTGCGAGATCTCAGCAGAGCATATTCAGTTTTCTTCCGACAAACCAGATTTTTATTCTCCCGTCGCTTCACGGTATTCATCTGTACCCTACATCACCCAGGCATGTCTGCCCTGCCATGATGACTTTTGCCACTGGCGTATTCATATGCGTACATCTCCATGATCTGCGGATCTGAATCTTCCTCCTTATCCGTTGCTGACTGATAGAGTACATACAGTGCACATTTCCATCTCGTGGATTCGCGATTATACAGGATATAGGTATACGCCTCCGAATCTGATGAAATCACGAACTCCGGCGTCCCTTTCGCGGTATATGTGACATTCGCCTCATCTACATCTGCATCACCAACTGTACGTGCTGCAGCTCAGCAGGCCGTTAATAATCTGCAGCTCTCCTTCATCAGGATATTCATCTGCCCGTTCAGCATCAGCTGATCCATATTCTGTTTCCTCATTTCCAGAGGTTTTTCCTGCTCATCCCGCCAGTCAGGCCTGCCATCCGGATAATAGCTATATGAAGCCAGCACTTTACCGTCATCTGCCATATCCACTTTCACACCTCCCCACAGGTCATCATAATTCTGATCGACAGACAACGTTACCACATCTCCACCCAGGAGATCTCATATGCAACCCCTGTGCAATGGCAGCAAAGCCGTCATCCGGGAACAGGGTGGCATCAAGCTCCCTGATGAATATCGGTGAAGTTCGTTCATAAAGTCGGATATTGCCGAGGAGCAGAATGTAGACTCTCCCGCGACCAGCGAATACCGCTGATCCGGTGAATCGAATTCGTGCCAGGGTCGTAACTGCATGACGTCCCAACCAGATCAGACTCCCCAACAGCAGTCCGGAGATAACCCCTGATCCAGCCACAGACCAGCAATGCTTTTTACCGACTTCCGTACCTGTTTTGCACCATGTACGAATCAAAAAGGAAACTGCACTGACACAGAGAAGACTTAGCAGGATGAACAGAAAAATCATCCAGATTCAGTCTGACTGACCTTATCAGAACGACCTGCCGGTCACCCGCTCTGCAAATGAACAGGCATAAACAGAAGACACCCCTATCCAGTCAGCAGATATCCAAAAATTCTCCTTCTTATATCTCATGATTGATCTTAATATTAATTCTGATGGCCGATTGTAAAATCAGGTTGAACAAATAAACTGAAAAAGTCCATAAAGTTTCTTTGGTAGAATGTATGTGCTCAATCATCATTCACAAGGAGAAGACCTATGACCGAAGTACATTCTATAACTGAACTCAGGAAGGGTAAACATCTTTCATTTGAAGAACGTGTTGTCATTCAAACTCGTCTCAAAGATGGATGGATACCCAACAGGATCGCCGGAGAGTTAGGTTTGCGAGGTGTGAAGAAATCTCTGTAAATCAGATTTTTGTGATAGGATTTATGTCTGAGGGCTTTACAAAAAGCAGCGTTATCGACCTTCAGACGGTTGCTTTATTATATAACGGATACAGGTTGATCATGTCTACAGCGGACGGAGAACCGCCCGTTTCGGCTGTTTATCGTGTCATTCGGGAAGCCGGTCTTCGTACATGATCGACAGCTCGCCGTAAACCTGCCCCTCAGTTCCGGATTGTCATGCTCCATTTTTCATAGCTTCACAGGTGGCGGATACAGAGCCTTCAGAAGAGCCTGACATTGGGGAAAACGCTTCTCTGACGATTCAGCTTGCGGTATGTGGCGTTCAGACTCAATCGCGTTCGTCGTGTAGATGACGGTTCTCACATTTGCGGGAAAACTTGAAGATCGGAGTGATGACATCCCAGTCGCGTTCCCTAGCGTTTCATGGCGTTCGGATATTTCTCCGACCACTTCTCTGTGATCCGGTCCCCGATTGGCGCGCCCCTGTCCCTCGCGTTGGGAGCATTATAGATCGTTTTAAGGTCATTGGCGAAGGCCTTGCGGTCTTTGTCTCGACACGTATTTTAACGTGTTCCGGACCTGGTGGACGATGCAGCGCTGATATCCCTGCCTTCGGGAAAGCCGTCTGGATCGCCTCGCGGATCCCAGTCAGCCCGTCAACGCAGATATGGGATATCTTTAACCCCACGGTTCTAAGGCTGTTGAGGACGGCCAGTACTAGCACTCTCGTTATCGCCGACCCTGATCGTCAGGGACATCTTTCTTTCCTTCGCAGCTTATCCCGAGGATGACGTAGGCCGCCATCTTCCGAATGATCCCATTATCCCGAACTGAGTAGTGGATTGCATCGATGTAGAGGATGGGGCAGGATCTTATCCGTCACGTCCGATATGAATCTCCCCAGAGGCCTCAAAACCATAGATATCCGCTGAGCGTGTCAGAGATCTGGCGGGTGGTCATCCCCTTGACATACATGGAGATGATCTTTCTGATCGATCTCAGAAATGTCTTTCGCCGCTTTTTAAGACTTTTAGGCTCAAACGTGGACTTGCGGTCCTGCGGGACGTCGATTCGCATAGAACCGTAGCTGGAGTTGACAGTCTTTTCCTTGTAGCCGTTACGTGGTCATCCATCTCGGCTTCCATCATCTCCTTGATGGTGCCGCCGAGCAGGTCTTTGAGAGCATCATGGATATCCTCGGCAGTCTCAATGTCGTTCTCTGCTAGGAGTTGCTGGATAATCTGGCGTTTGCCTTCGGTCATCACGGACTTTGTTGACGGGTTTCTTTTCTCTTTTTGCTGATAGTAAAAGGACCTCCGTGATTAGTGTGTATCACAGGAGCCCTGAAGGTATTTCTTATTCCGTTTTTACAGAAAAACTTTCATACTCTCAATCATGAGGATGCAAACCAATTTCAGCATAAATCTTGACGGTCCCTGCACCAACCTGAACAGTCAACGAAACCATCCTCGAAGAAATAACCGTCAAAGCGCTCAACCAAACCTAAGCAGCAGAAAAGTATTCCTGAAACAGCTGCAGAGAACATCGCCGAGCGGTTGTCACGACCGACACACTCGCCGGACGGCATACAGGCCAGACTGAAAGAACTACAAAAAGACTCTCGTCAGTCGTCGGCGACCAGAAAAACTACGACGCCCCTAACTGACTAAATTCTCCGACCCCAGCATATGAAAAAGACTCCGAAGTCGATGACTACGATTGACCTGCGGATCGATTCCTGCAGGACTTTCTTCTGAACCGGGTCCCCGAATACTGCCGAAAGCCTTTCAGAGATATGGCTGGTCAATCCCTTGAATCGCTTCATCAGGATATCCAGAGTCTGCGTGATAATGCTTTTTCTGTTGCGGCGTGTTTCTGTGTTATCGGAAGTCAGTGATCTCTCACTCTTTTCGATCTCGTCAAAGTCCGCGTTATGCGTTTCCTCGATCACCTTGTCCGTGACCACTTCCACCGCAGTCTCATAAGCGTTCTCGGAGACTTCATCGATGAACTTCTCTGTGTCTTCGATCTGGACCGTGAGCCTGTCCACTTTCTCTTCCTGTCCGGAGATCTCTTCAGCCTGTTCCGCGAGTTTTTGTTTCTGCTTCATCAGGATATAATCCTGTTTTTCCAAATAAGCCCTTCCGCCGTATTCCGGTTCCTGTTCCAGATGCAGGCCGTGCTCTTAGCGATATCAACAGCATCGCGCGGCAGGCAGCGTCAAAAGTCATCTTCCTGTTGTTCAGCCTGCTTGGTTTCGATCCGGATCCGGCAGGTCGAAGCCCAGTGCTTCCAGAGCTTTTTCCTGTTGTGGGGCGATCTCACCGTATCGGTTTTCACAATCAAAGACATTTCGCTCGTGGATATGTGGGGTCGCTTCACCCAGATGCAAAGCCCAGCCCAGGATATGGATGTTCTCGCCGAAGCGGCGGTAAAATTCTTCAAAGAACTCTGTCGCGATCTGCGCCAGGCTGGGCAGGCGAAACAGATAATTCCATCGTGCCGATCTGGATCAGGATTCTTCCGGACAGGGTCTTTTGTCTTTCCAGAAATCATCCGTTGTGCGGTCACGGCTTGAGTGTCCGGTCTTCCGATTTCGTTCATGTTGCGCTTCACAAAATCATCGTAGCGATCAGAATAATAAGCTCGCTCAATCTGTTCAAAAGGAATACACGACATTATCTCTTCCTGCTCCTAATCTTTCGGGAAAATGAAACTCTGATAACAGTCCCAGTACACGTTCTGTTTTCGCACGTTCCTGATCGATATGCTCACTGTTGGCGATATCGAATCTGCGGTCATTGTGTTTTCGATTGTAAGTTCCATTCTTGCCATGCCTTCCGTTGTGTCTTGTAACTCTTTGTTTTTTCCATTGACTACCTCTCTTTCTTCTGAAAAATGAAAATCATGCTGAAGACCTGCCTCTCCAAATCAGTCAAAAACTGAAGAGTGTGTTGGCAGGTAATACCCACTACTAGTGACGGTTCCCATCACTTAACTGGGCGGGGCTGTCTGCCCTCGACTTGATCAGGACGCTTCGCCCTGAACCCAGATAAGAGCCTGCCGTCTCTAATCCCTCTGCCAAAGGGAATTGCATCCCCTTGACCTCCACCCGCAAACCTGAACCCCGCTTGTGTCCCGACAGCGCATTTCAGTTTCTCCCGGATTTTGAGGAACCGTTCACTGGAAGCTTCACAAAAATAGCCGCTGAGTATTTCGCTGCCATCCGCAAGTATGCGGGGAGCGAAGCTCAACGGCTTTCTCATATGACTCAGCCAGGGCGATGCCTTGGCTTTGTCATATTCTAGAGCAAATCAAAGATGGATTTTGCTCTCATCTTTAATACTGTAGTAGCAGTATTATTTCTTTCTCATTTTTAGGATTGGTGAATCTTTAGGTATTCTCCATGGGCTTCCTATCGCGTCTTGTTCAACTCGAGGGTCTTTTCTTTTTCTCGACACCATTTACAGATTGTTGCCTGCGAAAAGTCCGGTTATAAAGGCCGCTCTTTGGTTCCAACAGAATCTGCCATAATCCCTCCTGTAAAGATGTTTTGAGCTACTTTTTTTCGAATATGTTACCTTTAAGCCATCATCTGGATGATATGTCCATGAAACTTTATATTTATTTGTTTCTTCCGTTGTCGTCCCATCAAAGCATTCGTATTTAACATATCAGAATAAACTGAACCGGAAATCCCAATTCATTATTTGCGTATTTGATGGCTTCCAATGCATGCTTTTTCGTGAGAAGGTAACATGATTTCACGGAATGTTGAATCCATATTATCCCATGAATCAGGGATTGTTTCAATTGTAAAATACCCTTTCCTGGAGCTAATCATACCTGCAATATGCTCACATTCATTCTCGACTCTTTTGAATTTTTGATGGAATAAAACTGATTATAGCAATAACGGCTGCTATCGCTACTATTGTTCCAATAATCTCCATCTTATTCTTGGATATTGTTTTTCTTTGAGTCTCCATCCTCCTCACGCTTCTCTTCGACAGGGTGCCCTCCTCCTTGAGCACTTCGTCCTTATCCTTTGGCTCTTCTTGCAATATTCTCACCCCAGAAGCTTCTGTCATTTCTCTCGAATCTCGTTTTTCAGTATACCCTTCGCTCATTGTTTGCCCCTCCTTTATAATTTTTGGAAAGTGTACTTTTTGAAGCCCGTAAGTTGAGCGCAATAATTTCTTGAGCCGATTGTAAAATCAGGTTGAACAGGTAAACTGAAAAGTCCATAAAGCTTCTCTCAAAGATGGATGGACACCCAACAGGATCGCCGGAGAGTTAGGTTGCGCGCCAAACACCGTTCGTAACGAGATCAAACGCGGTACCGTCACTCTTTATAAGGGCAACATCTTCCGTTACAAGGCAAAAGTCGGGCAGGCCGCCTACGAGAAGAATCGTGAAGCTTGTTGCCGTCACTATGATCTTCTTGAAAAGAGCGCTTTCATCTCTTATGTAGTAGAGCACTTCTTTGAAGACGGATGGTCGCTGGATGTCTGTGCCCACCGCGCTCTGAAGGATGGAACGTTCACCAGAGAGCAGATCGTCTGCACGAAAACGCTTTACGGCTACGCAGATCTTGGGCTACTGAACATCAGAAACATTGATCTTCCGGAAAAGCTGCATCGCTCACCCAAAACAGCACGAGTTCGCGAAAACAAGCTAGTTCTGGGCAGAAGCATCGAGGAACGGCCAGCCAGCATCGAAGATCGTACGGAGTTCGGACACTGGAAGGTGGACCTGGTCATCTGGTCAAAAAACGGTAACGATGACGCACTACTTACTATGATCGAACGGAAGACCCCGAATACTGGATGATCCGCATACCGGGCCGCAATCCGAACGGAGTCATGGAAGCGCTTCGGGAGATCAGATCCCAGTACGACGAACACTGGGATGATGTCTTCAAGACGATCACCACGGACAACGGCTCCGAGTTCTCACTGTTGTCTGGCCTGGAGGACCTGATCCGCAGATTCATCCCCAAGAGTTGCAGGATTGACAGCTTCACGGACGAGCAGATCTGCCAGATCGAAGTCTGGTGCAATAGCCTTCCGAGGAAGATACTCGGTTACAACCCCGGATGAGCTCTTTGAGGACGAACTGGACAGGATATACACCGTGGTCGCGTAGCGTTCGGTAGCACAGGCTGACTGTCCGCTCGCTCTGTGCTTATGAACACAAGAGGAATGTAACCATTCCTCCAGGATAACCATCCTGTGTGCTTAGGAGTTATTCAACTATCAATATTCAACTTGTTATTGCACTTGCGCAATAATTTCTTGCGAAAACTGAACAACCTTATTGCAAAAAGTGGAACGCTTTTGCTACAATGTCTTGTGTAAGATTGCATTCGTCAAATTTTGCAAAGGTACACATTTCCAAATTATTGACCATCTTTCTTTAATCGGATTTCTCATATTTTCGGGCCTTTCCGTAGAATGTGCCTTCAGGCATTCCACAGGCTTCAGCCGCCCTGCCGGAGTGTCATTTTTGTTTCGCCAAGCTTGATGCACTTCATGAAAAATTCTCCGGTAAAGGGTAGGCGGTCTGCCGAACTTCACTCCTTTGGCCTTTGCCGCAGCTATGCCTTCCTGTTGGCGCTTTCTGATATTTTCACGTTCCGACTGCGCCACAAACGATAGTATCTGTAATACCAGATCTGCGATAAATATTCCCATCAGATCCTTTCCGTTTCTGGTGTCCAGAGCAGCATATCAAGACACAGATGTCAATGCCGATTTCTTTTTGTCAGAATGCGCCATTGGTTCTGGATCTCTTCATAGTTGCGGCCCAGGCGGTCAATGCTGAGGATATGAGAAGATCCCTGGCTTCAGCTTTCACCAACTTCTGTATTGTGGCCTGTTGAAATCCTTGCCGGAGAGCTTATCCATAAAAATGTTCTTCTCCGGAACGTTAACCTTGTTCAAGGCCATCATCTGTCGATTTTCATTCTGATCAGTGCTGGATACTCTAACGTATCCGTAAATCTTGCTTTTCCATAATGCCTCCTTATTTGCTCATTAACGAAAAATAACCGAGCAACGGCACATCTCCGTCATTCCGGTCACTCTCGAAAATAGTGAAAGCGCCGACATTTACGCCGACGCTCTTATCACATTTCAATTATTCTGTTTTGCAGTCCGCTTACAGTACGGAATCTGTTATTCTTCTTTGTCTTCCCACTTTTCCAGGACGGCTTCAACCTGAGCAATCAGCTTCTCCTTTTCTGGGATCACATATGTGTAGGTCGAAGCGAAGATGTTGTTGGAAAGGCCACCCAAAGCGTACTCTGCGCTTACATTGTCCTTGTCGGTACAAAGAATGTGATTCTGGTTAGATTGCAAGATCAAGTAGGACAGTCTGGAATAATTTCTCCGGCGAACTGTAGTGAAAGGATTTTCGGGGGAGCTGATTGATCCAGTCCTGAATCTCTCGTATTTGCTCATCCGTAACGACATCAAAAGAACGCCCCTTCGGCAAGAACCGGCGAATCAATGAGTTCTGCTTTTCGTTCAGTCAGCGTTCGTAGGCGGAGTACGGATGAGCATAGTATATGGGTATCTCACTTGTGATGGAGCGAAAAACTTGGCTGAATCGTTCTCCGTACAGCTCTCGGAGCGTTTTTAAACCTTGTTCAACCGCCTGTGTGCTTCTACCGGGTATCTTTATAATGTGTCGAAATCTTGTGGTTCGCTCATCCAGTGTCAACAAAACGGATTGCGATTCCCTTCGACCGACCACGGTATCAATCTCCCAATGCCCAAACTCTTCCCGCTGATTAACTACTTGGGGGCGAGCTTCAATACTCAGACCATAAAGCCGCTTATGCTGCGGATGTCCCTTACGGTGTTGTTTACGTTTGACCTTTAGCGTGAGATCGATATTTCGAGCTTTTAACAATCCACGCTCAATGAAACAGCCCTTTTCTCTGGCAAGACCGCAAATCGTATCAGGTGCCAGATGCTTTGTCAGTATCTGCTTTACCGCAAAAGGCACGAATTTCTTGGCTTTCGGCAGCTTTATGGGGCAATGACTATTTCGTCTTCGATGTTCGTAGACACGCTGTCCCGAATCTCCAAAGTACCGCGTGTATGGCTCCAGATTCCGTCCTAACTGCTGCACAGTACCTCTGGCAAGTTCATTATATAAAGTTGACCTTGCAATCCCGACTTCGCGCGCAATGCGACTTTTGGGGAGCTTTAATTGCAGCAGTACTTCAATCTGTGCGCTTTTCGCGTGTCAGGTGGCGATATGTTTTATTTGTGGTATACTCGTTCTGGGCCATGGCGAACCTCCTGGTGTGTTGGTGTGTGTAGCTTCATCATACCACGAGTTCGTCATCGGCTCTTTTTATTGTCCTAGTTCATCTTACAATCATCCCAGCGAAAAATAAGCTGCCAATGCTTTTTACACATCAACAGCTTTGCTTTTTGCTTAACTTCGGTGTTTTTATTTTTCAGTCCTGATTCTTCTTGGCGTCTTTGATACGGTAGTAGTCTTCCAGATCCACATCGATCCTGACTTTCGTATCCGATTTTCGGTTGCTCAAGAGCACACCGTCTCCAAGTGCTCCGTCAACGGAAAAATTATCAATCGGTACAATGCGCTCACAGTGGTAGTTCCAACGCTTTAAGAGTTGCAAATCCCGCGCGAGGGTCTCCGGATTGCAGGAGACATAGACAATGCGCTTCGGCTTTACCTTGCAGGCGCTCTCAAGGAAGCGCTCGGTGCTGCCGCTTCGCGGCGGGTCCATGATGACTGCATCGAGCTTCTCTCCACGCTCCGCAATGCGCAGCAGAAAATCGCTCGCATCGTCCGCAAAGAAGCGTATGTTCTCGATGCCGTTCCGCTTCGCGTTCGCAATCGCGTCCCGAACGGCGGCCTTGTTGAGCTCAACGCCGATCACCTGTCCCGCGCTGCGGGAGGCCGCCATGCCTATGGTGCCCACGCCGCAGTAAGCATCGAGCACCGTGTCGTTTGAACTCAGCTTCGCGAACGAGAGCGCAGTCTCGTAGAGCTTCTCCGTCATCTCGCATTCACCCTGATAAAAGGAGGCCGGAGATAGGCGGAACGTAAGTCCCATGAGTTCATCTTCGATATAGCTCCTTGCCGTAGAGCACCTTGTCGCGCTCTCCGAGTATCATGCTGGTTTTCTGCGGGTTGATGTTCTGATGACGGTCGTAATCTCCGGACACTGCTTTCTGAGGGCCGTGACGAAGTTCTTGCTGCCCGGGAATATGGGCGTACCGGTCACGAGCACCACCATCGATTTTGACCGGTCGCCTCGGAAGTGCGAACCAGAACATGGCGGAGCGTCCCGATTCTTAAGTCCTCGTCATAGGCCTTCAGACTGGAAAGAGACCGCCAAATGCGGATGATGTGGACGATGCGATCTGCCGCGCGGTTTTGGATGCGGCAATGGTCACCGGAACCACCCTGTGGCTGTCCCGCTCATATATCACCGACCACGAGCTTCTTATTCTGAAAAACCGAAGCTCGCCGTCACCTTGTTCCGATAGTGCAAAGGCTCCCTGCTGCCGCTACAATGGGCTCGACCTCACAAAACTTGCCGAGCAGTTTCTCTGCCTGTCTCTGCTTTTTCCTAAGCTGTTCTTCGTAGGGCAGGCCGCTAAAGGAGCAGCCGCCGCAACGCTTTTCATGGGGACAGCGTCCCGTCTCTTTGACAGCGCGAAGCGGCGCAGCTGGTTTTCGCTGCGCCGCTTTTTCAAAAAGCGCTTTCTTTTCCAGAATCACCGTGCCGCTCAGTGCTTTTTCTCGCGGCGGATTTTTTTCTTGTCTCATGAATGAGCCATTTCTCTCTTCTTCCGGAAGCAGCGGCGCAATGGTCTTGCGAACGCGCTTCTGATACTTGTTAAAGCGGCGGATATCGTCCTTCGACATGACACTGAGATCCAGAGCGTCCGGATCGAGCGGTGCCCAGGTCAGGTTCTCGAAGCAGTTGAATCCCTCATGTTCCGTATCCTTCACGCAAATCAGCATGTTCTCGATGCGGATGCCGTAAGCGCCGTCAATGCAGACACCCGGCTCGTCACTCGTCACCATGCCCGGCTGGAAGGTAACCTCTCTTCTGCGGTCCGGATGCGGCCACGGGCGAACCGAGACCGGAGCTCGTGGACATTGTTCACGAGCCGACGCCGTGGCCGGTACCGTGACCGTAGTCTCTGCCGAACTTCCACATTGCCTCGACGCGCATAGGTGTCGAGCAGCGGAGCGGTCGCATAGTACGGGAATACCGCAAACATGAGATTCAGCATGCCGATGACAGTGAAGCGTGTAGTCGCGGCTCTGCTCCGGCGTGATATCGCCGAGCGCAAGCGTTCTCGTGACATCCGTCGTGCCGTCCAGATAGTGTGCGCCGGAGTCCACAGGAAAAGTCCTCGGCTTTACGACATCACTCTGCTCCTTGGAGGGCATGTGAGTGTGCCATTGCCGCATTTGCCTGGTAAGCCGGGATGGTAGAAGCTCAGGGTCACATATTTTCGGATCGCTGCGCGGAACGAATTCAGCTTCTCGCCGAGATCGTACTCGGTGTGAGTATCCGCCTTGCCCTCCTTGATGGTCTTCTTGAGCCAGTAGAGGAAGCGGGTCAGATGCACACCGTCACGCACATGGCAATCGCGAAGCCCTTGAGCTCGGTATCGTTCTGATGATCTTCATCAGGAGATCGGGCTCAGCTCGTCCCACAATCGTGTTCTTGTCAACGACCGCATTGTAAAACCGCGAAGTTCAGGTCACGGAGATCGGTCAAGACGCGCTCGTCCTTCAATTTGCCGACAGCCGCGATAAAGTCGTCGTAGGAGCCGACCGCAATGCCCTGCTCCTCCAGATGCTCTGTGCCTCATCGGTAAGTGCATTCTCCTGGCAGAAGAGCTTTCGCGGAGCGAGCCTTCACCATCAGATAAGACAGGAATACCGGGTTACAGGAGATATCTGCGCCGTGCAGGTTCGTGACCCAGGAAATCTCATCCAGTCTGCCGGTCAGGAAGACGGAAGCGTCGAGCTTCTTCATCTCCGCCTGCACGCGATCGATCTTGTCTTTGCCTCCTCGCCCGCGTACTTGATATCATGCACCCAGATCGGCTTCATGGCTTCTCCGGGCGATCCTTCCAGAATATCATCGACAAGGTCGATGTCGGTAATCAGCTTGCCCTTCTTCGCGACAAACTCTTCAGCTCCTTGCCGTATTCGTTCCGAGCAGCGGTGCGTAGAATGCAAAGGGTGCCGCCCTCCGGGAAATGATTCTCCAAGTATTCGACTATGGTCGGCGTACCGGGAACGCCTGCCTTCATCAGCTCAACGCCGCTGTCCTTCAGCTCGATGTTCGCCTGTACGAAGAAACGGCTGTCCGTCCAGAGGAATGCCTCTTTCTCCAGCACCACCAGGGTGCAGGAATCTCCCGTGAACCCACTGATTTTGCGAACGCTCTGATCTCTGGCACTGATTTCCTCACCGCCGTGTGCATCGGAATACGGCTGATAATAAACCGTGATTCCACGCTTCTTCATCGCCTCGCGAAGCTGCTTCAGTTTCTTCTCTCATATCGGCCTCCTTGTGATTTTTCCTGCGCACTCACACCAGCTGAAAGTGTCTGCAGGCATTCCAAATACTCATCTTGATCGATCGGGCTCGTGATGTAATCCGTCAATCCTTGAGTTCCTCCTTGGCATTGCCCATCGCAATGCCGACCCCCGCTTCTTCCAGCATTTCGCTGTCGTTGTAGGAGTCGCCGAAAGGCGCAGACATCGCTCATCTCCAAGCCGTAATACGCGCAGAGTTTCTTTAGCCCTCTGCCTTGCTGATGCCTTTTTCAATGATGTCGGCGCCGTAGTTCACGGAGAACATGTGAGCTGCAGCTCCGGAAAGGCCTGCCCATGGCTTTTTCGCCTCTTCCTCCGTGCCGATAAAGTTGACTGTGCGGATATCCTCGTGAGGAGCGCTCGCATCCTTAAACTGCCGTCCGCACTGCCCCCAGCGCTTCATCTCCGCCTCGCGGATGCGCTCCGGGTTCAGGTAATAGTCCTCATCCTCTATGGTCACGCCGAAGCCTATGCCGGTCCGCTCCGCATAGTCCATCATTCGCTTTTAAGAGCCCGCGGTCGATGAAGTGCTCAAACAGCACTTTGTCGCCGACAACGACCTTTGCGCCGTTCTGCTCGACGCGCGCCGCGGCGTTAACCAAGTCAAGATACGGCCTGGAATAATGGTCGACATATCCCGCCCGGTCGCAAGCACAATGATGTGCCCCCGCTCTGAGCGCCTCAGTGCCCGCTCGGCGCCTCGGGTATGCTAGCGTCTGATGATCGTAGAGTGTCTTATCAAAGTCAAAGGCTATCAGCTTTTTCATAGAAAACAATCCTTTATCGCGCTGACACATGTGCAATTATACCATGTGTTCTTACAAAAAAACAGAGCGGCATCCCACGATTAGCTATTGCAAATAAAAGATAATGGTGCAGATGCTGTGAGCATGTAACATAAAAAACAGGAGATTTCGCAATCTCCTGTTTCATTCAAATCAGGGCGACAGGATTTGAACCTAGCGACCTCACGGACTCAGCCGTGCGCTCTAGCCAAACTGAGCCACGCCCGCAGCACGGCTTTCATTATAGCCAGAGCGAGCTCAAAAAGCAGGGGCTTTTTCTTAGGTGGCCGATGAAACAAAACTTACGGCTGAAGCACCGAATAGCCCGTCACCTCATAGTAACCAGCCGGATCCGCATCCTGACCGAACCAGACATGCGCATACTTGCCGTCGATAACGACACCCATGGTCTTTAAATCCGACCATGCCCTGCGTCGTCGCGACAGCATTGTGGCCGGAGAGCCCTTTCCAGGAGTCAAGCGCCACTTCGGGCGTCATCGTAGGCTGTACCAAGCGGAAATCTCAGCCGCTGCCCGGATGGGACGTGAGTTCGCTCTAGCTTACTCCACATATAGGCTGCGAATTATGGTCGGAGGTATAGACGACCCGGCGTCCAACTGCTGTAGGCAGACCAGCTGTGCAGATTACCCATGATGCCTCTCGCATCCACCCTGGTTTTCCGGGGTGTGCGCATTGGAATCCGCCACGTGGGTTCTCGCAACCATGGTTAAAGACTTCGAGAGCGATAAGCTTCGGAAGACCGAGACTCACGGTAGGCGCTAATGCCGTAGTAGAGCTTTGCTTCCTTCTCGCTGAGCCCCATGGACATCAGCTCGGAGATGACTCTGCCCTCCTCACCGGAAAGCTGCGTTCCCGCTGCGCCTGCCGTAGTCGCGCTGTCGCCGGCATTGCCCGTGTTCAAAGCATTGCCGCCGTTTCCCGCATTCCTAGCATTGCCGGCATTGCCCGCATTCTCAGCATTGCCGCCGTTTCCGCTCGTTCCCGACATTGCCGGTATTCGCGGTGTTTCCCGCCGCTACGCCGCCGCCGTAGGAAAGATCCCGGAACCGCCGCCGCTGCCGCCGAGAACCGCCGCTCTTCTGCCGCGGCTGCTTCCGCCACCGCCGCTTCTTCTCTTTCCGGCCGCACTGCTCTTACTCACGTGGGAGAAGCCATCTTTCCCTCAATCCACTTTCCCGTCTCGTCGACATAGTAGCCGTCGGGCGTCACGGTGCTGACCAGCATGGCGCCGTCGGCACCGACATAGTATTTCGATCCAGCGGCTCTCGGCCATGCAGCCGATGCCGTCAAAAGTAGTACCATTTATTGTTGATGAGTTTCCATGTTGCGGTCGGATAGGAGCCGTTCGCCTCCTCACCACCAGCCCTGTCATTGCGCTTCCACTGCGCCGTTGCCGCCATCGACGGAATCACGAGGCAAGCCGAGATTGCCGCAATCGATGCGGCACACACAAACTTCCGTAGCAATTTCATAAGCACCCCCAAATCAGAAAACTGTGGTTTCAATACCCTTGACTCTTCTTACCATTCTTCTCACAAAGGGTTCAAAGCCTTTTGCGCGCTTTTCCCGATTCATTTCGGATAGTACCTGTATTGTTCTCCGACGCGGACCGTAGCACAGCTTCTGTTTTGATTTTATTCCGCTTCTGTTATCGTTTTTCATCCTTTGTCCGAGCGGTTGAAAAAGGCTAAGCGGGAAAAAGAGTCAGTGACGCTGTTTAAAGGAAGATGTATACAAAGAAGATAGTATCCCGCAACGATTGATGCTACCGGCGTTGCGGTGTGTTCACCAACTCTATTTGGCTTTGTCCTATAAATCTGTTTCTAAGGAGACGAAAACCCACAACGACTGATACTACCGGGTTATGGGGGCACCGCTTTTTCCCTATGACTCGAAAAGCGAAGTGAAATGAAAAAGAGCCGCTTCCTCCCGGACAGAGGTTGCGACTCTTTGTGTTTTACAGGTGAATGAATCGATGAGCAAAAAGCCACGCAAGTCCGTAGTAGGTCACAACGCCGACCAGTCGGTAATGGTTGTGATCAGGGGACCGAAGCTGCTGCCGGGTCGATGTGGATGTGCTTGAAGAAAATCGGAACCGCGGTACCGACCAAGCTCGAAATCAACATCGCGACAACGAGCGATACACCGATGCAGCCCGAGATTGCGAAGGAATAGTGCAGCGGCATGCCCTTGAACACGGTGACATAGAGACCTACACCGACAAAGGCTAGAAGACCCAGAATGATACCGTTCAAAGTACCGACATTGACTTCCTTGGTGAAGCTTTTAGCTTCTGCTTCGGCGTGAGCTGATCGTCCATGAGGGCACGAATCGTGACCGCAGGGACTGGCACCTACGTTACCTGCCATGTCGAGAATCAGGGACTGGAAGGCCATGACAATCGTGAGCTGCGCGACAACGTTCTCAAAGAGGCCTACCACGCTCGAGACGACCATGCCGAGGCCGAGGGCAGTATCAGCCAGGGGAGACGCTTCTTGATACTCATGCGGGAGCGGCTCGTTCAAATCCTCCTCGGCAGAGAGACCTCGCCAACTTCATAGGTCCTCTCCCATCCTATCGCCGACCACTTCCGCGATTTCCTGCGAGGTGATGGCACCGAGTATGCGTTGTCCGAAGAAAAGAACCGGAATACTCTCCTCGGAATAATCGCGGATAATCCAGAGGCAGTCCTCGATGCGCTCATCGGCGTAAACATAGGGGAACTGCGTCGTGATACGTCAGAGAGCTCCGGTGTCTCTGCGGGCTATGATTAAGTCCTTTAAATTGATGGCACCGTAAAAGACGCCCTGCGGATCAAAAACATAAATCACGGAGATGTTGTCGTGCTCCTCCGCCTGCTCGACGAGGGATTTCGCACTCCCGCACGGTCATATTGCTGTACAGCCAGACAAAGTTCGTCGTCATGCGGCTTTGCGATCAAATCCTCGTCGAAGGAAGCAAGGCTCTGCAGCTTTGCTCTGACTCCGGATCCATGAGTTCAGCCTACCCTTCTTCTTTACGGAATCGCTCTCCTTCATCAAGTCGACGGCAACGTCCGGCTCCATTCTGGTGAGGACACTCGCCGCACGGTGCAGGCTCATCTCCCCAGATACTTATCAGCGTAATCGCTGTGCTCTAACACTTCCCGCGAGGTCTTCATCGCTCTGCAGACGATAAAAACGCTCTCTCTCTTCTAAGTTAATCTCATCCAGCGCTGCGGCAAATCGCTCGCATGGTATTCATCGAGCTCATCTCGCATAATCTTCGGGGACTTTCTTCCGCGGAGAATTTCCAGAATTTCCTGCTGGAGTTCTTCACGGTTCTTCATGCCCTTTTCTCCCATACCTCTCCTCTCTTCACCTGAACTGACAAGGCAGTTCGCTTGACGGGTTGCGCACTGACAGCTAAACCGGAGGCGCGGCGAACAGGAGAGCGGCACAAAGCCCCTCACTCTTTCGGAATTCCAAAAGGTTCCCGGGCTGCCTGAGAGCGCAAATCCTGTGAAACACCCTGTTCGCAGCGGTTCTAGCTTCGCCCTCCACCATCACTGTCACTCATCCCGGTCACCTCCTTCTTCTATGTAAATGTATACCATTGAAACTATAACATTCCGCCTTTTTGATTTCAGGAAAAAGCTGTGTTCAAAAAGACAGTTTTGTACGGAAAAAGCCACTTCCGCTGTATCTTACCGTAGTTCTTATGTTATGATGCTCTACGATGATAAACAAGGGGGCGTCACTATGGAACCCGACAAAAACATTCGGAACATAAGGTCTCTGCTCTCGCTAGCTCGGTGCCACCGTCGGCGCACTGATTTATGCGGCTACGACCAACTGGTTTATTGTTCCTGCCAAGCTCTCACTCCGGCGGTCTCTTCGGTGTATGCCAGCTGATTCGTACCGGTTTGGTCTCACTCTACACCTCAACACCGGAAATTTTGATATCGCCGGTATTATTTACTACCGCGTCAACTTTCCGGTGCTCTTGATTTCGATGCGCGCCATCGGCAAAAATTCTTTTGGAAAACGCTGTTCACGACCACGCTGATTTCGTTCTTCCTCTCCGTGATTCCCGTGGTACACGTGATGGACGATATGCTCTCCACCTGCATTGTCGGCGGACTGGTCTCCGGCTTCGGCCTCGGTATTATGCTTCGAAACGAGCGCATCCGCGGGCGGCATGGATGTCATTGCGCTGTTGCTCATCAAGTGGAAAAAGGATTTCCAGCGTCGCAAAGGTCGGTATCGGCGTAAACGTTGTGCTCTACGGCATCTGCCTCTTCCTCTTCAACGCGCAGACCGTTATCTATTCTCTGATTTGCACGGCTGTCTGCACGGTCGCCGAAGACAGAATGTCACATCCAGAATATCAACGTACTGGTCACGATTATCACAAAGCAGGGACAACTCGCTCGAAGCAGCGATTCTCGAAGCAGCTCGGCCGCGGTGTCACGACCTGGGCGCGCACGGCGCTACACGAACGAAGAGACCGCGTTCTCTTCTGTGCGGTCTCGAAGTACGAGGTGCGACAGCTCAAGTCTGTCATCTACGCAATCGATCCGCAGGCCTTTGTCGTCATCAACGAGAAGGTGAGCATCGAGGGACACTTTGAAAAGCGTCTCGCGTAAGTTGCCTGAATGAAAAAGAGTCATGCAACCGCATGACTCTTTTCTTTTATCATCTATCCGCGCCTTTGCCGCGCTTCTCTCTCAGCCCGCGGCACTCTTCTGCTCGAGGCGGCGACGTATCGCAAGCATCTTCTCGTCGGTATCCGCGATGATATCCGCGCAGGCGCGGAGTTCCTCCGGATCTCCTCGGCATCGGGGATTTCCTTCTTGTACTTGAGTTCGTGGTCCAGACTCGCCCAGAAATCCATGGCGATTGTGCGTATCTGTATTTCCACCCGGATAAAGCTCTTCTGTTCGGAGAAATAGACCCGGACTTCCGCAATGATGTGGTAGAGCGGTAGCCGTTGTCCTTCGGATTCTTGATGTAATCCTAATCTGAAGAACGCACATCGTCCTGACGCATCATCATCCCCGCAATCGCATAGATATCGTCCACAAAGGAACAGATGACACGTATACCGGCAATGTCGTCCAGATTATCCCTGCATGGCCTGCAGGGTCAGCGGATAGCCCTTGCGCTTTAATTTTTCGACAATGCTCCGCGGCTGCTTGACCCGCGACTTAATCATCTCAATGGGATTTCTTTGATTTCGCACCGAGAGCTCATCGTTTAAAACTTCCAGCTTGGTCTTAACTTCCCTGTATGGCACAACTCGTACATCATCATGGCATCCTGAAACTGCTGCGCCCATGCGACCATGCTCTCCGGAACCTGGAATTCGCCCGGGCACTGAGCATGGATTGCTCAAGTTCGCTGTTCGGATTGCCGCCTCTTGTTATCACTCTGCCTTCTTATCTCCCGTCACTGCGGCAACCGCTTCGTCAAGCCACGGTGCCGTGAGGGTTTCAACCTTACCCGCATCGACCGCCGCGGCAATTGCGAGTCAATCGGTGCCTTTGCAAGCACTTTGAGTCCGTGACCGGCCGCAATTTCATCGATGTGGTCTCTCACCGAAGACCGCATGGGGCTTCCTGCAGTCCGGGCAATTGAGTAACTCAGATTCTCAACGAGGCCGAGAATCGGAACATCCATCTGACGCGCCATGTTGACGGCCTTTTCAACAATCATCGACACCAGTTCCTGCGGGCTTGTCACCACGACTATCCCCTCGACCGGCAGCGACTGGAATACCGTGAGCGGCACATCGCCGGTGCCCGGCGGCATGTCGACAAAGAGATAATCGACATCTCCCAGTAAACATCGGTCCAGAACTGCTTCACGACACTCGCAATCATGGGACCGCGCCAGATGAGCGGCTCCGTGTCATCGTCGAGCAACAAATTCGAGCTCACAATCTTGATGCCGCTCTGGTCTCGGCCGGCACCATCAGATTCTCACGGGAATGAAGGCTCTGTCCGTCCACGCCGAAGGCCTTCGGAATCGAGGGGCCGGTGATATCCGCATCGAGTATACCGACGCGATAGCCCGCCGCACTGACGCGGGAAGCGAGCAGGCTTTGTGACGAGCGACTTACCGACGCCGCCCTTGCCGCTCGTAACGCAATCACATGGCAGATATTGCTGTTTTCATTGCTCGGAATCTGAAAATTCGGCTTCGGCGGCTCCGGCATACCGCCGTGATTACAGTTACATGCTTCAGACATAATTCACCTCTCAGGAGCCCTGGCTCCGCTTTATTTCCTAAATTTAAGACGAGTTCAGTCTACAACATTCCAAGCAATCCGCAAGCAGTGGCAAGTCCGCCCTCCTTTGTGGTATACTGTCCGCGAAGAAGTTCCAGATGATTTTGCGGCGCAACACTTAGTCACTGCAAACTGTCAGAAAAGGAGAAGATGGCATCAGGCAATTCAGATGAGCGATACGCTCTGGTATCTCGGATCCAGCGACCGTAGACTCACTGAGTTTGAGAACTGCCACCCGGTTCCGCTCGGCATTTCCTACAATTCTTACTTGGTTATGGACGAGAAGACCGTCCTGCTCGATACCGTAGATCACGCAATTTTGCGGGTATTCCTCGAAAACATCAGGCTGTGCTGAACGGCCGTCCGCTCGACTACATCATCGTAAACCACATGGAGCCGGATCACTGCGCTACGCTCGCCGAAGTGCTGCTCCGCTACCCGGAGCTACGGTTGTGGGCAGTGCAAAGACCCATGCGATGATCCAAGCAGTTCTTCGAGATCTCAATCTGCAGGGCAAGGTCATGCAGGTCAAGGAGAATGATACGCTCGACCGGTCGCCACAACTTCCGCTTCATCCTGGCGCCCATGGTGCACTGGCCGGAAGTCACCGTCACCTATGACGAGACCGATAAAAATTCTTTTTCTCCGCGGATGCCTTCTGCACCTTCGGTGCGCTCTCCGGCAACCTGTATGCGGATCAGCTGAATTTCGGCGACTCTGAACTCTCCGAGATGCGCCGCTACTACTCGAACATTGTCGGCAAATACGGCGTGCAGGTGCAGGCGCTCTTAAACAAGGCGGCGGGCCTCGACATTCAGATGATTTGCCTTGCACGGTCCCGTGTGGCGCGTCGCAAACAAGATTCAGTGGCTCATTGAGAAGTACTCCCTGCTGGGCAACCTACCGCCCCGAAGACAACGAAGTGGTTATCTTCTACGCTTCGATTTATGGCGGCACCGAGAATGCCGCGGAGGTGCTTGCAAACGCCCCTTTGGCGAGCGTAAGATTAAGAACATCAAAATGTACGATGTCTCCGTGACCGATGTCTCCTACCTGGTCTCCGAGGGCCTTCCGCGCAAGCCACCTGGTCTTTGCTTCCGCGACTTACAACAACGAGATTTTTCCCCACATGGAGGGACTGCTCCGCGAGCTCTGCGGCACACAATTTGCAGAACCGCTCGATTGCCCTCGTGGAGAACGGCTCCTGGGCGCCGGTATCCGGCAAGAAGATGAGCGAACTCTTCTCTTCGATGAAGAACATGAACTTCCTGCAGGACACGGTCACCTTAAAGTCCCGCGGTCGCGAGGAGCAGCGTTACAGTTGCTCGCGCTTGCGGACACGCTCGCCGAGTCCGTCTTTGCCTCGAGCACCGCTGAGCCTCTCTCCGCTCCGCATCCCGCTTTGAGTAGGAGCAGCCGCAGTAATCCTGGCGGTAAAGCCCGTGCTCTTTTCGATAGCTCCGTCGAGCGGAGAAACCGTTTTTCTCTTTTAAAATCAGAGGCAGGAAGGCAACCCTTCCTCCGGCACCGACGCGCTCCTGATTGCGTTCAGCCGGGGCGCTTCATCGGCGAAATCGTGAGGCTGGTCGTAAAATAGTCAAAACCGCCCGCCCTGGCAGCCTTGGCGCTCTCGCGGAGGCGAAGCTCAAAGCAAATGCCGCAGCGCTCACCGCCCTCCGGATCCGTTTTCGTGCCCGCGCACCGCTTCGTGAAAGCGCTCGGATTGTACTCTCCTCCAGAAATCCGACCGGGCGCGGCAAATCCATTTCCCGGGTAGAGCGCTGCTCCTCCTCGGCGCGCCGGTGGTATTCCTCCGGGTCGTCGATGTTCGATTACAAAAAGACGGTCACATCAAAATGCGGTGCCAGGCTTTCCAGACAAAAAGAAGAGCAGGGCGCGCAGCAGACGTGAAGAAGAAAGCTGGGACAAGTCCCGAAGCTTTTTTCGGACCAAGAGGTCCTGTTCTCTCTGATAATCTCTCTGATTCATAAAAGTCTCGAATTCTCTTGGATCTCACCGGTTTCTGAGCTTCGAGCGCCTTTGCCTCAATCTGGCGGATGCGCTCTCGGTCACCTTGAACTCTCTGCCGACTTCCTCGAGCGTGCGCGGATGGCCGTCCTCAAGACCGAAGCGAGCACGATGACCGACGCCTCTCTCCTGAGGTCGCCGAGCAGTGCATCGATGTGCTCGCGCAGCATGGCGGACTCCACGTGTCTCCTCCGGGGTCAACACGTTGTTGTCCGCACAAACGTCGCCGAGGTTCGAATCGTCCTCCTCGCCGATCGGCGTCTCGAGCGAAAGCAGGCTCGCGCTATCTCGCATGATCCGCGACCTTTTCCTCGGTCATCGTCGAGCGCCTTTGCGAGTTCCGCGACACTCGGCTCGTAGCCGAGCTCCAGCGTCAGCTTGCGCTGCATCTTGCTCATTTTATTGATGGTCTCGACCATGTGCACCGGACGCGTATGGTTTCTCGCCTGATCTGCGAGTGCGCGTGTCACGGACTAGCGTATCCTACCGTTGCGTAGGGTCGAGCTAAAGCCCTTCTCGGGATCGAACTTCTCGACGCCCTGATGAGACCCAGGTTGCCCTCCCGCTGCAAGGTCCAGGAAGCTCATACCGCGCCCCGTGTAGCGCTTTGCGATGCTGACCACGAGACGGAGGGTTCGCCTCGATCAGCTTCTTCTTCGCCTTCTCATCGCCGGCCTGCTTTCTTCGCGCGAGTTCCATCTCCTTCCGCAGTGAGCAGCGGCACGGTTCCCGATCTCCTTTAAATACATGCGGACCGGGTCTTGGTGCCGAGCACCTTCCAGGAGCTCCACAGGGGTTCAGATTGATCTCTTCTCCCTCGATTTTTCTCGCTGTTTTCATCCTCGCTGTCAAGGTCGTCATCGAGATCCAGGGTCGATCCTCGAGGACATCTCCCTTTATCGACCTTTTTCCAAATCTTCCGGCGGTCTTTCCTCACGGTGATGCTGCACTCGATGTTGTTGGCCTCGAGATGGTTGTAGATATGCTCGATGCCCTCGGGACTCAGCTGGTAATCCTGAAAATAGTCGTTGATTCTCATCGACATCAGCGGAATCCTTGTTCTTGGCTTGCTCGACCAACTGCTGCAATCCCTGCATGAGCTCCTGCTCGCGAATCTCCCGCTTCTCGGCCTCCGCTTTCTGCCGCCCTTTGCGCTCTTCTTTCCGTTCTCTTCTCTCTGCCATTTGGATTCATCCTCCTGTTCTTGCTCCGCTGAAGATACGAAACTTAAATATAGCCGTAAATCCCACGCACACTGGCCTCACTGCTCCGAACCGCCATGAGACTTTGATCTTCACGCCGCACCAAGAGCTCTCCGCCCTCCGTAATACCTTCCGCAACGCCGCAATACTCGCCGTCGGGATCCAGAACGCGCACTTCTCTGCCCCGGTTCGCAAGCAGCGCCTCGTGGCGCTCCTTTAAGGGCCGTGAAGCTGCCTTTTTCCTCAAACAGCCTCGCTAGCGCGCAAACTGCTTCCAGACAGCGGCAATGATGGGGTGCGCGCGGTCTCCTTTGCCCTGTTCGATGGCGAGCGAAGTCGCAACCTCGCGTATTTCCTCCGGAAAGCTATCCGTATTCACATTGATGCCGATGCCGATGACCAGCAAATTCGATGCGGTCCAAACTCAGTACTCATCTCCGTGAGTATGCCCGCGACACTTTTTTCCGCGCACCACGACATCGTTCGGCCGCCGATGGCCGCCTCTGAGGCCGGTTGCTTCGCGTATGCCGTCCGGTCACCGCAAGCGCCGTGACCAAGGTAAGCATAGAGGCGCGCTCGGACGGAGCTTCGGGCGCGTAAGAGCGACATCCAGATACCGCTGCCGGGCGGTGAACCCACTTCTGCCCCTGACGCCCCGCTTCCCGCGGTCTGCTCCTCCGCGACAAACAGCGTGGGCCCTTCGTCACCCTCTGGCGGCGCGCTTCCCAGATTGGTCGAGTCGGTCTGCTGCAAAAAGACCCAGCGCTTCAAAAACCGCTGATCGCCGAAGGCTCGTCAAGAGAGGCCTGACTCAGCAAATATCCTGTATTCCGCAATAAGTATCCTCGATTCTGTCTCGCTTCGATGCTATCGTCCTCATCCCGCAGCTTTGCGACCGCCTTCCAGACGGCTGTCCGCGATCATGAAAGCGCTCGTAGAGCGCCCTGACGGAGCAGTGATCGCCTGCGTCGAGCAGGGGCCTTTAAGATATCATCCTTTAACAAGGCTTCACCTCAGAGCATGACAACCGCGCTGATTGCGCAGAGCATGAGGAGCAAGAGCCCCAGAAAAACAATTGCAAACGCGGTTCCCCTTTTCCGGTGCGCCCGTCCGAGCGCCGAGAGGCGCACCAGGCCGTTTGCAGGCCAGAAGGCCCGCCAGACCGAAAATCAGGAGAAAAAGAGCGGATGCTCTTCGGCGACAAAAAGGCGAAAAACAGCCAGCACCGTGACCGCAATCCCGACAAAGACATGCAGAGCATCCAGTAAAAAGCTGTTCTGCGCCATCGCGCTTCCTTCGCATCGCTCTTTCTTCTGTCTCGCGCGCTCATGAGTAAAACTCGATGCGGCAACCGCCGCATTTAAGGATTCTACCTGCCCGAGCATGGGAATGTGAATGCTCTGATTTGCCGCGGCAATCGCTTCCTCGCTGAGCCCGGCCGCCTCATTGCCGATTAAGAAGGCGGTCTTCTCCGGATACTCTATGCTGTCATAGGGCACTGGAGGTGCAGCGCCGCCGCATAGAGGCGTATGCCTTCCCGCGCAAGCGTTAGGAGGCTTCCCGAAAGTCGTCGACATAGACCACCGGGATGCGGAATATGCATGCCCATGGTCGCGCGCACCAGCTTCGGATTGTGAGACATCCACCGTACCGCGGTTTGCGAGTATCGCGGAGACCCAGCGCCCTCGCCGCGCGCTGAAGCATGGTTCCGAGATTTCCGAGTCCTGAAGCTCTCGACCGCAAGAAAACAACTCGCGCCGCCCTTCAAAACTTCCTCGAGACTCTTTCGCTGCATGCGGACGCACGTACGCCCTGCGGCGTCTTCGTGTCCGACATCTTCGCAAAAATATTGTCTGCGACAGTCTCCGCCTTGAGCGCTTCTATCTTCTATCCGAACTTCCCCCTCGGCGCGCGCGCAAAACTCTCGCTCACATAGAGCTCTTTCGATTTCCGCCGCGGTGCTTCCAGGAACATGCGTGACCCCTCAATCGGGAAGAGTCCCGCCCGCGCGGAGAGGCCTTGTCAAAGAGCGCCCGCACTTCCTTCACTTTTGTGGCCGGCGAAGTAATCATGGTCTCTGCTCTTCGAGCCAGATACGGCTCACCGCATCCGAGGGCAGTGGAAGATCGCCGCGCGGCGAGACCGGCAACACTGCCCGTCTTCGGACCGTCCGGCAGACGGGGAGCGTTTAAACTGCTGCGTGAAGAAACGGCGGAGGAAGGTGAATAAGCCACTTTTTGACGGTCGCCCGTCATGAGACGCCCGCAAACGCGCGGCTGGCAAGGCGGTATATTTTTCCGCGGACTGCTGCCGTGAAAGCGCAGCATCTGAAACAGGAAGAAGTCGTGGAGCTCATGCAGGGGCCCAGCAAATCTTCTGTCTTTTGGCTGATGACGCCGTCCTTCGGCGGCAGAGCCTCGGGCTCACCGGTGTATCGAGAATGTCGAGGCGACCTCGCGGGAGTTTTTCCGCTCTGCGGCCGGCCTCGTCTCTGCAGTACGCGCACCAAGTCTTCGGCACCGAGACAGTGACCGCGTACATCGACAGTGTGGTCGCCGTTGTAGGTGGCCCAGCCGAGTGCCAGTTCCGAGAGGTCTCCGGTTCCGATCACTAGGGCATTGTCCCGGTTCACGCGATGTCCATGAGCACCTGGGTGCGTTCGCGCGCCTGGGCGTTCTCATGTGATGTCATGCTTTCGGGGTCCTGCTTGATGTCGCCAAAAGCTGCTGTAACACGGCTTCGCGTATCGAAATCTCCTCGAGGCTTGTCCCGGAGTGCCGCCGCAGTCTCGCAGGCATTTTCGGTAGGTTCTGTCCGTGGTGCCGAAGCCAGCATGGTAATCGTCTCAATGCCGCTCCGCGGAAGGCCGAGCGCATCAAAGCTCCGCACCGCAACCAGGAGAGCAAGGGTCGAATCAAGTCCGCCCGAAAGCCCCAGCAGCGCGGGAGCCGTGAAGTGGTCAGACGCTGTTTTCAAACCGAGCGACTGTATCCGAAGGATTTCTCAGTCGCTCCGCGCGCGCCTCCGAGCTCCGCGCGGCAACAAAGGGCGCCGGATTCACCTTCCGCGTGAGTTCGGTCTCCGTGAGACGAAGGTCAAAGTCGATGTCATAGTACAAATTCGACTCGCTGCTCTCTCCCGGATAACTACTCTGCCGTCTTCTTAAGAAAAGGATTTTTCAGATCCAGTTCCGAGGCAACGACTGTATTCGTAAGTAAGGGCGACTCCGCAGAACTTCTCCCGCCTCCGCAATCACGTTATGGGCGCTGGAACACGAAGGTCCTGCGTCGATTTCGCCTTCGCCGGCGCTCGCGTAGACATAACCCGCGAGCAGCTGCTGCTCTGTGCCTGACAAGCTCCGCCGCGCCTTCCGCTTTCCGGCGAAAGCGCGTTCGAAGCCGAGCAGTTCTACGATCAGCGTAGCCCCCTGCCGTACAGAGATCGATGGAGGGCGCATTCGGCGCCAGAGATCCTCCAGATCTCAACGCCGATTTTGAGCTCCGGCGAGGCTCTCGCAGGAAAAGAGCAGTCGCGCGCGCAAAAGGCAGCCGCTCCCCGAAGAGCGGCACAAAACCGGTGCTTCAAAGCCCGGCGTAAAGTAGCGTCGCTCGTAAAACCTCGCCGTAATTCGAATGTGCAGCTCGGCTGCAGGACCGAGCAACTCCCTTTTTGAAAGACCGCGACCGCATTGTAAAGTCGGTTCAAATGCAAAAGGCAGACCGACAAAAGCAAAGTACTTCGCTGTCCGCCGTGTTGTGCAGCAGCTGCCGCAACTCCCGGAGCACCGCTTCCTGCAGCGCGTCCTGCAAAAACAAATCCCCTGCAGGTGTAGGCGCTCAGCGCGAGCTCGAGGAACACCAGTACCTTTGGTTCCCGAGCCGCTTCGCCCGAATGATGGTCTCGATTTGCTCCGGTTGTAAGCGGGTCTGCAACCCGCACGGAAGGCGTCGCGCTGCGACGCGAGAAACCCGTCTCTCATGCCTTCTTCACTCCCATCGCCCGGCGTTGCCACCGAAGCGGTCTCCTTTAAAGCGGTCACCAGTCCCGCCAAATTCTGAATGTCGGACGGAATCACGATCTTGGTCGCTTTGCCGTCGGCGACGCGGGTCAAAGCATCCAGACCGCGGAGACGCATAACACCTCATCGGCTACCCCGCCTCGCGAATCAGACGGATACCCTCTGCCTCTGCCTCCTTGACGGCGCGAATTGCCTTGCCTGACCTTCCGCCTCCTGAATCTTTCTCTCCTTCTCTGCCTCTGCGCGGAGAATCGCGGTCTGCTTCTCTGCCTCCGCATTCAGGATAGCCGCCTCCTTGTTACCCTGCGCGTTCAGGACCGCGGACTCCTTCTTACCCTGTGCCAGGGTGATGAGCTCACGCTTCTCGCGCTCTGCCTTCATCTGCTTCTCCATGGCTTCGAATCGCATCCGGCGGAAGAATGTTCTTCAGCTCGACACGGTTACCTTGATGCCCCAGGGATCGGTCGCGACATCCAGCTGAGAGCGCATCTCGGTGTTGATGGTCTCACGGAGAGGTCAGCGTGGTATCGAGGGTCCATGGAACCGATGATATTACGAAGCGTGGTCGCCGTCAGGTTCTCGATTGCGGAAATCAGGTTCTCGACACCGTAGGCATAGAGCTTCGGCTCGTATCCACAAAAAGACAACGGGTCGATGCGCATCGTAACATTATCCTTCGTAATCACGGGCTGCGGCGGGAAGTCCGCCACCCTGCTCCTTCAGGTTGACGCGCTTTGCAATGCGATCCACAAAGGAATCTTAAGGTGCACACCGCATCCCAAGTCGAGTGGTAACGTCCCAGCCGCTCGATGAGTAAGAGCCTGTGCCTGCGGCACAATGCAAATACCGTTAACGAGATCGCGAGAAACAGAACCAACAGAATAACACCGGTATAAACGGCATACTTTTCCTCCTGAGAAAATACTCCAATTGTTTTCGTTTCGGTATACCATAATTCGGCCTGTTTGCTTTAGCAAAGCGTCCTGCTATTCAAAGTCGAGGTGAATTACTGGAAATATTGGCAAGCAAAAAGCTTGGAAGGAGTTGTCGTGAAAATATCCACAGAGGGCGCTACGCGCTTCGCCTGATGATGGAATTTGCGAGACAGCCGGAGCAGTCACGCGTTTAAAAGATGCCGCCGCAAAGCAGGAGCTCTCGGAAAAGTATCTGGAGCAAATTGTGTCCGTGCTGAGCAAGGCGGGTTTCGTGAAGAGCATACGGGGCGCCCAGGAGGTTATCTCTGACCCGCGCACCAGAGCTACTCGGTCGGCGACATCTACGCCTGACCGAGGGCAATATGGCGCCAGTTGTCTGTCCGGACGGGACTCGGTCTCCTACGATCTCGCCGGAGATGTGTGTCCCGTTCTGTCTTTTCGCGCATTGAGGACGCGCGGTCAATGAGGTGATCGATCACATAAGCCTTGCGGACCTGCTACGCGAAGAGGAGAACCTTTTCCTCACGGCGGCCCTCTTCCGGAGGATGCCCACCGACGCTGTCAGGGGCGCGCGCTGAGCTCGACGGCTAACGCATAGCCCCTAAATACGGATAAACTACCCCGTGCGGTTTTCGACCTCAGCCGAAACCGCACGCGAAGGTCAGTTTCTGTTTCATCTTGATGAGGCGAAAGTTTCTGGGCAGTTTCGCTGTTCTCGCGCTCTGGCGCCGTTTCCTCAAAAAGCCGCGAGGAACTCTCGACGCTCACATACTTCACGCAGAGCGCAGAGCTCTGCCGCGATGCGCAAATCGTTGAGGGGCGGGAAGGAGGGCGCTATGCGGATGTTCGGTCGTGCGGATCGCTTGCCGCCCGGCCGGTAGCGCCTGCGCCGGTCGCGACCACCCGCCTTGGCGCAGCGGGACAACCTTCTTCGCGCAGCCCTCGAGGTATCGAAAGGAGATAGCAGCCGCCCTTCGGCTTGGTCCAGCTGCCGATGCCGAGACCGCCGAGTTCGCGCTCCAAAAATCTCATCGACCATCTCGAACTCTGGACGCAGAAACTGTCCGCTGCTTTCTCCCATGCTCGACCACTGCCGTGAATGTCCTCGAAGAAACGGACGTAGCGCAGCTGGTTCAATTCTGTCGTGGCCTATGGTCTGAACTTGAGCTGCTTCTTGTATGTCCCTCGAGGTTATTGAGAGACGAGGCGAGCGCCGCGATGACCGGGTTTCGGGAAGCTGACCTTCGAGGTCGAAGCAACCTAGACCGGGTCCGGATTTCCCGCGCGCTTGCACTCGGCAAGAATCTTGATAATCGTATCCTGTTCGTGGTCGTAGAGATGATGAATCGTATAGGCATTGTCCCATAGAGACGAAGTCCTCGCCGCGGGCTTTGCGTAGCCAGACGGCGCACGGTCTCATCCGAATAGGAGTTGCTGGTCGGGTTCGAATACTCGACGCACTGACCACCCTTGATGGACTCGTCTCTCGCGACCAGCTTCTCGACCATATCCATGTCGGGACCGGTCAGCGCATGGGCACCGGACGTTCTCGATGCCAGTACTCGGTAATCGCAAAGTGACGGTCGTAGCCCGGCACAACACAGAGAAATTTCCCTGTCGAGTACCACGGGGTCGCCCCATCACACCGTGCGTATAGCGGCGGGAAAATCGTGTCGTACGTGACGTTTTAAGCTCGAGTTTCCGTAGAGGATGATGTGGTCGTGAGGCACTCACCATCAGTATCCCCAGCGAGCTCCAGCGCCTCGGGAATACCGGTCAACACGCCGTAGTTGCGGCGGTCCGTGCCGTCTTCGGGCGAAGTCGCTGTCCTCGTTCAGCACCGCCATCCCCATCGAGAGATCCAGCGCTGCTGTACGGGGCTGCCGCGGCTCATATCGAGTTTCAGGCTAGCCTGCATCTCCTACTGCTTTTTGAGCTCCTTCTTTAAGCCAGCAATTCTTCCTTGGTCAACTCTGCATATGGTTTTCATCGCCGCTCCTTTCGGGCTGTGTTAATATTTTTCACGAAATTTTAGCACTGATTTTGGCTTCCGCATAGTCCTGTGTTTAAGCACGCGTATCATATTCCGAATATCCTCCACGTTAAGACACGGAAGGAACCAGATGCTGAGCTCTTCTGATAGCTACGATTCGATCCGCAAAGGCCAGAATTTCTTCTTCGCTCGCCAGCATGCTGAGAAGTTCGCCGAGGCGTATCGGCATGCCAGAGGAGGCAAAAGAAATCTTCGCTTGCCTTGACGATCACCGGCCCTCGATGCGCCTCCTCTTCCGTGCCCTCCGTGATGCCGAGACCTTTTCGCAAAGCGGACAAAGCGAAGTTGCATCCTTCGCCTTAGCGCGCCCGGGCGGGAAAAAGCCGCAGTCAGCGTCGCGCCGTGGTAGCCGCCGATTGCCGAGCGCCATGCCGAGCTGGTGGCAGGACCAGTCCCTCGTCGCGGGGCGTATCGCCTTTCGAGCCAATGCCGGTCAGGCCGAGCATGGTACAGAGCCGCACCAGCATCTCTCATCGCCTCGTAATCCTGCGGGTTTTCACCGCAATCGGACCGAGTGCACGGCATCCCGGGAGTAAAGCCTCCGCGATCTCATCGCTCAGATGATTGCCGAGTATGGTGCGTAAAATAGCGCTCCGCCGTGTGCATGAAGATATCCGCGGCGCCCACGCCGTCTGCCATACGGGCAGCGTCATCGTGAGCTCCGGTTCAAAATGCAAATTTCGGGCGGTTAAAATTACTCGTGATGCCGCGCTTCGTGGGCTGCGGGAGGGTATCGTTTGTGAGCACCGCTGTGCTGGTCTCGAGGGCGCCGCAGAGATGGTGAGAAATTACACGCGATCGGGAGCTCGCTCCCACTGCTTTCTCGCCTGTCCAGAACTCCCAGACATCGCTGCGGGGCCGCCACGGGCTGCGCGACACCCTTTGCCGTATCGATTGGAGCCGCCGCCGACGCTGCCAAGATAGAGTCCGCGAAGGGCCCTCGCCTCCTCGACCATGCGGCGCGCGGTCGATACCAGGGGTTCGGCACCACCGCCGCTCGACAGTACGCTAAAGGCCCGCACGCGCGTTTCTTCTATCCGCGCGAGGAGACCGCTCTTCTTTTGCGGAGTTGCCGCCGTGGGATTACAATACCCGCTTACCGCCGTAGCTGCTGTACCAGCTCTGCCGCTCGCCTCTTCGCCGCGCGAATACGATTTTCCGTCGGCGCATACAGTGGACAAACTTCTGCGATACCTCTGCTCCTCGTGCGCTCGATGCTGTTGCTCGAATCGATCTTTGTCGGGTTTCAATCTCTCGCCCCGCCGTATCCCGGTATGCAGGTAGCCGGTGGGCATCGTTTTTCTTTCTATCCAGTTTTTCTTTCTATCCAGTTTTCTTTTCTGTCCGTTTTCTTTGTCGGCTTTTTCCCCGTTCTCTTTCTTTTTAAAGTACTTGTCTGCCCGTCCGGGTTCGGTTGTCGATTGTTTTTCGCTCGAGACGACGGCTGGTTTCCTCTCCGGGCCGTTTGCTGGGTCTTAGTGTCTTATGCCTGATGAGCTTTTACGAAATTCTTCTGCCGCGCTGAGCTTCCCTCGCCACAAAAGAAATCGGCTCATAGCTCATCGCGATATCCTTCACGCCTCGCGCGTCCATGCTGGCACCGCCCTGCTGGACATTTACGTCTCGCCTCGGAGCGGGAGGCGCAGACTGCCTTCATAAGCAGACTCAGGATATCCCGCCCTTGCCCTCAACAAAGTCTTCATCCAGCTCCCGACATGCGGGACATTCTCGGATGCCACTCCACAAAGAGTGCCTGTGCGTCCCTCGCGCGCCTCTGGCCTCCCTCTTCGCCGTGCACCAGCGTCGTGAGCTCGTAGACGAGAATATCTTCATTACAGCTGCTCCCTCCCAGCGATCCATCTCATCAGATCTTCCCGAGCGGCGAAGGTCGGCATTCGGAGCACTTTTAGCACATCCTGATCGCCGACATTTTCTCAGTGCTGGTAGAAGTTAAAGGCGAGTCTGTTCGGATCAGCCAGACCGCCGACGGTCTTCCCATCTTCTTGCCCTCGAGTTTAAGAGGAGGTGATGGTCGTGGCGTGCATCTCGCTGCCGAGCTTACGGCGAATCAGCTCCGTGCCCGCGAGCATGTTGGACCACTGGTCGTCGCCGCCGAACTGCATGTTGCAGTGATAGCTGCTGAAAGAGCTCGTAGACATAGCCCTGCCTGAGCATGCGTAGTTAAACTCGAGAAGGGTCCCTTTCTCCATGCGGTTCTTATAGCACTCGCGCGGAGCATGTTGTTGACCAAGAGTGAAAGTAGGGCCGTGTCGCGGATAAACTCAATGTAATTCAGTTCGAAGCAGTCGGGTCATTTGTTCACCATTCTCTTGCGCTCGCCGAACTCGATGAGCGGGACATCTGACGCAAAAGCTCTCGCAGTTGCTGTCAATCCGTCGACGGTCATGATGCTGCGCATGTCGGTTCTACCGGGAAGGATCTCCGATCATTCCCGTGCCGCCGCCGACCAGAGCATCGGCTGATTGCCGCCATCTGAAGCCTTCATCAGGCAGAGCGCAAAAATGTCCCACGTGCAGACTGTCCGCCGTCGGATCGAAAGCCGATATAGAGGTCGCCTTGCCCTCGTTCACGAGGCGGCTCACCTCTTCCTCGTTGGTCACCTGTGCAAATCAGCCCGCGGGCCTTGAGCTCATCGCAGCATCATCTCTTCTCCTCTTCAAAAATCGTGGAACAGGTTCAGTCACGGCGCTTACATTCTCTAGCGCATCATGCCGCCTCGATTATCATCGCCGTGCATCCGTTCTCCTCGCCGCAGCCGTGTCCATCACCAATCGCGCCTGTGCGCGGCAGCTAACCAGGTGCCGTATGGCTCGGGTGAGCGAGCTCTCGACGCCGCTGCCAGTCCGAAAATAAGTCGGGCAGTCGACGGTGATGCCCGAAACCGTGAAAGTTCCCGCGTAGTTAGTTCTCCGATACAACGATTTGCTCCCAGAGAAAGGTCTCCGCTCATTGTTCCAGAGACCTCGTCCGCAATGTCCGCGTGCACTGCAATGAAAGTCCTGACACTCATACCAGGTCCGCGTATGGTCCTTCAGCCAGACTGCGTCTTTCCCCGGCGCTATCTTTCTCTCCTCCAGAGACGCAGGTCTCCCTGCTGCCGTTCTGCTTCAGAGGAGACCGTAACTACTCTGTTAAGAGCAGGGCATCGAGGGAGCACTGTTCGTCGCCGCGCGATGTAGAACAAAGCGTTTTCCATCACTCCCGCAAGATTCCGGAGGGCGATATAGGTCTCCGCCGAGAGGTTCCGCAGTCCGGCATCCTCCGAGCACCACGAGATTCCTCCGTGGGGAATCGAAATTCAACTCCTCAGCGATACAGCAGAAGTTCCCGCCTCGCCTGGATGTCCGATAGTGCCGATTGTGCGCTGCTCATAGACAGCAGCCCCGCCGCGGCGGGCAGAGATGCGCGCAGGCGACGCGATATCAATCGTGTGAGTTCTCAGCCTTCTGCTCGAGCGCAGTGCGAGCGGTTTCCCGTGCGTCGACGCCGTCAGCACATTGACGCCGGTCTCGACCGCATTTCTATGCGAATCTAAAGCCGTCCTTCTCGCGGTCCGCGCCCTCCGGCGTGTCGATGACAGGTCCATCTCGTGGCAGGATGAGATCCAGAATGGTGGATGCTCCTGCTCGAGCTTTTCTCACTTCGAGTGCCTGTGATGCCGGCCCTTTAAAACCTTCGCCGTGCCGCAGGTCGAGAAGATGCGATCGAGCGCCTCAAAGGCTGCGATCGGCGCGTTCCGCCTTGTCCTCATCCCGAACGGTGTCGGTCATGTTCTTGTACGCTCGGGAGCTTCACGCCCGCGCCCTGGAGGCCTTGCAGAGCGCTCGTCAGCTCTTCGCGATGCCGAGGCACTCGCCCGTCGATTTCATCTCCGGTCCGAGGCTGATGTCGGCGCCGCAATCTTCTCAACGAGAAGACGAGCATCTTGACCGCAATGTAATCCGCCTCCTTCTGGAGACCCGGCTCATAGTCGATTCACGGATGCCGTGATCCGCAACTCACGCGGGTTGCGAGCGAGATGATCGGAATGCCCGTGACCTTCGAAATATAGAGAACGGTGCGCGAGCGAGTGTTCACCTCAATCACATGGACTTCCTCGCCCTTCGCGATGAACTGAATGTTGATCATGCCCTTTTACGTGCAGCGCACGCGCGAGCTTTTCGGGTAGATCGCGATCGTCTCCTTCACGGTCTCGGAAGCGACTGCGCCAGGTAAACCGAAATCGAGTCACCAGGTGAATGCCGGTGCGCTCAATGTGCTACGCATGATGCCCGGGATCGGGATATCCTTGCCGTCGCTAGACCGCATCGACCTCAACCTCAATGCCCTGAATATGCTTGTCGACCAGAATCAGGGTGTTCCTGCGCATAGCGGTTGATCACAGCCGATGTACTCGTCGATATCGTGGTCCGAAAATTGCGATGCGCATGCCCGCGCCCTGGCACGTAGGGCGGGACGCACCAGCACCGGATAGCCGAGGCGGTGGGCAATCTCCTTGCCTCTTCCGCCGTAAAGACATGCCGCCAGCCGCGCGCGCGAGATGCCGGTTTCCTGAGAATCGCGTCAAGCGCTCTCTGTCCTCGGCGCATCGACATCCTCCGCCGCCGTGCGAAAAGTCAGAACGCCCATCTTCATGAGTGCTTCGGTCAACGATTGCGGTCTGACCGCCGAACTACCGACTGCGCCGTCCGGCTTCTCAAAGTTCTGCAATCGCTGTCGGACATCCTCCCAGGGTGTCAGCGGCTCAAAGTCGACATCGCAATATCAAAGTCGGTCGAGACCGTCTCCGGATTGTTGTTGACGATGATGGTCTCATAGCCTCTTTCCTGAAGGTGAAAGGTGCAGTGCACGGGCAGAAGTCCGAACTCGATGCCTGACCGATGCGTATCGGGCCGGAGCCGAGAACCAGAACCTTCTATGTCGGCTTCGTCTCCTCCGCCTCGTTCTCGCGCGTCATAGACGACTGCTGAGTAGTACAGGGTCTCCGCCGCAAACTCCGCAGCGCAGGTATCCGACCATCTTAAAGCCGGGTAAATCTTGAATTCCCGCGCGCCTTTTGCCTTGACCTCGGCCTCGGTCCTGCCGCTGAGGCTGCGATCACGTGATCCGGGAACTCAAAGCGCTTCGCATCGCGGAGCAGTTCCTCGGTCAGCGGTCTTCTGCGGAGCTCTGCTCCATGCGGACCGAGACGGTCCAGCATGGATGAACCAGCGATCGATCTTGGTCAGCGCGAAGATATCGTCGTAGGGAAGCCGCGGCGCAATGCCTCCGCGATGAGCCCGAGATGCGGCGATCGTCGACCACGCGCAGCTCTCTCTGGAGCTCACTCGTCGTCAGGAAGCGTAGTGCTAGCTCATCAGGCTGTCCACGTGCTGCTCGAGGCGAACGTATCGCCTTCATGAGCGCGCCCTCAAAGTTCGTGCGGTTGCCGCGACCTCACCGGTCGCCTTCATCTGCGTGCCGAGCGTGTGCTGCCGTGATGAGACTTATCGAAGGGCAGACGCGGCATCTTGACCACGGTAGATCGAGCATGGGCTCAAAAGGCGTAGGTCTTCTTGGTCACCGCGTTCTTGATCTCATCCAGGGTGTATCCAGCGCAATCTTCGCCGCGACCTTTGCGATCGGATAGCCGGTCGCCTTCGAAGCGAGCGCAGAGGAACGGCTGACGCGGATTCACCTCAATGACGCAGTACTCAAAGCTGTTCGGATTCAGCGCGTACTGCACATTGCAGCTGCCGGTGATGCCGAGCTCGGTGATAATGTTGAGCGGAGCTGCGGAGCATCTGGTACTCTTGTCGCCGAGGGTCTGAGAGGGCGCAACCATCAATCAGTCGCCCGTGTGCACGCCGACCGGATCTAAGTTCTCCATGTTGCAGACACGTGATTACGTTGCCCGCGCCGTCGCGCATGTGACCTCGTACTCAATCTCGCTTCAGCCCCGCAATGCAGCGCTCACTGAGCACCTGTCCCACGCGGGAGAGGCGGAGACCGTTCTGCGAGTATCTCAACGAGGGCACGGCGGTCTTCCGCAATGCCGCCGCCGCTGCCGCCGAGCGTGTATGCCGGGCGCAACACGACCGGATAGCCGATTTCCTCCGCAAACGCGATGCCGTCCTCGACATTTTTCGACGACCTTCGAGCGCTGCGACCGGCTCGCTGATCTTTTCCATGGTCTCCTAAAGAGCTCTGTCCTCTGCCTTCTTGATGGTCAGCGCCGTGGTGCCGATCAGGCGGACATTGTGCTCCGCACAGCCTCCTCCTCGAGCTCCATCGCGAGATTGAGGCCTGCCCTGACCGCCGAGGGTCAGGGCACCGAGTCCGGCTTTTCCTTCAGATTGAGCGCTCCAATACCTCGACCGTCAGCGGCTCGATGAGACATGGTCCGCAATGTCCTTGTCCGTCATGATGGTCGCCGGGTTCGAGTTTAGAAGCACAACCTCTATTCCCTCTTCGCGGAGACTCACGGCGCAGGCCTGGGTGCCGCATGATCAAACTCCGCCGCCTGTCCGATGATGATGGGGCGGAGCTGATCACTATCTTTTTGATTTCCGGATTCTTAGGCATGCTGCACCTCCATCATTTCGAAAGCGGTCAAAGAGATACGAGGTATCGTGGGGTCCAGGCAAGCTCTCGGGTGGAACTGTACAGTCAGAATGTTCTTGCCGCGGTAGGCAAAGCCCCTCGTTAGTGCCGTCGTTGACGTTCACAAAGCGCGTCTCCGCGACCTTCGGGTCAAGGCTCTTGTCATCGACCGCATAGCCGTGGTTCTGGAGGAGATATACGCTCTTCCGCTGACCAGATCCCGCACCGGGTGGTTGCCGCCACGGTGGCCGTACTTCATCTTATAGGTCTTCGCACCGGTCGCAGCGCTGCCGTGAGCTGGTGGCCGAGACAGATTGCGAATATGGGCATATCCGTGTCGTATAGTTTTTGATTTCCGAATCAGACCCCACATTTCCGCGGGATCGCCGGGGCCGTTCGTCAGGAAAATGTGGTCCGGCTTTTCACGAGAATATCCTCAGCGCGCGCATCCTGCGACCATACCGTGGGTTCCAGACCGCGCGCGCTGAGTTCGCGGAGCATGTTGCGCTTAATGCCGCAATCGATGATAGCGACCTTCTTGCCTTGCCGGGATCACCTACTTTTCCTTACGGCTCACACGGGCCACGGCGCCGAGCACCTGATACTCCTTCATCCGCCGCATTGCGTCTTCGCGGTCAAAATCCGGATTCGTGGTCAGAAAACCGTTCATGGTGCCGCGCTCCCGAAGGAGCTTGGTCAGTGCGCGGTATCGATGCCCTCAATGCCGGGCACTCCTCCGCAATCAGGAACTGCTGCAGGGTCTCGCGACTCCGGAAGTTCGATGCGAGGCTCCGCGAGCTCGCGGACTAATGAGGGCATCCGGCCATGCGCGCCCCGACTCCATGTCCTCGCGACACACGCCGTAGTTCCAATCAGCGGATAGCGTCATTACTACTGCTACCCGCATAGCTCGGGTCCGTCAGCACTTCGAGATAGCCGGTCGTGAGGTGTTGAAGACAATTCCTCACCACTTCCTTGACTGCACTATGCTTCTCCGGTAAACAGTGTGCCGTCTTCGGTAAAAGATACGCTCATCTGCAATCCTTTCTATGGTTCTGAGCTGAATGCGCCATTTTCTTCCGACCTACTACTAGCAAAAAGGCCGCTGTCACTCTGAAAAATAGCAACCGGAGAAGACTTCGACCGCCGGTCCCGTCATGCGAAATGCCCGTTCGAAAAGACGCTCGAGTTGTAAACTGCCACCGAGCAGTTCACCGTGACGCGCTCCGGCTGCGGGGCCACGCTCCATCGCCACCGCGAGGCGACCGCGGTTGCGCCCGTGCCGCAGGAATGAAAGTCTCTCCGCTGCAGCGCGCTCATACACCCGCATGTGCGGCTTTTCGGGACTCTCTGCAGAGAATTCCGAATTCACGCCCTTCGGAAAGCGCGGGTGGTGTTCGTGAGGCAGGTCCGATTTGATTTAAAATCAGAGTCCTTCAGCGTCTCTAAGCTATCGACCAAGTAAACGGCGTGAGGATTTCCCACTGACCGGCGTCATGCTTGCTCTCCCGCCCGTCCACCGTAATCGGCTCGACAAGTTCGCCGTCGAGTTTCACTTCGCCCATGTCGATGCTGACCTCCGTTCTAAAACCTCCGCCTCACGCGAGTCCCGCACCGGTCTCGACCATGAAGCGTCTTGTCTTCACCAGGCCGTGGTCAAAGGCATAGCGCGCCACACAGCGCACGCCGTTTCCGCACATCTTTCCTCGGAGCCGTCCGCGTTAAACATGCGCGATGCGGACCGGCGCGATTTCGAGGGCAAATCGAGAATCAAACCGTCGCCGCCCGCGCCGAGTGGCGGTCGGCAATGCGTACCACAAGCGCCTCCGGATTCTCGACCCGTTCCGAAAAAGCAGTCGATATAGACATAGTCGTTTGCCGAGCCCTGCATCTTTGTGAATTTCATGTGAACACTTCCTCTCATATGGCTTTCTTCCGCCGTTTTCCTTCAATATAAACAATAAGAACCAAACTACACCCAGCGCATTTTCAAAGCTTGCCCCACGCAAGCGGAAAGGACAGACAATGAAACGACATTTTCTGCTTCTTCCGATTACGCTGCTCTCTCTCTCGCTCGCTTCCTGCGGGATGCGGGAGAGCTCGAGCGACCGGGACGCCTCCTATGCCGCAAGAGCGCTGCGGAACGAAACGATGGCTGTGTCGAAACCAATTTCCTATGATGTGTCCGACAGTAGCGCCGCAAGCAGCGACTTAATCACGCTCACAAGAGGCGCAAAAGAGGCAAAAAGCTGGTCACAACCGTGAGTCTCGACATGGAAACGCGCGATCTGGACGCTTTCCTCAAAGAGCTGAACACTGCGACAACGGGGCAGAGGGCTATTCGGAGTTCCTCGATGAACGGCTCCTCCACACGATGCCATAGATAAGTCGCGCTCCGCGAGGCTACAGCGCGCATCCCCGAAGATAAACTTGCGGACTATGTGCGAAGCTGAAAAAGCGGCAACGTGCTCTCGGAGAACAGCTATGTGCAGGATGTGACCCTCGAGTACACCGATGTGGAGAGCCGCAAGCACGCGCTGACCGCCGAGCAGGATCGCCTCTATGAACTGCTTTCTCAGGCCGCATCGACCGAAGCCATACTTTCGATACAGCAGCGCATCGGCGAAATCGACTCCCAGCTGGAATCCTACAGAATCTCAGCTTCGTCACTTCGATAATTCGGTCAGCTATTCGACCGTGAACCTCTACGTCATGGAAGTGCGCGAGTTCCGCACCGTACAGAGCGACAGCTTCACTGCAGCGCGTCAAGACAGGCTTTCAGAACAGCGCCTGCTTCGGCATAGAACTTTGCACCACCGTTTTGGTCCTGCTGCTCGAGTCTCCCCGATTTGGATTCCTGTCCTCATCCTGGTTCTTCTGCTGATTCACTTCGGAAGAAGCGCCGCGAAAAAGAGGCCAAAGCCCGTGAAGAAGCGAAGGCCCGCCGCGAAGCCGCGCAGGCAGAAAAGAAGCCGCCGCTGCCGCCAGCAATTCCGCTTCCTCCGAATCAAAGCTAACCCCTGCTCCCGATAATATCCGGCAACATTCCGGAATCACTTGGAGCGCATTTTGGACCGTCGTCTCCGCGACACAGTACGCGAAGCGCACGCAGCCCAGGCACGCAAAAGCTCGTGCAGGGCACGGTCAGAATGCGCTCCTCTTTTAATTTTACCGCAAACGCCGCATCGTCTCCGTTCGGCGCGCTTTAAAAAGCAGATAGAAACGCTCCATCGGGTTTCACAAGTGATAGCCCATGGCCGGAAGCTCCTTGAGGAGCAGAGCACGGTTCCGCGCGTGAGACCGAAAAATCCGAGTGGAATAAGTGCGCGCGCTTCAGTACGCGCTGCATGTAAGAAGGCGCGTTCACAAAGCCGGAAATGCGGTTCGCGATGACCGCCGCCCGGTAGATATCGCGGGACTCCGGTATGCTGTCCGGCAGAAGCAGCCAGCCGATGCGCTCTCCGGCAGCGAAAGGGTCTTGGAATACGAGTAGACCACCGCCGCATGAGGCACAATCTTAGGCACCCACGGTACTTTGGCCCCGTCATAGACAGAGTTCGCGGTAGGGTTCGTCCGAGATTACCAGAATGCAGGTTCGAACGCCTTCCTTTTCCTCGAGTACCGCCTGTATCCCGCAGAGCACTTCCTCGGGTAAATCACGCCGCTCGGGTTATTCGGCGAGTTCAGGATGAGGGCCCGCGTCTTTTCGCCGATTGCCGCGCGGAGCGCATCGAGATTCGGGAGAAAAGTCTCGGGGTCGGTCGCAACCAACTTGAGCATAGCGCCGTAGTTCTCGACATAGTTCTTGTACTCCGAGAAATAGAGGCTTAAAAGCTCAGTACCTCATCTCCCGGGTTTAAGACGGTCTTTAAGAGGGATGTTCAAGGCTGCCGCCGCGCCCGTTGTCATAATGAGCTGGTCGGCCCGATAGCGTTCTTCCGACTGCCAAGAGATGGTCAGTGCGAAAGCTCTTTCCGAACATCGGAAACCTGCGTTATTCATGTAGCCGTGCACCATAACACTCGGCTCCTCGTCTATCACCTCACGCATGGCCTGCTCGACACGAGGCGGCGCAGGCACATTCAGGGTTCCCGAGGCTAAAGTCATAGACCTTGTCGCTGCCGTACTCGCGCGAAGACGCTCTCCCTCCTCAAACATCGCCCGGATTACGAATTCTGTCCGAGCATGGCCTGCATCTGCCTTGAAATCATCCCATTGTCTTTTTCCTCCGATGAACAAGCGATCAGTCCGGTCTCCGGAAATATACCCAGGGTCGCCGGATTTGAAAACCAGGTCGTGAAAAACGATAACATGATATAAATCGAAAAACTGCGCGTAGAACATACAGAAGACCGGGCTGTGCTGTTCTCTGCGTTTCTTTTTCCAGGCGCGCCGCGACAAAGCCCAGTAAGGGCACAAAACGCAACCACCCGAGGTATGCCGAAATCGTACCAGGCGTCACTAGATCAGGGTTACGGTCGTGAGCTCGGTCTTGGTCACATAGAGCGGGAGGCCGTGAGCTCCGGGCGAAGAAATTTGAGCCCGCTGAGCGCAATCACGGGAAACAGCATTTTGAGGCCGAAGCTGTGCTGCGGGAGTTCGCGAATCAGACAGTTCACATTGTCGTAGTTATTCGCAATGTAAATGTAGGGTTGACTCACAAATATCGGAAAATTACGCTTCATCTCAATGCCGTTGGGTAGGAGACACTGTGCCCCGCGCCATGCTGAGAATGCCGTAGGCCCCGAGCAGAAGAACAAAGCCGAGTGCTGCGAGCGGGCCGGGATGGGCTCTCGCCGAAGCGTGAGCCAGGTAAAGCTGCCATCAGAACCGCGAGCAGAAGCTGAAAACAGGACACACAGAGCACGGGAATCAGAAGAGACAAAACCACCGCTCCTGCCACCGCAACCGTTTCTCCGCGCCCCCTGTGACGCACCGCAGTCCGGTAAATCAAGGCAAGTGAAGGCACCAGCACACAGGAGACCGTGAGATAGTGAAGACCGCTCACATGGAAATAGGAATAGGCGTGCGGCATGTGGCGCACCAGAAAGAGCACAAAGCCCAAAATGCGCACCTCGATTAAAAAGGCCGCAAACGAGGCGAGACTCAGGCCGACCAGAGCGAAAAAGGCGTTCTTCCCGTATCGCAGAGTCTGCCCTCCCGCTGTCTCCGCCCGCGAGCCTCCGCTCGCAAAGCGAAAGAGCGAGACGAAAGGCCCCGTAGGCGAGAGAAGGCCGCGAAGGTCTGCCACTCCAAGGCCCCTGCAAGTGCGAGGTTTTAAACAGGATACCCCTCTCCCGCCCACAAGGAGAGCGAAAAAGACGCCAAAGATTTACCTTGCCACCGTTTCTCCCTTTTTCCTCAAAGAGAACAAGCGCTGCAAATAGCAGCGCTGTTCCGGAAAACAAATAATATTGTGTTCTCGCAAAGAGCACCGCCACCGAATAGCAGAGGAAGTATACAATCACGGCGTTTCCTCCGTGCTTCCGCTGCTGCTCTCGCCTGTGCTGTGTTCCGCCGCGGTGGTCGCGGAGCGCTGCTGCTCTCCCCCTTCGACTCTCGCACTGCTCTCACTGCCCGAACTACTCTCGCTGCCCGCGCTCTCACTGCTGCTCTCCGTGCTCTGCCGGGACTCTGTCTCACCTGAGCTCACGGTAATCGTCACTTCGGAACGGCGGTTGCCGTAACCCCTTCAGGAGTGTCACATGCAGCGGAATGAGATGCACGCCTTCGCCGGAGAAGCGACTTCGACATAAGCGCCGAGAGAAGCCGTGTTCATATTCAAGAGATCGGTTGCGAGGCCCTGAACCGAGACCGAGACCGTCTCGGGCGTCATGGAATAGCGATACTGCGACTTCGCGCCGCGAAGAAATACCGCTGTTCAGCCCAGTGTGAAGTTACGGTCCGTGGTTGCTGTGATTTTGACCGTCACGGTAACGGCGGTGCTCGGTGGCCGTGATGCCGCTCGGCAGATAGTTCGCCACGTCGATTTGGAAAAACTTTGTCTCTCGCGCACCCTCGATATTGAGCGCGGAGGCGGGGATGCTGAGTTCGGTGGTCTTATTGAGCAGCGTCGTGTCCCCCGAAGTCACCGGAATCGCGCGAACCGCACTCTCGATGCCGGTCATAGTGAAGCCGGCCGCCGGTTCTCCGGAGGTCTGGAAGCTGAGCGTCAGACTCTTGCCGCGCAGCATCGACACTTCGACTCCACTTCCTTCGGGTCCACGGTGAGACGCTCGTCGCTCAGCGAAATCTCAGTACCGTTTGCATCATAGTAGATGACAGGGTGCCGTGCCGGAAAAACTCTCCGTCGCATCCGAGACCGGAATGCGGACACCGACCGAGAAATACGCCCCACCTCGGACTCAGGGGCCGCGGACACGCACCGAACGCGAACTGAGCGTAAACGGCGCCCACCTCATAGCCGCTCTCCGGCTCCCCTTCTTCGTGGGTGTCGAGCAGAATACCTTGTTCTGCACGTTCTCCGTGTCCACGCAGAATCACACCCGGGCGCGCCGTCGGCATACCGCCGATCAAATCGCGATTGCCGACCACTTCGACTCATAACCGGGACAGCGCCCGTGATGTCGTAGAATTCTCGAGATCCACGGTCGCGCGGAAAATCTTCCGCCTGAATTTTATAGGCATCTCTGGTTCTGACCTGGTAGCTCACCGTGACGCTGTCGGAATTGGGCAGCGTGTAGGTTTTTCCGGCGCGCGTCAAAACGCTCTCGTTCAGAACCGTGAGCGGCACCGTCTTTGGTCCGAACGACCTCAGGGATTCGAGATGTTCACGAGCAGGATCCAAATGACAAAACCCACCAGGAGAAATCAGCTTAAAGCGCCAATTACTGAGTATTATCTTTTTCATGCTTCTCTTTTCCCTTCAGGAAGTTCCATCCGTTAAAGGCAAAGTGCTTGCTGTCCGTCTCATACACAATCAGCGATAAAAGCGGTTCTCTCAGATCCTCAGGGCGTTTCCATGACCTCGAGGTCTGCCCGCGCGCGCTGACTGACGCGTCCCGTCTCCTCGGAGACCACAATGGTCACTGCATCGGTCGCCTCGCTGACGCCGATGGCTGCGCGATACCGTGTTCCGAGATCCTTCGAAATCCGCATGCTGTCGGAGGCGGCAGATAACAGGTTGCCGACACAATGGTATTGCCGCGTATCACAACCGCGCCGTCGTGCAGAGGCGTATTGTGCTCAAAAATGTTGATGAGTAGCTGGTTTGAGACAATGCCGTCGATGTCGATACCGGTGCGCACAATATCGTTCAGCGAAATCTTCTGTTCGATGACCATGAGGCGCTCCGGTCTTTACGCTGCCCATCTCAAACGAAGCGCGAGACCAACTCATTGACCGTGTGTTCGCTGAACGAAGGCGGATCCGCTCTCTCCCATCAGTCCGTTTAGAAGGAGAGGATGTTCCGGTTTCCGAGCTGCTCGAGCGCCGAACGGAGCTCCGGCTGGAAGATGATAATCAGAGCCGTCACGGCTATGGTCGTGACCTGACCGAGCAGCCAGAGTATGGTGTCCAGATGAAAAGAGGGTACAAAAAGCCGACAAAGGCGACAATCAGCAGGAGTCCGCGCAGCAGTATCCACGCCTTTGTGTCCATGACCCAGGTCAAAAACGCACAGGTCATCAGGATATAATGCAAATCTCAATGATGCCCGTGAGCGAGAGCCGCGGCAAAAACTCCATTCCCGCGCTCAAATTCTGAAAGAACAGCTGCATGGCCTACCTCTTCGTCTCGCCTTCATCCGCACTTCTTCGAGGGCGCTTCGGCGTGTTGATTGTCTGCGTTTTGGGCTCAGGCGCCGCGACCGTAATCTTCGGCACCGCCTTTACATAATAGTAGTAGTCATCGTCCTCAAACTGCGAGTACTCCGTCCGCGAATAGTCGACACTGAATACCCAGAAAACGGTAGAGTTCGGCGAGCAGACCCGCGAGCACGAGGCCGAGGAGCAGCGGCACGATTTTGACGCCGACTCCGTACCAGAAATTCCCGAGGAAAAAAACACAAAGAGCATGGTGAGTATGCCCGCAAGTATACCTGCGTCCCAGGCGTAATCCATCGACAGTCTGCGCACACCAGACCACCAGCAGAAAGCGAGAACGCCAGCAGGTAGAGAATCAGCGTCTTGTCGAGCAGAACACCGTTCAGCATTTGCAGATACTTCTGCGCGACATCCACGGACTCGCCGTTGGTGAGCGGCGCCGCGTTGTTGTGTACGTAGTTGATGATGTAGTAGAGGATAATGCCGCCGGAGGCGGAATCACCGAAAACACCGAACCGCCGAGTCCCACCAGGATGGGCAGGAGATACAGGGAGTTTTAACTCAAAAGAGTACCGGTGTCAGGATGAGGATGACGCTGTCTCGCGGGGAGAAACCGTAGTAGAGCAGCGCGAGTACCAGAAGAAGGCGAAGGTAATCAGCGCAAACTCCGCAGAGACCGCAAAAAAATATGGAGCAGCACGGCGATGCCGAGCACCACACAGATGCCGCCCCAGGGCAAAAGGCCGAGCAGCGAAATGAGAAAGCACAGCGACAGGGCGCACGAGGCGCCGCTCGTAGCCATGCCGTTGTTCAGCAGCACGAGCGCAAAGCAGCGCCGTCGAAAAAAATGCAGGACAGGGAACAATGATATTCCCGAAGCGCGCGTAACATGCACGCAGTTTCTCGCGAAACACAAACAAATTAAGCATTCGCGCCCTCCTCCTTTACGAGCTCCTTGATTCTCTCCTCGGTGTCATAGCGCTTTTTGAGGCGATTTAAGCAGCGCAGATGTTCCTTTCGCCTTGCCGCCGACCTGTCGTAGCGCCGACGGAACACAATGTAGGGTCAAATTTCAAACAGCAAAGAGACCCACCGCATACGCCACCACGCAGCGCAACACAAAAGCGAAACACAATCAGTACATTGACCGCATTTAAGATGTGTTCCAAATGATAAAAGCAATACAATGCCGAGTATCAGCGCATAGCTCAGGGTAAAAGCTCAAAAAGACTGCAAAAAGGTGCATGCCGATATAGTCCCCCGAAAGTATTCTTTCGCGGGACGCTCCCATTCGTCTGCACTCTTCTCGTATTTTGCGATTTCATACATCAGACGTATCTTATCTTCACGCAGCATAAAAAAACCTCCGTTCACGGCTTTCAGTATAACACATCGGAACTCTCATTGTCACCGCTTGTATGCCGTGCTAAAATGACTGGAAGCACAGAGGCTTTCAGAGCAAAAGGAAACCATGACAGGAGGTCTATACATGGGAGAAGTATTTGTGAACCGCCACCCGCTGGTGCAGCATAAGATTACCCGTCTCCGCGACAAGACGACCGGGACCAATGAATTTCGCAGCCTGGTCGAGGAGATCAGCATGCTGATGGGATATGAGGCGCTTGCGGATTTGGAGACCGAGGACATTGAGGTCGAGACACCGCTGAACGCACCCTTCGCCGGTCATTGCCGGCAGAAAGATGGCGGTCGTGCCGATACTTCGCGCGGGTCTCGGCATGGTAAACGGCATTCAGGCCCTGGTTCCGACCGCAAAAATCGGTCATATCGGTTTGTACCGCGATCCCGAGTCTCACGAGCCGGTCGAATACTACTGCAAGCTTCCCACCCCGATTGAAGAGCGCACCATAGTGGTCACCGACCCCATGCTCGCAACCGGCGGTTCCGCCTGTGACGCCATTCGTATGATTAAGCAGCACGGCGGCAAGAGATTAAGTTCATGTGTATCATCGCTGCGCCCGAGGGCCTGGAGCGCCTCCGGAACGCGCACCCCGACATCCAGATTTATGTGGGGCACTTAGACCGCCAGCTGAACGAGCACGCTTACATACTCCCGGGTCTCGGCGACGCGGGCGACCGCATCTTCGGCACGAAGTAAATTCGATGCACCAAATGAGAAAAAGGCGGGGCGATTCGCTCTGCCTTTTTATATTCCGTCCTTTGATTCACCCTTCCTCTATACCGATTCTTTTTGTCCCATCACTTTAGCTTTGCTTCGACGGCTTCGAGAGCAAAAAGAGATATCGCCGAAACCGAGTTTAATTGCCGCATCCGCATAAGCGGTGTAGACCAGCGGAAGTTCCGGAAAGGCATAGCCGAGCACAACATTCACGGTGGAAACAAGACTCAAAACAAGCATCGATTTTTCCGTGCACATAATAAAAGGGCAGGAAATGAAGCGCGGTGGCCAGAAAAGCGCCGAGCCAGATGCGTCTCCAATTTTCGCTTGCGAAATACGGTCCGCCGAACAAAGACATCAGCACAAATAACAAGATGATTGCGTAAAATCCCGCTTTTCTTTGAAACGGACTCGAGGGCCCCTCGGAATAACGCCTCTGCAAACTTTGATTGGCATTGATCAGAAAAAAACGCTGCGATATAGCCCAGGCTGAACACCGTCATATTGATGCTTTGTTTCCCGCCGATGACCGCGGCCGCAAAAATGACCAGGGACACCGCGATCAGCCAAAGGCCGCAGGCTCTCTTATGATTAAACGCGAGTTTCTCGCCTCTCGGATGCAATAAAGACATAGCCTCTCCTCTCCGTTTCTTCTCAAATTCGTTCTGTTCAACTCTACAGCAACTGCTTTCCGCTTCTCCGGCAAAAAGGAGACAGCTCTTGCTGCCTCGCTTTAACATACCTCCGGGAACAGCGTATCCGCGTAGCTCACGGTATCCATGGCTTCCTTCGCGTAGCGATCCGCGCCGATATCGTCCGCGTACTCCTTGGTCATGACAGCGCCGCCTACCACGACCTTGGCATCCGGCTTTTTCTCGCGGAGCAACGATGGTCGACTCCATGTTGACGACGGTTGTCGTCATCAGGGCGCTAAGCCGACGAGCTTTACATCGTGTTGCAGCGCGGTCTCTACAATGGCCTCCGCCGGCACATCACGGCCCAAGTCATACACCTTATAGCCGTAGTTCTCCGCAGGCACCTTCACAATGTTCTTGCCGATGTCGATGAATATCGCCCTTTACGGTCGCGAGTATCACGCTGCCGCGCTCGCTTTCGCGCCGTGCCGCTCATGGACTGCTTGACCACTTCAAAAGGCAGCCTTTGCGGCCTCCGCCGCCATGAGGAGCTGCGGGAGGAAGAGGTTCCCTTTTCAAAGCCCCTTGCCCACCACATCGAGGGCGGGAATCAACTCTCGGTTTTACGATGTCGAGGGGCCTCTCCCTCTTCGATGCGGCGCGTGGTCTCCTCCGTCGCCTTCTCGCCGAGACCGAAGCGGATTGCGTCAATGAGGGGCGAGCCCTGCATGCCCTCGGGGAGTTCCGCACTGCCGATTTTTGCCTTCTCGCCGCCCTCTGCCGCGACGACGACCTTGCCCTTACCCGCAAACACGTTGGCCTTACCCGCATACTCCGCGATATAGCCCTGGCACTGCCAGTCAAAGTCCGGATAGCGCCAGGTAGGAGCAGTGAGCCGCCATCATCGCCTCGTTGTTCGGGTTGATGATGGCGCAGGAGAGCCCGCTCTTCATGGCGAGCGAAAAGAAGAAGCTGTTGATCAACTCGCGCTGCGGCAGGCCGAAGGAGATATTGCTGACACCGAGTATCGAGTGCCCGTGCAATTCGTCGCGGACACGGCGCAGCACCTCGAGGGTCACATTCGCCGAGTTGTCGTCGGTCGAGATGGTCATCGCGAGGCCGTCGATGATGATGTCCTCCGGCGGGATGCCGTACTCCGCCGCGCGCGCATAAATCTTCTTCGCGACGCGAGTGCAGCCCTCTGCATCCTCGGGATACCGTTCTCATCGAGGCCAGGCCCGACCACGCCGCCGTACTTTGCGACCAGCGGGAGCACGGTCTCAAAGCTCTCCTCCTTGCCGTTCACGGAGTTGATCATGGCCTTGCCGTGGTAGAGGCGAACCGCGCTCCAACGCCTCCAAATTCGTCGTGTCGAGCTGCAGCGGCAGCGCCGTGACACCCTGGGTCTGGTCATCACCGTCTCCATCATCTCCGGCTCGTTGAGTTCCGGAAGGCCCACGTTCACATCCAGCATGTCGCGCCGGCCTCTTCCTGCTCTATGCCCTGCTCCAAGATGTACTCGATATCGCCCGTTCGGAGCGCCTCTTTAAAGCGCTTCTTGCCGGTCGGGTTGATGCGCTCGCCGATGATAACGGGGCGCTTGCCGAGCTCTACCGTCTGCGAGAACGAAGAGACCATGGCGCGGTGCTTTTTACCGGCGCTTCGAAGGGAAGCGCGCGCGTCGCTTCGATTTCGAGTCAGATATTGCTCGGCGTGGTGCCGCAGCAGCCGCCGAGCACGTGGACACCGAGTTCCGCAATTTTCTTCATCTCCGCGGCGAATTCCTCCGCCCCGAGATCGTAGTAGGTCACGCCGTCCTTCGCATGCGGCAGCCCGGCATTCGGATTTACAATGATGGGGAGCGAGCAGACTTCGCGGAGCTGTTTCACGATCGGATAGAGCTGCAGCGGTCCGAGGCCGCAGTTCACACCGAGCGCATCGACCCGAAGGCCCTCGAGCATCGCCGTGACGCTCTCCACCGTGCCGCCGGTCAGCATCTTTCCCTTCTCGTCAAAGACCGTTGTGACAAAGACCGGAAGATCCGAGTTCTCCTTTGCCGCGAGCACCGCAGCCTTTGCCTCCATCGCATCGGACATGGTCTCGATCAGTACGAGATCCGCCCCCTCTTCCTTGCCCCAGCGCACCGCTTCCCGCAAAAAAATCGCAACGCAGTCCTCAAAAGGCAAGGTCGCCCATCGGCTTTAAGAGGCGTCCGGTGGGGCCCAAGTCCAGCGCGACAAAGCCGTCCGTTCGACCGCTTCGCTGAAGGCCCGTTCTAACATGGCGCACACCCGCGCGGACAATTTGCTCGAGCTCCGTCCTGTCCGGATAGTGCAGGCGGTTTGCGCCGAAGGTGTTGCTGTTCACAATGTCCGCGCCCGCGCGGAAATAGGACTCCGCAATCGAAATGATATCTTCCGGACGCTCTAAGTTCCACCGCTCCGGCAGTTCTCCGCCCTTTAAGCCCTTTTCCTGCAGGAGGGAGCCGGTTCCGCCGTCATAGTAGAGCCACTCCTTGCCGAGACAGGCACGTAAATCTCTCTTCTCCATCTCTTTGATCTCCCTCTCTTATCTCCGAAAACTACAGTCTCTTTTTCCGCAGCTCTCACAGCCCTGAATCAGGCAGTGGGAGTCTTCCGTCGAAACCCCGATCAGCGCCGTCACCGACTTGGTCGGCATCATCAGAAGGCTCTCGGTCAGGGTAATTCCCGTGTTCTTCTGCACTTCGAGCACGCGAAACAGCTCGGGTTGAATTGCGAGCGGCAAGTCACCGTAGCCCGGCGAGAAGCGCGGGCGCAGGAACTTCCCCTCCGCAGCCGCTTCTTCCTTAAGTTTCCGGTTCAGCGCGTCGCAATAACTCTCAATCAGCATGGCTCCCGCGGCTTGGTAGATGACGGCCCGACTCATGCGCCCGATTGCCGAAGCGCGTGCCGCCAGCCTGTCCATCGCAAATCCTATGGTAGCCGCCATGAGATGAGCCTCGTCGCAACCGCGCATGTTCCGCGCGAGCGCCAGCTCTCAAGCTCCATGTCGCCGATGCGGAAGCGCTGCTCGCCGAGAAATTCGAGCGGAAGCGCCGCGCAACCGAGCGGGCTCCGCCTGCGCGACCAGCTCCGCGACACAGCGCTCACGACCTCCTTCACCTCGCCCTCAGGCTCTTCCTTCCGGTAGCCGAGGTAGCGGTACACCTCGCTGTAATCGAGTTCCAATTCCCGCGCATCCATCAGTCGACAATCTCCGAGCTGGTTTAAAATGCGCTCCGCAATCTGCGGGCGGTTCATCGTGTATACATGAATGTGGGTCACGCCGTTTGCGATAGGGTCCACAATCTGCTCGGCCGCATAGATAATACCCGCCTGCTCCATCGCTTCTTTCCGCTCGCCGAAGCGATCCACAATCGCGCGAGCGCTGCGGCTCGCCGTTCCGGACAGTGCGACCGAGCGCTTTAACTGCTCTGCCCGGGTAATCGGCATGATGCCCGCGATGATCAGGAACCGAGATGCCCTTCTCTCTTGCGCGATAGAGGAAGTTATAAAAAAATATTGTTGTCAAAGAAAAAAGCTGGGTGGTCAGGAAGTCGAGACCCGCATCCACCTTCTCCTTTAAGAACTGAATATCGTCCTCCTTGTGCTCGCACTCACATGTCCCTCCGGATAGCAGGCACCGCCGAGACAGAAGAAATCGCCCTCTTTCTCCTTGATATCGCGGATCAGCTGTACCGCATAGCGGTAGTCTTCCGAGCGCGTGCCGTCCTGCGGCAAGTCGCCGCGAAGCGCGAGGATGTTCTCGATGCCCTTCTCCTTGTAGAGAAAGCATTTTGGTCACATGCTCCCGCGAGGAGGAGACGCAGGTCAGGTGCGCAAGGGTCGGAACGCCGTAGCCGTTCTGAATCTCCGCCGCAATCTCCGCCGTAAAGTCTCCCGTGCCGCCGCCCGCGCCGTAAGTCACGGACATGAAGTCCGGATGCAATGCCGCAATCTTCTTTGCATTCGCCGCAGTCGCCTCGTATTTCTCGGAGGTCTTCGGCGGAAATACTTCGAGTGAGAGTGTAACCGGTTTATCTTTCAATAACTGACTGATTTTTCATAAAAAGCCCCTCCTGTGATTGCTTCATTTTGCTTTGGGGAGGGGCTGCTGTTTCTGAGATTATACTATCGCAGTCCATTCATTCAATTAATAATGGTGTTCGATCGGATTCTCGTAGCGCGAGTGCACCGGACGGTTTTCCTTGAGGCTTTCCTTCAGTTCCAGAATGCGCTGGTTTCTGCTCCCGCGAAAGCGAAGTTTGACATCCTTTTCCGCGAGTATGGATTTGCCGTCCACCAAGATGTCCGCGAGTTCCAGAATGCGCCTGGTCGCCTCGGTGTGACAGCGGCGATTCTCCGTGTCAGAAGTTCCTCGAAGGTATGGCCGAGTAGATCAAACAGTCGCATGCGGCACTTCGCTTGACCCGCTCCAGAAACGGCAGGAGGGCGCGCTGGTTCTGCGCCTCCATGGGCTCGCCGCCGAGCAGCGAGAGCCCGTCGATGTGGGAGGGCGAAGATGCTCTATGATATCGTCCTCGACCTCTTTTGTGAAGGGATCGCCGAAGTTAAAATCCCAGGTCTCCTCGTTAAAACAACCCGGACAGTGGTGCGTGCACCCGCTCACAAAGAGCGAGATGCGCGCGCCTATGCCATTTGCCGTATCCGCATAAAACACCTGTCCGTAATTCATTCTTCCTCCCGGACTTTTCGGTCCTCGACGCTCTTACAACCTGCCTCCCGCTTGGCGGTCAGAGACATGCGGGACGCGGTCGCGAATCTCCTGTGTTCTTCCCTGGTTCCAGAACTGCGTGCCGATATAGCCGCAGGTTCTCCGCGCGACAAAGAGCTTCTCCTGATCGTGGTTGCCGCAGTTCGGGCACTCCCAAATCAGCTTGCCGTTCTCGTTCTCGCGAATCTTAATCTCACCGTCGTAGCCGCAGACCTGGCAGTAATCGCTCTTCGTGTTGAGCTCCGCGTACATGATGTGATCGTAAATATAGCGCATCATCGAGAGCACCGCCGGGATATTGTTCTGCAGATTCGGCACCTCGACATAGCTGATGGCACCGCCCGGAGAGAGCTTCTGGAAGTCCGCCTCAAACGAGAGCTTCTGGAAGGCATCGACCTTCTCGCTCACGTGGACGTGGTAGCTGTTGGTGATGTAGTTCTTGTCCGTGACGCCCGGAATGATGCCGAAGCGCTTCTGCAGGCTCTTTGCGAACTTGTAGGTCGTGGACTCCATCGGCGTTCCGTAAATCGAATAGCTGATTCTCTCTGCCTCGCGCCACTCCGCGCACTTGTCGTTCAGCTTCTCCATGACCTTGATTGCGAACGGCCGGCCGATTTCCGCGTCGGTGTGGCTCTTGCCCGTCATCCGCATGCACATCTCGTAGAGGCCCGCGTAGCCGAGCGAAATGGTCGAGTAATTGTCAAACAGGAGCTTGTCAATGGTCTCGCCCTTCTGTAAGCGCGCCAGTGCGCCGTGCTGCCAGAGTATGGGGGCAACGTCGGAGACGGTGCCGAGCAGTCTCTCGTGACGGCAGCGGAGCGCGCGGTGGCAGAGCTCCAGTCTCTCCTCGAGTATCTCCCAGAACTTGTCCATATCGCCGTAGAGGGCAGGCAACATCGACAAGGTTGATGGTCACAACGCCCTGGTTGAAGCGGCCGTAGTACTTGTGCGCGCCGTTCTCGCCGAGGCCCTCGAGATCCGGGGTCAGGAAGGAGCGGCAACCCATGCACGGGTACACACATCGCCGTTCTTGTACTCCTTCATCTTCTTCGCCGAGATGTAGTCCGGCACGAGGCGCTTTGCGGTGCACTCCGCCGCGAGCTCGGTGAGCTCCCAGTACGGTGCGTCCTCGCTGATATTGTCCTCGTCCAGAACGTAGATCAGCTTCGGGAAGGCCGGGGTAATCCAGACGCCCTTCTCGTTCTTGACGCCGCGCATTCTCTGCAGCAGCACTTCGCGGATGATGCTCGCGAGATCGTCTCTTAAGCGTCCCTCCGGGACCTCGTCGAGGTACATGAACATCGTGACAAACGGCGCCTGACCGTTACAGGTCATGAGCGTAATCAGCTGGTACTGAATGGTCTGGATACCGCTGCGAATCTCCTCTTTCAGTCTGCGCTCGGTGATGCGGTCCACGATTTCATCGTCCGCGGACTCACCGCAGAGCTCTCTCTCCTCCAGGACCGCCTTGCGAATCTTCTGACGGCTCACGTCGACAAAGGGCGCGAGGTGCGAGAGCGTAAAGGACTGACCGCCGTACTGGTTCGAAGCGACCTGTGCGACAATCTGGGTCGTGACATTGCAGGCCGTAAAGAAGCTGTGCGGCTTCTCGATCATGGTCTCGCTGATCACGGTGCCGTTCTGCAGCATGTCCTCCAGGTTGATGAGGTCACAGTTGTGCTCGCGCTGCGCGTAGTAATCGGAATCGTGGAAGTGAATCAAGCCCTCCTCGTGCGCCTTCACAATCTCCTCGGGCAGCAGAATGCGGCGCGTCAGGTCCTTCGAGACTTCGCCTGCCATGTAGTCCCGCTGGGTCGAGTTGATGACCGGGTTCTTGTTCGAGTTCTCCTGCTTCACTTCCTCGTTCGCCTGGTCAATCAGGGAGAGTATACCCTCGTCTGTCGTATTCGCATGACGCGCAAGGCTTCTCTTGTAGCGGTAACGAATGTACTTCTGCGCAACCTCAAAGCCGCGCATCTCCATGATGCCGGTTTCGACCATCTCCTGAATGTCCTCGACGTTGACGGCGCGCTTGATGTTCGCAACCTCTGCGGCAATCTTATCCGCAATCGCCTGAATCTGGTAGGTGTTCATCTGGTGAATTCTGTCCACCTCGCGGTTTGCCGCCTCAATCGCATTCACGATTTTCTCGATGTCAAACTCCACTTCCTGGCCGTTGCGCTTAATGACATTGGTTCTGACCTTGGTTTCCATCCCGTTCCCCTCTTTCGCGGTTCATCTCCACTAGATGTGGAGTATCAATAAAATAGAAGCCCCATAATTAGGGCTCCTATAGTGTACCGCTCTTGACTGGAATTGAAAACATGGCAAAGCGCCGAAACAGAGCGAGAAAAGTCCAGTAAGTGCGTTTGCATCCTCGTCAGAGTTCACAAGATTCAAAAAGCAATGGGCAAATTTCACAAGTTTTGTGTTTGCTTTTTGTCACGCCACCACATCTAGTGTTTCACGGGCACATCCTGTGGTTCATGTCGCGGCGAGCGGCAGTTCAAACCAGAACACCACGCCGTTCTCGACGTTTCGCACGCCGCAGGGCATATTGTGCTGGGTCATAATCGCACGCACAATCGAGAGACCGATTCCGCTCCCGCCGTACTTCCGTGTGTGCGCCTTGTCTACCTTGTAGAACTTCTCAAACACCCGCTCCAAATCGGCCTCGGGAATCGGCTTTCCGCTGTTAAAGACCTCGCAGTGCGCCCGATTGCCGTCGACACGGAGGCGCAAGATAACCTCACCGCCCTCGCTCACATGATGATACGCATTGCTCACGTAGTTCATGAGTACTTCGTCGATGCGAAAGGCATCGCGCGCACCAAGAGAGCTTCCTTCGGCGCGAGCAGCGAACTCTTCGCCCCGCTCTCCTCGGCTAGTACCTGCGTTTTCCGGAGCACGCTCTCGGCGCTCTCCCGGAGATCAAACACCTCGAGATTCAGGTCCGGATGCTCGGATTCCAGCTGCGAGAGCGTGAGCAACTGGCGCACCAGCTTGTTCATGCGCTCCGTCTCGTCGAGTATCACGCCGAGATACTGTTCCCGCATCTCTTTCTCCTCGCAGAGCCCGTCCGCGAGTCCCTCCGCATAGCCCTGTATCAGGGCAATCGGGGTTTTCAGCTCATGCGAGACATTCGCGATAAACTCCCGCCGCATCTCATCTATCTCTTCCTTGCGCGCAAGGTCGTCGCGCAACTTTCGGTTCGCTTCCTTTAAGTCCAGTATGGCCCGCTCCAGCTGTTCCGCCATGCTGTTCATGTTTTTGCCGAGCACGCCGATTTCATCCTCGTTCTGTCCGCGGTAGCCTCGAAAAAAATCCATGTGTCCCAGTTTTTTTCGGAGAGGGCCGCGAGCGATCATATGGGACCCGTAATGCGGGAGGTCATGCCCCAGACCAAAAAGACTCCGAACAAGAGGGTCAGCGCACCCACTAGAAGAAAGCGGTTTGCGAGCCGCACACTCTCCTGAGATTCGCAACCGGCGTGGTCATGAGCAGCAGGGTCTGGTTGTCCGAGAGATAGGCGAAACAGTCTATATTCGCACTCTGGCTGCCCTCGTCGTAAGCCTGCACAATGGTGTAGTTCTCGCTTCGCTTCAGCACCACAGTCTTGCTGTCTTCTCCCTGTTGGAAGAGATAGCGCTGCACCCGCTTGTAGAGTCGGCTCTTCCCGTTCTCGCTGCTCTGTAAGAGCTTTGAATTCGCCGAGATCACGATTGCCACCATGATGTTATAGCGACTGCTGTAGGAGCGGAGTAAGTCCTCTACCTCCGTGGACGCTGCGCCCTTCGCCATGGCGAGCGCATCGAGTTCCCGGTAGGCGTACTCCAAATCTCTCACCTTCTGCCTGCGGTAAAAGCGCTCCAGGCCGAAGCTGTTCATTAGGAGCAGGCCCGCCATGAGCAGCGCGAGCACCAGAAAAATCAGCGCCGTAAAGCGCAGGCGTATCGAGTGTTTCACGCCTCCTCCGGCTCGAATTTATAGCCCATGCCCCAGATGGTGCGGATATACGCGCCCTTCTCTCCCATCTTGGCCCTGAGTTTCTTCACATGCGTGTCAATGGTGCGCGCATCGCCGAAGTAGTCGTAATTCCAGACATGGTTCAGAATCTTTTTCCCGCGAGTGCGATCCCCTTATTTTTCGAGAGTAGCGGAGCAATTCGAATTCCTTAAAGCTTAAGTCTATGTTCTTTCCGTCCACGCTGACTTCGTGGGCGCGCTCGTCGAGCCGTATACCGGCAATCTCCAGCACAACGCCCTCCGGATTCGCCGCGGTGCGCTTTAAAACAGCCTCCACGCGCGCCATGAGTACCTTCGGGCTGAAGGGCTTTGCGATGTATTCGTCCGCACCGAGCGAAAGCCGCGAAGCTCATCCCTCTCCTCGCTGCGCGCGGTCAGCATGAGCACCGGCACCTCCGAAATGCGGCGCAGTTCCTTCAAGGTCTCGAAGCCGTCCAGTTCCGGCATCATGACATCCAAAAGCACGAGGGCAATGTCGGGCTCCCGCTCGAAGACCGAAAGCGCCTCCGCGCCGTTCTCCGCCTCCAGAACCTGATAGCCCTTGACCCGCAGATAATCGCGGACGAGGGCGCGCATGCGCGCCTCATCGTCCGCAATCAAAATCTTAATCGTTTCGTTGTTCACGCCTGATTCTCCCGGAAGCAGAGAGAGAGCTCCTCCAGCTGCTTCTCCTCAACAATATCCGGTGCGTTCATCATGAGATCCGAGGCGTCCTTGACCTTCGGGAAGGCAATGACGTCGCGTATCGTGTCCGCCCCCGCCATGAGCATCGCAAGACGGTCAAGGCCGTAGGCGAGACCCGCGTGCGGCGGCACGCCGTAGCGGAAGGCATCGAGCAGGAAGCCGAAGCGCTCCTCCGCGACCTCTCTCGTGAGACCCAGAACCTCGAACATCTTCTCCTGCACATCCGAGCGGTGAATACGGACCGAACCGCCGCCGATCTCATTGCCGTTTAAGACAATGTCACTAGGCCTCGGCGCGAACCGCACCCGGATCGCTGTCAATCTTATCCCAATCCTCTTCCATGGGCATCGTGAAGGGGTGGTGCATCGCCTTGAAGCGCGCCTCTTCCTCCGACCACTCAAGGAGCGGGAATTCCGTAATCCAGACAAAGCGGAACTCGTTCTTGTCGAGAAGTTCCAGCTGACGCGCAAGCTCCACGCGGAGCCTGCCGAGCACGTCAAAGACCGTCTTGTTCTTATCCGCCGCAAAGAGCAGGAGGTCGCCGTTCTTGCCGCCCATGGCCGCAACGAGCGCCTGCATCTCCTCGTCCTTCATGAACTTCGCAAACGAGGACTTAAGGCTTCCGTCCTCCTGAATCGCGACATAGGCGAGACCCTTCGCGCCGTAGCCCTTAGCAAATTCGACGAGCGCGTCGATCTTCTTTCGCGGCATATGGCCCTGGCCTTCCACACGTATGCCGCGCACGCCGCCGCCCGCCGCAAGTGCGCCCGCAAAGACCGCAAACTCGCAGTCGCCCTGACGACCGACGAGACATCCGTGAGTTCCATGCCGAAGCGGAGATCCGGCTTGTCGGAGCCGTAGCGCTCCATTGCCTCTCTCCAGGTCATGCGCTGAATGGGAAGCTGCACCTCGACACCGAGCACTTCTTTAAACAAACTGTGCAGGAGCTTCTCATTGACCGCGAGCACATCGTCCGCATTCACAAAGGAGAGCTCCATATCGACCTGGGTGAACTCCGGCTGACGGTCCGCACGCAGGTCCTCATCGCGGTAGCAGCGCGCCAGCTGGAAGTAGCGGTCGTAACCGGAGCACATGAGCAGTTGCTTTAAGAGCTGGGGCGACTGCGGCAGCGCGTACATGCTGCCCGGGTGGACACGGCTCGGCACCAGATAGTCGCGCGCGCCCTCGGGCGTCGACTTAATCAGGGTCGGGGTCTCAATCTCAAGGAAGCCCTCGCCCGTCATGAAGCGGCGAATCTCCGCCGCAATCCTGGAGCGCAACATGATTCTCGCCTGCAAATCCGGACGGCGAAGATCGAGGAAGCGGTACTTTAAGCGAAGCTCCTCGCGCGTCTTCGTGTTCTCCTCGATCGGGAAGGGCGGGGTCTCGGACTCCGAGAATATGCGGAGTGTCTTTGCCCGCACCTCGAGCTCACCGGTCGGGAGCTTCGGGTTCGGGTCCGAACGGCGCTCAAGCCGTCCCTCGACCGCAATGCAGTACTCGCTCTTTAAGCTCTGCGCCTTGCGGAACACCTCTTCTCCGCAGTCCTCCTCCTCAAAAATGAGCTGGAGCAGACCGCTGCGGTCGCGAAGATCGGTGAACACGACGCCGCCCTTATTGCGGCTGCGCTGCACCCATCCCATGACCGTGACTTCACTGCCGAGCTCCGCTCCCACCACTTCGCCGCAGCGATGTGTTCTCTTCAAGCCTCTCATTGACTCCGACATACTGTATCTCCCCTCTTATGCCTCAAAATAATCCCGGAAATCCGTATAGCCCTGCTGCGAGAGCTGGTCTCGCTGGAATTTCTTGTTCTTTGCCATCTTGGTGACCAGCACATCCTTGCCGGCCTCACGCTCGCGCTCCGCTTCGAGCAGCGCCTCGCCTCGCCGCGCTGCACTGAGCTTCTTATCGAGCAGAATCGCGACCTTCTCCTTCTGCGAGGGAATCACGTACTGCTGATCCATGAGGATTGCGATGATGCGCTCAAAACCGATCGAGAAGCCGCAGGCCGGGACATCCGTACCCGTGAACTTGCCGACCATCTTGTCGTAGCGTCCGCCGCCCGCAACCGAACCGCCGAAGCCTTCCATCGAAACCTCGAAGATAGAGCCCGTATAATAGCCCATGCCGCGAACCAAGGTCGGGTCAAACTGTACCTTGACCGCACCGCCGCTCACGCTCTCAACGGCTTCCGCGAGTCTCCGCAAGTCCCTCCGCGGTGCCCGCCTCGAGGAAGTCGCCGAGGGTCTCGCCGAGTCCGCGCACCGCCGCCGCATCGTTCCCGAGGTTCGCAAGGAGACCCAGGTACTTCTCTGCGGAGGACTCGCTCGCGCCGTTCTCAATGAGCTCCGCGCGGACACCTTCCGTGCCGATCTTATCCATCTTGTCGAGCGTAATCAGAACGCTGTCTTCCTGTCCCGCCGGGAAGCCCGCAAAAGCCACCATGGCACGCAGTATCTTTCTGTCGTTCACGCGGACCAGAAAGTCGTTGGTCGGAACCAGCTTCTTTAAGGTCTTCGCGATTGCGAGGATCAGCTCGATTTCGGCGAGATTGCTCTCCTCACCCAGGATATCGATGTCGCACTGGGTGAACTGGCGATATCTGCCCTTCTGCGGGCGGTCCGCTCTCCAGACCGAGCCGCACTGCAGCGCCTTAAAGGGGCTCGGCAGCTTTGCCGCATTGTTCGCATAATAACGGGTCAGCGGAAGCGTCAGATCGTAGCGAAGACCGCTGTCGCAGAGATCTTCCTCGCCCGCCGCCTCCGAGAGGCGGAGCTTCTCGCCGCGCTTTAAAAATTTTTGAAAAATCAGCTTCTCGTTGTCGCCGCCCTGCTTGCTCGTCAAATTCTCAATGTGCTCCACGCAGAAGTCTCCATGGGGGTGAAACCAAAGCTGCGGTAGGTCTCCTTAATGACACCGATTAAATAATCCCGCAAGGTCATCTCGTCCGGCAGAATGTCCTTCATTCCTGTGACCGGCTGCTTCTTTAAACTCATCGCCTTACCCTCCTTCTCTCCGATTGGCGCTTCTCCCTATCGTCTCTATCTCTTTATCTTAGCACATCTCCGCCGAGGGCACGCTCCTTTTTTGCGAGCATCTCCTCAAGACGTTCCACATAGAGTCCGGGATCCTTGACATTCTCAAGGCGATCGTACTGCCCGGCGCCGTGCATCACCCGCGTCGTTGTGCCCGCGCCGCAGCCTATAATGGTCTCGAGTTCTTCCATGATGAGAATGTTGTAGAGCCCTTCCTTGCCTCTTTTGCACCAGCCCACATTCTCTAAGTTGCCCGCCATATTTTTCTGGCGGTAGAGGTAGTAGGGCGAGAGCCCCATCTCTTCGCAATAGGAAGAGGCGAGCTCCACCATGCGGTTCGCGTCGCCGTAGCTCACATCCGCATAGTCCTCGCGCTTCGTGTTGAGGCGCGCCGCCCGCTTCAAAGCGAGACTGTGTATGGTCACATCGTCCGGCGAAAGCGCGCGTATGCCCTCCATGGTGCGCCGCACATCCGCCTCGCTCTCGTTCGGAAGCCCCATGATGAGGTCGGTGTTGATGTTGTCAAAGCCGAGCTCTCTCGCGAGCCGAAAGCTCTCAACGAACTGTTCTACCGTGTGAAAGCGCCCGATTAGGTCGAGGGTCCCCTGTTTTAGGGTCTGGGGGTTGATGCTGATGCGATCCACTCCCTGTTCCCTTAGGACCATCAGCTTCTCGCGGCTTATGCTGTCCGGGCGTCCGGCCTCGACCGTAAACTCCCGAAGCGCCGAGAGGTCAAAGAGTCCTCTCACAAAGCCGAGCAGTTCTTCGAGTTCCGCGGCACTTAAACTGGTCGGCGTCCCGCCGCCCACATAGATTGCGTCGAGGCGCTTTTCCGCCATCAAGTTCGCGACCAGCCGTATTTCTTCTTTTAAGGCCGCGAGGTAGGCCGTGCTCTTCTTACTTCCGATCGGATAGGAGGGGAAGGAGCAGTAGAGGCAGGTCGTCGGACAGAAGGGAATGCCGATGTAGAGACTGTAGCCCGTCGAAAAGTCGAGCCCGCGAATCGCGCGGAGCTCATTTTCAGCGGTCCTCACACAGAGCTCGTTCCTTGCGTCACTCAAAAAGAAATCGCGTTTGAATTCGGCCCGGATTTCATCCGCCGACTTCCCCGCTTGCAGTCCCGTGAGCGCAAGCTTTGCGGGGCGTATGCCGGTCAGCGTGCCCCAGGGAAGTTCTTTCCCCGTGAGCGCGGAGAGCGCGCGGTAGAGCGCACGCTTCAATTCGTTCTTGCTCTCGATGCGCTCTTCCATCCAAGCGCTCTCAAAGCGAAACGCCTCTCCCTCTGCCGTCCGCAGTTCGGCTCGATAGCTGCCGAGCCGCGGCGCGGCGCCTTCCTCCGCGCAGGCCTCCATGATACAAGAAATCATGGCGTCTTGTTCCGGTACATGACTGAAGCTCTGTCCCGGAAAAAACGCCATGAAAAGTTCCCGGACATCCTGTTCAAAGGGGACGTCCTGTAATTGTAAGGATATCATCTGTTTTATCCTGTCTCAGTAATAGAAAATCGAGTTACTCTTCCGCTCTTCGCCTATGCTGGTCTCGCCCATATGTCCCGGGAGCACCAGCGTATCCTCCGGGAGCGCAAAGAGCCTGTCCAGTGATTTCTTTAAGCTCGGCAGGTCTCCGCCCGGCAAATCCACCCGGCCGAAGGAACCCTGAAAGAGCGTGTCGCCAGAGAAGAGAACTTGCTCCGCCGGAAAATAGTAACAGCAGGAGCCGCGCGTGTGTCCCGGTGTGAAAATTACCTGCATCTCGGTGCCGAGTATCTCTACCTTCTCGCCGTCCGTGAACAGGCGGTCCGGCTTTAAGCGGAGTCCGCTCCGCATGAAACGCGCGTCGCCGTTTAAGTCGGGATCGTTTAAGGTCTCCGCCTCGGGGGCAGCCGCGCAGAGCGGCACATGAAAGGCCTCACGCAGCGCATCGGCCGCGAGCACGTGGTCAAAGTGACCGTGCGTCAGAAGAAGGGCCTTCAGCGTGAGCTCCCGCTCGCGTATCACCTTCTCGATCTGCAGCGCGGAATCGGCCGGATCGATCAAGAGGGCCTCCTTGCTCTCTTTGTTCCAAACCAGGTAACAGTTGGTCTCCACCATACCCAGTGTCATGCAAAGAACGGAAAGTTTGCTCTCGTCCATGGCTCAGCTCCTCTCAATGTCAATGACGCCATCGCACTGCCGAAGTTTATCCTGCAGAGAACGAATCTCCTCCGCGGAGCCGATCTCGAAGGTCACGTCCATCGTCGCAATGTCCTGCTTCGAGGTTCTCGTGTTGAAGGCCTTCACATCCAGACCGCGCTCGGTAAAGACACGGCTTATGTCAACCAGTAGACCGGTGCGGTTGTGCGCAACCACGCGTATGGTCGCAATATAGTGATTCTCCTCTCCCTCCGGCACCTGCCATTCGGCCGTGATGAGACGGGCCCTCTCGATTTCGGGCAGGGACAGAATGTTGATGCAGTCCGTGCGGTGTATGGTAATGCCGCGGCCGCGCGTCACGAAGCCTACAATTTCATCGCCCGGAACCGGCGCGCAGCAACGAGAAAAGTGAACCGCGAGGTCGTGGATGCCTTTCACGACGATGCCGTTTCCGGATCTGCGGAGCGTCGCAATCTGGCTCTCCTTGTTGTTCTCCTCGAGGTTTGCGAGCACGGTCTCATCCGAAATCTGCTTGGCGAGCGCCCGTTTCCGCTCCTCGATCATGCGGTTTACGACCTGGCCCTCTTTGATGCCGCCGTGGCCCACGGTCGCAAGCACCGCGTCCCAGTCATGCATGGAATAGCGGCGCAGCACCTTTTCCTGGTACTCCGGGCGGTTTAACTCGCCCCAATCCTGTCCGCGGCTCTTCGCATAGGCGGCGAGCAATTCCTTGCCCCGCACAATGTTCTCTTCTTTGAGCTCGGTCTTAAACCACTGATTGATTTTATTTCGCGCCTGAGAACTCTTTGCCTGCTTGAGCCAGTCGCGGCTCGGTCCGCGCGAGTTCTGCGAAGTCAGAATTTCGACGCGGTCTCCGTTTTGTATCACATAGTTTAACGGCACCATGCGCGCATTGACACGTGCGCCCACCATGCAGTTTCCGACCGCGGAGTGAATGGAATAGGCAAAGTCAATCGGCGTGGAGCCGGCCGGCAGGGTTTTGACATCGCCGTTCGGCGTAAAGGCATAGACCATGTCCGTAAACGGGTTCAACTCGTTTCGGACACCCGAGAGAAACTCCTTGCTGTCCGGCATCTCCCGCTGCCACTCGAGAATCTGGCGGAGCCAGCGCATCTTCTCCGCCTCGCCGCCTGTCACCGTGGGATTCTCGCCCTTCGCCTTCTCCTTGTACTTCCAGTGCGCGGCGATACCGTATTCTGCGACCTTATCCATCTCATAGGTGCGAATCTGCACTTCAAAGAGGGGTGCCGCCGCGGTCTATGAGGGTCGTGTGCAGGGACTGGTAGCGGTTCGGCTTGGGACGCGCGATATAGTCCTTAAAGCGTTCCGAGAGCGGTGTGAAATTCACATGCAGGGCGCCGAGCGCGGCATAGCAGTCCTTTAAATCCTGCACAAGCACGCGCACCGCGAAGATATCGTAAATCTCGTCAAAGCTCTTGTTCTGACTCACCATCTTCTTGTAAATCGAGAAGATGTGCTTTCGCCGCCCGATCACACTGCTCGGAATCTGCTCGCGGTTCATGAGGTGCTGTACTTTTTCAACCAGACTCTCGATGACGCGCTCCTTGCTTTGACTCATCTCCGCGATTTTTTCTTCAATCTCGTGATACGCCTTCGGCTCCAGATAACGGAGCGCCAAATCGTCGAGTTCCACCTTGACGCGGCTGATACCGAGGCGGTCTGCGAGCGGCGCATAGATTTCCAGGGTTTCCTTCGCCTTTTCGCGCTGCTTTTCCGGCTTCATGTGCTGCAGGGTGCGCATGTTGTGGAGGCGGTCCGCAAGCTTAATCAAAATGACTCGTATGTCCTGGGACATGGCAAGAAACATTCTGCGAAGGTTTTCGGCCTGAATATCAAGTCTGTCCTTGGTCCAGGTGAGGTTTGTGAGCTTGGTAACGCCGTCCACCAGAAGGGCCACATCGTCCCCGAAGACGCGCGCAATCTGCTCCTTCGTGAGTATCGTGTCCTCGACGACATCGTGCAAAAGACCCGCGATGATGCTCTCTTTGTCGAGCTCCAAATCCGCGAGAATAATCGCGACGCAGAGCGGGTGGATGATGTAGGGCTCGCCGGACTTCCGCTTCTGGTCCATATGTGCGTTCTTCGCGGTCATATAGGCGCGGTGAATGAGCGCAGTGTCGTCGGAGGGATGATAGCGCTCAATGGCTGCGATCAGCTCCTCATAGAGTACATCCGGGTCTGTAAATTCTGCCGGCTTCTCCAATTCTCTCTGGTTCTCTTCCATACTGTCCGGTCCCCCTTTCTCAGCTTCGCCCGTGGTCGGACAAGCGCTGAATTTGCCCGCCTTGAGCGGACTTTTGACTGCTTCTTATTTTATATAATAATCTTAGATTATACGGTCTTTAAATGCGGAATGCAAGCGCGGCGGCGATGAGGCCGGCCGCCTCGCAGTTCGTTAAGAGAAAGCCCGCGAGGTCTCCCGTCATGCCGCCGAAGGAGAGGGCTGCGCGAGCGCCGCTATATACCGCCGCGAGCAGCACGGCAGCGAAAATGCAAGCGCCCGTAAACAGAGAACCCGTGCCGAAAAGAGCTGCCGCGGCAAGTATCAAATAGAGGCTCGAGAGGAGCTGCCCCGTTCGCCTGGCGCGCGACGAGGTAAAGTCATAAACCGTTCCGGCCCCCCGCGCGTTCGGGAGCAGATAGATGGAGAGTGCGCTGAGCGCGCGGCTCATGAGGAAGATCGGCAAAAGTTGGGGCAGATACTCGGGAAGCCGTCCCGTCTCGAAGAGGGTAAGCCAGGCCGCAAAGCCGCCGAGCAACATGAGTCCGCCCTGTAAGACCGCCGCGGAACCCGCATGCACATCTTTTAAAATGGCGAGCTTCTCTTCTTTTCCCTTCCAGGAGCCCAGTGCATCCGCCGTGTCCAAAAAGCCGTCAAAGTGAATGCCGCCGGTAAAGAGGAGGGGCAAGGCCGTGAGACAAAGGGCCGCGAGCGGCGCAGCTACCGAAAATGCGCAGCATGAAAATCGCCGCCGCGTAGATGAGTCCCGCCTCAATGACGCCGAGCAGCGGAAAAAACAGGAGTACCGCTGCCTTGCTCTCCTCGTCCCAGCGCACATTCGGCACCGGAAGCCGCGAATACATGGCCGCGGCAATGCAAAAAGCGCGGAGATACTTCATACATTCTCCTTCCGTTTGATGCAGCGCAGGGTGCCGAGTTCCGCGAGATACACGGCTTCCGCGCGCGCGGCGAGCGCATTCTGAAGCGCGGAAAAGATGCGCACATAGCGCTCGGTGTCGGGATCCGCATATCGCGGCTCCTCTGCGAGCAGGGCGCCGACCAAGATAAGTTGCCCGCACTTTGCCTCGAGGGATAGCAGGCTCTCGTTGAGTGCCCGCAGTACATCTGCTTCGGAGAGCGCGGCCGCCTCCGGCGAAAAGAGCTCGTTCCCGACGAAATTTCCGAGATCCTCCAAGAGAACCACAGCGTCCGCGGGCAGCGTGAGTTCGTGCACCGCGCGCGGACATTCTATGGTTCGGAAGCCCTTCTCCGCGCGCTGCGCGCGGTGCTTTTTAATCCGCGCTTCCGCTTCCCTGCCGCCGCGCTCCATGGTCGCAAGGTAGATGAGCGGAGTTCCCGCCGCCTTAGCCGCGCGCACGGCCGCCGCTTCCGCTGCCTCCGATTTTCCGCTCGCGCTGCCGCCCGCATAGAGCACTAGCATCTTGCCGCCTCGCGGGCCCGCTGAAAGGCGCGGCAGGCCGCCGCAAAGCGCACGGCGGCCCGCTGCCCTACCTCGTTTGCGAGATAAATGTGCGGGTAGCCCGCAAAGAGGGTCGCGCTCCCCTGCACGCAGTCCCAGGACTTGCTGCCGTTTGCCTTGGTCGCAAGGCAGCTCTCGCCGTTCTCGCTCGCATCCCAGTAGTGAAATTCGTGCCCGCGCAGGCTCTCCCCCGCTTTTAGAAGCAGCGTATCTTCTTTCGCGGTGATTTCGATATAACCGAAGCGCTGCAGTTTCTCGGTGCGGAAGGCCCGTCCGGGAAGGGCGCCGACCATCTCATGTGTAATCCCGTTCACATCCTCGAGACTCTCCAGCAGGAACATAAAGCCGCCGCACTCCGCAACGGTCGGAAGCCCGCCCTGCACCGCGTCCCGTATGTCCTCGAGAAGAGAAGTTTGGTTTTCAAGGGCCTCCGCGTAAAGTTCCGGGTAGCCGCCGGGAAGCCAGAGCCCGGATAAGCCCGCCGGAAGCGCCCGCTCTCTTAAGGGACTGAAAAAGACAGGTTCACAGCCGAGCTCCCGCAGAACGCGAAGATTTTCTTCGTAGAAGAAAGAAAAAGCCTCATCCCGCGCTATGCCGACACGGAAGGGCGTTTCCGCCGCTCCGCCGCCGAAAAAAAAGTCATCCGGCAAGGACTCTTTCAGGGCCGCCGCCATGCGCCGCGCAAAGCCCAGTATCTCCTCCGCTTCGAGCGGCACAACAAGCCCCAGGTGACGACTCTTTAAGGTCTGCGCGCCGAGCGCCGGGATGCGCCCGAGTACCGGGACGCCGGCAAGTTCGCACGGCAGCTCTGTCCCGGGTTCTGCCACTCCCTTGCCTCCTTCGTTTAAGACGAGGCCCCGAATGCGCGCGCGGTCCTCTGCCGTAAGCGCCACTATTTTTTCCGCCGCCTCTTCTTCCGAACCTCTTGCCACCAGGAGTAGTATCGGCAGGGAGAGCGTTCGCGCCACTTGGAGCGCAGAAGCCCTGTCCCCCTGCCCCGCAATACCGTCCGTCAGCCCCATCGCGGCCTCGACAAGGAGAATATCCGCCTCGCTTTGATAGCGCGAAAAGGTCTCGATAAGCTCGCTTTCACTAAGAAAATAGGGATCTAAATTGATGCAGCGCCTGCCGGTAATGGGTGCGTAGAACTGAGGGTCAATGTAGTCCGGCCCCGTCTTATAGACCTGTACGCTCTTTCCGGCCTGCCGAAAGAGAGCCGCGAGTCCCATGCTGACACTTGTTTTTCCAGCACCCGAGGAGAGCGCCGCTACCATCAGTTTTTGCATGCCGCACCTCCTTCGATCAAAAAGAGCATGGTCGGGTTCTGTCCGAACAAGAGATGATAGCGCCCCAGCTTCTTGGTCTCGGCCGCGCTGAGTTGCAGGCACTCGACATGGCAGCCCGCGCGCTCATACGCTGCGCAAAGCGCCGAGAGCTCTGCGATGGTCTCAAGACTCACGGCGGTCGCGACCACGCGCGCCGCGGGATTCTTCGCAAAAACAGCCGTAAAGATTGCCGCCATCTCCCCGGTGCTGCCGCCCACAAAGACGCAGTCCGGCTTCGGAAGGTCCGCGAGGACTTCCGGCGCACGGCCGAAGCACTGCTTTACCTGCGAGAGCGCAAAGCGCCTTATATTTTGTCCCGTGAGCGCAAAGGCCGCCTCATCGCACTCTACGGCTAAGACCTCCCCGCGGGGTGCCGCCATGGCGAGCTCGGCGGTCATACCGCCCGTGCCGCTCCCGATGTCCCAGCAGACAGCATCCTCCCGTACGCCGAGCAGACTGATTGCCGCCGCGCGTATCTGCCGCTTGGTGAGCGGCGTCTTCTCGCGGAGAAAGCACGCATCCGGAATGCCGGGGCTCAAGGGACGCGCCGCGGACGTATCCGGCAGCGCAAGGTAGAGGCAAAGCAGCACATGCGGCGGGAGCGCCGCAAATTCCGCCGCGAGCGCCTCTTCCGCAAAGTCCTTCAGCAGTCGCCGAAAAGATGCGCTCATCCGGGAGCGCTAAATTTGCGCCGAACGAAAAGCACGCATCCCCCGCGCCGAAGCGGCCAAGCGCTGCCGCGAGTTCCCGGAGTTCGTCAAGCTGCGAAGCCCCCTCCAGAATCACGAAGGCCCTTCTTTGCTTTAATATAACCGGGAGCAAGGCCTGCTTTCGCCCGTGGAGGCGCAGACTCGGAAGCCCCTCGGTCGAGAAGCCGAGCTTTGCCGCAAAGAAGGCGAGCGAAGAAATACCGGGGTAGAGCACGGGCTTCGGCAGTGCCTCCCGCGCGGCAAGGGCTTTCGTAAGCTGACGGGTCAGCGAAAAGAAACTTGTGTCCCCGCTGGTCAACACCGAAATGCGCTTCGCCTGACTCTGCTCCGCAAGCGCGGCAATCTCGGACGGCCGGTAGCTATCCGCGCAGGCCGGTGCCCGGCGACCGGCCGCCCGAAAGAGTTCGAGCGCAAAGTCCTTCATGCGGCTTGCCCCGATTAAGAGCTCGGCGTTTACTATGGCCTCCCGCGCCTCCGCGGTTAAAAGCCCCGCTCGCCCCGGCCCTATGCCGACGATAGCAATTTCTTTTTTGGTCTCTCCTCCGCCGAAGCGCTGCCGAAGCAGTGCCTTTGCTTCCTCCATGGAATAACCGCCCTCTTCCGCAGGCCGCCGTATCGCGAGAAAAGCGACACCGAGCCGCTCGCAGGCCAGCAGTTTTTCAAGATAACTGCCGGGCTGCCCCGACTTCTTGCTGACTACGTAACGCGCGTCAAAACGCTGTAAGAGCGCCTCATTCAGCGCGGTCGAGAAGGGCCCCTGCATCGCCACAATATTGGCGAGCGGAAGCCTCGCCTCGACAGCCTTTTGAAAGCGCCTCTTCGCCCGGCAAAATGCGAACCGCGAGCCGCTCCCGCGGGAGCGCATCATAGACCGAGAGCTCCTTGCTGCCGGTCGAAAGAAAGACCGTTCCCTCCGTTCCCGCTAAGTATGCCGCCGCCTCGCGCTGACTTGCAAAGACCGAAAAGAGTCCCCGCGCGATCAGTCTCGCCTCGGCTAGCCGCACTTCCTCGCTCTCCTCGGCCGCCGCGCGCAGCACACGGCAGTAGAAAACCCCCGCCTCTTTCGCTGCCTCCCGAATGTTTCCGGAAACCTCGGTCGCAAAGGGGTGGGTTGCATCGACAACCACTGAAAAAGCACCCGATTCCAAGAGCTCCCGCATTTCCGGTTCATTGAGTCTGCCGGACTCGGCCGGAAGCGCCTCCTCTCGCAGTAAGGCCTCCCCGTATTCGGTCGCGACATGGCTGAGCACCGGAATATCGCTCTCCCGAAGCCAGGCTGCCAGTTCCCGCCCCTCGGTGGTTCCGCCGAACAACAGGACTTTTTGCTCACTCATTTTTCTCCCCCTCCTATGCTGCGGCGCATCAAATCCCGCGCGTTTCGACTCTCCGCGAGTACACCGTCCTCCAGGGTATATACCAAAATACCGATTTCCGTTTCCCCCCGCACGCGGCTCTCTGCCGCGCGCTCCATTGCGCTAAGCAGGCTCTCGGAAGTCGCCTTGAGATAGCCCGCCTCTTTTAAGAGCCGCACAGCCTCTGTTGTGAGCCCGGCCTTTAAGACCGCCGTAACGAGCTCACGCGGCGCGCCCGCCTGAAAGGCGTGGATTGCGAGTAGTTCCAGGCGGCAGTCCGCCTCGCGGGAATGTGTATTCATAATACCGCCCGCGAGCTTTACAAACTTCCCGAGATGCCCCGCGAGCAGCACGCCCTTTGCCCCGTACTGTACCGCGGCATCCAGGGTTTCGCCGACAAAATTACTCATGACCACGGGATCCGCCGCACCGAGTCCAAAGTGATCTTCCAGGAAATGAAGCCCGTAACTCCCGGGCACGGCGAGCAGGCAGTCCCGCTCCGTCAAATGGAATTTGACATCCGTCACGATGGTCTCGATGAGAGCGCGCCGACTCATGGGGCGCACTATGCCCTCGGTCCCGAGTATCGAGAGCCCGCCTACTATGCCGAGCTTCGGGTTAAAGGTCTTTTGGGCCTTCTCCTCTCCCTCCGGGCAGGAGACGGTCACAACGACGCGCTCTCCGGGGGCAAGCGGCGCGGAAGCGCTCTCTCGGTATGCGGCCCGCACCGCCTCCGCAATCATATTCCGCGGCACGCGGTTAATGGCCGCTTCACCGACCGGCTGTTCGAGCCCCGGCTTGGTCACCCGGCCCACGCCAGGGCCGCCGCAGAGTTCCACCGGAAGCGCCGAAGCATCCGCCGCCGAACCTTTCTCCGTTCCCGCCTGCGCAAAAGTGCTTTCGCTGCTCTCGCTGTTTCCTGCGGCTCTGCTCCTCTCCGTGCGGACGCTCGCGTAAAAAAGAAGCCCGTCCGTCACATCGGGATCATCACCCGCGTCCTTTCGCACCGCCGCAAGCGCGGTTCTCACACCGTTTTTCGTCATGCAGCTCCGCGCATTCAATCGGAATCGGGAGCAGGGCGCCGACCGGCGTGCAAAAGCAAAACCGCCTCGCAGCGCTCGCCCGAAAAAGCAGGGTCGCCGCAGCGGAAGCCGCAGCCGCGGCCGCGCTCCCGGTCGTAAAACCCGCGCGAAGACGCTTTCCGTCCTCAAAGGCCGCATAGGGTGCAAGCGCTTTTTCAGTGCCTCGCTTCTCAAAACTCCACCCCTTTCCCGCGCGGGAAGCCCCTCGTCAAAGGGTGCTTCCGCTTGATTAGTTCCGAGACATAGTCGGCGCGATTCAGAAGTTCCTCCGGCGCATCCCGCCCGGTCAGCACGAGCTCCAGGCCCTCGGGCCTATGGTCCAAGAAGTTAAGGAAGGCCTCCCGCGGAATAAGCCCCAGACGATAGGCCGCTATGCTCTCATCGAGAATCAGGAGTGCCGGCTTTTCCCGCTTGACCGCTTCCAAGATTTCCGTGAAATAGCGCCGCACGGCTGCCTTTTCTTTTTCTCGCTCCGCCTCGCTGAGGGTCCAAAAAAAGCCGAAGTGCTCCTCCATGCGGAGGCAGTGCAGTTCGGGCAATGTTCGGAGGGCGGCAAGCTCGCCCGAACTCCCGTCCTTTAAGAACTGGGCGAGCAGCACGCGCTTTCCGTGTCCCGCCATGCGAAGCGCAAGCCCCATGGCAGCGCTTGTCTTTCCCTTGCCGTCCCCCGTATAGATGTGTATACAAGCTTTCATATCTTTTCTCTTTTCTTAAGACCTTTCTTTCAGCCCCTTCTTAACGGACTTTCCGCTTCAGAAAAAGCGCTGCCCAAGCGGACAGCGCTCTTCTTTTACTTTCCCTCGTAGCTCACCAGCGCAAAGACCGGATAGCCCTCCAGCTTATCTCTGCCGTGCAGTCCCTTTAACTCAATCACAACCAAAACCTTTTCGACCACGCCGCCGAGCTTTTCGATTAAGCGTATCATGGCCTCCGTCGTGCCGCCGGTCGCGATCAGGTCGTCGACAATCACGACGCGCTGTCCCGGTTTGATCGCATCCTTATGGATCTCGATGGTCGCATGGCCGTACTCCAGCTCATAGGTCTCGGAAATGGTCTCCGCCGGGAGCTTGCCCGCCTTCCGAATCGGAACAAAGGGCTTATACTCCGCATAGGCGAGCGGAACACCGAAAATAAAACCGCGGGATTCCGGTCCCACGACGACATCGTAATCGACACCCTTCAGTGCCTCGCGAAGACCGTCGACCGCAAGGTGCAGCCCCTCCGCGTCCTGCAAAATCGTCGTGATATCCCGAAACATGACGCCGGGCTCCGGAAAATCCGGAATGGTGCGCACATAATCCGCCACTGTCTTCATTGCTTTTCCTCCAACGCGAAAAAATTCAGCCTTACTATAACAGTTCAGCGCTCAAATTTCCATGCTTTCAACACAAGTTGCAAGCTTGTTCTGCCGAGATATTCGTTCAGTTCCGGAAAATAGAGGACAGCGAAATACTTGCTTTCCGCCATCTCCGCAAGGAAGGCGTCGCCGTCGGTGAAGGCAATTGCCTCTCTCACCGTTCCGGCTTCGTCCCGGAGACTTAATTTCACGACATTCCGGTTCTTTCCGAGCACTCTGGCGCTTCGTATCTCCACATGCCTCTGCCCGAAGCAGGGGCGCACATTGCCCTGTCCGAAGGGCTCCATGCGCGAGAGCTCCGCAATCAAATCCTCGTTCGCATAGGCAAAGGGAAGCGCAATGTCAATCCACTGGGTCTCTATGAGCTGCGCTTCGCTGAGTTCGGCGTTTCGATTGAGTTGCTCCCGGAAGCTCGTTAATTCGGTCTCCGGAAGCGTGAGCCCCGCCGCCATGGGGTGCCCGCCGAATTTGCTGAGGAGGGGAGAAACTTCCTCGAGCGCATGAAACATATGATAGCCCTCAATGCTTCGCCCCGAGCCCTTTAAAAATCCGGCTTCCTGACTGTCCGTCAGCACAAAGCTCGGGCGGTAGTACTTCTCCTTGAGCCGCCCCGCAATGATGCCGGCCACCGACTCGTGACAATCCTTTAGATAGACCACCAATACTTTCGGGAGTTCGGGCAGCGCGTCGATCTCCTCCGAGGCCGCGCGTATGCCGTTTTCCGTCATCTGCTTTCTCTGATCGTTCAGCGCCTTCAGGCGCTCCGCAGCCTCTTCGGCCCGCGTTTCATCTTCTTCCAAAAGCATCGAGAGGCCGAGCTTTGCGCTCTCCAGACGGCCGCCCGCGTTTAAGCAAGGCCCTATCACAAAGCCGATGTGATAGGTAGAAAGCGCCGCCGGGTTTAACTCGCAGCGCGCAATCAGCTTTCGAAGCCCCAGATTCTCGCAGCTGCCGATTGCTTTCAGCCCTTCTCGCACGATGATGCGGTTCTCTTTTCGGAGCGGCATCACATCGCCGACCGTCGCAATCGCCGCAAAGGGCAGCAGCACGCTTGCGTCCTCTTTGGGCTTACCGAAGTGCAGGTAGAGTTCCTCAATCAGCTTCCAGGCGACCACCGCCCCGCAGATCGAAGAAAACGGGTATTCGGACCCCTCGCGCTTCGGATCTATGACCGCGTGGGCGGGCGGAAGCAGTTCCTCTCCGTTTTCGCCGTGCGCGACCTCGTGGTGGTCGGTCACAATGACCGTGAGCCCCCGTTCAACGGCAGCCGCGACTTCGTTCCGCGCCGCAATGCCGTTGTCGCAGGTCACAATGGTATCCACACCCTCGGCCGCCGCCCGCTCCACAAGACGCAGGTTTAAGCCGTAGCCGTCCGCAATGCGGTCCGGAATGTCATAATCCGCATTTGCACCGAGTGCCCGCATACCCTTAGCAGAATGTAGGTCGAGCAGACACCGTCGATGTCGTAGTCTCCGATGATGCGTATTAACTTATGCGCTCGTAATTTTTCCGCCAGAATTTCGACACTCTTCTCCATATCCGGCAGCAGGGCGCCGCTCGGAATCGCATCAAGTTTCCCGTTCAAATAGGTCTCGATCTCATCCTCGGCAATGTCTCGGTTAATTAAAATCCGCGCGAGCATGGGCGACACGGAAAAGCGGGCCGAAATCGCCCCGAAATCGGCCCGCTTGCTGTAAACCATCCACTTGGTATCTCGCATGATCCTCCTCAGTAGAGCTGCGTGAAACTCTTGTAGTGATCGTCGGTATAAAAAATCAGCCCGTCGTTTGAATAGACAATGCGCTTTGCATTGCGCCGTCCGCCCTGATAGTCGATGTCGCACTCGTAGTAGCGCCGTCCGGACTTCTCGGGAAGCTGTCCCTCGTAATTGCCGAAGCGGGAGCCGCCGACACTCATGCCGGGAAAGGCCTCGCCGAAATCGCCTTCTCCGAAGCGGAAGCCCTGTTCTTCGGCGTCCTGCTTCGAGATAAAGTTCTTCGGAAGCTTACCGTAGGTGTGAAGGTAGAGCGCGACCTCATCGCGGGAGGTATAGCTGCCGTCCTCGCGGATGCCGCTCCCCGCCTCGCTACCGCGCTCCGCCCCCCCGCGGCGCGGAAGCGCTCTTCTTTGCGGCGCGCGTCTCTTCGGCTACTGTGCTCTCAGGTACTTCACTTGTCTCCGTTTCGGTGCGCGCCTCTGACGCTGTTGGCGCCGCGCCCTCGCTCTGCCGCTTGTCGGACTTTTCGGACTTCTTGGATTTTTTGGACTTCTTCTGTTTCTTCTTAGATTTCGCGGCGCTGCTCTCCGGATTTTTCCTTTTGCGTATGCTTAGCTTCCGTCACAACTTCCGTCGCTTCGGATTGACTCTCGGCCCGGCTCTCCGAGCCGCCCTGTGCCGCGCAGCCCGCCAGAAGAAAGAGTACCGGGAGCAGAACCAGTAGGCGCCTAAGCGCCCGCATCAGCTTCTCCCTCATTGTTCGGTCAGATAGCGCACTGCGCTCTCCACGGCATTCGCGCCGTCCGCCACCGCGGTGATCACCTGGCGGAGCTGCTTCTTCCGCACATCACCCGCCGCATAGACGCCGGGCACATTGGTCTCGCAACTCTCATCGCCGAGCACATACCCCCTCTCATCCGTCGCAAGGAAGGGGAAATTTTTCGACTCGGGAACAATGCCGACCGCAATGAAGAGACCGTCGATTGCAAGTTCGCTCTCCGCGCCGCTCTTTTTGTTCTTCACGAGGATGGACTTTAACTGTCCTTCGCCACGAATCTCTTCGACCGTCGAGTCGAGCACCAGCTCGATGTTTTCCGTCGCTCTGACCTTATCCTCCAGTATCTTTGCGCCGCGGAAGCTGTCACGGCGATGAATCAGGTATACTTTCTGACAGAGTCTCGCGAGATAGAGGGCATCGCCGAGCGCCACATCGCCGCCGCCGACCACGGCCGTGACCTTGTTCCGGTAGAAATTGCCGTCGCAGGTTGCGCAGTAGGAGACACCGCTGCCGGTCAGCTCCTTCTCGCCCGGCACGCCGAGCAGGGGAGTGCTCCGCACCGCTCGCAATCACAAGGGTCTTTGCGGTATAACTCTCTTCGCTGCCGACCACGGTCTTGGTGCCGTCCTCATTTAAGCGCACTTCCGTCACCTCATCGGTCACAAAGGGAGCGCCGAGCTTCTCCGCGTGCTCACGGAACTTTTGCCCGAGTTCAAAACCGCCTATGCCCGGGAGACCCGGGTAGTTATCGACCTCGGTCGTATTGAGAATCTGACCGCCGCTGATCATCTGCTTTTCGATGACTAGTAAATCCAACTTGGCTCTCTGTCCGTAGACCGCAGCGGCAAGACCGGCCGGTCCCGAACCTATGATAATCATGTCATAAATGCGACTCATACTGCCTCACTTTCTCCAAAAAGGACGCACCTTTTGCGCCCTTATAGTCTAGCACAGTGCTAGGAATTGGCGCAAGCCCCGCGGCGTGCTACACTGGTAGCGAAAAAAAAGAGAAAAGGAGCTCATCCCCATGACAGGAATTCACCCCCTGACGGATACGCATATGAATCCAACAACGGAAGCCGAAACGCATAGACCTCTTGCCCTCGTGACCGGCGCTTCCCGCGGCATAGGCCGTGCGACCGCAATTGCCCTCGCGGAGGCCGGCTATGACTTATTTCTGCTTGCCAGAAAGGAGGCCGAAAAACTGGAAGACACGGCGCTTCGCTGCCGGAGCCTCGGTGCCCGGGTCGAGACCCGCTGCGCGGACATCGGCGACAGCGCTGCCTGCGAGGATAGTTTCACCGCACTGGATGCATGCCCGGGTAGCCTTAAGCTCCTCGTCGCAAATGCCGGCATCTCTCGGCTCGGTCTCCTCCAAGACATGAGTCCCGAAGACTGGGACGAAATGTTGCGCACCGATTTAAGTTCCTGCTTCTACCTCTCCCGCCTCGCGATACCGCGCATGCTCCGCGGGGGCGGCGGCAAACTCATTTTTATCTCCTCGGTCTGGGGCAGCCGCGGCGCCTCCTGCGAGGTTGCCTACTCCGCGGCCAAGGGCGGGGTCAACGCCTTCACGAAGGCGCTCGCCAAGAGCTGGCCCCCTCGAACATCCAAGTCAATGCAATCGCGCCCGGCGCAATCGATACCGATATGAATGCCTGGCTCTCGGAAGAAGAGCGGGTCGTACTCGAAGAAGAGATCCCCGCGGGACGCATGGGGCAGGCGGAAGAAGTTGCTTCGCTCGTCCGCCAAATTGCCGCAGCCCCCGCCTATCTCACCGGAAACATTCTGACCCTCTCGGGCGGCTGGGAAATTTAAACCGCCTCAGAGATCGTAAAGATCGAAGAGCGAGAGCTGTTGCCCGCCGCGTCTGTCTTGAAACGCATGGCGGAACGCAAACAAATCCTCCGGATCCGTGACGAGACCGCAGGCCGCCGTACTCGTCTCGAAAAATTCCGCGAGCGCCTCTGCATTCGGCGAGAGAAAACTTGCGGTCTTGCCTGCTTTCCCGGGCGGCAAAAGCGCTTCGTAAGCTTCCGGCAGCTCCGGCGAAAGCTCCCGGAGACAGGAGAAAAAGTAGGCCGAAGCACCGGCGCGGAGCGTTACCCCAAAGCCGTTCAGAAGGACGCCGTAGACCTTAGCGTCCACACAATCCGCGAGTAGCGCCTGCAGGTTTTCAAGGCTGTCGGTCAAATACGGCAACACCGGTCCCAGTGTAACGACAGTCGGAATCCCGGCATCACGAAGCGCCTTTAGCAGCTGCCGCCGCTCCGCGACCGTGCTCTCCGCGGGTTCAAGCCGTGCGGAAAGAGCCTCATCCGCCGTGGTCAGCATGACCTCGACCACGCAGCGCGTTTTTCTCTGGATGCTCTTAAGCACATCCAGATCTCGAAGCAAGCGTATCGACTTGGTTCTCAGCGAGACACCGAACTCGAAGCGATCTATCACTTCGAGGGAACGGCGCATAAGGAGCAATTCCTCTTCTTCTTTCGGGTAGGGCTCGCTCGCGGAACCCACCATAATCATACAGCGGCTCTGTTTTCGCCGAAGCGTCACCTCAAGGAGATCGGGTGCATTGATTTTTGCTTCAAGCTCCCCGTCCGACTCCCGAAAGCGGCTCGATGCCAGCTTTGCATCGCAGGACAGGATACTGCACACGCCGCCTCGGTAAATGTTCAGACCATTTTGCGTCGACAATATGGTTTTTGCCACGCGCTCGTGCATCGTTTCTCTCCTCCCCCGGCAGCAGCAATCTCACGATACGCCGCCCGCGTATGTGTTCCGACCGAAAATATTCCATGGTCTCGACAAAATCTTCTTTGCCGTCCGCCGCGTTAAAAAAGCGATAGCGCGCGGGCGCTTCGGCATCGACCCGTACAAAGGCAATGTAGTGCGGCTCTCTGCCCTCCATATAGCGGAGGATGCCGCGCGGTGCGCCGTACTCTCGCACCGCCCGAATCAAGGTTTCGCCGCTCCCGTAAATGCGCGCCACCGGGATATTTCGCTCCGCATAGTAGCGCACCATGGTCGGAAACGGCGTGCCCTGCGTCCCGTCATAGGGGAGCATCTTCCGCATCACCTCATAGACAGCCTCTGCCGCAATGCCCTGTCCGATTGCGTGCTCGGCATTGAAATCGCAACCCAACCGCAACCGTTAAACGAAGTCGGATAGCGACCGTAGGGAAAATTTTTGAGATAATCCTGATCCTTTAAATAACCGTCTTCCGTCAGTGCCCGCGGATCGATTTTCATGACCTTCTCCCCCTCTCTCATGTTGCAAACGCGGAGTCCTCCGAACGAGAACTCCGCGTTATGATTAGCGCTATCTTTTATCATAGCATATCTTCAGGTTTGCGACAATCCAGCCCGCCAATCATCAGAGCGAGGTCAGGAAAGTTGCCAGACCCAAAACAACACCGACCGAATTCGGAATCATCAAAATCACATCTCGCTTCGGCTCTTTGGTAAACCCGTAGAGCACCCAGATTAGGCATGAAACCGCCGCAAAGAGCGGCTGATACGGCTGTCCCTTGACGCCGTGCAAATTCGCAAGGATTTGCGGAATATAGGCGACGAAAACAAACACACCGAGAAACGCTCCTACACTGCCGATTGCCGTATTAATTTTCTGCTTAATGCTCAAAATATAAACCTCTCTTTCATAACCGTATTTTTTTGCGACTGATGTAAGTTATAGCACGCTGATATAGTTTTTGCAAACAATGCACCGTCAGCCCGTAAGCAGTCCCACCAAAATGCCGCCGAGCGTCAGCATAAGCGCACCTATGCTCCGGGTCACAATTTGCGCAAAGGGCAGGAGCGCCATGCGGTCCGCCGCCGAGAGCACGGCCACGTTGCCGGAACCGCCCATATTGGTCGTACACATGCCCGCGGCAATCGAAGCCTCGAGCGGATAAAAGCCCATGAGCCTGCTGCCCACAAAGCCCGCGGTCAGGGTAATTGCGAGCACACCGAGCACAACGGTCAGGAGATACGGAAGCGTCAGTACCGCCGCGAGTCGGTCTAAATCCAGAAGCACAATGCCGATTCCCGTGAGGGCTGCCGCCGTAAAGGCGCGTATCACAAACTGCCCCCAGACCGCGGCGGCCTCTTCCATCTCCGTCGGCAGGACAGAAAAGCCCTTTGCCGCCATGATGCAAAGTATCATGCCCGCATAGGCGGGAATTGCCGGGATAAAACCATGCAATAAGGCCCCGCTCATGTAGAAAGCGAGCGAGAGCACAAGCCCCGCGAGCAGTTTTCCAAAGTCGATACGGGAAGGCGAAACCGGCTTCTCGGCCGCCTCGCCGCGGAGCAGTTGACCGCCGCCGCTGATCTTCGGAAACCTCTGCGAAAGCTGCACCGAGAGCGCCCCGAAGAGGATGGACACAATGTTTCCGAGCACCGTAGCCGGCGCAATCCGTGTCAGAATTTCGCCCGCCGGAATTCCGGTCGCCTCGGCATAAATCCCAGAGAGCGGCACCGCGCCCGCGGTCATGCCGCCGGAAGTCATGGGAATCGCGATATAGAGCAGGCTCTCCGCAGGACGGAAGCCCTGCAAAAGCCCGAGCAACACGACCACCGCCGTGCCCGCCGCGACCCCCAAGAGGGCCGTCGGCAAAATGCGGAGCGAGGCCCGAAACAAGAGCCGCCGGTCGATTTGAAAGAGACTTCCCGTAATCAGCGCCGCAATGTAAAAAATCAAGAAGCCCTCTTGCTGAACAAAGCGATCGAGTAAGCCCATGCTGCTCGCGGGAAAGAGCCCGAGCGCAGAGAGCGCCGCACCGCCGAGCACGCAGACCACGGAGCCGCCGAAATAAGTCCTCACAATCGGCACATTTTTTCCGAGTTCGTTTAAGCCCTCACCGAGCACCAAGAGTAAAAACAGGCCGCCCGGCATACCCGCCGGAATCACACCGCGCCACAGCGCGAGAAAGAGCAGCCCGAGCAAGGCCAGGTAAAGCGGCAGCGGAAGTCCCGCGACCTGTTTCATCTCTCTCTTCATTCCTCCCCTCTCCTCTCCGCGCGCAGTCCCTCCGCAGCTGCCCGTATCGCAAAAAATTCGCAAAACGTTTTTTCTTCCCCGTCGATTTCCCGCCTTATTTTTTCAAGTCTCCGTTTTCCTACCCTGCGGTCCAGAATCGCGAAAATGCGGACCAGCATATTTTCGCTTGATAAGCTCTCTTCTATGCTCTGATTGTCAAAGATTGAAAACGCCTCGTAAAAGCTACGCTGATCAAAGACCCCGAGCTGCACCGCGGTGTCGTCCGTAAAAGCCATCTCCTCTTTCATCCGCCTCTCGTAGCGCGCATCCCGCGGAAAGAGCTCGGCTTTCAGCCAGTTGTTGTAATAGCAGCCCGCAATGATCTCCTTACCGTCAAAGCGTATCGCCGCGCGTCCCTCGTGATCGGGACTCTTACTGTAACTCGTCGCATAATATTGAATATGCCCGCGCAGAGATACCGCCAAATATTCACTTTCAAGCTTATGCCGCATGTCGCTCCAGCTCACAGCCATTCCTCCCGTTTTATACTGCTCTCATACTTCCTTCTCATGCTTTCTTCTCATCCTATTTTACCCCGCAATTCCCTGTTAAGAAAGCGACTTCGATGGCATAATAGAGTTTAAACGATAACGATTGATTCCCGAAATTCACTTTGCTTTTAGGAGGCCCCATGCGCTACCCCCATTTTTTACCCGACAACGGAAGCATCGGTTTTATTGCCCCTTCCTTCGGCGCTGCCACGGAACCCTACCGCAGCGCTTTTCTGAATGCTTGCAAGCATTTCGAAGCCCTCGGCTACCGCTGCGTGAGCGGCCCCAATGCCTTTGTGCAAGAAGGCGTCGGCATCAGCAATACGCCGGAAGCCTGTGCGGCCGAAGTCAATGACTTTTTTACGAGAAATGACACCGACATCCTGATTTCCCTCGGCGGCGGTGAACTCATGTGCACCATTTTGGACGAGGTGGATTTCCCTGCGATTGCGACCGCGCCGCCCAAGTGGTTCATGGGCTTCTCGGACAACACGAATCTGAACTTCCTCCTGCCGACCCTCTGCGACACGGCTGCCGTCTACGGCCCCAATGGCCCCGCCTTCGGCATGGAGCCCTGGCACCCGGCGCTTTTCGATGCCTTCGACTTACTCACCGGTAAGCGCTCGGAATTTGAAAACTATGCCCGCTGGCAGTATGCGGCGCTCCGCGACGAAGAACACCCTCTGCTCCCCTACAACTTGGACCGCGAAACCAAGCTGCGCTGCTTTCAGCCAGACGCCGCGGGAGAACTGCGGGAGACCGCTTCTCCGCTCACGCTCCGCGGGCGCTTACTCGGCGGCTGTCTCGATATCCTGGGAGGTATCGCGGGAACCTCCTTTGACCGCGTGGAAGAATTTTTAAATCGCTATCCGGACGAACCCATACTTTGGTTCTTTGAGTCCTGCGACCTCAATGTTTTTGACATGGAGCGCGTCCTCTGGCGGCTCGCGCACTGCGGCTGGTTCTCCCGCGTCGGCGGCTTCTTAATCGGGCGCCCCTTGCACTTTGACGAGCCGCTCTTCGGTCTTGACCAGTACGCCGCCGTGCTTCACCGCCTTAAGCAGTACCGCGTCCCCATCATCATGGATGCGGACTTCGGCCACCTGCCGCCCGCCCTTCCGCTGATTAACGGCGCGCTTGCGACCGCAGAGCGGACAGGAAACCGCTTACAACTCCGCTACGAGTTCCGCTGAAATCCGCACAAGCATGCATTAATATACATGTTCATTTGCATGACAATCAACAAAATTCCCCTGCCTCCGTTTACAGCCCATTTCCGCTGTGATACAGTCCTTTCAAACAGAATGACGACAGCAACAGCTGTGAATCAAAGGAGGAGCTCATGGAAGAAAAGCGTGAAACAATCAATATCGCAGAACTTTTCGGTGAAAATGTATTCAGCGATTGCGTGATGCGGGAACGCCTTCCGAACGCTGTCTATCGGCGCGTCAAAAAGAGCATGACCGAAGGCTATGAACTGGAACGCGACACCGCAGATGCGGTTGCTCAGGCCATGAAAGCCTGGGCTGTCGAAAACGGGGCGACCCACTACACGCATTGGTTCCAGCCGCTCTCCGGTGTCGCCGCCGAAAAACACGACAGCTTTCTCTCCGGGGTAGATTCCGAGGGCCGCGCTCTGCTCGAATTCTCCGGAAAGAATTTGGTGCGCAGCGAAACCGATGCCTCCTCCTTCCCGTCCGGCGGCCTCCGCGCAACCTTTGAGGCACGCGGCTACACCGTTTGGGACTGCACCAGCCCTGCCTTTCTCCGAAAAGAAGGAGATTGTGTGACCCTCTGTATCCCGACCGCATTTTGCGCCTATGCGGGCGAGGCGCTCGATCAGAAGACGCCTCTGCTCCGCTCCATGGAAGCCTTAAACCGCGAGGCCATGCGCATTTTAAAACTCTTCGGCGTGAATGATGCTCGCTGGGTCAAACCCTCGGTCGGTGCCGAGCAGGAATATTTCATCATAGACCGCGAGAAGTATTTAAAGCGCAAGGACTTAATCTACACCGGTCGCACTCTCTTCGGCAGCATGCCCGCAAAGGGGGCAGGAGCTCGATGACCACTACTTCGGCGTACTGCGCCGCCGCATCGCCGCCTTTATGCGCGATGTGGACCTGGAACTCTGGAAGCTCGGGGTCAGCGCAAAGACCGAACACAACGAGGTCGCGCCGGGACAACATGAGCTGGCTCCCATCTTTGAAGAGGCGAATCTCGCCGTGGATCACAATCAGCTGACCATGGAGATACTCCAGAAGCAGGCGGGGCGTCACGGGCTCGAATGTCTCCTGCACGAGAAGCCCTTTGCCGGCGTCAACGGCTCCGGCAAGCACAACAACTGGTCGGTCGCGACCGATACCGGTTTAAATCTCCTGAATCCCGGCAAGCGCCCGCACGAGAATCAACTCTTTCTTCTGACTCTTGCCTGCGTACTTGCGGCCGTGGACACCCACGCGGATTTGCTGCGGCTCTCTGCGGCGAATGTCGGCAATGACCACCGCCTCGGCGCAGACGAGGCGCCGCCCGCCATCATCTCCTGTTTTCTCGGCACCCAGCTCGAGGACATTGTCGCGCAGATCATTGAGATCGGCAGCGCGAGCAGCTCGATTTCCGGAAAGAGCCTGGAGACCCATGTAAACACGCTCCCGAATCTCTATGCCGATGTGACCGACCGAAATCGCACCTCGCCCTTCGCCTTCACCGGCAATAAATTTGAGTTCCGCATGGTCGGCTCCGGCGACAGCATTGCAAGCGCCAACATTGTCCTGAATACGATACTTGCAGAACAGTTCCGCCTCGCGGCCGATCGGCTGAGACAGCCGCTTCTGTCAAAGCTGCCGCGCAGGACCTGATACGCGAGCTCCTTACTGCGCATCAGCGCATTGTCTTCAACGGAAACGGCTACTCCGAGGAATGGGTACAGGAAGCTGCGCGGCGCGGCCTTCCGAACTTAAAATCCTCGATCGACGCGATTCCTGCCTTCACGAGCAAAAAGGCCGTGGAACTCTTTTCGGCCTTCGGCATTTACTCCGAGACCGAGTTAAAGAGCCGCAGCATTGTCGCCTATGAGAACTATGCGAAGCGCATTAACATTGAGGCGCGCGCCATGATCAATATTTCCGGCAAACAGCTGATTCCCGCGGCGATTCACTATGTGACCCGGCTTGCAACTTCCGTGAATCAGGTGAAAAGCGCCTGCCCCGCGGCCGATGTGAGCACGCAGGAAGATTTGCTGCTCCGCGCGAGCGAGCTTCTAAGCGACATGAAGCGAAGCCGCGAGAAATTGCAGAGCGATACCGACCTCGCCGCCTCGATTCAGGACCCTGCGGCACGTGCCGCAGCCTATCACACCCAAATTGTCGCGGACATGCGGGTGCTACGCGAGAGCGCCGATTCGCTTGAGACCGTGGTCGACAAGGACCTCTGGCCTCTCCCGAGTTACGGCGACCTCCTGTTCGAAGTCAGCGAGCCGTAAACAAAAAGCCAGAAAAAGAGAGGCACATGCAAGTTGCATGTGCCTCTCTTTTTAGCTGCTTCGATTGTCCTCTGCTTCTTACTTCAGCGCCTGCTTCAGAACCTCGAGGTTCTTCTGCATCACGCCGAGGTAGGTCTCGCCGTCCGCAATGTTCTTCTCGGTCACGGACTGCATGGAGTCGAGAACCAGAATCTTCTGATTCTTCTCCTGCGTGTTCTGCTGAATCGTGTTTGCAATCTTCTGATCGGAGTTCTCAATCACAAGGATGCTGTCAAGCTTCTTCTCATCCACCTTTTCCGCAAGGAAACGCACGGTCTCGAAGCTCGCCTCGGTGTCCGCGGAGCAGCCCACAAACGCCGCGCTGTAGTCAAGTCCGTAGTCATCCACAAGATAGCGGAACGGGAAGCGATCGCCGAAGAGCAGGTACTTATTCGCAGCGTTCTTTACAACATCCGCATACTGCGTGTCGAGCTCGGAGAGCTGCTTATTGTAAGCCTCTGCGTTCTTCTTGTAGTTCTCTGTATTTGCCGCATCGAGCGCGGAGAGATCCTCCGCAATCTTGTTCACATAGAGCTCTGCGTTCTTCAGGGAGAGCCATACGTGCTCGTCGTACTCGGTCTCCTCGTGGTGATCGTGGCCTGCGAGCTCATCGTTCACTTCCTCTGCCGTCATCGCAGCCGGATAGAAGGTCGGCCAGTAGCTCTCGGGATCCTTGATCGCGTCAAAGCTCTCGTTGCTAAAGCGGATGTGGAAGTGCTCCGGCTCCGCCGGCTCAATCATGTGGTCGTTGATTTCAACGTAAATCGGCGCGCCGGAATTCTTATCCTCCGCCTCGAAGCGATACATCGCAGCCTTGGTGCCCGTGGACCAGTTCTGGATGTAGGTGCCGAGATACTTATAAGCGGACTTCACTTCCTTGCCGCTCTCATCCGTAAAGCTGATGGTGTCGCCGTCAATGTTAATCTTGGCGATATCCGTCTCATACCCCTTCAGATAGTAAGCCTTGTACTCCTCGGCCGTCATCTTGCCGGTCTTCTCGGCCTTCTCCTTGAATGCCTCGTCGAGCGCACCGCTCTTTGCGAGCGGGTAAGCGGACTGCCACTCGCCCTTCCAGTCACTTAAACCTCTGTCCTTAACCTCGCTGTCCTCGAAGGTCGAGACTTCTTTTCCGTGGCTGTGCTCGTGCTCATGCTCGCTCTCCTGCATGCCCTCCTTCATCTCCTCTTCCTTGGCCTTATCGCCGAGGACTTCCATGAGGTTGATGACCTTCATGTTCTTGTTCTTCGCCTCTTTGAGCGCATCGTCAACCCATTCGTCGGACTCTCCGCCCACATAGATGAAGAGATCCGCCTCGCTGATCTTCGCGATATCCTCTGCGCTCGGCTGGAAGCTGTGCAAGTCCACGCCGCTCTTTAAGAGCAGGGTGAGCTCCGCATTCTCCGCCTTGTCACCGAGCACTGCCTTTGCCCAGTCGTACTCCGGGAAAATGGTTGTGACAACCTTAAGCTTCTGACCGCTTGCGGCCGTACTCTCTGTCTTCGCCTCGCTGCTTCCCGCCGCGCTGCTCTCTGCCTTCTTGCTTCCGCCGCAGCCGGCCAATAATGCTGCCGAGAGCGCGGAGACCAAAGAAACTGTCCGAACTTTTTCATATGCCTCCTCTGTTACCCCTCATTGAGATTTGCAAGCTTTTCCCATTTGCAACGTGATTGCAATTCTACTCGGAAATGAAGGCAATGTCAAGGCATTCTGTTAGTATCACATAACTTTTTTCGCCGCATTTTATATACTTTGCGGTGAGTGCATGTAGCGCCACCAGAAAGCCGCTTTTATTCGTCTCTCTATGTTTAGACCTCTATGATCTCTGAGCATGGCTCTAAGTCTTGCATTTACTCCCCCTTCGATTTGATTGTTTGTTGAAGGGATTTTCTCAATTGTATGCAACAACTCTTCATCCAAGTATGTAAATAAGGTCCCGTCACGAATCAATCGTATAAGCGAGTTTCGAGCCTTGACAAGGCGTTCATGAGTCGGTCGACGTTGTCCATTCTCGTCTACTGTCATCTGGTTCAAAAAGGCTTGGTATCGTTCGATCCAGTCTATGAATCGGTGAACCCACTTTTCAGCCTCAGCTTTATTTTTCAGATGCATCAGGTCTTTGGCTAGTATATATAACTCCATTGCAGCCAAAGTCTTAGGCCTGCTAGTCGTGTATCGTCTCACTTGACTGAACACATGGAATGTACACCGCTGATGCTTGGTATGTTTCCAGGTTTGTCTCAAAGCTTTTACGAAGCCGGTACCACCATCTGATACAACCATCCTAGGCTCCGCGATTCGTGATAATAACGCCTTATAAGCGCCTGAATGCTCATATCTGCACAGATACCAGCCAAGTACATGTTGCTCATCACAACAGATTAATACACACGCTTTGCGCCCCATGTAGATACCATCTACAAACACCACCTCTCTTTCAGATTCGATTCGAGGAGGCATCGGCCATATTTCCCAGAACTGTTTAGCTTTCTTCTAAATGTTCTTCCTTCAGCAGGCATCTCACGTTGTGTCTGCTTACCAAACAACCACTTTAAAAAGACTTGTAGTTGTTTTGCCGCATTATCAAACTTGGGCGTAATAATCATTGAGCAGGCATTGCAACGCCACCGTTGGGTTCCGGACTTATTCTTCCCGTATTTAATACAAGGCCCACCACAAGAAGGACAGATAGCATGCTTCATGACTTTTTCCTCCAAACATACTGTTTCAAGGAAGATGTAAGCAGAGAAAAGCCTTGTATATCAAGGGGTTGAAGCACTTTTCACCAACTCTTTTTGTCCACCCTTCATCTTGTTTCAAAGAAGATAAAAACCCCGCAACGCTTGATTCTACTAGCGTTGCGGGGTTTTTTACCAACTCTTTTTGTCCTATAACTCTCTTTTTATTGGCTTCGGTTGCCCGCTACTTCTTACTGCAGTGCCTGCTTCAGAACCTCAAGGTTCTTCTGCATCACGCCGAGGTAGGTCTCGCCGTCCGCAATGTTCTTCTCGGTCACGGACTGCATGGAGTCGAGAACCAGAATCTTCTGATTCTTCTCCTGCGTGTTCTGCTGAATCGTGTTTGCAATCTTCTGATCGGAGTTCTCAATCACAAGGATGTTGTTCAGCTTCTTCTCATCCACCTTCTCCCCGCGAGGAAACGCACGGTCTCGAAGCTCGCCTCGGTGTCCGCGGAGCAGCCCACAAACGCTGCGCTGTAGTCAAGACCGTAGTCATCCACGAGATAGCGGAACGGGAAGCGATCGCCGAAGAGCAGGTACTTATTCGCAGCGTTCTTTACGACATCCGCATACTGCGTGTCGAGCTCGGAGAGCTGCTTATTGTAAGCCTCTGCGTTCTTCTTGTAGTTCTCTGCGTTTGCCGCATCCAGCGCGGAGAGATCCTCCGCAATCTTGTTCACATAGAGCTCTGCGTTCTTCAGGGAGAGCCATACGTGCTCGTCGTACTCGGTCTCCTCGTGGTGATCGCGGCCTGCGAACTCATCGTTCATTTCCTCTACCGTCATCGCAGCCGGATAGAAGGTCGGCCAGTTGCTCTCGGGATCCTTGATTGCGTCAAAGCTCTCATTGCTGGAGTAGAGGTGGAAGTGCTCCGGCTCCGCCGGCTCGATCATGTGGTCGCTGATCTCAACGTAGATCGGTGCGCCCGCGTTCTTATCCTCTGCCTCAAAGCGGTACATCGCAGCCTTGGTTCCGTCGGACCAGTTCTGGATGTAAATTCCGACGTACTTATACGCGGACTTCACTTCCTTGCCGCCCTCATCCGTAAAGCTGATCGTATCGCCGTCAATGTTAATCTTCGCGATGTCGCTCTCAAAGCCCTTCAGGCAGTAAGCCTTGTACTCTTCCGCCGTCATCTTGTCGGACTTTTCACCCCACTCCTTGAACGCCTCGTCGAGCGCGCCGCTCTTTACGAGCGGGTAAACGGACTGCCAATCACCCTTCCATTCGTCAAGGCTTCTGTCCTTGACCTCACTGTCCTCGAAGGTCGAGACTTCCTTGTCGTGGCTGTGCTCGTGCTCATGCTCGCTCTCCTGCATGCCCTCCTTCATCTCCTCTTCCTTGGCCTTGTCGCCGAGGACTTCCATGAGGTTGATGACCTTCATGTTCTTGTTCTTCGCCTCTTTGAGCGCATCGTCAACCCAGCCGTCGGACTCGCCGCCAACATAGATGAAGAGATCCGCCTCGCTGATCTTCGCGATATCTTCTGCGCTCGGCTGGAAGCTGTGCAGGTCCACGCCGCTCTTTAAGAGCAGGGTGAGCTCCGCATTCTCTGCCTTATCACCGAGCACTGCCTTAACCCAGTCGTACTCCGGGAAGATGGTCGCGACAACCTTAAGCTTCTGACCGCTTGCGGCCGTATTCTCTGTCTTCGCCTCGCTGCTTCCCGCAGCACTGCTCTCTGCCTTCTTGCTTCCGCCGCAGCCGGCCAATAATGCTGCCGAAAGCGCGGAGACCAAAGGAACTGTCCGAACTTTTTCATATGCCTCCTCTTTTATCCCCTTGTTTATTTGCAAACTATTTCCATTTGCAAGGTGGTTGCAATTCTACTCGGAAATGAAGGCAATGTCAAGGCATTCTGTTAGTAACAAATAACTTTTTCGCCGCGTTTTATATACTTGCGAATTGTTTGCTGCGGATGCATTTTTCGGTAACACAAAAGACCGGGAAATCATGCTTCCCGGTCTTTCTTCATTCTTCTCACTTAGCGCTATTTCGATTGCGCCTATCGCTTATACCGTCGGGATGATAATCTCCACGCGGCGGTTCTGCTGTCTGCCCTCCGCGGTCTCGTTGGTCGCGACCGGACGGCTCTCGCCGTAGCCCTGCGTCGTAATCTCGGCGGTCACGCCCTGTGCCTTCAGATATTCCTTGACCGAATTGGCGCGGTTCTCGGAAAGCGTCTGGTTGTAGTCATCGTCCGCATTGGAATCCGTGTGACCGTCAATCTCAAACGCCGTAATCCCTGCCTCCGTGAGGAGCTTTGCGAGCTGATTCAGGGTCTCCTGCGCCTCCGGGCGAATGTCGTACTTGTCGACATCGAAGAGCACGCCGGAATCCAGGGTAATCAGGAGACTGTTTGCCTCGAGACTCGGGACAGCGGGAACCGCACCGAGCCGCGGGAGGCGCGGCAGCGTGCCGAGCGGCGCCGCATCCACGGTTGCCTTCTGTGTTCCCTTGGTGACGGTTGCCTTACCCTTGCCGTCGTTCTCGATTTTGAGCCCGCTCTCCGCGTCGGAATAGCTGCCCGATCCGTCCTTCTTCTGTGTAATCCGCACCTTACCCGCGCGGTAGCTCATCGCATCATCGTCCGCGGTGACGGTGACCCCGTTCTGCGTGTTTGTGTACAGGCCCTCGCCGTCGTCATCCACCATCAGCGAGATGCCGTAGCGATCATCCTTATAGCTGCCCGCGCCGTCATCATCCACCATCAGGGTGATGCCCTGCTTACTGTCGAGGTACTGGCCCGAACCGTCGTCGTCGCGCTGAATCGTAATGCCGCGCTCCTTGTCAATGTACTGGCCCTCACCGTTTCCGTCGGTCTGCACCGTCAAATTTCCGTCCTTATACTGCCCGTCACCGTTGCTGCCGAGCTGCATGACCGTGGAACCGCGCTGAATCTGATCGTTCTCCACCTTGACCGCCGTGACCGTAATGCCGGGAACCGAGCTCAGTGCCTTGGTCTTATCGAGCGTAATCTTAGCGGCCGGATTCTCCGCAATGCCGAGCTCCGGCAAAACAACCGCCGGAATCTCCGGAATCTGTCCGAGCGCATAGCCCGGCACCTTCATGTCCGCATCGTCCGCCTGTGCCGCCTTGGTCTCGGCCGCAGTCGCAGTCGCGCTTGTCTCGGCAGTCGCCGTAGAACTCTCGGCCGCCATGCTCGCCGCACTGCTCTCTGCCTTTTTCCGGATGCGCAGCCTGTGGCCGCAACGCTGAGTGCCAAAACCGCCGCGCAGAGCATTGTTTTCTTCATCTGTGATCCTCCCGAAATTTTGTCATGTTTCCCCATCATAACAGAGCCGCATTCTGCTGTCTATTCGCACATAGTTCGCAAATCTGTCGATTTTCTTAGGGTTTCAAAAGACACCCGAATCAAAGGGGCGTTGCCGAGCGATCGCGCGTGTCCTCGCTCTCGTCGTAGGCATCGTAGGGCGCCGCGGGATTGTAAAAGCGCCTGCCCGAAGTCTTGCAGCAGAGATCGCAGTGCGCAAACACAAAGTCCAAATCCGCCGAATAGCCCGTGTGTCCGGTGACCACGAGCGGCTGCAAATTCCGCGCGCGCAGTTTTTCCTCAAATTCCGCGAGGGCGCGAACCGCGAGGCGATTATCCTCGGCGAGAGAGGCAAGGAAGCTGTAGCCGCCGTCCGCGCCGAGCCATATCGCATCCCCGGTCAAGAGATAGCGTCCGTCCAACAAGTAGACCATATGGCCCCAAGTGTGACCCGGCACCAGAAAACACTCGATTTGAATGTCGCCGATCGAAAAGACCTGCCCGTCCCGAAGCAGAACCTTTTCGTTCGGAATCCGAACGCGGGGCAAGCTTCCCAGACGGTAGAGCACACGGCGCTTCCGTTCGCCGGTAAGATAGCGATTTTCGATTTCGCCGAGATACACGGTCGCATGGCGGAACAGACCGCCGCCGTCCGCCTCGACCGCGCCTATGTGGTCGGTGTCGAGGTGGGTGAGCAGCACATTTGAAATTTGCGCCGGCTTTAGACCGAGCCAGCCCATTTTTTCTTCAAGCCGCTCGTAATGATAGCCCGCATCGATCATAAGCACCGTGTCGCCCTTTCGGTAGAAAAACACGTTGGCAACCCACTCCCGCACACAGGCCAGGTGCTCATCAATCCACCCCGTATTCAAAGGGTTAAAAATCCCCTTGCCCCGGTACATCCAACTCATAAACTTGTGCTGAAACGCCGTAGACTTCTCTGACATATCATCACTCCTTTACCGCTCTTGAGGAACACATACCGCCGCTCGTTCGTTTGAATTCCAAAGACCTTATCTCATCTCGATACGCAGCGTTCTCTTATCTGCTTACGCTACCGAACGCCGACCTATCTCATTCCGTTATCGTTCCGTTTTCAAGATTCCGTCACGAAAGTTTGCTTTTTTTTTCTTTCAAATTTCGTTCTGCTGTCCGAATTTCCTTACTGCCCTTTCGCTACCTCTCTGTATACCTCCACTCCCCTCATACTCCCGGCATCCGCTCAGAGGAACTTCTTTAGGAGCTTCAACTTTCCCTCGTCAAAAGGGGCATAGCGAAACGGCAAATCCGGGAAGCCGGTGTTTTTTACGACCGCCTTCTTATGGCTGAAGGTCTCAAAGCCGTATCTTCCGTGGTACGCGCCCATACCGCTGTTTCCCACACCGCCGAAGGGCAGGCGGTGGTTCCCGATTTGCAATAGCACATCGTTCACACAGCCGCCGCCGAAGGAGAGCTTACGTATGAGCATCTCCGCCTTCCGCTTGTCCCGCGTAAAGACATAGCAGGCGAGCGGCTTTTCCCGCGCTTTGATTTCCCCGATTGCCGTCTCCAGCTCATCGTAAGTGATAATCGGCAACAGGGGCCCGAAGATCTCTTCCCCCATACAGGCGTGGTCAAACTCCGCCTCCGGAAAGAGGGTCGGTGCAATCTTTTCCGCGCGCTCGTTCCGTGCCCCGCCGATTACCTCTTTCTCCGCGGCAATCAGTCCGAGCAGGCGCTCATAGTGCCTGCGGTTGATGATTTTCGGGTAACTCTCCCGCTGCTCCGCCTTCGGATAGCGCCGCTCGATTTCCGCTGACAAAGCTTGTACCAGCGCATCCTTAACACGGCGCTGCACCAGAACATAGTCCACCGCAATGCAGGTCTGACCGGCGTTTAAGAATTTTCCCCAGACAATGCGCCGCGCCGCAAGCTTTATGTCCGCGCTCTCATCGACAATGCAGGGACTCTTGCCGCCGAGCTCCAGGGTGACAGGCGTCAGATGTTTGCTCGCGGCTCGCATGACAATTTTTCCGACACGGGGGCTTCCGGTAAAGAAGATGTAGTCGTAGCGCTGACGGAGCAGTTCCTCATGGTCCGTGTCCGGCGCCGTGCAGTACACAAACGAAGCGGGAAAAACGGAGCGCAGAAGTTTACGTATGAGTGCCGAAGTGTGTACGCTCTCCGCCGAACACTTGACAATCGCGCAGTTTCCCGCGGCAATCGCCGCTATGAGAGGCGCAATGCTCAAATAAAAGGGATAGTTCCAAGGGGCGAGTATCAGCACCACGCCGTAGGGCTCTCGGTACACATAGTTCTTTGCCGGGAAGCTCGCGAGACTGCCCCGCACGCGCTCTGTTTCGGCCCAGACACGCAGGTTTCGCCGCGCTTCCCGGAGCTCCCCGTAGACCAAAGCGAGCTCCGTCATATAAGCCTCCGCCCGCGACTTCGAGAGATCCAGCCGGAGTGCCGCGAGAACGGCATCCTCCTGTTCGCGAATCAGCGTTTCCAAGCGTCCCAGCATCGCAAGCCGAAACGCAAGGGGTTTTGTTCTATCCCCGTCAAAAAATTCCCGCTGGGCGGCAATCCGTTTTGCCAAACTTCCCATGCGCCGTCTCCTTTCTTCCTCCGAACGATTCCGTATCGTTATCACCTTATTCCCAATCGCGTACTTGCATTGCTTACGCTTATTTTGAAAACGTGTCTTTCCTACGATTTTAGCTTCCCCCGCCTTGCCTGCTCGGGAGTCGCCGTAGAAGACGTGTTATCCACGACTATTATACGCCTTCCAAAAGGCGATGACACGGCCAACGCCAAATCAAAGCGTCTTTTTTATGCCGCATAGGGCTGAAACCCGATTGCCGCCCTCTTTGCCTCTGCCGATACTTCCGGTGCGGAAAAATCCTCCGGGCGCAGCACGAAGTCATGTATCGCTTCCGTCTCGGTGCCTTTGTCCTCGCCGTAGACACGCAGCGCATAGGAGAGCAGCGCATTCTCGACCAGGTTTCTGCAGAAGCGGCCGTTTCCGAAGCCGGACTGCCGCTCTTCCGGGGCAGCAAGCTTCTTGACGGTCTCTTCCGCCTCGGGCGCAAGCGTAAAGCCGCTGCGCTCTGCCTCGAGGGCCGTAATCTTAAGCATTTCCTCGAGCGAATAATCGCAGAAACCGATTTTAAACGGAACTCGGGAACGCAGTCCCGGATTTCTCGCAAAGAAGTCCTCCATCTGCTTCGGGTAGCCCGCGAAAATCACGACCGTGTCTTCCCGGTTGTTCTCCATTTCCTGAACGATCGTATTGATGGCTTCATCGCCGTAACCGCCTTCCCAGTGCTCGACCAGAGAAGTAGGCCTCGTCAATGAAGAGAACCTTGCCCTTGGCACTTCGAAACACTTCCCGAACGCGCTCCGCGGTCTGTCCCACATAGCCTGCCACCAGAGAAGCACGCCCCACTTCAACGATCTCGGCGCTCTCCAGAATACCGACCTGATTCAGAATCCCGGCGAGAATGCGCGCCACCGTAGTCTTTGCCGTGCCGGGATTCCCGCTGAACTCCATATTGAGCGCCACGCTGAGATTTCCCTTTCCCTGCGCCTTCATTTCTTTCTGCATTTTGGCAAACGCCGCAATTTTTTTAACCTGCATTTTTACCTCGTTTAAACCGATCAGCGTCTCCAGTTCCGCAAAGTAATCCTTCTCGGGGAGCTGACTGATTGCGGGAATGTTCCGGATTTCTTCCAGCTTATACTGAATTTCCCGCACGCTTTTTAATCCCATATTCCGGATACGCCTAAGCTCATCCTCGCTGAGGCGCTTCAACTGCTCCACCGTAAGAATGCCGGCATGTTTCAGGCAGTTATAGCTGCGAACGCTGAGTTCCAAATCTTCAATGAGGATGGGATTTCTGCAGTTCTCAGGCTCTTTCCATTCTGCGGGAAGTTCCTCCGCATTGCTTTTCTCCTGCCTCTGCTCAAGCGCGAAGAGCAGTAACAGAAAACGAATCATGCCCACAGAGAGATAGGATTCGCTGACACAGACCTTCTTCGTTTTTGTCTCCGCTTCCTCAGAAAGCGCTTGCATCTCCGTTCCCGGGAAGGTGAGCGCAAGCTGCGCGCGAAGACGCAGGCTCATTGCGTTCGGAAGACTCAGTAAAATGCGACCGCGCGTATGCGCGGGGTTCTCACTTCCCGTCGAACTTGCCGCTACCATGCGAAGCCGTCCGCCTTCTTGCAAGAGGAGCTCATAAAGCTGCAGAACCAGATCCAAACGATAGCACTCTTCCGCATCCCTCCGGTAGTAACTTTCAACCGTAAAAGAATTTGATTCCGCGGTGGCTACAGCTTCTCCGCTCGCGGTTTCGGCAAGGGCATATACCTTGCGCCCTTCCGCGAAGAGACTATCAAGCGCCCTTGTCTCTGTCGGCTCCTCCGCCGCGCAGTTCTCAAAAATCCAGCTGTAGTCCTCATCGCTCACCGCCGCATCCGGCGCAGAGAAGAGAAAGAACTCTTGTTTTGCACCGCGCTCCGGTAGTAACTCTACCCCGAGAAAGCCCCCCGCGGGAAGCAATTCCGAAGCATGTAAGAAACGATCCGCTGTGAACCCCGCCGCCTGATAAAACGCATGCTTCCCATCCGCCGGGAACCGCAACGAAAACACCGAAACCTTTTCCTGACGCCCGAATGCCTTGTCATTCCGATTCTTCATCTTTCTTGCCTCACTTTCCTGTATGCAAATCTTTCTTGTCTGCTTGCTGTCTCTTTGCCTTTCTCTTTGCCGTTGTTTTGACGTTGTATTTTTGTTTTTTGGTCGCAGTCAGTCAGGATACGCGCCTTGGCACGCTCTCTGCGCTTGCAGATCTCGGCGTGCTTCCCCGAGCGCTTGCTCCGAACAGCTGCGGATTCACTTGTCAAGGTGCCACAGGATTTGAGGCAAAACAAAAAACCGAAGCCTCAACAGAGTAAAAATAGGTACACGAATCCTGTGTTTATTAACCTATTCACTCTGTCGAGACCTCGGTCTCAACGTTTTTTTGAATTATGGCCTTATTTTATGCGCTAAGGCAGGCCTTGTCAAGAGCAATGCAAAAATACATGCAGGCAAAGCGTCTCGACAAGTTCATACTTTACCGAGACAGGGAAGCTGCCGGCAGCAAAAATCGTACCGGTCTCCTGACCGTTGCCGCTCAGGTACTCCGCAACATTACTCTCTGTGATATCAACAAAGAGTATGTTGTAGCATGCGTCACGATAGTATTTTTCAACTGTCTGACTCATGCGTTTTGCCTGATCCGGGCCCACCCAAGCCTCAGCATTTTCATAGTAACCCCAGAAAATATCGGAGTCGTCGTATACCGTCAAAGACCCGTCACTCCCTACACCGATCACGCGGGTAATGTTCTTTCCGCGCATTCTACCGATCACAACCCGATGTGAAGAAGGCATCAGATAATCCCAGGCCTCGATTCCATCCAGAGCATACTGATTTAAATGATCCGTGTAGTAGAAGATTCGAGAAATCGCATCGTCATATCCGCCTGTATCCAACTCCGTCAATAACTCCCAGACCCCATCGCCGTTGATGTCCACGACCGCGAACTGTCCGCCGGGCAGTTTTCTGCCGTTCCAACTTCGGTCGAGAAGTATGTTTCGGTAGGCTTCTACCGCCTTCTCGTTTTGGCTCTTCTCGATCTTCTTACCGTTTCATCCAACTGATAGCCGTCCGGGGTCATTGTCGAAACCAGCATAACGCCGTCCGCGCCGACATAGTAATCCCCGTCCACCCAGCGGTTCACCGCCATGCTGCCGTCTTCTAGGAAGTAATAATACTTTCCGTCCACATTGCGCCAACCGTTTGCAATGACACCGTTCTCATCGAGATAGTAGAAGTTGTCACCAAGCTCCAACCAGCCCGTCATCATCTTGCCGTTCTCGGCAAAGTGATACCAGTTGCCGTCAATCTGCCGCCAGCCGACCACCGGCACCCCGGTATCGTCGTTGTAGTACCAGCCGTTGTCCTTTTGGTACCAGCTGTTCATATGATACTTTTCCGGGTCGAGCTTGATTACATAGCTAAGCTCCACCGGCTCACCGGCCTCCCCCTTTTGATTGACCGCATAGCACTGCAGGCGATAGGTTCCGTTTCTGCGGAAGCGCAGCGGCTTCTCATAATCCTGCTCTTCCGCGCTCTCGCTTTCTGGCGCTTCCAAAAGGGTATAGCGTATCGAAACGCCCTTACTCGTTAACTCCAGATCCACCGGATCCTCATAACTGCCGGATTCGAGCGATGCTTTGACCGTGGGATTGTAGCGTTCCAGCGCCTCTTGAATGAGCGCCGCATCTTTCGAAGTCTTGCCGGACATCGCCTCAGCGGCGGTCTTTAGAAGCGTGACCGCATCCGCGTGTCGATTGTTTCTCTCATAAATCTCCGCGAGCGCGAGATACGCCTCTGCCCGCTTCGGCTTCATTCGGATAGCCTTCTCGTAGATCGGGATTGCTTCTTCCGTGTCTCCGATCTGCCACTCCTGTTCGGCCGCCTGCACCGTCCGCGTATAGCGCGTGCTCTCATAGCCCGCAAAAATCGCAATGCCGAGAACCAGGCCTGCGGCGAGCACCACAGCGACCGGCTTTTGCTTTTTCATCTTTCATCCCCCTTTCAACGATGTTTCAGCCACTCAGTAGCTCAGATACTGCGCCAGCGCATAGCCCCGTCTGCCGTTATAAATTACCTCATAGAAACCGTTTTCCGCCGTGCCGACATAGCTCACCGAGGCGCCGAGCGGAATGTGGGCAAGGTCTGCACCGCTCGTACTCGGAATGCTGCGCAGCGTAATGTACTCGCGGCAGTTCACGCAGTACATGGTGCGGTAGCCGCCGCTTGTATTGTTCGAGACAGAGTTGCCCGCAGGTCTGCTGAGACGCTCCGATTCACTCGGCTGATACGACACGAGATAGGAAGCCAGAGAATAACCGGTCACGCCGTTGTAGATGACCTGATAGAAACCGTTTTCCGCACTTCCGAGTACCGTGACCGGTGCCCCGAAGGGAATCTGCCGCAGGGCCCGCGCCTCTGTGGACGGAGATTCACGGAGCGAAATTGACTCCGCACAGTTTGAGACAAACATAGTCTCTGAATAGTTCGCTGCGGTCGTCACAGGAGCAGTCGTCACCGGGGCTGCCGTTGTCGCGGGCACGGTCGCCGCCACACTTGCCTGCGTCGTGAGCGCAGCCTCCGCTTCCGTCACCGCGGAAGCCAGATTCGCCATATCCGCCGCAACCGAAGCGGTATAATTGCCGTCCCGCTCGCCGCTCTCTCTTCGCTCTCTGCCGCACGGATCTCTTCGCGCGTTTCCTCCTGACTCTCCTCCGACGCGGCAACCGTCTCGGTCCGCGCCGCCGGTCGCCGCGTCGCAATGAGCGCTCCCGCGACAATGCCGCCGGACACAATGAGTGCGGATGCCAGTATCACCAAGTACTTTTTGCCTGTTTCACCTGCCATTTTTCATTCTCCCTGAATCAAAAACTTACCGCACACGCCGCAACTGTCCCTCTTTGAGGAGTTTCAGTGTCATCGGCACCACGTCTCGGTTCTCGCGCCAAATCGCATCCATCTGTGCGGGATCCACCGGATTGCCGCCGTGCCCCGCCTCTATCGTGAGACTCGGGATACCCAGCTTTGAGATGGCCCAGTCCTTATACCCCGCCGTATCGAGCGCATGAAAATTGCCGTCCAAGCGATAGCCCGTGAGCTCGGAAACGCGGTTCGCGAGCAATAAGCTCATGTTTTTCAGCTCACCCTCCTGGCCGAAGTTCCAGTAAATCACTTCGCCCTGCGTGTGATAGCTGAGCGTCGCATCGAATTGAAACTGCCGCGTCAAATCCGCGAGCGCCTTCGACTCAAGCTCGCACTCCGGCGCCGTGCCCTTATAGTGATCCGCCGAGGCGTGCCCCAAGTGATCGTTATAAGACTCCCAGAGCGCGTCAAAGTTCCGGTTTAAGTCAACGCCGTTTGCATTGGACTTCCACTGCCGTAAATAACTTTCCGTGAGTGCCTTTCCGTCCTTTGCGGCAATTTGCCGCACCGTCTCTCGGACCGCCTCTGTGTGCAGCCCCTCGAGACCCAGTTGGCTGATGCTGATGCCGTCTGGATTTGCCATCGGGATAAAGTGGATTTCCGTATTCGAGAGTAACTCCCGGACAGCGATATTCTCATAGCTTCCGTTCGTGCTTTGGTCGCTTAGGAGCTGCACCAGCTGCCGCATAACCAGCTGTGCCGTGATATACTCCCGCGCGTGAATCCCACCGAAGACCAGTAGATGCCGCTCTGCCGCCGGGTTGCCCACACGAAAGTCATAGAGCTTGTTTCCGTCCACGGTCTGCCCGATTTCGTCCACGCGGAGCGCCGTGCCCGCATTGTTTTTGAAGCGCGGCCATGTCCCGCTGAAACTCTCCGTAGGTGTAGAGGCTGCTCTGAAAGCAGAGATACTCTCCGGTCTGAATGATGCCGAGCGTTGCTTCCGCCGTTTCCGCCCTGCCCTCCGCGGTCGATGCAGGCATAGCGGGTTCTGTCGCCGCTTCCGCACTGTCCGAAGCCGCCGCCTTTGCCGAGGCAGCACTTTCGCCCCCGTTGGTCTTTGGCTCCGCTGAAGTTTTTGCAGCCGCACTGCTCTTTACCACCTTGCTCTTCGCGGCGGCATTCGCCTTGCCCTCTCCCGCGCCGCAGGCCGCCGTGCCGAGTACCCCCAGCGCACAAAGCAATAGCCAAAGCTTTCGTCTCATTTCCCCCTTACCTCCTGTCTGTTTTATTCCTCCTCATCATCGCTTCCGTTCGACTGAATGCTGTCCGGACGCAGCCAGTCGCTGTCCGGCCGCGTGAGAAGACGGCTGTTATTGTAGGCAAGATCCAGCGGCAGCACCGTCTGCCCCTGATACGCGCCGGATTGCAGAGGCTCGACCACCAGCGCAAGATCCACCTGTCCCTCCTCCGAGAGGCAAAGCGGCAGTAAGAGCGAGCAGAGATTTCTGGTCGGGAAATACACCGGGATTGCCGTTTTATAATTCCACTCAACCCGCTTTAAGGTTAAATGAATGGCCGCTTCCAGTCGGTTCTTCAGGTTATTCAGCACCATGGGCGTATTTCGAATGCGTTCGCCGAGCTGCTCAAAATAGCGCTTTCTCTCGCTGTCCTTCGCGTGCTTCGGATACACCTCTTCCAATTTGATACCGTCGATATCAAGCATATTCGGCGGGCAATTCTCCTGCAAAAAGCGGAGCGGAAAACGCCCGATGCGCTCCACAATGATGTGCGTGTAATCGCAGAGCAATTGAGTCGATGTGTCGTACACCATGTTCCGGAACTGATTTTCAAAATAGTCGGCGCGCTTCGGCAACGGATAAAAAAGTCTTGCCAGCGTTTTTCCGGACTGCTCTCCCGCGACCACAAAGTCGAGAAGATACCAGTAGGGCTGCGGCGACATGGTGTTCTTCTTAAAGAGAGCGTAGATATACTCGTACTTTTGATCGACCAGGCCGGTATTGAAGGCCGCATACTCCTCACCGGCATGTCCCGCATCTGAAACATCGCCGTATAAAATTTTGTCTTCGAACACAAGACGCTTAAGGTGTAGGCAAGATAATTCTTTAAGATAGGGTAATTCTCGGCATCGGCCGCATTCGCCGCGCCGTAATACCACTTTTCCGCCAGCGCCTTTTCCGCAAGTTCTTTGATCTTCAGGTTCGGGATTCTGGCCCAGTAAAAGAGCCAGGAATCCTTATTCGGGAACTTACTCTCAAGCGTTCTGTGCTCGGGCAGGTTTGGCCTCGGCGCATACGGCTTTGCGGCGCTCTTCTCTGCCTTGCCATCTACCTCTCTTCTCTCATCCTCCCGAAGCCGCGCATAGGCCACCCAAGCCTTACCGCTCGCAGTGGGCTCGTGCTTTAACTCGAGAAGTTCCGGGAACTGCTCAAGGAAGGGCAGTATCTTTTGAAAGCCGAGCAATTTCACATCAACCCCGTTTCCCTTGAGCGCCTCACCGATTCCGGCTAAGTTGACCCAGCCGTCTTCATTCGAAATCGCAGCGCGAACCGCAGAACAAACCTTCGGGCTAAGCTCTGCCTTTTCTTCCGCCGAGAGCTCCGCTTGGCTCGCTTCTTCGCTTCCGAAAACTGCCCCCGTTGACTTAGGGCCTGCAGCAGGTATAGTCGGTTCAGCGACCGTTTGCTCTGCATCTGCACGCGCCGTATGCTCTGACGGCACCTCTCCTGCGCGCCCCGACGGAAGGGCTATCTCCGCAGCGCGAAGCTTCGCATAGACGACCCAGGCCTTGCCGCTCGGTGTGGGCTCCCGCTTTATCGCAAGCAGTTCCGGAAACTGCTCAAGAAACTGAAAAATCTTCTGAAATCCGAACTGCTTGGCATCCGCTCCGTTTTCTTTGAGCAGGGCGCCTAGACTCGCGAGGTTCACCCAGCCCTCTTCACTGGAAACCGCACTTCGAAAAGCAGCTTGAATCTTCGGTGCAAGCGCTGCCTTCTCTGCCGCGGAAAGTTCCGGCTGTGCGGTGTCTTCCGGCGAGACAGGCCGTAACGGCTGTTCGGGAGCTTCCGCTTTCTGCCCCGCTGTCGCTTCTGAGGTATCAAAGTCCTTCAGCTGCACATAGGATTTCGCGGGAAGCCCACCGCCCGCAGGCGCTCCGTCCACCAGATTTAAAACCGCCCGGAATTCATTCAAAAAATCCCGAAGGCTCGCAAAACCGAAGTCCGCATAGCGAAGCCCCTCTGCCATAAAGAGCGGTTCGAGGGTTGCAACATCCACCATATTGTCGGGTGATGCCTGCCGCCCCCGAATGATATGCCAAACCTGCGGCGCCAATTTTTCTCTTTCTTCCGGATGCATACTGTATATTCCGCCTTCCTAATAGAAAGCAGCGCGCTCCACGGTGCGTTTTACTTCTTTTCCAGCACAATTTCCCGCACAATGCCCTGCTTCTTTTCATAAAATATTCATAAATTACCATACTTCCACGGCTGTTTTTCGTCAAGTTGCAAATGTAAAAAGAGCCCGAAACCATGGGGTTTCGAGCCCTATCCTTCACAAATCGCAGTCCAAGCGCCGCACAAAGATGCCGCCATCAAAGAAGATATCCTTGCCTTCCGCGTCTTGGTAAAAGGATACCTTCTCTGTTCCGCGGAGTTCAAAGCCGAGCGAGCGCAGCAAACGCAGCGAGGGCGTATTTCGGAGCGCCGTCCCCGCCTCAACAAACGGAACGCCCCGGTTCCGCAGGAACCCTAACACAGCCCCCAAGCTCTCCCTCGCATAGCCCTTTCCGTGGAAATCCGAATGAAAGCAATAGCCGAGTTCATAGCCCTCTCCGCGTTCATTTAGGGAAAAGTAACCTATCACCCTGTTCTTCAGGCAAACCGCGAGAAAAATGTGGGCGTCACTCTCCGTAAACAAATCTAAGTCTGCAACTCGGGTTTGAACAGAGTCATCATCCAAATCGTTCGGCCAGTCATATTGGGGTACACGGATTTTGCCGCACTGCTCCAAATTGCCTGAATATCCTTCCAGTCTTCTGCTCTGATGCGCCTAAGGAAAAGGCGCTCGGTCTCTATCGTCTGTATCATGAAAAGAACCTCTCTCATCTGTTATTACAGCAGCGTTATCCGACCACCAGCTTGTTAGTCTTCCTGAGATACTTTGCAGGGATGGGACAATCCAGCTTCCATGTAATATTCATCGGCTTGCTGCCCTCGTGCTTTACATAGTTCGCAATTCCGAGATAGGTATAGGCCGCAGCCGTATTGCTGATGCGGTCCGACTTAAATTCGCGGACAAAGAGGAGAATACGGCTGCCGCGCTCCTTGTGGTGGATGTAACGCTGACCGGTCGCGGACTGCTCTCTCGTGGTGCTCTGGCTCTGCCAGTGAAAAAGTGTCTCATTGATCGAATAGTCGTTGTACATGGTGGTCGGCGAATAGTCCTTGTCGGACTTATTGAGCGTCACAAAGAAGACATCCAACTTTTGCTCCGGCAGCCATTTGACACCCTCTCGGACGGTTGCGGGCTTTAAAAAGTCCATCGCCACCAGAATCTGGTCCCTACTGTAGCTGCAGTGCAAGTCCAGCGGGCAGTCAAAGCCGAGATCTATCGGCTCATCAATAAAGTCGATTTGGTCATACCGGTAGCGCAAGAGTTCCTGCAATTCCTGAACCATAAGCGGACTTTCCGCAAGCGCTGTGAGCTTTTCTGCTAATGCTTCCCGGCTTTCCTCATCGAAGGCCTTGCCCCAAATGGTCATATAGAACATGCGAAACATCCGCCGTTCAAGAGCAGAGAATTCCCCGATTTGGAGCGTCTGCAAATTCTCGAGTAGTTTCAAGATGAACTGAATCCACCGTCTGGAATCCATGACCGCGAACTTCGCCATCGCCTTGGTCATAACTTCCTCCAAGGGCTCCGTGAATTCGTCCCTTACACCGGCACGCACGGACAGGCGCGAGAAAGAAGCAAACTTATAAAGACTTCGCGGATCCAGGTGGTAATACCTCAGGAAATTTGCAAGGTTCAGCGCCAAACCGCTGTCCTCCTCAAAAGAGGTAATCCGTGCTACCAGACCCGCTGTGTTGCCATAAGACGCACGAATATTCTCAAGGATATACTTCGCTGCCTGTCGCTCAAGCTGGATATAGCAGCCCTTCGGCGCTGAGACAAAGCCATTTTTGATTTCCCTTGCCACGCTCTGACCGCTATTGGAAAGCAAGGCGGCAAATTTATCCTCAAAATTATATTTTTTGTTTGCCTGCCCGATAAAGTCGAGAACCGTCAGGCACTCCTTTCCCTCCGCAAGCCGGAGGCCGCGCCCCAGCTGCTGTAAAAAGATGGTCAACGACTCCGTTGGCCGGAGGAACATGACCGTGTTGATTTCAGGAATATCGACACCCTCGTTGTAGATGTCTACAACAAATAAGAAGCGGAGCTCCCCGGAAACCAACACACTGCCGGCACTGCGGCGCTCTTCCTCCGGTGACTTTCCCGTCAATGCCAAGGAGGGGATGCCATGTTCATTGAAGAAGTGACTCATAAATTCCGCATGTTCCACCGTCACGCAGAAACCGAGTCCCTTTACGTCGTTGATATCCGTCACATAATTCAGCATGGAGGACAGAATTAAGTTGGCGCGCTGCTTCGCCACATAGCCGCTCATGCTGTAAATGTTTGAGAGTGCCGTCTTATCGTAGCCGCCCGCAGCCCACTTTAAATCACCCAGATCCACACTATCTGTCACGCCGAAATACTGGAAGGGGCAGAGAAGTTTGCGGTCAATCGCCTCCGGAAGCCGTATTTCTGCGGCAATGCGGTTACTCAGATAGGCGAGAATATTCTTCCCGTCCATACGCTCCGGTGTTGCCGTGAGTCCGAGCAGGATTTTCGGCTGGTAGTATGCAAGTAAACTCTGGTAGCTCTTCGCCGCTGCGTGGTGGAACTCATCTACCACGATGTAATCATAAAATTCTTCCGAAGTCTTTTCCGTAAATGCCTGACTGCTAAAGGTCTGTATGGAAAGAAAGAGGTGATCGATTGAATCCGGCTTATGATTCCCGACAAACAACTCGCCGAAGTTCGCATCCTTCAATACCGCGCGGAAGGTATAGAGGCTCTGCTTTAAAATCTCCTCCCGATGTGCGACAAACAAAAGTCGGCAGGGTTTCCCGGGATTTTGCTTCCGAAAGCGGCGGTAATCGAGCGCGGAAATCACAGTCTTACCCGTACCAGTTGCCGCCACAACCAGATTGCGGGTATAGCCCCGGATGCTCCGCTCGGCCTCCAGCTTATCCAGAATCTCCTGCTGATAAGAATAGGGCTGAATGTCCATCGTGTAGACTTCGGTCGGCTGTTCTCCACTGTACTTCTCTGCCTGCAAGGCGCGGCTTAAACGCTCTTTCTGCCCCTCATCGTAGTATTCGAATTCCTTGTCATTCCAGTAGAACTCAAATGTAGCTGCAACCTTTGCTATGGTCTCCGGTAAATCCTGCTTGGTAATCTTGGTATTCCACTCAAGACCACTCGTCAGAGCCGCATTGGAAATATTCGAAGAGCCCACATAAGCCGTGGTAAAACCACTGTCGCGATAAAAGATGTATGCCTTTGCGTGAAGTCGCGTGATTTTCGTGTTGTAGCTTACTTTAATCTGCGTATTGCTGAGCTTCGAAGCTCCTCAATGGCCTTAACATCCGTTGCGCCCATATAAGAGGTCGTAATAAAGCGCAGTTCCCCGCCATTTTCGGTGAAGTGCTTCAGCTCGTCCATCATGAGCCGCAGGCCGCTCCATTTGATAAACGAGACCAGGATGTCAATGCGATTGCTGGATACAATCTCCTTTTTGAGCTCGCTGTACATCTGTGGCTCATGTACAGCTCCGGTGAAGAGACTTGATTGCGCAATCGAGGTCTCCGGTCTTAAGAGCTGCGCCTTTTCATCCAATGCCAGTATGCTGTTCTTCCGGTCAAAGAGTGCCAGTAATTGCTCCGCGCGCTCTGCTACGGAGAGTGCGGCAAAGTCATCCTCCTTGGTACTTTCCAAAATGGCAGCAATCAGCTGATTTGCAAGTGCCACCTGCTCCTGCAAATCAGCCCCCTGATCCTTCAGATTCTCCATACCGCGCTCCACGACCGTGGCAACATACTTGGCAAGAATTTTAGAGGCCTCCGCTGTATCCAGCGGTTCTGTCAAGCGGTACTTATCACTCTTCTCGAGTTCACGCTCCAAGCCCTTGCTGATTAATTGTTCGTAGATTCCGTCGTGTAGCACGTTTCTCCTCCGGTGCAATCACTGATTTATTGTTTATCCTATTCTATCAACAGCCATATTCATACGTGGCTATCTGATAGCTCTATTGATTAAATTATGGACCTGATTCATCGAAACCTCAAGATCAAATATCGTTCCACTTGCAACTATAAACGAGCGACAATAACCTTTGCTTATTCTCCCACCTTCTTGAATAACCGCGCGCTCCAAAACTGCATTCCCAGTTCATCCAAGTAAAAATGTAAAATCGCCTTGCTGTTCTTACTCGCCGTACTGAGCACGATAAATTGCACATCCTTCTTGATTGTTTCTTCCGCAAAGCGAAACAGCGCTTCGCCGATTCCCTGCGAGCGCTTTTCCGGAACAACATACAACTCCTCAACTTCAAAGTACAGGGTTCCCTCCGGCATGATAGATTTCATGTTCTTCGCAGGCTCAATCTTGCCGAGCAGGTACGCTTCAATTCCGTCTTCATCCTCCGCGAGGAAAATCCGTTTTCCCACGATGTCCGCTTCCGTATTCGGGTAATAGCCGTAGCAACTCTGTTCCGCCGCCCACTGCGCGGACAGCTGTATCAGTTTTTCTAGGATCTCAGGGGATTGCTCTGCCTCATATTGTTTCATATTCATCCTTTCAGACAACTGTCACATGTTTGTCAAAAGCAAATCTTTCAATCCACAGGCAAGGTTTGTCCATGCGTTTCCAACTATAATCATTCTTCCGTACTTACGGAAACAACACAGGGGGCAAGGGTGCACTTCTCCGTATTTCTTTTCGATTCACCTTACTTCCTGCATAGACTTCCGTCAAGTTAGAACACGGGAGATGCCGATATGCCCGCAGCATTCTAAAAAAAGGAAAAGGCAGCCCTTAATAGGACTGCCCTGCTCCCCCGAGATTATTTTCGACGAAGAATATATAAATCCATGAATTTTAAATCCTCCCCCACGGGTAGCGGCGCAAGCTGCGCCTGCAAATAGCTCTCTTTATCTCGCACCGAGGCACTGAAAATATAATTGTAGCCGAGATCAAAGAGATAGGCGGGGCAAAGCTCATTGCTCGGGCCGTAAATACCGCGTACCTCTGCCTTCTCACAGCAGGCCAGGATATCCCGGTAACTGTCATTGACGATCGTGCATCCCGTCATAATAACCATATCCAGAGTCTTTAACACCTCCGCATAAGCGATGGCGCTCTTCCCGAGATGCCAGTGAATCCCCTCCGGATAGACTTTCATGCCTTCTCTCCCGATGCGGTAGTTCAAAAGTCCCTTCTCCGGTCGCAAATCAAAGGCATGAAACTCCTTGCATTTTCGGAGGAAAAATTGATTGTAAAGTCCGTAACCTATAATGCCGACTTTCTTGCCCGAAACATCATAGGGAAACTGCAGTCCCGGCTCGCGCACAATTCCCTGCTCCGAGAGACGCTCTGCGGTGTTAAACGGCTTACTCATCAAATTTAACAGTGCGACAAGCGGCTCTCGAAGCGTCTCATCATCTGCCGCAAAAAAGTGCTCAATCACCTGATTGACCGGTTTCCCGAGCTCTTTTGACAATGCCGCCTGATACGCCTCCGGGCTCTTCTCCTTGCCCACGCGTAAGCACTGCGATACCCTGCCTCTCGTATCGGCACACATAAACCAGCGGTACTCAAGGATAAACTCATCCAAAACCGGCATTTCTTCCCGCTCTGTTTCGTAGAGCTTTCCGAGCCGTTCATAAACTTCTCTTAAATCATTGTTCATCGTATCACCTCATTCACGATAAGCTTCACCGCAAATCATGCCGCACCGGTTTCCGGGGCAAACCAAACCGAAATTTCAGTGCCCTGTCTGCGTCAGCAGCAAATTAGTTGTAAATAACTAATCACAGTTTATCGCATTGCGTTGCATCTTTCCAGCGGAAAATCAGCGCGCATCGATAAAAGTTGCCGCATCAAAAAGACAGCCTCTCACTTTTCTAAGAGGCTGTCTCGAACGGAACGTAATCGGTTTTCCGGGTGTTCAGACCTGCGCTTTCATTGCGGACCACGCCTTCCTGAGAGCGATATAGGAAATCAAAAAGTTCGCAAACCAACCCGCCGGAACCGCAAGCCAGACAAACGTAATTCCGAAACGCGGCGCAAAGAGCAGCGCAACCGCGAGTCGAATCGCGAGGTTCACCATATTTGCGATGAGAAACGGACGCATCATGCCAAGTCCGCGAAGCACGCCGTCCGTCGCCATTTTAATTCCCATGAAGAGAAAGAAATAGCCGAGCCATTTCATGTATTCCCCGGACACCCGATACGCGAGTTCTGTTCCGTCCTTCCCCAAAAACAGCGCGGAAATGCGGGTGTGCAGGCTTACAATGATAAGAAACGCAAGCAGCGCAAAGCCGATATCCAGCAGTATCGCGGCACGATACCCCTTCCGAATCCGCTCTGTCTTCCCGCGCCTAAGTTCTGGGACACAAAGGGCGATACCGCATTGCCGATGGATACAAAAATCAACGAGAAAACATTCTCTACCCGCATGGTGGCCGCATATCCCGCGAGTGCCTGGGTTCCGAAGGGATTCACAACCGCCTGTACAATCATCATCCCGACGGAGACGGTGGACTGCTGCAGTACCGACGGAACCGCGATGCGTAGCATGGTCCTTAATTCCTGCCGGTCAAAGCGACGAAAACTTCCCTGATAACGCTTCATCCGGCTCAAAAAAAGAAGGAGCGAGAACACTGCGGAAATGCCCTGAGCGATTAAAGTCGCAAGCGCTGCGCCGAATACGCCGAGTCCGAGCTCTGCCACCATCCAAACATCCATCCCGATATTTAAGAGCGAGGAGAAAATCAGAAGCCCCAGCGGAATCTTGGATTCGCCTATGGACGTGAACATGCTCGAGAGAATATTGTACATGAACAAAAACGGAAAACCGACAAAATAGACACGAAGATACAACACCGCCGTGTCCAGGATGTCATCCGGCGTCTGTAAGACGCGCAGCATCCGCCGCGAAAAGCAAAAGCCGATGATACCGAGGCATATGCTGAGCAGCAAAAAACTGATAAGCGAAGTCGACACGATGGTCTTCATCTTGTCGTATTCTTTGGCCCCGAAATAGCGACTCACCAGCACACCGGCACCGACACCTGCGCCGAGGGCCACACAGATGAAGACATTCGTGAGCGCCGCACAGGCACCGACCGCAGCGAGGGCAGACGATCCCACAAATTGACCGACTATAATGGAATCGGCCATGTTATAGACCTGCTGAAAGAAACTGCCGAGTATCAGCGGCATCGCAAAAACTGTCAGCGCCTTGAGCGGCGCATCTGTGATCAAATATTCATCTTTTGACATTCAGTCATCCCCGCAGTCTGTGCATCACCCTTCCTTTCGTCACATTCTTCGTTTTAGAATTATAACATAAAAAAGAGACCCTCCCCTACCTCTCGCCACCCTGCGAACGTGTAGATCGGAAAGTCTCTTATCTCTGATTTGCCGCGGCGGTAAAGCGTATCTTTCCGCGCTGCGCTATATTTTTTTGATGTATCACTCGGCGTATCGCCTGCTTCGCGATTCCATGCCCTATGAAGACCGCGACGGCGTTTTGATCTGTCTCTTCCGCGGACTTGGGATCTTCGAGACGCACACTGTAGCGTCCGTCCGCCGCGTCAAATCGAAGCGCGCAAGCCCCTGCAGGAATCAGGCCTTTGGCACGAATGATATTTCCGTAGCGCCCGCGTATCAGCGCTTCCAGAAACAGTAGAAACGGTTCCGGGGCGTCTACATAGGCTTTCTCCATCGAAAATGTATCCGGTAATTGCGTTTCCGCTTGCGGCGTCGCACTTCGAAGCTCCGACTTCGGCTCGCCTACATCGGCCGCGCTGAGTAGGAGTTGCTCCCACCATGCATCATCCGCGTCTTTATAATGCGTCGGGCATATCTCGGCACTCGGATTAATCTTCCGCAATTCGCCGATTAAATGCCGCACTTCTTCCGCGGATGCCTGTTCCATCTTGGTAATTGCAAGATACGAGGCATTGCGAATCTGATCCAGATAGAGTTCCGTATATTTGGCGCGATAGCGCTGAAAACTGAGGCCGTCCACCAGAGTCAGTGGCTTTAAGATCTGAATGCGCTCATAGGTGATGCGATTCAGGCTCTCTATGACATTGGACAGCATGCCAACGCCGTGTAGTGGTCAACCCTTTTTGTAACACCACTTCTTAATGCTACACTCCGATCTCTTTTCAAACGGAGTCAGATATCCGTTATTCAAGAAAACGATATGTCACTAATCGATTTCCTTCGCGAAGAATGCCGCTGCTTTTTTTTAAGAAGCTGTTCTCCTTTTCCAATTCGGCTTTTTCACGCCGGAGACGACGACGTTCTTCCATCATCTCCAACTGAGACTTCTCCTCATCATTGTTCTGGCATTCTTCGCGATACGAGCGTACCCGGTTGGAAACAGTGGCTCCGGATATGCCGTACTCAGCCACAAGGCTGGCAATCGTGCGCCCATCCTGAATGTGCGCACGAACAACTTTTCGTCTGATATTCGAGTCATGCGCTTTTCTTCTCTGCTGACATTATAATCTATCAGGCAGAGGTGTTACAAATTCACTGTACCACTACAGTATCAAAGTCCTTGTGCTGCGATGCAGAGTATGCCAAAGATGGGACAGTGCGAGAAGTCTCTGTTTCCCGCTGTGAAGACTGCTCGGACTGTCCTTATCGTTCTGTCTGCTGCAAGACAAAAGATGAGAACAGGAGAAAAGAGATCTACGTCTGCTGGGAATTTCAGAAGATGCGTCAACAGTCTTACCAGAATATTACCACCGAAGAGGGAAAGCTGCTTCGTTGCAACCGTTCCATTCAGGCGGAAGGAACTTTCGGACAGCTCAAGCACAACCGCAGCTTCAAACGCTTCCTGACTGGTGGAAACATTAAAGTTCTGGCAGAGCTACTCTTTCTGGGGCTTTCTCAGAACATTGCTCATTTCATTTCCAAGTACAACAGAGGTTTACAGAAACAGCATCTCCTCCAGCCAAAGGCCTACTTGAAATTTTGATTTTCTGAAAATCGAAAAAACAGACTCTTCCAATGACACCAAAAAGTCGGAAGGGTCTGCTTCTGCTACCTGAGTTTTCAACATTTTGCTCGTTTGACGCTGGTTTTCTACGTCTTTGCGCCGAGAGTGCAAGAAAAAGGGCTGTTGCACTGGCTTTTATCCTTGTGCAACAGCCCCTTCATACATTCATTATAGCTTTTATCATCCATTTTATTTGCCCCAAGCAGCCGCTGCATTCGACCTTACAAGCAGTTCTTCCACAGGCAGACCAATCGGACAAATATCATGACAAGATAACGACTTCCCGCATCCCTCAAAATATTTCTTCTTATATTCAGCAGAAATCTCATTCAAATGAGTGCTTTCCTGTTCTTCATTCAGAATCCGAAATGCGTTGACTGCAGCAACAGCGCCTGCGAAAGTCCCATTTGCAGAGAAGTTAGGACACACTTCAAGGCAGCAGCCACACATCAGACAGCGTGCCGACTGGTATCTCGGTTCATGTGTCCACGAACTCATATAAGCTTCACTTTCAAGCCAAAGGTTCAGTTTTTTCAAATTTTCAAACAGATTTGACCGGTCAACGATCAAATCTCTTACAAGCGGAAATTTGCTTAAAGGTTCCAAGGTAATTGTAGAACCTTTTAACGTATGTAGAAATGTAGAGCATGCCAGCCTCGGACGTTCGTTAATCAGCATGGCGCAAGCCCCACATTTTCGCACCATACAGCTACATTCCCAGCTGATGGGAGTAACTATATTCCCTGAATTATCTTTCAAAGGGGTTCTACTGTTCAATTCCTTTAGAACATTGGCAACAGAGCTGTTTTTGCTTCCGTCAACCTCAAATTCCTGCCAATAACTGTCTGATTTCTGACTCTCCTGCCGCCTGATTCTTATTTATATACCAAGTGAATCACCGCCTTTCTGGAACAGGTACAAAGGAAATCTGTATCTGCTTTCCATCAAATCTGGCTACCGTTGTTTTAAGGTAATCATCGTCATTGCTCTTCGGATAATCCTCCCGCCAGTGTGCACCACGGCTTTCTTTTCTTGCAAGAGCACTCTTTAGAACTGCCACGCCAAGCAATGGAAGATTTCCTGTCAGCGCTTGTACCGTTTGAATCCCATTTAACAACGTATTCTCATTTCTGACAACGCCCATAGTCTCCTGCATCACTTTGTTTAATTGCTTTATTTCTGAAATTTGGGACGCTGGTGGAAAATCTATCTGTGTCGCACAAGATAGATCTACTACATCTGCCTGTTCGCATGCTGATTTTGCCGCAACACGTCCCCCGTATAACGCTCCTAACAGAGAATTTCCACCAAGACGGTTGGCACCATGATATTGGGCACAGCATTCTCCGGCAGCGTAAAGATTCTGAATCGGCGTTCTGTGCTGCTCATCCACCAGAATGCCTCCCATAAAATAGTGAATTCCCGGTAAAACAGACACCGGTTCCTTTCGTATATCTTTATGCAGATAGGTCATACAATCGTCTGCCAGACCAGATAGCTTATTTGAAATAATCTCGTCCGATATTTCCGTCATGTCAAGAAATACCTCTGATTCATGGCTGACCTTCCATATCTCTCTGGCGGTAATATCTCGTGGCATCAGATTTCCAAGCTCCGGGTATTTTTCCTCCATGAAATACCATTGTTTTCCATCTTTCATGGCAAACAACCTGCCACCTTCCCCTCTGGCCGCCTCGCTGATGAGCATGCGTTTTCCACCACATTTCACAGTTGTCGGATGATACTGGATCATCTCGCCATTTGCCAGAGGAACACCAAGCCGGAACAATTCTGCGGTGACTTCTCCTGTATTGCTCAGCGAACCCGTTGTATTTCCAAACAATCCGTGCATACCACCGGTGGCAACAATAACCGCATCCCCCGGTAATTCCACAGTCTCCTGACTGTATTCATCCCTGATTACGCAGCCACAACAAATATTGTCACACAGACGAAGTGTTAGGAAAGAATGATGGCTGAACCGTTCTACCATACCAGATGCTTCTTTCCTGCGAACAGCGTCTATCATAGCTGTCATGATCTGCTTCCCGGTATCGCTCTGCGCAAAAGCAGTCCTTTTCTTTTTCTGCCCGCCAAAATTCCGCAGATCCACATCATCATAGCCGCTCATGTTAAATTGAACTCCAAGTTTTAACAGCCAGTGCACCAGCTCCGGTGCTGCCTGTGTCATTCCCCAAACTGCATTTGGGTCTGCCAGACCGCAAGCCGCCTTTATTGTATCTGTGAAATGTTCTTCGGGACTGTCGTTTTCATCTTTTGTATTCAAAGCTGCGTTGATACCGCCCTCCGCCATAACAGACTGCGCCCGCTCTGATGGAAAGGAGGAAACCAGTTTTACATTGCATCCATTTTCCGCTGCCTGCAAAGCCGCTGAAAGTCCTGCCAGTCCAGCACCTATAATAATAATTGTCTTACTCATAGATATTGCCACCCAATATAATAGAAAATAACTGAGCCCGCTATAAACAGAAGGAGTACCGAAAGAATCAAATAAATATCACCCCTTCGTTCTTTATAACTGATGATTCCCAGCGATACGAGCAATGGGCGGATATTGATAAAAACATGAATAAAGATTGCCGCCACGAACAAAAGCTGAGTTACCATCTTTACCGTTGTAAAAGGGAACAAAATATATGTCCCATTCTGCACCTTTCCAAACAAGCCAATATGGAAGAACAGCAGGATCAGTATTGCCATCCCACTGGCTCGTCTCGCCCAGAATATGGCGTTCTGTTTCAGATACATTTTTCCGGATTGTTTCGCTGCCCGTAAACTCTGAACTGTCAGGACGGTACCCATCACCGTATGCACAACAAGAATACCAACACCAATCCATGCAAGAATTTTCCCTGCACTACTTCCAACTCCGTTCAGCATAAAGCTGCCCATGATTCCATGAATCATAAAAATGAGAAGCATTAAAACAGACAAAATCGTATTCCATTTTCTCATAAATTCCCGCTCACCTCATTTCTTCGCTGTCCATGATCATATAGTCCATCTGTGTTAGCGTTGTAACGTCAATAAAATCATCCGATGCCAGGAATACATCATACTTTCCACTTACCACTCTTGATAGCATCATTGTGTTACTGTACTCTTTCAGATCTACGGAGAAACCGGCCTGTTTCAACCTGTCACAGAGTTTCTTAGCATAACTGACAAGCGGATAATCCGTCTCAGATACATATAACCGAAAACTAATGTCCGTTTTCATGAGATCTGTTTCATTTGTTTCCGAATCGTCCAGTGCCAATTCTTTTAATTTATTCCGGGTGTTCTCGTTGTCGAGACCATCTGACATCATATTAATACCGAGAACATAAGAGCCTTCCAACTGTGCGGAGGCTTGAGCCGCCTTTTTTGACTTCGGTGTTACTCCTGTGACTGCATCAATCATAGAAGGCGGTGAATGTAAAATGGCACCAAACCCTACAAGAAAAACAATCGTAACAACTAACAGAATCAGTTTTCGTTTCACATTTCCACCTCATTTCCTATTTTTTCAAAATTCTCATTGCGTTCAAAACAGCAATTATGGTAACGCCTACATCACCAAATACAGCTTCCCACATTCCCGCAATACCGAGAGCGCCAAGAATCAGGAACACACTCTTAATTCCAAGAGCAATCACTATATTCTGCATGACAATCTGTTTTGTCGCTTTTGCTACTTCAATCGCGTCCACCAGCTTAGACGGTTCATCTGTCATCAGAACTACATCTGCTGCTTCAATGGCCGCATCCGAACCAAGCCCACCCATTGCAATACCAACATCTGCACGGGCAAGGACAGGAGCGTCATTGATACCATCACCAACAAAAGCCAATTTGCTTCCCGGTCTCTTTTTACTATCTAAAAGCTCAACCTTTTCCACTTTTTGGTCAGGAAGCAGCTGTGCATAATATTCATCCAACTGCAATTCTTCTGCAACGGACTTCCCAATTTTTTCATCATCACCGGTAAGCATGACTGTTTTTTCCACGCCGATATGTTTCAAATCAGAAATTGCTTTTTTGCTGTCCGGCTTTACTTCATCTGTTATCAAAATGCATCCGGCATATTGACCATCTACTGCTATATAAACCTTTGTACCAACTTTTTCACAGGCTGTGTACTCCACATGCTCTGAATCCATAAGTTTCGTATTGCCAGCATAAACTTTCTTCTTTCCTGCCATGGCACTGATTCCATATCCGGAAATTTCCTTGTAATCAGAGATAACTGATTGGTCAATTTCTTTTCCATAAGCAGAGAGAATGGATTTTGCAATAGGATGGTTAGAAAAGCTCTCTGCCTGGGCCGCATACTCCAGAACCTGTTCTTTTGAAAATCCATTTGCAGGCAGAATATCAGTCACATTGAAAACACCCTTTGTAAGTGTTCCAGTTTTATCGAACACAATAATGCTGATATTATTAAGCGCCTCTAAATAATTACTTCCTTTTACAAGAACACCTCGTTTAGATGCCGCACCAATGCCTCCAAAGAAAGTCAACGGGATTGAAATGACCAATGCACATGGGCAAGATACCACAAGGAAAACAAATCCTCTGCGAATCCATTCTGTCCAACCTCCACCAAGAAGGATCGGTGGCAGAATTGCCAGAATAGCTGCTAAGATTACAACAACAGGAGTGTAATAACGTGCAAATGTAGTAATGAAATTTTCTGTTGGTGCTTTTCTACTGGACGCATTCTCCACAAGATCAATAATCTTTGAAGCAGTAGATTCACCAAATGCTTTCGTTGTCTTAATCGTTAAAACACCCGTCTGATTCATACACCCGGAAAGTGCTTCGTCTCCTTTATGAACGCTTCTCGGAACCGATTCTCCAGTTAAAGCCCTCGTATCCAGCATAGAATCTCCATCCAATACCACACCGTCTAATGGGATTTTTTCACCAGGCTTTACAATAATAATCTCACCAATGGCAACACTTTCAGGAGATATGGTAATCAATTCTCCGTTCCTTCTGACTGTAGCACAATCCGGACGTATATCCATTAAATCTGATATAGATTTTCTGGAACGCTTAACAGCCAATGACTGGAAAAATTCACCAACTTGATAGAACAGCATAACAGCAACTGCTTCCGGATATTCACCAATGACAAAAGCACCAATCGTAGAAACGCTCATTAGGAAATGTTCATCAAACACACGTCCCTTTGAAATATTCCTCGCAGCTTGCCATACAACATCTCCACCAAGAATAACATAAGAAACAATGAGAAAAGCTAACTCGATAGGCAGTGGCACTTTCGCAAAAACAGTCAATGCCATACCAATAGCATAGATTGCTGCGCCAATCGCTAAACGAATCGTCAACTTCTTGTCCTCATTGTTATAGGATTCATTGGCCTCCTGCTTTTTTTCCGGTATATAAGATTCCTGTACAATTTCAGAAACTTCCACATCGGGCTCATGACTATGAACAATCGTTTCAATCTGACTGGCTATCGTATCTACGGCTGTCTGAGCAACATTGATTGTAAGCGTCTGCTTCATCAGATTTACCACTGAGGATTGCACTCCATCCAACTCTCCGACTTCTTTTTCAATTTTTGCGGAACAGTTCGGACAGTCCAAGCCCTTTAACAAATAACTCTTTGTAACGGGGATAATTGTTTCTTCCTGAACCTCCACACCCGGCTCATGGCTGTGGACAATCGTTTCAATCTGACTGGCTATTGTATTTGCGGCAGCTGAAGCAACATTGATTGTCAGCGTCTGCTTCATCAAATTTACAACTGAGGATTGTACTCCATCCAATTCTCCGACTTCTTTTTCAATTTTTGCGGAACAATTTGGACAGTCCAACCCTTTTTAATAGAAATATGCGTTTCATGATAATCTCCTTATAATTTGTTTAGTTGTTCAATCACTCAACTATAATATAAAAAAAATATTATCTCTGCCAAAGATGCTCAAATCCCTTGTCAATAATCTCTTTCACATGATCATCTGCCAGCGAGTAGTAAACTATCTGTGCTTCTTTACGGAATTTTTACCAGATTCGCTAGGGCGTAATGCCTTTAACTGATGCGAAATTGCAGATTTTGTTACCCCCAGTAGCACTGCAAGATCACATACACACATCTCACTCTGTTCTAGAGCGTGTAAGATTTGTACTCTAGTTCCATCTCCAAATAGCTTAAACAAAGAAGCCAACTGGATATAATCATCTTTTTGGCTGCATCTTGGATTTCACATCATTCACAATATCCTCATGAATTACATCGCAATTACAAATATAAGACGTTTTTAACATATTTTTTTTCTCCCAGTAATAATAGTTGAGCAATTGCTCAACTATTATTATACTTATTTTTAAAATTTATGTCAATAAGCTGATGTTAGTCCCCCATAAATTTTACAATTGAAATCAGCTCTTTATTTTTTTCTTAGTCTTTTTTCTTAGTCTTTTCTCCCAGTATACTGTTTTTGCTTTCTTGTCACACTTCCATCTGCATGACATTCCACATTACCATAATCGGGAAGCATCATTCTTCTTGCCGCCATATCATTACCTCCAATCCTGTTGTTGCTTTCATTATTGCGGATTCATCGTCCATACTCAACGATGTCGATTTCACCGCCGAAAGCTTCGAGGTTCGCAATATGTCGTAGCACGTTCCATCGGTTTTGCACGGTGCGTACATTTTGCAATGTACTCCTGAATCCCCACTTCTTTGAAATAAACGCAGCCGTTTTCCACATACTGAACATAGGAGATCAAACCGTCTGTTCTTGCAGCATCCAGTGTTTTTACGCTGATTCCCAGTATGCTGGCTGTCTCTTTCCTTGTAATCAGTTTATCCATCGCCTTCTTCGCCATCCTTTCGGCATTTGCCCTGTCTTTTTATCTCTGCTTGTTCCGGAATGTAATATCCAAGCTGAATCCTTACAGCTTCATACAGTTTGCTGACGGTAGGGAAACAGTAAGGTATTCCGGTTCTGTCAAGAGAAGATCATTCTGAATTTCTTTCGGATGATTGTAAGATGAACTAGGACAATAAAAAAGAGCCGATGACGAACTCGTGGTATGATGAAGCTACCACACACCAACACACCAGGAGGTTCGCCATGGCCCAGAACGAGTATACCACAAATAGAAAATATCGCCACCTGACACGCGAAAAGCGTGCACAGATTGAAGTGCTGCTGCAATTAAAGCTCCCCAAAAGTCGCATCGCGCGCGAAATCGGGATTGCAAGGTCAACTTTATATAATGAACTTGCCAGAGGTACTGTACAGCAGTTAGGACGGAATCTGGAGCCATACACTCGGTACTTTGGAGATTCGGGACAGCGTGTCTACGAACATCGAAGACGAAATAGTCATTGCCCCATGAAGCTGGTGAAAACTAAGAAGTTCGTGTCTTTTGCGGTAAAGCAGATACTGACAAAGCATCTGGCACCTGATACGATTTGCGGTCTTGCCAAAGAAAAGGGCTGTTTCACCGAGCTGGTTTGCAGCAAGACACTTTATAACTATATTGAGCGTGGATTGTTAAAAGCTCGAAATATCGATCTCGCGCTAAAGGTCAAACGTAAACAACACCGTAAGGGACATCCGCAGCATAAGCGGCTGTATGGCCTGAGTATTGAAGCTCGCCCCCAAGTAGTCAATCAGCGGGAGGAGTTTGGGCATTGGGAGATTGATACCGTGGTCGGTCGAAAGGAGTCACAATCCGTTTTGTTGACACTGGATGAGCGAATCACAAGATTTCGACACATTATAAAGATACCCGGTAGAAGCACACAAGCGGTCGAGCAAGGTTTAAAAACGCTCCGAGAGCTGTACGGAGAACGATTCAGCCAAGTCTTTCGCTCCATCACAAGTGACAATGGCAGTGAATTTGCTTCACTGCCACAGTTGCTTTCCACGATACCCATATACTATGCTCATCCTTACTCCGCCTACGAACGCGGACTGAATGAAAAGCAGAACTCATTGATTCGCCGGTTCTTACCAAAAGGGAGTTCTTTTGATGTAGTTACGGATGAGCAGATAAGAGAGATACAGAACTGGATCAATCAACTCCCTCGAAAATCCTTTCATTACAGTTCGCCGGAGGAATTATTTCAGACTGTCCTACCTGATCTTGCAATCTAGCAGATAAATTCAAAATGATTTCTACAGTCTGATTTCCCAGTTTTTTCTACATACACCCTCCCAATGTAAGTATGACTTTTGTGTGCTTATACCCCTTATTTTTGCCACTGCATTCCATGACAATAAAATAATCACTGTCTCTCTCATCCATTACAACGACCCCTTGTGAATAATCAGTTTTCCAAAGAGGTTTAACACCATAATATGGAGCGACGAATTCATTTGTCGGATATGGAGCGACGAACTCATTTGTAGGATTTATTAAATCTGCAATGAAACCATTTTCAAACAACCACGCATGATAGTTTTTAAGTGCAGGGGGAGGCCCCATCATTTGAAACGAACTCATAATCGCTCTTTGAAATTCCATTTCTTCTTCGATACTTATCACATATTTTTCAGCTGGATTAAGTTCATATCCATCAATTGAGGTTCCTTTTTCGATGCTCTGATTAAGTTTAATTTTTTTCATATATCTCTTCCTAATTTTTAGTCCTCTGTTGGTCTTGTTCCTGCATATGCTTGGCTTTGTGACACATATTCATTTACCTTTAAAAATGCCCTTCCTAAATCATTTAAGCTAAGAACCAACATATATTCGGCAACTTCTCCCGAATAGTCAATACTTCGTAATGGATCTAATTTTCTACGAAATTCTTCAAAAGAATCACCCACTATACTCCATTCATCATCCTCTTTATCATAATAACAGTGGTATTCTCTCCATAAGGCTTCGTCATAATCCTCATAATAGTCTTCATCAACTGAAAAATCCGCCCAAGGAAACAGTCGCGGAAAAACATCAGTGTATGGTGTAAACGGAAACCAATACGGATATGAATACTTTTTTATACTTTCCCCATCATCAACAATTAATTCTGTTTCTCCTCTACCACTGGTCTTGTTTATCCATTCTATTGAATGCAACTTAACTTCTCCACCGTCTTGTATGATTTGCATGAATTCCTTTTGTGACAACAGAAAATTATAGTTGATGATATGTTCTGGTAAATTTGTAAAAGAAAGAAGCTGCTCATTTGACAAATCATTCAAAAAACTTGAGATAAAGGAACCTTAACAAAAAATCCCTTTCCTTCTCCCCCCTTTGTTTTTTCGATAGTTTCAGTCGTTAATTTTTGCCAAATGCAAACATCGTTATTAGGGCTATATAAAACCACAATGCATGGCAAAGAATTTGTTGTCCAATAATTGTATTGCCTCTCGTTGATATCCCGGAAAACTATATATCCTTCTTTTTCCTCTTTGAACCAACTTTCACCTGTTTTAATTTGTAACGCAAGTAATTGCTTCGGATTACCAGATGATTCAACATATTCCATATGAGCATCAATGCCAATATCGTTAACAGGTTGTTCGCGAAACATCCAGTTATTTCGTTCTGCAATTTCTCCACAGTGGCATACACCTATGCGTTCAGTTGAATTTGCCATAGTAACTCCATTTCCCAAAAAACTATTGATAACTCATCGCAAGTATCAAAATGTAATATATCATTAAGTATACTCACGAACCATGATTTTTCAACTTGTAGCGGTCAACACTTTTTGTAACACCACTGCTTAATGGAACGCTCCGCTCTGTTTTCAAACGAAGTAAGATATCCGTTATACGTTGTGGCCGTACCTGATTGTACCAATCGTAAGCAAACTCTGACACGGAATAATCCAGTCCTGCTACAGTTTCAAAACGATACTGATAAATCAACTTGGTCTTTAAGGCAATGTTGTACAAACTCTGCGGGAGTAAACTGACTTCCTTGATCCGAGTGCAAAATCAGGTTTAGTGGGATAGCCTTTGCACTCGACAACGTTTTTTCACGCAAACGCACGGCCTGGGAACTCCTGATAAAAGAGCTGGTTACACTGGCAACAACGTTTCTATCGTATCAATCAATCATGGAATAATTATAGCGCCTGGTTCCATTTGTCAGTGTCATATATGTGAGGTCAGTACACCACACACGATTCGGCTACTCAAGAGAAAATTTCCATTTTAATAGATCCGGGGAAATTTTATGATATAATCCCGATGGTATGCGGATCTCTTTCGGCGACAAATTGAGTGTAGTTGTATTTCACGATTCATGTATTTGTGGTCTGTTGTTTTGTTCAATGAGATTCTTCTCTTTGCAGAAACGCCTTCATTTTACGGTGCCCTATGACACCATGAGAATCATGATTAAATGCTTGAATCCGTTGACAGCAATGAGCTTTTTGAGCGAGATAACCCGCTTTCGCATTTCCTAGGTAGTTGTAATAAGCGTTCGAATGAATGTGTAGCTATTTTAACTCTTTTTCTGTATCATAACTCTTTTTGAGTTAAGATGCGAAATTTAAGTTAAGAACAATCATAATCAACATCATAAAATATTATTTTCAAGAAAAAAAGCCGGTGCAACATGAGCATTACACCCACACTGCACTGGACATTTCATCATCGACTGCTTTGCCTATTTTCTGCTGCATTTCCGATTTGGTTTTGCGGTGCTCTGCATAGGAACATAGGCATCAAACGCCTTTTTTGCTGCACTATACAAGGCCGGCGTATCCCGATAAGCTTCATACCCTCCGATTATAGGCGGATCCTTTATACGCGCAAATACATCTTTATCTTGGCTTAACTCGGAAAAGCTCTCTTTCCGTTTAACGAAGTCACCTCTCGTCTCAGCTGCATTTTTTAGTCAGCATCTGCTTTACGGCATATGACACCAAGGCCTTCGCTTTCATGAGCTTCAAGGGACAACGGCTGTTTTTCCGTCGTTGCTTATAGACAAGCCCCCCTTAAAACCGAGCAGTCGAACAGAATTTTGGGCATAAAAAAACCCCGGAAGCCGTATGCTTCCGGGGTTTTCGTGTATTTTGAAGTCTCGATTATCTCTTGGAGAACTGCGGCGCACGGCGAGCTGCCTTTAAGCCGTACTTCTTTCTCTCCTTCATTCTCGGGTCTCTCGTGAGGAAGCCCGCCTTCTTCAGAACCGGACGATAGTCCTGATCTGCCTCAAGCAGTGCTCTCGAGATGCCGTGACGGATAGCGCCTGCCTGACCTGCCATACCGCCGCCGAGAACGTTGACGCAAACGTCAAACTTCTCGCTGGTCTCAGTCACAACGAGCGGCTGACGAACCGTCATTCTCAAAACCTCAAGGCCAAGATAGTCCTCGATGTCTCTCTTGTTGATCGTAATCTTACCAGTTCCCGGCACCAGATAGACTCTGGCAACAGAAGTTTTTCTTCTTCCGGTTCCGTAATATCTCTCACTTGCCATTTTCTACACGCTCCTCTCAGCCTTTGATGGTCAGAACTTCCGGCTTCTGTGCCTGGTGGTTGTGATTCTCTCCTGCATAGACATGCAGCTTCTTGTACATCTGCTCGCCAAGGGGGCCCTTCGGGAGCATGCCCTTAACTGCCTTCTCAATCACCTTCTCCGGCTTCTTCGCCATCATATCGCGAAGCGTAGTCTCCTTCATGCCGCCGACATAGAGGGAGTGGGAGTAGTAAACCTTCTGCTCCATCTTCTTGCCGCTCACCGCAATCTTGTCTGCATTGATGACAATGACATAGTCGCCGCAGTCAACATGCGGGGTGAAATCGGCTTGTTCTTGCCTCTCAGCACTGCAGCAACCTCCGAAGCGAGACGTCCGAGGGTGGCTCCATCCGCATCGACCACATACCATTTTCTCTCAACGGTATCCGGATTCGCCATAAAACTCTTCATGATTATCCTCCTAGTGGACACGGGAGCAAAGATCCGTGTCTCCTGCCTGATTATACGTGAAGTGCCCATAGCCTACTTCTCCGGGGCTGGTAAAAGCTTAGCCTAGGCGTCACAGCTTTATATTATAGAGACTTGTCCCCCCTCTGTCAATGCAGAAGGCGCTTTTTTCCTGCATTCTTTTGGGTCCAAAGCGACATAGGGAAAGGCTTCCCGGGTCGCGGGATCCGCATTCTCTTCGATTCGGTAAAAGCCGAATTCCCGTCCCGAGAAGAGGCGACTCCCATCCTCCAAGTCCCTGAGATACACGCGCTCTGCGCCGTCCCTGTGACTCTCGTGGATGAGACGTGTCATCAGCCCCTCATAATCCGCTTCCCGGCAGCGCCGCAGTGTGAAAAAGCTCTCTCCGCTCTCTTCGAGCGCTTTCTGCGTAAGTTCGTAAGCCCAGTCCTCGTTCTCGGCCTCGCAGCGGCTCGGGTTCGGAAGATAGCGTATCTCGCGGAGGATGAGTCCCGCGGCCGGTGCTACCGGCCCCGCGGCGCGCCGTGTGCGGCTCCGAATCGCATCTCGGAAGGCAGTCTCGCCCTTTTTTCCGCTCCCGATTTCAAGGAGGGTTCCGGCGAGGATGCGCACCATGTGATAAGAGAAAGCCGCTTCCGGTCACACGGAAGGTAAGGAGGCCGGCAAAGCTTCCGCTCTCCTCGCACTCGGCCGAGAGTTCCGCGCGGTATATGCACCGCACTGTGTGAGCCGCAGCCGAACCGCTCGCGCAAAAGGCCGCGAAATCGTGCTCTCCGAGGAGATAAGGGAGCGCAGCCCGCATCGCCTTTATATCCAACGGGACATAGCAGTGCGCGGCGCTGTTCCTGAGTAACGGGTTCATAATGCATCCGTTCCAGATGCGGTATTCGTAGGTCTTTTCGCAGTGCTGCTTTCTTGGATGCCAACTCAAATCAACTTCATCCGCCTCCTGCACCCGGATGTCCGGCGGCAGGTAGGCATTTAACGCGGTCGCAAAGCGCTCGGCCCGCATGGGGAATTCTGTATCAAAGACAGCGACATTCCCGAGCGCGTGGACACCTGTGTCCGTGCGACTCGCAAATATAACTTGTGCAGGGGCTCCGGTGAGTCCCTGCACAGCTTCGTTCAGCTTCTGTTCCACGGTAACGGCGTTCGGCTGTATCTGTGAGCCGAAATAGCCCGTCCCGTCATAGCTCACGATCAAACGGATTCTTCTCATGTTCTCTCCTCAGAAGAGAATACGGAGGGCGATGATGCCTGCCAAAAAGAGGAAGAGGATTGCGTAGGCAATCCGGTCCGCGCTCCGATAGCGCAGCGGCTTCATCTGCGTTCTGCCCTCACCGCCGTGGTAGCAGCGCGCCTCCATGGCCATCGCGAGATCGGTCGCGCGGCGAAAGGCCGAGACAAAGAGCGGCACCAGGAGCGGCACCATGGCGCGTGCCTTCTGAATGAGGTTTCCGCTCTCAAAATCGGCACCGCGCGCCATCTGCGCCTTCATGATTTTATCGGTCTCCTCCATGAGGATGGGGATAAAGCGGAGCGCAATGCTCATCATCATCGCGATCTCGTGCACCGGTACACGTACGACCTTCAAAAAGCCGAGCCCCCTTCTCCATGCCCTGGGTCAGGGCATTCGGTGTCGTGGTGAGCGTCATGATGGTAGAACCGACCACGAGGTAGATGAGGCGGAGCGCCATAAAGCCGGCGAGTATCAGTCCTTCTTCCGTGATTTTAAAGACGCCCCACTGCCAGAGCACCTTGCCGTCGGTCAGGAAGAGGTTAAAGCTGACGCTGATTAAGAGAATAAAGAGTATGCCCTTTAAGCCGCGCAGCATATAGGAGAGCGGCACACGGGACAGGCCGATGGCCAGCGCGAGGAATACGGTTGCGAGCGCATAGCTCTGCCAGTTGTTGCAGAGAAAGAGCGCCACAATATAAACCATGGTTCCCGCAAGCTTGGTTCTCGGATCCAGGCGGTGGAGTACGGAGTCCACCGGGTAGTACTGACCAAGGGTCACATCCTTCAGCACAGCGCACCTCCCTTCAGGAGTTCCCGCAAGGCATCCCTTGCCTCCGCGACGGTCGTAATCTCATCGCTGAGCGGCATGCCCGCGCGGCGCAGGCGCTGCACGAGGTAGCTGACCTGCGGCGCCGAGAGCCCGAGTTCCTCGAGTTCCTCGTAGTGCTTAAACACTTCCTTCGGCGTGTCGTCAAAGCGCTTTTTTCCTTCGCTCATCACGAGCAGGCGATCCGCATACTTGGCGACATCTTCCATGCTGTGGGAGACCAGGATGACCGTGAGGCCCCACTCGCTGTTCAGCGCCTTCACACGGTCCAGTATTTCGTCTCTGCCCCGCGGGTCGAGACCCGCGGTCGGCTCATCGAGCACAAGGACCTTCGGCTTCATGGCAAGTACGCCCGCAATCGCGACGCGGCGCTTCTGTCCGCCCGAGAGCTCAAAGGGAGACTTCTTGTAAAAGTTCTCCGAAAGGCCGACCATTGCGAGCGCCTCTTTTGCGCGCTGCTCGATCTCAGCCTGCGGAAGTCCCATGTTCTTCGGTCCGAAACACACGTCCTTGAACACATCGATTTCGAAGAGCTGGTGCTCGGGGTACTGGAATACGAGCCCCACTTTCGTGCGGAGCGCCCGCATGTTGTAGCCCTTTTCGTAGATGTTCTCATCGTCGACAAAGAGTTTGCCCTCGGTCGAGCGAATCAGGCCGTTTAAATGCTGTATCAGAGTGGATTTCCGGAGCCGGTGTGTCCTATGAGACCGACAAACTGCCCGTCCGGAATCTCAAAGCTCACATCGCGAAGTGCCGGCTGCTCAAAGGCAGTCCCTCCCCCGTAGGTGTAGCTCAGATGTTCTGCGCGGATTCCCACAGCTTAGTTCTCCTTCCAAAGCGGCAGTATAGCTTCCGCGAGCTCCTCCATGGAGAGCACGCTGTCCGGTAAACTTACGCCGCACTGTCTCAACTCGTGTGCGAGTTCGGTGGCCTGCGGTACATCGAGGCGCAGGCGCTTCAATTCTTCCACATGGGAAAAGACTTCCCGCGGCGTGCCGTCCATAATGACATGCCCGCCGTCCATCACAATCAGGCGATCCGCCCCGACGACTTCTTCCATGTAGTGCGTAATCAGCACCACTGTGACGCCCTCGCTGCGGTTTAACTCCGTGATTGTGCGTATCACTTCTTTTCTGCCGTTCGGATCCAGCATGGCGGTCGGCTCGTCCAGCACGATGCACTTGGGATGCATGGCCATGACGCCGGCAATCGCGACGCGCTGCTTCTGTCCGCCCGAAAGGTGATTCGGCGATTTCAGGCGGTAGGCGGTCATGCCGACTGCCGCGAGTGCGGCATCGACCCGCTTCCAGATGTCTTCGGTCGGCACGCCGAGGTTCTCGGGACCAAAGCCCACATCGTCCTCGACCAGGTTTGCAATAATCTGATTATCGGGATTCTGGAACACCATGCCGACCTCGCGGCGTATGTCGAGTAGCTTTGCATCGTCCGCGGTGTTCATGCCGGAAATAAACACGGCGCCGCCGCTCGGCAAGAGGATGCCGTTCAGGGTCTTTGCAAAGGTGGATTTGCCGGAGCCGTTGTGCCCGAGTATGGCGACAAAGCTGCCCTCCTCGATTTTTAGGCTCACACCGTCGATTGCGCGGTTCACATCCGTGACCTTTGCCTCCTCATCGCGGGTGATGTAGTCAAAGACGAGTTCCTTCGCCTCAATGATTGCCATTGCTCTCCTCCGCTGCCGCAGTCTCGCTCTCCTGCACTTCCGCCGACGCACTCTCCGCTTCCGCACTCTCCGCTTCCGCACTCTCCGCTTCCGTGCTCACCGTTTCGCCGCTCTCCACCGTTTCACTCGCGGCGCTCTGTCCGCCGCCGGTGCCTTCGCCGCCCGGCTGATAGTTGATCACGCCGAACTCTCCCACCTTGCTCTCGCTGAGCTCGGAGGCGCGCACATAGGCCACCACAAACTGATTCTCCGTGAGTGTGGTCTTATCGTACTCTTCGACCGTGCCGCCGGCCCGCGTAAAGTCCTTAAAGCGCTCGGGTACCTCGGACATGGCGAGTCCCTGCGTCATATCCACGCCCGCAAGCAGAATTTCAAGCTTGCCGTAGCCCTGCGCCGCGGTATTGAATTCCATCGCGTCGACGGTACAAGCGCCGATCGGCAGCACCGCTTCGGTCGCATTGCTGTACTTGACGGTCGCCACATAGTCGCCGTCCTTCATGAGCACCACGCTGTACTGGGTCGTGGGATCCGCCTCCGCCGTGCTGTGGTCAAGGTCCGTAAAGTACCCTGCCTCATCTTCATACTTCAAGGTAAATCCCCGGTCTAAGAGTGCGGAAAGCTTGGTCACGCCGACCTCAACTGTTACGCCGCCCACACTGATTTCGGGCACCGGCTGCAATGCGGCCGTGCTCTCTTCGGTCTTACGGTCTCCGAGCGCAATCTCTCCCTCCGGCAACACATAGAGGTACACGGTCAGTGCCAGCAGCGCCGCTGCGAGGACATACATTGCCCCCCAAAAAAGCTTTTTCATGGTATTCCGCCTTTGTCTGTTTGATATGATGGTGCAGGTTTGATTTTACAATACAAAAACCCCCAAGTCCACACGGGCTTGAGGGTTTTACGTGCGTGAGAGGATTCGAACCCCCGACACCTTGGTCCGTAGCCAAGTGCTCTATCCAGCTGAGCTACACACACTCATTGCTTATTGCAAGTACAGAGTATAAAGCCATGTATCCGCTTTGTCAACCTGTTTTTCGATTTTCTTTTTTTGCTTCAGCGAAGCACTTCCATAATGCAAAAATCCTGACTTTCTCCCGCGAGCTGTACCATGAGTTTTTGCATGTGGCGCTCCGAGAGATCGCCGCGCACAGTGAGCAGAAAGCGCACGCTCTCCCTGTCCTCGCTGTAGGATAAGAGTTCCATTTTTTCCATGTTATAGCCGTAATCGCCCACCATGCTGAGGATCGAGGACATGGCATTCGGGCGATTGGGGCGCGTGAGCAAGAGTTTTACTCTCTGCCCCGGAATCTCATACGGCACACCGGCAAAGAGCGCCTGAAAGCGCTCCGGCATCCAGTCGTAGAGCAGTCCGTACTGGTACATGCGACTGGTTTCCATAACTTTTCGCACAATGGCGAGGTACTCCCGGCGAATTTCCTCCGGTACTTCTCCGCCGAGCCGCTCCAAAATGGCCTCTTCCCGGTCCGCGCGATATATCTGCGTCTCGCCCTGTTCCGCTTTGGCACTCGCCACCTCGCGAGAACAGGCAAGGCGCTCCAGTAAGAGCGCCTTAATCTCCTCATCGAGGGTATCTATCTTAGCCCTGATTTCTTCTAAACGCATGGTTCCTTACTCTGCGACCAGGTCGCCATTCTCGGGGTGCTCGTCAAACCACTTGACCGCAAAGGGGCAGGTGAGCACGGCCTTCTTGTTCTCGTCGCGCATGCGGACCACAAATTTCTCGAGCAGTTCCGCACCGATGCCCTGACCGCGAAGCGACTCGTCCACGACGGTGTGCTCTACGTCCACGGTCTTATCGTTCACTGCCGGGAACTGCAAGCAGGCGCGCTTCACGCCGTTCTCATCGTAAGCCACAATCTCGTTTGCTTCATTTTCGTAGCGCAGTGCCATAAAAGCCTCCTTTTTTTAAGAAACGCCTGAGTTCACTGTTGCTGAAAAAACTATAACACAGCACAGCCCCCTTTTCAAATGCACTTGACATATGATTGTATTAACTTATATTCTCTACAAAAAAAGGAGACATAATTCCATGCATATGGCTGATGCTTTTTATCCCCGCCGGTCGCCGGCACCATGTACGCCTGCTCGGGTGCAGCGCTCGCGCACTCGGTTCGCGTATTAAAGCGCGCGGACGATGAGTCCCGCATTCCCGTGATGGGGGTGATGGGCGCCTTTGTCTTTGCCGCGCAGATGATCAACTTTACGATACCCGGCACGGGTTCCTCCGGCCACCTTGCGGGCGGCATGCTGCTCGCCGCGATTGTGGGGCCCGAGGCCGCCTTCCTGACGATGTGTGCGGTGCTCTCGATTCAGTGCCTGCTCTTTGCGGACGGCGGTCTCTTGGCACTCGGCGCGAACATCTGGAACATGGCCTTTTACGGCTGCTTCCTCGGCGGTAAGCTCTGGCAGCTTGTCATGAAGGGCGGTATCAGCAAAAAGCGCATCGTGAGTGCCTCGCTGCTGGGTGCCGTGCTCAGCATGCAGCTGGGTGCCTTCTCGGTTTCTCTGGAGACCGCGATTTCCGGCGTGACGCCTCTCCCCTTCACTGCCTTCTTGCTGCTCATGCAGCCCATACACCTGGCAATCGGACTCGGCGAGGGGCTTATCACCGCAGCGGTTCTTCTCTTTGTCTTTGAGGCGCGCCCCTCGCTTCTCCGAAACAGCCTGCCCTCTGCGGCGCGCGCAGAAAAGCTGAGTGCCGGACGCTTCTTCGGTTTAGCACTCCTTGCAAGCCTCCTGACCGCGGGCGGGCTCTCGCTCTTTGCCTCCGCCTTTCCGGACGGCCTTGAGTGGTCTGTGCTTCGCCTGACCGGCAGCACCGAGCTTGCGAGTGTAGAGACGCCTCTTCACCGCGTCGCGGCAGCCGTGCAGGATTTCACCGCGCGCTTCCCGGACTACAGCCTCGGTGGGAGCGCTGTGGGTAGCTCGGCGGCCGGTATCCTCGGCGCACTCGCCGTGCTCCTTACAGTGGCGCTCTTTGCCAACCTGCTGCGCCGCAGGCTGTACCGAAAGTGAGCCGCTTAGACCTTGCCTCCCGCTCTCTCCTTTCGCTTGAAGAGCTCGCCGCGAGGGATACGCTCTTAACACGCCTCTCGCCGCTTGCAAAGCTCCTGAGTGTCCTTTTCTACTTGGCGGTGACACTCTCGTTTCCGCAAGCGGCGCTCTCGGGGCTGCTCGGCATGGCGCTCTACCCCTGCCTTCTCTATCCCCTCGGCGACCTGCCCCTACGGCGGGCGCTCGGGGATTTTCGCTTTCTGCTGCCGGTTCCGCTCTTCCTGGGGCTTGTTCCGGCGCTCTTCGGAAAGTTTTCCGCCCTGCTCCTCGCTGTCCTCGTGCTAAAGAGCCTGCTCGCCTTTCTCGCGGTCTTTCTGCTTGCGGCGAGCACCGGTATGTACGCCTTGACGGCTTCGCTCGCGCGTCTTCACGCCCCGCGCCTCTTTACCACGGTCCTGCTTTTCAGCTACCGCTATCTCTTCGTGCTGCTCCGAGAGGGCGATCAACTCGCGGACGCCTATGCGCTCCGCGCGCCCGGTAAAAAGGCGGTCTCTCCGCGTAACTTTGCCTCGATGATAGGACAGCTGCTCTTACGAAGCATAGACCGCGCGGAACTGATTTATGAGAGCATGAAACTTCGCGGCTTCTCCGGCGTTATGCCGAATCATACCTTCGCGAAACGGAGCGGCATCGCGAGTGTACTCTTTCTTCTCCTCAGCATGGCCTACTGCCTTTTGTTTCGTCTGTTTCCGGTCTTTGAACGCTTCGGCGCCTTGTTAAGCTGAACGGCGGCCCCCGCCGCAGCTACGGAGGTATCTTCTTGTTAGACGTATCCGGCCTTTCTTTCTCCTATGAGACAACGGAACGGGCGCAAGCCCCATCCTGCATGAACTTTCCTTTTCGCTTGCTCCCGGGGAGCGCGTCGGTTTAATCGGCGCAAACGGCGCGGGAAAGTCAACGCTCTTAAAGCTCTTGGTCGGTCTTCTCCTAACGCCCAAGGCACAGACGCCCGCCATTACCTTCGGCGGGCTTTCGCTTGAAAAAAAGACACTGGCGGAAATCCGAAGGCGTATCGGCTATGTGTTTCAGGACTCGGAGAACCAGCTTTTTATGCCGACGGTCGGCGCGGATGTGTCCTTTGCCGCAGAGAGCTACGGTTATACGCCGGAAGAGGTCGCAGCGCGCACCGAGAAAGCGCTCTCTCTTGTAAAACTCGAAGGGCAAGCAGAGACCGCGGTGTACCGCCTCTCGGGCGGTCAAAAAAAGCTCGCGGCGATTGCCGGGGTACTTTACCCTCTCGCCGGAGCTTTTGCTTCTCGATGAGCCCTCTGCCTCTCTGGATCCGAAGAATCGGCGGAATCTTCTGAACATACTCCGCCATCTCCCCTCTGCCCTCCTCCTTGCCTCTCACGATCTCGACTTTGTCTACGACTGCTGCGAGCGTGTGCTGGTGCTGCACCGGGGACAGCTTGTGGCGGATGGTCCTGCTGAGACCGTACTCCGCGACCAGGCGCTTCTCGAAAACGCGGAACTGGAGCTCCCGCTGCGCTTTCAATAAGGCCCTGTGTTTAGGCTGACGCTTCCTTCCGAACGCGGAGAGGCGGATATCACGCTTCGGAGCGTGCGGCCTACGCTCTGATAACGCTGCATGGAGAAAATTTGCTTTGCTTGTACAGATAACTTTTGGGATACAAAATACCAGCTTGGGCGCATGCGTCTCGCTTGCGTCAAAAGCTATCATATCTGCGTAAAACTGCCGGTTTGAGTCCTGCTTGAAACGACTTGTATGACACGCAAAGAGAGCTGTGGGAGTTGATTCTCCCGCAGCTCTCTTCTCTATATGAATCTCAGACCAAAGCCTTGATTCGGGGGGGTGGGCAAGGTCTGCTTGCATAGTAAGCCGACGTCAGTTCTTGCTCTCGCCGAGCTCGCCGCCCTCCACGACAATCGCGTCCGGATCTGCCGCATCGCCAAAGACCGGCTTCAGAGTCTCCTCGTAGTCCTTGTGGAAGAAGTTCTCCTTGCCGAGCGTGACAATCTCTTCGTTCAGGAAGTTGAGGAGGCTCTCATTGCCCTTTGCGACCGCCGCCGCAATCGTGTCGTAGTCACCGAGGCTGTCAATGCCGACCTCAAAGCCCGGATTTGCCTTTGCCCAAGCAATAACCTCGGTGTTGTCGGTCGAGAACGCATCGCCTCTGCCGTCGAGGAGCGCATTGTAGGCGTCCGCATAGGCATCATACTTCTGGAGCTTCACCTCGGGGTGGTTCTTCTCAAAATAGGTCTCTGCGGTCGTGCCCTTTGCGATAATCAGGGTCTTGCCCTTCAGCTCATCGACCGAGTGAATCACGGCATTCTCCGGCGAAACTACGCCGAGCGCCACCTTCATGTAGGGCTTCGCAAAGTCAACCTGCTCCGCTCTCTCCTTCGTGACCGTGAAGTTCGCGAGGGTGATATCCACCTTGCCGGTGTTCACGTACTCAACACGGGATGCCGGGTCCAGCGAGGTGAACTCAACCTTGACGCCGAGATCCTGCGCGATGCGCTGCGCATAGACCACGTCGTAGCCCTGATTCACGCCGTTCTGATCCACATAGCCGAAGGGCGCCTTGTCCGTAAATACACCGATGCGAATCACACCGGACTTCTTGATCTCATCCACCGTGCGGAAGGTCGTCTTGCCCGCACTCTTACTCTCTGCCGCGCTGCCGTCTGCCTTCTTGCTGCCGCCGCAAGCCGCGAGTACACCGAGTGCAAGTGCCGTCACTGCTGCCAATACCAAAGTCTTCTTCATTTTCATTTCCTCCGTTTGCTTTTGTTTCTGCTTCCGTAGTCACCTCTGCCGTAAGCTCTTTCGCTTTTCGCTTCTTCGGGTTTCAAATTCCCCTTGCTCTCTGCTGCGACTACTCCTCTTTTACTATGTTCTTTCCTAAATAACTTGTTCGATATTCTTTTCTATGGTCTTTTCGTACTGTTTTCTATGTAAAACACGATGCTTGTTGTCGACTTGCGCACCGCTCAATTGTTTTCACCGAATCTGCTTTCCTTCCTCTTACAGCAATGTTGTGAGCTGCTTACAACATCGGTCCGTGCGCCCGCGGCGGCTCAAAACAATTCTCATGCGCTCTTCTCTTCCTTTCTGCTTCTCGCGACAAAGCGGAAGTTGTCGAGGAAGGTTCTTGCGCGCTCGGTCTTCGGCGCCGTAAAGAACTCTTCCGGCTTACCGATCTCCACGACTCTGCCCTCGTCCATGAAGACAATGCGATCTGCGACCGCGCGGGCAAAGCTTAGCTCATGCGTCACAATGAGCATCGAGAGTCCCTGTTCGGAAAGTTCCATGATGACATCCAGCACCTCTCTGACCATCTCGGGATCCAGCGCGGCGGTGACCTCGTCAAAGAGCATGAGCTCGGGGTGCATGGCAAAGGGCACGCACAATCGCGACGCGCTGCTTCTGTCCGCCGGAGAGCATGCGCGGATAGGACTTCTCTTTGTCCCCGAGGTTCACGCGTTGCAAGAGTTCCCGCGCCTCTGCCTCTGCCGCCTTCCGGCTTCGCTTCTGCACCTTTCTCGGCGCCAGGGTGATGTTATCGAGGATATTCATATGGGGGAAAAGCTCATAGCTCTGGAACACCATGCCGAGCTTTTGCCGCACGGCGGTGAGCGCATTCTGCTTGAGGCCGCTGATCACTTCGCCGTCCAGCGCGACTTCTCCGCCCTGTATTTCTTCGAGACCGTTGATGCAGCGGAGCAGGGTAGACTTTCCGCTCCCCGAGGGACCGAGTATCACGACCACCTCACCCCGGCGCAAATCGAGATCCACGCCCTTCAGGATTTCGGCGTCCCCAAAACTTTTTCTGAGCCCGCGTATGCTGAGCTGTATGTCCCGTTTTACTTCTTTCATTCTGTGGCCTTCCTTTCAAGCTGCGTTCAGACTGCCCAGCGTCGTTCCAGATAGCGTGCCAACATGGAAACCGGCCAGCATATCAGGAAATATAAGAGAAATATGACGCCGTAAATCGGTAGTGCCGCCGTGGGATACTGAAAGCGGTTGGCGTCTATGATTTGTTGTCCTGTCTTTAAGACCTCGACCACGCCGATTAAGACAACCAGTGAAGTGGTCTTCACCATGCGCGTCACGAGGTTAATGGCGAGCGGCAAAAGCCGCCTTAAAGTCTGCGGAATAATGACATAGCGGCTACACTGCCCCGCCGTGAGTCCGAGCGCCGCAGCGCTCTCGTACTGATGCTTCGGGATACTGTTAAGCGCGCCGCGCACCAGATCTCCCATCTCCGCCGTGCCCCAGAGCGTGAACACCAAAACGGCGCTGAACTCACCGCTCAGACTGAGTCCGAAAACACGGGCGCTCCCGAAGAAGACAAGAAAGAGAAGTACCAGCTGCGGCATGATGCGGATAAAATCAAGGTAAATGCGACTGAACAGCTTGATGATCCGGTTTTCCCTTGTCATCAAGAGTCCGAAGAGGATGCCGAGCGGGATCGAGAGTGCCACCGCAATGAGGCTGATTCGAACGGTGACTGCAAGTCCGCCGAGGAGACGCGCAAGGTTGTTGCCCGCGAGCAGTATGGAAAGCGGCGAAGCGCTTGCCGATTTAATTGCCAAAGCCTGCATTGCGTAACCTCCTTTCCAGCCAAGTGCCGAGAAGTGAAATCGGCAGGAGCAGCGCGAGGTAGGCAATCACCAGCATGAAGAGTGCCTCCTTGGTCTGATAGTAAATGCCGATTAAATCCTTCGCGACATACATGAGGTCCGCGAGGGCAATGCCGCTGAACACCGAGGTCTCCTTGATAAGAAAGATGATGTTTGCGGTCAGCGAAGGCACCGAGACCGCAGCAGCCTGCGGAAACACAATGTAGCGCATGCTTTGTCCGCCGCTCAGTCCGAGAGAAAGCGCCGACTCGGTCTGAATTTTTCCACCGTGCCGAGCCCCGAGCGAAAGCTCTCGGTCATATAAGCACCGCCGAGAAAACTTAAGCCGATCACGCCGCAGAGCTCCGGGCTTAAGCGTATTCCTATCTTCGGCAGGCCGAAGTAAAGGAAGAAAAGCTGTACGAGCAGGGGCGTGTTGCGCGAGAGTTCCACGTAGACCGTGACCAACTGCGAGAGCAGCGGCATTCGGTAGTAGAGCACCAGGCTCGCGACGAGGCCTATGACCAGCGAAATCAAAATGCCTATGCTCGCGATGGTAAGTGTGAGTCTTGCCGCCTCTACATAGAGCGGCATAAAGCGCTCCATAAACGAAATATCCATGCCCCTCCTCTCTGCTCTTATCAAAAAGCTATTTCCTATTTACCTACTTGTGTAGAAGGTTTTTGTATCATAGCATCGCCCCGAAAAGCTGTCAAGCGAAGTTAGCAATTTTTCTTTTTCCGCGCTTGACAATCATTATTTTCTAGTGTACTATCGCATTAGTTCGCAAGTGCAGTACTTGCAGAGAGGAGCTTCGATGCAATTTAACGAGTCGCAACCCATATATTTGCAAGTCGTTTTGCAAATCAAAAAGGAAATTGTCACCGGGAAAAAGAAAAACGGCGAAAAATTGAAGTCGGGGCGGGAACTTGCCCTGGAGTACCACATCAACCCGAACACGGCCGCGCGCGTCTATCAGACACTCGAGGCCGAAGGCGTCGCTTTCACGAAGCGCGGTCTCGGCACCTTTGTGACCGAAGATACCGCGGTCAATGTGAGCCTGCGGAAGGAACTCGCCGCAGACTTCATCGCCCGCTTCAAAAAAGACATGTCCGAACTCGGCTATACCGAAGACGAGATGCGGGATCTCATTTGACTCTAAGGAGGTCATTTCATGCTGGAAGTTAAACAAGTGAGCAAGAGCTTTGGCAGCAAGACGGCATTGCGGGATTTTTCCTGCACGCTTGAACCCGGTGAAATTTACGGTCTGCTCGGCGCAAACGGCAGCGGTAAGACCACACTCATGAAACTCATCGCGAATCTGATACTCCCGGACCGCGGACAGATTCTGCTGGACGGCCAAGAGGTCAATTATCGGAGCCGTGAGCACATCGCCTACATGTCCACCGAGCCCTACTTCTATTCCTATATGAAGATAAAGGACGTGGGTGAATACTATCAGGACTTCTTTTCAGGATTTCTCGATGGAGACCTTCCGCGAGATTATCGATAAGTTTGAGCTCCGCCCCGAGCTTCGTGCAAAGCAGCTCTCCTCGGGTATGATGGCTAAGCTTAAAGTGGCGGTCACCATGGCGCGCAGTGCCGATGTCATTTTGCTCGACGAGCCCCTGAACGGCATTGACTTAATCGCGCGAGATCAGGTCATGGAGCTCATCATCTCCCACGCGGGCAAGGATTCCACCCTCCTGCTCTCTAGCCACCTGGTCGAAGAGATGGAGCGCTTTATCTCGAAGGCTATTTTTGTAAAAGACGGCAACATGGTGGCCTCGCTGGATGTCGAGGACCTTCGCATCAAAGAAGGACTCTCGCTCGCCGAGAAGTACCGTCAGCTGCTCGCCTAACGCTTTCATTGGTTGCCCAAAGAGGCAGGAAAGGAATTCCATATGCTGAAACTCATGAAATACGAGTGGAAGAAAAGCATCTTCGTCAAACTCTTATTGCTCACGCTGATCGGCGTCGGAGAAGTGGTCTATTTGGTCAGTCTCTTCTCCGGCAACATCTATCGGAGTGATTCTATTCTCTTCATACTGAGTGTCACCATACTGTCGCTGGGACTGTTTCTCGCTCCCATTGTGAGCATCCTGCAAAATCTTTCGACCTTTCAAAAAGAGCTGAACAGCAAGGAAGCCTACATGCTCTACCTGACGCCCCACAACAGCTTTGAGATTCTCGGCACAAAGTACGCCATGAACTTTATCGAGATTTTCTTCTGGGCCTTCCTCGCATCCGTCATCTGTGTTGTGGACGTACTCCTGCTCACCAATGCCTTTGTGGGACTCGACTCGTATGAGGTTCGGGAGGGTATGCAGCGCTTTGTGGAATTGATGCTCTCTCCGGAAACCCACTCGACCATGATACAGCTCACACTCTTTTTCCTCGCGGGACTCTTGCAGTTTGAGAGCATCGCACTGCTCGCCATTGTCCTGCAGTCGACCTTCCTGCCCGGCAAGCGCTTCGGCGGTGTGATTACCGTGATTCTCTACATTGCGCTCAACTATTTCAGCGGTGCATTGCTCCTTCACATTCCCTTCTCGCCCAAACCGATGCTCCGCTTCGGCATCAACTATATCTCGCCGCAGACCATAGGCATGGTGCTTATGAGTATTCTGCTCTCTGTCATCTACTTCATCCTCTCGGCCATCCTGCTTGAGAAGAAGCGCAATATCTAAAGCAAGTCAAACACACGGTGGCGATCCGAAGATCGCCATCAAAAAAAGATCGACGACTCCCCCCTTTGTCGCCGATCTTTCTTTTTTGTTGTTTCATTAATTTGTAGTGCGATGGATTTGCAGTTCTCTAATCTGTCTGCTGTCTGTTTTGTCACCTCTTGATTTGAACGCCCTTGCTTCCGTAAGTTCTCCCGAATCACTCCTCCGAGAAACTTACAGCGCCCGTTCTTATGTCATAGACCCCGGATATAACCGTGAGCGGCAATTCGGGACAGTACTCGTGTAAGCAAGCCGCAAGATCCGCCGCCTCCGCCTTCGCATTGCGCTCCACCGCGCGCAGAGCTACGGTCTCCGTGCCGATGCCGGCGCGGATTCTCTGTCCCATGTGCGCGAGCGCGCCCGAGAGCTCTTCTCCGGAGAGCGTTGCCTTCACGCCGCCGCAATCGCTGTGTCCGAGCACCAAGAAGAGGCGCACGCCGAGATCCTGCGCCGCATACTGCGCCGAAGCGAGGATAGAGTTTCCGAGCACATTGCCGGCGGCGCGCGTCACAAAGAGCTCGCCGAGCCCCGCGGAGAAAATAAACTCCGGTACCACACGGGAGTCCGAGCAGGTCAGGATGAAGGCGTAGGGACGCTGCCCCTTGGTCGCGAGCTCATCTCTTCGCGCCGCGTCGTGTGCCAAGTTCTGCGCCTCACCGCTCACAAAGCGCGCATTTCCTTCTTTCAGGCGCTGAAAGGCCTCCGCAGCCTCGCGATTCTCTTTGAGACCTTCGTCTCGATTCCCGTTCTGATTCTGATTCATCATTGTTCCCTCAAAGCAAAATTCAAGTTTCCCAAGTCTTTTCAAAGCGATCCGGCGAGACATAGAGTTCTTTCAGCTTTGCCGTCCCGCTGCCCCAGTCCGGAAGCTGGAAATGCGGCATGTCCACAATCGACTTCCAGTCGCCTCCCCACTCGAGCCCGAGCGCCTTCCCCATGGCTCCGACCTTTTCAAAGAAGCGATCCCCGTTCTCATAGGGCGGCTTCCCGTCGTCCCGGCAAAAGTCAAAGGCCGTGCCCCACTGGTGGTGCGAGGAATAAGAAGAGCCGCTCGCATTCGTCACAATGCTGCCGCCCGCCGTGCGCCCGAGCGCGTAGAGCGCATCCTGTTCTTCCGCAGTGCGAACCTCCTGCGTGATGCGTATCGGTAAGCCCCGCGCCGCGCACTGCGCAATCAGCTTTTTCTGCAAGCGTTTTAAGCGCGGGTGCAAGCGGCTCACATTGTGACCGCCCGGTGCGGGTCTCTCCTCGAGGCAGACACCGTCCCGATCTGCCCGATAGCGCTCCCCGTTCCAGGACACGGCTTCGGAGACCGCCATGCTCCCATCCGCCTTAAAGTAATAGCTCTTTCCCTTATAAGAGCGCATCTGGTTCCGCGCCATCTCGCCGTTGCTGCGGAGAAAGTACCACTTGCCCTTGTCCTTAACCCACTCGTAGACCGCCATGCTGCCGTCCTCGTGGAAAAAGAACCACTTGCCGTTTATCTGCTGCCAACCGGTCAGCATGAAGCCGTAGGCGTTTCGCCTCACCCGCTTTCCGATCGCTCTCCTGCTTTAAATAGTACCAGCGCTCTTTGATCTTTTGCCAGCCGAGCTGCATGCTGCCGTCACTGCCGAAGTAGTACCACTTGCCGTCAAGCTGCTGCCATCCCGTCAGGGTGTAGCCATAGTCATTTTTCGCCTCGGCGGGCTTACGGTCTGCAGCCTGCTTTAGGTAATACCAGCGATCCTTCTCCTTCTGCCAGCCGAGCTTCATATTTCCCGCCGCGTCGAAGAGATACCACTTGCCGTCTATCAAGGTCCAGCCGGTGCTCAGAACGCCGCTCTCGCGGTACTGCCAGGCACTGCCCTGCTTTTCCCAGTTTCCCATGGCTCACTCCACGCCGCGCGACTTAAGGGACTCAATCACCTCATCGTAATAGGGCGTCTCGACCCCGTAGCGCTTCCCGAGGCGCTGCACCTCGTAGATCAGACCATCCGCCTCTGACTTTTTGCCCGCCGCGACATCCTTCTGGAAAGAGGTGGTCATCTCCTTTGCCAGACGATCCACCACGGCAAGGCAGTCCTTTTCGCCGAAGCCTCCCATGTCAATGCCCATCTTCTCCGCGATTGCAAGCACCTCCCGCACAAGCCCGCGGTAAAAGTTTCGGTACTCGCCCTCGCGCTGCAAATGCGCCGCCGTGATGTAGAAGTAGGTGCCGACCGCACCGTGCGGCGAAAGGTAGGCAAATTTTTTCATGCAATCGCGGCGGATGTTGTCACTCAGCACGGCTTCTATACCCGCCTTTCCGAGGTCCGCCCGAATATCTTTTAGCACTGTACGCGCTTCCGCCTCCGTCCGCGCACCGTAGACCACGCGCATCAGCTTGCCGAGCTGACGAATTTTTCCGGGCTCCTCCACATTCGCCATCACATAAATGCAACCGTCCGTGACCAGCGGCTTCTCCAATTTTTTCTGTAACTTCTCTCCCGTCCCGAAGACATTGCAGAGCGGGATAATCACCGTATTTTCCGTGGCGATGCGCTCCAAAAACGGCAGGACGCTTTCGATCGAATAGGACTTTAAGGCGAGGAAGATGACATCCGGCGTCTCGTTGTAACCCGCCTCATCGAAGGCAGCGACCGGCACCAGGGTTTCTTCGCCCTCATCTCCCACAATGGTAAGTCCCTTTTTCTTCAGCGCCTCCAAGGTCTTTCCGTGTGCCAGAAAACTCACCGAAAGCCCCGCACGCTGCAAGTATGCGCCGAGCGTGCCGCCGACACCGCCCGCGCCGATGATCAAATACTTTAACATCTTTTTTCTTCCCCTCTCTCCCCGCGAAACGCCGAGTTGATTTTTCCTTTCGCTGTCTTATATCCTGTGTTTCTCTCGCTTCTGACTCAAAGTCGGAAGTCCTCTCGGTAACAGCAAGCGTACCTGCATTTCCGCTCAGGCGGTTTCACAGCTCCCCTGAACGGCATCGAGACGCAGCAAATCCCGGTGAATGTCCTCGAGCGTATACTTCCGCATCTCTGCCTCCATGGCACTCTGAATGTCGGTGAACTTATAGTCCAGAATCTTATGGATGTTCCTTCCGACCGGACAGTTCGGGTTCGGATTCTCGTGGAAGCGAAACAGCGCCCCGCGCTCCACCGGCTCAATGGCCGCATAGACATCGTAGAAGGAGATATCCTTCAGCGCCCTCTCGAGGGTGATACCGCCCGTGCCGCGCGCAATGCGGATAAGCCCCGCGCGCCGAAGCTGCGACAGAATGTTCCGGATGATGACCGGATTTGTCTGTATGCTGCTCGCCAGAAAGTCGCTGGTCATTTTGTGGGTCGCCTGAAACGCATCCACACAGGCGAAGATGTGAAGGGCAATGCTGAAACGACTGGATATTTGCATGGCTTCTCCTTTGCGTCTGAAATCACATGCTCTTATTTTAACGCACGACAGCTGTAAACACAATCTTTACAGAGTTTCGCAAGATTTCACGGGCGCTTCCTCAGACTTCTTACCGAAACTTACGGTTTTTGTAAGAAACACGTTCAATTTCAGCCTATTTTTTTTTTGCAATAGGTATTACAATAAATACAGATAACTAGGGCTTGTTGCACTATTTTGGTACCGGAAAACCAGAAGTTTCAGAAAGGAGCAGAGCATGTCAAGAAACCGTATTTTATCTCGTGTTTATTTTGTGAGCCTCCTCAGTGTATGCTGCATGTACTTGTGCTGGTGTGTTTCGCTCATCCCTCTGCAGGCCTTGGCGCAGCCCGTTCGTTTCGTGGAACAATGGCTCTTTGTTCCGATGCTTATTTCCGGGCTAATCACTTTTTTGTTTGACAAAGACAAGTGGTTTACCGGTAAGTTCACCAAGAATTATCATACCAGCGAACAGTGGAAAGATTTGTATCCGCGCACCTATCGTCTGGAAAAAATCACGATTTATCTCGTGAGAAATTCCTGGAAGTATTTTCTGTTGCTCTTCTTGATTTACTGCGTTCTCTGCGGAGTCGGCATTCTGAAATAAATAAAAGGCGGGTTTGGAATACACGATTCATGTATCCCGACCCGCCTTATTTTTATTCCCATACTTCTCACACTTCAGCCGAGAAGCTCTTTTGCCCGCCGCAACACGGGAAGTTCCCGCTGCGCGAGCAGGCGACCGAGACGGCTGTTAAGGCCCGCCTCGTATGCTGCCACGGCCTCTTCATAGCAAAGTTTTATTTTCTTCAAATTGTGCTTGTTTGTTCAGTAAGTGTAATACTGACACCACAAGCAACATAGCAAAACACAACATTGAGTTTTACTTTTTGTGAGTCAGAGAAGTTCAACAAAGTATTGCAGCTAAAGGCTTTCATGGCATTTACCTCTCATACTGCACAATGCAAAACTGAACAAATGAGTTTCGGTTTATTTGTCCTTAAATTTCTTTGTATTTTACAGATAATCACAACATCTTTATACTATTATATCACTGCTTATTTTAGGTATATCACCAGAGGTCCCAGGATGCCCCTAGATTTGATTTTTAGGAATAGGATATATAAATTATAGGTTAATCCATTAAAAATCAATCTGGGGTCAATCTAGTTAATCAGAGGATTATATATAAAAAGACCCCAAGAAAAATTGTCGGAAAAAAATAAAGAAAAAGTTTCAAAAATGGGTGTACAAATTTCAAGACTTGTGATACAATACATATAGATCAAAAAAAGAGCCAGATAGTTTGATATTATGAGCGCTTAGGGAAGCAAAGTTACCTCAGTTGAGGTTTAACTGGCTTCTCTTTTTTTGTTGTCTGAAATTAAGCGAAAGGAACAAAGATGATGAACAATAAAGCAACAAAGCATGAATTTGCATGCAATGCTGGTAAGGTTACCGAGTACGAAGTAAAGGAACATATTGACACTATCATGGTGGGCTTTCGTGGATTCTCAAAGGAAGTGTCGATTATAAAGTGGAACGACAAGAATCCTGTGTTTGATATTAGAGCATGGCGAGTATCTGACAGAGACGGATTGCAATACCCTTTGCGTGGTATCACTTTCTCTAAGGAAGAGTTTATCAAGTTAAGGGAAATCTTGAACAGCATTGATGTGAATTGCATTGATGAATATATTTGAGCAAAGAATATGAGGTATAAATTATGAACGGAGCAAAGATTGAAGAAAGAAATTATTATGCTGAAAGCTACATTGCTTTAATTGGAGCAATTATCAAGGAAACCGCTTCACTAATTAAAGATATACAGAAAGCAATGAGTGAGGTGTGAAAATGGGAAAGAAAAAACTACAAGGCGCAGACGGAATGAATTTTCAACTGCAACTTACAATTAAAGGCTTAGAGAGTATAAATCTTCCAGAGGAAAACCTTGCGAATGAATCCGGAAATGACATTATGAAAATATCATGTTGGGGTGGCAAGCTGTCTGCTTATGTGAATTTGCCTAACGCAATCAGGCCAAACAATGTGCAGCCATTTCAATTATCTGATTGTATCAAAATCGAATTAGTAAGAAACCAAGTCATTGAGCACATGAGGTCATATTTGCAAAAGCACCTAAGAGACAAGTATTCTGATGAATTTCTTTCAATGATGAGTGTCACAAAAATGGAATGCAATCTAACGATAAAATGTGTTGGGGATTGTAAGCCAAGAGATGTGATTAGATTATTTGAGAAGTCTTTTGCAAAGGTTACTGTTTATAAGGAAACAGACCCTAACGGAAAAACGCACAGGAAACCAGAACGAGGAATCACAACAACCAAGCCCCACGAATGGGTGTTAAAGGTTTATGACAAGACTTTTCAGCAAAGGCAAGCAGGCAATCTTAAAGTTGAATCAAATCTGATTCGTGTAGAATTGGTGTTCTTAGACAGAATGCTTGACCGTATGTATTCAAACAAAAAATCATTAGAGGACATTCTCACAAGGAAAGCAATCAAAGCATTGATTGACCAGTACCAAGTGACTTTTGATGAAATATGCAAAAAGAATATTACCCCTATGCTGAATGCCTGTGTGCAAGAGGTATTTGAAAGTTTAACTTGCTCTACTCCACGAAAGGAAGTAAGCGAAACTTTGATTAAGTGTAAGGAACTCGTTGTAGATACTGAGATATTACGCAAGGCATTAAAGAAGTGGTATGTATTCAAGAAACAGCCTGATAGCTCAAAACGCATTGTTTCATTTTATCGAGAGAAAAATATGGGTTTTCCAGAAGATGTGCTTAGAACGCTCAAACTTATGCACAATTCTTTAGGATAAAACAGGTCTGAAAAGTAATATTCGATGTTACCCTGTGACCCCAAACTTGAAAAACTGAAAATCTCATAAATTGAGAATAAACCACCATTCATTGGGGTGTAAAAGGTATTTAATAAAGCATTTGAGCAAAACGCAAAAATCAAATCTTGTCCATAATTATATGAGACAGATACTACAACAGATAACAGTACATTTACAATAAGGGGGTGTTCACTAATGCAGATAGAACGCATATCAGCAGATATTACATTAAAACATAAACCCAGAACGGGAACGCAGGCTTACAATATGCTGATCGAATCTCTCAAAGCAGAGATACAGGAAAAACAGGAGATTTTATCTCATCTCACACAAGATACTGTGAAACAGAAATTCATAGAGAACTGGAATCCTACAACAAGGAGCGTGAACATCTATGATATATAGGAAGGAGTGATTTTCTATGCCTTATGCTAAAGGACAAAGCGGTAATCCGAAAGGTAGACCTAAGCAAACCGCAGAGCAGAAATCACAAAAAGAGCAATTTCAAAGATTGCTTAAATCTTCTACCGTTGAAGCTCTGCAAAGCATAATTCAGATTGCCAGTGACAGATACAACAAGGACCGATTCAACGCTTGTAAGTATATCATAGACAAAGCTTATGGTGCAAATACTGCTTTTCTTTTAGACGGTACAGAAGATACTGCTCCTACTGTAATTAAGATTGTTCCATACGGTAAAGATAACGAGGACGATAAAGAATGGGCTTGGGAGCAAGAATGGAACAATGACCCAGATGAAAATGAGGACGAATAATTATGGTTAAGATTACAAACAGAACAGTTACCACAGAGGTAACGAGAGGTGCGTATGATACATTCTACAAGAAACAAGGCTTTGTGATTGTGTCAGATAAACACGAAAATATTGAATGGGAGGAAGAAGAAAATGACTAAAATCAATACAATTGCAAACAACGGACTAACTATCATTGAGAACTACAATAAACTGTTTGAGCAGATCGCAAAAGCAAAGACTGTTGATGAAGTGCGTACTCTGGTTGCAAGCGTTAAAGATTTTATTTCTGTGTATAAGCGTGTTGATAAGAACATGGTAAATGAAATCTATGACAAATTCCAGAGCAAACTTCACGATATGGTTGCTGAAAATGGTTTTGTGTATGACCATATGAATAACAGAGTCGAAGAAGTCCGTAATCGTGCTTATGACTATGCAAACGAAAAGGACGATACACAAGCAGTACAGAACAAAGCACTTCAGCTTATGTCACAGATGCCTAAGGTAATGAACAGCAATCATGCAAACCGTATCACTAAGGTTTTGACAGATTCTATCAATTCTGGTGTTATCGGTAGCAAGGCTGTTCTGGAACTGCTTAAGTATCCCGCTTATGCTGATATGGTATCTGCAAAGATTAGGGAGCGTGCTTTTGAGGGTAGCAAATCTTCTGCTGAACAGGCTTTTGACAGATTAAAAGAATCTGAACTGAAAGAAGCTGAACAGGGTCTTGCTTCTGTGTATATGCAAGGATTCCACCTTAGAAACATTGAAAAACAGGTCAATGCGTTTAAGAAGCCTTCCGCATGGAATCCAGACGAACAGACAGCATAAAGGATAAGCCCAGAATAACACAGGATAATCCAGATTGAATCATAAGTCATTAGGTAATGGATTTATATGGCTAAAATCAAAAGTCCCTCAGAAGCCATCTGAGAATCTCTGGGGATAAACATAAAATTGAGAATAAAATAAATCGGTTACTAAAGAATAAGTCCAGTTGCCCAGATGGAGCAAACACAAAACATGGACAACAATACAATAGTTCAGTTGAATTTGTATTCGCGTCCCCCAATCGAACGGGAGAATACAAAATGACAAAGAAATACTATACAAATAATACGAACATTTACCAGAGAAGGAGTTTAACTTTATTGTATCAGATGTACGCATTCCTCGTATGGTGCCTTTACAGACTCTTGCAGATGAATCTGGTATTTCGTATAAAGCACTTTGGCAGATGTGCAAACAGAACAAAATCGTGCATATTAAGTCCGGTAATAAGTTTCTTGTGAATGTAGACAAATTCGTTGAATATCTTAATGCCGGCGAATTGGAGGTTGAGGACGATGATAAAATTGAAACAAGAGGTAGGAAACCTAAACGATTGGAAACCACTTAAAGGCTTTTCATGGTTTTTGTTTTCAGCCGATGGACAGGTATATGACATTGTAAAAGAAACGATTAAGCCACAGTTTGATAATGGTGGTGGATATATGCAGGTAAATCTACTCAATGATGATGGAGTAAGAAAACGGGTATATGTTCATCGTGCGGTATATCAAGCGTTCAAAGGCGATATTCCAAAGGGTATGGAAATCAATCACATTGACGAGAACAAAGTCAACAACTGCATTGATAACCTTGAAGCAGTCACACACACTCAAAATCAGAATCATGGTACGCGCTCAGTAAGAGCAGGACGAAGTAAAGGCGGCCTATTGCTCAATACACACCCAACGGTAAGTTAGTCCGTATTTATGATTCAATGACCGAAGCAACCAAATACGGATACGGCATGGGTAGAGTGTGTGCTTGCTGTACTGGCAGACTCAATCAATACAAAGGCTTCATTTGGAAATATGCAGCTTAAACAATGTGGTATCAGAATTTATAAAATTTGATACTATCCCTAAAGGCTTAAAAATAGGGTTCAAAAAGTACACTATAAAACTTTTGATTATTCTCAAAAAAGAGGTGTACTTTTTGATACCTGCCTGATATGATTAAGTTAGAAACGAACAGGCGTTCGATAAAGGAAAGAGATGTTCAGTTGAACGATAAGTTTAAGGCAAGAAGCCATTTGAAAGCACAATTTCCTAACAGGTATAAAATAATCTGTAAAAACTGCACTTTTAGAGATAAATCAACAATTACAATACATGGGAAAGTTATTCCTGTCGGTGTAACAAAAGCATTCTGTGACAAGTACAGAAAACCCCCTCATAGCAATGGGAAACCACATGATGTTCTATTCAATGAAGCTATATGTGAGTATTACGAGGAGGAAAAGCTATGAAGTATGTTGCATATCACAGAACAAGTACAAAAGAGCAGCATTTAGACCGAGGCATTACAGAAATCAAGAAATACTGTGATGAAAATGGAATCTCTTTATACAAGGATAAAATCTACACAGACCAGCAAACAGGAAAGAACTTCAACAGACCACGATACATTATGCTGAAAGATGAGATTCTTGAAAGCGGTGATGTTCTGATCGTTACTGAACTTGACCGTTTAGGAAGAAACAAAGAAGCTACACTAAAAGAGTTGCAATTCTTCAAGGATAATGGTATTCGCGTTATGGTGTTAGAATTACCCACAACATTGATTGACTTGTCAGCTATGGAAAACTCAATGGCTCGTATGATGTTAGAGACTATCAATAATATGATGATTGAGTTGTATGCAAGCATGGCACAGGCCGAGATTGAGAAAAAAGAGAAAAGACAGCGAGAAGGCATTGAACAGAAAAAAGCTCGTGGAGAATGGGACGATTATGGCAGACCAAGAGTTATGGAACTTGAAGAATTTGCTACCCACTATCGCTTAGTACAGCAAGGGGAAAAGAAACCATTTGAACTGATGAAAGAATTAGGAATGACGAAGCCTACCTACTATCGTTACAAAAATCAAATCGAGAAAGGGTGTTAAGAATGGCATCGCTAAAGAGAGTTCAACATAAAAGTGGTAGAGTTGTTTATCGCATTGTAATCTGTATGGGTTATGATAAAAAAGGAAACAAACTGGTTAAGAATCTTACATATTCCGTCAATCAGTCAGTAACACCCAAACAACAAGAACGAGAAGCGAAAGTATGCCATGGATATGGAAGATAAATTAAAATATGGCTATGACTTCAACGCAGAAAAAATGTCATTTGAAGATTTTTCATACAAATGGCTTGAGAGTGTTAAAGATAACATTGCTTATGGTACCTACGCAGGATATAAGCAGGTATTAGAGAGCAGAATCATTCCTTACTTTAAGGGGAGCAAGATTGCTCATATCAAAACATCACACATTGAAGCATTTTACAGAACTCTGGTTGATGACTATTCAACAGGCACCATAAAGAGATTTGCTAATGTGTTGAATCTGATTTTTAAGACAGCCAAGCGTTACAGCATGATTGAAAACAATCCTTGCCAAGACGCACAAAAGCCAAAGAGAAAAGACGAGGATGCGGGATTAAAGTTCTTTACTCCAAAGCAAGCATTGATGTTTATAAAATCTCTGGATATGTCATACGAGGTAACCTATAAAGGCCATCAGCGTATTGACGATACAGGTAAACCATACTATGTGAATGAGTACACAGAATCCTATACTGTGCCGACACAATATAAGGTGTTCTTCACTCTCTCATTATTCTGTGGATTCAGAAGAGGAGAAACACTTGCTTTGCATTGGAATGACATTGATTTTAAGGAGAAGAAAATCTCTATTTCTAAATCGGTGGGTATGACGGAAAATGGATTTGATTATAAAGAACCGAAAACAAAGAAATCTGTCAGAAAGGTATCTATTCCAGATGATGTAATTCCACTTTTGAAGCAGTATCACTTTGAGTACACACAGACACGATTTAGTCAAGGTACTGCGTGGCAAGGCGATTTCAGCAATGGCGGTAATCTGTTCACTCAAGCAGACGGAAAACTTATGGGGCATACAACACCCTATCAGTATTTCACAAAGCATTTACACCGTTATAACAAATGGGTGAAGAATAATCCAGACAAAGCAAAGGCCGAGGGTTTAGAGGAATTACCGATTATTCCACTTCATGGGCTAAGACATTCATGTGCTACCCTACTCAATTATCTGGAAATCAACATCATTGAAATATCAAAGACATTAGGACATTCAACCTGCTCAACAACAATGAACATCTATGCTCACAGCTTTGAGGAACAGCAAGAGGAAGTAGCAACAAAGATAAATGAGTTCTTGCGATTGAACGCATAAATAATTGAGAGCCAGAGGACAAAACCAAAGGCTCTCATTTAGTCATCATTCATCTTTCAATTCCATGTGGTCAAGGGCATATTGTAAAGCCATGCTGATAAGCTCATTACGAGAACGATTAGTTTTAGCTGCCAAATCGTTATATTCCTCTTGTAAGGCTCTATCTATGCGTATCGTCATTGTGACAGATTTATCTTCTTTGGGTGTGACGATAAATTTCTCCATAATGCAACTCCTCCATTGATTTTAATTACATTATAGTATTGACGAAACCCATAAAACTATGACACAATAACGAGTTGAAAATCTACTGTATTTTTGTGTTACATTCTGCTATAATGCTAATATCAACCAAAACTGGGAGGTATGGCATTATGAAAGATAAAGCAACCAAAAACAAAGTCAAAAGACCGATTTATAAGAGGTGGTGGTTTTGGGTAATCATTGTTGTTATTCTGTCCGCTATCTTCGGAACCAGTGGAGCAAAAGACGGTATCGATGACGGAGCAAAGGACACAATCAATTCAGCGGAACAACAGACTGAGGAAAAGCAAGAGACTGAAACCAAAAGCGGCACTTTGCCAATATTGATTGACGGCAGTTGTAGAGCATTAACAAAGAAGTTTATTGAGGGTGCTGTTAAGGAAGAATATTCCATGTTCGCATACAATGTAGAAGAATTTGAGTTAGACGAAAACGAAAACGGTACAATCAAAATCCTATATCTACCATCTAACGCAGGAGATGGAGCAACAAAGGTAAACTTGACAATTTCCCTTAAAGACGGGGTATACAAAATCGAATATGCAATGCTGTCTGGATTGTATGAAGTGGATCTTACACAAGTTTCAAAAAAATATACTGAGTTAATTACATCAGACTAACAAAGAAAGCCTTGACTCATAAAACTGTCAAGGCTTCTCTTATTTTATACTATTGTGATACTAAACTTATGGAGTGATAGAACGTATTGGGGAGAGATACGGAAAGCACAAATCCCAAAAAGGTAACAATAGAAACACTTATGGAGAATTATGGAGAGATAGGGAAAGCGTTAGTTAATCTTCTTCAGATGAAACTCCTCTTCTTCATCCCGAGTGAGTTTGGTTTCGCCGAAGGACTTTACCCGGCAGAGAAAATAGTGGTTTAAGTTGTGGCGATGCACGAGATTATAGTAATCGCTGACAACCCCGAGCTTACAGAGTATCTCGACCTCCGCGCCGAGTTCTTCTTTGAGTTCCCGCCGTATTGCCGCTTCCGGCGACTCACCTTCTTCCACGCCGCCGCCGGAAGTCTCAACCAGCGTCACCGCTCCGAACGCATCCGACCGATCCATGCGCACAAAATAGTAATTCTCTTCGTCATCAATCACAATGGCTCTCGCAATCTGCCTGTCGTGATCCGTGTAAGTAAGCGGCCACTCCTTGTCCTCAAACTCCAGATAGAGTCCCTCATTTCCGCTCTGTTCCGCTCTCAGTTTCTCAAATTTATCTTTTTTATCTCTGTCCATCGGCTTTCTTCTTCCCCTTTCCGCTGCGCGGTTTCGGTCCCGTCAACTCGTAGCTCAGCGCAAGCAAATCGGCAACGGAAGCATCGAGTTCCGGCATTCCAAGGCGTATGCTGAGCCACTTCTCCTTGTTCATGTGGTAGGCAGGAAAATAGCCCGCCTGCGTGCGGAGCGAGGCAAGCAATATCGGGTCGCACTTCACATTCAGGAGTTCTATCTCCCCCGTTTCCGTAAGCCCGAGTTTCGAAGCGGCAAGCTTCAAAACCACAGCGTACCACTTCTCGTTGTCCTTCCGCCGGAGCACGGCATTCTCATCCTGCCAGGGATAGTCCGGCGCGGTGCCGTAACGCTTTTCGGCGAGCGCAAACAATTCTTGCCTTGTCATGGTTAGCTCCCTCCTAAGATCCGCTCCGCTTATCATACCACCAAGCGGAGGAAAAGGTGACTCTTTCGAAACAGAGACAAAAAACGCCCCGGCGGTGGAGAACCGTCGGGGCGAAAAATTCTTTTTTACTGCAAATTCTTATACACTTCCCACGCGAGTTTCTTGCTCGCCGGAATTTCATCGCGGCCTGCGCTCTCGTTCCGTCTCCAGAGGCCAAAGGCACCGCCTGCCGCGACCTGGGATGCCGCGTCGACCTGGCGGGACAGGTACATGCCCTGAATGTAGGGATTCTCCTTCGCAATGCGATAGGCCTCGGCAATCGCAGCTGCCTGTCTCGCCTCGCCGTTCTCAACGGCGGAAGTAAAGCCCATCTCGGTGAGGAAGAGCGGTCTCACCTCACCGCTCGGCGTGCGCATATCCGCGGTCTGCAGATAATCCGTGAGCACATTGATGTTCTTCATATTGATGTTCGGCGTCGTGTTGACATCTGCCGAAATGCCGTCATCGTCCTGAAACTCGGGCTTCGTGAAGAAATGCACCGGATACGGATGCCAAGCAATGCCGTAGTCCGTGTCGCGGAGCTTACTGTTTAGGAGCGGCAGATACTCAGCCGTCGGGTAGCATCCCGGCTCTCCGGTGGTTGCCTTCCAGCGCATGTCAAAGGGAATCAGCACCTTTGCCTCGGGATTTGCCGCCTTGATCTCCTCGTAGAAGATGCGAAAGGCCTTGGCATAGCTCTCCGCATGCGCCTGCATGTCCATCTCGCCGTTATAGTCCCAGTGAATCGCATCGTTCACCTCGTTGCCGATGACCCAGTTGGACACAGAGTTCTTATAGCGCGCCGCAAGACTTCTCGCGTAATTCCGAACCGCAGCCTGTCCCTCCGCGCTTTGCACATTAAAGCCGTAGGTGCCGACGCCCGCCACCGGTGCGCTCGGCATCATACCGGCCGGGGCACCCGGGCGGTTTATGACTATCATGGTCAGGGTGACACCGTTCTGCGTGCAGTATGCCGCGAGCGGATCGAAGGTATTCAAATCCTGATCGGTGCCCATGTTCACAACGACCTGCTTCACACCGAGGTTGCCGATGTCCGCAAGCATGTCCGCCGTCTGCTGCGACAGAAGCAAGCCCTTCTTACTCTGCGGCTGCTGATAAAACGCCAATGCGGGAACCGCGCTTCCCACCGTTAAGCCCGCTGCCAGTAGTGCCGCGAGCACTGCCTTTGCTTTCTTCATTGATACTCCCTCCGCTCGGATTTCTTATTCTTTCATTAAGATATCCTTAAGTGTACTGTCTGTCAAGCGCAACCGGGCATTTTCCCCCGGTTCGGGCTCTCATCCCTCTTCGGGAAAGCTGTAGGCGCGAAGCGCTGCATTCCGAATCCCGAAGGAGGCGAATTCTTCGTTTCCCATGTCGCGAAAATAGGACTCCACAATGCGGGAGATGCCGTTGTGCGCGACCAGAAGATAGCTTGTCTCCCTCTCTTCCCTGAGCTCATCCAGGAGATTATAAATCCGCTGTGCAACCCGCATCATGGACTCTCCGCCCCCGAAGCTATCGATAAAGTTCTCCTTGGCGCGCTGAAAGCCTTCGCCGTCCCGGGCTGTGCCCTCCCACTTGCCGAAGTTCTGCTCCCTGAGTCTCACATCCACCGCAAGCGGCAATTCCAATATGTTCGCAATCTCCTCTGCGGTATCCCGCGCACGGCTTAAGGGCGAACACAGCATGCGGTCAAGCTTTAGCTCTCCCGCATCCATGCGCGCCCTCAGTTCGCGCCCGATGGCGCGCGCCTGCTCCCTGCCGCGTTCGGTCAAGGGACTCTCGGTCGCCCCGCAGATTTTATTTTCGACATTCCAGACCGTCTCGCCGTGCCGCACAAAGTATATCTGATGCATGCTTCCCCTCCGCCTGCTTTGCAAGCCACCTTTCTCTATGACTGTTTCGCGTTTCAGAGTCCCTTCCCGAGTTCATACGCCTCTTTGAGCGCCGGGGCATCCTGCATGGCCCCCTTGTAGCTCATATTGGGGGCGGTGATGATGCCCTGATCCTTCCAGTTTAGATAGCCGCAGATATTTCGGTACATGGTGAGCACCGCTTCGTAGACACCGTCCGAGCCGGAATTTAAGAGGAGCGCTGTCTTATGAAAGTGAAAGCCCCGCCTGCCTCTCGCATAGAGGCGGTCAATTACGGCCTTGGTCTGCGCCGTGACATCAAACCAGTAAATCGGCGAGGCGAGCACCAGCATATCCGCTCGGTCAAGCTCCGCCAAAATTTCTTCCATGTCATCCTTCTGCGCACACACACCGTCGTGGGAAAAGCAGTACTGACAACCGAGACAGCCCGCAACCTTCTTCTCGCGGAGGTTGATGAGGGTTCCTTCGTGTCCGGCTTCCCGCGCACCGCGGAGAAAGGCTTCTGCCAACATTTCCGTATTCCCCTTGGCCCTCGGACTTCCGTTCACCACAACAATCTTCATCTCTTCTCCTCCCGGCCGATTTTCGCTTGCGCCTTTCAAACATTTTATTCCGCAAACTTTAACTATAGCGGATATCGCCCCAAAGGACAATTTGTTGTAAGGCGTTGTTTTTTCATCACTTTGGGAGAATCAGTCCCTTAGTTTCCCGTGAGTTGCAGCTCCTCTGCGTGTTCCTTCATACCTGCGATTGCAATTTCCGCGACCTCTTTGATGTCCATACCGAGCATCTCGCAGCCTTTCAAGATAATCTCGCGGTTACACTTTGCGGCAAAGCCCTTGCTCTTAAACTTCTTCATAAAACTCTTGATGTCCATGTCGGCTATGCCGTTCGGGCGCATGCGCGCCGCGGCCTGAATGATGCCGCTCAGCTCATCGACCGTGTAGAGACTCTTCTCCATCATGCTCTTCGGCTCGACCTCGTTCCGGTGCCCGTAGCCGTGGCTTAATATGGCGCGCACATCTTCCGCCGGCACGCCTTCGGCTAGCAGCTCTTTCTCGGTATGCAAAAGATGTTCTTCCGGAAACTTCTCATAGTCATAATCGTGGAGATAGCCGACCGCCTCCCAGTGTTCCCTGTCCTCCCCGAAATGCGCTGCCATCGCACCCATGCAAGCCGCTACATTCGCCGCATGCAGCTTTAAATGCGCCTCGGAGACCATTGTGTCATTGATTCGTTTTGCCTCCGCAATCGTCAACTTTTCCATGCTGTCGTATCTCCTCTCTTCCGCTTTTGATTGGCCTATCGGCCTGTGAATCTCTTTCAGTTTAGCACAAGAGGCATGCAAATATGCGCCCGAAGCATAGCTTTTCGGGCGCAACGCATATTGTGGTAAGGAGAAAGCTCTGCCTAATTGTTTCGATTAGCGCAAAGAACTCGTACTATATCTGATTTTCATTCAGCGCCCGATAAAGCTTTCGATAAAAGCTCGCTGCATCCTCCCCCAAGGCAAGCCCGGAAACCGAACCGTCTCCGGATTCCAGTATCGTAAAGCTTCCGTCGGACAGTTCTGCGTAATCCAGGGTGTAAAAAACGCTGCCAAGCTTCCGGTAGCGCTGCACCAATTCTGTCGGCGGCTCCGCTACCTTGCCCTCCTGCCCGGAATTACGGCTTATGCAAATCGGCTCATGGTTCACATAAAACACGCGGTACTCGTTGGTCCTGCCTTCATAGCGCTTTAAGTCCAGAAACTCTTTGATGCAGATTCCGCCTGTCAGCAAGTCGCCGCGGTAACGGTAAAAAAGCTCCATCCATACATTGAATGCTTCCTGCGAGCAGTTCTCGTCAAAATAGGCAGGGAACTCGCTGCCCTTCACGGACTTCACATAGTCTTTCACCAAGAAACGAGGAAACACCTTCAGACATGCCCCCACATCGATCTCGGTATGCAGCGGAAATGTGAGCATACGCGCGGTGTTCGGTAAAAGCTCCGGGTACACCCGTGGAAACAAATGTAATTTCTCGTACATCTCGGGCGTTGTGAGCAGTCGTATCTTCTGCGAAAGCAGCTCCCGGTAAAAGACAGCGTATTGTTCCGGTTTCATCATCCAGCCGCGATAAACAGCTGTGATTTCCCGCTCAGGAACGTCACTGAGCCTAAGTCGCTGTTCCCGAAACCAGGCTTGGTAGTCGAAGACCACTGTCTCAAAACCGCCTGCCAAACGCGCCGCGCGATACTCTTCCGCAAGATCTTCATCCGCCTCTCGAGGATTCAGAAAGGAGGAGGGAAACAAAATCACTTCGGTCACGCCTTTTCCCTCTGCTCTTGTTTGTCTCCTTCTTCTCCCTGCACAAGCGTGCAGAGCACTCCCTGCGGCAGGACATAGAGCACTTTCCCCTCCGCAGAGTCTCCGATTTTATCGTAGAGTCGCCCTGCGCTGTAGCTGTCTCCGATTACGGAGTGCGGACTGTTCGCGACATAGCCCACTTTCCCGAGCCCCTCGAGCTCCACGCGGATTGCCTCCTTATCCGCCTTGTTATCCGGCTCCTTGTTGAGTTGAAGCTTCATCTCCGGCTTAAAGTACTCGTTTCCGTAGTAGTAATTGGTTCCCGTAACGGTGAAATAGATCGGATTCATCTTGCTGCCTCCTCTGCTTTTCTTATGTTTCCAGTCTACCACCCCGCCTGTCCCAAAAAACGGACACAATCAAAGCAAAAAGCGGACTGCCTTTCAACAGTCCGCCGGTCCGCTTTTTGCTCTCAACTTCGCCGTAATTCAATCTTAGCTTTTCGAGCTGTTTCCTCTATCTTTTGTTTCCGCTGTGCGCTTCCGAAATGTCTCCAGATCAAGGCATTCCGTCGCGACTTCCTGTAAAAAGGCGGTGTCATGCGAAACCACAAAGAGAATTCTGTCCTCCCGCTGCTGCTGTTTTAAGAGTGCCGCGATGCGCAGCATGTTTTTACGATCCATGCCGCTGGTCGGCTCATCAAAATAGAAAAAGTTCGCGTCCTTAAGGAGACAGGTCGCAAGCGCCAGTCTCTGCTTTTGTCCGCCGGAAAGACTCATGGGATGGCGCTCTTTGCATTCCGCGAGACCGAGCGCCTGCAATAGATTTTTCGATTTCGCGCTGCGCTGCCTCTTCCGCTGCCTTTTCTCGCCTCTCCCCCGCTGTCTTCTCTCTCAGGCATCTCCCCTTCCATGCGAGCAGCAATTCTTCCTCGACCGAATCCGTGAACAGCTGACTGTTGACATCCTGCATGACCAGGGCAGAGCGTGATATGCGCTCACGCCCGGACAGCGGCTTTCCCCGAAGCGCGATGCGACTCTTCTTCGGCGCCTCCAATCCCGTCATTGCGCGGAGCAGCGTGGATTTTCCGCAGCCGTTTTCACCGACGATGCCGTAGATTTTTCCGAAGGAAAAGGAGACCTGACTGAGTTTCAGTTCTTCGCCTCGCCGGAAGGGGCAGCAGAGCGTTTCCACGGTCAGCTCTCCCTCGTTTTTCCACGCGGAGACATGAAGCACAGGTTTTTCCCTGCTCCGAAGTCCCATACCCGCAAGCTCATCCTCGGAGAGCGCGAGAAACGCTTCCCGCGAGAACACCCTGTCTATCTTTCCCGTCTCCAAGAAAATCAGGCGATCCATGAGTTCCGTCAGGTAGTGGAGCCTGTGCTCCGCGATGAGGAGGGCTATGCCCCTTTCCTTTAACATCGGCAGCATTTTCTTTAAAACCGCAATCGAGGCCTCGTCCAGATTGGAAGAAGGTTCATCCATGACAATGAGCTTGCAGCCCGCGAGGTAACAGGAGGCGACCGATAATATCTGTTTTTCTCCGCCGGAGAGCGCAAAGATATTTCGCCCTAGGAGATGTTCTATGGGGAATATCTTCAGCAAATCCTCCATGCGCCTGTCCATCTCCGCGCGATCAAGCCCCATATTCTCCATGTAAAAGAGCAGTTCCAGCGTTGTATTCACATTGAAAGTGTGTCTTCGGATTCTGAAATACACTCGCGATTTGCAGCGCAATCCGATAAATCGGCAGGGTTTCGATACTCTCCCCTTCGAAGCGGATATGTCCCTTTCCTACGCCCTGATTATAGTGAAAGGCTAGGCCGTTGATCGCGTGAATCAGCGAGGACTTACCACTGCCGCTCTCCCCTGTGACCACCAGGCACTCCCCGGCTTTCAGAGAGAGGGTGATGTCTTGTAAGACCGGCTTCCCCTCCCCGTAGGAAAGTGAAAAATTCTCTATCTCAAGCATGGCATCCCTCCTAGCGCAACACAATCCAGCCGAGCAGCATGAGCCCGCCCATGGAGAGCGCATATACGGCATCCACCGGCTGTAAGCGCGCTGTCGTGTATCTTGTCTTCGGCACCGGATTCTCGATACACTTACACTCCGCCGCCTTTGCGATATCCTCCGCGATGTTGGAAGAGATGATGAGCAGCGGAACGGTCACATACTCGAGATAGCGAAGCGGATTCCGCGTTCGGATTCCGCGTATCTTCATGGCCATCGCAATGTTACGCCGCTCCTCGGCAAAGGACGGGAAAAAGCGGAACATCACCGCGACCGGGATGGAGATGCTCTGCGGAATGTGCAGATAATCCATGGATGCCAGTATGCTCCCCACATCCGAAGTCTTCATGAGAAAACGCCCGCTCGCAACGGGAAAGTAGACAAGCCGGAGCATATAGAACACGGACAGGAACATTTTTAAAACAATGGGCAGGGCATAGAGCTTCGGAAACCCCGGAAAAGCGCAGAGCAGTGCAAAGATGACTGCGTTTTGCACCGCGCTTTTCCGGTCGCCGTTTAAGAGATAAAAGAGCGAAAGCAAGAAAACAATGCCCCACTCCGCGAAGGGGTGGAGCGGATGTACTAAGCTAATGCCCAAAAATCCCATAACGAGCAATTTCGTTATGGGATTCGGATTGAAAGGACTTTGCAGCGTTTCCCAGGGTTTTATTTGCCGCTCCATCAGACAATGCCTGCCTTTTCGAAGTGCTTTTTTAAGAGCTTTCGCCCGAGTAATGCGCCGACAATGCCGCCGAGCACGGCGCCGAGGTATACGAGCCCCATGTTTCGGACACTGATTAGTTTTTCAAGGGCTTCCGTGTATTCTCTTCCCATCTCCGCCTCGGTGAGCTGTAAATAACGCGCCTTCATCACGAGCATTTGCAGGAGGGAACTGCAGAGAATGGTCGCCATGACCACATAGGCGAGCATGTTATAGCGAAGAGAGCGGTACTTTCCGATACGCCGTATGCCCTCCGCGACCAGCATCGTAACAAGCGCTACGCCGGGCACCAGAAGGGTATGCCCGAAAAGAAACATAATAATCGGTGTAATCATACCGAAAATCACGAGTGCCCAGGGCTTTTGTACCTTTGCCATAAAGAGCAGGACAATTGGGCCTCCCACCACGCCGAACACCATCGGATAAAGCAGATAGAGAATCGGTACCACGCCCATCATGCCGACCGCAAACATACAGACAAAATAAATCACGCCAAACACGCCTATGGTCACCAAATCTCTGACTTCCAGTCTCGTCTTACTCTGACTCATTTATACCCTCCTCTTGTTTTGCAAGCCCGCTGCGTCTAAGCTGTTTTGGTCGATTTTTCGATAACTTAAGTCAAAGGCTCGCAGTTGTTTGTGCGATTTAACTATATGTTAGGAGTATATAACTCCGCTTTTTCCGTGTCAACCGGCGCCGCAATTTCTTTTTTCTCCCCTCTTTTTCTGTCCGGAAAAACGGACCGGATTCTTCCCTTGCCCCCCTGCTTCTGTTATATTGAAAACAGAACAAGCCGCAGCTATGTGCGGCTCGCGGAGGAGGGAAAATCTATGGCAGGAAATGAGCGGCGCGGGGAACATCAGAAGCAAAAGCTCCTGTATCTCGCCAAACTCTTTACGGAGGAGACCGATGCGCAGCACGCGCTCGGCATGGCGGAAATCATTGAAAAACTCGCAGACTGCGGCGTCAACGCCGATCGGAAGACCCTGTACCTCGACTTTCAGGAACTGCAGGACTTCGGCATGGACATCGAAACCGTAAAAGCCGGTCGAAACACGCTATACCGCCTTTCGTCGCGGCGCTTTGAGCTCCCGGAACTGAAATTGCTCGTAGACTCCGTGCAATCGGCCAAGTTTATCACAGACAAAAAATCCAAGGACTTGATTTCCAAGCTCGAGACGCTCGCAAGTAAGCACGAGGCGAAGCAGTTACAGCGCCAGGTCATCATCGCCGAACGCATTAAGACCATGAACACGAGCGTCTACTACAATGTGGATGCCCTTCACGAGGCCATCAATGCCGGTTGTCAGGTTCGCTTTCAGTACTTTCAGTGGAATCTCAAAAGGAGATGGAACTCCGTCGAAACGGCGCTTGGTATCAGATTAGTCCCTGGGCTCTCGTCTGGGACAGCGAGTACTACTATCTGGTCGCCTATGAAGCCGAGAGTCGTAAGATCAAACACTACCGCGTCGATAAGATGAAAAGAATCTCCGTGGTCGATGCTGCGCGAGAGGGCCTTGAGAGCTTTTGTCAGTTTAACACCGCCCGCTACGCAAAGAGCCTCTTCGGCATGAACGGCGGGGAAGAGACCGTGGTCACGCTGGAAGCGAAGAACGACATGGTCGGTATCCTGATAGATCGTTTCGGAAAAGAGATTCCGATTATGCCGATTGACGACGAGCACTTTCGCTGCCGTGTCACCGTCGCGGTGAGCCGCCTCTTCCTCGGCTGGATTATGGGACTCGGCGGCGACATACGCATTGTCTCTCCGCCCCAAGTCGTTGCCAAAATGACGGACGAAGTACAGCGCCTCGCCGCGCAGTATCCGCAAAAGAAGCCCTGAGACTAAGTCTCAGGGCTTCTTGCAGGTTTATTCTTCCTTGGGAACAAAGCTGATATTCAGAACCAGCCCCATTCCTTCTGCTAACCTCTGCAACAGCTTAATACTCGGGTTTCTACTACCATTCTCAAGCCTACTTATTTCCGTCTGAGCAATTCCCGTTCTCTCTGCCAGCTCCTTCTGGGTTAAATTTGAGCAGCCCTGGCCTCTACGATTGCGCGAATCACCTTCAATTCCGGTTGAACTTCCTGATATGCACGCACAAAATTTGGGTCCTTAAATTTCTTCTCCTTGTATTCTCTTAGCTTCATTGCAATTATCCTCTCGCACTCTATTTAATCCATCGTATCTTTTTTCCCATAACGCCTAAGCCAGTCCGCTCGTCTGGCTTGTGCAAGCTTTAGCTCTGACGGAGGAGTTTTCTGCGTCTTCTTCACAAAACCGTTGGTAACTATGATACGTTTCCCCACGAAAAAGAAGTACATAACCCTCGTAATATTACTGCCTTGCTTACAACGCAATTCAAAGATGCCGTCTTTCAGCGCGGCAGAATATGGCTCTCTCAATTCAGTTCCTTTCTTCCAATAATTCCATGAGTCCGATTAACTTTGCATTCATCTTGTACTCTAAAGAGTCAAGAAACTCCTCCACCGGATGTCTTCCATCCTCGCTCTCATAAAACTCAAGTTCAAACACTTCCTGTCCTTTCACGTGGTCTGACTATCGTCAATTTGATTATATGAGTTATAGCTCATATAATCAAGCGTTATTCTGTCCCTTTACGATACAGAAAAACCGGCTGCCAAATGGCAGCCGGTTTGCTTCCGCGTTCAACGATAGAACTTCACTCTCTCTTCAATCTTCTCTTTCGCCTTGGACTCCCGCTCTTCGACAATTCCACCGAAGGGCATCTCAGCAAGCAGCTTCCAGCTTTTCGGAAGATCAAAGAGCTCCCGCACTGTCTCATCAATCACGGGGTTATAGTGCTGCAAATTTGCGCCGATACCGAGTTCCCGGAGACCGCTCCAAATGTTAATCTGCAGCATGCCGTTCGCCTGATTAGCCCAGACCGGAAAATTATCCGCGTAGAGCGGAAACTTCTCCTGCAAAGCCTTTACGGTATTCTCTTCGTAGAAATAGAGCACCGTCCCCGCCGCTGCCTTGAAGCCGTCAATCTTTTCCCTTGCGACCTTACCCTGAAAGGCAGCGTAAATCCGATCCCAGAGTTCGTCCTGCTTCTCTCCGAATGCCACTGCGACGCGCGCGCTCTTCATGTTGAAGGCATCCGGAACGAGCTCTGTCGTCTCTTCGATGAGCGCCCGCACTGCCTCCTCCGAAACCGGAAGCTCTTTATTCAACTGATAATAACTTCTTCTCTTTCTGAGTCCCTCATACACTGCCATGTAAAACCTCTCTTTCTAAGGCTATCTCAGCCCTTACCGCGCGGTACCTCATTATGCCGCAAACAGTTGCGATTCCGTACTTCTTTGCTTGTTTTGATTGTAGCAAAAACGCACAGCAAAAACAGCCCCGCGTTTTCACGCAGGGCTGTTCTTTTCCTGTAATTGACTCAGCCGCCGTAGCGGTCGTAGTGCTTGCCGCCCCAGTAAACTTCCTGGGCAACCTCGGCCTTTTCACTGAGGGAGACATCCCGGAAGATGTACTCCTTAAACTTTTCAAAGCCGGTGCGATCCACAATGTAGCCGATGTGTTCCTTGTTCTCGACCGCCTCGGGATCGATGTACTCTTCGATGTAGGCGTAGGTGTTCGCCGCAATCTTAAGTATGCTCTCCTCGTCACACCACTTGATAAAATCCTCCGCGAGTCGCGGATTCCGCTTTCCGGTGCGCCCCAGGATAACCAGACGGAAGTAGTGTTCCTTGCTTCTGGTCCAAGCTCTGGTGGGACAGTAGGTGATGCAGACACCGCAGCCGATGCACTTCTTCGTGTCGCGGACAATCTTCCCGTTCACGAGCGAGAGCGCGTCAACCGAGCGCTTCTTACAGTACTTGATGCACTGCTCGCAGGCCACGCAGCGGTTCGGGTCGTACTGCGGCTCTGTCATGCCGATGATGCCGAAGTCCGCCATGCGCACCTTCGCGCAGTCGTTCGAGCAACCGGTAAAGGCAACCTTCACGTGGCGATCGTTCGGGAAAATCACATTTTCCATCTTCTGCGCAAACGCGGTCGTGTCGTAGCAGCCGAAGGGACAGAGTCTCGCGCCCGGGCAGGCAATCACATTTCGCGTGCCGGATGCCGGATAGCCCTTGCCCTTCTCAGGCTGGTTAATGCGCAGGGAATCAATGATGAGCTGCACCTCTTCATTGACCTTGTCCATATCCTCAAGGCGGATTCCGGGAATTTCGATACCCTGACGGTTGGTGATGTTGATGGTTCCGGTGCCGTACTTCTCCGCAATCTCAACGACACGGCCCAGGGACTTTGCATCGATCACACCGCCCGGAATACGAATTCTGGAAGCCGTCTCGCCGCGCACCTTCGAGTAGCGGAAGGCATTCTTTTTCAGTTTCTTTAAGTTGATATCCAAAGCACTCATTTCTTCTCTCCCTTCCGACTCAGTCTACCATCTGCTTGGCATTCACATAGTTGAACACCGGCCCGTCGAGGCAGATGTAGGTATCGCTGACGCGGCAGTGCCCGCACTTGCCGAGACCGCAGCACATTTTTCTCTCGTAGGAAACCGTGATGTTCTCCTCGCGGAAGCCCTTTTTCAGGAGTTCGATAATCGAAAACTTCATCATGGCCGGCGGTCCCACCACGACTGCCTTCGCCTTGCGGGATCCGCAAGCGGCAGTTCCGGGATGTACTTTGTGACAAGGCCTATATTGCCCTCGTAACCCTCCGGCGCGCCGTCCACGGTAAGGGTCAGATTCAGCTTGTTCTTCCAATTCGCGAGATCGTCGCGAAACAGCATGTCCTCCGGACTGCGGAAGCCCGCGATCACATACTTCTGCTTCGCATTTTCGAAGCCGCTCAGCGCCTCAATCACACCGCGAACCGGGGATACACCGGTGCCACCCGCAACGACTACGGTCTCGCCCTCGCGGTAGAGCTCGGTGTCAAAGCCGTTTCCGTAGGGCCCGCGGAGTAAGAGGGTATCGCCGACATAATTTTCAAACACTTCGTTGGTCACGCGCCCCACCTTGCGTATCGTGAGGTCCACAAATCCCTCGCCGAGGCCGGAGACCGAAATGGGGGCCTCGCCGTACTTCGGCACGGAGACCTCAAAGAACTGACCGGGCTTTACCTCTTCCTCGCCCCGATATTCCATGCGGAAGGTGAACTCTTTCTCGGTGTGACGGATGACTTCCAAAATCTTGGAAGGATAGGGGATATACGGATTACGCATTCTTGCTGTCCTCCTTTTCCATCTCTTCGACCGCGGCCGCAACCTTGTTTATGATATTCGAGAAGCTGATGTACTCGCCGCAGATGTCGTCGCAGCGGCCGCAGCCCACGCACATGTCATAGCCGAAGCGCTTGCGATAGTCGCGAATCTTGTGCAGAACCTTAAAGCGCATGCGCTCGCCCTGCTTCTTCCGGTACTGACCGCCGCCCGCAACGTTCGAATAGCCGTCCACCATGCAGGAACTGCCCACACGGCGTCTCTCTCCCACTTTACCGTTGTCCGTGTAGAACACGTCCTGCATGGTATAGCAGGAGCAGGTGGGACAGGCGTAATTACAGCGTCCGCAGCCGATGCAGCGGGTGTTGTACTCATCCCAGAGCGGGTGATTCACGATTTCCAGCGGGATATTCTCCAGAACGCGGACGCGCACCTCATTCTCCGTCACGTGGCACGGCTCCACCGCTTCTTCCGACAGCGCAGCCGCGGCAAATACCGGGTCTACCGCCGCCTCAAGGACGTTCACGCGATACTGTCCGTCTGCCTTGTCGACCGAGAACACATAGCCGTCCTTTGTGATGTTCGATTTCATGTCCACACAGAAGCAGTTGTCAAAGCTATGGCTGCAGCCGATCAGGACATACTGTATTTTCTCGCGGCGTCTCTGATAAAACCAGTCGTTCTCGCGCCCGTTGCCAAGATACATCTGATCCAGGCGCTTCATTGCCTGCAGGTCGCAGCTCCGAAGAAAGACGAGCGCCGGTCTGAGGTCGACATCCGCCTCCTTGCACTGCTCTTCCGTAAAGAAGAAGAGCGTCTCCGAGAGCGGGGTCAGCGCCTCCTTTGCGGAGTAATCCGACTTCGCCTCGAGCTCTATCTCCCCGCCCTCGCCGACTTCGTCGTAGATCACCGTGTCGATATCGAGGAAGCGACCCGCACCCTTTTTCCGCACCGGCGCGAAGAGGCGATACTCTTTCCGAAGTTCTTTCAGTGCAGCCTGAAATCCTTCTTCCGTCAAAATGTAACCCATGAAAATTCCTCCTTTCGGAATCTAAAATCAGTTCTGTAATTCGTAGGCGTACAGGGCTTCCTTCGAAGCGCTGCGCCTGACCGTCACACCGAAACAAGCGCGCAGGAGCGTCTTCTCTTTTCGCACTTCCTCTGGGGTTCCGCTGAGGACTATGCTCCCACCGTTCATGACAAGAATGCGGTCGCTGAGCGAAAAGCCGAGCGCCAAATCGTGCGTGGTCATCACGACGCCCTTTCCGCTCGCCGCAAGCCGCCGCACAATCTCCGTCGTCCTCTTTTGGTGTTCCACATCCATATAGGAAGTCACCTCATCCAAGAGGAAAGGCCGGATCCTGCGCCATCAACATGGCGAGAAAGGCACGCTGCCGCTCCCCGCCCGAGAGCTCCGAGACCGTCTTATCGCGGTATTCGCGCATGTCCGCGGCGGCAAGCGCCGCTTCGATTTTCTCCCGCTCGCGTTCGCCGAGTGTTTGAAACATCTTTTTTCTGCGATAGCAGCCGTGCGCCGCAAGGGTGTGCACACTCATCCGCGGCAAAGTAAGCGTCTGCGGCAGATAGCCTACGCGCTCGGCTCTCTCCTTCGGCTTGAGATGCCTTAGCTCCTCTCCGAACAGGCGTATGCTCCCCTGATAGGGCAGGAGCCCGAGTAGGGTTTTTAAAAGCGTCGACTTTCCGCAGCCGTTTTTTCCGATGATGCAGCTGATCTGCCCCTCCGAAAAGCAGGCCTCGGGGACAGAGACCACCGGCTTCCACGCAGCTTCGCGCTGTTTCGGATCCAAGTCATAGCCCGCTCTCAGCTCTTTGATCTCAATCATACGCCACGCTTTCTGTGCATCAGCATCCAAATGAAGAAGGGCGCACCGAGAAGACTCAGCAGGAGACCCACCGGCAGCTCATAGGGATAAAACAGGCGTCTCGCGAGAAAATCCGCCGCCGTTAACAGTACGCTGCCGTAGAGTGCTGTTAAAAGCAGCATCTTCCGCGCGGGCAACTGCCCCGGAAAGATACGCCGCATCACATTCGGCACAATGAGACCGATAAAGCCGATCAAGCCGCCGATCGAGACCGCCGCGGCCGCAAGTACGGTGGCTGTGAGCAGCGTGAACAGCCTGTGCCGCGTCACATGAAGCCCCAGTCCCTGCGCAATCTCATCGCCGAGGGCAAAGAGGTCTATGCCGCCCGCGAGGAAAGTTCCGAACAGCAAGGCCGGAAGAATAAAGGCCGCCGCAAAGGCGAGTCCCGCATAGCTGACACCCGCAAAACCGCCCAGGGTAAAGGCCTGCTTATCCGCGACCGCGTTCGGGAAAAAACTCACGATGCCGTTTACCGCAGCGCCCATGAGCGCGGAGACAGCGACTCCCGAGAGCACAATTACCGTTCTGCTGTACCCCGCCCGTTTCGCAATCAGGAGTACCAGCGCAATCGAGAGCAGCGCGCCCAAAAAGGCCAGCACAAAGCGTGCGCCGACTGCAAAGGGAAAGAAAAGGGCTGCGAGCAGGGCAAAGAGCCCCGCGCCCGCATTGACCCCCATGATGCTCGGCGAGGCCAGTGCATTGTGCAACGCCTCCTGCATGAGAAAACCGGCTGCGCTGAGCGCCGCACCGCAGAGCAGGGCAGCTGCGGTTCTCGGCACGCGCACATACCATAGGATGCGGCTCACGCTCTCCGCCGTGCCGCCAAGCCCGTAAAAGACAGAGAGCCAAACAAAGAGCAAGAGTAAGCCCGTGCCGAGAATAAGCACCGGTAGAAACGGCTTGCCGCCGTGTGTCTCATTCCCCGCCCTTGTATCTTCGATACTCACTGCTTTAACGAGGCTCTCCGCAGATACTCCGAAAGCAGGGCATAGGCCTCATCCCAGCGCGCATTCGGCTTATACTGGAAGAACTCCTTCGGCAGGGTATAGACCTGTGCCGTTTTTACGGCCTTCAGCTCCTGATACGCCGGCTGCGCGGCAATCAGCTCCTGAAAGGCTGCCTCCGCCTCCGCAGTATCTCCCTGCAACACCACAAAGAGGTAGTCGGGATTTGCTTCGACTATGCCTTCCATGCTGAGCTGCTCCAGCAGGCTTTCAGGCGCGGCATTTGTGAGACCGAGGTCCTCAAGCATTGCGACCACAAAGTGATCCGACTTAAGAACCCTTGTCTTCGCCGCGGAAGCGCGAATCACCAGGAAGCTCTTTCCGTGAATTTCCTTCGGGAGTTCCGCCTTGATGGTATCGATTTTTTTCTCGACTGCGGCGACCTTGCTCTCATAGAGATCGCTGCGCCCGGTCGCCTCCGTGTACTGCTTCATCGCCGTAGCATAGTCCGAAAACTTGTTGATATCGACCGCCTGACAGCGTATGCCCGCTGCCTCAAGCGTCGTCTGCAGCTCGCGCTGCGCCGAAATATCCGGTGCGACGAGCACCAGATCCGGATTAAGCGCTATGATGGCTTCCGCGCTCGGCGCTAAGATGCGCCCGACAGAAGCGGTCTCCGCCGTGACGCCCTCTAAATTGAGTCCGTCCTCCGTCACACCGACCAGCTTTCCGCCCGCAAGGAGCCAGAGCTCGCCGAGCGAGCGGGACAGCGCCACCACCCGGGAATCCGCCGTGAGACCTGCTTCATCCGCCTTCGCAAGACTCTCCGAACTCTCTGCCGCTGTGCCCTGACTCTCCGCCGCTCCTTGGCTCTCCGCCGCCGTGCTCTCTGCCTGCTTTTGTTTCCCGCAGGCCGTGCAGCAGAGTGCCGCAAACAATAGACATAAAAACACCAGGGGCCAAAATCTTCTCTGTTTCATCACACTTTCCTTTCTCACGACCCTTCTCTTTGTGAACGGAACAGTTTGTCATTTTCTTAACAATGCTGTTAAGAATACTTCCTCTGTTCACTTTTTCCTTTCCAGTTTATACTAAAGGAAAATACAGACTGTTTCCTATGCAACAGTTTTTTGTTCCGCAGTTTGAGGTATTACCATGGAATCCAATGAATTCGGTTTAGACGATTTAACTCATTTCCCGCTCTTTGAGGGCTTAGAAACAAGCGATTTGGAAGCACTGCTCCCCTGTCTGGACGGCTACATTCGCGCCTACCCGCGCAACAGCTTCCTGATTCTGGACGAGGACTCTGTCCCCTATGTCGGGATGCTGCTCTCCGGCATGGTTTTTATGCTGAAGGAAGATGAAAACGGCCACCAGTCCTTCTTAAACTATATGCTGCCCGGCGAACTCTTCGGCGAGTCCTTTTCGCTCCGCAAAAAAAAGACGCCCTCCCATGTCTCGTTTCTTGCCGCCAGAAACTCGACCGCTCTCTTTTTGCCGCTCGGAAAAATCATGCGAAGCTGCGAGCATCACTGCCGCTTTCACCGCGTAATGAACGAGAACCTGTACGAGCTCCTCGCAAAGAAAAATGCGCATCTCATGCAGACGCTCGACATCCTCTCAAAGGATACGCTCCGGGATAAAATCCTCTCCTACCTTCTGCTCCAACCGAACGAAGTTCCCATCCCAAACGGCGCACAGCGGGGAGCGGACACAGCGCGCAGCGTCCACATCCCGCTCAACAAATCGGAACTCGCACACTATCTGAACGTAAACCGGACCTCCCTCTGCCGCGAACTGGCCGCCATGGAAAAGGACGGGCTTCTCACAGTCTCCGGGAACCGCTACACGCTCTCTGCCTCTTGAAGAAACTATCGTGAGTACACAAAGTGAAACATTTGCCCTTGTCTCCTGCCGATAAAGTTGCTCGGCACCTTACTTTCGGCAGTGTTCTTTTCCCGCACCAAAAATTTCCGGCTGTTTATTTCTCCGCAATCGTTTCTTGCACATGCACGGATTTACGCTAAGCCGCAAAAAGAGCCCCGAGACTTTCACCTCGGGGCTCTTTTCCGTAACTGCCATCCATTCCGTTCCGCAATCCCGGGGGGCCGAACTGTAAAGTACAACCGGAACCGGTTTCCACCGCCTCGGCTTATTTCATTCGAACGTCCCGAATGTCACGTAGCCCTCTCTCGGTTCAAAGAGCCGCTGTGTGTTGTAGCGGTATGCCCGCTGACTCAGAGACCGGCCTTAAAGAACTTGCGGAATTCTGCGACTTCCGCCGTGGACTGGGTAACTGCGACGGAGTACTTGGCCGAAGCCTTGATTCCCGGATCGTAGGTGATGGGCTCAAGCTGATAGTGAACACCTTCCTTGGACGCCGAGCAATAGCCGGTCCAGCTGGACGCGATTTGCCGCCGTTCTCCTTATTGAAGACCTCGGCCTCGCCCCATTCGGTGAGTTGCGCGTTTACCGGCACAATCACAACTTCACCCGGCTTGTAGCCCACAATGTAATTGCTGTGCACATTGACCTCCACAACGACTGCGTTGTGCGAATCCTGCATGTGGCAGTAAATCAGCGTGTAGGCATCTCCGTCCGCAACCAGCGAGTTGAAAATCTCCCGCATTTTTGCCTTGTTCTTCCGATTGTCCTCATCGGACGCTCCCGTCAGTGCCTTCTTTAACAAATCCTTTAAACCCATTTCTCTTTCCCCCTCTGTCTTTTCTCTTGTTCAGCGCAAAACTTGCCGTAGCAACACTGCATTTCATTATACGACGCGCAAGCGCAAAAACAAGTAAAAGTCGGCGTCTCTCTTCTTATTCTCCCAAAACAGCACCGGGTAAAACTTCTCTGCCGCCGGCCACACTGCTCCCCCCGCTGCGCCAAACACCTACGCTTCTCCTTATCTCCGCCTGCTGCCTCCCCAAGAATTTCGCACTTCGTAAGGCATCCCGGTGCTTCCTCTCTGCCTTCCGTACAACAATCTCGCGCTCAGTCGAGCACTTATACTGCCCTCCCTCACATACTTGCTCTCCAAGAATTCCGCGCTTCACGACGCATGACATAGTTTCTCTGCTGTCTGCCCACGCATACTGCGCTCCCCACAGCCCCGCACATACAGAAAGCAGCGCAAGGAATAACAGTTGAACGCCGCGAAAGATTTTCCCTTTCATACTCTTCGTTGTCTTCGGTATAATAAAAATAACGAAGGAGGTAACTGTGAACCATGGAAAAATACACAAACCTCAAGGAAATGGTCTACAACGCCGTGCTGCAAGATATTATCTCCGGCAAGTATCAGCCCGGCGATATTCTGAACGAGAAGAAACTGATTGAGAAATACGAAGTCAGCAAATCTCCCGTCCGGGACGCCCTCATCTCCCTCTGCGCGGACGGCATTGTAAGGAGCATTCCCCGCTACGGCTATGAAGTGATACGCCTGACCCACATGGACATCTACGAGATGCTCCAGTACCGCGAGTTTCTGGAAGGCGGCATCTTACAAAGCAGCTATAAGCGCTTCGGCCCTTCGGAAATCGCGACCTTAAAGGAGCTGAACCGCGACTGCCAGCGGGACGATGTGGACCCCGTGCAGCACTGGCATTACAACATGGACTTCCACGCAAAGCTCATGGAATTCTGCGGCAACGAGTTCATCACCCGCAATGTGAAGCGCTGCATGTCGCGTTTACTCCGCGCCTATGCCCAACTCTACTGGAACCGACGCGCCGATCGCCTCCTCTCTTTCGATACCAAACACCATGAGCTGATTATTGCGGATTTGGAGCGCAAAGATCCGGAAGCCCTGCTCCGTGATTTGAAAGCCGACCTCCACGACTTCGGCGGATTTATGGGCTTTTGAGCACTTATCCTAAAAAAGAATAAAAAATCTCCGAAAAACTATGAAAATAGCTTGATTCTGATAATATCAGTGGTATCATCATAGTGAAAGGAGGTTTGCTATGTATTCCGATCATCAGGAGAGTTTCGACAATTATACCGCGATTCTGCGGGAAGAACTGGTTCCGGCGATGGGATGTACAGAGCCGATTGCCATTGCGTACGCGGCGGCCAAAGCAAAGGAGCTCCTCGGCGAGGAGCCCCTCGGCATTACCGTGGATTGTTCCGGAAACATCATCAAAAACGTGAAGGGCGTCACGGTTCCGAACTCCGGCGGCCAGAAGGGCATTGCGGTTGCGGCTGTCCTCGGCATCACGGGGGGCGATGCTTCCAAAGAGCTGGAGGTAATTGCCGGCGCGGATGATGCGGCCAGGGCGCGCTGCCGGGAGCTGGTCGATGCAGGCTTCTGCGAGGTAAACCACGCGGAGGACGTTCCGAACCTCTACATTTCGGCGAAAATACGCGGAGAGGCGCATTCCGCCGAGGTCGTGATTGAACACCACCACACCAACATTGTCCGCATGACAAGGGACGGGGTTTTGGTGTTCAGCAAGGAGGCGGAAGAAGAGGCCGAAGAGAAGCAGGCGGCCGCAAACGCCGCAGACCGCAACGCCATGACGCTTCGCGGCATTCTGGACTACGCAAACGGGGTGGATATTTCGGAGGTCAGCGAAGTCTTGGCGCGCCAGCTTCGCTACAACAGCGCGATTTCGCAGGAGGGGCTCGACCACGTCTGGGGTGCCCAGATCGGCAAGACCATGCTGGAAATCTGGGGCAACAATGTGAAGACCCGCGCAATCGCAAAAAGCCGCCGCGGGCTCGGATGCCCGCATGAGCGGCTGTGCGCTTCCGGTCGTAATCAACTCCGGCTCCGGCAACCAGGGCATCACCGTGAGCATGCCCGTTCTAGTCTATGCAAAGGAGATGGAGCTATCGGAAGAAAGGCTTTACCGCGCGCTGATTGTGAGCAACTTAGTCTCGATCTACATCAAACACTTCATCGGTCCGCTCTCGGCTTTCTGCGGCGCGGTGAGCGCGTCCTGCGGTGCGGGTGCGGCCATCACCCTACATGTCGGGCGGGGATTACAGGCACATCGCGGACACCATCACCAACACCCTGGGCAATGTGGGCGGTATTGTCTGCGACGGCGCAAAGCCGAGCTGCGCGGCCAAGATTGCTTCCTCGGTCCACGCCGCCATCCTCGCGCACCAGATGAGCATGCGCGACGAGCACTTCAATGCGGGTGAGGGGCTGGTGGAAGCGGATGTCGAAGAGACCATACGCAATGTGGGCTACATCGGCAAGGTCGGTATGAAGCCCACCGATCATGAGATTCTGAATGTCATGATCGACAAAGTAGATGTCAATGCTTGTCTTTGACAAAATTAAAACATAGAGGGGGTTTTTATGGAAAAGAAAGGTTTTACCCACAGTCTGCCATTTCGTCTTGTTTTGGCGCTGGTGATTGGTCTGGTTGCCGGACTGGTCATGAACTCGATGGAGGAGTCCTCGCTTGTCACGGGCATCCTAAACGTCATTGTCACGGTGAAGTACATTTCCGGACAGTTCATAAGCTTCTGTGTTCCGCTCATTGTCATCGGCTTCATTGCGCCCTCCATCACGCGGATGGGCAACAACGCTTCCAGAATGCTGGGCTTCGCCCTGCTGATTGCCTATGTCTCTTCGATCGGCGCAGCCTTCTCTTCGACGATCGCAGGCTTTGCAATCCTGCCGCATCTCTCGATCGATCCGAACGTTGACGGACTGAAGGAGCTTCCGGACGTCATCTTCCAGCTCCAGATTCCGCCGATTATGAGCGTCATGACCGCACTCTTCTTCTCGGTCACGGTGGGACTCGCAGCTGTCTGGAATCACGCAACCGTTACCACCAACATCCTCGAGGAGTTCCAGAAGATCGTTCTCTCGATTGTCACGAAGTTCCTGATTCCGGTGCTCCCGCTGCTCATCGGAACCACCTTCTGCACTCTGGCCTATGAGGGCAGCATCACGAAGCAGCTCCCAATCTTCCTGATTATCATTGTGATTGTCATGATCGGCCACTATCTCTGGCTCACCCTGCTCTACGGAATCGCAAGCGTCTATTCCGGCAGAAACGGCATGAATATCATCAAGAACTACGGCCCCGCTTACATGACCGCAGTCGGCACCATGTCCTCCGCAGCGACGCTCTCTGTTGCGCTGCAGTGCGCAAGAAAGTCGGAGCCGACCCTCCGCGATGACCTCGTGAACTTCGGCATTCCGCTCTTTGCAAACATCCATCTCTGCGGCTCTGTTATGACCGAGACCTTCTTTGTCATGGCAGTTTCCAAGATGCTCTACGGCGAGTTCCCGTCCGTCGGTAAGATGATACTCTTCTGTCTGCTGCTCGGCGTGTTCGCAATCGGCGCACCCGGCGTGCCCGGCGGTACCGTCATGGCATCCCTCGGACTGATTACCGGCGTGCTCGGCTTTGACGAGAGCGGCACCGCGCTCATGCTGACCATCTTTGCACTGCAGGATTCCTTCGGAACCGCATGCAATGTCACCGGTGACGGCGCTCTGACCCTGATTCTCACGGGCTACGCGGAAAAAGCACGGTATCAAGGAAGCCAAACTCGGCGATGTCCTCTGAGTTTTTCCAAACAAGCCTTCAAAATTGAATTGAAACGATAAAACACCCCCGTCCCGGATATCCGGGACGGGGGTGCTGTCTTCTCTAGAAATAAAAAATCTCCTCGAATTTCTTATCCAAAGCCATACATAGAACCAATGCCAATTTTGCCGTCGGTGTGAACTGCCCTGTTTCAATGGAACTGATGGTATTGCGGGATACGCCGACCATTGCAGCCAGCTGCGCTTGCGATAAGCCCCTCTCCGCGCGCATTTCCCTCAGCTTGTTTTTGAGTACTAAGCTATCATTCATCTCTTTACCGGACCAAGCTCATAAAAAATATCCCGAAAAAAAACACCGCCATTGCGAGTTGCAACAAGGCAAAAATCAAATGCGATATTTTCCTGAGTCGAAAATATTGAATCAGCTCATTTGTTCCGTACATAGAAGCATGCACAGCCCAGACCTCCGTGGGCATGCGCCCTCGGAAGTTCCATTCCAAAGCAATGATAAGGGCACAGATAATCCCGCCAACCAGAAATGCCATCCTTCCGCTTGCGGCAAGTGCATCCCGTTCTCTCTCGTCCAGTTTTTCGTTTTCTCTTCGGCTTCTCTCCAGAATTTCTTCCTTGTTCATCGGAACGCCTCCTTTTTGCCAAGTAGACTTGTCATAACCATATGATAGTCATGACAAGTGTACTTGTCAAGCCTAGTTTGACGAAAATCCCAGATACTTCCCGACCAACAGAAGCCCGCCGCGCGGCACACAGCAAACGGGATTCCGCTGCGCCACGGCTTCCGCGACCGCCTCGTAATCCTGCCGGAGCACGCTCTCCAGCTCTTCGGGCTGTAACTTCAGAGCCTCCGTGTCCACCGGCTTTTCGTAGACATAGACGAAGGCCACTTCCTCATCCCGGAAGAGGGCGCCATGAAATTCCTTTTGATAGGAGATACGAAACGTCCCGATCGGCTTTAAATCAGAGGGCGCTGCCGCGATGCCGAGTTCCTCCCGGAGTTCCCGGAGGGCAGAGACAAGCGGCTCATCCCCCGCCTGAATATGCCCCGCCGAGGAGGTATCCAGACAGGAGGGAAATGAATCCTTATTCTTACTTCGCTTCTGCAGCAGGACCTGCTTTTTACCCGCCTTTTCCCGCAGCACCCAGATATGCGCCGTGCGGTGCAGTATGCCCTCACGGTGCGCAAGCGTGCGGGACACAGTGGCACCGGTGGGCGCTCCCGCCTCGTCGCAAATATCAAATATCTCTTCCATCTCGTTTTCCTCTGTCAGCATTTCAAGCTTTTCAGGTATTCCTTCTCTGCTGCGGTAATGCGGTAGCTCTCCCGCGCCTTCTGTATCGCCTTATTGTGTGTCCACCGCGCAAGCCTCTTGTTTCCAGATAGGGGATGGTTGCCTCCCACTGCTTTGCGAGCGCCGTTGCAAAGAACCAGGCGAGCATCATATTTACATAATATTCCTCGGATTGCACCGCCGCCGGGATTTCCAAATATGCGGCATCAAAATCCGCATCCAGAAAATGCTGCATCAGCATCCCGATTCCGAAGCGGCAGATATAGGTTTTTTCCGATCTTGTCCAGATACGGATGCGCTGTAACAGCTCCTCTTTGTGCTTTGCAAAGACTTTGGGCGAAAAAATATCGCAGACCGCCCAGTTGTCTATGAAGGGCAGAAAGACTTCTGTCGCCTCGAGACAGCGCACAAAGTCCTTCTCTTCCGCAATGAGGAGGGCGTGGAGCAGGTCTTCATCGTAATAGGCATGCGGCAGGTCGTCCAAAAAGGCCGCGCGGGAGGGGTCTTTGGAAACCTGCTTTGCGAGCTTCCTGAGTTCCGGCACCCGGACGCCGATGATGCGCTCCGCGGGAACACCCGGTATTAACTTTTGTTGAAATGCCGCATATCCCTCGTCCCGAAGCGCAAAGAGTTCTTCTCGAATATTCATAGCGTCCCCCTCCGTAGGCATGCCTCCCTCTGCCGAAGTTTCCTCTTCGCGGCAGATTTCCCCATAGTCTTCAAACAGAATGCGAAGGCCGTTTCCCTCACAACAACAGTGATAATGCCCCGCAAACCAGCCCTCACGAATTTCCAGACGCTCATGGATGGTCTGCAACCATTTTTCCGTACTCTTATCTACCTTCGACTGATCCAGTCCCGGGAGAAAACACCACACAGGCTCAAAGTCAAGCGGCACCGTGTGCGAAAGGACATAGTCGACACGCCAATCCGCCGCCTTGAGCTGCCGCTCCGTATAGGCCTTGATTTCCTCACTCGGCTGCTCGCTCTCAAACCAACGGTAGCCGTAGCTCAGCCGATATTCCTTGTCTACGGAATAAGCGCCGCCGATTGCGAGGACACGCTTTCCGCGCATCGTATAGATCTCCCCGTCCTTTGCAAAGAGCAAGTTCGGAAATTCGCGCTCCGCGTACACACTTGCCCCCATCCACTGTCTTTCCTCGTAGCCCTCCGCCTCCCAAGGTCTCGCCTCGTGGTTTCCATGGATACAAAAGAGGGTGATGTTGAGCGCCGCCACCTTTTCCTTGAGCCGCTTATCTCTCTCGTCCAGAAAATAGTTGAGCCCCACATCTCCGAGGATAATCAGCACATCTTCCTTCGTCGTGTGCCGCTCGCGGCAAACGCCGCAATGCGCGAAAAGTTCCCGTGCGTGTCGCCGGTGATGTAGAAATGCATGGCTTTCCCCTCCTTTCGTTCCGGGGCGAAAAATTTTAGATGCACCGTTATCGTCTCGAATCTTGAGGTCATGCAAGCGTTGAAAGGGAAATACCAAGCCCCTCGGTATTTCCCTCATAGTTTTAAACGCTTTTAAGCCCCGGCAGATATAGCAGCTTGTAACAGCCACTCCTCTCTTAAGAGCGGAGCGATATCAGTGCAAAGGCCCGTCAGTTTCCGTCCACCTTCAGCATCATACGCATGATTCCGTAAACGCCTCCATAGAGGACGCCCGCCACCGCCCAAATAATCCAAGACTCCTCCCAGTCCTGCTGCCAAGTGCTCCAGCCGAGATAAATCGCGGTTGTGAAGCACCAGTACGCGGCGGAAAGGGCACCCATCTTTGCCTGTACGCGCTTTTTGTTCTTGGAGTAATCCCCCTCCTGGAGTATGGTGTCGTAACTCTCTTTGATTGTGCTGACACGCACAATCAGGTTTGCCCCCAGCGCAACCAGCGCGAGCAAGAGGTCCACACAGAGAATCAAAACCAAGTCGCTTGCATTCATGGCGCCCGCAACCAGGAGCGGAATCACCGCCACAATGCAGATCACGGTGCCGCCGGCAAGTCCCAGCGAATAGCGACTCTCGTAATCTTGCTTCTTTTCCTTTACCATGCCGCTCACACCGTATTCGGTTTCAAACGGCTCCCGCTCCAAGTATTCAAAGCGGCTCAATTTATTCCGGTCTGTGATCTGAATGAATACACCTACCGCCGTGAGGAGAAGCAGAACCGCCAAACCGACTGCCATCGCCGGACCTTCCGCCAAGTTGTAGTCCGGACTTTCGGCGATTCCGGCAAGCAGAAGCAATGCAACCGGACTTAAGATGAACAAGCTGACCGTATTCGCGAGTCGGGGCGCTGTCTCCCGCTTTGCGTCCAAAAACGCGTTGGCCTCCTCCATGCTCACGCGCCGCAGGAGACTGTCCGCATCTCTCCCGGAGGTTTCGGCGATGCCTCGGTTTTCCTTCTCCATCTCATCTTTCAGAAGGTAATCCGTGCTCACACCGAAGAGCTCTGCCATCTGAATGACTTTTTTGAGATCCGGCACCGAACCCGCACTCTCCCATTTGGAGACCGACTGCCTCGATACACCCAGCTGCTCGGCCAAGTCCTCCTGAGACCATCCGTTCTTCTTTCTCTCGTCTATAATCTTATCCGCCAAAATCATGTCTGTTCTCCTTCCGTTTTTGATAGCTTAAGCATGCCATTTTGCACGTTTGCAGGCTACCAAAGCGGCTTGTCAATTTGTCAAACGGGGGTTGCGTTTCGCTTGCAACGCCCTTGACAACACAGTGACAAGCGGCAGTTCATCGGAGCAGTCGCTTATGTTTCGTTTTCGAGGATTGCCGCAAGTTTTTCATACGTATTCCCGTTTCGTATGGTGACTTCCCTGTAAAACGCCTGCTTGATCAGCTTCTTATGATAGATGGTTTTCAGGTACTCTGCCTCATCGTATTTGCCCCAGAATACCGCGTGCCGCCCGAGGTGCACAACTTCGTTATACAGAGCGGCTTTTTCGATAAAGTCTCGTATCCTGTCCGTGTCCATGCCGCAGGCGTAGAACAACACATCTCTTCTCGCCATCTCCCCGTGCCACCAGTGCGGCAGGGCCGCCCGCTCTTCCAAGTATTCTTCTTTGGTGAGCAGAGCAAAGGGGATTGGAAAGTCATACTTCGCTTCCAACAGCGCTCTGATTTTTGAGATGCAACTCTCTTTCGCTTCCTCACTGCCGAAAAATAGATTTCCGCTGTTGATGTAAGAGCCCACCTCTTCAAACCCGGCGTCCGTGAGCAAAGCGCTTAATTCACGCATCACCACTTTGTTCTTGCCGCCCACATTGACGCCGCGCAGTAAAAGAATGTATCGCAAGGAAAGACCCTCCCGGAAATCGGCTCACATAAATTACAACCATTCCTTCTCTTCTGCCATTCGGAACCGCCGCGAACTTCTGTCCCGAATGGCTTGTACACTGTATCTTATCGATAAAAAAGGGACTTTTCAACACTTCTTACAGGGGTATCCTAATATTAACTTTCACCGGAATCTCCCCGTTGCAATCACCTTCCGCTGCACAAACCAGAACCCGTTCTCTTCGTAATACAGCTCCACTCTCTGCCCCTGTATTCGACAGACATAGCGTATGCCCGCTCCGCCCGCCTTTAAGCTGGCGCAGCGATCCACGCGGAGGATGCGGTCTATCTCATAGCTTTTTCCGTTTTCCCAGATTAGCTTGAGCGGCAGCATTTTTCCGTCCGCGGAAAAACTTGCAATCACCTCGACATAGGCTTTGTTGGGGCTTATCTGCTCTGTCTCCTGCACATGTTCCGCAAACGGCACCGCAAAGCCTTCCGCCTGCTTCCGTTCCCTGTGGTAATCATAGACGCCCACTTCCTTCACCTGCCTTTCGCAGTCAATGCGGTCTCACAACCGCTTCGGTTTCCGTGCTCCAGATAGGAGTGCGGATGTATCATGTGATCCTCGGCGCTCGCATTCAGGGAGGACAGATACTTGTCCTCATACATGATGCCGCGCTGCACGGCAAAATAGCCGTAACGGCTACGGATTGCGCTCACCATGCGGTCTGCCAACATCTGCCGCTCCCGCTGCCTCTCATTGACAAAGAGGGAGAGCTGGCGCGGACAGTGCTCCGCCTGCAAAGCGCCGACGCTCATGCCTATGCTTCGAATCGGCTTCTCCCAGCGATAGAGTTCTCGGAAAACGGAGAAAGCCGCCGCTGCAATCTCCGCGGAAATATTGGTCGCCGTAGCAAGCCTTTTCTGTCGATGAACCCCCATGAGCGCTGTGTCTCGCACATAGACGGAAACGAGCTGCCCCTCAAAGCCGTTCCTTCTCAAGCGTTCCGAGACGCTCTCCGCGAGCAAATATAAGACCAGGCGCACATCCTCGTTGTTCACCAAATCCCGCGGCGTTGTCGTGCTGTTTCCGACACTTTTAATCGGGGCCTCCACGCCGAAATCGTTCACCGGGGTTTGATCCTCGCCCCGCGCAAATACGGAGAGCATGAGCCCGACTTTGCCAAAGATACGGTGCAAATAGGAGGGATCTGCCGCCGCCAGTTCCCCTATCGTGTGTATCCCGCAAGCTTCCAACTTTTTGCCTGTCTGTCTCCCGACATACAAGAGCTCCGAGACCGGGAGCGGGAAAATAAGTTTCGATAATTATCCCGGTTAAAGACCGTGATCGCGTCCGGCTTCTTATAATCGCTCCCGAGCTTTGCGTAAATCTTATTCCAGGACACACCTATGCTCACCGTGATACCGAGCTCCCGGCGCACTCGCCCGCTGATTTCCGCAGCAATGCGGTAGCCGTTCTCTATGGTCTTTGTCCTGTCACCCAAAATCGCACAGCAGTCGGTCAGGTCAATCCAACACTCATCGAGGCCGAAGCTCTCCACCTTGTCCGAGTAGTCCCGGTAAATATTCCTTGCCATGCGGGAAAAGCGGAGGTAGAGATACATTCTCGGCGGAACAAAAATCAAATCCCGACAACATTGCCGCGCCTGCCAGAGCGCCATGCCGGTCTTAACGCCCCTTCTCTTGGCAATGTAATTGGCTGTGAGCACAATCCCGTGCCGCTTTCCGCATCCCCGCCGACCGCGAGCGGCTTTCCCGCAAACTCCGGATGGTAGAGCATCTCCACCGCGGCGTAAAAACAATTGCAGTCCACATGTAAAATGATACGATCCGCCATGCGCTTTCTCCCTTCCGTTTCGATTACGTGACACCCTGACGCGAACAATCTCCTTTTTGTTTCTCGCAGCAGCCTTGCCTCCTGTTCTACCCGGCACATTTTTGCTGCAAGACATTTCTCCGGGCTCCCCCGCTTTCGGGCAGCTTTCTTTGGCTCTCTGTAGTTCCAGTATAACGCCGTTATAAATAGATTAAAACGGTCGTTTCAGCCGCACATTCTATTCTAAATAGATTTTACCTTGTGCTTTGCACTGTTCGGTGTTACTCTGTAGGCAGAGGAACACGACTCAAAACGCAGCCGCTCCGCTGCGGTCCTGCCCATCGGCAAACGAAAGAGAGGTATGCATGGAAAGCATAGGTGCAATCATCACAGCCTATCGGAAGAAGGCGCATATGTCGCAGTTTGAGCTTGCAGCCCTGCTTCGGGAAGAAGGCATTGACGTCACCTCGAAAACCATCTCCGCCTGGGAGACCGGCAGAAATGAGATTTCCGCGCGCATTTCCTGCATCTCTGCCGCATTCTGGAGATTCCCGACTGTCTCGAGGAATACTTCGGGCGCAATCCGAACAATCCGCTTGCCCTTTTGAATGCGGCCGGAAAGGAAAAAGCCCTCTCCTACATCGACTTATTGCTTTACCCGCAGAGCTATGTGAAGGAGCCGCACATCACGCCTTACACTGCCGCGTCGCGTCAAAAAGACGGCATCAAAAAACTCCGGCTCTACGACGCGAGAGTTTCCGCCGGAAGCGGAGATTTTCTGGATTCGGATTATTACACGACGATAGAAGTGCCCGAAGAGGATGCAAGGGGGGCGGATTTTGCCGTCACTGTGAGCGGCGACAGCATGGAACCTCTCTTTCGGGATCGCGATATAGTCTTTGTTCACAGGCAGGAAACGCTGGAAAACGGAGAAATCGGAATCTTCTCCTTTGATAACAAGGCTTACATCAAAAAATTCAATAATGCCGGGTTTGCCGTCTTTCTCATGTCCCTAAATCCGCGCTATTTGCCGATTTCGGTGGATCCGAACCGCGACTCCTTCCGCATCTTCGGAAAGGTCGTTCGGCCAAGGTAAAGCAACATGACAAATAATTTGATGAAAGTTCGAAAAGAGGCAGGTATTTCCCGCACCCGTGTGGCCGAGGATCTCTCTGTCGATGTCAAGACGCTGTACCGCTACGAGTACGGCGTGCAGTGCCCGAATGTATACACAGCCCTGCGCCTCGCGGCATACTATCAGCGGAGCGTGCAGGAACTGTTTCCTCCGGAGGGCGGTTTTTGAGCTTCGACTCTGAGACAGAAAAAAAGCCCCTCACCGAAATCGGTAAGGGGCTTTTCGTATCAAACTTATTCTTTGTCCTTGTTCAGGATATTCTTGACGCCGTCAATCGTTCCTTCCAATGCATCCTTCACATTTCCGGCAACTTCCTTTGCCTTGGCAGATGCCTTCTCCGCCGCCTCTTCCGCTGCCTTCTTGGCATCTTCCGCGACTTCCTTAGCCTTCGCGGTCGCCTGCTCCGCAGCGCCTTCCTTCTCCGCCTTTACATCGCCGGAAATCTTACCGACACCTTCTTTGACAGCACCCTTCAGCTGATCGATCTTATCTTCAAGAGACATAGGAATTCCTCCTTTCGTGTTGGCTTCGATTCCGCCTTGAAACCGAAGCACCTGTTCTTCTCAAAAGAGAAGATACTGTCCCCTCTGCCGCTCCCTTTTGCCAAAGAGAAGTCTATTGCAGAGCAGCCGATACCACCCGCCAAGCATCGAACACATCACGCCTTCTTTCTACGGGGCTTCGACTTGCCTGCATTGTACCCCAGCTCAGTGAAATAAGCAATCGAACACTCTTCTTCTATCCGCTCTATACTTGATATGTTTTTTTTACCATGTACAATAAGAGTATCAAAACATGAGGAGGTTTTCGGAAATGAAACGCTATTCGTATCAAACACGCGGTGTCTGCGCAAAACAAATCAGCTTCGAACTCGAAGACAAGCGGCTGCACAACGTCGTATTCCACGGCGGATGTCCCGGCAATACCTCTGCCATCAGCAGGCTGCTTGAGGGCAGGGATGCGGCCGAGGCAGCCTCACTTCTCCGAGGAAACGATTGCGACGGCCGCGGAACCTCCTGCGCCGATCAGCTGGCAATCGCCGTAGAGGAGGCCTTACAGCAAGCGGGCGTCATTGCTTCTTCGATGTAAGCCGAGCTTACTGTCTCTTATAGCCGGTGATCATCGTCATGACAAAACAGAATACCGTTGCCCATGCGAAAAACTTGTGTGACTTCATATAGCCGGACCTTCCTTTCTTTTTGTGCTTTACAACTGTATGTGTCAATCTTACCTTGAATCGATATGAAATGCCAGTGCCGAAAGGGCACCGGCATTTTTTTGCAATTTCTTTTCAGTAGGCCTGTACCGTTTATGCTTTCATCAATACCCCAAATAGTTGATTGATGTGCTTTTCTGATATATAACATGTAACTGCTTTTGCAAGCCGGTTCCGCAGGCTTTCCGCCTCCGACAGCCCCACATAAGAGCCGTACCGTGGCGCGGGTAAAACATGGCACTTTTATTAATTGTCGACCAAACGGCTCTCCATTTATCCTTCTCCTATTAAATTTTATTGTTACCTTCCGAAAGTCGCAATGTACATTATGATACTGCCACCGCAGAATTATCCGCCAAAAAAGTTTTTACATGCAAATCGTAGAAAAAAACAACTTTGCGTTATACTTATGGTGGTGTTTTGTAAATGCATCTCAAATTTAATCGAATCGGCTACAGCTCTTGGCAAGACAGCGGAGGACGCGAATGATTTACTGTGTTGATCAACTTACGAAGTCATTTGGGAAGCATACCGCACTCAGGAATCTGTGCGTTGAGATAAGCGAACCCGGAATTTACGGGATTCTGGGGCCGAACGGCGCCGGAAAAAGCACCTTTATCAAGCTGATGTTAAAGATATTAACGCCAAGCTCCGGGAAGATCTACTATAACGGCAAAAACATCGAACGCGCCGGAAATGATTATTTTAGGAATATCGGTGCCGTACTTGAAGGAAATCGAAATTTGTATTGGTATATGTCTGCCAAGGAGAATTTGCGTTATTACGGACGCTTAATGGGTCTGGCCGACAACGTCATTCGAAACCGGACAGAGGAGTTGCTCTCTGTGATGGATTTACAGGGGCACGAGAACAAAAAAGTGGGCTATTGCTCCAGAGGAATGCAGCAAAAAGTCGCCTTGATGACAGCACTCATTCATTCCCCTAAAATTTTGTTCCTAGATGAGCCCACCTTAGGCTTGGATTTAACAACGAAGTTGAGTGTTATTTCTGAAATCCAAAAGATGTCAGAACAGGGCACGACTGTTTTTCTGACGACACACCAGATAGATGTATTGGAGCGCCTTACAAATAAACTCATCATCTTAGAAAACGGCGTTGCCACCTATCAGGGTAGCATCGATGCTCTCGTAAACGCGCACAAGGGACAACAACGTACGGAATACACCTTGCCCTATACGAAAGAAACCGTTGAGGCGCTCGCATCTCTTATGCCCTCGGAAGCAATCCGAATCCATGAAGAAAAAAATCAAATTCATTTGATTCTTTCCGAGTCCGAGGAAGCTTTTGCGTACTCTCTTGTACAAATGTGTGCGGAGAAGCAGATAAGAATCATAGCTGTCACACCGGAAACGCCGACCTTGGAGGAGGTTCTCATTTCTTTTTGGAGGAATCATCATGGCTAAGATAAGGCGTTGCTTTACCGCTGAGTTGCGTAAGTACTATTTGGAAGCGAAATGCTATTATCCGGATCACATCGTCAACTTATTCGTACTGTTTATCATGTTCGTCGGCTTCTTCAAACTGTTCTCAAGCTCTGCCGAACGCCCCAACTCTGCGTATTACATAGGCTTCGTATATTGGTTTTACGCCAACGGCATCATCGGCGAATCTTCCATGGCCATTTCATCCGAGAAGCAGAGCGGAACGTTTGAACAGTTGCTGATAAAACCCACCGCTCTCTCCGGCATTTTATTTTGCAGAGCCGTCTGCTGGTTGCTGTTTCAGTCCGTCGAAATCATTTTGGTCATGTCGGCAATTCATGTATTGTTTTCTATCCCCATGGCTTTCTCATGGATGGTTCTCCCCATATTTGCGATTACTATGCTGGGGCTCGTCGGAATATCCTATTTTCTTTCGGCCTTAACACTGATCTTTACCAAAACCGCTTCGTTCATATCCATTGCAAGCTATTTACTCTTGTTCTTTTCGGGAGTGGTAGATGGAAGCAACATTCAAGGCTTTGCCTACTATGTTCTGCCGCTTTCACAAGGCATTTATATTTCGCGCAGCATCCTCGAAGGGAACATGGTCCCCATTTTTGATGTCGGGCTACTCGCACTTAATTCCCTCGCCTATCTTTTCGCCGGTCTATCGGCATTTCACTTTGTGATGAGACACGGCAGAAAAAAGGGTATCAGTATGGAGTACTAAAAACCGAGAGCTATGCCGTTGCAGCGAACACTGCCCGGCATAGCTCTCGTTCTGTTTTTTGGACCCTAAATTGCCCTCTTCATAAATCAATTTTATTGATTTATCAACTGTTTAGTAGTGCATTTAAAATTTTCTCTACACTTTTTCTCTTTTCTTCTTTGTCTTTCATTTTCATACCATTTTGAGTTGCAGGATTTAGACGCGCAACCACTTCGGATTCCTTTTTACAAAGAAGATTGGTAAACTCGGGCATATTGTTACAGCTTAAGACGTCAATTCTTTCTTCTATCGAAAACACCAACGATAGTTTATCATTCTTCAAGTCGTCATCCACTAATCCAAAATATGAAGGGTCATCAAAAACAGATACCAAATGGTCAGATTCTCTTGTAGCAAACAATTTTGATTGACCCACATACAATACTTCTTTCTTTTTTCCGTTAGAAAGGGATATAGAATATATTACAGGCAAAAAAATCAATCAAATTAACTTCACAATCGCTTGTTCCAACAACTTTAATTGATGCTTTTATTTTCAAAGAACTTTGTTCTTCGCTTATACAATTCTAATTTTTTGCATCTGTTTTTAAAGATTCATGAACGATAGAATCCGCAGTAAAACCATTATTCATTAGCCTACTAATGATATCATCCGTTTGGTAATCCAAAGTATATTTTGCACTTTGATACTGTTTATTCTCATTAGAAGAAGATACCTTTTTTTCAAGAATTTCATAACCCAAACATTTAATAGCTTCGTTTATTACATAAGAGTCTGTAACTCTTGCATTCGGATACTTCATTTGCTTAACAGTTGCAATCAATTTTTTTGTATTCTGTGATATGTTAATGCTTTTTCTCATAATGATAGCCTCGCCTTCAGACCATATATTTATGGTCTGAAGGCATTCTACCACATCGCATTAAAATAATCAAGTGTAAAGCCATAAATTTATGGTCAGCTTATAAGCCCATCATTTCTCTGATAATGCAGTCACTCATCTTTACTGCACCGACAAGCACAAGTATATTGAATACAAGTTCTCCGATATATGACCATACCTGTGTGGCTGCCGCAGCGTCCGGGTTTACCACCGGCGGACTTGACGCAAACAGTGAGAAGATTATGCAGGCAAGTACGATAACCGCACCCTCAAGCAGTACCGCACAGTAACTTTTAATAAAACTCTTGTCCACATTCTGCGTTGGTTCTCCAGCAAAGGTAGATAGCGGTATCGGTGCTAATACCGTATACATATACAGTTTGAAAAATCTGCCGTAAACCGTCATTATCAGAATAAATGACAACACCGTAATAAAAAGACCGCCTATCAGAGTCACTGCCCATAGCGGAATGCTTTCAAAGAATCCGCAGTCCTCAATGGTTGTTACCATTTCGGATGGGAGCGTTGTTTGATTCGGTGTTCCAAATCCCGATGATGTCATAATGGTTGAAATGATACCTTGGACGATATTGAACAAAGCAAGCATAAGCTCCATACCGTAGGTTATGACACCTTTGGCAATGACAAAGCGAACAAACAATTTCAGTGCATGTTCCGGCTTTTTTTACATCGGTAATGCTGCCGCAGGTACGGACAACGCCTACCACAAAGAACAGCACCAACAGTGCAAGCCCTTGATGGTGCCACCGAGCAGGTCTTTGAGAGCATCATGGATATCCTCGGCGGTCTCAATGTCGTATTGCTGTAGGAGTTGCTGGATGATCTGGCGTTTGCCTTCGGTCATCACGACTTTGTGGACGGGTTTCTTTTCTCTTTTTGCCATAGTAAAGGCCTCCTGTGATTAGTGTATATCACAGGAGCCCCTGAAGGTATTTCTTATTCCGTTTTTACAGAAAAACTTTCATACTCTCCCTTCTTATTCAGCTCGCTGATTGTTCCCGGAGAGACCTTAGTTCCCCAGAGTGCCTCAGTGATGTACTCAACCCATCAGACAGACACACCTGCCAGATACATCTCGATAAGAGCCTCCTCAACACTACTTTCACGATGGCGATAGCGTTCAATGATAGCAGTCTCAAAAGAGATCCCTTTTAAGCGCGGCATATGTAGCGTAACATCGCTGGAAGTTGTTGTAAGCTTGCGCTCATAACGAGTCGCTTGTGTAAGCGTTTTGACTACTTCTTCCAGGAGTTCATTCAAAGTCTCTTCTACACTACCACGGACCAGTTCTTTCAGCTGCCCCTTGATAACTTCCTCGTTGAACTGTACAATCTTATCAGACATGGTCTGTAGTCTCCTTTCTGAGTGTTGTCTCGCAACTTCATTCTACCAGAGGACTACAAACCATGTCTTCTTTATATGATTTTCAATTTGCGCAACTTATCATACCTTGTACCATAACTACAAATATTGTGGCAATCTTTCCATTGATTTTAAGTTTACTATCAGTATTCATGGTTATTCACTCTTTTTTAATGTCTAAAAACTTGCCTGTCTGTTCCACCCGGCGCTATGCTGCCTCATGGATACAAACCCTGTGATAAATGCCCCTGCTTCTCCATCAGTGTCTCATGGCTTCCTCGCTCCGCAACACGTCCGTCCGAAATCACCAGAATCTCATCGGCGTTTTGTATGGTGTGCAGTCTGTGAGCAATGACGATGAGTGTTTTGCCCTTGACCAACTCAGTTATGGCCTGCTGGATATAGGTTTCGTTGTCAGCATCCACGCTTGCGGTTACCTCGTCCAGTATGACGATCGGCGCATCCTTTAAGATGCAGCGGGCTATGGAGATGCGCTGCTGTTCACCACCAGAAAGGGAAGCACCTCCCTCGCCGATAACGGTATCAAATCCCTCCGGCAGTTTCATAATGAAGTCATAGCATCGTGCCGCCTTTGCCGCCTCTATTACCTCCTCCTTGGTGGCATTCGGCCTTCCCATGCTGATATTGTTGTAAACAGTATCCTGAAACAGATAAGTTCTTTGGAACACGACACTCATCTGATCCATCAGCACGCTTAAAGGCACTTCGCGGACATCTTTCCCACGCACTTTCACTGCACCGCAGCCCACGTCCCAGAAACGTGTGACAAGATTTGCAATCGTGGACTTTCCGCCGCCGGACGGTCCCACCAAAGCAAGCATATGGTTTTTCGGCAGGGAAAAGGACACGTCGTGTAGCACTTCCTTTTCGCCGTAACCGAATGAGACATTGGAAAACTCGATTTCCGGCACATCCTCTGCCGCAGCGGGCAGGTGCGTTTCTCCCGTGTCCGGCATTTCGACCTCAGCAAAGACCTCCTCCATGCGGTCCATGCAGCTGTTCATGACCGTCAGCCTGGTGCCCTGCCCGTAGAGGGCTTTCAGCGGCCCGAACAGGTCAAATACAAACAGCATCATGCCGACCACGTGCATTGGCTCTATCATTCCATAGCTGTATAAAATCATGGACAGGGCCACGATCACAGCCGCACCAAGCCCGTAGACAAGGTGCAATCTCCTCTGCCAGTGGCTGTGCTGCCTTTCAAAGTTCAGACTGGTCTCGCACATTCCTTCGAAATTGTCGGAAAGCTCCTTTGACTTCTCACCCAGCAGGTTGTAGGTTTTGGAGATGCCGATCCCCTCGGCAAAATCCAGCACCGCCTCCGTCAGTTTCTCGCTCTGTTCCTGGCGTCTTACGGAATCCTGCAGAGCTTCCTTTTCCATTCCCTTTGTGACGGGAATCCCGATGAGTACCACGATAACTGCCGCGATTCCAAGATAAAGATTGAAGAACAGCATAAACAACAGCATGACGATTTCCGCGAAAATATCGCTCATCATATCTGCCAATGCGGGCATGCAATTCTCTTCAATGAACACCATATCCGAAGATAAAACAGAACTTATTTTTCCGATATTGCCCTCCGTGAAGTAGCCCATCGGCATCTTCCTTATGTGTTTTCCAAGCTCCATCCTTTTTTCGGCAAATACCATAAATCCCGCTGCGGACTGAAGCCGGTCGGAGATATTCTGGCATAGCGCCTGAAGCAGAATGCAGGCAAGGACTAAGGCTCCAAACCAAAGGCACAACGCCTGCGTAAGCGTTCCGTTAAACCAGTCTGACAGCCCGACAAACGCAATCATTATGGGTGCCTTGGACAGCATCGCTTTCAGGAATGCGAATACAAAGGCCGCAATAACCCTTGGCTTGTATCTGCCCGTTGTATCTATAATCCGTTTCATAAGCATAATCATGCCAGCCCCTCCTTCATCTCACTCTTCCCCCTTTACCAGTCACTCCGCGCCTTCTTCCGAAGCCTGCCACAGCTTCCGGTAATCGTCGCTGTTTTCAAGCAGTTCTTCATGTGTTCCATGCGCCGCCACGCTGCCATCTTTCATTACATAGATCCGGTCTGCGCCCATAACAGAGCGCAAACGGTGTGCAATGACAAGCACCGTCTTGCCCCGGATGACTTCGGCAATGGCCGCATTCATCTTTTCCTCATTATCCGGGTCAACAAACGCCGTAGCCTCGTCCAGCACAATAATCGACGCATTTTTTAAGATTGCCCTTGCAAGGGAAATTCTCTGGCGTTCGCCGCCGGACAACTGCTTTCCTCCGTCACCCGCCATAGTGTGGATGCCATTTTCAAGACGGTTCAGAAACTCCATACACTGCGCTTTTTCCGCAGCCTGCATCACTTCTTCATCACTGGCACCCGATTTGCCGATACGGATATTTTCCATCAGGCTCATGTTGAACAGGAACTGCTCCTGAGACACAAAGGAAATCTCATCATTTAACGCCTCCAGACTCATGTCCGTGATGTCCTGTCCGCCGATACTGATCCTTCCGCTGTCCACATCGTAGAAATGGACAAGCAGCTTTGCCAGCGTAGATTTTCCGCTGCCCGACTCGCCTACAAGCGCAGTCATGCCGCCCTCCTTTAAGCCGATGGATACACCGTGAAGAACCTCATCCTCTTTGTATGAAAAATGTACGTCTTCATATCGGACTTCATGGTCTTTCCCTGCGAACGTACCTGCCCCCTCCTTTAGTGGTGGCTCGGACATCATCTGTTCCAGTGCATCTATCTTATAATTCACCTGCGGAAACTGTGACATGAAGCTGATGGACTTTAAGAGCGGCGCTCCCACCCCAAAGGACATGCACAGCACCAGCACCAGATGCGGCATCGTAGAAAATCCTTTCAGGACGAAAAACATCCCCAAAGGCAGCGTGAACATCGCCACACAGGGTAAAATGCTGTTGTACAGTGCCATCCAGGGCCAACACACCTTATACCAGTCCAGCGTGAAGTCACGGTAATTCCTGACATCCGTTTCAAACCGCTCATAGGATTCGCCGTCCCGGTTGAACACCTTGACCACTTCCATGCCATTGATGTATTCCACAATCGTGTTGTTCATCTTTTGCCCGGCAGTGTAATATGCTCCCATCTTGCTGGTGCCCGCCTTGTACGTCATCATCATGGCAAGCATCCCTATCGGCAGGGATGCAAGAGACAAAAGTGCCAGTTTCCAGTCTATAAAGAACATAGTGATGAATACGACAGCAGGAACAATGATATTGGAAAGTCCCTCTGGGATGGCGTGGGCAAGAATCAGTTCAATGGACTCGATATCGTCCACAAAGGTTTTCTTTATCACACCTACTCCTTTTCCCTGGATTACCCCAAGAGGCTGACGCTCCAGTTTTTCCTGCAGGGAAATACGGATATTCTTTAAGGTGTGGTAGGCCGACTCATGGGAGAGCGACAAGCCATGCACGTATGAAAAAGCATAGCCCACTGCGCAGACGGCAATCAGAACAACCCTCCAGACAATCCCCACCGCATCCATCCTGCTGCCCGTAAGGATGGGTACAATCAGCTGATAAATAAGGAAATACAGGATTACGTTCATCAGCACGCCGAGAACCATAAAAAACACCGCCGCATAGGTTTTCTTCCGGTAGTCTCCGGCGTACTCCAAAACTTTTTTGAACATGATGTTCCTCCTCTACTGATAATTTAATTATCGGTGTGACCTTATATATGCCGCAGTCAAACGACAGCGGCCTTTTATCTTTAACCATCCTATTATTTATGAAAAATTCTGTATTCTATTTCAATGAAGTCCCTCATTTCTAAGTTTGAACGAGCTAACCGTGTGTCCTAAAATATAGCGGATGAAAAATCCGCTATATTTTATAGAGCAAATTAAAATCAGTTTGCCGATATACCCTCGTTAATCAGTAGTTTAATCTGCTAGGGTCATACCAAAAGTTTTATACCAGTCAAAGAGATTACACACAATTTTACAGTGCTCCTCAATCTGCTCCCATGTAAAGCTGTGGATGAACGGTTCGTAGATCGTTGACCAGAATGCAGAAAGCAGGATGTGCAGCTCCTCTTTGGTAACTGCTATGGTTGTCAGCCCGCGTCTTACTGCTTCATTCAGGTATTCTCCTGTGACTATAGACATTTTTCCACCCAGTCATGCTGAAAGTTGGAATAGGCCGTCCCCTCTGCACGGGCAATGAGAAGGACGAATCCGTTCCTGCGCTCATACAGATACTGAAACCACCACTCCATCTGGCCGTTCTGCATATTCCAGGCATCTATGAGCTCTTTGTCTGTCAGGGTACTTACATCCAGATTGCTTTTTTCCTCAATCACGCTGTTTAAATCACGAAGGGTAGGCGCTACCAGGGCTGTGAACAAGCCCTCCTTGCCATCGTAGCGTTTGTACAACGCGCCTGTCGTGACTCCTGCGCCATCGCAGATTGCCTTCAGCGAGGTTTTTTCAAAACCATTCGCCAGAAATTCTTTTTTTGCGCTCTCCAGTATTTTCGGATCAAGCGACCTGTCCGGCACAGACATATCCTATCTCCTTGTAGATAATTGTATTATCGATAACAAAATTATCCTAACAAGATCTAACTCCGTTGTCAATAGCCCGCTTTGAATTTTGTGTTCTCTTCGCCTTTTTTGTTACGCCTCAACTTCCGCACCGCTGGTAAGCGTGAACACGATACAGAGCGAAACGGAGACGAATGTATGGTCATGCCTTCTCCCGATGTGCGTTACCAGATGAATCTGCAATACCTTGCAAAGATCTGTGAATTTATTGCCGAAAAATATAATAGTGAATTTTCATATCCGAGGTGGTCATCCATCTCGGCTTCCATCATCTCCTTGATGGTGCCACCGAGCAGGTCTTTGAGAGCATCATGGATATCCTCGGCAGTCTCAATGTCGTATTCCTGTAGGAGTTGCTGGATGATCTGGCGTTTGCCTTCGGTCATCACGACTTTGTGAACGGGTTTCTTTTCTCTTTTTGCCATAGTAAAGGCCTCCTGTGATTAGTGTATATCACAGGAGCCCCTGAAGGTATTTCTTATTCCGTTTTTACAGAAAAACTTTCATACTCTCGAAAGAAGCCGTTGAGGCGCTCGCATCTCTTATGCCCTCGGAAGCAATCCGTATCCATGAAGAAAAAAGCCAAATTCATTTGAGCCTTTCCGAGTCCGAGGAAGCTTTTGCGTACTCTCTCGTACAAATGTGTGCAGAGAAGCAGATAAGAATCATAGCCGTCACACCGGAAACGCCGACCTTGGAGGAGGTTCTCATTTCTTTTTGGAGGAATCATCATGGCTAAGATAAGGCGTTGCTTTAGCGCTGAGTTGCGAAAATACTATTTGGAAGCGAAATGCTATTATCCGGATCACATCGTCAACTTATTTGTGCTGTTTATCATGTTCGTCGGCTTCTTCAAACTGTTCTCAAGCTCTGCCGAACGCCCCAACTCTGCGTATTACATAGGCTTTGTGTATTGGTTTTACGCCAACGGCATCATCGGAGAATCTTCCATGGCCATTTCCTCCGAGAAGCAGAGCGGAACGTTTGAACAGTTGCTGATAAAGCCCACCGCTCTCTCCGGCATTTTATTTTGCAGAGCCGTCTGCTGGTTGCTGTTTCAGTCCGTCGAAATCATTTTGGTCATGTCGGCAATTCATGTATTGTTTTCTATCCCCATGGCTTTCTCATGGATGGTTCTCCCCGTGTTCGCGATTACCATGTTGGGGCTCATCGGAATATCCTATTTTCTTTCGGCCTTAACACTGATCTTTACCAAAACCGCTTCGTTCATATCCATTGCAAGCTATTTACTCTTGTTCTTTTCGGGAGTGGTAGATGGAAGCAACATTCAAGGCTTTGCCTACTATGTTCTGCCGCTTTCACAGGGCATTCATATTTCACGCAGCATCCTCGAAGGGAACATGGTTCCCATTTTTGATGTCGGGCTACTCGTACTTAATTCGCTCGCCTATCTTTTCGCCGGTCTATCGGCATTTCACTTTGTGATGAGACACGGCAGAAAAAAGGGTATCAGTATGGAGTACTAAAAACCGAGAGCTATGCCGTTGCAGCGAACACTGCCCGGCATAGCTCTCGTTCTGTTTTTGGACCTGAATTGCGCTCCTCACAAATCAATTTCCGGCTTCGGCGGCCTTGAGATTTCAACGACAAGGTTCCCGTTAATAATCAGCATATTTCCGGACTCACATTGTACATGCAGACACTGTCGGTATTCATAATCCTGTTTATTTCCTACATTCTGATAGTAAAGACAATTTCCCAGGGTCGTGTTTTCAGCTGTCCCGTACAGTTCAATGGAACCGCTGCCCCATACCCAGGTAAAGTCAAATGTTCCGACCGGAAGATCTGTCCCAAACATATATCTTCCCTGCGCAGCTGATTCTTCCCAAGTTTAAACATAGCTTTTCCGGCCGTGTGTGAATGCTTCTGCGAAGGTGTGCCGACCGCTTTCCCTGTTGCCACTGTCTTTATGTCCGGATCCATTGCCATCTGCAATAAGCGGTCGGCCAGCTCTGTTCCGGACATCACTTTCAGAATCTTTCTCCTGCCGGTTTTGTAAGTGACCGTCTCTAAATTACCAAAGAGCTCCATGTCGTTATCCCTCTCGCTACGCTGACAGCAGTGTACTCTCCTTCTCATCACATCGATACAAGCAAGCTATGTATTTCCTGACCATCAAGTTCGCGTTCTCTTCCACCAAAAAGAGAGGCACGCCTCCTCAGATTACTCTGACTCGGCATACCTCTCTCTATATATTCATTCTCGATTGGTCAGTACAACTTCGCGCCTGCCGGGATGTGGTTGTCCACCATGAGGAGGTGCAGCTCCTCGTCCTCGCTGTCCTTCAGATTGTTGACGGCAGAGAGCAACATGCCGCAGGACTCGATGCCCATCATGGGGCGCGGCGGCAGA